>NZ_KB912681.1:64074-79479 GCF_000383795.1 Saccharomonospora saliphila YIM 90502
CCCGGGCGTTCCTGGCCACGTTGGGGCCGCTCGCCGAGCACACCGCCCGCGCGACGTTCGCGGCGAACCTGCTGCGCGCGGGCGGCATCGAGCCGGTGGAGGCGGGCGAGACCGATGCGGCCGACGACCTCGTCGCCGCGTTCCGGGACAGCGGCAGCACCGTCGCCTGCCTGTGCGGCAGCGACCGCGCCTACGCCGAGCGGGCCGACGCGGTCGCCGCCGCGCTGCGCGAGGCGGGGGCCACCACCGTGCTGCTCGCCGGGAAACCGGCCGAGTACGCGGGAGTGTCCGACTACGTGCACGCCGGATGCGACGCGCTCGCCGTCCTGTCCGGCCTCCTCGACACCCTCGGAGTCGCCCGATGAGCATTCCCGACTTCACCGACATCGAACTGGGCACACCGCGGCCCGCGAGCCGCTCCGACTGGGCCGAGGCCCTGCACGCGGCCACCGGCAAGGGCGTCGACGCGCTCACCCGCACCACGCCGGAGGGCATCGCCGTCAAGCCCCTCTACACCAGCGAGGACACCGCCGGGCTCGATTTCCTGCGCACCTACCCCGGCATCCCGCCGTACCTGCGCGGGCCGTACCCGACGATGTACACCAACCAGCCGTGGACCATCCGCCAGTACGCGGGATTCTCCACGGCGACCGAGTCGAACGCCTTCTACCGGCGCAACCTCGCCGCGGGGCAGAAGGGCCTCTCGGTGGCGTTCGACCTGGCCACCCATCGCGGCTACGACTCCGACCACCCGCGCGTGGCAGGCGATGTCGGCATGGCCGGGGTGGCGATCGACTCGATCTACGACATGCGCCAGCTCTTCGACGGCATCCCGCTGGAGCGGATGAGCGTGTCGATGACCATGAACGGCGCGGTGCTGCCGGTGCTGGCGCTCTACGTCGTGGCCGCCGAGGAGCAGGGCGTCTCACCGGAGCAGCTCGCGGGGACCATCCAGAACGACATCCTCAAGGAGTTCATGGTCCGCAACACCTACATCTACCCGCCGCAGCCGTCGATGCGGATCATCTCCGACATCTTCGCCTACACCTCGCGGCGCATGCCGAAGTTCAACTCGATCTCGATCTCCGGCTACCACATGCAGGAGGCCGGGGCCACCGCCGACCTGGAGCTGGCCTACACGCTGGCCGACGGGGTCGAGTACGTCCGTGCCGGGCTCGACGCCGGGCTCGACATCGACGCCTTCGCGCCCCGGCTTTCGTTCTTCTGGGCCATCGGCATGAACTTCTTCACCGAGGTCGCCAAGCTGCGGGCGGCCCGGCTGCTGTGGGCGAAGCTGGTCAAGCCGTTCGGGCCCCGCGACGACAAGTCGCTGAGCCTGCGTACGCACAGCCAGACCTCGGGCTGGTCGCTGACCGCGCAGGACGTCTACAACAACGTGGTCCGCACCTGTGTCGAGGCCATGGCCGCGACCCAGGGCCACACGCAGTCGCTGCACACCAACGCCCTGGACGAGGCGCTCGCGTTGCCCACCGACACCAGCGCGCGGATCGCCCGCAACACCCAACTGCTGCTGCAACAGGAGTCCGGCACGACGCGGGTGATCGATCCGTGGGGCGGCAGCGCCTACGTCGAGCGGCTCACCCACGACCTCGCGCTGCGCGCGTGGGGTCACCTCGAGGAGATCGAGAACGCGGGTGGCATGGCCAAGGCCATCGACGCGGGCATTCCGAAGCTGCGCATCGAGGAGGCCGCCGCGCGCACGCAGGCGCGTATCGACTCGGGCAGGCAGCCGGTGATCGGCGTGAACACCTACCGCGTCGGCGCGGAGGACGTCGACGACGGACTCGACGTGCTCCGGATCGACAACGAGCAGGTGCGCGCCGAACAGCTCGACAAGCTGCGCAGGCTGCGCGCCGAGCGGGACGAGCAGGCCACCGCCGACGCCCTGCGCAGGCTCACGGCGGGCGCCGAGGGAGAGGGCAACCTGCTCGAGCTGGCCATCGACGCCGCCCGCGCCAAGGCCACGGTCGGGGAAATCTCCGAGGCGCTCGAGGCGGTGTGGGGACGCCACTCGGGACAGATTCGTACCCTCTCGGGTGTGTACCGCGACGAGGTGGGCGAGTCGACGGCCGTGGACACCGCGCGGCGGCGGGCCGAGGCCTTCGCCGAGAACGAGGGGCGCAGGCCGCGCATCCTGGTGGCCAAGATGGGCCAGGACGGTCACGACCGGGGCCAGAAGGTGATCGCGACCGCGTTCGCCGACATCGGGTTCGACGTGGACGTCGGCCCGCTGTTCTCCACTCCCGCCGAGGTGGCGCGCCAGGCGGTGGAGTCCGACGTGCACGTGGTCGGGGTGTCGTCGCTGGCCGCGGGACACCTGTCGCTGGTGCCCGCGTTGCGGGACGAGCTGGCCGCGCTGGGCAGGCCGGACATCCTCGTCGTCTGCGGCGGCGTCATCCCGCCCCAGGACCACGCCGCACTGCACGAGGCCGGTGCGGTGGCGGTCTTCGGGCCGGGCACCGTGATCGCCGAGGCCGCGCTCGGGTTGCTCGACCAGCTCGACGCACGGGACGCGTAGGCATGGCCGCCACGCTCGACGTCGCCGACTACGCCGACGGCATCCGGCGTGGCGACCGGGGCACGCTGGCCAGGGCCATCACGCTGGTCGAGTCGCACCGCCCCGATCACCGTGCGTTGGCCCAGAAGCTGCTGGTGACGTTGCTGCCGGACGCGGGCGGCTCCGCGCGGGTCGGGATCACCGGGGTGCCCGGGGTGGGCAAGTCGACCTTCATCGACCAGCTCGGCACGGGACTGACCGAGCGGGGACACAGGGTGGCCGTGCTGGCCGTGGACCCGTCGTCCACGCGCACCGGCGGCAGCATCCTCGGGGACAAGACCCGGATGGCCCGGCTGGCCGTGGACCCGTCCGCGTTCATCCGGCCCTCGCCGACCTCCGGCACGCTGGGCGGGGTCGCGCGGGCGACGCGGGAGACCGTCGTGCTGATGGAGGCCGCGGGCTACGACGTGGTGCTGGTCGAGACCGTCGGGGTCGGCCAGTCGGAGGTCGCGGTCGCCAACATGGTGGACTCGTTCCTCTTCCTCACGCTGGCGCGCACCGGCGACCAGCTCCAGGGCATCAAGAAGGGCGTGCTGGAACTCGCCGACGTGATCGCGGTGAACAAGGCCGACGGCGAGCACGAGCGGGCCGCGCGCTCGGCGGCGCGCGAGCTCTCCGGGGCACTGCGCATGATCTACGGTCCCGAGGCCGCGTGGACTCCGCCCGTGCTGACCTGTAGCGGGCTCACCGGAGCCGGACTGGACACGGTGTGGCGGCAGCTCGGCAGGCACCGCGACACACTGGAGTCGACCGGCGAGCTGACCGCCAAGCGACGCCGTCAGCAGGTCGACTGGACCTGGGCGATGGTGCGGGACCAGCTTCTGGACCGGTTGTCGGCCGACCCGGGTGTGCGCGCCATCGTCGACGAGGTGGAGGCCGACGTGCGGGACGGACGCAGCACGGCCACGCTCGCGGCCGAGCGCATCCTCGCGGCGTTCGGCGCGCCGGGAGCACACGGGGACTGACGCGGCGCCGGGCGAGAAGGCACACTGTCGCCGTGCGTGTCTATGCGGTTGTGCTCAGTGTGTTCGTCGTCGTGCTCGGAATCGCGGCCGTGGGGCCCACCACGGACGCCGGCGCCGCCCGGGACAGGGCCGTCGTGCTCACCGCGGCACAGGGGGAGACCACCGAACCGGACGGCGATCAGGACTCCGGGCCAGAGATCGACTCGACGACCGAGGCCGAGCAGGCGGACGACAACAGCAAGCTCGTCGTCGGTATCGCCGCGGCCGTGCTGCTGGGGATCGTGGCCTACGGCCGGTGGTACCGCCAGAAGAAGCGGAACAGCGGATGAGCGCACGGGAGCACCAGCGTGACCGAACTGAGTGTCACCGTTTAGCGCAAATGGGCTACCTTCCGTCTCTCCGCTAGGACATCCGTGTTACGCCTACGCTGGTTGATGTCAAACTGAGAGCAAATGCGTACGGCAGTGACCAAGCAGCGGATGACCAATCAGCGGATGACGAACCAGCGGACGCCGGAGCTGCCCGAGAGCGCCGCGCTGGGTGCGTGCGGAGGTGCGGTGTGACCGTTCTCGACTCGCGACCCGAGCTGTCCGGGGAGCCGGACCACGAGCCCGTCTCCTCGGCCGATGTGCTGCTCGCGGAATCCGGGGTGCCCGTGGGCGACCTGGGGCGGGGACGTGGCCCGGGCTGGCTCGACGAGTGGCTCGCCGAGCACGCCGCCGATGTCGTGAGCTGGCGCAGGCACATCCACGCCAACCCGGAGCTCGCGCGCCGCGAGTACGGCACCACCGAGTTGGTGAGCAGGTCACTGCGCTCGGCCGGGCTGAAGCCGTGGACGCTGCCCGGTGGCACGGGCCTGGTCTGCGATGTGGGCAGCGGCTCGCGCTGTGTGGCGCTGCGCGCCGACCTGGACGCGCTGCCGCTGACCGAGGCCTCGGGCCTGCCGTTCGCTTCGACCGTGGACGGTGTCGCCCACGCGTGCGGTCACGACGCGCACACCACCGTGCTGCTCGCGACCGGGCTGGCGCTCGCGACCGCGTCCGAGCTGCCCGGGCGCGTGCGCCTGATCTTCCAGCCCGCCGAGGAGGTCATGCCCGGCGGTGCGCTCGACGCCATCGACGCGGGCGTGCTCGACGGCGTCGACCGGATCTTCGGACTGCACTGCGACCCGCGACTGCCGGTCGGCACGGTCGGCACCCGCATCGGGGCGCTGACCTCGGCGGCGGATCTGATCGAGCTGCGCCTGACCTCGCCCGGCGGGCACACCTCGCGCCCGCACCTGACGGCGGATCTCGTCCACGCGCTCGGCACCGTCATCACCGCGCTGCCCTCGGTGCTCTCGCGCCGGGTCGACCCCCGCTCGGGCACGGTCCTGGTGTGGGGGGCGGTGCACGCCGGGGAGGCGGCCAACGCGGTGCCGCAGGAGGGCCTGCTGCGTGGCACGCTGCGCACCGCCGACCACGAGACCTGGACGATGCTGGAGCCGCTGGTCGAGTCGTCGGTGCAGGCCCTGCTGGCGCCCACCGGGGCCGGGCACGAGCTGCACTACCAGCGGGGCGTGCCGCCGGTGGTCAGCGGCCGGGAGAGCACCGAGCTGCTGCGCGCGGGGGTGGAGGCGGCTCTGGGGGCCGAGGCACTCGTGGGCACCGAGCAGTCCTCCGGTGGTGAGGACTTCGGCTGGTACCTGGAGCACGTGCCCGGAGCGTTCGCCCGCCTCGGCGTGTGGCCGGGCGAAGGGCCGATGCGCGACCTGCACCAGCCGACCTTCCAGCTCGACGAGCGAGCCCTGCTCACCGGTATCCGCGTCCTCACCCACACCGCCCTGGCCGCCCTGTCCTGACCCCGGGCCCACCCCCACCCCGCGAGTTGCCCCTCCCGGCCCGGCGAGTTGCCCTTACAAGCCCGCGAGTTGCCCCTTCCGGTCCGGCGAGTTGCCTCCCCAGGACCGCGAGTTTGCCCCTCCCGGGCGCGCGAGCAGCCCCTTCCGGGCGCGGCTCGTTGAGCGGCCCGGGCCGGATCGAGGTTGTCCACAGGGCCCGGAGTTGTCCACAGGTCTGTGGATACGGGCTTTCCGTGCGTATTCGGCCGCGTCAGGGTGAGGGCATGACCGCACTCCCACAGGGCCTGCACGGGGCCCATCTCCGCACCGAACTCACCGCTGCGCTGGGGCCGCGCCGTGTGCGCGACGCACTGCGCGAGGGCACACTGAACCGCTGGTCACGGGCCGTCCTCGTCGAACCTCGCCGCGCCACGGATTTCCTGACCCGAGCGGCGGCGTTGCTCACGGTCGGCCCCACGGCGGTGCTGGCGGGGCACAGTGCCCTGGCCGTGCACGGGTGTGCCGCCGCCGATTCGGCACCGATCCATCTGCGCGTGCCGTACGAACGCAAGGTCTACCGGCATGGCGGAGTTGTCACACATCAGGGTCAAATCAGCGACGACGACGTCGTGAAGGTCGCCGGCCTGCGGGTTCTGGTGCTCGACGTGGCGCTCGCTGAGGTGCTCTGCCGTGGCACGCGGCGGGCGGCCATGGCCTGCGCGGACGAGGTGCTGGGCCTGTTCGACGACGAGACCCTGCGCGAGGACTTCCGGCATTCGGTGCGCGACCGGATAGGGCAACGCGCCGATCCCCGTGGTCGTCGGCAGGCGCTGTCGCTGCTGCATCTGGCATCCGGACTCGCCGAGTCTCCGGCGGAGAGCTGGACGCTTCTCGAGCTCGTCACGGGCGGGTTTCCGATACCCGAGCAGCAGTTCCGCGTCCTCGACAGCAGGGGCGTCGTGCTCTACCGGCTCGACTTCGCGTGGCCGCAGGCGCGGATCGCGGTGGAGTACGACGGCTACCAGTGGCACGAGGCACGCCGGGAGGCCGACGCGGCGCGGGACGAGGACCTGCGCAGGCGCGGCTGGACGGTGATCCGGGCGCGGGCGGAGGATCTGGCGGCACCGGGTCGGTTGCTGGCCGAGGTGGAGGACGCGTTCCGGCGTCGTGGTCTGTCCACCGCACGGGGCGAATCGCCGACCGTGAGGGGCGACTCGCGGGCCGTGAGGGGCAACTCGCCGACCGCAAGGGGCAACTCGCGGGCTGTGAGGGGCAACTCGCGGGCTGGGAGGGGCGGCTCGCGGGGGTGTCAGGGGCCGATTCGTTTGCAGGGGCGGGTGCGGAGGTCGTCGACGTAGTCGGCCGGGGCGCCCGCCGCCTCCGCCGCGTCGGCGAGGACGCCGAGGTAGCGCGCCGAGGGCAGGCCGCCCTCATAGGCGTCGAGCACGTAGAGCCAGGCCAGCACCGAGCCGTCCATGGTCTGCACCCGTAACCGGATCTTGGTGTGCAGGCCCAGCTCCCCGCCTTCCCACTTGTCCAGGTGCGACTCGTCCACCTGCGTGACGTCGTAGAGCACGACGAAGACGCGGGAGCCGGGGTCCTCGACGATGGTCGCGAGCGCGCCCTCCCAGTTCAGGTCCTCCCCGCCGAAGGTGAGCCGCCAGCCTTCCAGCCAGCCGGTACCCGCCATGGGGGAGTGCGGGGCTCGCTCCGTCATCTGAGCGGGGTCCATGTTGGACCCGTACGCGGCATACAGGGGCACGCCCCCAGGGTAACGACCACCGGCTCACCCGAAAGGACGCAGTCCGCGTGTCGCCTCGTAGAGTTGTGTGGGCACACCGCGAGGAGGGAGCCGAGTTGACCAGAATCGTGATCATGGGCGGCGGACCCGCAGGCTACGAGGCGGCCCTGGTCGCCGCGCAGCACGGGGCCGAGGTCACCGTGGTGGAACGCGACGGGCTCGGCGGGGCGTGTGTGCTCTACGACTGTGTCCCCTCGAAGACGTTCATCGCCACCTCCGGCGCGCGCGCGGGTCTGCACGGGTTTCCCGAACTGGGCATCCAGGTCGCCACGCCGCACGTCGACCTGCCCAAGGTCCACGGCCGGGTCCGCGGCCTCGCCCTGGCGCAATCGGCCGACATCCGGGCGCGGGTCCAGCGCGAGGGCGTGCGCGTGGTCGCGGGGACGGCCCGGTTCCGGGACGCCGAGCCGGGCCTGGCCACCCACAAGATCGGGGTTACCGGCGCGCACGGCGAGGAGGAGATCCTCGACGCCGATGTGGTGCTCATCGCCACCGGCGCGACCCCTCGGGTGCTGCCCGGCGCGGTGCCCGACGGTGAGCGCATCCTCGACTGGCGCCAGCTCTACAGCCTGCCCGAGCTGCCCGAACACCTGGCCGTGATCGGTTCGGGCGTGACCGGCGCCGAGTTCGCCTCGGCCTACACCGAGATGGGGATCAAGGTCACCGTCGTCTCCAGCCGCGACCGGGTGCTGCCGCACGAGGACGCCGACGCCGCCGCCGTGCTGGAAGAGGTCTTCTCGCAGCGCGGCTCCACCGTGGTCAAGCACGCCCGGGCCGACCGCGTGGAACGCACGGGCGACGGAGTGCTCATCCACCTCACCGACGGTAGGCGGATCGAGGCCAGCCACGCGCTGATGACGGTCGGCTCGGTGCCCAACACCGGTGACATCGGGCTCGACCGGGTGGGGATCGAGCCGGGCCCCGGCGGCTTCATCAGCGTCGACCGCGTCTCCCGCACCAGTGCACCGGGGGTGTACGCGGCGGGGGACTGCACGGGGATGCTGATGCTGGCGTCGGTGGCCAGCATGCAGGGCCGCACGGCCATGTGGCACGCGCTCGGCGAGGGCGTGAGCCCGATCCGGTTGCGCACCGTCGCCGCGAACGTCTTCACCCACCCGGAGATCGCCACCGTGGGAGTCAGCCAGCAGGCGGTGGACTCCGGCGAGGTCCCGGCGCGGACGATCATGCTGCCGCTGTCCACGAACCCCCGGGCGAAAATGGAGGGCCTGCGGCACGGGTTCGTGAAGCTGTTCTGCCGCCCCGCGACGGGTGTCGTGGTGGGTGGCGTGGTGGTCGCCCCCACCGCGAGCGAGTTGATCCTGCCGATCGCCCTCGCGGTGCAGAACCAGCTCACCGTGGACAACCTGGCGTTGACCTTCTCGGTGTACCCGTCGCTGTCCGGCTCGATCACCGAGGCGGGCCGCCAGCTCATGCGCCACGACGACCTGGACTGACGCCCACGAGGGTGTCGTCGCCGACGGGCCAGATCCCGGGAGCGCGTCCATCGGGTGACGGCCGCGCGGCTGGGTAGTCCCAGCACGTGGCGCCGTACGGGCGTCACGGATGGGACAACCAGGGAGCGTAGCGATGACGGTCCGTGACACCGCCTGGCCGGACGGGACACCGTGCTGGGCTGATCTGATGGTGCCCGACCCCCGGATGGCGATGGACTTCTACGGGGCCCTGTTCGGCTGGGACTTCACCGATCTGGGAGACGAGGCGGGCAACTACCTCATGTGCTCGGTCGACGGGCGCACCGTCGCCGGGATCGGCGGGATACCACCGGAACAGGACGTTCCCGCCGTGTGGACGACCTACCTCGCGACCTCGGACGTGGACCGCACGACGGGGGCCGTGACCGAAGCCGGGGGCAGCCTGATCGTGCCGCCGATGGACGTGATGACGGCGGGCCGGATGGCGGTGGCCTCCGACCCGGCGGGTGCGGCCTTCGGCCTGTGGCAGGCGCGCGACACCATCGGCGCACGACTGACGAACGTGCCGTCGGCCATGCTCTGGAACGAGTGCATGGTCCGCGACTTCGAGACCGCGCGGGAGTTCTACGCCGCCGTGTTCGGCTACGAGTTCGACGACATGTCCGACGACCAGTACACCTATGCCACGATGCTGCGCGACGGCCGGGTGGTCGGCGGGCTCGGGCTGTTGCCGCCGGAGGTCCCCGCGGACGTGCCGCCGCACTGGATGACCTACTTCGGCGTCGCCGACACCGATTCGGCCGTCGACCAGGTCTCCCGGCTCGGTGGCAGCACGATCTCCGACCCCTCGGACACGCCGTACGGGCGCTACTGCATGGTCGCCGACAACCAGGGCGTGTCCTTCGCGCTGCTCTCGGTCACGGCGGAACCCGAACTGGCGGGCGCCTGACGGCCGTCGGCCCCACGTGTCGGTGCGGTGCCGGGGCGCGCGGAACACGCCCCGGCACCGCACCACACCGCGCGGCGGGTCAGTCTTCGGTCTCGACCCAGCCGAAGGTCTTGGTGACCGCCTTCTTCCAGTTGCGGTACTCGCGTTGCCTGCGGGAGTCGTCCATGGACGGCTCCCACCGCTTGTCCTCGGCCCAGTTGGCACGGATGTCCTCCTCGCCGCCCCAGAAGCCGACGGCGAGGCCCGCCGCGTAGGCCGCGCCGAGCGCGGTGGTCTCGCTGACCTTCGGCCGGATCACCGACACGCCCAGGATGTCCGCCTGGAACTGCATCAGCAGGTCGTTGACGACCATGCCGCCGTCCACCTTGAGCGTCTTGAGCGGAACGCCGGAGTCGGCGTTCATGGCGTCGATGACCTCGCGGCTCTGGAACGCCGTGGCTTCCAGCACCGCGCGGGCGAGGTGTCCCTTGTTGACGTACCGGGTCAGGCCCACGATGGCGCCGCGCGCGTCGGAGCGCCAGTACGGCGCGAACAGGCCCGAGAACGCGGGCACGAAGTACGCGCCGCCGTTGTCGTTCACCGTGCGGGCGTAGTCCTCGATCTCGGCCGCCGAGGTGATCATGTTGAGGTTGTCCCGCAGCCACTGCACGAGCGAACCGGTGACCGCGATCGCGCCTTCGAGCGCGTACACGGCGTCATTCGAGCCGATCTTGTAGCAGACGGTGGTGAGCAGCCCGTTCTCCGACATCACCTTGTCGGTGCCGGTGTTGAGCAGCACGAAGTTGCCGGTGCCGTAGGTGTTCTTCGCCTCGCCCACCGTCAGGCACGCCTGCCCGAACGTCGCGGCCTGCTGGTCGCCGAGGATGCCCGCGATCGGCACCCCGCCGAGGACGCCGCGCTCCCGGGTGATGCCGTAGGTCTCCGACGACGACCGGATCTCGGGCAGCATCGACATCGGGATGCCCATGTCCGCCGCGATGTCGGCGTCCCACGACAGCGTGTCGAGGTCCATCAGCAGCGTGCGCGAGGCGTTGGTGGGGTCGGTGACGTGGATGCCGCCGTTGGTCCCGCCGGTCATGTTCCACAGCACCCAGGTGTCCATGTTGCCGAACATCAGGTCGCCGGCTTCGGCGCGTTCGCGGACGCCCTCCACGTTGTCCAGAATCCATTTGATCTTCGGGCCGGAGAAGTAGGTCGCCAGCGGCAGACCGGTGCGGGGGCGATAGCGCTCCTGCCCGCCGCCGAGCGCACCGAGTTCGGTGATGATGCGGTCGGTGCGGGTGTCCTGCCACACGATCGCGTTGTAGACGGGCTTGCCGGTGTTGCGGTCCCAGACCAGGGTCGTCTCCCGCTGGTTGGTGATGCCGACGGCGGCGATGTCCGAGGCGGTCAGATCGCCCGCGGCGAGGGCGCCCGCGGCCGTGGCGCGTGTGTTCGCCCAGATCTCCTCGGCGTCGTGCTCGACCCAGCCGGCCTCCGGGAAGATCTGCCGGTGCTCGCGCTGGTCGGATGCCACCACCTGCCCGGAGTGATCGAAGATCATCGTCCGGGTGGACGTGGTCCCCTGGTCGATGGCGGCGATGTAGGAGGCCATGCCTCGCTCCTTCCTGGACTTTCCAGTGCGCGCGGGCGATCCGGCTCGCGCGCCTCACTCCTCGGTCGACTCCGGGACCCGGCCCGGCGGGGGCTTCTCCATGCCTTCCGGCAGCTCCCGCGCGGCCAGTACCTGGCCGATGAGGAGGTCGTAGATCACGATGCCGACCACGCCACCGATGAGCGGGCCCGCGATCGGGATCCACCAGTAGTTGCTGAACCAGTCGCCCGCGCCCGGAAGGGCTGTCTCGCCCCACCCGGCCAGCCACGTGAAGAACCGGGGCCCGAAGTCGCGGGCCGGGTTGATCGCGTAGCCCGCGTTCGTGCCGAAGCTGAGTCCGATCGCGCCGACCACGAACCCGATCACCCATGGTGCGAAGTTGGCCAGCGGCGCCTGGTTCCGGTTGTCGATCAGTGCCGCGATGATGCCGACCAGCAGTGCCGTGCCGACGATCTGGTCGAGCAGCGGACCCCACGAGCCTCCGCCGAAGTACTCCGCGGGGAAGGTCGCGAAGATGGAGAACGTGGGTATTGATTCGTCTCTGGCGAGTTGCTCGGTCTGGTTGAAGGCCTCGATGGCGTCGTTGTAGACGGCGTAGACCACGGCCGCGCCCGCGAACGCGCCCAGTGTCTGGGCGATCCAGTAGGGCACGACCTTGATCCAGGGGAACTTGCGCCGGACCGCGAAGGCCAGCGTCACCGCCGGGTTGATGTGCGCGCCGCTGACCCCGCCCGCGACGTACACGCCGAACACGACGGCAAGGGCCCATCCGAACGCGATGATGAGCCAGTTTCCCGGTCCGAAGTCGTCGAACTGCCGTCCGGAGCCGGGCAGGCCCGCGACGGCGACGGCGACCGACCCGCAACCGAAGAGAATCAGCACGGCGGTGCCGAGGAACTCGGCCATCAACTCGCCGCCGGTGGTCTGCCGGATGCGTGTCCAGCCTCCGGCTTGACTCCGCGAAGCGCTTGAGCTCATGTCACCCTCCACGCGAGAGCGGCCCCGTTGCCACAGACGCTCATCGTCCCACGGCACCGATCGGGTCGCATCGGTCGAACAGCGGCACTGTGCGGCCCCTGTGCGGGTTTGTTCGGTGATCCGGGTGGGGTAGTACCCCGGCGGTCACCCGATGACTCCTCCGCGTTCTCCCGGCGCCCTGATCACGCCCGACCGTGGGATGCTGGAACGGGCGTGGACGGCGCCGGCGTCCGCCCGGTGAACTCGTGCCGAGGAGGGAACACGTGACTGTGTCGATGGGACCGGCCGCCCGCGAGGACTCGTGGAAACGGCTCGGCGAGGAGAACTTCGATCTCGTGGTGATCGGAGGTGGTGTCGTGGGGGCCGGCACCGCGCTCGACGCCGCCACCCGGGGCCTGCGGGTCGCGCTGGTCGAGGCGCGGGACCTCGCCGCGGGCACCTCGAGCCGGTCGAGCAAACTCTTCCACGGCGGCCTGCGTTACCTTGAGCAACTGGAGTTCGGACTGGTGCGGGAGGCGCTGCGCGAGCGAGAGCTGATGCTCACGCGGATCGCGCCGCATCTGGTCAAGCCGGTCAGTTTCGTCTATCCGCTGACCCACCGGGTGTGGGAACGCCCGTACACCGCCGCGGGGCTGTTGCTCTACGACACCATGGGCGGGGCGCGCTCGGTGCCGGGGCAGAAACACCTGACGAGGGCGGGTGCGCTGCGGATGGTGCCCGCGTTGAAGCGGGACGCCCTGGTCGGCGGCATCCGGTACTTCGACGCGCAGGCCGACGACGCGCGGCACACGATGACCGTGGCCCGCACGGCCGCGCACTACGGCGCCGTGGTGCGCACGTCCACACAGGTGGTGGATTTCCTGCGCGAGGCCGACCGCGTCTCCGGCGTGCGGGTACGCGACGTCGAGACGGGCGAGGAGACCGACGTGGCGTCGGCGGCCGTGGTCAACTGCACGGGGGTGTGGACGGACGAGTTGCAGCACGCCTCGGGCAGCCGCGGCCGGTTCCGGGTGCGGTCCAGTAAGGGCGTGCACATCGTCGTGCCGCGCGATCGCATCGTCTCCGAAACCGGCCTGATCCTGCGCACGGAGAAGTCGGTGCTGTTCGTCATCCCGTGGCGCAACCACTGGATTCTGGGCACGACGGACACCGACTGGCACCTCGATCTGGCCCATCCCGCGGCGACCCGGCACGACATCGACTACATCCTCGACCACGTCAACGAGGTCCTCGCCCGGCCGCTGACCCATGACGACATCGAGGGCGTCTACGCCGGACTGCGCCCGCTGCTGGCCGGGGAGAGCGAGGAGACGTCGAAGCTGTCGCGCGAGCACGCGGTGGCCCGCGTGGCGCCGGGTTTCCACGCCATCGCGGGCGGCAAGTACACCACCTACCGGGTGATGGCGGCGGACGCGGTGGACGCGGCCGCGGTCGATCTGCCCGGCCGCGTGCGGCCGTCCATCACCGACCAGGTGCCGCTGGTCGGCGCCGACGGCTACCACGCGCTGGTGAACCAGGCCGACCAGATCGGCGCCCGGCACGGGCTGCATCCGTATCGGGTGCGGCACCTGCTGGACCGGTACGGGTCGCTGGTGCACGAGGTGCTCGCCGAGGCCGACGGCCGACCGGACCTGCTCAAGCCGATCGACGCCGCGCCCGACTACTTGCGGGTGGAGGTGACCTACGCGGCCTCACACGAGGGTGCGCTGCACCTCGAGGACGTGCTGGCCCGGCGGACGCGGATCTCGATCGAGTATCCGCACCGCGGGGTGGACTGCGCCGAGGAGGTCGCCGGGTTGATGGCGGAGGTGCTGAGCTGGTCGTCCGAGACGCGCGCCCGCGAGGTGGAGGTGTACCGGGCGCGGGTGGAGGCCGAACGCGCCTCGCAGTCCCAGCCGGACGACGAGGCCGCCGACGAACGCCGTTCGGCGGCCCCCGAGGCCCGTGCGGGCATCGTCGAACCGCTCGCCTGACCGCGGTGCCGCTCGGTGCGGTGCCGTTCGATGCGGAGCCGTCGTGCCCGCGTCGCGCGCCGCGATGAGGTCGTGTTCTGCGCGACGGGGTCCGTCACGGTGACGCGGCGGCCCGCACGGCGGCCCGGTCGATCTTGCCGACCGGGGTGAGCGGCAGGGCCGTGGCGAAGGTCACCGAACGCGGGACGAAGTGCTCGCCGTCGAGCTGGGCGCGGACGTGGTCGCGGAGGTGGTCGGCCGTCGGTCCGTCGGCCGCGACCACGACGGCGTGCAGGACGTCGCCGTCGGCGCCCGGGATGCCGACCACGGCGGCCTGCCGCACGGCCGGGTGTGCCTCCAGCGCGTCCTCGACCACGGCCGGGTGCACCTTCGTGCCGTGTTCGCCGGTGACGATGACGTCGTCGGCGCGCCCGTGCAAGTACAGGTAGCCGTCGGCGTCGAACTCACCGAGGTCACCTGTGCGCAGCCAGCCGCAGGACAGTGCCAGGGCGGTCGCCTCCGGTGCGCGGTGGTAGCCCTCCATCAGCGCGAGTCCACGCACGAGCACCTCGCCGTCGTCGGCGATCCTGGCCTCCATCCCGGGCACGATCCGCCCGACCGAGCCGAGGCGCCGCGGATGGCCCGGGTAGTCGTGCGCGTCGATGCTCGCGATCACCGGCGCCTCGGTGAGTCCGTAGCCCTGGCCGACGACGGGTCCGAACGTGTCGAGGGCCTGCCGCAGCCTGGCCCGGGACAGGGGCGCCGCGCCGAGCGAGACCCGGCGCAGGCTGGAGACGTCGGTGGCGGCCAGGGCGGGGTGGTCGAGCAAAGCGGCCAGCCGGGGCGGGGTGAGCGAGACATGCGTGATGCGATGCCGCTCGATCGTGCGCAGCACCGCGCCCGCGTCGAAGGCCCCCTTCGACGGCGTGCCGACGACGTCCTCCGGGCGTGTGCCGGCGGTGGACCCGGGCCCCGCCGTGGTCCGGCCCGGGCAGGGCGTGAACCCCGGCTGGTGCGTGAACCCCGGGTGCGGGAACACGGTGTCGCCGCAGAGCAGAGCGCCCAGCGCGGCGCAGTGCCCCGACAGGTGCGACAGCGGAGCCACGACCAGCACCCGCCGTGGCCCGGCCGGGTCGGGTGTGACGATGTGCGCCATGCCCTCGTAGATCCCGCGGTGGCTGATCAGCTTCGGTGTCCCCGTGGTGCCGCCCGAGCCGAACACCGTGTGCACCGACGGGGGCGGTGGTGGAAGCGCCCCGCCCCACTCGGCCTCCGCCGCCCGGTCCGGCGGCGGCAGGGTCACGACCCGCCTGTCGCCGACGGGTCCGGGCGCCTC
>NZ_KB912681.1:79579-82538 GCF_000383795.1 Saccharomonospora saliphila YIM 90502
GCGGTCGTCACCGGGGCCCTGGCGCGGTGCGGGCGTGGCGCGCCGCAACACGCCGGGCCGGGGATCGGGAAGGTCGGCGAAGAGCGGTTCGAGGTCGCGGCGCAGCTTGGCCGCGCTCACCCGGCCCGAGCGTTCCTCGAACTCGACCAGGTCGAGCCGCCCGCTGCGGACGTGCTCGCCGAGCGCGTCCAGTGCCTCCTGCCGCTCAGCGTCGCTGAGCCGGTACTCGGGTCGGTCGACGGCCACGGTGTCGATGGTAGGCGCCCGGCGGCGCCGGGGTGAACGGCTTCGTCGCCGTGGCGCGGTGCCGATCGCGGTCAGTCCGTGATCTCGGTGAGCACGGCGCCCTGGTTCACCGCGCCGCCCACCTCGGCGGTCAACCCGGTGACGGTGCCCGACTTGTGCGCGGTGACCGGGTTCTCCATCTTCATCGCTTCGAGCACGACCACCAGGTCTCCCGCCTCGACCCGCTGGCCCTCCTCCACGGCGACCTTCACCACCGTGCCCTGCATCGGGGCGGTGACCGCGTCGCCGCTCACGGCGGCCTTCGCACCGCCCCCGCGCTTGCGGGGCGCGGCCTTGCCGGACCCGGCCGGGTTCTGCCCGCCCCGCGCGAGGTCGGCGGGGAGCGAGACCTCCAGCCTGCGCCCACCGACCTCGACGACGACGGTGCTGCGGTCCTCGGCCTCGGTGCCGGCCTCCGCGGTGCCGGTGAACGGTTCGATGGTGTTGTCGAACTCGGTCTCGATCCAGCGGGTGTGCACGGAGAAGCCGGACTCGTCGCCGACGAAGGCCTTGTCGCGCAGGATCGTCCGGTGGAACGGCAGGACCGTCGGCAGTCCCTCCGCGACCATCTCGTCGAGGGCCCGCCGTGCGCGTTCGATGGCCTGGCGCCGGTCCGCTCCGGTGACGATGACCTTGGCCAGCATGGAATCGAACTGGCCCCCGATCACGCTGCCGCTCTCGACACCGGAGTCCACGCGCACGCCCGGACCCTCGGGGAACCGCAGCCGGGTGACCGTGCCGGGCGCGGGAAGGAAACCGCGGCCCGCGTCCTCGCCGTTGATGCGGAACTCCAGCGAGTGCCCGCGCGGGGCCGGGTCCTCGGTGAACGGCAGGGGCGCGCCCTCGGCGATGCGGAACTGCTCCCGCACCAGGTCGATGCCGGTGGTCTCCTCCGACACCGGGTGTTCGACCTGGAGGCGCGTGTTCACCTCGAGGAACGAGATCGTGCCGTCGTCACCGACGAGGTATTCGACGGTGCCCGCGCCGGAGTACCCCGCCTCGCGGCAGATCGCCTTCGCCGACGAGTGGATGATGTCGCGCTGCTCGTCGGTGAGGAACGGCGCGGGGGCCTCCTCGACCAGCTTCTGGTGCCTGCGTTGCAGCGAGCAGTCCCGCGTGCCGACCACGACCACGCCGCCGTGCTTGTCGGCGAGCACCTGCGCCTCGACGTGCCTCGGCCGGTCGAGGTAGCGCTCGACGAAGCACTCACCCCTGCCGAAGGCGGCCACCGCCTCCCGCGTGGCCGACTCGAACAGCTCCGGGATCTCCTCGCGGGTGCGGGCGACCTTGAGCCCCCGGCCGCCGCCGCCGAAGGCGGCCTTGATGGCCACGGGCAGTCCGTGCTCGTCGGCGAAGGCGAGGATCTCGTCGGCGTCGGCGACCGGGTCCTGCGTGCCGGGCACGAGGGGTGCGCCGGCCTTGAGCGCGATGTGCCGGGCCGTGACCTTGTCGCCGAGGTCGCGGATGGCCGCCGGGTCGGGGCCGATCCAGGTGAGGCCCGCGTCGAGCACGGCCTGGGCGAAGTCGGCGTTCTCGGACAGGAAGCCGTACCCGGGATGCACCGCGTCCGCGCCCGAGCGCGCGGCGACGTCGAGCAGCTTGTCGATCACCAGGTAGGTGTCCGCCGCGGTGGAGCCGTGCAGCGCGAACGCCTCGTCGGCCAGCCGCGCGTGCGGGGCGTCCCGGTCCGGGTCCGCGTACACGGCGACGCTGGCCAGTCCCGCGTCCTTCGCGGCCCGGATCACCCGCACCGCGATCTCTCCGCGATTGGCGACGAGCACCTTGCCGACGGGGGCTTCCTCGGGCACGCTTACCTCCTCGTTCGCTGCTCCCGCGTGAGTGTACGATTCCGCCGATTCCACCGGGCGAGAGAAGGCTCACGTCCGCTTCCCCCCGCGCTGGGGCGCCGCTGTCGGCCCGCCCCTCGGCGGTCGTGTCGGCATTCCACGCGGGAATCGTCGTGTCGAACTCCGACGCGCCGTCGTGGCATACCCTTTCGCGTGGCGAAGGGAGGTCGTCTGTGCGTCGGACGTCGCCGCCGCGGCCCGTGCTGATCACGGTGGTCGCGGCGTTGGTGGTCGCCGTGGCCGCGCAGGTGGCGGCCGCGCTGGTGACGCCGGAGTCCCCGGCGGGCGGCGAGCGGTCGCGGGAGGAGGCCGTGTGCGGTGGAAAGCGGTGCCGGGTGCTCGCGTCCACGGTGGTCAACGGGATGCTCGTCGAGCTGCTGACCGACCGGGCCGGCACGACCGGAACGCTGCGCGCGGGCGGTGCCGCCTCCCGCGCGGTCGGGACCACGCGCCTGCCCGCCCAGGGTGTGCGGCTCACGCACAACTCGTTGCGCTGTTCGGCGAGCCCCACCCCGGTGTGCCTGGTGCGGGGCCACAACCACGAGGGCATGGTGGGCGAGCTGCACCTGTGGCGGGGGGACGCCTGGGAGCGGCACCGGGAGACCTTCGTCTCCGGCGCCGGGATGGTCGTGCTGGACGACGTGCTCGCCGACCGGATGCCGGAGGTCGTGGTGGTGCGCCACCACTGCGGTGCGGACGTGGCCGACGGTGCCGACGGTGATCCGGGTGACGAGGATGCCGGGGACGGTCCGGGACGCGGTCCGAGCGACGGCGGGTCGTCCGACGGCCCCAGCGACGGCCCCAGCGACGGCCCTGACGACGGCGGC
>NZ_KB912681.1:82638-89917 GCF_000383795.1 Saccharomonospora saliphila YIM 90502
GGGCGCCGCCGCCGTGGCGGTGGGCGCGCCGCCCCAGGACCGGCAGAGCCTGGTCGCGCTGTTCCTGGTGCATTTGTTCCCGATCGGGCACCTGCCGGTGGCCTCCGACCGGCCCGCCCGGCACCTGCCCGCGCCCGAATCCGATCCCGACGACGGTCCGACGGCCGTCGTGGGTTACCCGCCGCACGACCACCCGGCTTCCGACGAGATCGATTCCGGAGCCGCCCTCGTGGGTGTGCGGTCGGGAGTCCGGCAACCGGCGCCGCCCCCGGCCGAGGTCCTGCCCGCCCCGCCCGCCGAGCTGTTCGACGGCTACGACCCGCTCGGCGGGCTGCACGAACGCGAGTGGGACCGGCGCTACCTCGTCCGGGACGGCGACCCTCCCGAGTACGCATGGCCGCCGCCCGAGTACCCCGAGGGCGGCTGTGAGCCCGGCGAGCCCGACCTGCTGCCGGAAGGCACGCTGATCGACCGGTTCGGCACGCCGCACGGCCGCGTCTTCTCGGCCGACGGGACGCCGTTCGCCCGGCGGAGCCTGCCGCCGGAGTACCGGGAGGCCGGTTACCGCCGGTATCGCGTGCTGCGGGACGTGCCGGTGTGGCGGGCGGAGACGGCGGCGTGGTTCGGCCAGCCCGGGACGGGGACGCGGTACCGGGCGGTCTACTCGGCCGCCGAGCTCGTGGTGCTGGGATACCTGGCCGACATCACGTTCGAGGAGAGGGCATGAACAGCGAGTCCATCACCCGCTGGCTCGACGCCGTTGGCGTGCCGCACGAGGTCGTCTCCATCGGTGCCGAGGCCGACAACACGTGGTGCCTGCTGCGCTGCCCGGACGACGGCGAGGCCGACCCCGACGACGGGCCCGTGTGGGAGGTCTTCTGGCGCGAGCAGGGCACCCGCTACGACTGGGCACGGTTCAGCAACGAGCAGGTCGCCTGCCACTACCTGTTCGGCAGGCTGGCCTGGGCGCAGGTCGCGCGCGGCGCCGTGGGGGTGCTGCCGTAGGCGGACGCGGCGGCGCGGCCCGGGCGGATCAGCGGCGCAGCAGTTCCAGCGCCGCGTCGTGCAGCTGTGCGTTGGTGGACAGCGCCGAACCGCCCTCGATGCCCGGGTTGCCGCCCAGATCGGTGAACCGGCCCCCTGCCTGCTCGACCAGCACGCGCACCGGTGCCACGTCCCACGGGTTCACCACCGGCTCGACGGCGATGTCGAGCGCGCCCTCGGCCACCAGGCAGTGCTGCCAGAAGTCGCCGAACGCGCGGCTCTCCCACGTGGCGTCCACGAGGTCCAGGTAGGCCCCCCGGTCGTGGTGCACGACCCAGGAGCCGAGGTCGGTGGTCGAGACGGTGGCGTCGGACAGCGCGGCGACGCGGGAGACGGAGATCGGCCGCGCGCCCTCGGTGTCCCGCATCCACGCGCCCTCTCCGGCCGCGGCCCACCAGCGCCTGCCCAGCAGCGGCGCGCTGATCATCCCGGCGACGGGGGTGCCGTTCTCGACCAGCGCGAGCAGCGTCGCCCACACCGGGGTGCCGCGCAGGAAGTTCTTCGTCCCGTCGATGGGGTCGATCACCCACACGCGGCCGGGCGCGGCGACCGAGCCGCCCCGTTCCTCCCCGGCGATCGCGTCGTCCGGCCGGTGCCGGGCGAGCAGTTCGCGGACCGCGTCCTCGACGGCGGTGTCGGCGTCGGTCACCGGCGTCCGGTCGGGCTTGCTGTCGACGTCGAGATCGAGCGCGCGGAAGCGGGACGTGGTGATCGCGTCGGCGGCGTCGGCCAGGGTCCCGGTCAGATCGAGGTCGAAGGAGTATCGCGACACGGTCACGATGGTTTCATGGCCCCGCGCCGTAAGGTTGGCAAGGTGAGTGTGGTCCTCCTTGCCGAAGACGATCCGGCGATCGCCGAACCCCTCTCGCGGGCACTCCAGCGGGAGGGCTACGACGTCTCGGTCGTCGCCGACGGGCCGTCGACGCTGGAGCGGACGTCCCGGGGGCGAGTCGATCTGCTGGTGCTGGACCTGGGTCTGCCCGGACTGGACGGGCTGGAGGTGTGCCGCAGGCTCCGGGCTGGAGACGCGGACCTGCCCGTGCTCATGCTCACCGCCCGCACCGACGAGGTCGACTTCGTCGTCGGGCTCGACGCGGGCGCCGACGACTACGTGGCCAAGCCGTTCCGGCTGGCCGAGCTGCTGGCCCGCATCCGCGCGCTGCTGCGGCGGCGCGCTCCCGAGGTGTTGGAGTCCGGCGGGGTGCGGATGGACGTCGGGGCGCGCCAGGTCACCGTCGACGGGATCGAGGTCACCCTCGCGAACAAGGAGTTCGAGCTGCTGCGGGTGCTGCTGGCGCACGCGGGGCAGGTGGTGAGCCGGGAGGAGATCCTGTCCGAGGTGTGGACCGACCTCGATCCCGAGACGTCGCGGACGTCCAAGACGCTGGACATGCACATGTCGTGGCTGCGCCGCAAGCTGGCTCCGCAGGACGGGTCCGGGCGCAGGCACGGTGAGGACCGCATCGCCACCGTGCGTGGCGTCGGGTTCCGGTTCAACAGCGAGTGAGTCGTGCGGCGCCGTATCCTGCTGGCGATCCTGCTCGCCGTCGCGGTCACCGGGGCGGCGCTGGGCATCCCGCTCGGGGTGACGGGGTGGGTGCTCGTGGACAGCACCACACGGGAGGGCCTGGCGTCCAACGCGCAGCGCATCGCCGCCATCCTGGACGATCAGCTCGCCGACGGCCGCGACCTCGACCTCGACCAGGTCCGTGTGGCCGTCCCCAGGGACGGCAGTCTCACCGTGCGCAGGCCGGACTCGCCGCCGCTGCGGTACGGGGCCGACCTCGGCGACGACGTGGTGACCGAGACCGTGCCGATCGCGCAGAACGGCACCGTCGAGCTGCGCATTCCCGCGGGGCCGCTGCGGAGCAGACAGACACAGGTGGCCGTGGCCGTGCTGATGTTGGTCGTGCTGTCCGTGGGCACCGGGACGGTGGTGGCGACGGTGACAGCTCGCAAGCTCGCGCGGCCCCTCCGCCACGTCGCCGACCGGGCGGCCCGGCTCGGCGGAGGTGACTTCCGGCCCGACCCGCGCCGCTACGAGGTCGCCGAGCTGGACATGGTGGCCGACGCGCTGGACGCCTCCGCCACCGCGCTGGCGCAGCTCGTGCAACGGGAGCGCCAGCTCGTCGGAGACGTCTCCCACCAGTTGCGCAGCCGGTTGACGGCATTGCAACTGCGGCTGGAGACGCTCGCCGAACACCCGGACGCCGAGGTGACCGAGGCATCGGAAGCGGCGCAGGAGCAGGCCGACAGGCTGGCCGACGTCCTCGACGAGCTGCTGGCCGCGGCGCGGGCCGCCGCCGAGGTCGGCGCCGAGCCCATC
This sequence comes from Saccharomonospora saliphila YIM 90502, assembly GCF_000383795.1. Classification (GTDB taxonomy): domain Bacteria; phylum Actinomycetota; class Actinomycetes; order Mycobacteriales; family Pseudonocardiaceae; genus Saccharomonospora; species Saccharomonospora saliphila. The sequence goes on from NZ_KB912681.1 coordinate 86,009, forward strand.
GACCTGCATCAGCACCTCGGTGAGATCGCCGAGGAGTGGCGGCAGGTGCTGCGGCAGGACAATCGTCCGCTGCGCGTGCGGGTGACCGAAGGGCTGCTGGCCCGGGCCACGCCCGGCAGGTTGCGGGAGGTCGTCGGTGTCCTGCTGGACAACGCCGCGCATCATGGCGAGGGCGCGGTCATGCTCACCGCGCGGCGGGGCGACCAGGACGGCACCGTGGTGGTGCAGGTGCAGGACGCGGGTCCCGGCGTGCCGGACGAACTCGCCTCACACGTGTTCGAACGCGGCTTCTCCGGCAGCGGCTCCACCGGCGTCGGGCTCGCCCTCGCCCGCGCTCTGGCGGAGGCCGACGGCGGTCGCCTGGAACTGTCCACCAAGCGTCCCGCCACGTTCAGCCTGTTCCTGCGAGTGTCCACGCCGAGCGACGTCGCGGCCGTGAACTGGCCGGAGGAACGCGTGCCGCGCTAGCGGCCCGGCGCAGGCGGTGGAGAGGGGCCGTGCGGACCTCACGCGGGCGCCGCGCACGAGCGGCGAAGCAGGGGGCATCGTAACCCGTCATACGGTGAGACGAGGCTTTCGAAAAAGGTGGCGCAGTCGATTCCCCGGGTGTCCTCGCGTAGCCAGCGCGCCAGGCAGAGGATCGTCACGGCGGCGGCTCCCGCTCGCTTCAGCGCCAGCGCGGCGGACTGCACCGAGGCACCGGTAACCCACGTGTCCTCGAGCAAGAGCGTGTGCCGTCCCCGGACGACTTCGGGAGTGGCGACCCGGAACCGGTCCGGGCGAACGCACCGGTCGCCGGACGGAGCCCCCGCGGGTACGAGTTCGACTCGGCGGGTGGGCAAGGTGTGGTCACTGCCATCAAGCCCTGCCGAGGCACCCAGCCGCACAAGCGGATGTGTCCCCGTTCGCGCACGCCGGCTCGAGGGGACCACCGCCCACAGATGCCACGGCATCCCGGTCGCCGACTCAGCACACCGGTGGTGCCAGAGGAGAGCGAACAGCAGGATCGCTGTCAGGTCGGTCACGCATCCGGGCCCGGGCTGAGGCGCCTTGTACGACCACATGTGTTGTTCCGACTGATGTCGGCCGATACGAGCGCGACGCGTGTCGGAGTGCCGGTATGCATAGGTCAGCGGTGCCACCACATCAGCCAGTAGCGGTCCCCACCGTTCATGTGCCGACTGGCACCGGTAGCACCGGTCGTATCCATTGACTGGATGCGCACACACCACGCAGGTGCGGCCCGGCACCCATACGGTGTTGCGGAAGAAGCCACCGACACGCCCGCGTACGGCATCGCGCGCATGCCGCGCGTCCCCCGGGTTCCACCACGATGATGTCAGCGCGACACCGTGCCCAGCAGCCGGTGCAGCGCGCTCGTGGAGTCCTCCGACTGCGCGAGCACGTCGAGGACCTCGGTCAACCCCGTCACGACGTGTACTCCGGGCTGGTCAACCATGCCACGCGCCCACGCGGTCGCCCGGACGACGTGTTCGGTGAACAGGACCGGGCGGCCGTGCTCGACGGCATTGCGCGCCTGGATGCGGGTCCCACTGTGTTCCGACGCCTCGACGACGACAGTGGCGGTGACGTAGCCGGACATCACGGCGTTGCGCATGGGGAAGGTGTGCTTGCTCGGCGGCGCGTCGGGCCAGAACTGCGAGAGGATCATCCCGCTGGCCGCCACACGATCGAACAGATCGCGATTCTCCGGTGGGTAGCAACGGCGGATTCCGGTGCCGACCACCGCGACGGTGCGGGCGTCGGCCGCCAGCGCGGCGGAGTGCGCCGCGGAGTCGATACCGGCCGCCCCTCCGCTGACGATGGTGAACCCGCGCTCTCCCAGCCCCGCCGCGAGCCGGGACGCGATCGCGACGCCGTTCCTTGACGGTCGCCGCGAGCCCACGATGGCGACAGCACGCCGGTCGCCGTCGTCGGCCAGGGTTCCGCGCGTGAAGACGATCGGTGGCATGTGGAGCACGTCCCGCAGCTGCCGCGGATACGTCGCGTCGAGCAGCGTGTGGACGCCGAGTCCCTCGGCCTGCCACCCGTCGATCTGCTGAGCGGCCTTCTCGAAACGTGATCCCAGGCTGTCCGAGGGGGTGAACAAGTCGGGTGAGAAGAGACGGCGATACACCTGTACGGCGCTGCCCTCGTCACCGACATCATCGGCGATCTGCCGCCAGGTAACGCCGCTCGGCCGATCCTCGAGCAGCGCGACGAGCGCACCACGTTCGGTTCGGCTGGTCATGACCCACAGAGTATCCGCTGGGACCGACGGTGTCGCGAGGTGACGGGTCGACGCATGGGTTTCCGCCGTCGCGTCAGCGGCGGGGTGCGCCGACTCCGGTCACCGGGCCGGTGTCGGGTTCCGTCGCGGCTTCGGCGGGGTCGCCGCGCCGGTGCCTGCCGAGTTCGTCCGGGAACACCCAGCGCTTGAAGCCCCAGAAGCGGAAGGCCATCGCCAGCAGCATCCCGATCACCGAGCCGCTGGCGAAGTCGGCGGTCTCCTGGACGAACCGCGACACGTGCGGGACCTCCAGGTCGAGCACGTACCGGGACACGTACAGCGGGATCAGATTCACCACCACGGCCACGCCGCTGACGAGGAAGAACAGCGCCGCCTCGTGGTGGGTCTCGCGGCCACCCCGGGTGCGGAAGGACCACTCGCGGTTCAGCACGTACGACACGATCGTGGCGACGATGATGGCGATCGCCTTGGCCGTGGTGGGCTTCGACGCCAGGATCGTGAGCTTGAGCAGGTACCAGATGCCGTTGTCGACCAGGAACGTGGTGCCACCGACGATCGCGAACTTGAGCAGCTCGCGGTACTTGACCAGTACCGAGCGTAGCGGTTGGGGTACTCGGGCGAGTACGGTTTCGACCACGGCCACGCCCGCAGTCTACGCAGACGAGCGTCGGCGGCCCCGGCGTGGCGAGAAACCCCACCTCGATGACCTGTGCGATCGGGCGTCGAAGTCCACCGTCGGCCGCGTGGGCCGGTCGGCCGTCACCGACGGCGCGGACGACGTGGTGGGCCCGGAGGACGCCGTCTGCCCGGATGGCCTGGACCGGGGTGTGAACCCCGGCGGCACGGCGGATTCGGTGGTCCCGCCCGGCTCCGGGGACGTGGTCAGCCCCGGGGTGGGAGGGAGCTCCGGGAGCGTGGCGGTCCCGGACGGGTCGGCGGGCCCGAACGGGGGTGTCGGCAGGTCCGGCAGGAGGCCGCGTGGCCGGAGTGTCTCGGACGCCGCGTCGGTGCCCACCGTGCCCGTGACGGTCAGCGGCCGGTCGTCCGGATGCGGGAACAGCAGCAGCCACAGCCGGAGACTCTCGCCGGGTGCGAGGTCGTCCTCGCCCGCGCAACGCAATTCTCCGTGCTCGCCGGTGGGAAGAACGTTCGTGGGAATGACGTCGGCGGGCAGGACGTCCGTGGGCAGGACATCGGTGGGGACGGTGGAGCGTCCCGGCCGGTCGTCCGGGTGGGAGCGGTCGTCCGGGTGAGAGCCATCGTCTGGGTGGGAGGCGTCGTGCTCGCACTCGAGCTCGGTTCCGGGTTTCGGCACGGCGTGGGCGTGCCCGTCCACGTGCAGGCTCGCGGGCCGCGTCCGCTCGCCGTCGTTGCGGATCTCGACGGAGGCCAGCCGCTGTCCCGACGTCAGAGGCTCCACCGCGAGGTGGACGACGTCCGGGGGAGCGGCGACGGTGACGGGCACGGTTACCCTGACCGTGTCGCCGTCCCCGGCGTCGAGGACACCGGTGATCTCACCGGAGCGCGCCTCCGGACTCGCCCGCAGGCGGTAGCGCAGCAACGCCGACTCGCCGGGCGCGAGGCCGTCCGGGACGCGGCAGCTCACCGTCCCGGTGCCCCCGGGGCACCACACCGTCGTCGTCGGGGCGCCGCGGTGG
>NZ_KB912681.1:90017-102432 GCF_000383795.1 Saccharomonospora saliphila YIM 90502
CACGAGGAACGCGATCACGCCGCGCAGGGAGGCGTTGACGTCGGCGAGTTCGTCGGCCAGCGCACGGCACCGCGCGCACTCGTCGAGGTGGTGCTCCACCTGGGCGCGTTCGCGGCGGGAGAGCCCGTCGCGGGTCCACGCGCCGAGGCGGGTCGCGGTCGCGCGGCATCGTTGTCCCGGCGTCTCGGCCAGGTGCGCCTGGAGGTATTCCTGGCGCAGGCCCTCCCGGGCGCGGTAGGCCAGCGCGGACACGCCGTTCGCGGTCAGTCCCAGCAGGCGGCCCACCTCGTCGGGGGACTGCTGCTCGATCACCGCGTGCCACAACACCGCGCGCCACCGCTCGGGCAGGCGGCTGAACGCCAGGGCGACGAGGTGCCGGTCCAGTTCGTCCTGGGCGTGCTCGGCGGCCGTGCCCATCAGTGACGGCCCCACGTCGACCGCCTCGGGGTCGTCCGTGGGACGGAGCGTGCGTGCCGAGCGGACCCGGTCGTAGGCGGTGTGGCGCACGGTGGACAGCAGGTAGGCGCGGAAGGCCACGTCCGGGCCCTTGCCCTCGCGCAGGACGTCGAGCACCTTGGCGAACGACTCCGACACCAGGTCGTCGGCGTCGGGCCGGGAGCGCGACAGGTGCCGGGCGAGGCGCTCGGCCGCCTCGGCGTGCCGTTCGTAGAGCACACCGTAGGCCTCGATCCGCCCGGAGCGCACCGCCGCGATGAGGTCGGCGTCGCTCGGTTCGGTGCGGTCGGGGGAGGCGGACACGGCACTCCTTCCTGCTCGGCGCGGGCGCGATCCGGTCGGCACGCGGGAAATGTCACCAAGTGTGACGGACCCGGCGTGCTGTGGCACCCCCCGGCCCGGCCACCGTCGCCGAGCGGCCGCGGCCGGGCGCCGTGCCGTCCAGGGGCCGCGTGGAGGGCGGGGCGGGACGGTGACAGCGCCGTGGTTTCCTGGTTGACGTGAGGCAGTCGACGCGCATCGAGTGGTGAGGCAGGACATGCCCGTCACGACCGGCCCCGAGCCCCGCGCCACGGGCGAGGAACAGCACCACCTGTCACTGAGCGAGTCGCTCGGGCGGTTGTCGGTGCGCCCTCGGTCGGTGGCGCTGTTGTTCGCCCTCCCGGTGCTCGCCGTGGTCACCGGCGTGCTCGGCTGGGCGCTCGACTGGCAGCTCGGCGTCGACAGCGCCGTCTACCGCGCGGGAGCACTGACCCTGCTGCACGGTGACCCGCTCTACGACGGCAACACCCTCGGTGCGGAGCCGTGGTGGGCGTTGCTGCCGTTCACCTATCCGCCGACGGCGGCCCTGCTGTTCGTTCCGCTGGCCGTGCTGCCGGTGCAGGTGGCCTGGGGCGTCGTCGCGGCCGTCTCGTTCCTCGCCCTGGCGCTGGTCGTCCGGATCGCGATCGCGTCGCTGCCCCGTCCGCCCGGGCAGCTCTCCCGGTGGGCGTCCCCGGCGCGGGCCACGCTCGTGTTCGCGGTGGTGTCCTTCGCGCTCGAACCCGTGTGGCGCACGATCTTTCTCGGCCAGATCAACCTCATCCTCATGGCCCTGGTCGTGCTCGACGTGCTGGTGTTGTGCCGCCGCGGCAGCCGGTGGGGCGGGGTGCTCGTCGGTGTGGCCGCCGCCGTGAAGCTGACTCCGTTGATCTTCGTGCCGCACCTGCTGTTCACCGGCAGGGTCGCCGACGCACTGCGGGCGCTGGGCACGTTCGTCGGTCTCAACCTCGCGGCGCTGGCGATCGTGCCGTCCGACACGCTGCGCTTCTGGACCCACACCGTGTTCAACCAGGGCCGGATCGGGCCGATGCACTGGGCGGGCAACCAGTCGCTCAACGGGCTGCTCAACCGCCTCACCGACCTCGCCCCGTGGGCGACGCCCGCCGCGCTGGGCATCGGCGCCGCGCTCGCGCCCTTCGCCGTCTGGCTCATGCTGCGGTTCCACCGGCGTGGCCAGCCGCTCTACGCCTTGCTCGTCACCGCCTTCTACGCGCTGCTGGTCTCGCCGGTGTCCTGGTCGCACCACTGGGTGTGGGCGGTACCGCTGATCGTGCTCCTCGTCGCGCGGCTGCCGCGGACCACGCCCGCGACCGCGTGGCGGCGGTGGGCGCTGGCGGGCTCGGTGATCGTGGTGTTCGTGAGCTGCGTGCTGCTCGTGCTGCCCAACGGCCGCAACCTGGAGTTGCATTGGGAGTTCTGGCAGTTCGTCCTCGGCAGCGCGTATCTGCTGGTGCCGCTGGCACTGACCGCCGCGCTGGGCCTGCGGTGGCTGTGGCGACGCCGTTCCGCCCGGCACGGGCACGGCGACCCGCCGCCGGGAAGCAGGCACGGCGACACACCCTCGGAAGGCGGTGCGGGCCCTGCGCCCTCGGACGGCGGTGAGGGGGACGCGCCCGTCGAGGCGCAGCGCACACCGGCCTCGGGGTGAGGCCGTGCCCGTCGTCCGGGCCCCTTAGTCTGGTCGCACCATGGACACCCGAACCGGACTTCCCATCGTGGGCATGGTGGGCGGCGGCCAGCTCGCGCGCATGACCCACCAGGCCGCCATCTCGCTCGGACAGTCGCTGCGCGTGCTCGCGGCGGGAGAGAACGAGGCGGCGGGGCTCGTGGCGGGGGAGGTCGTGCACGGCCACCACACCGACCTCGAGGCGCTGCGGGCGTTCGCGCGGGGCGTCGACGTGCTGACCTTCGACCACGAGCACGTGCCGTCGGCACATCTGCGTGCGCTGGTGGACGAGGGTTTCCTCCTGCGGCCGGGGCCCGGGGCGCTCGCCCACGCGCAGGACAAGCTCGCGATGCGGCGGCGCCTGTCCGCGCTCGGCATTCCCGGTCCGGCGTTCGCCGAGGTGTCCGACGCCGGGGACCTGACCGCGTTCGCCGAGAAACACGCGTGGCCGGTGATGCTCAAGGCCGCCCGAGGTGGCTACGACGGGCGCGGCGTGTGGACGGTGCGCTCGGCGGACGAGGCGCGGTCGCTGGTGCCGGAGCTGCTCGACGCGGGCACGCCGCTGCTGGTGGAGGCCCGGGTCGCGATGCGCAGGGAGCTGTCGGCGCTCGTGGCCCGCTCGCCGTTCGGACAGGGAGCCGCGTGGCCGGTGGTGGAGACCGTGCAGTCGGACGGGATCAACACCGAGGTGCTCGCGCCCGCGCCGGGTATGAGCGAGCGCCTGACCCAGCAGGCCCAGGACCTCGCCCTGCGCGTCGCCGAGGAACTCGACGTGGCCGGGGTGCTCGCGGTCGAGCTGTTCGAGACCGCCGACGGGGTGCTGGTCAACGAACTGGCGATGCGCCCGCACAACTCGGGGCACTGGACCATGGACGGCGCGCGCACCTCCCAGTTCGAGCAGCATCTCCGCGCGGTGCTGGACTACCCGCTCGGCGCGACCGACGTGCTGGCCCCCACCGTGATGGCGAACGTGCTCGGCGCCCCGGAGACGCCTGCGATGCGGCCGGACGAGCGGGTGCACCACCTGTTCGCCCGGTTCCCGGACGTGCGGGTACACCTCTACGGCAAGGGCGAACGCCCGGGGCGCAAGCTGGGTCACGTGAACGTACTCGGCCCGATCACCGACGAGCAGCGCGAGCGTGCCCGGCTGGCCGCGCACTGGCTCTCCCACGCCGAGTGGCGCGACGGCTACCGCGTGCACTGACCGCGTGGCCGCGCGCCGGGAGGCGACCGAAGGCCCGGCGAGAACACTCCCACGAGACAAGGAGCGAGCAGACGTGAGCACCCCCGCCGTCGGCGTCATCATGGGCAGCGACTCGGACTGGCCGGTCCTTGAGGCGGCGGGGACCGCGCTCGACGAGTTCGCGGTGTCCTACGAGGTGGGTGTCTACTCCGCCCACCGCACCCCGAGGCGCATGCTGGACTACGCCGCGTCGGCCGCCGAGCGCGGGCTGAAGGTGATCATCGCCGGAGCCGGGGGTGCCGCGCACCTGCCCGGCATGGTGGCGGCGGCGACCCCGCTGCCGGTGATCGGCGTACCCGTGCCGCTCAAGCACCTCGACGGTCTCGACTCGCTGCTGTCCATCGTGCAGATGCCGGCCGGGGTTCCGGTGGCCACCGTGTCGGTGGGCGGTGCGCGCAACGCGGGCCTGCTCGCGGTACGGATGCTCGCCGCGGGGGATGCCGCGCTGCGCGCCCGGATGGAACGCTTCCAGGCCGATCTCGAAACCCTCGTCCTCGACAAGGACGCCGCGCTGCGCGCCCAGCTCGGCTCCTAGCCGGCCACCGCGCGGACGACGCCGGTCACGCGGTGTCGGTCAGGCGCAGGCCGATCACCCCGGCGATGATCAGCGCGAGGAACAGCACCCGCGCCGGGGTGACCGGCTCGTGCGCCACGGCCCTGCCCGCCACCGCGACCCCCACGGCTCCGACGCCGACCCACACGGCGTAGGCGGTGCCGACGGGCAGATCGCGCAAGGCCAGCGTGAGCAGCGCGAAGCTCGTCGCCGCGACCGTGACGCCGAACACGCTCGGCCACAACCGCGTGAAGCCCTCGGCCTGGTGGAGCGCCAGCGCCCACACGGATCGTCCGCTTCCTGTCCGAACAGCGCGAGCACGATCTGGCCTCGGTGCGGCGGCGGATCGACGCGGCGGTAGCGGCCGGGGAGCTCGCGCCCGGCTCGGACACCACGGCGCTCGCCGCGTTCGTCAACACGGTCCTCTACGGCCTGTCCATCCAGGCCCGCGACGGCGCCACCGCCCGCGACCTGCACGCGGTCATCGACGTCGCCCTCAAGGCCTGGCCGCGGGAGGCGCCGTGAGGCACTCCGGCACGGCGCTGGGCGCGGGCGGGGTCGGTACCGCGCGGTGAACATCGAACGGTCGTCTCACGGCGAGGGTGAGGGAGACGGTGAGGTCGGTGGGGGCGCGGGCAGCCGGTCGCGGAGCTCGCGTTTGAGAATCTTGCCCGCGGCCGAGACCGGGATCGCGTCGACGAAGTGCACCTCCCGGAGCCGCTTGTACGGTACGACCCGCGCGTTGACGGCCTCCATGAGCGAGTCGGCGGAGACGTCGTAACCGGGTGCGCGGACCACGAACGCCACCGGCAGTTCCCCGGCCTCGGCGCTGGGCCGCCCGACCACCGCGGCCGAGGCCACCTCGGGCAGATCCGTGAGCAGCTCTTCCAGCTCGCGCGGATAGACGTTGTAGCCCTTGTAGAGCAGCAGGTCCTTCGCGCGGTCCACCACGGAGAGGTAGCCGTCCTCGTCGAGCACGCCGATGTCGCCGGTGCGCAGCCACCCGTCCACCAGCACGGCGGCGGTCTCCTCGGGCCGGTTGTGGTATCCCCGCATCACCTGCGGACCGCGCACGCACACCTCGCCCGGTGTGTTCGGTGGCAGCTCCTCGCCGCCCTCCACGGGCACGATCCGGACCTCGGTGTCGAAGATCGGCACCCCGACCGTGCCGACCTTGCGCGTGCCCGAGCGCCAGCTCGGCCCGAGGGTCGCTCCCATGGTGACCTCGGTGAGCCCGTAGCCCTCGGTGAGAACGGCCTCCGGGAAGCGGTCGAGCAGAGCCCTGATCATCTCGTGCGGCATGGGCGCCGCCCCGGAGCTGATGCCGCGCACCGACGAGAGGTCGGCCGTGTGGAATTCCTCGCATGCCAGCAGTGCCCCGAACAGCGCGGGCGCCCCACTCATCGAGGTGACGCGCAGCCGCTCGGCGTCGGCGACGTAGGCGCGCGGGTCGAACCGGTCGTGAATGGTGACGCTGGTCCCGCTGACCACGCCGATGTTGAGGCCACCGAGGCCCATCGCGTGGAACCACGGGGTGAGGTTGATGGTCGCGCCGGTGCCGAGTTCGGTGTCCCACTCACCGGCCGCGCCGATCCGCTCGACCGTGACGTCCCCGTGCTCGTCGAGCGCGGGCACGGCGCCGGAGCCCCAGCACACGTACTGGAGCGCGTTCGCCACCACGTTGCGGTGGGTCAGGCGCACACCCTTCGAGCGGCCGGTCGTCCCGCCCGTGTAGCCGAGGTGGGCGAGGTCGGTCTCGACGTCGAGAGCGACGTCCGGTCGCGTGGCGGGCGCGTGCGCGCCGAACGCGGCGAAGTCGGTCGTGGTCGTGTCGGCGGGCTCGACGGCGATCACGGCCTCCAGCGGGTAGCCGCTCAGGGCCTCCGCGAGCCTGCCGTGGGTGACCACGGCCTTCGCCGCGCAGTCGTCGAGCTGGGCGTGCAGGGCCTCGCGCGGCAGCAGCGGGTTGGCCGGGCTGAACGTCGCCCCCGCCAGGAGCGTGCCGTAGTAGGCCACGGGGAAGGCGAGGCAGTTGGGCAGGTGCAGCGCGACCGTGTCGCCGCGGCCGATGCCGTGGGCGTGCAGCGCGTGACCGAAGCGGCACGCCGAATGCCACAGCTCGGTGAACGACAGGGCACGGTCGCGATGGTGGAACGCGACGCGGTCGCCGTACCGGGTGGCGGCTCCGGCGAGCAGCGAGCCGACGCCGACCTCGGGATAGGTCAACGACGGGGGAAGACCGGGCGGGCGCGGTGCTGATGTGGTCGGCATCACTCGACAGTAGGAAACCCTGCGTGTCGAGACAAGCACTCGTTGAGTTAGCGCTTACTCACTGTCGGCCCGGCACCGGACGGCTCGGTCACCGGGCGACGGGAACGGCACGCCCCGGCGGGCTCTCGGCACGGCGCGGCCGGATCTCGGAGAGCGTCGGGCGCGAGCCCGCGATGACCGTGCCGTCGGTCGTGCGCCGCGCTCAGCGCACCTCGACCGTGGTGCGCTCGGTGGTGCGGTGGCGCTCCAGCGCGTCCGGGTCGGCGCCGGTCACCTGCACCACGTGGGCACCCGCCGCCAGCGGGGCGAGGAAGGCGTCGAGCACCCCGTCGGCCAGGGTCCACGGGCGGGTCGACAGCACGCGGTCGCCCGCGCCGATCCCAAGCGCCGTGGCGCGTTCGCGGGCCGTGGCGAGCACCTCGTCCACGGTGCGGCCGAGCAGCGCGGGCGTGTCGCCACCCACCGGCAGCAACGGGGAGAACTCATCGCCGCACACCCGCGCCTCGGACAGGTAGTCGAAGGAGCCGTCCCCGGGTGCGGTACCGAGACCGCGCCCGAGCGGGTCGAGCGCGACCCGGGCCGTGACCTCCGCCGTCGTCGGGTGGGAATCCGGCCCCGTGAACCCCACGGTCGCGCCGTCGGCGTCGGCGACCACGTGCGCTCCGCACCACCAGGAGCCCAGCAGCACTCCCGCCGTCTGCCAGTGCGCAGGCAGGTCGACCGACACCGCGTCCCCGGGTTCCACGTCCCACTCCTCGACCAGCCAGTTCGCGGTCTTGGCGCCCCAGTTGGCCAGGGTGGCCGCCGACAGCTCCACACGGCTGCCGCAGGCGTCGTCGTAGTGGGTGATCAGCGGCCGGGCCGCCGAGGAGGACAGCAGCGGGCGCAGCAGGTGCTCGGTCAGGCTCATACCGGCCAACCTACTGGCCCGTGCCGGTGCCGTCCGGGCGCGGGGCGACTAGTTCACGCAGGGGATCTCGTCGGCGGTGATCTGCGCGGGCAGCGGCGCGCCGCCCGGCGCGGACCCGCCTCCGACGGGCGCGCCCCCGCCATCACCCGCGTCGCCCGCGTCACCGCGCACGACGCTCCGGACGAAGGCGCGAACCTCGGCGACGTCGAGCCGCACGATGCTCTGCGTGCCGTCCGGGCTCCACGCCGCGATGTCGGTCACCGGCACCGTCCGGAACGAGATGTCGCCGGAGGCGATGCCCTCCACCTGGTCGGCGAACTCGAGCAGGTCCATGTCGGAGTCGAGCACCAGGGAGCGCCGCACCGTGTCCGCGAGCTTGTCCATGCGGTCGGAGTCGGTCAGCGTCCCCGCCGAGAGCACGGTGCCCAGCGCGGAGGCGAGGAAGGCCTGCTGGCGCACGATCCGGTCCAGATCGCCCCGGGGCAGGTTCTTGCGCTGGCGCACGAACGACAGCGCCTCGCTCCCGGAGACGACCTGCCTGCCCGCTCGGAAGTCGGCCCCGGAGTCCGGGTCGGAGGTCGCCCGGTTCAGGCACACCTCGACCCCGCCGAGCGCCTCGGTGAGCAGGTAGAACCCGAGCAGGTTCACCTCGGCGTAGTGGTCGACGCGCACGCGGGTGAGGTCCTGCACGGTGGTGACCAGCGCCCGCCGCCCGGCCTGGTCCGATTCGCGCTCCAGCTCGGCCCGGTCGGACATCCCCGCCTCGCGCAGGCGCTCGCGTTCCCGCTGCTTCGCCGCACCGTACACGGAGTTGATCTTGTCGTGACCGCCGTGCGGGACGGCGACCCAACTGTCCCGGGGGATCGAGACGGCCGTCGGGGAGGCACCGTCGTGCGGGACGCGCAGCACGATCAGCGTGTCGGTGTTCACGCCCGGCTTGTTCTCCGTGCGGAGCTGCCGGAGCACGCGGTGGGGGAGCGGAGCGCCGTCCATGTCGGTGCGGGCGTCGGTGCCCACCAGCAGGATGTCGGTCGCGCCGTCGTCCTCGGGCGGTGCCGGTGGTGCCTGTTCCCGGTCGTCCTCCGCCGCGGTGCGGTCCGGCTCAGGGTCGTCGGCGAGCCGGAGCGCGTCGGTGGTGCGCACGCTGCTCTGGAGTGTGTCGAGCGTGGAATAGGCGTAGCCCGCCGTGCTCAGCGCGACCACGGACAGCAGTGCCACCAGCGTGCGTGCGGTGGCCCGGGCGGCCGCCGCACCCCGGCGCCTCGGTACCGGCGCGCGCCCGGGCGCACCGGTGGCCGGACGCGTGTCTCGGCCGGGTGTTTCGTCCTGGTCGGGCGCCTCGTCGGCAGGCCCCCCGTCACCGGTGTTCACGCCTGGGCTCCCCTCCACCCCGCGTACGGGTCGCCGGCCGTCAGCTTAGTTGACGCACGGGACACCGTCCGCCGTGATGGGCGCCTCACCCTCGGAACCGTCGTCCTGTCCGCCTGCGTCGCCGCTCGTGGACGAGCCCGCGCCACGGGACGACGACCCGCTCGGACCGGTGCCGTTGGTCTCGGTGCCGTTGGTCTCGGGGCCCTCGGACGGGTCCGCCTGCCGTGGTTGCCCCGACGAGTACGGGTGGGCGCGGTTGAGCAGCGGTTCGCGGTCGGTGGTGGCCGACTCGGGCAGGGAGAAGTCGGAGCCGAGCCGCACCGAAAGGTGGCCGCTCGGCAGGGTGGCGTCCTCCTCGGCCGGGAAGTCGGTGCCCAGTGCCGTGCGCAGGGCCTCCACCCCGTCGGCGGCGTCGGGAGCGTAGGAGAGCAGGCTCGTCGCGGTGGGTGACACGGTGGCGTGGCTCTGCCCACCGAAGCCCTGGCCGCGCAGCACCGTCCGCGTGTGCCGCCCGAGTTCCGCCTCCCCCGAGGCGTTGTAGATGTCGACCGTCAGGTTCTCGGCGCCGGCGACGGTCTCCGGCAACTCCCCGGTGCCCCGCTCGCTGTCGTCGGAGACGAGCCCGTCGACGAACGCGCGTACCTCGGCGACGTCGACGCCCAGCACCTCCGCGGTGCCGATCCGCACGTCCCCGGTCACCGGCATGGTGTGGAACTCGATCTGGCCGCCCGAGAGCCCGCGCATCTGATTGGCGAACTGCAGCAGGTCCCAGTCCTCGGAGATGACCACCGACTTCTGCACCGCCGAGATGACGTCGGACAGGCGTGCCGGGTTGAGCAGTACCTCGCTGGAGAGCACCTTCCGCGCCAGGCCGGACAGGAACGCCTGCTGCCGGGCGATGCGGTCCAGATCGCCTCTGGGCAGCCCGTGCCGCTGGCGCACGAACGCGAGCGCCTGCGCCCCCTCGACCGTCTGCCTGCCCGCGGACAGGTCGATCCCCGACAGCGGTTCGTGCACCGCCTCGTTCAGGCACACCGGGATGCCACCGAGGGCGTTGGTGACCTCGTAGAAGCTGGCCAGGTTCACCTCGGCGTACCGGTCGATCATGCCCGGCCTGCCGACGAGTTGCTCGACGGTGGCGATGAGGTTCTTGCGCCCCGCCGTCTCCGCCTGCTTCTCGACCTCGGCGGTGTCGGCGCCTCGCGCGCGCAACGTCGAGGCGGTGTCGTTGTAGGCGTGGCGGAACGCGCTGTTGAGCCGGTTGGAGCCGTACCCGCCCGCGAGTTCGACCCAGGCGTCGCGCGGGAACGAGATGGCCGTCGCGCTCGTGCCGTCCTGGGGGATGTGCACGAGAATCATGGTGTCGGTCTGGAGGTTGCCCTCGGCCTCGCCCGCGTGCAGCTTGTCGAGCACCTCGCGCGGCAGCGGGTTGCCCTGGGCGTCGGTGCGGCTGTCCATCCCGACCAGCAGGATGTCCACCGCGCCGTCGAGCGGTTCGGCCTCCGGCTCGGTGTCGAAGACGTTGGTCGTGGTGACCCCGGAGTTGACGTCACCGACGAAGTACCAGCCGTAACAGGTCATGGCCAGCACGGCCACCGACAGCAACGAGAGGAGCGTTCTGCCTCCTGCCACCGTCACCGCGCCGAGTCGCGATCGGCGTGGGGTCACCGACATCTCGACCGGCCCCCGAGCCACGTCGGACACACCTGTTCCTCCCCGAGTCCTGTGTGCGGCCGCCTCACCGTACTGATCATCCTTCTCTCAAGACGTCGTCGAGCGGGAAAACGTTGCCTGGATGTTGCGTTGGGTGTTCGCCCACCGCGTGGGAGACTGCGCCGTGAGTCGATAGGGGAGGACGCATGCGGGTTCTGGTTACCGGCGGTGCCGGGTTCATCGGGTCGCACTACGTGCGGCAGGCGCTCTCGGGGGCATACCCGGGACTCGATGCGGCGGAACTGGTGGTGCTGGACAAACTCACCTATGCGGGCAGCGAGGCCAACCTCGCGCCCGTGGCCGACGATCCCCGCCTGCGGTTCGTGCGCGGCGACATCCTCGACGCCGAGCTGGTCTCCGGGCTGATGAAGGGCGTGGACCTCGTCGTCCACTTCGCCGCCGAGTCGCATGTAGACCGTTCCATCGCCGGGTCGGCCGACTTCGTGCTCACCAACGTCGCGGGAACGCAGGTGCTGCTCCAGGCCGCGCTGGACGCGGGCGTCGGCAAGGTCGTCCACGTCTCCACCGACGAGGTGTACGGCTCCATCTCCGAAGGGTCGTGGCCCGAGGAGCATCCGCTCGAACCGAATTCCCCGTATTCGGCGTCGAAGGCGTCGTCCGATCTGCTGGCCCGTTCGTTCCACCGCACCTACGGGTTGCCGGTGTGCGTCACGCGGTGTTCGAACAACTACGGGCCGTACCAGTTCCCCGAGAAGCTCATCCCGCTCTTCGTCACCAATCTGCTCGACGGCAGGCCGGTGCCGCTGTACGGTGACGGGCTCAACGTGCGCGACTGGCTGCACGTGGACGATCACTGTCACGGCATCCAGCTCGTGGCCGACGCGGGCCGTGCGGGCGAGGTCTACAACATCGGCGGTGGTACGGAGCTGACCAACACCGAGCTGACCGAACGGCTGCTCGCGGCGGTCGGCGTCGGATGGGACATGGTGCGGCCGGTCGAGGACCGCAAGGGCCACGACCGGCGGTACTCCGTCGACATCGGCAAGATCCGGGCGGAGCTGGGTTACCGGCCCCGCGTGGACTTCGACGCGGGACTCGCCGACACGGTGCGCTGGTACGCCGACAACCGGGCGTGGTGGGAACCGCTCAAGGAACGGGCCGCGCTCGCCGGAGGCTGACGCGACGCGCGGTGAGAAACCACGCACGCGGTGCGAGCCACACGGCGAGGACGCGGTGAACGGCGCGGGGCGACCGCGCGGCGAACACGACCGAAGAGGGCAGGTATGAACGACACGGGTGAGGGCGCGACGAAAGGCATCGCCGTCCTCGTGCCGGGCGGGTCCGGCCAGCTCGGCAGGGCGCTGGCCGCCGAGGCCGCGCGGCACGCCGACGACGTCCAGCTGTGGGCGCCCTCCTCGGCCGAACTCGACGTGACGCGGCCCGGTGCCGTGGTCGAGGCGCTCGCCGACCTGGCCACGGGCGCGCGCGAGGCCGGACGGGCCCCGGTCGTGCTCAACGCCGCCGCGTACACGGCGGTCGATGCCGCCGAGGACGACGAGAACCGCGCGTTCGCCGTGAACGCCGACGGGCCGAGGGTGCTGGCGGCGGTGTGCTCGTCGCGGCGGGTGCCGCTGATCCACGTGTCCACCGACTACGTCTTCTCCGGCGACGCCGGGCGGCCGTACGAGCCGGACGACCCGCTCGGCCCGCGCACCGCCTACGGCCGCACCAAGGCGGCGGGGGAGGACGCCGTGCTCGGCTCCGGTGCGCGGGCGTGGATCGTGCGCACCGCGTGGCTGTACTCCGGCGGGGCGGGCGACTTCGTCGGCACGATGGCCCGTCTCGAACGCGAGCGCGACACCGTGTCCGTGGTCGAGGACGAAGTCGGCAGTCCCACGAGCGCGGACGACCTCGCGCGGGCGCTGCTCGACCTCGCGGGCCCGGTCGCGC
>NZ_KB912681.1:102532-105919 GCF_000383795.1 Saccharomonospora saliphila YIM 90502
CGGGTGGAGAACGCGCTCGCCGCCGCGCCGCACCGGCTGCGGGTGCTCCGGGCCGGGTACCTGCCCTTCGACGCGCTCTCCGGCTTCCTCGGCGGGGCGGACGTGGTGGCCTATCCCAGCCTGGGAGAGGGGTTCGGGCTGCCGGTGCTGGAGGCGATGGCCTCCGGGGCGTGTGTGCTGACCACGCGCAGGCTCGCGCTGCCCGAGGTCGGGGGCGACGCGGTCGCCTACTGCGGGGTGGGCACGGGCGACATCGCGGCCGGGCTGCGGGAGCTGCTCGACGACCGGGTGCGGCGCGCCGAGCTGGCACAGGCCGCACTGCGCAGGGCCAAGGAGTTCTCCTGGGCCGCCTCCGCGCAGGCCCACCGCGAGGCCTACGACCGGGCACGGCACCGCCACCGGAGCCGCGAGTCCTGAGTGGACCGGCCCCCACGGGCACAGCGGCCCGCCGGGGGTGGCCTCCCTGGGCCCGGTGCACAATGACCGCGTGACCGAGCCGAAGACCTACGGCGACGGCGTCGCCGTGGTGGTAGTGACCTACTCGCCGGGCGAGACCCTCCAGCGCTTCCTCGACACGCTCGACGACGCCACCGAGCGCACGGTCGAGGTGGTGCTCGCCGACAACGGGTCCGTCGACGGAGCCCCGGAGAAGGCCGCCGAGCGCGACCACGTGCGGCTCGTGCCCACGGGCGGCAACCTCGGCTACGGCGGCGCCGTCAACGCCGGGGTGGCGACCCTGGGTGACGAGGTCGGCTGGATCGTGGTGGCCAACCCGGATCTGGAGTGGAACGCGGGGGCGATCGACGCGCTGCTCGACGCCGCCCGGCGCAGGCCCCGGGGCGGTGCGTTCGGCCCGCTGATCTCCGATCCCGACGGCACGGTGTATCCGTCGGCGCGGCTGCTGCCCTCACTGGGCCGGGGCGTGGGGCACGCGCTGCTGGGCCGGGTGTGGCCGGGGAACCCGTGGTCCCGCGCCTACCGGCAGGAGACGGCCGAGCCCCGGGAGCGCACGGCGGAGTGGCTGTCCGGCTCGTGCCAGCTCCTGCGCCGCGAGGCGTTCGACTCGGTCGGGGGGTTCGACGCGCGCTACTTCATGTACTTCGAGGACGTCGACCTCGGCGACCGGCTCGGCAGGCTGGGCTGGCTCAACGTCTACGTCCCGTCGGCCTCGGTGATGCACATCGGCGGGCAGGCCACCTCCCAGGCCTCGGCGCGGATGCTGAAGGCCCACCACGACAGCGCCTACCGCTACCTCGCGGACCGGCACCGGGGACTGGCGTGGAAGCCGCTGCTCGCGCTGATCCGGCTGGGCCTCGCGGTGCGGCTGCGGATCGAGACGCGGGGTGCTCAGAGGCCGTCGAGCCTGCGGGAGAGGTAGGACTGGCCCTCCTCGGCGCGGACGGTGGGCACCAGCCCGTCCGTGCCGTCCCCGCCGTCGCCGCCACGGGACTCGCCCTGCTGCGCGCGCACCGGGTCGGTCGGCGGGCCCGAGGCGCCGTGGTCGTGCCGGGGAAGGTCCTCCGGATGCAACTGTCCGGAGTTCGGCTGGTCCACCGCGGGCCCGGTCGGCAACGGCTCCGTGCGGGGATGCGCCTCACCCGCCTCGGTCCCGGGGCCGGCCGTGGGCACGGGTCCGGTGGTGGACCCGGACTCGGGACCGCGCCCGGACTCCGGGGCGGACACGGACTCGGCTGTGGGCACGGACCCGGCGGTGGGCCGCGTCAGCGGCGTCGTGGGTTGTGCCGTCGCCAGATGGCTGTCCCGCTCGCCGGGGGCCTCGCCCCACGCCGCCACGTCGTTGGCCTCGATCAGCGACGACGGCAGCTTCGTCGTCGTGTCCGGGTCCGGCTCGGCGTCGATGCGGTCCACGACCCGTCTCGGGATCTGCTGGGTGTTCGAGGCGTCCATCGGTGACGTCTGGTTGTCTGGCGTGACGACACCGGCGCGCGCCTGTGCCCGGGCCAGTACGGCGTCCGCACGATCGCGGGGATCCATGTCCTCGCACACCCCCGAAGCATTGTCGAGCCTGACCGATGGCCCTCTCCGCACCGGGCCGCCGTCTCCGGTGTCTAGGGTAGGCCCTCTGACGGGTGACCGTCAGTGGGTCGGGCGTGCTGTGTCGTCGCCTCGATGAGGTAGGTAGGGAGGATTCCGGACGATGACATCCGTGGCAGGGGCCGACGCGGTGGTGCTGGTCGGCGGTAAGGGCACGCGGCTGCGTCCGCTGACGCTGTCGGCGCCCAAGCCCATGCTGCCGACCGCGGGCGTGCCGTTCCTGTCGCACCTGCTCTCCCGCATCCGCGACGCCGGGCTGACCCACGTCGTGCTCGGCACGTCCTACCAGGCCGAGGTCTTCGAGAGCCACTTCGGCGACGGCTCGGCGTTCGGGCTCGACATCGAGTACGTCGTGGAGGAGGAGCCGCTCGACACCGGCGGCGCCATCCGCAACGTCGCCGACCGCCTCCGCGCCGACGACGTGGTGGTCTTCAACGGCGACATCCTCTCCGGCGCGGACCTCGGCGCGTTGGTGGCGACCCACCGCGACTCCGGGGCCGACGTGACGCTGCACCTGCACCGGGTGTCCGACCCGGCGCGGTTCGGGTGCGTGCCCACCGACACCGACGGCCGGGTGACGGCATTCCTGGAGAAGACCCCCGACCCGCCGACCGACCAGATCAACGCGGGGTGCTACGTCTTCCGGCGGTCGGTGCTCGAGGAGATCCCCGCGGGGCGTCCGGTGTCGGTGGAACGGGAGACCTTCCCCGGCCTGCTGGAGCGGGAACGGCACGTCCACGGATTCGTCGACGATTCGTACTGGCTCGACGTCGGCACGCCGGAGGCGTTCGTGCGCGGCTCGGCCGACCTCGTGCGCGGGCACGCCCCCACCTCGGCGCGTCCCGCCCCGCCCGGTCAGGTGGTGGCGCTGAACGGCGCCTCCGTCGCGGCCGGTGCGGCGGTGACCGGCGGGTCCACCGTCGGCGGTGGCTGCGTGATCGAGGCGGGAGCGCGGGTGGAGGGTTCGGTGCTGTTCGACGGGGCGTGCGTGGCCTCCGATGCCGTGGTCGAGCGTTCCGTGCTGGGTGCCGGAGCCCGGGTGGGTGCCGGCGCGGTGCTGCGCGGTGTCGTGGTGGGCGATGGCGCGTCGGTGGGCGCGCGGTGCGAACTGCTCGACGGTGTCCGCGTGTGGCCGGGGGCCGAACTGGCCGATTCCGCGATACGGTTTTCCAGCGATGCCTGAAGTGACGCGGCGGTGGCGACCGCCGTTTCCCGTCGACGTCGCGGGGGCGCTGGCCCCGTCGCGACGCGGCCGGGGCGACCCGTGCCTGCGGCACGACGAGGTCGGTCACACCTGGTTGACCGGCAACACGCCGGACGGGCCGGGCACCC
>NZ_KB912682.1 GCF_000383795.1 Saccharomonospora saliphila YIM 90502
GTCGGCGGCCAGCCCGGCCGCGACCCCGCCCGCCAGCCAGAGCCCCACGCCGAGAGTGTCGGCGCCGAGCTCCTCGCGGACCGGCACCGCGTGGGTGTCGAGCTGGCGGAGGATGCCCGGCAGATCCTCGGCGGGGTGCACGTTCGTGCAATAGGACAACACGGTCAGGCCCTCGCCCCGCGCAGCACCGAGTTCCCCGCGAAGGTCTCCGAGGTCGGCGCCGAGGTCTCCACCTCGTCGAGCATCAGCTTGCCGCTCTGCCCGTAGAAGGCCACCGGGTTGTCCCACAGCACGGTCTCGACATCGGCCTCGGAGAATCCGCCCGCGAGCATCGCCTGCCCGGTGCGGTAGGTCTTGAGCGGGTCCGACCGGCCCCAGTCGGCGGCCGAGTTGACCAGCATCCGCTCCGTGCCGTGCTCCCGCAGGATCGCCACCATGCGGTGCTCGTCCATCTTGGTGTCCGGGTAGATGGAAAAGCCCATCCAGCAGCCGGACTCGGCCACCGGGCCGACGGTCACCTCGTTGAGATGGTCGACCACCACCAGCGCCGGGTCGATACCGGACTCACGCACCACGTCGAGCGTCCGCCGGGTGCCCGCGAGCTTGTCCCGGTGCGGGGTGTGCACCAGTACCGGCAGTTCGTGCTCCAGCGCGAGTTCGAGCTGGCGGGCGAAGGCGGTCTCCTCGGCCTCGGTCATCGAGTCGTAGCCCACCTCGCCCACGGCCACCACGCCGTCCTTGGCCAGGTACCGGGGCAGCACGTCGAGCACCTCGGCACAGCGCGGGTCGTTGGCCTCCTTCGGGTTCAGCGCCATCGTGCAGTGGTGGCGGATGCCGAACTGGGACGCGCGGAAGCGTTCCCAGCCCACGAGCCCGTCGAAGTAGTCGGTGAACGAACCCACGCTCGTGCGCGGCTGACCCAGCCAGAAGGCGGGCTCGACGAGCGCGCGCACCCCGGCCGCGTACATGTTCTCGTAGTCGTCGGTGGTGCGCGAGGTCATGTGGATGTGCGGATCGAAGATCCTCATCGACGGTCCTTTCCGTCCGGTGTTCCGGCTCCGAGCGCGAGGACGGCCTCGGCGTCGGCGGGGACCGGCCGTCCCGCCGCCTCGCGTTCGGCCACGTAGTCGGTGACCATGCGGACCAGCTCGGCGTCGCAACGCTCGGCCAGTCCCGCCACCACCGCGGTGGGCACGCCGGTGAACAGGCATTTCAGCACGCCGTGGCGCCAGGTGTGCGCGTCGAGCCACGCGGCGGAGAAGGGTCCGAGCGCGGCGGCGATCAGACCGGTGTCGTTGGCCCGCAGCGCGTCGGCGACCAGGCTCAGGCCGGTGCCGACGACCCGCTCGTCCGCCGTGGGCAGCAGATGCAGGTTGCGCAGCACACCACGCCGTTCGGCGGTGTCGCCGTAGCGGTAGAGGGCCTCGACCTCCTCGGTGAGCGCGGTCGGCTCCAGCGTCTCGGACAGCGCCGCGAGCAGGCGGCCCCGCGCGTGGTCGTCCACGGTGCCGTGCACGAGACCGTCCGGATCGGACCCGCTCCGCACCGGGCCGCGCCCCACCTTCCGGCCCACCGAGGGAAACAGCGAGCGCACGCGGGCCGGGTCG
>NZ_KB912683.1:0-2192 GCF_000383795.1 Saccharomonospora saliphila YIM 90502
CCGGAGCCGCCGGAGCCGCCCGCCGTCGCGCCGCCGCGACCGGAGCCGCGCCGGCTCAGGTACTCGTCGATGCCGCCGGGCAGGTGGGTGATCTCGCCGTCGCCGAACAGCGCGACCACCGTGTCGCAGACGCGCTCGACGAGGTAGCGGTCGTGAGAGACCACCACTAGCGTGCCCGCCCACCCGTCGAGCAGGTCCTCCAGTTGCTGAAGGGTGTCGATGTCGAGGTCGTTGGTGGGCTCGTCGAGCAGCAGCACGTTCGGTTCGGACATCAGCAGCCGCACCAGTTGCAGCCGCCGCCGTTCCCCGCCGGAGAGGTCACGCACCGGCGTCCACTGCCGCGCGCGGCCGAACCCGAGCCGCTCGGCCAGCTGCGAGGCGGACAGTTCGTCCCGGCCCAGCGTCACCCGGGAGGCGACCCGCTCGACGGCCTGAAGCACCCGCAACTCCCCCGGCAGGTCGTCGAGTTCCTGCCGCAGGTGGGCCAGGCGCACGGTCTTGCCCTCGACACGCCGGCCCGTGGCCGGGTCGGTCTCGCCCGCGAGCAGCCGCAGCAGGGTGGTCTTGCCCGAACCGTTGACGCCCACGAGACCGATGCGGTCACCGGGGCCGATGCGCCAGGTCACGTGGTCGAGCAGGGTGCGCTCGTCGGTGGCCAGCGACACGTCCTCCAGTTCGAGCACGGTCTTGCCGAGGCGGCGCCGGGCGAAGGCCATCAGCTCCACCGTGTCGCGTGGCTCGGGCACGTCCGAGATGAGCGCCTCGGCGGCCTCGACCCGGTACTTGGGCTTCGACGTGCGCGCCTTCGCGCCGCGCTGCAACCACGCCAGCTCCTTGCGGGCCAGGTTGCGCCGCTTCTCCTCCGCGTTGGCTGCCAGCCGGGCACGCTCGGCGCGCGCGAAGACCCAGTCGGCGTAGCCACCCTCGTACTGCTCGACGCGGCCCCCGGTCACCTCCCAGGTGCGATCGCACACCGTGTCGAGGAACCACCGGTCGTGGGTGACGACCACGAGGGAGATCCGGCGGGCGAGCAGGTGGTCGGCCAGCCATCGCACGCCCTCGACGTCGAGGTGGTTGGTCGGCTCGTCGAGCACCACGAGGTCCAGCTCGGCCACGAGCGCGGCGGCCAGCGCGACGCGGCGGCGCTCGCCGCCGGACAGCGTCGCCGTCGGCGTGTCGAGGCCGATCGCCTGGATGCCGAGACCCTCCACGATGGAGCGAATTCGGGCGTCCGAGGCCCACTCGTGCTCGGCGGCGTACTCGGAGAGCACGGCCTCGCGCACGGTGCCACCCTCCGGCAGGTCAGTACGCTGGGTGACGACCCGCATCCGCAGCCCACGCGCCCGGCTGACCCGTCCCGAGTCGGGTTCCCCGAGGCCGGAGAGCACTTCGAGCAGCGTGGTCTTGCCCCCGCCGTTGAGCCCGACGACCCCGATGCGCTCGCCCGCGCCCACGCCGAGCGACACGCCGTCGAGCAGCGTCCGCTCACCGTAGGACTTGTGGACCGCCTCCAGGTTGACCAGGTTGGCCATGCGTTCGCTTCGTCCTTTCCCGTGGCTCGTGGTCCTTTCCCGTGGCTCGTACGCCGTGGCACGAGCGGGCGCCGCCCCGCGTGCCCGCGCCCGCTCGGGGGTTACTCGTCGTCGGTGTGCACGCGCGCTCCCGGGACCGGGCCGTGTGCCACCCGCACCGTCCGGCACACCCCGGCGCCCGCCAGCTCGGCGGCGACGGCGAGCGCGGAGTCGGCGTCGGAACACAGGAACGCACAGGTCGGCCCGGAGCCGGAGACCACGCCCGCGAGCGCGCCCGCCGTGACACCGGCCCGCAGCGTGCGCCGCAGCCCGGGCCGCAACGACACGGCCGCCGCCTGGAGGTCGTTGCCGAGCAGCAGAGCGAGCCGGCGTGGGTCACCCGAGGCCAGGGCTTCCATGACCGCCTCGTGCGGACCCACCCGGGGCGGGTCCCCATCGGCACGCAGCCGGTCCAGCTCCCCGTACACCTTCGGGGTGGACAGCCCGCGCTGGTCGAACGCGAGCACCCAGTGGAAGGTGTGCCGGGCGAGCACCGGAACGAGCCGCTCGCCGCGCCCGGTGCCCAGTGCGGTGCCTCCGTGCAGGGCGAAGGGCACGTCGCTGCCGAGCCCGGCCGCCACCTCGGCCAGCTCGTCGCGGGGCAGGTCCAGCTTCCACAAC
>NZ_KB912683.1:2292-4098 GCF_000383795.1 Saccharomonospora saliphila YIM 90502
GCGAGCCGGAGGCGGGCTGGCTGCCCGGCACGCTGCGGCGCCCACTGCCCGCCGAACACCGCCACGCGGTCAAGGAGTGCGTGCACGCCATCGAGGCCGGCGAGTTGTTCCAGGCCAACGTCTGCACGCGCCTGACCGGCGAGTTCGACGGCGACCCGGCCGCGTTGTTCGCCGGGGGCCTGGCGCGGCTGCGTCCAGCGCGGGGCGCCTACCTGGCGGGCGACTGGGGCGCGGTGGTGTCGATGTCGCCGGAGCTGTTCCTCTCCCGCTCCGGACGCCGGGTCCGCTCCACGCCGATCAAGGGCACCGCACCGCGCCGGGGTGAGCAGGACGACCACCACGCCGATGCCCTGCGCCGCTCCACCAAGGACGTCGCCGAGAACGTGATGATCACCGACCTCGTGCGCAACGATCTGGGGCGGGTCTGCGCGGTCGGGAGTGTGCGGGTGCCGCAGTTACTCGCCGTGCGTCCGGCACCCGGCGTGTGGCACCTCGACTCCACGGTGGAGGGCGTGCTCGCCGAGGGCCGCGGCGACGACGACCTGCTGCGCGCGACGTTCCCGCCGGGATCGGTCACCGGGGCGCCGAAGGTGCGGGCGCTGGACCTGGTCGCCGAGCTGGAACCCGAGGCCCGCGGCGTCTACACGGGAGCGATGGGGCTCGCGTCCCCGGTAGCGGGGATGGAACTCAGCGTCGCCATCCGCACCTTCGAGATCGCCGACGGCACCGTGTCCCTTGGCGTCGGCGGCGGCATCACGGCCGACTCCGACCCGGAAACGGAGTGGCAGGAGTGCCTGCACAAGGCCGCCCCACTGGAGACCCTGTTGCACACTCCGCGCTAACCCCGCGCACGAGTGGCTATTGGCGTGTCGTCAAGGCCTCCTTCACTGCGTTGAGCGCAGTCAAGGAGGCCTTGACTGCACACCAACAGCGCGGGTGGCTCGCCCGCTCACACGAACTTCAGCCCCACCACTCCGCCGACGATCAGCGCGAGGCAGACCAACCGCGCGGCCGTGGCCGCCTCGCCGAGAAACACCATCCCGTACAGCGCGGTGCCGACAGCACCGATGCCGACCCACACGGCGTAACCCGTGCCGACGGGGATCGTGCGCAGCGCGAAGGCCAGCCCGCCCATGCTCAACGCCAGCGCGACGCCGAACAACAGGCTCGGCCGCAGGCGCGAGAAGCCCCGCGAGGCCTCGAGTGCCACCGCCCACACCGTCTCCAGCAGCCCGGACACCACCAGCACGATCCACGCCACGCCGCCGCCCCTCCTTCGACATCCGGAGCCCCGCCGACAAGGCCCCTTTCGCCCGTTGACATGTCGTCAAGGCCTCCTTTACTGCGTTGAGTGCAGTGAAGGGGGCCTTGACGACATGCCAACACACAGTCACGGCAAGCCCTTGCGGCGGAGGGCGGCATCGTAGAGTTCCTTCTTCGACACGCCCGCCGCCGCGGCGACCTCGGCCGCGACCGACTTCAGACGTTCCCCCGCATCGACCCGTGCCGCCACCTCGTCCACCAGGTCGGCGACCTCGACCGACCGCCGTGCGGCACCGGCCAGCACCACGGTGATCTCACCACGGACCCCGCCGGCCGCCCACTCGGCCAGGTCGCCGAGCCCGCCCCGGCGCACCTGTTCGTAGGTCTTGGTCAGCTCCCGGCACACCGCCGCCCGCCGGTCGACGCCGAGCACCTCGGCGGCCTCGGCCAGGGTGGCCGCCAGCCGGTGCGGCGACTCGAAGAACACCACCGTCCGCGTCTGCGTGGCCAGCTCACGGAGCCACCGCGCGCGCTCGCCGCTCC
>NZ_KB912683.1:4198-5918 GCF_000383795.1 Saccharomonospora saliphila YIM 90502
GGTCGGCATCAGCTGACCCGCTCGGCGCGCGTCACGGCCGCCTGGTCTCGTCCGGGGCGGCCGCGCCGCGGCGGCGGGACTCAGATCAGCCCGAGCGCGAGCATGGCGTCGGCGACCCGCGTGTAGGCGGCGATGTTGGCCCCGGCCACGTAGTCACCCGGCATGCCGTATTCCTCGGCGGTGCGCAGGCAGCGGCTGTGGATGCCGCGCATGATCTCCTCGAGCCGGTCCTCGGAGTACTCGAACGACCACGAGTCGCGGGAGGCGTTCTGCTGCATCTCCAGCGCCGAGGTCGCCACGCCGCCCGCATTGGCGGCCTTGCCCGGGCCGAACGCCACTCCGCCGTCCTGGAAGATCCGGACACCCTCCGGGGTCGTGGGCATGTTCGCTCCCTCGGCGACGACCGTGCAGCCGTTGTCGACCAGCAGCCGTGCCTCCTTCCCGGTGATCTCGTTCTGCGTGGCCGACGGCATCGCCACCTCGCACGGCACCTCCCACACCTGCCTGCCGTCGACGTACTCGGCGTGGCTCGCCGCGTCGACGTAGGTCGACAGGCGCGCGCGCCGGACCTCCTTGATCTCCTTGAGCAGGCCGACGTCGATCCCCTTGGGGTCGAGCACGTACCCGGCGGAGTCCGAGCAGGCCACGACCCGGCCGCCGAGCTGGTGCACCTTCTCGATCGCGTAGACGGCCACGTTGCCGGAGCCCGAGACGACGACGGTCTTGCCCGCCAGTGAGTCGCCGCGGGCGGCGAGCATCTCGTTGGCGAAGTAGGCCGTGCCGTAGCCGGTGGCCTCCGTGCGCACCTGCGCCCCGCCGTGGATGAGGCTCTTGCCGGTGAGCACCCCCGACTCGTAGCGGTTCGTGATGCGCTTGAACTGGCCGAACAGGTAGCCGATCTCCCGGCCGCCCACGCCGATGTCGCCGGCGGGCACGTCGGTGTATTCGCCGATGTGGCGGTGCAGCTCGGTCATGAAGCTCTGGCAGAACCGCATGATCTCGCGGTCCGAGCGACCCTTCGGGTCGAAGTCCGAGCCGCCCTTGCCGCCGCCGATCGGCAGCCCGGTGAGGGCGTTTTTGAAGATCTGCTCGAACCCGAGGAACTTGACGATGCCGAGATAGACCGAGGGGTGGAAGCGCAATCCGCCCTTGTACGGCCCGAGCGCGCTGTTGAACTCCATCCGGAAGCCACGGTTGATGTGGATCTCGCCGTTGTCGTCCTCCCAGGGCACCCGGAAGATGATCTGCCGCTCCGGCTCGCAGATCCGGGAGACGATCTTGGCATCGGCGTACTGCGGGTGCTTGCCCACGGCGGGGCTGATGCTCTCCAGCACTTCCCGCACGGCCTGGTGGAACTCGTCCTCACCGGGGTTGCGGGCCAGGACCTCCGAGTAGACCTGCTCCAGCCGCTCGTGAATGGGCACTAGGACCTCCGCTCGACCTCGACGTTCGTCCGGCGACACACCATCAGGTGATGTTTCGCCCGGACTCGATCCTCCCCCGTGACCCGGCCACGTGCACAGAGTGTCTCCCGCCACGGTCCCCGCACCGCGTTCGCGACGCGGGCGGGAACGTGGCCACGGCGGACGCTCAGGCGGGCCCGGCGGAGCGGCGCCCCAGGCAGGCGAGCACGGCGGCGGTGACGACCGCGGGTTGCCAGGCGACCACGCCCATGAGCAGGAGTGCGCACCCCGCCAGCGTCGCGACGCCGACCAGCGCG
>NZ_KB912684.1:0-4442 GCF_000383795.1 Saccharomonospora saliphila YIM 90502
CGGGGCCGAACCGCCCGCGCCGGCCATCGTGCCCGAGGGCAGGCCCTCCGCGGTCGTGCGTGCCGGGGGCGGTGACTCGCTGCCGTCCCGCAACGGCCCGTCCGGCGGGTGCTGCGGGAACGGGTCGGGATACTCGTCCATGGCGTAGCACCGGGGCCCGCGCTTGTCCTCGTAGCGCGGCTCGTCCTGCCCCGCCTCGTACGGACCGCGGTCGACGGTGATCTCCATCTTCGCGTGCAGTCCCGGCTTGTTGGTTCCCGCGCCGAACGACTCGCTGATGCGGGGCACCAGTTCGGCCATCTGCCCGAGAAAGCACGGGTACGACGGCGCGTACTTCGCGAGCAGCTCGGCCACGGGGCGGGCGGTCTCGCCGAGGCCGATGATGTTGCCGGAGTTGGCCTCGAGGAACGTGCGCAGGTCGGTCGAGGCGGTACCCACCGTTCGGTAGAGCCTGGGCAGGTCGTGCTGCCGGTCCACGACGGTGCCGGTGGTGGTGGTGAGGTTGTCCAGCGTGCGCACGAGATCCGGGGCCACGTCATCGAGAGTGTCCGAGAAATCGGCGAGCTGGCGCACGTTCTCACGCAGATCCGGCAGGTGCGGGTTCAGCTCGCCCACGTAGTCGCCCAGTTCGGACAGTGTCTGTCCGAGTTGGTCACCGCGTCCCTGCAACGCCGTGGAGATCGCGGTGAGCGTGGCGGACAGCTTCTGCGGCTGCACCGCCCGCAGCACCGGAAGCAGGCTGTCCAGCGCCTGCTCGAGCTCCATCGCGCTCGAGGACCGGTCCTGGCCGATGACGTCGCCGTCGCGCAGGGTCGTGGCCGCCGGGTCGGAGGGCAGGCGCAAGGCGACGTAGCGCTCGCCGAACAGGGTCTTCGGCAGAAACCGCGCGGAGACGTTGCTCGGCACCAGCTCCGCCTGCTCAGGGTTGAGCTCCAGTGTGAGCTCGGCGCCCTCGGTGGTCGTGTCGATCTCGCCGACGCGACCGACGATCAGCCCGCGCACTTTCACGTCGGAGTTGGGGCCGAGCTGGTTGCCCACCGTGCCCGCCTGCAACCGCACCGTCACGAAGTCGGTGAAGCTCTTGTTGTAGATGGCCACGCTCAGCGCCACCCCGCCCACCATGAGCGCCACCAGGAGCAGGCCGAGCAGCCTGCGCCGCACCGTCACCACAGCCGAACTCATCCCGCGATCCTCACCGTCGTGTCGGTACCCCAGAGGGCGAAGCCGATGAAGAAGTTGACCACCGCCACCGTCACGATCGACAACCGCACGGCCCTGCCGACCGCGATGCCGACCCCCGCCGGACCACCGGAGGCGCGGTACCCGTAGTAGCAGTGCGTCAGAATGATCAGCACGCTGAAGATCAGCACCTTGATGAACGAGTAGAGGACGTCCTCGGGTGGCAGGAACATGTCGAAGTAGTGGTCGTAGGTGCCCGCCGACTGTCCGTAGAGGTGGACCACCACCGTGCGTGAGGCGAGGTAGGAGCTGAGCAGGCCCACCACGTACAGCGGCACCACGGCCACGAAACCGGCCAGGATGCGGGTCGTCACCAGGTAGGGCAGGCTCGGCACGCCCATCACCTCGAGCGCGTCGATCTCCTCCGAGATGCGCATGGCCCCGAGCTGGGCGGTGAAGCCGGAACCGACCGTGGCCGACAGCGCGAGGCCCGCCACCAGGGGGGCGATCTCGCGGGTGTTGAAGAACGAGGTGAGGAACCCGGTGAAGGCCGACGTGCCGATCGAGTTCAACGCCGAGTAGCCCTGGAGGCCGACCAGCACGCCGGTGAACAGGGTCAGCCCGACCATCACGCCGACCGTGCCGCCGATCATCGCGAGCGAGCCGGAACCGAAGCTGACCTCGGCCAGCAGCCGCATCACCTCGCGGGTGTAGCGGCGGATCGTCCTCGGAACCCACGCCAGCGCGCGCAGGTAGAACGACATCTGGTCACCGAGGACGTCCAGTGTGTCCAGTGGGCGGTGCGCGATCCGCTTCGCGTTCTGAGTCAGACGGGACATCGTTCAGCCCAGCTTCGGCGGGACGAGCTGCAGATAGATCAGCGTCAGCACGGCGTTGACCACGAACAGCAGGAGGAAGGTGATGACGACCGACTGGTTCACCGCGTCACCGACGCCCTTCGGCCCCGGCGGGGGGTTCAGTCCGCGGTAGGCGGCGACGACGGCGGCGATGAAGCCGAAGATGAGCGCCTTGATCTCGCCGATCCACAGGTCGGGCAACTGCGCCAGTGCCGAGAAGCTGGCCAGGTAGGCGCCCGGTGTCCCGTCCTGGAGCACGACGTTGAAGACGTAGCCGCCCAGCACACCGATGACGCTGACCATGCCGTTGAGCAGCACCGCGACGAACATGCACGCCAGCACCCTCGGCACCACGAGCCGCTGCACGGCCGAGACGCCGAGGACCTCCATGGCGTCGATCTCCTCGCGGATCGTGCGCGCGCCGATGTCGGCGCAGATGGCCGAACCGCCCGCACCGGCGACGAGCAACGCGGTGACCAGCGGGGCGGCCTGCTGCACGGTCGCGAGCACGCTGCCCGCGCCCGTGTACGACTGGGCACCGAGCTGGCCGGCGAGGGAGCCGAACTGGAGCGAGATGACGGCGCCGAACGGAATCGCCACCAGCGCGGTGGGCAGGATCGTCACGCTGGCGATGAACCACGCCTGCTGAAGGAACTCGCGTAGCTGGAACGGGCGCTGGAACACGCCGCGCGCCACGTCGAGACCGAGGGCGAACAGCCTGCCGGTCTCCCGCAGTATCCCGATCCCGGGAAACGTGGCCGTCGAGGCCGGAGAACTCATGACGGTCCCTGTCGGTACGGGGGCAGCCGGTGGGTCGGCTCCTCGGTCCCCGGCTCGTGCGCGGCCGGGTCCCCGGGCAGTCCGGCCACCTCGCCGGGCGGAAGCTGTCCACTGCGGACACCGACGAGATCGTGCCCGACACCGTAGTGGCGCTGTTCCTCGGGGGTGAGCGACGCGATGATGCCCTCCTGGGCCGCGGGCGGCAGGGTGTGCAGCACGCGCATCACGCGGTCCTTGCGGCGGCGCACCCCCGCGCGTTCCGGCAGTCCCGGAGTGGGCTGGAGCTGGGGCACGATGCCCCGCACGTCCTCAGTGGAACCGTCGTGGTGGCCCGCGTCGGCCTGGGCCTGCTCCAACGCCATCTGCGTGGAGTCCTTTTCCTCGCTCATCCCGATCGGACCGAGCCTTCTGCCGTTGAGGAACTGCTCGACCACCGGCTCGTCGCTGGTCAGCAGAACCTCGCGTGGTCCGAACATCACCAGTTCCTTACGGAAGAGCATGCCGATGTTGTCCGGGACGGTGCGGGCGAGGTTGATGTTGTGCGTGACGATGAGGATCGTGGCGTCGATCTGCGCGTTCAGGTCGATCAGCAGCTGCGACAGGTAGGCGGTGCGCACCGGGTCGAGGCCGGAGTCCGGCTCGTCGCAGAGGATGATCTCCGGGTCGAGCACGAGGGCCCGTGCCAGGCCCGCGCGCTTGCGCATCCCACCGGAGATCTCCCCGGGCAGCTTGTCCTCCGAGCCGGACAGACCGGTCATCTCCAGCTTTTCGAGAACGATCGAGCGGATCTCGGTCTCGGATTTCTTCGTGTGCTCACGCAACGGGAAGGCGACGTTGTCGTAGAGGTTCATCGAGCCGAACAGCGCGCCGTCCTGGAACAGCACCCCGAACAGTTTTCGCGTTTCGTAGAGCTTGCGCTCCGAACACCGCACGACGTCGACACCGTTGATCACACACGTGCCGGTGTCCGGCTTCAACAAGCCGATCATGGATTTGAGGAATACCGATTTCCCGGTGCCCGAGGGGCCCAGCATGACCGAGACCTCGCCGGGGGGCAGCGTCAACGTGACGTCCCGCCAGATGGCCTGTTGACCGAAAGACTTGGTCAACCCTTCGATGACCACCTCGGCACCCATCGCACCTCCCGAAGTCCGTTCATGGCGCGTCAACCCAATGCAACGAGCCGAAGGCGCGTCGGTTACTCGCCAGTTGGAGTGGGATGAAACTCCCGTTGTGTGATCCGGGGACCGTGGCACGGTAACCCATCGGGGGACACACAAAAAGGGGCGGGCCGACCGTCGTGACAACGGTCGGCCCGCCCCCGGGTGGTGCTTGGGAGGTCAGGTCACTTGATGGAGACCTGAGCGCCCGCCTCCTCCAGCTTGGCCTTGGCGGCGTCGGCGGCTTCCTTGTCCACCTTCTCCAGCAGCGGCTTCGGAACCTCCTCGACCATCTCCTTGGCCTCCTTCAGGCCCAGGCCGGAGACGATCTCACGGACCACCTTGATGACCTGGATCTTCTTGTCGCCCGCGCCGTCGAGGATGACGTCGAACTCGTCCTGCTCCTCTTCCTCGGCCGGGGCCTCGCCACCGGCGGCGCCCGCGGCCACGGCGACCGGGGCCGGGG
>NZ_KB912684.1:4542-6509 GCF_000383795.1 Saccharomonospora saliphila YIM 90502
GCCCCGCGGCGGTGGATCGAGCCGCTCGAACCCGCGACCGGTGCCGCGGCGCTGCACCCGACCGCCCGCGGCCAGCGGGCGATGGCCGACGCCGTCCTGACCGCCCTCGGCGCCCGCTAGCCTGCATGCCGTTCCCGCGTCCCCCGGCCCCGGGCTCCGGGTGGGGCGCTCAGGGCAGGCGCACGACCGCCTGCGCCTTACCCAGGACCGTCCTGCCGTCGACGCGGGCGGTGAGATCGACGCGCGCGGTGCCGTCCTCGCGAACCTCGCCGATCGTGCCGCTGAACTCGACGAGCGTGCCGTCCTCGTCGTCGGGCACGGCCACAGGACGGGTGAATCGCACGCCGTACTCGACGAGGCGCCCGGGGTCGCCGATCCAGTCGGTGACCACGCGGCCCGCCAGCGCCATCGTCAGCATGCCGTGGGCGATGACGTCGGGGAGGCCGACGCCGGTGGCGACGCGCTCGTTCCAGTGGATCGGGTTGAAGTCCAACGACGCGCCCGCATAGCGGACGAGCTGGGCCCGGGTGACACGGGTGGACAGCGGCGGCAGCGCGTCGCCGACGTGGACCTCGTCGCTGATGGACACGGTCACTCCCCCCTCACCACGAGCTGCGCGTGGCTGGTGCAGACGTGCTCGCCGCCGGTGGTGCGGATGTCGGCCCGCACGCTGAGGAAGTCGTTGCCCGCGCGGGTGAAGACGTCGTCGATGGAGGTCGTCAGCTCGAGCTCGTCGCCCGCGTGGACCGGTCGGCTGTGGGTGAAGCGCTGGTCCCCATGCACCATGCGCGCGTAGTCCAGTCCCAGCTCGGGGTCGCTCGCGATCGCGTTGATCGAGGTGAGGTTGACGATCGTGAGGAACGTCGGCGGCGCGATCACGTCCGGGTACCCGGCCGCCTTCGCGGCCTCGGGGTCGCGGTACAGCGGGTTGTCGTCGCCGATCGCGTCGGCGAATTCCGCGATCTTGGCGCGGCCGACCTCATAGGTGCTCGTGGGCGGGTAGCTGCGCCCGATGAAACTCCGATCCAGTGCCACGCACGGGAGGTTACCCGGCCCTCGGCAGACCGCGGGGGCCGAGCCACGACGCCCGGCCCCCGCGGTGGTGTCGCCGGGTCAGTTCAGCGACACGCCGTAGGCGTTGAGCGCCTCGACCAGCGGCTGGAAGAAGGAGCTTCCGCCGCCCATCCCGGAGGTGATGCCGAGGCCGGTGCTGCCCGCGAACAGCGCCCCGCCGGAGTCACCGGAGTTGACCGACGCGGAGGTCTGCACCAGCTGGTACACCGGTCCCTGGGGGTAGTTCACCGTGACGTTCGTGGCCTGCACGGTGCCGCAGGTGAGCCCCGTGGTGCTGCCGCTCTTGCAGATCGACTGCCCGACGTAGGCGTTCGCCGCGGAGTTGATGTTCTGCACCGATCCGTTGTAGAGCGACACCGCGCCCGGTGCGCTGCCCGTGTCGTTGCGGATCAGGCCGTAGTCGTCGCCGGGGAAGCTGGCATCCAGCGACGGGCCGATGTTCCAGTTCGACACCGCGCCCGTGCAGTGGCCCGCGTCCACGACGTAGTTCTGGCCGCCGGAGCTGGCGTTGAAGCCCGCCGAGCACCGGGTGCCGCCGCCGGTGATGGCCTCGCCGCCGTAGATGGCCTTCTCGAAGCCGCCGTCGACGTGCTCGACGCGGACCGCGTCACCGAGCCCGTCGGCTGCCGCGAGCAGGTCGGCAGCCGCCGCGTCATCGGCGTCGTCGGCCACGGTGAGCACCACCTGGTTGGTCCTCGGGTCGGTGGCGATGGTGCTGTGTGTCGCACCGGAGACCGCTTCCAGCTCGGCCCGGGCGGCGTCCAGCTCCGCCGACGAGCGGGACACGACCCGGGTCGTCACGCCCGGCTCGCTCACCGCCGTGGCCGCCGCGCCCTCGACGACGTTCACCACGGGGTGGCCCGACGCGTCGAGGTACCCGCCCGCCGCGCGGT
>NZ_KB912684.1:6609-10344 GCF_000383795.1 Saccharomonospora saliphila YIM 90502
CGCGCGGGGGTCGCGCGGGCTGACCGGAGCCCGCCCGGCGGCACCGGGCGCGTTTAGCGGGCGGAACGCGGGGGCACGTGGGCGGAGGGACGCTCGGGAGGGAGTGACGATGACCGAAGATCAGACACTGGCCACCATCGACCGGTTGATCGAGGAGGAGAAGGAGCTCCGCTCCCGCGCGACCGGCACGGGGCTCAGCGACGACGACCGCCTCCGGCTGCGCGACCTCCAGCAGCGGCTCGACCAATGCTGGGACCTGCTGCGCCGGCGCCGCGCCAGCGCCGAGTTCGGTGGCGACCCGGATGACGCCGAGGTGCGCCCGGTGAGCGAGGTGGAGTCCTACCAGCAGTGACGCCCGGCGCCGGACCGGCGAGCTCCGGAGGACACGCCCGCCCCGGCTCGTCACGGCGAGGCGTCACCGCGCCCTCGACGGAAGCACGCGCCCCTCGGCGGAGTGCTACGCCGAGGGGCGGGCTTCAGCCACCGCACCGGCCGGCCGATCGGACAGGCGTACTCCGTCGCACTGCGGGTATCCGGGCTCGGGTCTAGCGTGATGCGTGACCCCTCCGGACCGCGTCCCAGCGCGGTGGAGCAGACGTCCCCGTCGGCGGAGGTGCATACGTGGCCACCCAGGTCGTACGCCCCACCAGGATCCAGCACCCTGCCCCGGTCCCGGCCAAGCGTGGCCAGTGGGCGCTGGCACTGCTGCGCACCACCGACCACAAGGTGATCGGGAAGCTGTACCTGGTCACCGCGATGGTGTTCTTCATGGCAGGCGGCGTCATGGCGCTGTTCCTGCGTGCCGAGCTCGGCCAGCCGGGTTTGCAGTTCCTCTCCACCGAGCAGTACAACCAGCTGTTCACCCTGCACGGCACGATCATGCTGCTGCTGTACGCGACGCCGGTGCTGTTCGCCTTCGCCAACCTCGTGCTGCCGCTCCAGATCGGTTCGCCCGACGTGGCCTTCCCGCGCCTGAACGCGTTCTCGTACTGGCTGTTCCTGTTCGGCGGGTTGATCGTGCTCGGCTCGCTGCTCACCCCCGGCGGGGGCGCGGACTTCGGCTGGACCGCCTACGCGCCGCTGTCGCGCAGCACGTTCTCCGCGGGCATCGGCGGCGACCTGTGGGTGATGGGCCTCGTCGTGTCCGGGCTCGGCACCATCCTCGGCGCGGTGAACATGGTGACCACGATCGCGTGCCTGCGGGCGCCGGGCATGACGATGTGGCGGATGCCGATCTTCACCTGGAACATCCTGTTCACCAGCATCCTGGTGCTGATCGCGTTCCCGATCCTCACCGCGGCGCTGATGGGCCTTGCCGCCGACCGGCTCATCGGCGCGCACGTGTTCGACCCGGCCAACGGCGGGGCGATCCTGTGGCAGCACCTGTTCTGGTTCTTCGGCCATCCCGAGGTCTACATCGTGGCGTTGCCGTTCTTCGGCATCATCACCGAGATCATCCCCGTATTCAGCCGTAAGCCGCTGTTCGGCTACCGGCTGATGGTGTTCGCCACGATCGGCATCACGGGCCTGTCGGCGGTGGTGTGGGCGCACCACATGTTCGCGACGGGGGCGGTGCTGATGCCGTTCTTCGCGATGACCACCTTCCTGATCGCCGTGCCGACCGGCATCAAGTTCTTCAACTGGATCGGCACGATGTGGAAGGGCCAGCTGACTTTCGAGACGCCGATGCTGTTCTCGATCGGCTTCCTGATCACCTTCCTGCTCGGCGGGCTGACCGGGGTCATCCTCGCCGCCCCTCCGCTGGACTGGCACGTGCACGACAGCTACTTCGTCGTCGCGCACTTCCACTACGTGCTCTTCGGCACGATCGTGTTCGCCACGTTCGCGGGCATCTACTTCTGGTTCCCGAAGTTCACCGGCCGGATGCTCAACGAACCGCTGGGCAAGCTGCACTTCTGGCTGACGTTCGTCGGCTTCCACGTGACGTTCCTCGTGCAGCACTGGCTGGGCAACGAGGGGATGCCCCGCCGGTACGCCGATTACCTGCCCTCGGACGGCTTCACCGCGCTGCACGTGGTGTCCACGATCGGCGCGTTCGTGCTCGGCCTGTCGATGCTGCCGTTCCTGTGGAACATCGTGCGCAGCTACCGGTTCGGCGACCCGGTGACCGTCGACGACCCGTGGGGCTACGGCAACTCGCTCGAATGGGCGACAAGCTGTCCTCCCCCGCGGCACAACTTCACCGAGCTGCCGCGTATCCGCTCCGAACGCCCCGCGTTCGAACTGCACTACCCGCACATGGTGGAGCGGATGCGCTGGGAGGGTGAGATCACCTTCACCGGCAAGGTCAAGGAGCCGGACAAGCCCCACGTGCGCCCGCCTGAGGTCCGGGCCTCCGACGCCACGAAGGGCGAGCGCGGCTGACCAGCGACGTACACGCCGGGGCCGAAGGAGGCTCGCCTCAGGGACCGGTGCCGTGGAAGGCCGGGACCGGGCGAGGGCGGACATGCGAGACTCGGGACGTGGCGGACAGAGACCGGGACGACGAGGGCCGCGCCCGCAACGCCAGGCCGAGGGACGGACTCGGCAGGCCGTTGCCCTACGGCGCGGCGGGCGTCGAGCGCCAGCCCGAGGGCGTGGCGCGGACGCCGGAGGAAACCGTGCGGGAGGCGCAGCGGTTGCTCGACGAGGGCAAGCCGTTCCACGCGCACGAGGTGTTCGAGGACGCCTGGAAGTCGGGTCCCCCGCACGAGGAGCGGTTGTGGCGCGGACTCGCCCAGCTCGCGGTGGGCGTGACCCACGCCGCGCGCGGCAACCCGACCGGTGCCGCGTCGCTGTTGCGCCGGGGCGCGGACTCCATCGCCCAGCATCCCGAGTCCGCCCCGTACGGCATCGACCTCGCGGGCCTGCGGGACTGGGCGCACACGCTCGCCGAGAACCTGCCCGCGCACAGCACACCACCCGACGCGGCCTCGATCGCGTTCCGAGTGGAGAGCCCACCGGAGGGCTGACGCCACGCGACGCGGTGCCCACACAGGTCCGATTCGTTCAAGCCCTCCGGGCGCTCCGGGCCTAGCGTCAACGGGCATGACACCACGTTTCGATCTCGTCGGCCTTGTCGTGGCCGACATGTCCGCGTCCCTGGCGTTCTACCGCAGGCTGGGGGTGGCCCTGCCCGCCGACGCCGAGACCCAGCCGCACGTCGAGGCGTCACTGCCGGGTGGCTTGCGCCTGGCCTGGGACACCGTCGACACCGTGCGCTCCTTCGACCCGGACTGGACACCGCCGCGGGGTGGACCGGGGATCTCGCTGGCGTTCGCGTGCGCCGATCCGGGCGA
Source organism: Saccharomonospora saliphila YIM 90502 (assembly GCF_000383795.1). Classification (GTDB taxonomy): domain Bacteria; phylum Actinomycetota; class Actinomycetes; order Mycobacteriales; family Pseudonocardiaceae; genus Saccharomonospora; species Saccharomonospora saliphila. The sequence goes on from NZ_KB912684.1 coordinate 9,909, forward strand.
GGTGGACGCCACCTACGACGCCCTGGTGCGGGACGGGTACGCGGGCGCGCGCAAGCCCTGGGACGCCTTCTGGGGCCAGCGGTATGCCACGGTCGCCGACCCGGACGGCAACCACGTCGACCTGTTCGCCCCGCTCGGGGCGTGATCACACGCCGGGAGCGGGCAACAGCGCCGACACCGGCACCCCGGCCAACGCCCGGACCTCGCGGCTGAAATGGGCCTGGTCGGCGTACCCGGCCTCGGCGGCGACCGTCGCGAGCGGTGTGCCTTTCCGCGCCGCTTCCAGCGCACGCCGCATCCGGAGCACGCGGGCCAGCGTCTTGGGCCCGTAGCCGAACGCGCGCAGGCACCGACGGTGCAGGTGCCGTGCGCTGAGCCCGACCGTCCGGGCGAGGTCGGCCACGCTGTCGCCGCCGTCGAGCCGCGCGACGACGAA
>NZ_KB912685.1:0-2965 GCF_000383795.1 Saccharomonospora saliphila YIM 90502
GCGGCCGATCCGGCGCAGCCGTACGGGGCGGCGCTGCCCTGGCCCGATGTCCTCGGCGACACCCGGCACCGGCCCGCGCGCATGGCGGGGGCACTGACCGTGCTCGTGGACGGACTGCCCGCGCTCTACGTCGAGCGGGGCGGACGGTCCCTGCTGTCGTTCACCGAGGACCGGGCGGTGCTCGGTGCGGCGGCGGAGGCGCTCTCCTCGGCGGTGCGCGCCGGGTGGCTCGGCCGGTTGCAGGTGCAGAAGGCGGACGGGGAACGGGCCTTGACCTCGGAACTGGCCGAGGTCCTGCGGGAGGCCGGATTCCGGGCCACCCCGTCGGGCTTGCGACTGCGGGCGTAGAAGGGCCCCATCCGTCCCGCTCGACGGGAGTCGGCGTCTCCTGCGACGGCATCGCCCCGTGGCCGAACCCCGGACACGGCCCCAGCCCCCGGCACCGCGTGACAACTTCATGGGGACACCTCCCGGCGGGACGTGGCGTCCGTGGCCGTGACCCGCGCGGCTACGCTCGGCGCGTTACAGGCTGGAGAAGGGGTGCGCGAACATGACGACGCGCGAGCTGCGCTACTTCGGCGACCCGGTGCTGAGGACGGCGGCCGACCCGGTGACCACGTTCGACCGGACCACGAAGGCACTGGTGGACGACCTCCTCGACACGGTGCGGGCCCCGGGGAGAGCTGGGCTGGCGGCCCCGCAGATCGGGGTGAGCCTGCGCGCGTTCAGCTACGACGTACATGGCGCCGTCGGGTACGTGCTGAACCCGGAACTGGTCGAGGTCTCCGACGAGACACACGTGCTCGATGAGGGCTGCCTGTCCGTGCCTGAGCTGTGGTTTCCCACCGAGCGGGCGGTCCACGCCATCGTCCGTGGCGTGGACCTGCGCAACGAGCCGGTCACCGTGGAAGGGCGCGACGTGCTCGCGCAGTGCCTGCAACACGAGGTGGACCACCTCGACGGAACGATGTACCTGGACCGGTTGACACCACAGCGGCGCCGGGAAGCGTACCGGCGGGTGCGCGAGCAGACATGGTTTTGGTCCGCATAGGACCAACACACCAGGTGGCGGGTATCGTTATTGATCTGTGTCCGCAGCCACTCTCCCGTGACAGGCTCGTTGCCTGTTCGTAACCTAACCGCCGTTGTTCGCGACGCGGGAGCGAGGGAGAGATGGCCGGTCGACATCGTGCGGCACCGTCGAGACCGTGGGCGCGGCCCGCCGCGCTGGGCGTTCTCACGGCGGGAGCGCTGCTCGGCGCGGGCTGGGCCGCCGACAACCTCCTCGACGGGTGGGAGACGAGCGCCGTCGCGGTTTCCACGGACCTGTCCACTTCGTACGATCCCGGCCCGGCGTCCCCTCCCCGGACCGGATCCCCGGCGAGCTCCCCGGCCTCACGCACGGCATCCGGCACAACGGACACGAGCACGACGGAACCCGAGCCGACGACGGAGACGACGTCGACGACGCGGGACGAGACGGACTCGCGAGCCGACACGGAGACCGAGGCCGACACGGAGACCGAGGTGGAGACCGGCACGGACGCCGACGCGGAGAGTGGAGCGGACGGCGGCGCGGCGGCCGCTGCCGAACCCGCCACGCCCCGCGCGGAGCCCTGCGCCACCGAACTCGACGGCACGGTGCCGCACGTGGCCGAGGTCGGCAATCACCTGCTGGAGCGGTTCGCCGTCGAGTCCGTCGGCGGCCGGGCGCCCCGTGCCAACACCAGTGACCACCCCTCGGGCCACGCCCTCGACTTCATGGTGGATTCGGCCACGGGCGACGCGCTCGCCGAGTACGTACTCGACAAAGTGGACGAGTTCGGAGTCAAGTACATCCTCTGGAAACAGCGGTACAACGACGGGAGCGGCTGGTCGGTGATGGAGGACCGGGGAAGCCCGACGGCCAACCACGTCGACCACGTGCACGTGTCGTTCCACAGTGGAGTCAAGGTCTCGGTCACGTGCTGAGCGGCGGGTACGGCCGAGAGCGTGTCCGCGGTGTCCGGATCGGTTTCGTCCGCGTCACCACCGGGTCCGGCCGCCGTCACCGCGTGGCCAGGCGCATCAGAGCCCACAGTTGCCCGACGGCGTCGTCGTCGCCCTCGACCGTGACCGCCCCGGGCCCGGCTCGACCCCACAGCCACAGGTAGACCGAGACCGCTGTGCCGGAGACCACCGCGTCGGTCTCTCCGCGCGCGGTCGCGGCCCGCTCCGGCTCGGGCCGGACCGTGGTGCCGTCCGGCCCGGCGTCCACGGCCCAGGCGTGCTCCCCGGCGCGGACGGTCACCGACGCCGACCTCGTGCCGGTCACGCCCATCCTGCGCAACCGGTGCCCGAACCACAGGGACAGCGCCTCGTCCACACCGTCGAGAGCCAGGTCCTCGGCGATGTCCGAGACGTCGAGCCCGGCGGCGAGCTGGACATCGACCCGGTGCACGGTGAGTTCGTGGGCCATCCGGCGATACCAGAACCCGTGGCTGCGGTCCGCGTCCCACCAGCTCCCGGCCGGTTCGGCGGGATCGTGCCGGGCGAGCAGCCCGCTCAGCTCGGCCACCCCGTCGCGCAGGTACCCGCGCACGGTTTGGCCGGCCACCGGGTCGGACTGCCACTCGTGCGGCCGGGAGCCCGTGCGGAGCCACCCGAGCGCGACACGGGACACGCTGCCCACGTGGCGGACCACCTCGCTGACGGTCCATCCGGGGCACGTGGGCACGGGCGCGTCCGGGGTCACCCCCTCGCAGGTCCGCAGCACCAGCTCGGCCTCGTCGTCGAGGGTCGTGAGCAGGCGTCCGTGGTCGATCGGCGTGCTCGGGGACATCACGAACCCCGGCCGTGTCCCGGCCGTGAGCGGGCACCACACCACGCGCCCCGCACGCCGGTGTCCGCGGTGGTGCCGTGTGGAACGGCAGGTCGCGCGTCCGGCTCGACGGCGCGCCGGGCGAGCACGACGAACTCGCCCGCG
>NZ_KB912685.1:3065-5492 GCF_000383795.1 Saccharomonospora saliphila YIM 90502
ACTGCGGTGGAACACACGGGCGGCCCGGCTGGAGCGGTCCGGGCCGACGGTGCGGGCCGTCCACACCGCCGACGGGGCGCGCGTCGCATGCGACGCGGTGGTGCTGGCCACGGAGTTGACCACGGCCTACACCCTGCTGGGCCGCACGCCCCGCCGCCCTGTGCCGCTGCGGTTCTCCCCCTCGGCCGTCGTGCTGCACGGGCACACCGCACGGACGTGGCCGGAACTCGACCACCACACGCTGTTCTTCGGCGGCGCGTGGCGGACGACGTTCGCCGAGATCGCCCGCGAGGGCACGTTGATGAGCGACCCGTCGCTGCTGCTCACCCGGCCGACCGCGACCGATCCCACCCTGGCGCCGCCCGGCAGGCACGTGGTCTCGGTGCTCGCCCCCGCGCCGAACCTGCGCACCGGGCGGCTCGACTGGCCGAGACTGGCCCCTGCCTACCGCGACGAACTGCTGCGCACGCTCACCGCACGGGGCCTCGACTCCTTCGCCGACGATGTCACCGTTGACGAGGTGGTCACACCGGATACCTGGGCCGCGCGTGGGCTCGCGGCCGGAACACCGTTCTCGTTGGCACACACCGTCACGCAGACGGGCCCGTTCCGCCCGGCCAACCGGGTCCGGGGTGTCGACAACGTCGTGCTCGCAGGATGCGGAACGGTGCCCGGCGTCGGCATCCCCCCGGTCCTGATCTCGGGACGGATCGCGGCGGAGCGGCTCGCCCGCACGCACCAGCGTGTCCGAGGGCGCGTGTCCGGGGCGACGGGCACGCGTGTGTGAGCCGATCTCACTAGGGTCGGACCCATGACCGCGACAGGACACAGGCAGGTCCGGATCGGGCTCCAGGTGCAGCCCCAGCACGCCGACTACGACGACATTCGCCGCACTGTCGCCGAGGCCGAGCGGCTCGGCGCCGATCTGGTCTTCAACTGGGACCACTTCTACCCGCTGACCGGCGACCCGGACGGCAAGCACTTCGAATGCTGGACGATGCTGGGCGCGTGGGCCGAGGCCACCTCCCGGGTCGAGTTCGGCGCCCTGGTGACCTGCAACAGCTACCGGAATCCCGAACTGCTGGCCGACATGGCGCGCACCGTCGACCACATCAGCGGCGGCAGGGCGGTGCTCGGCATCGGGGCGGGCTGGTTCGAAAAGGACTACCGGGAGTACGGCTACGAGTTCGGCACGAAGGGCGGCAGGCTCGCCGATCTCGCCGAGGCACTGCCTCGCATCGAGAAGCGGTGGGCCCGGCTCAACCCCGCGCCGACCCGCAAGATCCCGGTGCTGATCGGGGGCGGAGGGGAACGCAAGACCTTGCGCCTTGTGGCCGAACACGCCGACATCTGGCACGGCTTCGGCGATGTCGAGGTCGCCGCCCGCAAGGTCGAGGTACTCGACCGGCACTGCGCCGACGTCGGGCGCGACCCGCGCGAGATCGAGCGGTCGGTGGGTGTGCACGGCGACCCGGCCGCCTCCGGCGACCAGCTTCTCGACCTGGGGATCACCCTGTTCACGGTCTCGGCGGGCGGTCCGGACTACGACCTGGACACGCTACGCCGGTGGCTCGCGTGGCGGGACGAGAAGAACGGCTGATCGGAGGGTTCTCCCGGACACGTCTTTCCATGCGGTGACCGAGCGGTAACACTGGCGAGATGCTCGCCGTGTGGGATGACACGCCCGCGCACGCCCACGCCGTGCGCGGGCGCGACCGGGAACTCGCGACGCTGACCGGCGCACTCGACGACGCGGCCCGGGGCACGGGCACGGCGCGGGTGGTCCTCGGCAGGCCCGGACTCGGCACGACCACCCTGCTCGACGCGGTGGTCGCGCGCGCCGACGGCGCCAGAGTACTGCGTGTGCGGGGGACGGCCGCCGAGGCGGACGTGCCCTTCGCCGGACTGCACCAACTGGTGCGACCACTGGAACACCTGCTGTCCCGCCTGCCCGAGGAACACGCGGAGGCGTTGCGCCGGGTGCTGTCGCTGGACCCGGAGACCGGACCGGGCGCCTCGCACCCGGCCACGCACGCGCTCTTCGCCGCCGCCGCGGCCGAGGGCACCACGGTGTGCTGCGTCGACGCGGCGCACGAGCTCGACGCCGCGTCGCTTTCCGCGCTCGGCTTCGCCGCCCGCAGGCTCGACCACCTCGGTGTGCTGCTCGTGCTCGCCGCCGACCACGCGATCTCGCCAGGACGCGCCGAGTCGCTGACCGGGTTGCCGACCCTGCGCCTGGGCCCGCTGGACGACGACGCGGCACGGGAACTGCTACGCGACCGGCTCGGCGCGATACCGCAGGACCTCGGCGACAGCCTGCTCGACCTCGCCCGGGGCAACCCGGCGGCGTTGACCGAACTCGCGTCCGCGGTGACGGTGGACCAGCTCAGCGGGCGCGCCGACCCGCCGCGTGCGCTTCCCCCGGAC
>NZ_KB912685.1:5592-8900 GCF_000383795.1 Saccharomonospora saliphila YIM 90502
GCCCCTGCCCGCCGTCGGCGACGCTGACGCCGAACTCGGCGCGCCGACGGCTCGGCTTCGTACGGCTCGACATGGGCGAGGTGCGCGCGGTCCGCGCGGCCCACGGCGGCACCACCAACGACGTCGTGCTCACCGTGCTGGCCGGGGCACTGCGCGAATGGCTGCTCAACGACGGCAGGCGCCCCGACACCCGCACGTTACGCGCCCTGGTCCCGGTGAGCGTGCGGGGACGCGCCGCGGGCCGTGACGCGGGCAACGCCCTGTCGGGTTACCTGTGCGACCTTCCGGTCGGCACCGAAGACCCGGTCGAGCGGCTGCGCCTGGTACGGCGGGTCATGGAGCACAACAAGAGGGCCGGACCCACCCAGGGCGCCGGGGCACTGCCCGTGCTCGCCGAGCGCATTCCCACCGGCCTGCACCGCCTCGCGGCCCGCACCGTGGGGCACGCCGCGCCGCTGCTGTTCGACACGGTGGTCACGAACGTGCCACTGCCCGGCCTGCCGATGTCGCTGGGCGGCGCAGCACTGCGCGAGGTGTACCCGCTCGTTCCACTGGCCCCGCACCAGGCACTCGGCGTCGCGGCCTCGGGCTACCGCGACGCCCTGCACGTGGGCTTGCAGGCCAACGGCGAGGCGATCCCGGACGTGGGGTCGCTCGCCGACGCCGTGACCAAGTCGCTGGCCGCGCTGTACCACCGCAGCCTGTGATCGCCTTTCGGCTGTGAGGGACCGGGGCGCGGCCGGGCGACCACGCCTGGTCCGGCACTCAGCCGCGCAGCATCTCGGCGACGAGGAAGGCCAGCTCCAGCGACTGCTGGGTGTTCAGCCGCGGGTCGCAGGCGGTCTCGTAGCGGCCCGACAGATCCAGGTCCGAGATGTCCTGGGCGCCGCCGAGGCACTCGGTGACGTCCTCACCGGTCAGCTCGACGTGGATGCCGCCGGGGTAGGACCCGAGCTGACGGTGCACCTCGAAGAAGCCCTGCACCTCGTCGACGATGCGGTCGAAGTGCCGTGTCTTGTAGCCGTTCGACGACTCGTGGGTGTTGCCGTGCATCGGGTCGCACTGCCAGATGACCTTGTGTCCCGAGCTCTCGACCTTCTCCACGATCGACGGCAGCACCTCGCGGACCTTGCCGTTGCCCATGCGGGCGATCAGCGTGAGCCTGCCCGGCTCGTTGCGGGGATCGAGCCGCTCGACATACTCGACCGCCTGCTCGGGCGTCGTCGTGGGGCCGATCTTGACCCCGATCGGGTTGGAGAGCAGTTCAGCGAAGGCGATGTGCGCGCCGTCGAGCTGCCGCGTGCGCTCGCCCACCCACAGAAAGTGCGAGGAGAGGTTGTACAGGTTCGGCTCGGCCGAGCGTGGCTCGTCCAGACGCAGCAGGGCGCGCTCGTAGTCCAGCAGTAGCGCCTCGTGACTGGCGAAGATCTCGGTGGAGTGCAGGGAGTCGTCGCTGACGCCGCACGCCGCCATGAAACGCAGGCCCCGGTCGATTTCGGACGCCAGCGCCTCGTAGCGCTCCCCCGCGGGGGAGGTCCGGACGAAGTCCTTGTTCCAGTCGTGGACCTGGGTCAGGTCGGCCATCCCCGCGCCGGTCAGCGCGCGCACCAGGTTCATCGCCGCGCCCGCGTTGGCGTAGGCGCGGATCAGCCTTCCGGGGTCGGGCACACGCAGCTGCGGGTCGGGCACCAGCGAGTTGACGATGTCGCCCCGGTAGACCGGCAGTCCCAGCGCGTCGGTGCTGTTGGACCGGGGTTTGGCGTACTGCCCGGCGATGCGGCCGACCTTGACCACGGGAAGGCTGGCGCCGTAGGTGAGCACGACGGCCATTTGCAGCAGGGTGCGCAGGTTCGCCCGGATGTGCGGTTCGGTGTTCGACTCGAAGGTCTCCGCGCAGTCGCCGCCCTGGAGCAGGAAGGCTTCCCCGCGCGCCACCATCGCGAGACGCTCACGGAGCCGGTCGATCTCGGCGGGCACGGTGACCGGAGGCACGCTCTCCAGCACCGCGCGTACCCGCGACACGGCGTCGGCGTCAGGCCACTCCGGCTGCTGCGCGGCGGGACGCGCGAGCGCCTCGTCGAGGCGTTTCCGTAGCTCGGCGGGCAGCGGCGGGAGGGAGGGCAAAGTGTCGACGGGCACGTCCACTGTCCAGTTCACGACCTCCAGCATACGAACCCACCGCCGCCCACCTACGCCACGGGCAGGGACCTGCACAGTGACGCAGATCACCGTGGCCGGTCGGGGCTCGCTCGGCGCTCCGGGCCCGCGCCACCGCGACCGCCACGAGCGGCCTACGCCGCCGACAGCGGCAGTGCCGTCGGATGGACCGGCGCGTGCAGCTCGGAGGAGCCCATCAGGTGCTCGTCGACCGCCCGGGCGACCGAACGGCCCTCCGCGATCGCCCACACGACCAGGGACGCCCCCCGGTGGGCGTCGCCGCAGACGAACACGCCGGGTGCCTCGGTCTGCCAGTCCGCGCCACAGGACACGGTGCCCTTCGGCGTCAGCGACAGGCCCAGGTCGTCGAGCAGGCGCATGTGCTCGACACCGTCGAAACCGATCGCCAGCAGCACGAGGTCGGCCGGGACGCGCTCCACCTCGTCGCCGATGGGGACGACCTCGCGGCGCCCGGTGCCAGGGTGCGCGCGCACCTCGACGGGACGCAGTTCGATCTCGCGCACGTGCCCCTCGTCGTCACCGGCGAAACGCTGCACCGCGACCGCGAACTTCCGCTCCCCCGCCTCCTCGTGCGCCGGGTAGGTGCGCAGCACGTACGGCCAGGTCGGCCACGGCGAGCGTTCGTCGTCCCGAGTGGACGGCGGCCGGGGGTACCGGTCGAGCTGCGTGACCGAGAGCGCGCCCTGCCGGGTCGCGGTGCCGTAGCAGTCGGCGCCGGTATCCCCACCACCGATGATCACCACGTGCTTGCCCGCCGCGTCGACCGCAGGGGGCCCGTCACCCTCGCAGAACCGGTTGGCGCCGACCAGGTGTTCCATCGCCAGGTGGATGCCGGCCAACCCCCTGCCGGGAGTGGTGGTGTCGTCGCGGCCCCGCAGCGCGCCCACCGCGAGCACCACGGCATCGAACCGCTCCCGGAGCTGCTCCACCGTCACGTCGACGCCCACCTCGCAGCCGGTGACGAAGGTGGTGCCCTCGCGCCGGAGCTGCGCGAGCCTGCGATCGAGTGTCTTCTTCTCCATCTTGAACTCGGGAATGCCGTACCGCAGCAGCCCGCCGAGCCGGTCGTCCCGCTCGAACACGGTCACGTCGTGCCCGGCGCGGGTGAGCTGCTGCGCCGCCGCGAGCCC
>NZ_KB912686.1 GCF_000383795.1 Saccharomonospora saliphila YIM 90502
CGATCGTGGTATTCACCGGAACCGACGGCGTGCGGGTGGCCTACAGCACCGACGGCGGTGAGACGTTCCAGAGCCATGACGACGGCCGACCGGTGGTGGTACCCGAAGGCACGAGCCGGGACGCCAAGGTGTTCTGGTACGAGCCGGACGAACGCGTCGCCAGGGTGGTGCACGGTGTGCGCACCGCCGCCGCCGCGGGCGCGCGCACCGTGCTGCTGACCAACGCCGCGGGGGGCCTGCGCGACGGCTTCACCGTGGGCCAGCCCGTCCTCATCGCCGACCACCTCAACATGACCGCGACGTCCCCGATCACCGGCGCGACGTTCGTCGACCTCGTCGACCTGTACTCGCACCGGCTGCGGGACGAAGCCCGGCAGATCGATGCGAGCCTGGCCGACGGCGTCTACGCGGGTCTGCCGGGCCCGCACTTCGAGACCCCCGCCGAGATTCGGATGCTGCGCACGCTGGGCGCCGACCTCGTGGGAATGTCGACCGTGCTGGAGGCCATCGCGGCGCGCGCGGCCGGGATGGAGGTCTTCGGGCTGTCGCTGGTGACCAACCTCGCCGCGGGCATCACCGGAGAACCGCTGAACCACGAGGAGGTCATCGAGGCGGGCCGTGCCGCCGCCGAGCGCATGGGCGGGTTGCTGCGCGAACTGGTGCGACGGGCCTGATCATCTACCGGTCATCTGGCTCCCCGTCGCGATGGGGACGTCGGTCATTTCCCGCGTGACATTCATGCGATTCCTCTCTCGCGATGCTGGACCGGCGCCGTACCACGGACGGCACGCACGCCGAGAAACGATACGCCACGAATATCCCCGAGAATTGGCGCTCGGACAATTACCCGATCGAGTGCGGAACGAAGGGTTTTCGCTGACGCACCGCATTGTTGCTCACGCGAGCACGAGATTCTCGGAAACAGTGCGAGCGGAGAACACGACGATTGAATTCGCAAATCTCCGGGTGCAAGTTTCACGCGAGGCGCGCGGCCTGCCGTTTCCCGCTTCCGGGCGCCCCGCCGCGCGTGTGGGTCCGCCGGCACGCGCGTTCGGGGCGCCCGCGCGGGAAACGGGCGCGCTTGACACGATGGCGTGATGCCGCACCTTCCGGAACACCTGCCCGCCGACCTCCGGGACGCCACACGTCGCTGGATCGCCGACGACGTGGACGACCGCACTCGCGCGGAACTCACGACGCTGCTTGAGGCGGCCGCGGCGGGCGAGCACGGCGCCGTCGAGGACCTGGCCGACCGCATGGCCGGGCCACTGACCTTCGGCACGGCGGGCTTGCGCGGGCCGGTGCGAGCCGGGACCAACGGGATGAACACCGCCGTGGTGGTGCGCACGACCGCGGGACTGGCGACGTGGCTGGCGGCCCGGCATCCGGGCGGCATCGTCGTCGTCGGAAGGGACGCACGGCACGGCTCGGAGACCTTCGCCGCCGCCACGGCCTCGGTGCTGTGGGCGGCGGGCTTCGACGTGCGGGTCCTGCCGGAACCGCTGCCCACCCCCCTGCTCGCCTACGCCGTCCGTGCGCTCGGCGCGAGCGCGGGCGTGCAGATCACGGCCTCGCACAACCCGCCGGCGGACAACGGTTACAAGGTCTACGACGACACCGGCACTCAGATCGTCCCGCCCGCGGACACCGAGATCGAGCGCGCGATCGCCGAGGCACCCGCCGCCGTGTCCGTCCCGCGTGCCGGGGGATCGACCGTGCTCGACGGCGAACTGGTCGAGTCCTACCTCGATCGCGTGGCCACGCTGCCGACGGGAACGGCCCGCACCCTGCGGGTCGCCGCCACGCCGTTGCACGGCGTCGGCGGGGCGCCGCTACGGCGCGCGCTGCACCGGGCCGGGTTCGCCGACGTCCACCTCGTGGCCGAGCAGGCCGAGCCGGACCCGGACTTTCCCACCGTGGCCTTTCCCAATCCCGAGGAAGCCGGAGCCACCGACCTGCTGCTGCGGCTGGCCGCCGACACCGGGGCCGACCTCGCGATCGCCCTCGACCCGGACGCCGACCGCTGCGCGCTCGGCGCGCGGGATTCCGACGACACGTGGCGAATGCTCAGCGGCGACGAGACCGGGGTGCTGCTCGGCGAGCACGTGCTGGCGACGTGCCGGACGCCCGACCCGCTCGTGGCGACCACCATCGTCTCCTCCAGCATGCTGGCCGCCATCGCCCGGGCACACGGCGCCCGGCACGCGCTCACGCTGACCGGGTTCAAGTGGCTCGCGCGCGCGGGCGAGCGCCTGGTCTACGCCTATGAGGAGGCACTCGGCGTGTGCGTGGACCCCGACGGGGTGCGCGACAAGGACGGCATCGCCACGGCGGTGCTGGCCTGTGACCTGGCCGCCACCGCGGCGGCGGCCGGGCGCACACTGTTCGACCTCCTCGACGATCTGGCCCTGCGGCACGGTGTGTACCTGACCGACCAGGTCGCTCCCCGGTTCGGGGAGGCCAGCGAGCGCGCGGAGGTGATGCGGCGGCTCCGCGCGGGGCCTCCGGCCGAGCTGGCCGGTGTCGCGGTGTCCGCCGAGGACCTCGCCCCGGACGCCGACGTGCTCCGGTTAACCGGCGACGGGGTACGGGTCGTGCTGCGCCCATCGGGTACCGAACCCAAGCTCAAGGCCTACCTCGAGGTCAGCGCACCACCGCCCGCCGACGGCGACCTCGCCCGCGCCCGGAGCGCGGTCGCGGAGCGCCTGGCCGCACTCCGCGACGCCGTC
>NZ_KB912687.1:0-1954 GCF_000383795.1 Saccharomonospora saliphila YIM 90502
GGGCCCGGCCGTGGCCCGGTCGAGAGCGGCGGCCCGGGCCGAGGACGGCGCCGTCGGATCGTGCCTGGGCTGGGTCACCAGCTGGTTCGGGACGCGCAGCACAACGCCCGTGCCGCCCCGCGAGGACGGACGGTAGTACACCTGGAGTTTGTGCTTGCGGGCCAGGCAGCCGACCACCGCGAGTCCGAGCCTGCTCCCGGACAGCTTCGTCAGTTCGAGCGGCACGCTGGTCGAGACCAGGCGCTCGGCGCGTTCGAGCGCCTGCGGCTTCATCCCGAGCCCGCCGTCCTCGACGGTGATGACGATGCCGGTGTGCAACTCCTCGACGTAGACGTGGACCTCCTCCGACGGCGCGGAGAACCGGGTCGCGTTGTCCATCAGCTCGGCGAGGGCGTGCATGACGTCCTCGGCGGCGTAACCGACGATCGCCGAGGTGCTGGTCGAGTGCAGACGCACCCGCTGGTAGGCGCGGATACGGCCCATGGCACCGCGCAGGATGCTTTCCATGATGATCGGCTTGGTCCAGCGTCGCCCCGACCGCGCACCGGTCAGCACGGCGATGCTGTCGGCGAGACGCCCGGCCTGTGCGGTGCTGTGATCGAGCCGGAGCAGGTCGCCGAGCACCTCCTCGGAATGCCGGTACTCCATCTCCCTGAGATCGGCGAGCATGCTGGTGGCCATGGCCTGCACCCGGCCCGCCGCGTTGGCACACGCCGCCATCGCCGCGGCACGCTGGCGCTCCCCCACGCTGATCTCCGTGGTCAGAAGACGCAGAAGGCGTGCGTGCGTTTCATTGGGCGGAGCTGGTATTTCAGCGAGAACGGTGTCCGCGGACGCGCCTTCCCGCAACCGGCGCACGGCCGCGGGAATCGTTTCACCGGCCAGCCGTTCCGACTCGGCGCGTGCCGATTCCTCGGCCGCGCGGGCGGCGGAAAGCTGCCAGGTGCGGTAGGCCGCCACCGCGATTCCCCCGCACGCGAGCGCGGCGGTGACCGCCCCGACCGTGGTCACCAGTGGCCGCTGTGCGGAGGGCGTTTCGAGTGCCACCCACCACCACACGCCACCGGAGACCACCAGGGAGGCGAGCAGCACGAGCAGGGCTCGGACGAACGGCGAACGCGAAAGATCGGCGCGCCGCACTGCGAACAGGGAAATGGGAGCCCCCAAAAGTACCTGTGACATCAGCATGGCCGGACGTCGACGACTCCGGTGATCCGCGTCGACGTGAGCAGCAAGCCTAGTAGGTGCGCTCCGTTCCCGGCCAGGCTGGTGGCACGGCGAGTCGCGAAAACGGTACTGAGCGCGACGAAATCGGACATCGGGATGACCCGGCCGTCCCTTTCGGAGAGCGCGCCGGGACACTGGTGGACATGGTCGAGGACACAGACACCCGCGGCGGATCGGCCGAGCGGCGCGGACGCGGACTGCGGATCGTGTTCGTCTGCACCGGCAACATCTGCCGCTCACCCATGGCCGCGTCGGTCTTCCGGCAGCACCTGCGCGCCGCCGGGCTGGACGGCGAGGTCGAGGTGGCCAGTGCCGGTCTGGGCTCCTGGCACCTCGGTGAGCCCGCCGACCCCCGCGCACGAGCGACGCTGACGCGGCACGGGTATCCGGTCGAGCACGTCGCCGCGCAGGTCGGCGCCGACCATCTCGACGCGGACCTGCTCGTCGCGGCCGACAGCGGGCACCTGCGTGAGCTGCGCGCCCTCGCCGGGGACGACGGGGACGTGCGGTTGCTGCGCAGCTTCGACCCCACCGCACCGGCCGGGGCCGAGGTACCCGACCCGTACTACGGCGACGGCGACGGGTTCGCCGACGTGCTCGGGATGATCGAGCGGTCCGTCGAGGGCCTGCTGGACTGGGTGCGGGAGCACCGGTGACCGGCGGCGCGGGCGCAGCCGCCGGGCCCACGGCGGAACAGGCCGTCGAGCGGCACGCCGGTGCCCCGCCC
>NZ_KB912687.1:2054-8523 GCF_000383795.1 Saccharomonospora saliphila YIM 90502
AGAGGTACGCCCACGGCGGCACACCGGCCGGGACGGGTGCGCCGATGCGGTGGGCGACCTCGGCGGCGAGCCGGGCGCCGACCCGTTCGCGCGAGCCCTCGTCGAGCTCGTGATACCGGCCGAGATATTGGCGAGCCGCCAACGCGAGGTCGTCGGGCAGGCCGGTGAGGTCGAGCCCCGAGGCCCACGCCGCCAGCGCCGGGGGCATGGCCAGCTCCATGGTGGCGGCCGATCGGGGTGCCCGCTCGCGCACCACGACCGTGCCGGCGAGGTAGTCGCCGACCCGCTTGCCCTGTTCCGAGGACAACGAGGTCAGGAACCCGACCACGCTCCAGGCGCCGAACGGGCCGAAGTCGACGAAGGCGCCCGCGAGCGCGCGAATCAGGGCGTGGCGAAAGCGGATCGGCCCACCGTCGGCGCGCACGACGCGCAGGCCGAGCGCCATCTTGCCGAGCGTGCGGCCCCGCGTGAGCGTCTCCAGCAGGGTCGGGTAGCCGATGAGGACGGCCAGTTGCACCGTGGTGATCACCGCCAACAGCAGCGCGGTGTCGCCGGTGACCGGAGTGAGCGCGAAAACCAGGAGGACCAGCAGGAGGGACGCGACCTGCACCAGGAGATCGAGGGCATAGCCGAGTGCCCGGCTCGCCGACCGGGCGAGCCGCAGGTCGAGCACCACGGCGTCGCCGGTGACGAGGTCGGATTCTCCGCGCATTCTCCCCAGTATCGTGGAGGCGACCCGGAGGGGTGAAACGTGGATCTGGACGTGTTCGTCGCCGAGCACCGCGCCGAGTGGGACCGGTTGGCCGAGCTGACCCGGCGCGGCCACCGGCTGACCGGCGCCGAGGCCGACGAGCTGGTGCGCCTCTACCAGCGCGCGGCCACCCACCTTTCGCTGGTGCGCTCGACCGCGCCGGACGAGCAGGTGCTGTCCCGGCTTTCGGCGCTGGTGGCGCGGGCCCGCGCCGCGGTGACCGGGTCGCACACCCCCGCGTGGCGGGACGTGGGCCGGTTCTTCGCGCGCCGCTTCCCCGCGGCCGTGTACCGGGCATGGCCGTGGTGGGTGTCCACCGCCGCCGTGTTCGTGTTCGTCACGGGGATGCTCGGCGCGTGGGTGGCCGGTGACGCCGGAGTACGGGCGAGTATCGCGGCCCCGGAGGAGATCCGCGCGATGACACGCCCCGGAGGGCAGTACGAGTCGTACTACTCCAGCGAGCCCGCCGCGTCGTTCGCCGCGCAGGTGTGGACGAACAACGCCCAGGTCGCCGCCGCGTCACTGGTGCTCGGCGTACTGCTGGGCCTGCCCGTGCTCGTGGTGCTGTTCCTCAACGCCCTCAACCTCGGGGTGGGACTCGGCCTCATGGCCTCGGCCGGGCGCGGCGAGTTCTTCCTCGGGTTGCTCGCCCCCCACGGGCTGCTTGAGCTGACGGCCGTGTTCGTCGCCGCGGGCCTGGGGCTGCGGCTGGGCTGGACGGTGCTCGACCCGGGGCCGCTGCCACGGCCGGTGGCGCTGGCTCGGGCGGGTCGCACGGTCGCCGCCGTGGCGCTGGGACTGGTGTGCGTGCTGCTGGTGTCCGGGGTGATCGAGGCGTTCGTGACCCCGTCCGGTCTGCCGACGTGGGCCCGGGTGGGCATCGGCGTGGCCGCCGAGGCGGGTTTCCTGTGGTACGTCTTCGTCGTCGGCAGGCGCGCGGCCCGGGCGGGCGAGACCGGAGACGTCGACCCCCGGGACGTCGACGCGCCCCTGCCCACGGCGGCGTGAACGAAACATGTGGCCAGTTTTCGCGCGTCGTGACCGCCGTTCGGTCGGCCCGCCCGATGTCGTGAACGCGCGAGCGCGGCCTGTGTCGACGGCGCGAGTGGCACGCGAGCCGATCATCGCCCGTAGGCAGCCGCACCCGCTCCGGTCGCCGAGAAGTAGCACGCGGCAGCCATGTGTTCTAAAATCGCACAGTGGCTGTCGACATCGAGTCCATGGGAAGGCGCATCGCGACCGCGCGGGACCGTGCTGGATTGACCCAAGCCGAGCTCGCGGCGGCCGTCTCGCTCGACAGGTCAGCCCTGGCGAAAGTCGAAAGCGGCTCGCGTCGGGTCTCAGCGCTCGAACTCGCCCGGATCGCGGAAGCCGTCGGGGAGCGGATCGAGTGGTTCGTCATGGAGACGCCCGCAGCCATCGTTTCGCACCGCAACGTTGCGGAGCCGGCGGGTGAGAGCCCGGCCATCGACCGCATGGTCGAACGGATCGCCTGGAACGTCGAGTTCGTCGCGCGCCACGACGACGCCTTCCCCGTCCCGTCCGTCACTCGCCTTGACCGTCCGGGCAGCATGGCCGAGACAGAGCGCGCGGCGTCGGAGGCGCGGCGGATGCTCGGCCTGGACAGCCAGGCCCCTCTGCTCCACCTGTCAGCCGTATTCGGTGACCTCGGCCTCTTCTCGTTCGCGATCGACATGGGGCCGAACTCCGCGGACGCCGCCTCCATTCTGTTGGCCACGGGCGGTGTCGCCGTTATCAACGGGCATCTCCGGGTCGGGCGTCGTCGCCTCGCACTCGCCCACGAACTCGGCCACTACCTGTTCGCCGACGAGTACACGATCGACTGGCGAATCGATGACAAGGACGACGACTACGCGTGGGAGTCACGCATCGACCGCTTCGCGCGCGCGCTCCTCCTTCCCACCGAGGGCGTCGAGCGATTCTGGACCGATCGTCGGCGCGATGGGGATTCCGTGCGAACCGCGGCCGTCAAGACGGCGAGCACCTTTCGCGTCGACATGTCGACGCTCTCCCGGCGCCTGCGGGAATTGAGGTTGGCCGACGACACGGAAGCAGCACAGATTCGGAACTACCGAACGACGCGCGCTGACATCGTCGAACTGAACCTCGTGACAAGCGACGAGTTGGCCGCCCCGACACTCGCCCGTGTCTACGAGAAGGCCGTACTGCGCCTGTACCGGCACGAGATGATCTCCTCCGCCCGAGCGGTCGACCTGCTCTTCGACACCTGGGACGAAGGAGATCTACCCGAACTCCCCGAGCTACCCGAGAGCGCGGTCTGGGACTTCGTCTGATGGCGGGTACTGGGGATTCCGTCGTCTCGGCCGGTCCGGTCGAACTGCTGGTGTTCGACACCAGCCCGCTCATGCACTTCGCTCGTCAGAACTGGCTCGGGGTCTTGAAAGCGGTGGTCGGTGAGCGCAAGGCCCTGGTTCCAGACGTGGTGCTCGACGAACTCACGGAGAGCGCCGCACGAGACCACCGGATTCAGGCCGCGCTGGAAGCGGACTGGATCGAACACCGAGAGCTCCGCACGACGGCGGAGATGGCGGCCTTCGCCGAATTCGCCTCGCTGCTCGTACGCGGAAACCGCAACAAGGGCGAGGCAGGAGTCCTCGCTCTCGCGAAAACCAGTGGCGGCGTCGCTGTCATCGACGACGGTGCGGGCAGGCACGCGGCCAAGACCCATGGGGTCGCGCTCCGTCCGACACTGGCACTGCTGTGCGAAGCCATTCGAGGTGGCCTGTTGACCGTGGAGCTGGTCGATGCCCTCGCAGACGACCTGCTGATGAGTCAGTATCGCCTGCCTTTCCGTCCCGGCGGGTTCCGCAACTGGGCTCAGGAACACGGCCTATGCTGATACGACGCTGATACGACAATGACATCACCGTCATGGCTCGGGACCACCTTCACGCTCGGCAGGCTCGTGTGGTTGCACCCAAGGGTGGCCGTCGATGTCACTGCGCGGACGCCCGCTCCATCACGCCGGGCGCCAGACGACAGGCCCGCCTCCGGCGCGATGAAACCCGACCTTCCGTCACTGGTGACGACGCCCGCTGTTTGACCGACCCCCGATCGGGCGAATCCCGGGGCGTGGGACACCGACGCCACCACAGCCCCGGGAGGGCATCATGACCGCCACGCCGCCCCAGCGGGCCGAGACCGGCGAACTCGACACCGACCGCGTCGAGGAGTTCGCGGGCAGGCTCCAGGAGTTCATCACCGGCGGGATGCTCAGTCACCTCATCGGCATCGGCCACCGCACCGGACTGTTCGACGCGCTGGGGCGCGGGCCCGCCACCAGCCACGAGCTGGCCGAGCGGGCCGGGCTCAACGCGCGGTACGTGCGCGAGTGGCTCGGCGCGATGGCCACGAGCGGCATCGTGACCTACGACCCCACCACGCTGACGTTCACGCTCCCCGCTGAGCACGCGCTGTGCCTGACCGGCGACCGCGCCACCAACCTCGCACCGTTCACCCTGGCCACGGCGGCGCTCGGGGAGCACCTGGACGAGGTCACGACCGCGTTCCGCGAGGGCGGCGGGGTCCCCTACGAACGGTTCCGTCCCCGGTTCACTGAACTGATGGACGGCATGAGCCGGGGCCTGTTCGATGAGCAGCTCATCGACGGCCTGCTCCCGATGACGGGCGACCTGCCGCGCCGGCTCACCGAGGGCGCGCGGGTGGCCGACATCGGCTGCGGCACGGGCCACTCGACGAATCTGCTGGCCGCGCACTTCCCGGCCTCGCAGTTCGTCGGCTACGACTTCGCCGACGACGCCGTGGAGCGTGCGGGAGCCGAGGCTGCGGACATGGGATTGTCCAACGTGTCCTTCGCCGCATACGACATCGTGCATCTGCCGCTGGACCCGCCGTTCGACGCCGTGTTCGCGTTCGACACGATCCACGACCAGGCCGAGCCCGCCCGCGTGCTGCGCCGGGTGTACGACGCGCTGGCGCCGGGCGGGTACTTCGTCATGATGGACACCCGCGCGGCCACCGACCTCGCCGACAACCTCGACAACCCGTCGGCGCCGCTGCTGTACTCGATCAGCACGCTGCACTGCATGACCGTGTCGCTGGCCCAGGGCGGAGCCGGGCTCGGCACGGTCTGGGGTGAACAGCTCGCCAGGACGATGCTCCGCGACGCCGGGTTCACCGGCATCGAGGTCAACGACGTGCCGGACGACCCGCTCGACTCGCTTTACGTCTGCCGCAAACCTGGCGAGCCTCCGGCGCCGCGCCGTGCGGAGACCTGACGGGCACCGCCCGCCCGCGCGCGGTCGTTACGAGCGGGCGCCACCGCACCACGTGTCGAGATAGGTCCAGACCACCGCCCGCACGAGCCGCTGCCCCGCCGGGTTGAGGTGCGCCCGGTCCGGCAGGAAGAGGCCCTCGGCCTCCTCCGTGTCCCCCGCGGGCAAATACTCGCGCAGGTCGAGGACCTCGTTGCCCTCGTCCGCCGCGACGGTCTCGATCACGTCCGCGTAGGTATCCCACGGGTACCTCGGGTCCTCGGCCTCGCGGGCGCCCAGCTCGTACTGGATGACGTGCAGGACCGTCGACCGCGGCGACGCCGCGGCGAGGTCGTCGACGACCCTGCGGTAGTGCTCGTCGAACTCGGCGGGGTCGACATCCCGGGAGAAGTCGTTGGCTCCCACCACGACGAGGACCAGCGCGGGCATCAGATCGCCCGCCGTCTCCGCCGCTCCCGCCGTCTCCGGCCACCGGCCGCCGGGCAGGAAGTCGGACGCCGTCGCGCCGTTGTGCGCGAGCACGGTCGTGGAGGTGCCCCACTCCTCGGCGGCCCGGCGGGCCAGCCGCGTGGACCAGGCGGCGTCGGTCTCGGCGTAGCCGCCGTCCCCTTCGTACCCCGGCAGGCCCCAGCCGGTGCTCAGCGAATCCCCGAGCACGAGCGCCGAACTCCGGTCGGAGCACCACGTCGGTGCCTCCTTCGGATCGGCCTGGGGCGCGGCGCACCCGGCCACCACCAGCGCGGCGGCGCCCAGCACCAGACCCGCCCGCACACCACGAACCAACGGACTTCCCCTTCTCGACGCTCCCCGACCGCACCGCACGACGCTCGGCACGGGCACCCTGGACGTCGTCCTCGCGAACCCCGGCGTTTCACCGCGTCGTCCACACCACACAGCCGGACGCGTCCGGACGGGGGACGCGGCCCACGTGCCGGCAAGGCCTCCTTGCCTGCGTTGAGTGCAGTGAAGGAGGCCTTGACGGCACGTCAACGGGGGCTGGGTGGGTTCGATCGCGCGAAGCGGGGCGCGAGTCACAGCCGCCCGCGTGCCTTGAGCGTGAGATAGCGGTCCGCGAGCGCGGGGGCCAGCTCGTCCGGTGCGGCGTCGACCACCTCGGCGCCGTGCCGGGCCAGCAGCGTGGTGACGTGCCGCCGCTCGGCGAGGGTGCGTTCGGCCGCCGCCGCCCCGTACACGGCGTCGGCATCGCCCCGGCCCGCCGCCAGCCGGGACACCTCCGGGTCGGCCACGGCGGCGACCAGCAGCCCGTGCCGCGCGGTCAGTGACGGCAGTACCGGCAACAGCCCCTCCTCGAACGGCGCGGGGTCCAGACCGGTGAGCAGGACGACCAGCGAGCGGCGCCGGGCACGGCGCAGCACCTCGGCCACCATGCCCCGCGCGTCGGTCTCGACAAGGCGGGGTTCCAGCGGCGCCAGCGCCTCCA
>NZ_KB912687.1:8623-13066 GCF_000383795.1 Saccharomonospora saliphila YIM 90502
ATCACCACGCCGGTCACGCCGCCCGGCGTGGCACCGCCGAGCGCGGCGAGCAGCTCCCCGACGCGGTCGCTCAGCCAGCCGAGCACCCGTTCCACGAGGGACGGCTCCGCCCGCTGGTAGATCGGGTCGGCGAGTTCCTCCCGCGCGGCGCGGCGCGCCTCGTCCCGCCCGGGCTCGACCGGAACGTCGAGCCCGGGCACCGCCGCGCGGGAGACGGTCACCGCGTGCCCGCCGCGCGGGAGAGCTCGATGTCCAGGCCTTCCTTCCGCATCCGCTGGTCGATGTAGAGCAACGCGGTGACCGCCGAGGCGAACGGCACCGTGATCGTCTGCGCCACCGCGTTTCCGACCTCGGTGATCAGCAGCTCACCGGTGGTCATGCCGCGCGCCACGGCGTCGGCGTCGACGGCGAATCCGAACGGGATCTGGATGATCGAGCCGATGATCATGGTGAGGGCCAGCGCGACCAGCAGGACCCCGAACACGCGCCACCACGACCCCCGCACCAGGGTCCGCGACCGCCCGAGCGCCTGGCCGACCCGCCCGCGTTCGAGGATCAGCGCCGGGGTCGCCAGGCTCAGCAGCACGTAGAGCCAGATGCCGGGCAGAACAAGGAAGAGGGTGCCGACGGCCACGGCCAGCGTGACCACCACGGTCAGGCCGAACAGCGGGAGCAGCCGGGGACGCAGTTCCTCCCACGCCTGGCCCACGCTGATCGCCTGGCCCAGAACCGCCTTGCCGACCACCACGGTGAGCAGGCCGGAGAGGAACGTCTGGGTCAACAGACTGATCAGGGCGATGACGCCCATGCCGGGCAGGCTCTGCTCGAGCGCGGCGACGGCCTGGTCGAGTTGCCGCTCCGGCGAGGCGTTCTCGTCGATCACGGGCGCGGGTTCGGTGGCGCCGAGCAACCACAGATCCGCCGCGAAGTACAGCACCGCGCCCAGCAGCGCCACCACCGCGGACGAGCCGAACACGACGGCGGCGTGCCTGCGCATCGTCGTGATGGCGCCGTCGAGAATCTCGCCGAACGCGAGCGGGCGCAGCGGGATGACACCGGGTTTTCCCGCGTCCCCTCGGCCGGGGCCCTCCGGCGTGGGATAGCGCGGATACGGTGTCCCCCCGCCGGGGGGCCCACCACCGGATGCGCCGCCGCCGGAACCGGCGCCGTGGGGGTCGGGTGCGGACCAGCCAGTCGAGTCGGTCATAACCGTCATCCTCGCGCGTCGTCGTCCCAGGGCGCCCCATCGGGGTGTTGTCGCGAGCGGCGAACGCCGGATGCGGGGCGCCGTTATGCTGGCGGCCGAGATCGATCTACCCGGGGGAAGCCGACATGACACCACCGCCACCGGGGCCGCCACCGGGGCCGCCGTACGGCCCGCCCGGCCGGGGACCGGAAGGAGGGTCGAACGGTCCGTACGGGTACGGTCCCGCGCACCGGTGGTCTCCCAGGCCTCCCCGCCGCTCGGCGGTACCCGTCGTCGTCGGCGCGCTCGCCGGGGTGCTGGTGCTCGTGCTCGGCCTCGTCACCGTCATCACCCTGACCCGCGACGACGACCCGGTCGCGGGCGGCCCCACCGACACACCCGCGCCGCCGTCGGCCCCCTCGGCACCACCGACGGGCGCGTCCACGAGCACGGTGCCGGAAACGTCGAGCCCCGCCCCCGGCTCGTCGGCCTCCCCGTCGCCCTCCGGCGGCGTCGCACCCGGCGGCGCCGAACCGGGGCCCCGCAAGATCTACGCGCTCGCCGACCACCCGATCCTGCAGGACCCCGACGCGGGCCTGCGGAACCGGGCGTGCGTCCTGCCCGCATGGGAGAGCAGTCCGGCGGGGGCGCAAACGTTCTTCCGCGCCGCCCGGGAGTGCCTCGACGCCGCGTGGGAGCCGTTCCTGCGCGCCTACGGCCTGCCGTTCCGGCCACCGACCCTGCACTTCCCGTCGGCGACGAGCTTCGAGACCGAGTGCGGCACGATCACCGTCGGCATCACCACCGCCGCCTACTACTGCGAGAACAACCTCTACCTTCCCTACGACGGGCTCCAGACGAGTCAGTACGGCAACGCCCCCGGCGTGTACCTCGCGTTGTTCGCCCACGAGTACGGCCACCACGTGCAGGAACTCGCCGGGATCATGGACGCCGCGTGGGAACGGATCTACGACGCGGGCACCGACAGCGCCGCGGGCCGCGAGATGTCGCGGCGCAAGGAGTTGCAGGCACAGTGCTTCTCGGGGATGTTCCTCGGCGCCCACGTCGACCAGGGCGGCACCATCACCCGCCAGATGTACGACCGGGCCTGGTACGACCAGGAGACCCGGGGTGACGACACCTCCGGCACCCACGACCACGGCAGCAACGCCAACTACGCGAAGTGGTGGCGCGCGGGCGCCTACGACAACCGCATCGCCGACTGCAACACCTTCGACGCCCCGAGCGCCGAGGTCGCCTGACGCGGGCACACCGACGAAGGCACGACTCGCGCCCCGCGTCCGGTGCGCCACCCTCGCGGCGCGGAGCGCGACGCGAAGCCTGCCGCCGAGGCGGCGGGCGGTCAGGCCAGTGCCAGGCGAGGCCCCCGGGCGAGGAGGTAGGCGTAGGTACCGCCGGCGGTGCAGCTCAGTGTGAGCAGCATGAGGCCGACGGGGCGGCGCAGATCGCTGGTGCCGGGGGCGGTGGCGGCGAGCCTGACCTCGACGGGCCCACCGTCGTCGGCGGGCGCACGCGGCACCGCGACGCGGACCTGTTCGTCCTGATCGTGCCCGCACCCACTGAGCATGCCCTCACGGGCGGTGCCGGAGATCTCGAAGCGCACGGTCTCGACGGCATCGGCGTCGCTGCATTCGGCCGGTGCGGTGACGGTGGCCTCGACCACCCGGTGGTCGTCGGCGGGGGCAGGCCCGAACAGCGACGCGCCCACCCACCAGGCCCCCAGCAGCACGAGCAGCCCCGTGACCACGGCGGCGCCGAGTACCTTCGGCGTGAGCGGCGGCATCGGCCGTCCTCGGTGGTTCGCTGGCGCGCGCACCCGGCCCATGGTTCCAGAACATTACGGTGCTGCCCAGCACACGGCGGCACACACGACACCACTCCCCGTGCCCCCCGAACAGGTGAGGGGAGTGCCCCCCCCCGCCGTCGTTGTCTTGCAGTCAAGGCCTCCTTGCCTGCGTTGAGCGCAGTGAAGGAGGCCTTGACGAATTGCCAACGCGGGCCGAGCGCCCACGGCGGCTCCGCCGGGCGGGAGCGGGGGGCAGTGCCGGACGGCACGGTCTCGCGCTAGGGCACCGTCTCCTCGCCCACGGCGACCTTGCGCACGTACAGCAGCCGGTCGCCCCGCTCCAGCGCGTCCGCCTCGGGCGCGTCCACCCGGTAGAGCACTCCGTCGCGCACGAGGCCGAGCACGATATCGGGCAGGTGCCGGGGCGACCCGCCCTCCTCGGAGCGCTCGACCGGCCGCTCCGCGATCGCGAGACCCGTCTCGGGGGTGAGCAGGTCCTCCACCATGTCCACGACCCTCGGGGTGCGGGTGGCGATGCCCAGCAACCGCCCCGCCGTCTCGCTGGAGACCACGACCTGGTCGGCACCCGACTGCTTGAGCAGGTGCACGTTCTCCGCCTCGCGTACCGAGGCCAGAATGCGTGCCCTCGGCGCCAGCTCCCGCGCCGTCAGGGTGACCAGCACGGCCGTGTCGTCACGGTTCGGCGCCACCACCACCGCCCGCGCGCGCTGGATACCGGCCACGCGCAGCACGTCGGCACGTGTCGCCGACCCGTGGACGGTGATCAGTCCACGGGCACTGGCCGCGTCCAGCGACACCCGGTCGGTGTCGACGACCACGACCTGGTTCGGCTCGACGTCCTCCTCGGCCAGCAGCGCGTTGACCGCCGAGCGGCCCTTCGTACCGAAGCCGATGACCACCACGTGGTCGCGCACCTGCCGCCTCCACTTCTGAATCCGGAACGCCTGCCGGGACCGCTCGGTCAGCACTTCCAGTGTCGTCCCGATCAACACGATCAGGAACAACACCCGTAACGGGGTGACCAACAGGACATTGACCAGCCGCGCCGAGTCGGACACCGGGGAGATGTCACCGTAGCCGGTGGTCGACAACGTCACCGTCGCGTAGTAGAAGCAGTCGAGCAGCGAGACGCCGTCCTCGTTCGCGTCCTTGTACCCGCCTCGGTCCAAGTACACGATGAACACGACGGCCACCAACGCGAGCAGCGCGAACAACACCCGCCGCGCGATCGCCCGGGCCGGGCCGATCGGGTGCGCGGGCATGTTGATCACACCGACGAGCGCGTGCCCCGGCTGTTCGGGCAGGCGCTCGTCCCCGTTGCGCTTCCACGGCCTTGCCACGACCACGGACCCTATTCCTCCCCGTCCGGCCCGCCGACGGCCCGGGCACCGGTGCCCCCACGGCGCCCCACGCCGGCGTCGTCACGGCG
>NZ_KB912687.1:13166-16614 GCF_000383795.1 Saccharomonospora saliphila YIM 90502
GAGGCGGTGCTCGCCGCCGTGCGCGAGGCCGCACTGCCCACCGGGCTGCCCTACGCCTGGCTGGCGGGCGAGGCCGGTCTGGTCAAGCACACCCGGCGCCACCTGGTGCGCGACCGCGGCGTGCCCAAGCGCGCCATCACCTTCACCGGCTACTGGCGACAGGGCCGCAGCGAGGACGAGGCCAGCCGCGAGAACCTGCGCGCCCGCGAACGCGGCGAGCCCCTCGACGACTGACCCACGCGGTGGCACACGGTGTGACACAAGTGCTATCGTCGTGTCGTGACCACCGTGGGCCTTCGCGAGTTGCGCCAGCACGCCTCCGACCTGATTCGCCAAGTCGAAGCGGGCGAGGAGGTCATTGTCACCGTCGCGGGACGGCCGAGTGTGCGCATGACAGCGATCGCACCCAAACGCTGGCGCACCTATGAGGAAATCGCGGAACACCTTTCGGGTGACATCGACACTGACTGGGAACGAGACCGGGAACTGATCGACCAACGATTCTCGGATCCGTGGGAACCGCGGTGAAGGTCGTTCTCGATACCAGCGTTGTCGTCTCCGAGCTCACGCCGATCCCGGGACGTATGGCGATCAGCACGGTCACCATCGCCGAGCTGCATTTCGGCGTGCTGATGGCACGTGACGCCCGCGCCCGCGCGGCGCGCCTCCGTCGCCTTTCGTCGGTGGAAAGGTTGTTCGATCCGCTTCCCGTCGACGACGCTGTGGCCGCCAGTTACGGCGAACTCGCCGCTGCCGTGTCCCAGCTCGGGCGGCGACCTCGCGCGCGAGCGCTGGACCTCATGATCGCCGCTACCGCGCACGCGCACGGTGCGACGCTCTACACACGCAACGGCAAGGACCTCGCCGGACTCGATGGGCTCGTCGAGATCGCGGAGATATAGGCCACGGCCCGGGACCGCTACCGGCCCAGTTCCGCGACGAGGAGCTTGACCAGCGCACCCAGACGCTGGCGCTCGGGCTGGAGCGTGGGTACACCGACCTCGGTCAACGGCGCGGCGGTCACCGGGCCGACGCAGGCACACCGCACCCGGTGGGTCAGCGCGTCGACGAACTCGGCGCGGCGTCCCGCGTCGTCGGCCAGCGTGAGCAGGTTGCGCGTCGCCGGGGCGCTGGTGAACGCGAGCGCGTCCACCGCGCCGGAGCACACGTCGTCCACCAGGCTCCGGGCGGGACCGAGGTCCTCCGGCCACTGCCAGCGGTAGGGCCGCGCCTCCAGCACCTCCGCGCCGTGCGCACGGAGCGCGTCGGTGTGCTCGGTCAACGGCGCGCCGTGCGACTGCACCGCCACTCGCGCACCGCGCGGGTCCTCGGCGAGTACCCGGTCGAACAGCTCCCGGTCGGTCTCGCCGGGCGCCGACCACGTTTCGCGCAGCCCGTGGCCGCGCACCGCGCCGGTGGCCTTGGGGCCACGGGTGAACACCGCCGCGCGGGACAGCGACTCCAGAAGCGGCTCCGCCAGGCCCCAGCCCCGCGCGGCCTCGACCCAGCCCCGGAAACCCGCGCCGGTGGTCACGGCGACGTGGTCGATGTCGGCCGTGGCCACCCGCTCGGTGACCACGCGCAGGGCGTCGTCGTCGGGCAGCGGCACGATGGTCAGGGTCGGCGCGTGCTTCACCGTGGCGCCGTGGCGTTCGAGCGCGCCGAGGAACTCCTCGGCACGCCGCTCGGCCGTGATGCCGATCGTGACCCCGCCGAGCGCGTTCGCGTCAGTCATACAGCTCGCTCATCCTCACCAGCGCCTCCTCGACCCGGCGCCGGAGGCCGGGCGGGTCGAGCACGCGCAGTTCGGGGCCGAAGCGCAGCAGCTGCCCCAGCGCGGGCCCCTCCGCCTCGACCGGCAACAGCACGCGCGACCACCCGTGCTCGTCCGGGTCGCCGCCGGTCTCGCGCAGGGCGCGCGCACCGGCCGACCCGAGGTACCACGGTACGAGGTCACGCCCGGCCGGGGACAGCTCGACCAGGGCGTGGGACGGATACAGGCGGCGTTCGAAGTCGGCCGACCACGCCCGCCAGTACGCGCCGAGGTCGAAGTCGGCGGGCGGGTCGAACGTCTCCCCGGCCACGGTGAGGGAGCCGATCCGGGCGACCCGGTAGGTGCGCACCCGCCCGTCGGCGCGGGCCGCGAGGTACCAGACCCCCGCCTTGAGGACCAGCCCGAGCGGGTCGAGCACGCGCTCGACCCCGCTGCCGTCCCAGCGCCGGTAGGACACCCGGACCCGCAGGCGCTGCCACACGGCGTCGGCGACCTCGGCGAGCGCGGCGGGCTGTTCCCGCTCACGCAGCCAGCCGGGCTCGTCAAGCAGGAACCGGCCGGACAGCTCGGCCGCGCGGCAGCGCAGGTCGTCGGGTAGCGCGGCGTGCAGCTTGAGCCGCGCGGCGGCGAGCACGGTGCCCAGGCCCAGCTCGGCGGCGGCGTCCGGGAGCCCGGACAGCGCCAGCGCACGGGCCTCGGCATCGGTGAGCCCGGTCAGCCGCGTGCGGTAGCCGCCGACGAGCTGGTATGCGCCGTGCCGCCCGCGCTCGGCGTACACCGGAACACCCGCCTGTCCCAGCGCGTCCAGGTCGCGGTAGACGGTGCGCACCGACACCTCGAGTTCGTCGGCGAGTTGCCGCGCCGTCATTTGCCCCCTGGTCTGGAGCAGCAACAGCTCCGAGATCAACCTGCTCGCCCGCACACGGACCATTCTGCGCGGGAAACCTGACACAGGACGACAGGTATGCCGGGCAGAGTCGACCGCATGAACACACGACACGACGGCACCACGACCCGTACGGCCCGCGGCTCCTCCGTTCTGCGCGCGTGGGACGAGCACATCGCGGCGGGGCCCGAGGACGCACCCCGCTACGCGCACGCCCGCGCCACCTTCACCTACTCCGGTGCCATCGAAGGGAACTCGACCTGCGACTACCTGCTGTATTACGCCGGGCAGGGGCACGACGGCGACGGCCAGTCCGCGCCCGGCCTCGAATTCGTGGAGGGCACCGTAGACGGCAGGAACGGCACGTTCGTCCTGCGCCACGACGTGACCTACGGGCCGCACGGGATCGAGGACACCTTCACGGTGGTGCCCGGTTCGGGAAGCGGCGAGCTGGAGGGACTGACCGGCCACGGTAGGGCCGCGAGCGCGACCGAGACCGTGCCCTACACGTTCGACTACCGCCTCACCGGCTGAACCGGGTACCCGGAGCACGCGAGGAGGAGGACGCCGATGGCCGGTATCGACCGCGCGCGGGTTCTGGCTTACCGGATCGCCGCCCACGGCCTGCACCGGATGTCCTCGGACCCGGTCGAGTTGGCCGTCTTCGATCTCGGCGTGCAGGACACCACCCGGCGCGCCACCGCCGAGCTGGCGCTGGCCGCGCGACTGGCCGACGCGGGGCGGCGCGCCCCGCTCACCGAGGACGACCGGTTCACGCTCGCCTGGTC
>NZ_KB912687.1:16714-23875 GCF_000383795.1 Saccharomonospora saliphila YIM 90502
CGTCCGGTGTGCTCCGCGCGGGCCAGCGTGCTCGCCGCGGCGGGCGCGCTGGTGAACGGCAGCGCGTCGATCGAACCGTCGAGCACCCCGTCGATGAGCCGGTCCAGGGGCGCGGGATCGGCCGGGCCGACCCAGCGGTAGACCGGGATCTCCACCACCTCGGCACCGGATCTGCGCAGCGCCTCAACGACGTCGCGCCGCGGCTGTCCGTGCAGTTGCACGGCGATCCGGCGGCCGGTCACGCCCTGATCGAGCAGGTACCGCACCAGCTCGGCGCCGCTCTCCGAGGCGGGCACGACGGTGTCCCCGAGCCCGACGGCGCGCACCGCGCCACCGGCCTTCGGACCGCGCGCGAGCACGGTGGCGGCCGAGAGCACCTCCAGCAGGGGCTCGCCAAGGCCCCAGCTCTCGGCCGCCTCGATCCACCCCCGGAACCCGATGTCCGTGGTCGCCACCACGACGTCGACCGGCGCATCGAGCAGGGCCGTGGTCGCCGCGCGCAGCTCGGTGTCGTCGGCCAGCGGCACGATCCGGATCGCCGGTCCGTAGCGGACGGTCGCGCCCCGGCGGACGAACAGCGAGCCCAGCTCTCCGGCTCGGCGCGCGGCCGTGACGCCGATGGCGAACCCTGCCAGCGGCGCGATCCCCGTCATGGTGCGCCGACGTGGACGAGCCCGCCGTCCACCCGCACCGGGAAGGTCGGCACCCGCACACTCTCGTCGTCGAGGCACACCCCGCTGCGCAGATCGAAGCGGTGCTTGTACACCGGGGAGGCCACGACCGGGACTCCCGCGTGCTCCCCCACGATGCCGCGTGAGAGCACCGCCGCCCCGCTGAACGGGTCGATGTTGGACAGTGCGTGGACGGTGTCGTCGTCGGTGCGGAAGATCGCCACCTGCACCTCGCCGTCGAGCAGCGCGGCCACACCGTCGCCACGCGGCACCACGTCGATCCCGCACACGGCGGTCCAGTCGCCCCCGTCTCCGGGCGCGAACGCCTCCGCCCACGTCGGGGCCACCGGAACCGTGCCGGTCCGCCTCGGGTCCGTCGGAGCCGTGTCACCCGGCGTCGCCCTGGCCCCGGTCATCGGGTCACCACCTCCGGCATCGGCAGGGTCACGGGAACGTTCTGGTCGCGTTCCACCTGGAACGACACGGTCGGGTCGCCCACCCCGGGCGCGTTGACGAAGCTGGTGAACCGCGCGAGCTTGTCGGGGTCGGCCAGCACGCCTCGCCACTCGTCGGTGTAGTTGGCGACGTGCTCGGCCATCGCCTCCTCCAGCTCGGCGCAGATACCCAGGCTGTCGTCGACGATCACCGACCGCAGGTGGTCGAGGCCGCCGTCCAGTTCCGCGAGCCACGCGGAGGTGCGCTGCAGCCGGTCGGCCGTGCGCACGTAGAACATGAGGAACCGGTCGATCAGCCGCACCAGCGTCTCGGTGTCCACCTCGGAGACCAGCAGGTCGGCGTGTCGGGGCAAGGCGCCGCCGTTGCCGCCGACGTAGAGGTTCCAGCCGTTCTCCGTGGCGATCACGCCGAAGTCCTTGCTCCGTGCCTCCGCGCATTCACGGGCGCATCCGGACACCCCCGCCTTGAGCTTGTGCGGCGAGCGCAGCCCCCGGTAACGCAGCTCCAGCTCCACCGCCAGGCTGACGCTGTCCTGTTGGCCGTAGCGGCACCACGTCGTGCCCACGCACGACTTGACCGTGCGCAGCGCCTTGCCGTAGGCGTGGCCGGACTCGAACCCGGCGTCCACCAGCCGCCGCCAGATGTCCGGCAGGTGTTCGACCCGCGCGCCGAGCAGGTCGATCCGCTGCGCTCCGGTGATTTTGGTGTAGAGCCCGAACTCGCGGGCGACCTCGCCGAGCACCACGAGCTTGTCCGGGGTGATCTCCCCGCCGGGCACCCGGGGCACCACCGAGTAGGTGCCGTCGCGTTGCATGTTGGCGAGGTAGTGGTCGTTGGTGTCCTGGAGCCCGGCCTGTTCGCCGGAGAGGATGTGCCCGTTGCCCAGCGTGGCGAGGATGGAGGCCACGGCCGGTTTGCAGACCGCGCACCCCCGTCCCGTGCCGTGCCGGGCGATCAGTTCGCGGAATGTCGTGATCCGCGTCGCCCGCATGATCTCGAACAGCTCCGCCCGCGACTGGCTGAAGTGCTCGCACAGCGCCGTGGACTGCTCGACCCCGCACGCAGACAGCAGCGTGCCGAGCATGGGCACGCAGGAGCCGCACGCCGTGCCCGCCCGGGTGCAGGCCTTCAGCGCCGACACGCTGTCACACCCGTCGTCGACGATCGCGCGGGTCAGCTCGCCCTTGGTGACGCCGTTGCACGAACACACCTGCGCCGCGTCGGGCAGCGCGTCCACGCCGACCGCGCCGCCTCTGTTCTCCGGGGCCAGCAGCGCGGCGGGATCGGCGGGCAGCTCGGAGCCGACCAGACCGCGCAGGAGGTTGTACTCGGTGGCATCCCCGACGAGCACGCCGCCGAGCAGGGTCCTGGCGTCGTCGGAAACGACGAGCTTCTTGTAGGTGCCCGCCACCGCGTCGGCGACGACCACCTCCAGCGCGCCGTCGGTGGTGGCGTGCGCGTCGCCGAAGCTGGCGACGTCCACGCCCATCAGCTTGAGCTTGGTGGACGTGTCCGCGCCGGGGAACTCGGCCTGCCTGCCCAGCAGGTCGGCGGCGACCACCTCGGCCATCGAGTAGCCCGGCGCGACAAGGCCGTAGACGCGGCCGTCGAGCGCCGCGCACTCCCCCACCGCGTACACGGCCGGGTCGCTGGTCCGGCAGGAGGAGTCCACCAGGACACCCCCGCGCTCGCCGACGGCGAGACCGCACGCGCGGGCCAATTCGTCCCGGGGTCGTACCCCGGCCGAGAACACCAGCAGATCGACGTCGAGCTCGGTGCCGTTGTCCAGCCGGGCGCGCAGCCGTGGCCCGTCGGTCTCGATGGCCTCGGTCGACGTGCCGGTGTGCACGGTGACGTCCAATTCGGTGATCAGCCGCCGCAACACCGCCCCGCCGCCGTGGTCGACCTGCAACGGCATCAGCCGTGGTGCCATCTCCACCACGTGCGGCGACAACCCGAGGTCGCGCAGCGCCTTGGCCGCCTCCAGCCCGAGCAGGCCGCCTCCGACGACCGCGGCGGCGGGCCTGCCCACGCCGCGGCGGGCCCGCTCCACGGCGTCGCGGATGGCGTCGAGATCGTCGAGCGTGCGGTAGACGAAGCACCCTGGCGAGTCCCGCCCGGGCACCGGTGGCACGAACGGCCGGGAGCCGGTGGCCAGCACCAGCGCGTCGTAGTCCCGCACGTAGCCGGACGCCGTGCGTACCCGCCGGGCGTCCCGGTCGATCTCGGTGACCGGGTCGCCGAGCCGCAGCTCGACGGTCTCCTCCTCGGTGTAGGCCGCGCCGGGCAAGACCATCGCCTCGGCGTCCCAGGTGTCCACGTAGGACGTCAATCCGACGCGGTCGTAGGCGGGCCGGTGCTCCTCCGCGAGGACGACGATCCGCCACGTCCCATCGGCGTCGTCGGCGCGGACGGCTTCCACCAGCCGGTGGGCGACCATGCCGTGTCCGACGACGACCAGCGTTCGACTCATCGAGGCAACCTCCGTGACGACGACTGCCCCTCATGCTGTGCCGTGCGCGTGTCCACGCCATGTGCGCGACGTTGCACCGGTGTTACCGGGTGCTCCCGCCGACCGCGAGACCGGTGTGCGCCCAGCCCCGCGAGTTGCCCCTCCCGGATACGCGAGTTGCCCCTTCCCGACCCGCGAGTTGCCCGTTGCTGTCGTGACTCCCTCGCCGAGGGGACAACCACGTGCGGTGAGAGGAAGGGGCATGCGGACCCGGAACGAGGCGAGGGGCGCGCCACGAGGGGCGACTCGCGAGGCACAAGGGGCAACTCGCGCGCCGGGAAGGGCAACTCGCGGGGCGGAGCGGGGGCCTGTCTACAGGAGCTGGGTGACCTCTTTCGCGGCTCGGCGGAGGTCGTCGAGCCTGCTCGCCGGGGAGTACGGGTCGAGCGCGTGTTCGGCCAGTCGGCACAGCACCGCCCGCAGCAGGAGCTGCGGCCACTCGGGCAGGTGCGCCCAGCGGCGTAGCAACTCGCTGTCCGCACCGGCGACCAGCGCGTCCACGGCCGTCAGCGCCACCCCCCACTCGACGGGACGCCAGCACGGGACGAAATCCACCAGGCCGGGCGGCCCGGCGTCGTCGAACAGCAGCGCACCGAACAGCGCGCCGTGGACGAGCCCGGGCGGCAGCGCCGTCGGCCTGCACGCCAGCGCGAGAATCTCGAAGAGCCGGCCACCCCGGGACTCGTCCAGCGCCTGGTAGCGCTCGCCCCAGGCCAGACGCTCGGCGGTGGCGAAAACCGCGTCCGGCACCGACGGTGGTTCCGGACGGCGCAGCGTCGCCATGGCTTGATGCAGCCGGACGGCGGTGAGCACGCTCTGCTCGCCCCGCTCATCGGGAGCGCCGGACAGGTGCCTGCGCGCACGCCAGCCCCCGACCACCCAGCGGCCGTCGCTGGAGCGCACCGGGCGGGCGACCCGCAGCTCGGCGGGATCGACGGCCTCATCGAGTGCGGTCATCGTGGAGGCCAGCCACACCGCGTACGAGCGCTCGTGCGCGCCCTCGAGGACCACCTCACCGCAGCGCCAGGCGTGCCCACCACGCAGCGGTTCAGCGTCGTCGACGCTGAACCCGAACGCCCGGCACACGTGCTCCGGTGGAGGCCCGAGACCCACGCGCCGACGTTACCCCGGCCAACGCCGCGCGCCCGGGAGCCGCTCCGGCGCGTGCCGGGCACACGCGAGAAAAGCCCCGCCACCGTGGGCGGGTGGCGAGGCTCTCCCGTAGGTCGCGCCGTCGGCGGCCTCAGTACGTGGGCAGGCTCGTGTCGATCTGGTTGGCCCAGGCGAGCACGCCGCCGCCGAGGTGGCTGGCGTCGGCGAAACCCGCCTTGTGCAGCGCGGACAGCGCCTCCGCCGAGCGGGCGCCGGACTTGCAGTGCAGCACGATCGGCTTGTCCTGCGGCAGCTCGGCCAGCGCCTCCCCGGACAGGATGCGGTCCTTCGGGATCAGCTTGGCGCCCTTGATGTTGACGATCTCGTACTCGTGCGGCTCGCGGACGTCGATCAGTTCGAACTGCTCACCCGCGTCGAACTTCGCCTTGAGCTCGGCGGGCGTGAGCGTGTGGTCGGCGGCGGCCTGCTGCGCCTCGTCCGAAACCACACCGCAGAACGCGTCGTAGTCGATCAGCTCGGTGATCTTCGGGGTCTCCGGGTCCTTGCGGATCTTGACCTCGCGGTAGCGCATCTCCAGCGCGTCGTAGCTGATCAGCCTGCCGAGCAGCGGGTCGCCGATCCCGGTGATCAGCTTCACCGCCTCGGTGACCATGATCGACCCGATCGAGGCGCAGAGCACACCGAGCACCCCACCCTCCGCGCAGGAGGGCACCATGCCCGGAGGCGGCGGCTCCGGGTAGAGGTCCCGGTAGTTGAGGCCCTTGCCGTTGGGCGCGTCCTCCCAGAAAACGCTGACCTGGCCCTCGAACCGGAAGATCGAGCCCCAGACGTACGGCTTGCCGAGCAGCACGGCCGCGTCGTTGACCAGGTACCGGGTCGAGAAGTTGTCCGTGCCGTCCAGGATCAGGTCGTAATCGCGGAAGACGTCCAGCGCGTTGTCGCTGGTCAACTGCTCCTGGTGCAGCCGCACGGTGACGTACGGGTTGACCTCGGCGACCGACTCCTTGGCCGAGACGGCCTTCGGCTTGTCGATGTCCGACTGTCCGTGGATGACCTGGCGTTGCAGGTTCGACTCGTCGACGACATCGAAGTCGATCACCCCGAGGGTGCCGACCCCCGCCGCCGCCAGGTACAGCAGCGCCGGGCTACCCAGGCCGCCCGCGCCGATGACCAGCACCTTCGCGTTCTTCAGCCGCTTCTGCCCGTCCATCCCGACGTCAGGGATGATGAGGTGGCGGCTGTAGCGCGCGACCTCCTCCTTGGTGAGTTCGGCGGCCGGCTCGACGAGCGGCGGCAGCGTGGCTGACATGGATCCTCCATCTCGCGCGTGTCGCGGTTGTACTATCTATAACCGCGATCGCGGGCCCGCTCTTCCCTCGTCCACATGGTGGACGCCGCGAGCTCCGCAGCCTCAGTCCTTCTCGGCCTGGGGATTGGGCCAGCCGTTGGGCTTGCACACCTTGCCGTCGGCGGGCACCGAGTTGTCGCCACCCTGACGGTCGTTCAGCTTCGCCACGTAGTCGTTGGAGACGCCGAAGGTCTGCTGCATCATCACCGGCGCCAGGTCGCCGTCCTCGGGGCAGCCCTCGTGCCAGTTGTTCAGCGCGTGGCCGACCTCGTGGTTGATCGCGTACTGCCGGTACCCGGTCATGTCGCCGCTGAAGGCGAGGGCCCCGCGCACCCAGCGGGCGAGGTTGATCACGACCCGGTCGCCACCGGGGGCCTCGCGATTGCGGCAGGACGCCTCGAACGGGATGGAGGCACCGCAGATGTCGGGGCGCTTGGTCGTCTCGGGCGTGGTGAGGCTCACGCGGAAGTCCGGGGCCGGAGCACTGGCGTCGACCCGCTGCAGCGAGACCTCGCCCGTGCCGGTCCAGCTACGCGGGTCCGACAGCGTGCGTTCCACGGCGGTCGCGAAGCTGTCGTCGCCCGCGTAACTGGCCGGGTCGATCCCGTCCTCGACCTCGACGGTGTAGGTGTAGAGCGGCTCCGCGTCACCGGCTCGCTCACCGGCGTCGTCTCCCTTGAGCGGAACCACGTGCCAGGTGCCCCGTCCCGACTCGGTGTAGGGGCCGCCCGGCGGCAGTTCGGCGGTCGGGATGTCCAAATCGACCTGTTCCGCGGGGTTCTCCTCGGCGACGGGGGCCTCCGTGCCGACGCCGGTGCTCGCCGCGCTGCCATCCGAGGACGCGCCGCCCTGGGCCGAGGTGCCGGACCCGCGAGTGGTGTCCACGACCACCAGCGCGGTGACGACGAGCAGCACCGGTACCAGATACGCCCGCCAGCCGTAGGTGGAGGTGAAGCGGCGTAGTCCGGTGGGCTGTGACCGTTGCTGCGCGGAACGCTGGTCGGCGGGCCGCCAGGCCGCCCGCAGTGGTTCGGCGCCACCGCGACCGCCGTGCGGCCGCG
>NZ_KB912687.1:23975-29402 GCF_000383795.1 Saccharomonospora saliphila YIM 90502
CACGTCCGGCTGGGCCCCGAGTGAGCCGTGTCCGGCTCGGGACCCGGATGAACCGCCTCCGGCTCAGGACCCGATGAGCGGTCGGCCGGGCCGGCCACCTCGGCGTGCAACGTGGTGCCGTCGGTGGTGACGACCCGATGATCCCCGCGCTCACCGGGTGCCCAGCAGGAAGGACCGGCGCCACCGAGGGCACTCCCGACGGAGCCGATCAGTCCGTTCTCGTCGAGGAACTTCATGATCCGCTCACCGGCGTAGCGGATCGACTCCTGCCAGTACGGATTGGCCATGGCCGCGCGGTACCCGTCCCGGGGCCGGATGCCGACGGCCTTGTAGACGCGCGGGTTGATGAGGCTGCGGGTGACCTCGAACGACACCGCCGCGATCAGCCACTGCTGGTATTTCTTCTCCGCACCGGAGAGTTCGGCCATCCCCCTGATGACCTCCTCGCGGGCGAAGGTGACGTGCCGCGCCTCCTCGAGCACGTGAATGCGGTTGACCATCCGCACCAGCGGTTGGATCTCCGGATCGTTCATCTGCTCGCGCTGCATCCGGTCGAGGATCTCCTCGGCGACGAGGATCGAGCCGTACATCGCGGGCCCGTACCCGATCACCGGAAGCAGCTTGGCGAGCCTGCGGCGCCAGCGGACCGGCCCGTACGGCGGGCAGCCGATGCGCTCGGTCATGCGGGCGAACATCGTCGAGTGCCTGCACTCGTCGGCGACCTCGGTGAGCGCGTACTGCGCGAAACCGGTGGTGGGGTCGGCCCGGTAGACCTCCTTGAGCAACATCTGCATGAGCAGGATCTCGAACCACAGGCCGTTGGTGGCGATGCTGGCGATCTCGTGCTTGCCCAGCTCGATGCGCTGCTCGTCGGAGAGCGTCTCCCACAGCTCGGTGCCGTAGAGACTGGTGCGGGTCTCGGGGACGTAGCGCTTGCCCTCGACCAGCGGAGCGTCCCAGTCGATGTCGACCTCGGGGTCGTAGAACTTGTTCGCCGACGACCGGAGCAGCCGTGCGGCGGTCTTTTCCCGCCCGTCCTCCAGCGTGCGCGTCATCGCGCCCACCACCTTCCCCGATTGATGTAACTTCCGGTAACAGTTACTTCTGGTAGCATGGACAACATGGTCGATCGTGTCAACCACGGCAGCGGGGGCTCCGACTCCGCCCGCCCCGGCGACGCGCGCCGGGACCGCTGGCGCAAGCACCGCATCGCCCGGCGTGCCGAGTTCGTGGAAGCCGCGCTGCGCGCGCTGGACGAGCACGGGCCCGAACTCGGCATGGAGGACGTCGCCGCGGCCGCGGGGGTGACCAAGCCGGTGCTGTACCGGCACTTCGAGGACAAGTCGGACCTCTACCTCGCGCTCGGCCAGCGGGGCACCGAGATCCTGTTCGAGCGGCTCATTCCGGCGATCAACGCCGAGCTGGCCCCGGTGCCGCGCATCCGGATGGCGCTCGACGCGTTCTTCTCCGTGATCGAGGAGCACCCGAACCTCTACCGGCTGCTGGCGCGCAAGTCGTTCACCGACCGCCCGGTCGACGCCGACGTGGTCGCCGAGGACAAGCAGGTGATCGCCACCGCGCTGACCGCCCTGCTCGGCGACTACATGCGCATGCTGAACATGGACTCCGGCGCCGCCGAACCGTGGGCGCACGGCATCGTCGGCATGGTGCAGAACACCGGCGAGTGGTGGCTGGACAAGCGCACGATGAGCCGCGACAGCGTCGTGGAGTACCTGACGCGCATCATCTGGGCCGCCATCGATGGGCTCGTCCGCCAGCACGGCATGGTGCTCGACCCGGACAAGCCACTCGACGCGAACAAGGTCGTCCAGCTCCGGCCCACCCGGGCCGCGGACGCGACGACGGCATCGGAGACGACGGGAACGAAAGAGGGGTCATGAGCGGCGACGACCACGACGAGGACGGCTACACCGGACCCGCCACGCTGCTGGTGGACGAGACCGAGTTCGAGGTCGAGGTGCACCTGCGCGGGCACTTCCAGCCGATCGACGGCTACTACCACTGGTACGGCCGGATCAGGCCCGACCGGCGGCTCTCGGAGCTGGCGGGAGGAAGGAAGCGCACGGTCGAACTGCGCACTCCCGAGGGCAGTGCGCACGGCGAGATCTCGGACCCGGACCCGTGGGACCGCTACCGCGTCACCGGCACCAGCACACCCCCGTTCGCGGTGCCGACCTCGCTGGACGATCTCGCGCCCGCCTGGGACTGACGCGCGCCGGTCCCGGACACCCGCGCACCGTCAGCCGTGTGGTGACTCCGCCCGCGGACACGCCCGGGCGAGCCGCTGAGGACCTCGGCGTCCAGATGCGCGGGCGCGTGCATGATCGTGTCCGTGAGCCGTCGGCGAATCGCGTCGCTGTGCACGGCCCCCACGAGAACGTCCACGACAACGGACGCATCGACGACAAGCGTGCTCGAAGAAGGGTCAGATCGCGCCACGGTCACCCATGTCGTCACGGGCGGCATCGAGTGCACCGAGGATGTGTTCGCGCGTGATCTCACCTCGAGGCGCGGGCAGGTCGGCGAGCCACCGATTGGTGGCACTCTTGTCGAGTTCGGCCACGATGGCGGCCTGTGTCAGGGCGGAGACGTTGAGCCCTGCCTCACGCGCGCGTTCCGCGACGTCGTCGGGAACGTAGACGTTCAAGCGTGCCATACACACAGAGTACACACACTCGCGTGGACGGGTAGCCACGGCGAGGACGCCGCACCCGCCCGGCGTTCGCGCGAGCGCCGGGCGGGCAACGCCGGGGTCAGGAACCGACCGCGAAGCCGACCTTGCGCACGTCCGACGGGGCGATCTCGACGTAGGCGATCCGGTCGGCGGGCACCAGGTACTTGCGGCCCTTCTCGTCCGTCAAGCGGAAGAGGCCGTCGTCGGCATTCAGGGCCTCGGACACCATCTTCTCCACCTCGTCGGGCGACTGGCTGCTGGCCACCACGAGCTCCCGAGGGGTGTCCTTGATGCCGATCTTGACCTCCACGTGTGACCTCCGCCTGTCGATGGGTGCCGTTGGTACGCCACCAGGCTAGCCGAGACCGAGCGTTTTCATCCGCTTGGTGTGGCGCTGCTGCAGCCGCCGGAACAGTGCGGCGATCCCGGAGAGGTCGCCGGAACCCGCCACGATCAACTCGGCGAGGCCGTCGCGTTCGGCCGCGATGTACTGGGCGTGCGTCAGCGCCTCGCCCAGCAGCCTGCGGCTCCACAGGGACAGCCGGTCGCGCAGCGGGACGTCCGATTCGATCGCCGCCGCGACCTCGCGCTGGGCGAACGCGGAGTGCCCTGTGTCGGCGAGGACGGTGACCACCAGCTCCCGCGTCCGCTCGTCGAGCATCTCGGCCAGTTCGCGGTAGAGGTCGGCGGCGAGGTTGTCCACCACATACGCCTTGACGAGTGATTCCAGCCACGACTTCGGCGCGGTGGAGGCCTGGAAGTCGTCGATGTGGCGGATGAACGGACGCATCGCGTCCTCGACCGCGACGCCGTGCTCGGCGAGGTGGCTCTCCAACAGGCGGTAGTGGCCGATCTCCGCCGCCGCCATCGCGGCCAGCGCGGCGTGCCCGGCCAGGCTCGGCGCCGTCCGGGCGTCCTCGGCGAGGCGGTCGAAGGCCGACAGTTCGCTGTAGGCCAGGACCCCCAGCAGGTCGACCACGCCCGTCTCGATCCGCTCGTGCGCGTCACTCACCCGGCACACCGTAGTTGAGTGGGAATGGAGACCAACAACACGTCACACCACCGGCCTGTCGCGGCCGGCCTCGGCGAGTGGACAAGCTACACTTCGGACTGGTAGTGAAGATGCCCGCATGTGATGCGTGACGGCATGGATGCGTGACGTCGAGGTGGCGCACAGGACACAAGTGCCGGTACCACGCCGGACGCGCCGCCTTCCGCCGCACTTCACTACGGACTGACAATGTGCGTGCACGCCTCCCAGCGGCGTCCCACCCCGTTTCGTGTGACACACCGCGGAGCGAACGCTTCGGCGTGGTGGTCGAGTGTCGCGTGACAACCAGGCTGTGCGCGCTGGTACGAGAGAGGCGATCAGACATCGACCCGAAGAACACCACCGCCGGGCCCACGGCACCGGAGAACGGTACCCCGGGGGCAGGCAACACCGAGACGGCTCATCCCCTGCTGGCGGGCGCCCCGGTCGCGCCCGAGAACCCGACATTCGCCGAACTGGGGGTCCACGACGACATCGTGCGGGCCCTGAACGCGAGCGGCATCGAGCGGACCTTCGCCATCCAGGCGCTGACACTTCCGCTCGCGCTCGGCGGCGAGGATGTCATCGGCCAGGCCCGCACGGGCATGGGCAAGACGCTCGGGTTCGGCGTTCCGCTGCTGCAACGGCTGGAACTGCCGGGCGACGGCACGCCGCAGGCGCTGGTCGTGGTGCCGACCCGCGAGCTGTGCGTGCAGGTCACGAAGGACCTCACCGAGGCGGGACGGCACCTCGGCGTGCGCACCGCCTCCATCTACGGCGGACGCCCGTACGAGGCGCAGATCGAGAGCCTGCGCCAGGGCGTCGACCTCGTGATCGGCACCCCGGGCAGGCTGCTCGACCTCGCCGAACAGCGGCACCTCGTGCTCGGCAAGGTGGGTGCGCTCGTGCTCGACGAGGCCGACGAGATGCTCGACCTGGGCTTCCTGCCCGACATCGAGCGCATTCTCGGCATGGTGCCGCAGAAGCGGCAGACCATGCTGTTCTCGGCGACCATGCCCGGCCCGATCATCAACCTCGCGCGGACGTTCCTGCACCAGCCGACCCACATCCGGGCCGAGGAGAACGACGAGGGGGCCATCCACGACCGCACCGCCCAGTTCGTCTACCGCTCGCACTCCCTCGACAAGCCCGAGCTGATCGCGAAGGTCCTCCAGGCCGAGGGCCGCGGGCTGACGATGATCTTCACCCGGACCAAGCGCACGGCGCAGAAGGTCGCCGACGACCTGAGCGAACGCGGCTTCGCCGCCGCCGCCGTCCACGGCGATCTCGGCCAGGGTGCCCGGGAGCAGGCACTGCGCGCGTTCCGCTCGGGCAAGGTCGACGTGCTGGTGGCCACCGACGTGGCCGCGCGCGGTATCGACGTCACCGACGTCACCCACGTCATCAACTACCAGACTCCCGACGACGAGAAGACCTACGTCCACCGCATCGGCCGCACGGGCCGCGCGGGCAAGACGGGCGTGGCCATCACCCTCGTCGACTGGGACGAGATGCCGCGCTGGAAACTGATCTCGGACGAGCTGGGCCTGGGCATCACCGAGCCGGTCGAGACCTACTCGACCTCGAAGCATCTCTTCGACGACCTCGGCATCCCCGCCGACGCCTCCGGCAGGCTGCCGCTGTCGAAGCGCACCCGCGCCGGGCTGGCCGCCGAGCGCGAGGAGGACTTCGGCGGTCGCCG
>NZ_KB912687.1:29502-36476 GCF_000383795.1 Saccharomonospora saliphila YIM 90502
CACACTGTTCGACCTGGCGGGCGTGCTCGTATGGGCCACCAGCGACAGCCGGGCGACGAGCCGGAGCACCGCCGAGCCACCCGCGTCCCTGCCCCCCCGCGCCCACCTCCGTGCCACCCGCGCTGTCCGAGCGGTGGCGCGCACCGAGCGCCGCCACTCCCGTCCCGGTCACCGGGGGCGACACGGTGGTGACCGCCGACGACGGGCAGGTCACCGGCCGGGACCCGCTCAGTGGTGAGCGCCGCTGGCACTACGCCCGCGAACGGCCGCTGTGCACGGTCGGCGAGGCCTTCTCCCGGGTCCACGCGGTCTACGCCTCGGAGAGCGGCTGCAGCGAGGTGACCCAGCTCGATCCGGCCACAGGGCGGCGTACCGCGCAGCGCAACGGCGACGCCGAGCACGGCACCCGGCTCGTCGGCGGCGACGGGCACGTCACCGCGACCGGCGACCGGCTGCTCAACACCTGGCGCAGCGACCTCGTGCTGACGCTGGAATACGGGCGGGTCCCCGCTCCGGTGAACCCGGACAGGCAGCCGAGGCCGAACTGCACGTACTCCACGGTGGACACCCACGCCGACCGCGTCGCCGTGATCGAGGACTGCCCCTCCGACGCCGGGGCCCGGCTCACCGTGCTCAAGGCCGCGGGTGAGGAGGCCGACGAACCGGAGGAGGAGTTCAGCACCGTCCTGCCGCAGGAGTCCGCCACCCTGCTCGCGGTGTCCGAGAACGCGGTCGCCGTGGCGCTGCCCGGCACCGGGCAACTCGTCCGCTACGACCACGAGGGAACCCGGCTGGGAACGCACCGGCTCTCCGTCCCGGCCGACGAACTCGACCGCCGTCGGCCCGGTCTCGTCGTCCCGGGTTCCGAAGGCACGGAGAACCGCTACGTCTTCACCGGGTCGCACACGCTGGCACTCGACCCCGACACGCTGACCCCGCGCTGGACCGCCGAGGGCACTCTCGGACCGGGCACGACGTTCGCGAACTCCTACGTCGTGCCGATCCCCCGGGGGCTGGCCGTGCTGGACGAGCGGGACGGCCGCACCCTGCGCACCATCGCGGTCGACCGCCGCCACCGCGACGCACCGGTACGCCTCGCCTCGGCCGGGCCCGTGCTGCTGGAACAGCGGGGCGAGACCCTCGTCGCGCTCCGCTGAGCACGGTCACCGCGGGGCGCGGCTCACGACCACCAGAACAGCCACAGCATCACCAGGGTGAGCACGACCACCACCGCTGCCCCGGCGCCGGCGCGCCCACCACGGTGCCGGTCGGCCTGATGCTGCGCGGTCCCGGCGAGCGCGACACCGACGGCATGCCCGATCAGCGAGAACGCGCCCGGTCCCTCCCCGTCCCCGCTCCACGCCAGGACCTGGGCGACAGCCAGCACGACGAGCACCACGACCCAGCCCGCCACCAGCGAGCCGGTGATCCCCCGCCACAGAGGAACGCGGGCGGAGGACGAGGTCCCGGGGTCCCGGCCAGACGGTCCCACGCTCAACTCCACCGTGTCCGGCTCAGCCATGTCATGTCCGTCCCTCGTCGTCACGGCGTCGGCACCAGCAGGTCCCACGGGCGCGCGGCCGGTGCCGCCTCCTGCCCCTGGGGACAGCTGGGACGCCACTCGCACCAGGCGCAGCGCCGGGCGGGGCGCGCGGGAAAGAGCGCGTCCGGGTCGCCGCCCGCCGCGAGCCTATCGGTCCTGTCCCGGGTCGTGACGGCGGTCTCCTCGGCCTTGTCGACGTGCTCGGCCAGGCTCGCCTCGGTGTGCTCGGCCGCGGCCACCGTGCCCGTCGGCAGGTGGTGCAGCTCGACGCGCGAGCACGGGCGGCGGACGGTGCGTGCCGCCGCCATCGAGTACAGCGCCAGCGCGCGGGACCGGCGCGCGTCCGCGTCGTCCGGTGCGGTCCTGCCCGTCTTGTAGTCCACGACCACGAGTGCACCACCCCGGGCATCGATGCGGTCGGCGCGGCCCTCCACGATCAGCGACGGACGTGCGAGGTCGCTGCCGACCGTGGCCGAGACCCACCGTTCCACGCCGACCGGATCGTCGCTCACGTCGTGCTCGGCCACGTAGTCGGCGACCCACC
The DNA here is from genome assembly GCF_000383795.1 of Saccharomonospora saliphila YIM 90502. Taxonomy (GTDB): domain Bacteria; phylum Actinomycetota; class Actinomycetes; order Mycobacteriales; family Pseudonocardiaceae; genus Saccharomonospora; species Saccharomonospora saliphila. The sequence continues at coordinate 31,590 of NZ_KB912687.1, forward strand.
GGCGTGCCGCGTCGGCATACCGTGTGCTCTGCACGGCGTCGGCGAAGCCCGCGCCGCGCCAGTGCCTGCCCACCAGCGCCTCCGCGCGCGCGGGTGTCCGGGACGAGGCGGGAAGCGCGAAGAGTTCCCGCAGCGCGTTGTGCACCACGGCGCCGAGCGTGTTGTGTGCCCACGGCCCCGTCCGCACCGGCGAGGGCCGGTCGAGATAGGTCATGCGGTACCGGCGCGGGCAGTCGTCGTAGAGGGCCAGCCGTGCCGGGGTGACCTTCAGCAGCGGTGCCTGCTCGACGCCGAAGTCGAACCCGAGCTGTTCCATCTCACGCTCCCTCGATGAAGCCGCGGACCGAGTCGGCGATCAGGTCGACCGCGATGGCCGCCAGCAGCAGACCCGCCACGCGCGCCAGCAGTGTGATGCCGCTTTCCCGTACGAGGCGGATCACCACACCCGAGTACCGCATACACGCCCACAGCACCACGTGCGTCACCACGATCGCCGCGCCCAGGGCCACGTACGCCCCCGTCTCGCCGTCGGCCTGGCGGACGAACACGATGGTCGCCGCGATCGCGCCGGGACCGGCGAGCAACGGAGTACCCAGCGGCACGAGCGCGACGTTGACGTCCTCCGCGGCTTCCGGCTCGGACGTGCCCTTCCCGGTCAGCAGGTCCAGCGCGACCAGCAGCAAAAGCAGCCCACCCGCGCCCTGCAACGCGGGAATGCCGATGCCCAGGTAGGCCAGGATGACCTGCCCTGCCACGGCGAAGAGCGTGATGACCAGCAACGACACCAGCACGGCCTGCCGTGCCGCCCTGGCCCGGGCGACGGGAGGCTTGCGCCCCACCAGGCTGAGGAACACCGGCACGGTACCGGGCGGGTCCATGATCACCAGCAGGGTGATCGACGCTTCGAGGAACAGGGTCAGATCGAAGACGTCGGGCAGCGTCACGGCCGGTACCCGTCCCACGCGCCGCCCACCGGAGCCACGGCGAAGCCGCCACCCCCCGCGGCGGCGGCGCGATCGAGCAACGCTTCGAACCGCTCGGGGTCGGTGGTCTCGCAGCCGATCCCGGTCGGCTTGTTGGTCCCGTGGTAGTCGCTCGCGCCGGTGCGCACCAGGCCGAGCTCGTCGGCGAGGGACGCGAGCCGGGCCCGCGCCGCCGGGTCGTGGTCGGGGTGGTCCACCTCAAGGCCGGACAGTCCCCGCTCGGCGAGCGCGGCGATCGTCTCCGGTGTCACGGTCGGCCCCCTCTTCGTGGCGAACGCGTGCGCGAGCACGGTGACACCGCCCGCCTCGGCGATCAGGTCGACGGCCGTCTCCACGGGTGTGTCGGCCTTGGCCACGTAGTACTCGCGTCCGGTGGCGAGGTAGCGGTCGAACGCCTCCTGCACCGAGCCCACGGCCCGTGCCCGCACGAGGGCACGCGCCAGGTGCGGCCTGCCCACGGCGGTGTCGGGCGGCAGTCCTTCCAGCACGTCGTCCGGATCGACGGGCAGACCGTTCTCCGCCATCCGCGCGGCGATGGTCCGCACCCGGGCCCGGCGTTCGATCCGCAGCCGCTCCTGTTCGGTCACCAGGGCCGGGCTGGTCGGGTCGAACAGGTAGGCCAGCAGATGCACGCTCATCCGGCGTCCCCGCGCGTCCACCGATTCGCAGGACAGCTCGGCGCCGGGCACCAGCGTCAGCCCCGGTGGCAGCGCCTCGCGCGCCCGCAGCCACCCCGCGGTGGTGTCGTGGTCGGTCAGCGCCACGACGTCGAGCCCGGCACGGGCGGCGGCCCGGACCAGATCGGCCGGGGCGTCGGTGCCGTCCGAGACGGACGAGTGGGTATGCAGATCGATGCGCACGCCACGCATTGTCCAGCGTGCGCGGTCGAGCGCGTCAGCCCACCATCCGCTTGCCCTTGCGGGCGGCGCGCTGGGCCTTGATCATCGAGAACTTCTCGGCCTGCTTCTGCTTGTCCCCGAAGACGAGCTGGGAGATCGTGTCGTAGAAGTCCTCCGGCCGGGGCAGGTACTCGATGCGGTTGAGCGCCTGGATCTGGCCCGCCGACTCCACCACCATCGTGCCGTACCCGAAGATGCGGCCGAGGAAAGGCCGTTCGTAGGTCAGGTCGGTCACCTTCGTGATCGGCATCATCAGCACTTGGGTGGTCCAGACGCCCTTGGTCATCACGAACCGCTTGTCGGTGACGACGAGTCGCTCGACCCACCACTCCAGCACCTGGTAGGCGAAGCGCAGCACGAGGAACAGCGCGACGTACCAGAGCACGTTCTGCACCATCCACATGCTGGGCGGCAGAAGGTAGGACACCATGACGCAGACGGCGATCAGGGCGACGGCCTCGAAGGTCTGCCACAGCAGGCAGGACCAGTGCCGTCGGATCCTGATCACCCGTCGCTCGGTGTCGAGCAGGTACTCGTCCGGATCGCGGGGCGCGAACATGGCCGGAGCCTACCGCTGATCAGCTGAACACGCTGCTGACGAACGTGATCACTGCCTCGGCGGCGTCGCGCAGCGCGCCGATGATGTTGTCCACGAATCCCGCGGCCTCTCCCGGCCGGGCGATCACGAAGAAGAGGACCAGCGCGATCCCAGCGACCGTCGCGATCTTTTTGATGTTCACGGCGATCATTCCCGTCTCTCGAGTGCGGACCTTGCGGCTTTGGTGCCACTAAGTTTGTACCGCACCGCGCAGCGTCACCGCAGCAATGTCCTGCGCTTGGGTCAGCGCGCTGCGAGCCTCAGGACCAGCGACTACACTCCGTGAGACTTTCGGGTGACGGGGGCCACGATCACGAGCACGAGCCGGCGGAGGTCCGAACGAGATGCTCACCGTGCGATGCGTCGGCGCGGTCGTCCACGACGCGGCGGGCAGACTGCTGCTTGTGCGGCGCGGACATGCCCCCGCACGCGGTCTGTGGTCGCTTCCCGGCGGCCGGGTCGAGCAGGGCGAGAGCGACGGCGACGCCGTCGCACGCGAGGTGCGGGAGGAGACCGGGCTGCGGGTGCGGCCGCAGCGGCTGGTGGGAATCGTCACCCTCGCGCGGTACACGATCTACGACTACGCGTGTTCGCTCGAATGCGGAGAGCTACGCCCCGCGGAGGACGCCGAGGACGCCCTCTGGGTGGATTCGCGGACCCTCACGGCCCTGGACGACGCGGGCCAGCTCACCGAGAACCTGGCCCGAACCCTCCGATCGTGGGACGCGCTCCCCCGCGCCTGACCCCCTCGCGCCGCTCGCTGGCAAGCCGTCAAGGCCTCCTTCACTGCACTCAACGCAGGCAAGGAGGCCTTGACGGCACGACAACGAAGGGGGCGGAGAGGTCAGGAGGCCAGCCAGGTCATGCGCTGGGCGTGTGGGGTGGCGTGGGCCTGCAGGAGCGGACGCGGAGTGCCCTCTTCCCAGGACACGGTGCCCAGCACCATGCGGGCCGTGTGGGCGTAGGACAGCGCGTCGTGCCCCGGCAGCACGTGTGCCAGCGACGACTCGTACTCCTCGGCGGCGATCCACCACAGCGGACGCTCGGCGGCGAGCTCGCGCAGCGCGGCGAGGAACTCCGCGCGCCGCGACTCGGAGAGGTACTTCAACGCGTAGCTGGTGTAGACGACCAGTGGCAGATCGGCGGGCACCCGCGCCGCCGTCGAGGCGAGGTCGGTCACCGCGTCGCCCGCCACCAGCTCCGGCCGAACCTTGCGTTGTGCCGCCGCGGCGGTGCGCAGCAGCCGGATGCGGTCGGGCTGGTCGGCCCACACGCACGCCTCGAGCCACGCCAGCTCGTCCTCGTCGGAGACGTCGACCGGGTCGCGGTCCAGACCCACCCTGGCCCCCACCGCGACCTTCTTCGGGAGCTTCGGAAAACGCGCGTCGTCGGAGACGGTGAGCGCACAGTGCAGGCCGACCGCCGCCTTCGCGGGTCCGCCCACGAGCTGCTCGCCGCCGCACTGGTAGTGGTAGCCGAAGGTGTCCATGCCCAGCAGCAGCCCGGCGCTGCACCCGACCTCGAGCAGCCCCACGGGCCCGCGCACCCGCGCGGCCACGGCGGCCAGCGCGGGAAAGAGCACGGCGGCCCTGCGTACCTCGTTGGTCTGGGTGAACCGCGACGAGATCAGGCCGCGCATCCTCTCCGCGCGCTCGAGCACGAACTCCCGGAACAGCGGCCAGGTGTCGGCGTCGACCCCGTCGAGCCCGCCCAGCGACGGGTAGTACCGCGACAACGGGTGGATCGGCTCGGCCTGGATCAGCCGGTGCGCGGCGGCCAGGAGCAGTGTCGGGTGCGCGTCGGCACCGGACGCGGCGGCCAGCAGCCGCGCGACATCGGGATCGTCGGCGGCACGGGCGGCCAGGTGCTCGTACAGCGGCGAGTGTCCCGCGGCCTCGTGCGCGGCGAAACGCCGCAGCCTCTTGCTGAGTTCGGTGGTGTCGGAATCGCTCATGGGGGTACCGGTCACCCGGGTTGCTCGCCTCCTCGGGCCTCGCCGTGGGAACGCGGTCTCCACCGTAGAGGGTGCCACCGGAACGCGCCGGTGGACCGCGCCACACGCGGTACGCAAGTAACGTCACACCGCCCTGCGACGACGTCGCCAACGGCGGGGAGTACCCTCGATCTCCGGCGTGTGACGACGCCGGCCTGCGCGAACCGAAACGGCCCGAGGAGGTGAGGACGGCAGATGAGTAGTGGCGATAGTCCGCTTCCTAGTCCCGCCGGCGTCCTCTCCCCGGCCGGGAACCGGATGCCGCGAGCCTGACCGCATCCGGCCGCCACGGGAGCGGACGTCGGCGCGTGCTGTGATCACGGTCCGCACGTCCCCGCCAGGAGGCATCCATGCCTGCCCTCCCCTCGCTCGGCACCTTGCGCGGCCGGGCCGCCAACCGCAACGGCCGCGGCG
>NZ_KB912687.1:36576-44247 GCF_000383795.1 Saccharomonospora saliphila YIM 90502
CCCCGCGCGGGACAGGCGATGCCGACGACCCACCGCACCAGGGGTTCGCGTGCCTGCACCGCGTGGTGCGCGCGCTGGGCCCGCGCTGGCTGCTGCACGGGCACGTCGAACCCGAGGCGCCCCGGCCGCGTGCGCGGTGGCTCGGCGACACGCGCGTGTGCAACGTCGTCGGTGCCGGGGTGCTCGACCTGGGCGCTCCACGCGGAAGGGAGGGACGGTGAAGGGACGCGACACCGGGTTCGCGCGCGTCGACGCCGAACACGACTTCCTGCGGGCGCGCCGCAGGCAGGTGCTGTCCCGCCTGGCGGCCTGGCTGCGGGGCGAACCCGACGATGTCAACATCACCCTGCCGTTCGACGAGGTCGTGCGTGCACTCGGCACGGTGGACGAGCGCCGCGTCGGCGTGCGGGTGATCCGCCTCGACTCGATCGTCGGCAGCGTCGACCGCGGCCGCGACTTCGACCGGCGGTTCCGCCCGACGTCGGGCAAGGTGCGGCAGCGGTGGGAGCGGCTCGCCCTGGCCAGCAGGCGCGGCGAGTCCATCCCGCCGATCCGCGTCTACCGCGTGGGCGACCTGCATTTCGTCATCGACGGCCACCACCGGGTGTCGGTGGCGCACGCGCTGGGGCTGACCTCCATCGAGGCGGACGTCACCGAGGTGCGCACGAAGCTCGACCCGACCGGCATCCGCTACCGGGGCGACCTCATCGTCAAGGACTACCGGCGCCTGTTCCTGGAGCGGGTGCCGCTGTCCGGGCAGGCCCGCGCGGAGGTCGTGCTGTCCGAGCCGTGGGACTACGCCGAACTGGGCGAGCACGTCGAGGCGTGGGGCTACCGGCTGATGCAGGACGAAGGCGCCTTCCTCGACCGCGCGACCGTGGCGCGGCGCTGGTACGACGACGAGTACCGCCCGGTGGTGCGGATGCTGCGGGAAGCCGACCTGGTCGGCAGGCGCACCGACGCCGAGGCCTACCTGTGGGTCGCGGGCGAGCGTTACCGGCTCATCCGCACCCACCGCTGGGACGACTCCGTGCTCGACGCGATGCGCGCCCCACGCCGGTAGCCCCCGCCTTTGGCCGTTTCCTGGCCGCGGCAGGGCCGGGCGGCGTGGCGGTCGTTGCCTGAGAGGTCGCTGGCAGCGCCGCGGAGGACACCGTCGCCGCGCCGAGCGCGGGCAGGAGTCCTCCGCGGCGGGGAGCGGACCGTGGCTAGTCGGCGTGGGTGAGGTTGCGTCCCGTCGACGGGTCGAACAGGTGCAGGGAGTCCACGTCGAACCAGACGCGGGCCGGTTCGGTCTCGCGGGCCTCGGAGACCGCCGACAGTCGCGCGACGATGGTCGAGCCGGTGCCGGGGATGTCGGTGGCCCCCGCGTCGGCGGCCAGCTCCTGCAACTCGGCGGTGCTGGCCAGTTGGGTCTCCAGCGTGAAGTAGGCGTACTTCTCCGAGCCCATCGACTCGAGCACGTCCACCGGCGCGGTGAACGTGGTCCCGCCCGAGCGGTGTGCCTCGTCGACGAGGGCGGCGTCCTCGAAATGCTCGGGCCGGATGCCGATGACCACCTCGCGCGGCGCGTTCGCCTGCTCCAGCCGGGCCCGGACCCGCTCGGACAGGCCGATGTCGCCGAGCGCGCTCTTCAGCGTGGCGCCCTCGACGGTGGCCGGGACGAAGTTCATCGACGGCGAGCCGATGAACCCGGCGACGAAGAGGTTGGCCGGGTGGTCGTAGAGGTACTGGGGCGAGCCCACCTGCTGCACGACACCGCCCCGCAACACCACGACGCGGTCGCCGAGGGTCATCGCCTCGGTCTGGTCGTGGGTGACGTAGACGGTGGTCGTGCCGAGCTGCTTCTGGAGCTTCGACACCGACGTGCGCATCTGCCCGCGCAGCTTCGCGTCCAAGTTGGACAACGGCTCGTCCATGAGGAACGCCTTGGGGTCGCGCACGATCGCGCGGCCCATCGCCACCCGCTGCCGCTGGCCGCCGGAGAGGTTGGACGGCCTGCGGTCCAGGTGCTGGGTCAGGTCGAGGATGCCAGCGGCCTCCTCCACCTTGGCCCGCACCGTGGCGTCGTCCATCCTGGCCAGCCGCAGCGGGAAGGCCATGTTCTCCCGCACGCTCATGTGCGGATAGAGCGCATACGACTGGAACACCATGGCGATGTCGCGGGCCTTCGGTGTCTTCTCGTTGGCGCGTTCGCCGTTGATGCGCAGCTCGCCGGTGGTGATGTCCTCCAGCCCGGCGATCATGTTGAGTGCGGTGGACTTCCCGCACCCGGACGGTCCGACGAGGATGACGAACTCGCCGTCGGAGATCGTCAGATCCATCTCCGACACGGCCAGCGCCCCGTCCGGGAACCGCTTGGTGACGTTGTCGAGCACGATCTCAGCCATTGCCTAACCCTTCACGGCGCCGGAGGTCAGCCCCGCGACGATGCGGCGCTGGAAGAACAACACGAACAGAATGATCGGGATGGTGATCACCACGGCCGCCGCCGAGATCGTCCCGGTCGGGTCCTCGAACTGCGAGGCACCCGTGAAGAACGACAGCGCCGCGGGCACCGTGCGCGACGCCTCCGTGGACGTCAGCGAGATGGCGAACAGGAAGTCGTTCCAGCAGAAGATGAACACCAGGATCGCCGAGGTGAACACGCCCGGCGCGGCCAGCGGCGCGATCACCTTGCGGAACGCCTGGGCCGGGCTGGCGCCGTCCATCTTGGCCGCCTTCTCCAGCTCCCACGGGATCTCGCGGAAGAACGCCGACAGCGTGTAGATCGCCAGCGGCAGCGCGAACGTGATGTAGGGCAGGATCAGGCCGGGCCAGGTGTCGAACAGACCCAGCTCGCGCTCGATGTTGAACAACGGCGTCACCAGCGAGATCTGCGGGAACATCGCGATCAGCAGCGACACCCCGATCAGCGCGCGCTTGCCGGGGAAGTCGAGCCGCGCCACCGCGTAGGCCGCCATCATCCCGAGGATCACCGCGATCAGCGTCGCGATGACGGCGATGCCGATCGAGTTCAGCAGCGGGCGGAGGAACTCGTTGGTCGCGAAGATCTCGCGATAGTTGTCCAGCGTCCACTCACGCGGGATGAAGTTGCCGTCGGCGAGGGTGTCCTTGGTCTTGAACGACAGCGAGGCGATCCACAGCACCGGCACCAGCGCGTAGACGACCACGACGATGTCGAGCAGGGCCCACCGGGTCTTGCGGCCGGTGGTCACCGTTGTCATGGCCATCAGCGCTGCCCTCCCTGGTCACTGCCCGGCGCCGCCGTGCCGAACACCTTGATGAAGATCACCGCGATGATCGCGACCGCAATGAAGACCAACACCGCCATCGTGGAGCCGATTCCGAGGTTGAGCCCGCGCATCAGGTTGTTGTAGGTCTGCATCGACACCGACGACGTGTCGTTCGACCCGCCGGTGAGGATGAAGATGTTGTCGAACACGCGGAAGGCGTCCAGCGTGCGGAACAGCAACGCCACCAGGATGGCGGGCTTCATCACCGGGATCATGACCCGTGTGAACCGCTGCCACGGGTTCGCGCCGTCCATCGCCGCGGCCTTGAGCAGATCGTCCGGCACCAGCGCCAGCCCCGCCATGAGCAGCAGCGCCATGAACGGCGTCGTCTTCCACACCTCGGCCAGGATGATGATCCACAGCGAGGACCACATCTCCGTCAGCGGCGCGCTGTCCCCGGCGAAGACGTTGGCCAGATATCCCGTATCGGGCGTCCAGGCGTAGAACCAGGAGAACGCCGCGACCACCGTGACGATGCCGTAGGGAACCAGTGTCACCGTGCGCACCAGTCCCCGTCCGACCAGGGTGCGGTGCATGATCAAAGCCAGGGCCATGCCGAGCACCAGCTCGATGAACACCGACACCACGGTGATGAACATCGTGACCCCGAAGGCCGTCCACCAGTACGAGTTGGACAGCACGGCCACGTAGTTGTCGAACCCGACGAACTCCCGCTCGCCCGGAAAACGCAGGTCGTAGCGCTGCAACGACAGCCAGATCGAGTACGCGATCGGGTAGCCGGTGACGGCGACCATGACCAGCGCCGCCGGGGCGATGAGCATCAGCCCGAGCCTGCGCTCGGCCCGCTTGCCCTCGCTCATCGGGGCCTTGCCGCGCCGCCCGGTGTCCGTCCCGGTCGGCGTGGCGGTCGCCGTGGCCGTGTGCTGTGCGGTGTCGCTCATGGGATCACGCCCTTCGAGGTGAGCGCCTCCTCGAGCTGGCTGCGCAGCTCCTGCGCGGTGCGCTGCGGATCGATGTCCGACGGGGGCGAGAGCACCTCGGCCATCACGATCGACAGCGTCTGGTACGCGGGCGTGGCCGGGCGCACGGCCGCGTCGGTCAGCTCGTCGCGGATGGTGTCCTTCATCGGGTACTCGGTCGCCATCGTCGGGTTGTCCTCCGGGTCCGGAGGCCGCGAGGGATCGAGCGGCGTGGTGTCGTCGTAGACCGAGGCGATGGTCGGCGGCACGCCGTCCTTCAGCGCGGAGAACTTCTGGTGCTCGGCACTGCGCAGGCACAGAGCAGCCTCGAAGGCTTCCTGCTTGTGCCGTGAGGTCTCACTCACGGCGAGGTTGTAGCCCCCGATCGTGCTGCGGCCCGTGCCGGGCTCGCCCACGCCCGGGTACGGAGCCCACTTGAAGTGCTCAAGCTCGTCCGGCTTCTCCTCGGCGTAGGAGGCGTAGACGAACGGCCAGTTGAGCTGGAAGGCTCCGCCGCCGTTCTGGAAGGCGAGGCGCACCTCGTCCTCCTGCTGGTTGGTCAGCGACGGGTCGGTGAGCCCGGAGGAGCTGACCTCGTTGAGGATGCCCAGCGCGCGCCTCGCGCCCTCGTCGATCACGACCGACTCACCGTCGGGGGACAGGATGCGCCCGCCCGCCGACTCGGTGATCGAGTTGTAGGAGACCACCAAGCCCTCGTACTGCGCGCCGGTGAACAGGATCTCGTGCGGCTCGCCCCGCTCGCGCAGGTCACGGGACATCGCCATCATCTCGTCCCAGGTGCGCGGGGGCTCCGGGGTGATGCGGTCGTCGTACCACAGCAGTCGCACGTTGGTGTTCTTCGGCGCCGCGTAGAGCTTGCCGTCCCAGGTGGCGGTCTCCAGCGGTCCGGGAAGGACATCGCGCGAGGCCTCGGCCTTGTTCTCGCCGGTCCACTCCTCGACCCAGCCCGCCTCGGCGAACTCGGGCACCCAGGTGACGTCGAGGCCGAGAACGTCCAACGAGGTGTCTCCGGCCGCCAGCCTGCGCACCATCTGCTCGCGCTGGCCGTCGGCGTCACGCGGAAGCTTGTTGTAGACGATCTCGTAGTCGCCGCCCGCCTGCTCGTTGCAGTCGTCCACCACGGCCTGGAAGTTGTCCTCGGGCGCGTAGTAGACGTTGATCTGCTTGCCGTCCTCGGCGCCGCACGCGGCCAGCGTCGAAGCACCGACAGCGGTGACGCCGAGCAACGCGGCGACACGTTGTGGTGAACCGCGCCGTCGTCGCCGCGATCCGACCTTCCGCATCGGGTCTCCTTCCCACCGCACGTCGGGGTGGGCCGTCCGACCCACCCCGTCGTGCACGGACTTTCACGTCACGGGGAGAAGTACTGCCCTGTGACCGGTGCCATAAAACCTAAGCCCGGCGGTCACACTGCGCAAGTACTGAGGGTAACGATCAAGGAAAAGGTACTACGAAAGTTCGTTCAGCCGTGTGAACCCATGGCCAATCGGGCGAGGAGGTCGCGTCCCTTCTCCGCGTTGCGTGGTTGACACAGCACGTCGTAGCGGCCCGCGACGAGCTGACTCGCCGACGAGAAGTCACGGCGCCCGCGTGTGGAGGCGTAGCTCATCGCGGCGAACGCGGCGCCGAAGACGACACCGGCGCCGAGACCGACCAGCACCGGGGCGTAGGAGACGCTCTCGGCCGCGCTGAAGAAGCTCAGCAGCAGGCCGACGAACAGTCCGAACCAGGCGCCGGACAGCGCGCCGGTGCCCAGCACCTTGCCCCAGGACAGCTTGCCGATCACACGCTCGACCAGCATCAGGTCGACGCCGACGATGGTCACGTCGGCGACGGGGAACTTGTTGTCGGCGAGGTGGTCGACGGCGCGCTGGGCCTCTTCGTAGGTGGAGTAGGAGCCGATCGGCCATCCGGACGGCGGCGTGGGAAGCCGCGGCAGCCCCGGCGCCTGACGACCCGACAAGAAGGGACCGGTCACGATCATCACCTGTTCCGCTCGACTGCGCCGGACTCACCCACCAGCGCGTGTACCCATGATCTCACGCCCCGCACACGCCCGAAACCGGGTGAACGGGACACGCACGTCTCAAGCGGCGGCGCGGCCAGGGACTCGGGCGCCGGGGCTCGGTGGCCTCCCACCCGAGGTCGTCACCGAGCCCGCGCGCCTCAGTCGAGGCAGAATTCGTTGCCCTCCGGATCGGCCAGCACGATGTGCCCGCCCTCCAGTGGTGGAGCGGGCTCGTGGCGCCGGAGCCGGGTGGCGCCGTGGGAGACGAGCCGCTCCGCCTCCGCCTCAAGGGCCGTCATCCGCGCCTCGCCCTCGAGCCCGGGCGCGGCTCGCAGATCGAGGTGCAGGCGGTTCTTGACCTGCTTCGGCTCCGGCACCCGCTGGAAGAACACCCTCGGCCCGGAACCGTCGGGATCGACCACCGCCGAGGCGTCGTTACGGTGCTCCGGTGGCACGCCCATCGCCTCAAGGGCCTGCTCCCACGACGCGAAGCCGTCGGGCGGGTCCTGCATGCGGTAGCCGAGTGCCTCGGCCCAGAACGCGGCGAGGGCACCCGGGTCGGCGCAGTCGAGGGTGATCTGGATGTCGCGCGCCATCTCAGCTCGCCTCCGTTCGGGTCGGCGGGTGGGTGTGCAGGTAGAGGTCGCGGAGCAGGCACACCTCGGACAGATGATGAATGACCTCGCGGTGGATGTGCAGCACGAGCGCCGCCAGAGGGTGCTCGGCATACGGCCCCTCGGCTTCCCCGCACGGGCGGGCGAGGCCGGTGTCGCCGAGGGCTTCGACTCCGGTCAGCCAGGTGGCGTACTCCGTGTCGAGTTGCTCCAGCGCCTCGGTCGCGGTCGCGGCATAGGTGAACGACTGGTAGTCGGTGGGCGCGCGGCCGAAGTGCGCGGCGTTGCGCATCGCCAGGACACCGACGATCACGTGCCCGAGCCGCCAGGCGATGGTCGTCAGCGGTGGCGGGTCGGGCTCCGGCACGGCGAAGTCGATGGTCATCGCGCCGGCCCCGGCCCGTATCGGCGCGGTCCCGGTGCCGCGTGGGCGCACCGTCCAGCAGCCGGGCGCGGGCTCCCAGAAGTACTCGTCGTCGGTGAGCCCGGCCAGGCGCGGGCGCAGGTGGTGGGTCCAGTGCCAGGCGAGCTGGTCGCGGAGCAGGGAGTTCCAGGTCTTGTCGGTCATGGCTCCAGCCTCGCGGAGATAGCGGACAGGATCGTTCCGCGATCCGTGCGACGATGAGCACGTGACCGTCGAGGCGACGACCGAACGGGTGCTGCGCTTGCTGGCGCTGCTGCAACGGCGGCCCTCCTGGACCGCTGCCGAACTCGCCGCCGAGCTCGGGGTCACCGACCGGTCGGTGCGCCGCGACGTGGAGCGGCTGCGCGCGCTCGGCTACCCCGTGCACGCGGCGGCAGGCGTCGGCGGT
>NZ_KB912687.1:44347-45776 GCF_000383795.1 Saccharomonospora saliphila YIM 90502
CCGGGCCGCCAACCGCAACGGCCGCGGCGCCCGCCGCGCGGCGCCGGCTCCCGCTGCCTACGTCGTCGACTGCGGTGTCTACGTCGACGGTGCCCGCCTGCCCGGCCACTGGAGCCACACCGAGGCCATTCAGGAAGTGCGTGAGCGGGGCGAGGGCTTCGTCTGGATCGGTCTGCACGAGCCGAACCAGGAACAGATCCAGGGCATCGCCGAGACCTTCGGACTGCACGAGCTGGCCGTCGAGGACGCCGTGCACGCGCACCAGCGGCCCAAGCTGGAACGCTACGACGACACGCTGTTCATGGTCTTTCGCACCGTGCGCTACGTCGAGCACGACTCCCCCACCACGGCCAACGAGATCGTCGAGTCCGGCGAGCTGATGGCCTTCCTCGGCGCCGACTTCGTCATCACCGTGCGGCACGGCAACCACGCGGGCCTCGCGCATCTGCGTCGTGAGCTCGACGCCGACCCGGAGCGCATGGCCGCGGGCCCCGCATCGGTGCTGCACGCCATCGCCGACCACGTCGTCGACCACTTCCTCACCGTCACCGAACGCATCGAGGACGACATCGACGCGATGGAGACCGAGGTGTTCGCCCCGAGGACGCGGGTGACCTCGGAGCAGATCTACCTGTTCAAGCGCGAGGTGCTCGAACTCCGGCGGGCGGTGCTGCCGCTGGCGACCCCGCTGCGCAGGCTCGCGGAAGGCTACACCCGGCTGGTCCCCGACGACGTCCGCTCGTACTTCCGCAACGTCCACGACCACGTGACCACGGTGGCCGACCGGGTCGCGGCGTTCGACGAACTGCTGACCACGCTCGTCGACGCCACCCTCGGCAAGATCACGCTCCAGCTCAACTCCGACATGCGCAAGATCACGGCGTGGGCGGCGATCATCGCCGTGCCCACCGCGCTCGCCGGGATCTACGGCATGAACTTCGACTACATGCCGGAACTGCAACTGCGCTACGGCTACCCGATGATCATCGGGATCATCCTGCTCATCTGCCTGACGCTCTACCGGGTCTTCCGCAAGAAGAACTGGCTCTAGCACCCGCGCGAGGCGCACCGCCTCGGTCCCGGGACGAGCACACCGACCGAAGACGGGCGCGGGTGGCCACCGGCCACTCCAGCCCGCCCTCCGAACCGCGAGGAGGAGTGACGTCATGCCCCGCCTGCTGACCAACCTGAAGTTCTGGGCGTTGACCGCGGCGCTGGCCTGGATCGTCGCCGTGACGGTCGCCATCGCCGTGGCACCGGAGTTCGCCCTCGGCGCGCGATAATGAATTCGCGGTCGGCGCGCGATACTGGAGTGGTGCCTGCCGACGACGGAACGCACCCGGACGACGCGGCCGTGGACCGCGCCGCGCCGCAGGCGGTCGTGCCGGGCCGTACGCGTGACCGCCCCGGCCCCCAGGACGACGCCCCG
>NZ_KB912687.1:45876-55170 GCF_000383795.1 Saccharomonospora saliphila YIM 90502
CGGGTGAGGCCGCGCTGAGGGCGCTCGCCAAGCTCGACCAGGTGATGCCGCCCCGGCTGCGCGCCGAGGTGCGGGCGGTCCACGGCGCCACCGAGACGCTGGTCGCCCCCGGGGTCGAGATCGACGCGGAACTGCTGGTGACCCTCGCGCGGGCCTGTCGCGACGCCGTGCGGGTGCGCTTCTCCTACCCCGACCGGGACGGCGGCGAGGGCGAGCGCACGGTCGAGCCGGTGCGGATGGTGGCCACCAGCCGCCGTTGGTACCTGATGGCCTGGGACCTCGACCGCGACGACTGGCGCACCTTCCGCCTGGACCGGATGCGCGAGCTGGTGGCCACGACCTGGCGCGTCTGGCCTCGGGAGCATCCGGACCCGGTCGCCTACGTTCAACAGTCCGTGACCGAGGCGCCGTACCGGTATCTCGCCCGGGTGCGGCTACACGCACGGCCCGAGCAGGTGCGCGAGCTCGTGCCGCCCCAGGTGGGGCGCGTCGAGGACGACCGCGACGGGTGGTGCGTGCTCGTCGCGGGCGGCGACGATGTGGACTGGATCGCCCTGCACGTGGCTCGGCTGGGCTTCGAGGCGGAGGTACTGGAACCGCCGGAGCTGCGCGACGCGGTAGCCCGACTCGCCCGGCGTCTGGCGGCGATGGCCGGGAACGCGCCGGTTCCCCGGCCAAGCGGGCCGATGCGCACGGACGTCGAGGCGGGCGACTCGCTCGAACGGTGGCGCGACGACGAACGCTCCTGACGATTGAGGTTAACGCCGCGGCATTGATGAAGCGGCCACCCCAAGCGACGCCCTGGCCAACTGCACGGGAAGACCACTGAGCAGCTTCCGCGAACCCATCCCAAGCCCAGCACATCGCTCTGCACTGTGGCCGAGTAGTTAGTCCGGATATGACGAGTAGAGCGCGGAGATCTCATCGCTGGTCAGGCTCCTGTTGTACAGGCGAACATCGTCCACGAGACCCGGCCATTTCCCGGAACGAGAATCTTGCGGCGCGCCGCTACCGATTCGGAGCCCACCGGTCGCGTTCCATGTATTCTGCACGGTTCCATCGTCCACGCGAAGGCCGTTGTGGTAAAGCCATACACGCGACGCCTCCGCGTCGTAAACGCCGACCAAGTGGGTCCATAGGCCCGGTCGAGCCTCCATCACGGACTTCGCATCCTCTGTAACTGTCGCCTCAGGTGTGTCCGACTCCGGCATCGCGAAGAACCAAGCGCCGGACCTGCTCCGATCATCGTACACATGCCCCAGCCTGAACTTGCTGGTTTTCTCACCCGCGGCGCTGACGGCCACGAGCGTTCCACCGTCCTCCTCGAGCATCACCCAGGCCGCTACAGTGAAACTGGTGTCAGTACGCACGCCGAGGGTTTCTGTCGACACGAAGTCGTCCACTCCGTCGAAGGAGACCCCATTACCGATTCGCCCCTGCACAAATGCGGCTCCGTTGTGCACAGTCCCATCCTCGCCTCCTGCGAGGTCCACGGTCAACGAACCCGACTCCTCATCGAGCGGGTAGTGATGCGTAAGCGCCGCATCGGCGTCAGACCGCGCCGTCGCGGTCTGCTCAGCGCTGGCGACCGCCGATCCGGAAAACGCCGACAATCCCCGCCGCGAGCACGGAAACGGTACGCAGCACTGAGCAGCGCCCTCTAAATAAGCTTAGATGTTCCTTTCTCAAATTCGAGTTGCCCGGACCCGGTCACACTGGCGTCGCCACCATCAAGCACCGCGCCACCCCACGATCAATCAGCCGACACAGGAAAAAGCGTTCTAGATCGATGAAACGCCTACTCAAAAGCAGTTACGAGACAGTGTTTAGACTTGTCTGTTCATCAACGATCGGGCGACATCGTTGCCTGCTCCCGTGTTAGCGATCCAGGCACGACTACCCAGCTTGGGTTCCCAAGAGAGGCGCTCAAGGTCATCGAGCACCAACTGGACAACTTCGCTGGCCTCCCCTTCCCACGGCGAAAACCCTTCTGCGGCCAGTTCGCCGAGCTGGATAAGTTCACTCTCGAGCAAGAAGTGAAGCAGTTCGGCGAAGAACCCCTTCCACGGGCGCCTCTTCACCTCTTCCCGCGCAGCCCAGATGAGCTGATCGATAGGGACCCAATCGTCCATACCTTCAATCAATACTTCGGCGTAAACACGGCTGTCAATCATGACAAGTGAATTTTCAACGGTTTTCCGCCACTACCAGGCTGGATATCTATTGTCTTTCCACCAGATGCAGATGCTGTCTTCCATTGTATCACGGTACCGTCCTCGAGTTGATATACCTCGGGGATCTTCGGACCTCGCGCCGGGAGCTGCTCAGCACCAGCAGTCCAGCGCTCGAACGCATCACGCATGGTCTGCTCATCAGGCATCTCCCGAACGTGTTCCTGCCTTCCCTTCGGAAGGTTATCGAACTCGGATTGCCACGCGCCTCCACACGAGCCGTTGCTGTTGTGAACGAGTATGGAATTTCCGTTCGCCAGAACATGGTATGTGTGTATTCCATTGATCGTGAGGTTGTGGACCTGGCGGAGTTTCGTGGACGTGTCTGTGGCTACGACCTCGACGTGGTCGCTGGTAGCGGTGCGGAGTTCGTTGCCGGGTTCGACGTCGCGGGCGTCGAGCCAGCGGCCCTGGTCGTCGACCCAGAAAGGGTGCAGCGTCGTGGCCATGACGGCCGAGGTCTCGTCACCGGCCGCTCCATCGACGTCCACGGTAACTTCGACCAGGTTCTTCATCCCGTGGTCGACGATGGTGGCGGTGACGGTGCGGGGCCCTTCCTCACCGGTCTCCGGGTCGGTGGCCCATACCTTCTCGCCGATCTCGACGTCTTCGATCGGCTTGGTAGTGCCGTCCGCCATGAGCACCCGGGTGCCGGGCACGAAGCTGTTACACGACGGTGCCCGCGACGCTCTGCCCGCATCAGCCGCCTCATCGACGTGCCGACCCGACCGAAGCAGTGCACCAGCACGGCCGACCGGAGTCAACCCGACCGCGAGCCAAAGGCAACCGTCCAGCTTACCCTTCAGGCACGCCTCCGCGTCAGCTAGCCCCGACAGATCGTAGGCCAACTCACCCAAATCGATACTAAATGCAGCGCTATCCCTGCCCGGCACGAAACCGCAGTACCGCACCGACGTACAACTCCGCGACGTGTCCCGAGCCGGAGGCGGCGGAGGCGACAACGGCGGATAACTGACCGTCGCGCCCCCCACACGACTCCCCATCCCGCAGTAGATCCCATCCGGACCACAACCCCCACCGGTCGACGGCGCCGGACTCGGAGAAGAGACCGGACCCGAGGGCCTCTCATCACACTTGTAAACGCACCCCTCCTTCGGTGAATACACCGGGTGCGCCCCCTGCCCCTTATAACCAGGGTCTCCAGGACAGATGTTGATATCGCAATAGGCCAGCCCGGTCGGATCGGAAAACGTCACCGGGTTGTTGTTCGAATACGTATAGCCGTGCATCCGCTGCGGATCCGTCGGATCCATCAACGGATCCACCGACAAGAACCGCCCCAACCCCGGGTCGTACTGCCGCGCCCCCAACGTCGTGAACCCCGCCGACGCGTCGACCGTCCCCCCGACGAAACCCCGCTCCCCGGGGAAATCGACCTCCTCACCACGCTGACCACCGAACGGCAACTGCCACCGGCGCGTCACCTCCAACGACCCCGCCCCGATCGCGAACCGCGACGTGCCCTGATGATCACCCAACAGCCACGTCAACCCCGCCTCGGTCCGCATCGCCACCGTGGAACCGGCGAACTCGTAGTACCGCGTCGTGGTCGTCTGGCCACTCTCGCGGTCCCACCGCAACTCCTGCCCCTCCAGATACGCCGTCACCCCGGACGGATCCCGACGCAGCAACCGCTCACCATCGGCGTCATAGACGAACTCGGTGCCCTCGTCCCCCTCGACCGTCTTGGCGAGATTGCCCTCGGCGTCCCAGTCCAGCGTCTGTTCGTCACCTGCCCCCGTCGTCCGCGACACCGTGTTCCCGGCCTCGTCGTAGGTGAACGCGTCCAACCTGGTCGTGCCACCAGGCAGATGACTCGTCACCGACTCCAGCGCCTGCCCACCATCCGGGTACGCGTACTCCCGCACCGTGTCCCCAGCCGCGTCATGCTCGGTGCTGGTCACCCGATTGCCCACGACGTCGTAACCGAACGACCGCCAGTACGGCGCCGGGCCCCCCAGATCACCAACCTCCGGACCGGCCCCGCAGTCCCCCATCGGCGTCCACGCCTCGGTCAACCGCCGCAGATGGTCGTACTCGAAACACTGCACGTCAGCCTGCTGCTCACGCGGAGTGTCCGCGATCGAGGTGATGTTGCCCGCCGGGTCGTACGAATAGTTCGTGTCCGCCTGCATTGGCTGCGGCAACTCGGCATCCACGATCGTGCGGTGGAGCCGCCGCGTGTGCTCGTCGAAATACCGCGCAGCCACACCCTCTCCCCGGTCTCGCCGAGCTGCGTCCGCTGCAACTCGCCGTACCGGGTGTACTGGGCATGCGGAACCGACAAGTAAGGAGAAGCAACCCGCCGGAGAGTGAGGAGAACGCTATCCCCGCACGGGGTCGTCGAACTCGCCGTCCGCCTGTGCGGTGGGTACGGCGGCGACATCGCGGATCTGCTCGGCGGCGTCGGCGGGCTCGGACGGTGCCGGGACTCCGCGCGAGGTCAGCCCGGTGCCGAGCGCCTCGCGGTCACTCGCGGGCTCCGGCTCGTGCTCCACGCCGCGAGCCTCGCTTGGGCGGTCCGCACGCTGTCGGCCCTCGCTCGGCTGGTCCTCATTCCGCCGGGCGTCGCGCTTCGACGCCTCGTCGAGGAAGCGCAGCATCTCCACCGGGAACGGCAGCACCAGCGTGGAGTTCTTCTCCGCGGCCACCTCGACCACGGTCTCCAGCAGCCGCAACTGCAACGCCGCTGGGGTGTCGGCCATGCGGGCGGCGGCCTGGGACAGCTTCTCCGAGGCCTGCAATTCGCCCTCGGCCGAGATCACGCGGCCACGACGTTCACGCTCGGCCTCGGCCTGACGCGACATCGCGCGCTTCATCGTCTCGGGCAGTGCCACATCCTTGATCTCCACACGGTCGATGTGGATGCCCCAGCTCGCGGCCGGGCTGTCGATCATCAATTCGAGCCCCTGGTTGAGGTACTCGCGGCGGGAGAGCAGGTCGTCCAGCGAGCTCTCGCCGATGGTGCGCCGCAGGCTCGCCTGCGCGACCTGCAACATCGCGAAGCGGTAGTTCTCCACCCCGACGATCGCCTGCACCGGGTCGATCACCTTGAAGTACACGACCGCGTCCACCCGCACGGTGACGTTGTCCCGGGTGATGCCGTCCTGTCCCGGCACAGGCAGCGTCACGATCTGGAGGTTCACCTTGTGCATGTGGTCGACGCCCGGCACGATCAGCTGCAATCCGGGCTCACGGGGCAACCGGTGCACCCGCCCGAAGCGGAACACCAGCCCGCGCTCGTACTGCCGGACGATCCGCACCGATGAGGCGAGTCCGAGCACCAGCACCAGACCGACGATGACGACGATGGTGAGCAACGCTTCCACTCGTCTGCCCCGCCTTCCCCGGGTTTGTACCGTCCGGTCCCGAGACCGAGGGCACTACTCCGATCGTGTCAGGGTGTTTGTGATCCATATTACACGGTGGGCCGCGGAGTGCCGGGGCGTCGCGGCCACTGCGACAGCCCGCGACCTACGGGCACGTAGCATGAGGGACAGCAAGCGCAACCACCCGCGACGAAAAGGTCGGTGCCCGAGCAGTGACCACCACAGAACAGACCCCCAGCGTCGAGGACGTGCGCACGGCGCTGAACGACGTGCACGACCCGGAGATCCACAAGCCGATCACCGAGCTGGGCATGGTGAAGGACATCACGGTGGGCGACGACGGCGTCGTCACGGTCGAGGTCTACCTGACGGTGGCCGGGTGCCCACTGAAGGAGACCATCACCCGCGACACCTCCGCGGCCGTGCAGAAACTGGACGGGGTGCGCGACGTGCGGGTCGAGCTGGACGTCATGAGTGACGAGCAGCGCACCGAACTGCGCCAGAAGCTGCGCGGTGACGCCGAGGAGCCGGTGATTCCGTTCGCCCAGCCCGGCTCGCTGACCCGCGTCTACGCCGTCGCGTCCGGCAAGGGCGGGGTCGGCAAGTCCAGCGTCACCGTCAACCTCGCCGCCGCGATGGCGCGCAAGGGCCTGTCGGTGGGCGTGGTGGACGCCGACATCTACGGCCACTCGGTGCCGCGCATGCTGGGCGCGGGCGAGAAGCCCACCAAGGTCGAGAAGATGATCATGCCGCCGCAGGCGCACGGCGTGAAGACCATCTCGATCGGCATGTTCACCCCGGGCAATACCCCGGTGGTGTGGCGGGGGCCGATGCTGCACCGGGCGTTGCAGCAGTTCCTCGCCGACGTGTTCTGGGGCGACCTGGACGTCCTGTTGCTCGACCTGCCGCCGGGCACCGGTGACATCGCGATCTCGGTGGCGCAGCTCATCCCGAACGCGGAGATCCTGGTGGTCACCACGCCGCAGCAGGCCGCCGCCGAGGTGGCCGAGCGCGCGGGCGCGATCGCGTTGCAGACCCGGCAGCGGGTGGCCGGGGTCATCGAGAACATGTCGTGGTTCGAATCGCCCGACGGGTCGCGGATGGAGCTGTTCGGCTCGGGCGGCGGGCAGACCGTGGCTGACTCGCTGTCGAAGTCGGTCGGCGCGGAGGTGCCGCTCCTCGGACAGGTGCCGTTGGACCCGAAGCTGCGCGAACAGGGCGACGCGGGCACGCCGCTCGTGTTGTCCGAGCCGGAGTCCCCGGCGAGCACGGTGCTCAC
Source organism: Saccharomonospora saliphila YIM 90502 (assembly GCF_000383795.1). Classification (GTDB taxonomy): domain Bacteria; phylum Actinomycetota; class Actinomycetes; order Mycobacteriales; family Pseudonocardiaceae; genus Saccharomonospora; species Saccharomonospora saliphila. Next base: position 52,737 of record NZ_KB912687.1, read on the forward strand.
CCAGGCCGCGGAGAAGCTGTCGGTCCGCGCCCGCGGCCTCGCGGGCATGATGCTCAACGTCACCCCGGCCGGCCGCTGACCCACCCAACCCCGCGAGTTGCCCCTGGGTGCCCGCGAGTTGCCCCTGCGTGCGCGCGAGTTGCCCCTGCGCGTCCGCGAGTTGCCCCTGCGTGCCCGCGAGTTGCCCCCGGTGCACCCGCGAATTGCCCAGTTGTCCCTGGATACGCGCGGTCATCGCTGGGCGCCACGCGGATTGGATCCGTGCTCCACACCTTGCCCAGCACGTGCGTGTCACCGCTGCGCGTCCGCGCTGCCCTCGTGTGCGTGCAGCGTGGGTGCGGATGAGCGACAGGCTGCCCATGGTCGGCTTCTGCATCCGGTGCTGGCGCGCTCGGCTACCGGATCGCTCACAGGAACCTTAAGTCTCGAAACGCACCCGTCGAGGCGGGCGCGGAGAGGAAGGGCTAGCCACGCAAGGCAGCTCCTCCAGGTCCTAGGAGCAGCTCACGGACGCTCAGGGGCAACTCGCGGACCTGCGAGAGGCAACTCGCGGGCAGCCCAGAGGCAACTCGCGGGCCGGCGAGGGGCAACTCGCGGGCCTGAAAGGGCAACTCGCGGGTGGGTCAGGTGGCGTCCGGGTCGACCGGGGGCTTTTCGCCGGGTGGCAACGGCTCCGTGCGTGTGGGGCTCGCGGACGAGCCCTCCGCGTAGCCGTTGGGCTTCGTCGCCGCCGAGCCGTCGCCACCCGTGCCGTTGATGTTGTCGAGGCCCAGCGGATCGTGGTCGCCGTCGAACAGGTGCTGGGTGACGGCCCGCTTCGGATCGAAGTTGCGGAGATTGCGCAGGTCCTCGATCGGCTTGCGGAACTCGTCGAAGTCGGTGCCGACCTCGTCACGGAGCTGCTGGCGCGCACCCGTGGCGAAGTCGCGGACCTTCCGTACCGAACGTCCGAGCCAGGCCGCCGCCTCGGGCAACCGTTCGGGACCGAGGATGAACAAACCAGCGACGATGAGGACGAGGATCTCGCCCCAGCCGATGCTTTCGAACATGGCCACACCTTCCGCGTCGCACCCGGGACGGGGAAAGCCTACCTCGTCAGTCCGACCCGAGGGTGACCTCGACCGTGAGCGGCCGCCCACCCCGCACCAACCGGACGGGCACCTGCTCGCCGATCTCGTGCTCGCGGACCGCCACCGTCAGCTCGGCGGCGTTGCGCACCTGCCGGTCGCCCACCCGCGTGATCACATCGCCCTCCGCGATCCCGGCACCGGCCGCAGGCCCGCCTTCCACGACGTTGCGCACCTGCGCGCCCTGCGAGGTGTTGGCCGACACCGACGCCGCGTTCACGCCGAGCGTGGCGTGGGAGACCTCGCCGTCGCGGATCAGCCCCTCACTGATCTCGATGGCCTGGTTGATCGGGATGGCGAAGCCGAGGCCGATACTGCCGCCCTCACCGCCGCTGCCCACGGTGCGGATCATCGAGTTGATTCCCACCAGCGCGCCGGTCGAATCGACCAGGGCACCACCGGAGTTGCCGGGGTTGATGGCCGCGTCGGTCTGGATCGCGTCGTAGGTCACGGGCGGGTCGCCGTTCTCCCCCGGCGCGGTCACCGGTCGGTGTAACGCGCTGACGATGCCCTCGGTGACCGTGTTCTCCAGACCGAAAGGGGAGCCGATCGCCATCACCGCGTCCCCGGCCGCCAGCGCGTCCGAGTCGCCGATCTCGATGACGACCGGGTTGGCGACGTCGACCTTGAGCACGGCGAGGTCGGTCTTGGGGTCGGTGCCCACGACCTGCGCGGGCGTGCGCGTGCCGTCGGTGAACACCGTGGTGATCTCGGCCTTGCCGGCGTCGCCCGCCCGCGCGACGACGTGGTGGTTGGTCAGCACGTACCCCTGGCCGTCGATGACCACACCGGAGCCCACCCCGCCGGACTGGCCCGACTCCACCTCGATGGAGACCACGGCCGGGGCCACGCGCCTCGCGATGTCGGCGACGGAACCGGCGGGGCGTTCCTTGCCCTCGCGCGCTTCGGCGATGTTCAGTTCCCCGGTGAGGGTGTCTCCGGCGGTGGCCAGCGCCCACCCGACCGCGCCGCCCAGCGCGCCCACCACCAGCGCCACGACCCCGAGCAGGGCCAGCGCGGTCGGCTTCACCCTGCGGCCGAAGAGGAGCTCGGGCACGCTCAGCTGCGGCCCGTGCGGACGCTCGACCTCCCCGTCTTCCCGCTCGGTGTCCCGCTCGGCCGGACCGCCGAGCACGGCGGCGGAGCCGGGGTCACGCCAGGGGTCGGCCGGAGAGGTCCACAACGGCTCGTGCTCAGGCCCATCCGGCGCGCCGTCTCCGGGATGCGCGTCGGCGGGCCGCTGGAGTGTGACGCCGTCCTCACCGGCGGAGCGGCCGAACGCCTCGGCCAGCGACGCGGGCGGAGCG
>NZ_KB912687.1:55270-62616 GCF_000383795.1 Saccharomonospora saliphila YIM 90502
CCCGGCCGCTCAGCAGCCGCAGCCCGCGCACCCCGGACCCCGTCGTCGGAGCCGGAGACGCGGTAGCGGTACCCGCCGAGCAGCGCGCCCGTGGCGAAGGCCGCGTACTCGTCGGGCCCCGCCGTGTCCGGCAGCCGCACCTGCACCGCGACGGCGGACACCCCGCCCGTGTCCACCCCGGCGGTGGATGCGGCCTCCACGGCTCGCACGAACGCCGCCGCCGCCGTACGGTACTGCGAGGAGCTCCCGGAGCCCGCGCCCACGACCCACCTCGGACCGTCCGGCCCGGACAGCGCGTGTACCTCGCCCGCCCTCCGGGTGGCCCCGAGGTCGGCGAGCACGTCGGCGAGCGGGGTGTCACCGTCCTCGGTGACGACCTCCGCGAGGGCGGCACCCCGGCGGTGGGTGGTGCCGACCGTGACGTCGGGGAGCCGGGTGGGGATGGGGGGTAACGGCGAGCGCGCCATACGGCCTCCAGGCACAACGAGACGAACCGGGCCGAATCACGCGCGTCGGACCGGTGCGGGTCACACGGGGAAGGTCAGCCGGTGGCCTCCTGCAGGGCCGCACCGAGGTCCTTGGCCTCCTCGGCCGTCAGCTCGACGACAAGCCGACCACCGCCCTCGAGCGGCACGCGCATCACGAGGCCCCGCCCCTCCTTGGTCACTTCGAGGGGACCATCTCCGGTCCGGGGCTTCATGGCCGCCATAGCGTGCTCCCTCCGTGATGAACCAGCGCGCCCGGGTCGCGCCCGCCAAAGCAACCGGGTCTCCACCATTGTCCCCCATGCGGAGTGGGCCGCGAACGCGGACCGATCTTAGCCACGGGCGATCACCGCTGGTATGCGCTTCACACGCCTGTCAGACTCGCGGGACGACGAGCGACTACGGAGGATTCGGTGACCACAGAGGACGTGTTGAACCAGGCCGACGCCGATGGCGTGCGCACACTGACCTTGAACCGGCCCTCGGCGTACAACTCGCTGACGGTCGAGTTGAAGGAGCGCCTGCTCGAGGCGTTACGCGGGGCCGCCGACGACCCGGAGGTCCGGGCCGTGCTGCTCACCGGGGCCGGGAAGGCGTTCTGCGCGGGCCAGGACCTCAAGGAGCACGTGGGCATGCTGCGCTCGGGCGACGATGCTCCGCTGCGCACCGTCGGTGACCACTACAACCCCATCGTCACCGCGATCGTCGAGATGCCCAAACCGGTGATCGCCGCTGTGAACGGGCCCGCGGCCGGGGCGGGGGCCGCGTTCGCCTACGCCGCCGACCTGCGCCTCGCGGCCAGCTCGGCGAACTTCCTGATGGCCTTCGCCAACGTGGGGCTGGGACCGGACTCGGGCGCGTCCTGGACGTTGCAACGGCTGGTCGGCCAGGGCAGGGCGCTGGAGCTGATGCTGCTGGCACGGACGGTCGACAGCGCGGAGGCGTTGCGGTTCGGACTGGTCAGCGAGGTCGTCGCCGACGACGAGCTGGCCACGCGGGCACACGCGGTGGCCGCGAAGCTCGCGGCGGGCCCCACCGTCGCCTACGCGAAGATCAAGCACACGGTGCGCACGGCCGGCGAGAGCACGCTGCGCGAGGCGCTCGCCGCGGAGGAGACGGCCCAGGCCGAGCTCGGCGCCACGGCCGACCACGCCGAGGCGGTGGAGGCCTTCGTGACCAAGCGCACCCCCCACTTCCGGGGCACGTGATCACCGCGCCGCCCGTTGTTGCCGTGTCGTCAAGGCCTCCTTCACTGCACTCAACGCAGTCAAGGAGGCCTTGACGCCATGCCAACCCGGGCGGTCAGGCGGCGCGGAAGCACCCGCACACGTGGTCGTCCACCATGCCGGTGGCCTGCATCAGCGCGTAGCAGGTCGTGGGGCCGACGAACGCGAACCCGTGCTTCTTGAGTTCCTTCGCCATGGCGGTGGACTCCGGCGTCGTGGCGGGCACGTCGGTCATCGTGCGCGGTCGCCGCCGCGTGCCAGCCTCGGGCGCGAACGACCAGAGCAGCTCGTCCAGCGGCACGTCGAGCCTCCGCGTCGCCCGCGCGTTGGTGATCGTCGCCTCGATCTTGGCCCGGTTCCGCACGATGGAGGCGTCGGCGAGCAACCGGTCCAGATCGTCGCCGGTGAAGGCGGCCACCCGCTCCGGCACGAACCCGGCGAAGGCCGCGCGGAAGTTCTCCCGTTTGCGCAAAATCGTCAGCCACGACAGCCCGGACTGGAACGCCTCCAGCGTCAGTCGCTCGAACAACGCCGCCTCGCCGCGCAACGGCACGCCCCACTCGCGGTCGTGGTACTCGGCATAGTCGGGTGCCGTGTTGCCCCACGCGCAGCGGTCGAGGCCGTCCGGGCCCCGCAGCCCGGCGTTCACCGCCCCACCACGTACGACTCGGCGAACCGCGCGAACCGTTCCAGCGAGCGGCGCAGGCCCAGCGCGAACGCGGGCTTGGCCACGAGCCATCCGGCCTTGCCGACGGGCCCGAACGGCAGATCGAGATCTTCCGACCACACCAACGCCGAGTGCTGCGGACCGCGCGCCTGCACGTGGAACGCGCCCGTGCCCCGCACGACCTTGCCGAGGTGCCGCACGGTGCAGCGCACGGGCGGCTCCCAGCTGATGATCTCCATGAGGTCGGTCACCCCGACACCACCCGCCCCGGTGAACGCCTCGAGGCGCGAGCCGACACTGCGGCCGTTGCCGGAAACGACGCGCACGCTCGTGCCCAGCATCCACTCGCCCTGCCGCTCCCAGTCGGTCAGCGCCAGCCACGCCGTCCCCGCGGGCGCGGGGACCTCCACCGACACGGCCACGTCACTCACGACGACGCCTCGCGCTCCGCGCACTCCGGACGCGCCTCCAACTGACGGACCCGCTCCCGCAGTTCGTCGATCTCGGCGCCGAGCCGTGCCAGCACCCAGTCGACCTCGGACATCTTGTAGCCGCGGACGACGATCTGGAACCGCACGGCGTCCACGTCCGCTCCCGTGACGTCCTCGGCGGGCAGCCGGGTGGGCGAACTCCCCGGCGCCAGCGGGGCCAGTTCCTCACCACGCCCGAACACCAGTGAGGCGAGCAGGAACACCACGGCCGCCACCAGCAGCATCACGAGAAGGTAGATCAGGGCGGTGGTCACGCTTCCGATCGTGACATACCCGCGCTGCTCACGTGCGCCGCGCCGACACCTGGCGCAAGGGCGGGCGGTCGGTCAGCGGCACGGTCGCCACGTCCGGAAGCCACTCCCCCGCGACCTGGACGAACTGGGTCAGCTCGGCAGGGGAACCGGGAGCGGTGGCCCGGGCCGGTGCGGTCTCGACACCGCACCGGTCCAGCGTGGTGCCGAGAATCTGCCGCGCCATCACACCGAGCTGAAGCAGCGAACGGTTGCGGTGCTTGCGCACACCCAGGTTCACCTGGGCGAGTGCGTCGAGGCCGTACCGGGCCTCCGCGTCGAGCAGCAGGCCGATCTCGACCCCGTACCCGGCGGCGAACGGGACGGACTCCAGCAGCTCGCGGCTGGCGGCGTACTCGCCGCCGAGCGGTTGCACGAGCCCGGACAGCGCCGGGCGCAGCGCGGCGAGCAGGGGCCGCGCGAGCAGCTCGGTGACCCGTCCGCCCCCGGTGCCCAGCTCGTCGGTCTCCAACCGCAACGGCCTGCGGTAGAAGCCCTTGACCAGTTCCACGCCCGGCTCGCACAGCAGCGGCCCGAGCAGGGCGGGCACGAAAGCCGGGTCGGGATCGACGAGGTCGGAATCGAGGAAGACGACGTGGTCGCCGGTGGTGGCGGCCAGCGAGCGCCACAGCACCTCGCCCTTGCCGGGCACCGGCGCCCAGTCGGTGAGCACGTCCTCGCGGTGCACGACCCGCGCACCGGCCTCGGCGGCCACCCGCACCGTGTCGTCGGTGGAACCGGAGTCCACCACGACCAGCTCGTCGACGAGCCGGTCGCGCAACGGCAGGACCGAGGACACCACCGCGCCCACGGTGTCCGCCTCGTTCAGGGCGGGCAACACCACCGACACGGTGCGGCCGTTCTTCGCCCGCACCAGCTCGTCCACCGTCCACGACGGGGACTGCCAGGTACGCCGCGCGAACCACTCCGAGTCCATACCCCGATCGTGTCACGCGCGGTGCGTTGGCATGCCGTCAAGGCCTCCTTCCCTGCGTTCAACGCAGTCAAGGGGGCCTTGACGACACGACAAAAAGGGGTTCAGACCGCCCACTTGTCGATCGGGGTGTAGGAGTGGCGGGCGAAGGCGTCGAGCACGACCTCCGGGTCGGAGTCGATCGTGACCAGGTCGCGGCTGGCGTGGTTGAGGAAGCCCTCGTCGGTCATGTGGTCGAGGAACTCGGCGAGCCTGCTGTAGAAGCCGCGCACGTCGAGCAGGCCCACGGGCTTGGCGTGCAGTCCGAGCTGCGCCCACGTCCACACCTCGAACAGCTCCTCCAGCGTTCCCGCGCCGCCGGGCAACGCGAGGAAGCCGTCCGACAGCCGCGCCATCGTGGCCTTGCGCTCGTGCATGTCCGCGACGACGTGCAGCTCGGTCAACCCGTGGTGGGCGATCTCCTCCCGCATCAGGTGCTTCGGGATCACCCCGGTCACCTCGCCGCCCGCCTCGAGCGCCGCGTCGGCGACCGTGCCCATCAGCCCGACTTGGCCCCCGCCGTAGACGACGCCGATGCCGCGCCGGGCGAGCAGCGCGCCCAGCGCCGCCGCGTCGGCCGCGTAGCCGGGGTCCTTGCCGGAGGACGAACCGCAGAAAACGCAGAGTCGCCGCACTAGTGAGTCTCCTCCCATGCCTTGTACGCCTCCAGCACCATGCCCACGGCGTCGTCGACATCGTCGGTCAGGTGCAGCAGGTCCGCCTCGCGCTCGCCGATCTTGCCCTCGGCCAGCACGGTGTCCCGCACCCAGTCGTAGAGACCGCCCCAGTACGACGAGCCGAACAGCACCACGGGGAACTTGGTGACCTTCTTCGTCTGCACGAGAGTCAGCGCTTCGAACAGCTCGTCCAGAGTGCCGAAGCCACCCGGCAGGCAGATGAAGGCCTGCGAGTACTTGATGAACATCGTTTTGCGGGTGAAGAAGTAGCGGAAGTTCACCCCCAGGTCCACCCACGGGTTGATGCCCTGCTCGAACGGCAGCTCGATGCCGAGCCCGATCGAGAGCCCGCCCGCCTCGGACGCGCCCCGGTTGACCGCCTCCATCGATCCGGGCCCACCGCCGGTGATCGCGGCGAACCCCGCGTTCGCCAGCGCCGCGCCGATCTCGCGGCCCACCTGGTACTCGGGGTGGTCCCGTGGGGTGCGGGCGGAGCCGAACACGGTCACCGCGCGAGGCACCTCGGCCAGCGCGCCGAAGCCCTCCACGAACTCGGCCTGGATGCGCAGGACCCGCCACGGGTCGGTGTGCACCCAGTCGCTCGGCCCTCGCGAGTCGAGCAACCGCTGGTCGGTGGTGGAATCCTCTGGTTGCCGCGTCCGGCGCAGCACCACCGGCCCTCGGCGTCTCTCGGCGGGGTGCTCGTCGTCGTCCTCGATCTTGCGCGTCACCTCGGTCACAGCGCCCAGCGTAGAGTCACGACCGCAACAGCGAGAGCAGCGCCTCGGTGACCCGGCGGATCTCGCTCGCGGCCACGTGCTCACCCCGCGTGTGCGCCAGGGTCGGGTCACCGGGCCCGAAGTTCACCGCGGGCATGCCGAGCGCGGCGAAGCGGGCCACGTCGGTCCAGCCGAGCTTCGGCGCCACCCGGCCACCGGCCGCCTCGACCAGTTCGGCGGCGGCGGGTGCCGACAGACCGGGCAGCGCGCCGGGCGAGCGGTCGACGACGGTGAGCGCGTAGCCCTCGAAGACCTCGCGCAGGTGCGCCTCCGCCCGCTCGGCGGTCGTGTCCGGGGCGAAACGGTGGTTGACGGCCAGGACCGCCTCGTCGGGGACGACGTTGCCCGCGACCCCGCCCTCGACCCGGACGGCCTGCAAGCCCTCCCGGTAGGTGAGCCCGTCGATGTCCACCGTCCTCGGCCGGTACTCGGCCAGCCTGCGCAGCGGCTCACCCAGCGCGTGGATCGCGTTGACGCCCATCCACGCGCGCGCGGTGTGCGCCCGGGCACCGTCGGCCCGCAGCTCGGCCCGCAGCGTGCCCTGGCAGCCCGCCTCGATGACCGCGTTGGACGGCTCGCCCACGATCGCCAGGTCGCCGCGCAACCACTCTGGCAGCTCCCGCTCGACACGGCCGAGGCCGTTGCGCGCGGCGTCGACCTCCTCGCAGTCGTAGAACACGAACGTGACGTCGTGCCTCGGCTCGGGCAGCGCCGCCGCGAGGTGCAGAAACGCCGCGTCCCCGCCCTTCATGTCGACGCTGCCGAGGCCGTGCAGCACTTCGTCGTCACCCGATCCGGTGCGGTGTGCGGGCAGGTTGTCGTTCACGGGGACCGTGTCGAGGTGCCCGGCGAGCACCACCCGCGAGGGCCTGCCCAGCGACGTCCGGGCCAGCACGGCGTCACCGTGCCGCACCACCTCCAGGTGCGGCGCCTGGGCCCGCAGCGCGGCCTCCACCGCGTCGGCGAGCTCGGCCTCGGCGCCGGAGACGCTGGCGATGTCGACAAGGGCGTGGGTGAGGTCCACCGGATCGGAGCGAAGGTCGAGCGAGGGCATGTCCAGCACGGTAGCGCGCACTGGCTACGGTGGAGACGTGCGTAGGACTTCCGCCGTCGCCGTCGCGCTGCTGCTGGCGCTCACCGCGTGTTCCCGCGAGGCCGGGCCGGTGCCGGAGGGGCAGGGCCAGGACCCGGGCCCCGGCGCGCTCGACGTCAAGCTGGAGGCCATCACCAGCGACGACTGCTACCGCGCGCCCACCGAGGTGTACCCGCCGAACTGCGAGAAGTACGTCACGCAACTGGCGAACGTGCCCGGCACGGCGCGGGACTTCGCCGACCGGCACCCCGTTCTGGGCGAGCACGCGCGGGAGCTCGACGCGGGCATCCGGGCCTACCGCGCGAACGAGTGCACGACCTCCGAGGCGGACGCGTGCGCGACGGCGCTGAGCGACATCGCCAGCGCGGTCGAATCGCTGCGGGCGGAACTGTCGGCGCTGCCCGACGTGGGCACACGGTCCGGCTGAGCACGGGTTACCGTAGCGGCCGTGAGTGCAGCGACCCCCAACCCCGAAACGACCGGCGCGACCGGCGTCGGACTGGCGACCGTGACCACCGACGGCACCGTGCTGGACACGTGGTTCCCGAATCCGAAGCTGACCACCGGGGCCGGCGATGAGCACGCGGGCGGCACCGAACGGCTGTCGGCGGCGCAGGCCGCCGACGCGCTCGGTCAGGCCGCGGCGGACCTGCTCGGCACCGACG
>NZ_KB912687.1:62716-72805 GCF_000383795.1 Saccharomonospora saliphila YIM 90502
TGCTCGGCACCGACGAGGCGCGCGGCGTGGAGGTGGTCGCCGTGCGGACGTCGATCGGCGCGCTCGCGCAGGCGCCCGCCGACGCGCACGAGGCGTACCTGCGGCTGCACCTGCTGTCCCATCGGCTGGTGCGCCCGCACGGCCAGAACCTCGACGGCCTGTTCGGCCTGCTGTCGAACGTCGTGTGGACCAATCACGGGCCGTGCCCTGTGGAGGGCTTCGAGGAGACCCGGATGCGGCTGCGGTCCCGCGGCCAGGTGACCGTCTACAGCATCGACAAGTTCCCCCGCATGGTCGACTACGTGGTCCCGAGCGGGGTCCGCATCGGCGATGCCGACCGCGTGCGGCTCGGCGCGCACCTGGCCAGCGGCACGACGGTGATGCACGAGGGCTTCGTCAACTTCAACGCGGGCACGCTCGGCGCGTCGATGGTCGAAGGCCGCATCTCCGCCGGTGTGGTCGTCGGCGACGGCACCGACGTCGGCGGCGGCGCGTCGATCATGGGCACCCTCTCCGGCGGCGGCAAGGAAGTGATCTCACTCGGCGAGCGGTGCTTGATCGGCGCGAACGGCGGTGTCGGGATTTCGCTCGGCGACGACTCCGTCGTCGAGGCCGGTCTCTATCTCACGGCGGGCACGAAGGTGTCCTTCGAGGGCCGGACGGTGAAGGCGCGGGAACTGTCCGGCCTCTCCGGCGCGCTGTTCCGGCGCAACTCCGCCACGGGCTCGGTCGAGGCCGTGGCCCGCACCGGCGCGGGCGTGGAACTCAACGCCGCCCTCCACGCCAACGACTGACCGGCACACGCCCGGGGCCGTGGGCAGCGTGACGGCTCGTGGCCCCGGGGTGTGCGCCGTCGCGCGTGTGCGCCGCTCACCCCTGCACGCACCCCGGCGCGACCGGGTGTCCGTCCCCACCCTCCGTGGCGCGCGCTCGTCGTGGTAGCGGTGCTCCAACGCCCGGCCGGCGACAGTCCTCGCTCGGTCAGTCAGTCACACGGGGGTGGCCGACACCGGCGTACTTGATCCAGACCGTGCGGTTCTCCGCGTCCACGAGGTACCAGACGCGCCCGCTCCCGGTGACCTCGATCTGCCACTGCGGTAGCGCACGGCCATTGTGCGTACCGGTGGCGAGGTCGAACTTCAGCCTGTGATGGCGCAGTGGCGACATCGACGCTTCCGAACCCGGACAGTGGCGCATCAGCTCCCACGCCTTGCGAAGATTGCCGGGAGCTGCCGCGTGCAACTCCCGCCATCCATCAATCGCTTGCTTGTCCCCGTAGCGGATTTTCCACTCGTCGCCGCTCGGTGGCGGCGCCACCTCGTCTCCCCGCTTCGGGCTCATGACGCGTCGTCGCCGGGTTCGCCGACAGCCCCGAAGTCCGCGCCATCCCTCCGGAGCGTGGCCAGGAGCTCGGGATCAGCGTAGATCTCGGCGGTGCTCCGCCACGCTGCCACGAGATGAGCCACCGGGGCGGGGTTGTCGACCGATTCGGCGGCTTCGAGTGTGTCCACGAGCTCGACGACGAACTGCCGCACTCCCTCCTTGGGAAGAAAGCGAACCCACGGAAAGGCTCGCGGTACGACGTCGGTCACGAGTGTGCGAGTGTGCGCATCGTGCTCCATCAGCGCGAGGAACAACTTGGTCGTCGTCGACGCGACCTCGGCAGCCTGTTCCGCACGACTCGCGGTGGTCAACACCAGGTCCTCGTCATCGCCGCGACGGTGCACCCGTAACGAACGCGTGGCAGATCCTTGCAGCTTGCGAACGGTCTCCACGGGCCTGTTCGACAGCTCCGAGAAGTTCACTTCAGGGGTGACCGACATACTTTCAAAGTACTTTACAACTTTCCGGAGGACAACCGACGGTGCTCCCGGAACGGGTCAGGTTGTCAGGCGCTCGGCCGCGGCGTGGACCCGCTCGTCGGTGGCGGTGAGCGCGACCCGGACGTGGTCGGCGCCGCGCGGGCCGTAGAACGTACCCGGGGCGACCAGGATGCCCCGCTCGGCCAACCGGGCGACCGTGGCCTCGGCGCTCTCACCGCACGTCGCCCACAGGTACAGCCCGGCCTCCGAGTGCTCGATCCGGAAGCCTGCCCGCTCCAACGCGGGGCGCAGCACCGCGCGGCGGGCGGCATAGCGGTCACGCTGCGCGCGCAGCGCGTCGTCGTCGGACAGGGCGGCGGTCATCGCCTGCTGCACCGGCCTCGGCACGATCATGCCCGCGTGTTTGCGCACCGCCAACAGGTCGGCGACCAGCGCGGGATCGCCGGTGATGAACCCGGCTCGGTACCCGGCCAGGTTCGCCGACTTCGACAACGAGTGCACCGCGAGCAGCCCGTCCAGGCTGCCGCCGTGCACGTCGGGATGCAGGATCGACACCGGCTCGGCCTCCCAGCCGAGCGCGAGGTAACACTCGTCGGCGACCACGACGGTCCCGCGCTCGCGCGCCCACTCGACCACCTTGCGCAGGTGCTCGACCCCGAGCACCCGCCCGGTCGGGTTGGACGGCGAATTCAGCCACAGCAGTGCGGGCCTGCCGGGGCCCACGGCGGTGGTCGCGTCGGCACGCAGCACGGAGGCTCCCGCGAGCAGCGCCCCGACCTCGTAGGTCGGGTACGCCAGCTCAGGGATCACGACGACGTCCCCGTCCGCCGCGCCGAGCAGCGTCGGCAACCAGGCGACCAGCTCCTTCGAACCGATCGTGGGCAGCACCGCGTCGGGCTCCACACCGTCGGCCCCGTGCCTGCGGCGCAGAGCGTCGACCGCCGCGGCGCGCAGCTCCGGCGTGCCGTGCGTGGCCGGGTAACCCGGAACCTCCGACACCGACGCGAGCGCGTCCCGGACGCTGTCGGGCACCGGGTCGACCGGCGTGCCGACCGACAGGTCGACCAGCCCGTCCGGGTGCGCCCGTGCCGTCGCGGCGTGTTCGGCCAGCGAGTCCCAGGGAAAGTCGGGGAGTATGGCCCGGCTCATTCGCCCTGCGGGGGCAGGTCCTTGATCCACTGCGGGTCGTGCGCGGTCTTGCCCACCTTCGCCGCCCCACCCGGCGAGCCAAGCTCGTCGAAGAAGTCGACGTTGGCCTTGGTGTAGGCGGCCCACTCCTCCGGCACGTCGTCCTCGTAGTAGATGGCCTCCACCGGACAGACCGGCTCGCAGGCCCCGCAGTCGACGCACTCGTCGGGGTGGATGTAGAGCATCCGCTCGCCTTCGTAGATGCAGTCGACGGGGCACTCGTCGATGCATGCCTTGTCGAGCACGTCGACGCAGGGCTCGGCGATCACATAGGTCACTGCGTTCTCCTGCTTGTCATTCGGTCTGGCCCGTTGCCGGACACTACGCTTGTCTCGCCCCGCATCCTAAGCCGAGGCCCGGTGCCCCCGACTCGGATGTGTGAGCCTTGTTTACTCCCTGGACGCCGCTTGACTCATCCCGGTGCCCGACGCGCCGTCGTGGCACGTGGCTCGTGACTCGCTCTCATGCCTCCCATTGTGAGCGTGTTCGCGGGTCGCGGGCACGCCCACGAGGCAGGTGTCCTGCCCGGTGCTGTTCCCACGGTTGTGAACTCGGACACGGCACCGGTGTGCGGGGGCCGGCTCGTACCCGGCGTGCTGGCTCTCCACCCGTGTCCCGCCGCGCGGAGCACGGGTGTGACAGGGCGACTCGCGGGTCGTGAGGGGCAACTCGCGGGTCGTGAGGGGCAACTCGCGGGTGTTGGGGGGTGACGCGGGAGCGGCGGAGCACACTGGAGAATGAGCGGGCCGCTCGGGCGGGTTCGCCCGGCGGCGGGAGCGAGCGAGCACGGACCGGAAGAAGGCCAGGAGAAGTGAAGGTTGTCGTCGTCGTGGGCGGAGTGGGCGGCGCCCGCTTCCTGCTCGGCGTGAAGGCCGCCCTCGGGCTGCCCCCCGTGGGCGAGCACGACTCGCCCCACGAGATCACCGCCCTGGTGAACACCGGGGACGACGTGTGGATGCACGGGCTGCGGGTCTGCCCCGACCTCGACACCTGCATGTACACCCTCGGCGGCGGGGTCGACCCCGAGCGCGGCTGGGGACACGCGGACGAGACGTGGACGGTCAAGGGCGAGCTGGAGGCCTACGGCGCCGACCCCACGTGGTTCGGGCTCGGCGACAAGGACATCGCCACGCACCTCGTCCGCTCCCGCATGCTCCGCGCGGGCTACCCGCTCTCGGCGGTCACCGAGGCGCTGTGCGACCGGTGGCGCCCCGGGGTGCGCCTGCTGCCGATGACCGACGACCGGGTCGAGACACACGTCGTGGTGGACGACCCGGACGACACGGGCAGGCGCAAAGCGCTGCACTTCCAGGAGTGGTGGGTGCGCTACCAGGCGAAACTGCCCGCGCACACGATCGTCCCGGTCGGCGCGGAGGAAGCCGAGCCCGCTCCGGGCGTGCTGAGCGCCATCGAGGAAGCCGACACGGTCCTGTTCGCGCCGTCGAACCCCGTCGTGTCGATCGGCACGGTGCTCGCCGTGCCCGGCATGCGCGAAGCGCTGCGCAAGACCGAGGCCGAGGTGGTCGGGCTCTCGCCGATCATCGCGGGCAGGCCGGTGCGCGGAATGGCCGACGCCTGCCTGTCCGCAATCGGTGTGGAATCGACCGCCGAGGCGGTGGGCCGCCACTACGGCTCGCGCAAGACCTCCGACGACGGCCTGCTGGACGGGTGGCTGGTGCACGAGGGCGAGTCGGTGGACGTGCCCGGCATCGCGGTGCGGGCCGTGCCACTGCTGATGTCCGACGTCGAGGCGACGACGAGGATGGTGCGCGCCGCCTTCGACCTGGCCGGGGTGCGCGTTGACTGAGCACGGGGCGGGCGCGGGCCCGGTCGGGCACACCACGGGCGCGAACCCCGTGGAACACGGAGTTCCGCGCGTGGAGATCCTGCCCGTCGAGGGCCTGCCGGAATTCCGCCCGGGTGACGATCTGACCGGCGCGCTCGCCGGGCGAGCCCGGTGGCTGCGTTCCGGCGACGTCGTCGTGGTCACGAGCAAGGTGCTGTCCAAGATCGAGGGCAGGCTCGTGCGTGTGCCCGCCGATCCCGACGCCCGCGACACGGCGCGGCGCGCGCTGATCGAGCAGGAGTCGGTGCGGGTGCTCGCTCGGATCGGCCGCACGGTCATCACCGAGAACCCGCTGGGCATCGTGCAGGCCGCCTCCGGCGTCGACGCCTCCAACGTCGACTCCTCCGAGGTCGCGCTGCTGCCCGCCGACCCGGACGCCTCGGCGAAGGCACTGCGCGACGGGCTGCGGGACCGCCTCGGGGTCGAGGTCGCCGTCGTGATCACCGACACGATGGGCCGCGCCTGGCGCGTGGGTCAGACCGACGCCGCCATCGGCTCCTCCGGGCTGCGTGTGTTGCGCTCCTACGAGGGCGCGATGGACGGCCAGGGCAACGAGCTGGCCGTGACCGAGATCGCGGTGGCCGACGAGGTCGCCGCGGCGGCCGATCTGGTCAAGGGCAAGCTGACCGGTGTTCCGGTCGCGGTCGTGCGCGGGCTCCGCATCGGCGACGACACCGACGGCGTGGCCACGGCCCGTGACCTGGTGCGTCCGGCCGAGGAGGACCTGTTCCGGCTGGGCACCGCCGAGGCACTGGCGCAGGGCCGCCGGGAGGCGGTGCCGCTGCGCAGGTCGGTGCGCGAGTTCACCGATGATCCGGTGGACCCCGACGCCGTGCGGCGGGCCGTCGGGTCCGCGCTGACGGCTCCGGCCCCGCATCACACCAGGCCGGTGCGGTTCGGCTGGCTGCGCACCCGCGACCAGCGCACGACGCTACTCGAGGCGATGCGGGAGGCGTGGCGAGCTGACCTGATCGGCGACGGGTTCACCGAGGAGCAGATCACCCGGAGGCTGCGGCGCGGCGACCTGCTGTTCGACGCGCCCGAGGTGGTTGTCCCGTTCCTCGTGGCCGACGGCGCGCACACCTATCCCGACGAGCGGCGCAACGCCTGTGAGCACACGATGTTCACCGTCGCGGGTGGTGCGGCGGTGCAGGGCCTGCTGGTCGCGCTGGCGGCCGAGGGACTCGGCTCGTGCTGGATCGGCTCGACGATCTTCGCCCCGGATGTGGTGCGCAAGACACTCGGCCTCGACGCGACGTGGGAGCCGCTGGGGGCGGTCGCGATCGGCCACCCCGCGGCACGGCAGGACCCGCGACCTCCGCGGGAGATCGACCAAGGACTGGTGGAATGGTGACCGAGCTGCACTCCGACGCCGCGGCCACGCTCGGGTCCTGGCGCGCACCGAACCCCGCGCAGGAGTCGCTGCGCCACAGCTACCTCGGCTTCCTCGCGGCGCGGCAGGACGCCTGCGAGCGCTCGTGCGCGCCCGGGCATCTCACCGCCTCGGCCGTCGTGCTCGACGCGAAGGGTGAGCACGTGCTGCTCACGCTGCACCCCCGGGTGGGCCGCTGGCTCCAGCTCGGCGGGCACTGCGAATCCGAGGACGTCTCGCTCGCCGAGGCCGCGCTGCGTGAGGCCACCGAGGAGTCCGGCATCACCGGGCTTGAACTGGACCCCGTGCCGCTGGGCCTGGACGTGCACCCGATCACCTGCTCGCTCGGCGTGCCCACGCGGCACTTCGACGTGCGGTTCGTCGCCCGCGCTCCGCACGGTGCCGAGCCCGTGCTCAGTGCCGAGTCCGACGACCTGTGCTGGTGGCCGGTGTACGAACTACCGCCGGGCACCGAGGATCTCACCGAGCTGATCGCGGCCGCTCTGGACCGGTGAGCGACGTGCTGGACCTGCGTGTCGACCCGGACTCGGCGGTGGCGCCGTACGAGCAGGTGCGAGCCGGGATCGCCCGGCGTATCAACGACGGCACGCTGGCCGTCGGGACGAAGCTGCCCACGGTGCGCGCCCTCGCCGTCGAGGTGGGGATCGCACCGAACACGATCGCGCGGGCCTACCGGGAGCTGGAGGAGGCCGGGCTGATCGAGACCCGGGGCCGCGCGGGTTCGTTCGTCGGTTCGGGAGGCGACCGCAGCCGGGAACGCGCCCGCACGGCCGCCGCCGACTACGCCGCACTCACCCGCCGCCTCGGCCTCACCCACGACGAAGCCCTCGCCATCGTCACCGCCGCCCTGACCGACTGACCCACCCGCGAGTTGCCCTTTCCTGCCCGCGAGTTGCCCCTCCCGGACCCGCGAGTCGCCCGCTCCCGCCCGCGAGTTGCCCCTCCCGGACCCGCGAGTCGCCTCTAGGCGCACGTGCGGTGGATCTTCCGGCGCCCGGGTGGCTCACCCTCCATGCACCGGATGCGCTGACACCGTACGAGGCCGTGACTCGCGAACCCGCGAACGAACGTTCCGCCGAGAGGGCGGCTCACCAGGGAAGCGGCACAACTGGCGGGCGAGAACTACCCCGTCGCGGACCAGACGACTTGCCAGCATGGAGGGGGCAACTCGCGGACGGAAAAGGGCAACTCGGGGACACGAGCGGGCAACTCGCGGACGGGAGCGGGCGGGGCGCCGGGGGTGGGTCAGCGCGGCGGCGCGTGGGTGAAGCGGAGGCGCATGCCCGGCCGGGCCTGGGCCGCGCGGTCCACATCGGCGGCGACGACCACGGCGATCACCGGGTAGCCGCCCGTGACGGGGTGGTCGGCGAGGAACAACGTCGGCCTGCTCGACGGCGGTACCTGGAGCGCCCCGGGGACCATGGCCTCGCTGGGCAGCTCGTCGGCACTCGCTCGCGTCAGCTCCGGGCCGTCCAGACGGATGCCCACGCGGTTGCTCTCCGCGCTCACCATGTAGGGCCGGGTCAGCAGCGTCTCCAACGCGTCCGGCTCGAACCAGTCGGCGCGGGGTCCCGGCACCGCGCGCAGCACCAGTTCGTCCGGCTCCGGCAGCGGCACGGGTGCGAACCCGATCGACGGGAGCGGCCCCGGCGCCGGGCCGACGTCGAGCACCGTTCCGGCACGCAGCGGGTCCGGGCCGAGCCCGGAGAGGACATCGGTCGAAGCCGAGCCGAGCACACGCGACACGGCGAGGCCACCACGCACGGCGACGTAGCTGCGCAGCCCCCGCGCGGGCGTGCCCAGACGCAACCGCTCCCCCGCGCGGAGCCGCAGCACCGTGTTCACCGCACCGCCCCGGTGGCCGATCGTGACCGGACACGGAGCGCCCGTCACCGCCACCACGAGATCGCGGCACGCCCATGCGGTGAAACCACCCAGGGTCACTTCCACGGCGGCGTCGTTTTCGGCATTGCCGAGCAGGCGGTTCGCCAGGCGCAGCGCGCCCCGGTCGGCGGCACCGGAGGCACCGACGCCGATCCCGGCCCATCCCGGGCGCCCGAGATCCTGCACGGTCGCCGACGGCCCCGGTGACACGATCTCCAACCCGGGCGCCGGGACGGGGCCCGTGCCCGCGGCGCGAGCGGACTCGTTCGCGGCGTTGGACGCCCCGCCACCAGTCCCGGTCACGTGGCCTCCAGCGTCCCGCGGGACACCCGCACCCGGCCGGCCACCCGACCGCTTACCAGCCTCGGTCACGTGGCCTCCAGCATCTTGCGGGACACCCGCACCCGGTCGGCCACCCGACCGCTTACCAGCCTCGGTCACGTGGCCTCCAGGAAGCGCACGCGGACGCCCGGGCGCAGCAGCGCGGGCGGGTCGGCCTCGACCGACCACAGGCGCGTCCGGGTGTGCCCGATGAGCTGCCAGCCACCCGGGGACGACCGCGGGTAGACGCCGCTGAACACACCGGCCAGCCCGACCGCTCCTTCGGGCACCACGGTGCGCGGCTCGGCGCGCCTCGGCACGTCGAACGACCACCCCGCACCGGTCAGATACCCGAATCCCGGGGCGAACCCGCCGAACGCCACCGTCCACTCCGTACCCGTGTGCGCGGCCACGACCCCGTTCTCGGACAGGCCCGTCAGCCGCGCCACCTCGGCCAGGTCGGCCCCGTCGTAGAGCACCGGGATCTCCACCACCGGCGCGTCCGAGCCCGGCACCGCGCCGCCACCCGTGCGCAGGGGCCGCACTCGCCGCACGGCGTGCTCGACGCGCTCCGGGTCGCTGGTATCCGGATCGAGCCGCACGAGCAGCGTCCGCGCCGCGGGCACCAGATCGATCACTCCCGGCGGCGGATCGGCCTCAAGGGCCGCGTGCAGCGCCCGCACCGCGTCGAGGTCGTCGAGCTCGACGAGCAGTCCCACATCGGCACACGGCAGCACGCGCACGTCCCACCCCTTCGTTCGCCCGCGTCGAGTCTAGTCACCGCGCGCCCACCCCCGGGCTCGCGCGGCCACGGCAGCGGCTCAGATCGCGCGGTAGTCGCGCACTGGGTGCCGTGGGCCGAATCGGGGCCGGGAGAACCCGGCGGCCTCAAGGTAACGGACCGCGCGCTGCCGTTGCGGCGCGTACGGGGCGAGCACCTCGGCGAGGCCGTCGTCGTCGAGGTCGTGCCCGAGCAGCGCGTGCCCCACGACGGAGGGGATGTGGAAGTCGCCGAAGCTCACCGCGTCCGGATCGCCCCAGGCCCGTTGTGCCACCTCGGCAGCCGTCCACACCCCGACTCCCGGCACGGTCCGCAGCAACGCCCGGCCCCGCGCACCGCCGAGTCCGGCGGCCCGTTCCAGCCGGTGCGCGACACGGGCCAGCGCGACGAGGGTCGTCCGCCGCGACAGGTCCACGCCCGCCCGGTGCCAGGTCCACTCCGGCACCGAGCGCACGGCCTCCGGCGTCGGCGGTAGGGCGACTTCGAGGAGCGGATGACGAAGCTACTCGACGAGCTGCGCAACAAGCGCGGTTCGCTGATCGTGTTCATCGACGAGCTGCACACCGTGGTGGGCGCGGGTGCCTCCGAGGGGTCGATGGGCGCGGGCAACATGCTCAAGCCCGCGCTGGCACGGGGGAGCTGCACGTCGTCGGCGCCACGACGCTCGACGAGTACCGGCGCAACATCGAGAACGACCCCGCGTTCGAACGCCGCTTCCAGCCGATCCTGGTGCCCGAGCCCAACGTCGAGGACACGCTGGCGATCCTGCACGGCCTGCGGGACCAGTACGAGGCCCATCACCAGGTGCGGTTCACCGACGAGGCACTCTCGGCCGCGGCGACGCTGTCGGACC
>NZ_KB912688.1 GCF_000383795.1 Saccharomonospora saliphila YIM 90502
GCCTCCGCCGACTCGGCGCCACGCAGGTGTGCCGTCGCCGCGACGGCCGCCACCGTGCCGGTGCCGCACGCGCGGGTCTCGCCCACCCCGCGCTCGTACACCCGCATGCGGAGGTGACCGGGGTCGAGCACGTTGAGGAACTCCAGGTTCACCCCTCGGGGGAACACCTCGTCGTCGTAGCGGGGCGCCTCCCGCAGGTCGAGCCCGGCCACGTCCTCGTCGATCACCGACACCAGATGAGGATTGCCGACGTCCACCGCCACCCCCGAGAGCGCGCGGTCGCCCACCACCGCCACCGACGTGCCGGTGACCGCCGCGGGCCCCATGTGCACGGTCACGGAGAGGTCGTCGTGCACCCGGACCGGCCGGTCCCCCGCACGGCTGCCGACGGCGAAGTCCGGCCCGCTCTCCAGCCCCGCCTCGACGAGGTAGCGGGCGAAGACCCGCACGCCGTTGCCGCACATCTCCGCGAGGGAGCCGTCCGCGTTGCGGTAGTCCATGAACCACCTCGCCCCGGAGTCCGCTCCGAGGGCAGCCGAGGGGACCACGCGCAGCACGCCGTCGGCACCGAGACCGCGCTGCCGGTCGCACAGCGCCGCCACCCGGCCGGGTGTCAGGTCCAGAACACCCGACGGGTCGGGCAGGAGCACGAAATCGTTCTGCGTGCCGTGCCCCTTGAGGAACTCGATGCCGCCCATGCGCACAGGTTACCGGCCGAGCCCGGCGAGCACCCGCTCCACCGGGTCGGGCGCCGAGGCGTCGATCCACCTGATCCGGGTGTCCCGGCGGAACCACGACCGCTGCCTGCGCACGAAGCGCCGGGTGGCCACGACGGTCGCCCGCGCGGCGGCGTCGAGATCACCGTCGGTCGCCAGCGCGTCGAGCACCTGCCGGTAGCCGAGGGCGCGGGATGCGGTGGGTCCCTCCCGCAGCCCCCGCGTCTCCAATGCGCGGACCTCGTCGACCAGCCCGGCCGCGAACATGTGCTCGACCCGGCGTTCCACCCGCTCGTCCAGCTCCGCGACCGGACGGTCGACGCCGATGAGCACGGTGCCGTACCGCGCGGGCCCGGGCTCCGGCAGATTCGCCGAGAACGGTTCGCCGGTGATCTCGATGACCTCGAGCGCACGCACCGTCCGCCGCGTGTCCGACGGCTGGATCGTGCCCGCGGCTTCGGGATCGAGCGCGGCGAGCCTGGCGTGCAGCGCCTCCGTGCCGTGCTCGCGTGCCTGCCGCTCCAGCTCCGCCCGCACGGCCGGGTCGGTCCCGGGGAAGCGGAGGTCGTCCAGCACCGCCTGCACGTACAACCCGGACCCGCCGACCAGCACGGGCACCGTCCCCGCGCCCAGAAGCCGTTCGATCACGGTCCGCGCGTGGCGCTGATAGGCCGCCACCGAGGCGGACTCCGTCACCTCGAGCACGTCGAGCAGGTGGTGCGGGACACCGCGCCGTTGCTCGACGGTGGCTTTCGCGGTCCCGATGTCCATGCCCCGGTAGAGCTGCATCGCGTCGGCGTTGACGACCTCGCCGCCGACGGCACGGGCGAGCTCGATGCCGAGCGCCGTCTTGCCGGTGGCGGTGGGCCCGACGACCGCGACAGGCGGCAACGGAGACGTCACGCGCACCTCCCCACGGCCGCCCCACCGTGCGCGGCCGAAGCGCGGGGCGGTGTGACCAGGGACGGAACGGGCAGGATGGAAGCACGCGGGAACACGGCCGCCGAGGTTACCCGGCACGTGCCCGGAGGTACCTGTCGAGCCACGAGGTACCACCGAGCGCGCTGACCTGTTTGAATGCGTGCCTGACCCCGTACACGCAGGACCCGGCCCCGCACCCGCGGGGCGCCCGCGACCCCGCGGGCCGGACAGTCGAGAAGGAGCCGGCCATGGCCGAGCAGAAGACCCCCCACGGCAGTGACGTTCCCACGCCATACCAGGTGCCGCACGCCCCGGGCGCCGGCCATGCCCCTGCCGTCCCGGTCGCGGAGAACCACCCGTCGCGCTGGGGCCGCATCGACGACGACGGCACCGTGTACGTACGCACGGCCGAGGGCGAGCGCGCGGTCGGCGTGTGGCAGGCGGGTACGGCCGAGGAGGGGCTGCGCCACTACGCACGTCGCTTCGATGACCTGCGCACCGAGGCGGAGCTGCTGGAGACCCGGCTCACCTCCGGAACGGGGGACCCGAAGCAGGCGCTGGCGAGCGCGACGCAGTTGCGCGACGGGCTCGGTGACGCGGCGGTCGTCGGTGACCTCGAGGCGCTGCGGGCACGGCTCGACCACGTCGTCGACACCGCCGAGCGGGCCCTGGAAACGGCGCGGCGGGAGCGCGAGCGGGCCCGCGCCGAGGCGGTCGCCCGCAAACAGGCTCTCGCCGAGGAGGCCGAGGAGATCGCGGCGTCGTCCACGCAGTGGAAGGCCGCGGGTGACCGGCTCAGGGCGATCCTGGACGAGTGGAAGACGGTCAAGGGCGTCGACCGCAAGACCGACGACGAGCTGTGGAAGCGGTTTTCCAAGGCACGGGAGTCGTTCAACCGCAGGCGCGGGTCGCACTTCGCCGAGCTGGACAAACAGCGCGCGGCGGCCCGCGACCGCAAGGAGGAACTCATCGCCGAGGCCGAGTCGCTGTCCGACTCGACGGACTGGGGTCCGACCGCGGGCCGGTACAAGGAACTGATGGCGGAGTGGAAGGCCGCGGGGCGCGCGCCCAAGGACGCCGACGAAGCCCTGTGGCAGCGTTTCCGCGCGGCCCAGGACGCGTTCTTCTCCCGTCGCTCGGCGGCCTTCGCCGAGCGGGACGCCGAGTTCGCCGAGAACGCCGCGCGCAAGGAGGAGCTGCTCGCCGAGGCCGAGAAGATCGACCCCTCGGCCAACCTGGACGCCGCGAAGTCGCAACTGCGCCGAATCCAGCAGCGCTGGGACGAGATCGGCAAGGTGCCACGCGACCGCATCCGCGAACTCGACGGGCGGTTGAAAGCGGTGCAGGACCGGGTCCGTTCGGCCGAGGACAGCCGCTGGCGGCGCACCGACCCCGAAGCCCACGCCCGCGCCGCGCAGTTCCGGGAGCGGGTGGAGCAGTTCGAGGAACAGGCGGCCAAGGCGCGCTCCGCGGGCGACGAGCGCCGGGCGAAGCAGGCCGAACAGCAGGCCGCCCAGTGGCGGGAGTGGCTGCGGGCGGCCGAGGAGGCCGTAGCCGACCGCTGATCCGCGAGACCGGGTGGGC
>NZ_KB912689.1 GCF_000383795.1 Saccharomonospora saliphila YIM 90502
GGCGGGCCGTGCGGACGCGCGAGCGACGCCCGCGCGGGCACCGGCGCAGGTTTCCGGCGCTGGCCGCCGCGGTGCTCGTGCTCGGCACCCAGCTCGTGCTCACCGCGCCCGCCGCCGCGCAGAACGGCGATTGCGCGCCGAACCCGGAACGGCCCGGCTCCGGCATGGTCGGGGCGATCGACCCGCCCTCGGCCAAGGGCGAGGCGGGCAGCCCCTACCTCGAGTACGGCTACGCGGGCCTGGTCTGGCACGTCTACCAGTGCGACGACGGCGCCGGTTTCGGCCCCGGGATGACCGACCCGGAGTCCACGATCGACACCTGGGCGGGCAACCAGCTGTTCAACATCGGCAAGAACATCGTCGGGGCGACCAACTCGCTGCACTACACGGTGCTGGAGGGCGGGCTGCTCAACCCGATCTACAACGCGGTGTCGGCGGGCGCGGAGACCGTCTACGACAACGTCTACACCCAGTTGTTCGGCCTGGCCGCCCTGCTGCTGGCGATTCTGCTCTTCCGCAACATCTGGCGCGGCGACCTCTCCACCGTGGGCAAACGCGCGCTGTTCGCGCTCGGCGGGGTGTGGCTGGCGGCGTCGTCGATGGCACTGCTGCGCTACTACGACGAGATCGACAACGCGATCGTGCAGACCACCACCAACATCCAGGCCGGGTTCGTCGACGACACCGAGAACCGCGTGGTGCGCCACGTGCTGCCGACCGACCTGCACACCGAGGTGGTCTACGACAACTGGCAGCGCGGCGAGTTCGGCACGCCCGACGCGCCGCAGGCCGAGGAGCACGGCAGGGACCTGCTCGACGCGCAGGCCTTCACCTGGCAGGAGATGCGCGACGGCGACGACGCCGACGAGGCCGTGATCGAGGAGAAGAACGCCGAGTACCAGCGGATCTCGGGCGAACTGGGACCGGCGACGGGCTACTTCACCGGTGAGGACGGGAGCCGGACCGGTGTGGGATTCCTGTCACTGCTGCAGAGCCTGTGCTATGCGCTGTTCCAGCTCTTCGCCAAGGCCGCGGTGTTGCTCGCGCAGATCCTGGTGCGGTTGTTCACGCTCACCGCGCCGCTGATCGGGCTCGTGGCGATCATCCATCACGACATCCTGCGGCGGGTCGGCAAGGTCGTGGGCACGGTGGCGTTCAACCTGCTGGTGCTGTCGGTCCTGGCCGGGGTGCAGGCGCTGCTGCTGCGCGCGATCTTCGCGGCGGGCGACACACTGTCGATGCTGACCCAGATGGTCGTCGCCGGGTTGGTCACGGTGCTGCTGTTCATGGTCGGGCGCCCGGGCAGGCGGCTGTGGCAGATGGTGGAGATGTCGGTGGGCATGGTCTCCTCGGCCGTGCCGAGCCCGCGCGGCGGCCTGTTCTCCCGCTTCCGCCGCGGCAGCGGCGAACCGAGCCCGCAGGACGAGTTCTGGAAGACGATCTCCGACGACGACCGGGCCGAGGGCGGCGCGGGCACGCGGGGCACGGGTGGCGTGCTCTCCGGGGGGCGCAACCGTCCCGAGGCCGAGGTCATCGCCGGGGCGGAGCGTCTCGACACCCGCGCGGGCGGAGCCGCGCACCCTGCCACGCCCTGGACCGGCG
>NZ_KB912690.1 GCF_000383795.1 Saccharomonospora saliphila YIM 90502
CGTGCGGTCTAGTGCTGGCCGGCCGCGCGGTGTGCGGCCCCCGCCATCGGCAGCGCCGCGGCACCGGCGACGATGGCGAGCGCGCCGACGATCCAAGAGGTCCACGCCGCGCCCGTGAACTCGGTGTAGCCCATCACCCATGGCGAGATGAAGGCCAGTGCCCCGAGCACGATCTGCACGCCCTCGCCATAGACCAGGCCTGGCCTCGCCAGCGACACCAGGCCGTCGAGCGCGATCAGCGCGCCGAGCACGACCATCGTCCAGGTGGCCGCGGTGCCGGTGTCGAACCACAGCGGGGACAGGGCCAGCACCACGCCGAGCACCGTTTCGGCCCAGTCGTGCGGTCGTGTCCAGGGCCGTGTCGATGTGTGCGCCATCGTGATCACCTCTCTGTGCCCCGGGACCGTGCTGCTCGCGGTCCTCACCTGGAATGATGCGCTTGATTGGCCGGCCGGTCAACTACGGGAGAGGCCCGGGTAGCCACCCCGTCCGGACGACCCGTCCCCCATCGGCACCTTCCGGAACGTGCGCGCGGGGCGCGACCGTTAGGGTGGTCCGCATGAGCCTTGGTGAGGAACGGGAGCTCGTGCCGCTGGGAGCCGGTTTCGACTTCGAGAAGCGCGGTTACAACCGCGCCCAGGTCGACGAGCATCTGGAACGGCTCGACGCCGACATCAAGATGCTGATGTCCGACCGGGACGCGGCCGTGTCGCAGGCCGACGACCTGGCCCGGCAACTCGAATCGGCGCGCATCGAGATCGACGATCTGCGCGGGCAGGTCGAGCGGCTCGCCCAGCCCCCGACGACCATCGAGGGACTCTCCGAACGCCTGCAACGGATGCTGCGTCTCGCGCAGGAGGAGGCCAGCGACACCCAGGCGCGCGCCGAGGCCGAGGCGGGGCACATCCGGGCCAAGGCCGAGTCGGACGCCAGCGCCATGCGAGCCCGCTACGAACAGTTGCTCACCGAGCTGTCCGAGCGGCGCAAGCAGATGGAGGCCGAGCACGCGAAGGTCCTCGACGACGCCCGCGCGGAGGCCGAGCGCATCACGACCACCGCGACCGAGGAACGCGACCGCCTCGACCGTGAGGCCGAGCAGCGCCGCGCCCAGGTCGAGGAGGACTTCGAGATCGCGATGGCCAGTCGGCGCACGGAGGCGATGCGCGAGCTGGCCGAGCAGGAGGCGGCCAGCAAGGCCGAAGCGGAGCGCCGGGTCCGGGAGGCCAGCGAGCACGCGTCGGCCGTCCGCAGCGAGGTCGCCGACGAGAAGGCCAAGGCCGAGGCCGAGATCGAGCGCCGCCGCCGGGAGTCGGTCGAGGAAGCCAACCGGCGCAAGCAGGACTCGATCAGCGAGGCCAACGCGCGGGTGGCCGAGGCCACCGAAGAGGCCCGCCGCCGGGTGCGGGAGGCCGAGGAGGAATCCGAGCGCAGGATCACCGAGGCCACGGCCCGCGTGCGGGCCCTGCGCACACTGCGCGCCCGCATCGCCGATCAGGTCCAGGCCGCGCGCGGCATGCTGGCCGAGGCCGAGTCGGCGCTCGGTGCGGCGGAGGGAACGCCACGGGACGAGGACGAAAGCTCCTCCGGCCAGACCCGCCCCGGCGGGGAGGGCGACACGGCCGCGGACCCCGACGGCGAGGACCATGCGACGGAACGCGCCGGTGACGGGGCGTCGCAGCCGACCGTGGTCGTGCCCGCGACCACGGCGGACAAAACCAACTCGTGAGTAGGTAACTGCTGCGCGGCGACTCCGGACCCGCTACTGTCGGCCACCGGACCGGCATGAGCACCCTTCTGGAGGACCGCATGGCCGCTTATCACACCGTCGTCGTCGGCACCGATGGTTCGGACTCGTCGATGGCCGCGGTCGAGAAAGCCGCCCGCGTGGCCGCCGATGCGGGCGCCACCCTCGTCGTCGCGTGCGCCTTCTACCCCGCCGACAAGGAGAAGGTCGACAAGGCCGCCGATGTGCTGCGCGAGGAGGCGTACCAGGTCGTCGGCTCGGCCCCCGCCGAGGACACACTGCGCACCGCTCGCGAGCGGGCGGTGACGGTCGGCGCCACCGACGTGCGGACGGTCCCGGTGGTGGGTGAGCCGGTCGACTCCCTGCGCAAGGTGGTCGCCGAGCACTCCGCCGACCTGCTCGTGGTCGGCAACCGGGGACTCAACACGCTGGCTGGGCGCATCCTGGGCTCGGTGCCGTCCGAGGTCGCACGCAAGTCCGGTGTGGACGTGCTCATCGTCCACACCACGTGATGCGGGCACGGACGCGGCGATGGCCGAGGAGAGCCTCCAGCACCGGCTCGAACGCATCCTGCTCGGTGGCACCCGCAAGTACACCCGCCTCCAGGTCGCCGAGAGGGCGGGCGTTCCGCAGGAACGCACCCGGCAGTTGTGGCAGGCGCTCGGGTTCGCCTCCGTGGGCGACGACGAGGTGGTGTTCACCGACGCCGACGTGGAGGCCGTGCGGATCACCGACCGGCTGGTCGGCGCCGGGCTGCTCGACCGGGACCTGGAGACGTCAGTAGCACGGGCCGTGGGCCTGCACATGTCCCGCCTCGCCGAGTGGCAAGCCGAGCTGCTCTGGGCGCTGATCGGGGACAACCCGGCACTGGCCGAGGACGAGGGTGAGATCGGCGCGCTCGTGGAGCGGGTGCTTCCCGAGCTGGAACGCGTGCAGGACTTCGTGTGGCGCAGGCATCTGACCGCGTACGCGGGGCGTGCGCTTGCCGCGCCGGGCGAGACGCTGCCCGCCCACTCCGAGGTCGTCGGGTTCGTCGACATGGTGGGATACACCCGCATGGCCCGGCGTGTGGACGAAGCCGAGCTGACCGAGGTGCTCGACCGATTCGAGGCCCTGGCCACCGAGCACGTCGCCGAGCACCGGGGGCGGATCGTCAAGCTGATCGGAGACGAGGTGCTGTTCGTGTGCCCGTCACCGGCGGGGGCCGCGGAGATCGCGCTGACGATGACCGAGCGGGCCGAAGCCGACCCCCAGTTGCCCGAGGTCTGCGCCGGACTGGCCTCGGGCCGCGTGCTGAGCCGCTTCGGCGACGTCTACGGGTCGGTGGTCAACCTCGCCAGCAGGTTGACCTCGCTGGCCCGGCCGGGCACCGTGCTCGTCGACACGACCCTGGCCGGGACACTCGCGGACGCGCCCGCTTACGAGATCCGCACTCTGCGGCCGGTTCCGGTGCGCGGGTACCAGCGCCTGCGGCCCGCCGCGCTGCGGCGAGCGGGGGGCGGCG
>NZ_KB912691.1 GCF_000383795.1 Saccharomonospora saliphila YIM 90502
GGCGCTGACGCTCGCCCGGCGGCACGGCGCCGCCGCGGTGCTCGACGCGGTCCGGACCGCCGAGAACGGCGACCCCACGCGGTCGCGCTGGCCGAGGGCCAAGCGGCACGACGACCAGGTGTTCGCCCTGATCGACTTCGGGGCCGACCGGTGAAACTCAGGGTGGTTCCCTGATGTGTGCGGAGGGTGTGCGGCGGCAGACTCGCGGTCATGGGGCAGCTGGGGACCAGAACCGCGACGGCGGGGGCCGCCACGCGGTTGCGCGCGTGGACCGTGGCCGCGTGGGCCGCGCTCGGGTGGGCGGTGTTCACCCTGCTCGTGTTGCACGCCGTCAGCTCGTTCGACCCGGTGCGCGACCCGGTGAGCCGGTACGCGTTCACCGCCGAGGGCGCGGGCATGCTGGAGGCGAGTCTGATCTCGTTCGCGATCGGCGTGGTCGCGGTGCACCGCGTGCTGGTGGGCTCGGGGGTGCGCGTCAGCGGCACGGCCACCGCGCTGGTCGCGGTGACCACGGCGGGACTGGTGGCCGCCGCGCTGTTCCCGGCGACCTACACCGACGACATCGACCCGGTCAGCGGACTGATCCATCAGTACGCGAGCCTGCTGGCCTTCCTGTCGCTGCCGGGGATCGCCCTGTGCGTGCTCGAACACTGCCAGGACTCCGCGTCGGCCGGGGTCCGCGCGCGCCTCACGCGGTTGCTCGTCGCCGACCTGGCCGCGCTGGCCCTGTTCGGGGCGAGCTACTGTCTGGACAACTTCCTTCCGCCGACGCTCGTGTACTCCTCGCTCGCCGAGGTGCTGCCGGTTGGTGGTGTGCAACGGGTCGTGCTGGTGCTGCACGTCTTCCTGCTGGCGACGCTGCTCACGGTCGCACGTCGGCCGCGGGGTGAGCCGTCGGCCGACGTGCCGGAGTGAAACGAAAGGACGCTCGGCCTGCGCCTGGTCAGGCCGAGTGATCCTCGATCGAGGGACTCATCCTCGGGTCGCGTCCGGCCTGACCGGGCACCGGGGCGACCACGGGGCCGCGCTGAAGCTGCACGTTCGTGCTGGCCGCCCGGGGTTCGGACCGCGTATAGCGATCGTCGGCCGCGCGGGCGTCGTGCATCTGGGAGATCACGGCCATGGTGACCGCGTGCACCAGCGCCAGCAGAAGGAGCAACACACCGAGGTTGCCCACCACCGCCCGCAGCGCGTGGCCACCGCCGAAGTCGAAGTTCAACACCGACAGCAACGCGAGGAAGCCGAACATGACGAGGTGGAACAACACGGTGACGAGTTTCGCCATCGAACCGACCGAGTCGGTTTCGTTGTCCACGTCGGACAGATACCGTTTTCCGCTGTGGTAGAGGAGTTGACCGTCCGCCACGATCATGATCAGGCCCAGGCCGATGAACGCGAGATAGGCGTCAGTGGTCACCTCAGCCTCCTTTCCGGGTGACGCGAGGGCACTTCACCGCTCGTACCCAGTCATCTCCCCCCGGAAACCGGGCGTGTAACCCGGCCCTCGTGTGGGTAATCGCAGGCCACACGGGCTCATCAACCCCGTGTGCCCGCCTGACCGTGACACTCGACCGGGGAGTAGCCGTGAACGCTCATACCTCGACCGCTCCGAGCCACAACCCGAGGCCGGTGCTGCCTTACACCGAGGAACCCGACCCGGAGCAGCGGCGTCGGGCGGTGCGCGCGGTCGCCTCCGCTGCCACCGACGCGCGGGACTGTGCCGACCTGCTCGAGGCACTCGGCCTCGCGCCCGAGGAGGGCCGCTCCGTACCGAGTCAGCGCTCCCGGTGACCGACCGCGCCGGGGCCGTCCGGACCATGGCGGCACGAGCCCGCGCCCACCGGTACGGGGCGCGGCCGGAAAGCGGATGACCACGCGGGCGGGAATTTTGGACACCGCTCGCGTGGTGGGCGGGGTGGTGGTGCCCGCGCTCGCGACGGGCGTGCTCAGGCGCAGGCGTCGCGCGCTC
>NZ_KB912692.1:0-1981 GCF_000383795.1 Saccharomonospora saliphila YIM 90502
CGTTCGCTGCCGCCTGCGTTCGCGGCCACCTCCGCGCACCACCCTTCACGCGGCCCGGCACGCGGGCCCGGGCGCCTGCCGGCGTGGGGCTCGCGGGACAGGCACACACCCGGTCATTCCCGTCGTTTCGGACACTCCTCGCTCCGCGTCCGGTGTCCGCCGGAGGGCGGATCGGCGTGCACGCGGCGTGTGCACGCGCCATCTGCACGCGCGCACGACGTACGGGAACCTCGTGATATCGCAGACCCTCCGCGAGGTGTTAACCACTTTGCGTGCAACAACCCGAATGCGCTATAGAACAGGTCGGGACCAGTTACCCGATAGGGACAGATGCCCGTTGATTTCCCCCACTGACCCAGTTGGGCGGCTAGAGTGCTTCCGACGACACCACTTTCGGTCTAAAGCTGGCGCGGCTGATCGGCCGAAAGTCCCGGTGCCGGTCGGGGGGCACGACCGACTCCAGGGAGGTAGTGACGTGGCTGCCGTCGGCTTTACTCAGGCCGTCCGATCCACGCCAGCCGGCGCGTTGCCGGCGAGCATGGTCCCGCACCCGCGGGAGGAACTGTTCTCGGTGATGGTGGTTGACGACCACCCGCTGTTGAGGGAGGCGATTGCCGGACGATTAGCGCAGATGGGCGCGGGCACGGTCCACGAGGCCGCGACCGTGGCCGAAGCGAGGGCGAGAGCCGCGGCGACCGGGCCGTGCGACCTCGCGATCCTCGATCTCGGACTGCCCGACGGCAGCGGGATCGAACTGGTCACGGAGCTGCGCAGCACGGGCTGGCTCCGTGTCGTGGTTCTGGCCTCGTCCGACGACCCGTACGCGGTGCGCTCGGCGTTCCAGGCGGGGGCGCAGGCCTACCTGCTCAAGTCCGCGTCGCCGGTGGTGGTCACCGACGGCGTGCGCCGGGTGCTGGAGGGCGGTGTCTACGCGGACCCGAGCGTGGCACCGGTCCTGGCCACCGGAACCCGGGTCGCCGGTACCGACAACACCCCGCGGGAGCTGTCCGCGCGGGAGGTCGAGGTGCTGCAACTGGTCGCGGACGGGCAGTCGAACAAGGAGATCGGCGAGGAGCTCAGCCTCTCCGCGCTCACGGTGAAGTCCCACCTGTCCCGGATCGGGCGCAAGCTCGGGACGGGAGACCGGGCACAAATGGTGGCGCTGGCCATGCGGGCGGGCGTCATCCGGTGACGTGAGCAGGCCCTACGGGACGGGCGAACCAGGCGCGGTGAGCCCGTCCCGTAGGGTTCTGTCCCGTGGACAACGCAGATCAGCGCTCCGCCGAGCCGGAGGGGTCCGCGCCGGTCCCGCTGCGTGAGCCCGCGGAGGGCACTCCGCCGGTGATCGCCGACGCCGCCGCGCTCCGCGAGGCGGGCGAGCGGCTCGCGGAGGGCAGCGGGCCGATCGCCGTGGACACCGAGCGCGCGTCCGGGTACCGGTACTGGCCGAAGGCCTACCTGGTGCAGCTGCGCCGGGAGGGTACGGGCACGTTCCTGGTGGACCCGGTCGCCCTGAACGGGCGACTGGAACCGCTGGCCGCGGTGCTGGGCGCCCACGAGTGGGTGCTGCATGCCGCCTCACAGGACCTGCCGTGCCTGGCCGAGGTCGGCCTGCGCCCACCGGCGCTGTTCGACACCGAGCTGGCGGGCCGGCTCGCGGGATACGAGCGTGTCGCGCTCGGCACACTCGTGGAGACGCTGCTCGGGTACCAGTTGGAGAAGGGCCACAGTGCCGCCGACTGGTCCCGTCGCCCGCTTCCGGCCGAGTGGCTGAACTACGCGGCACTCGACGTGGAGCTGCTCGTCCCGCTGCGGGAGAAGCTGGAAACCGAACTGGCCGCGTCGGGCAAGCTGGAGTGGGCCCGTCAGGAGTTCGAGGCCGCCCGCACCGCCGAGGCGCCCGCGCCGCGGGCGGAACCGTGGCGGCGCACGTCGGGCATCCACAAGATTCGCACCGCGCGCGGTCTCGCGGCCGTGCGGG
>NZ_KB912692.1:2081-5616 GCF_000383795.1 Saccharomonospora saliphila YIM 90502
AGGCCGCGCCGCACGTCCCCGGCGACCGGGCGGCGGCGCCGTCGCTCGGCCCGCCTCGACCGCCGCTTCGACGATTCGAGCTGCCACGGCACGCTCGTCACCATCACCCGCGACTGGAACAGCAGGCGGCCCTTGAGGCGCAGCGCGGTCTGGTTGTGCAACAGCTGTTCCCACCACCGGCCCACGACGTACTCGGGGATGAACACGGTCACCACGTCGCGCGGCTGGTCGCCGCGCACCCGCCGCACGTAGTCGAGCACCGGCTTGGTCACCTCGCGGTACGGCGACTCGACGACCTTGAGCGGGATGGCGACCTTGCGCTCGGTCCACTGCCGCAGCAGGGCGCGTGTCTCCGCGTCGTCCACGTTGACCGTCACGGCCTCCAGCACGTCCGGACGGGTCGCCTTCGCATAGGCGAGGGCGCGCAGCGCCGGACGGTGCAGGTGGGACACCAGAACGATGGCGTGGTTGCGGGACGGGAGGGTGACCTCCTTCTCACTTTCACGCAGTTCCTCGGCCACGCGGTCGTAGTGCCTGCGGATGGTGCGCATGATCGAGTAAATGACCGCCATGGCGGCGAGCGAGATCCACGCCCCCTCGGCGAACTTCGTCGCGAGGATGATCAACAGCACGGAGGCGGTCGTGACCAGCCCGACCATGTTGATCACCTGGGCCCGGCGGATGCGGCCCCGCGCCTGCGGATCGGTCTCGGAACGCAGCGCCCGGTTCCAGTGCCGGATCATGCCGCTCTGGCTGAGCACGAACGAGACGAACACGCCGACGATGTAGAGCTGGATCAGCGCGGTGACCTCGGCGTTGAAGCCGATCACCAGTAGGATGGCGACCCCGGCCAGCAGCAGGATGCCGTTGCTGAAGGCGAGCCGGTCACCACGGGTGTGCAGCTGCCGGGGCAGGAAGCGGTCCTGGGCCAGGGTCGAACCGAGCACCGGGAACCCGTTGAACGCCGTGTTGGCCGCCAGCACCAGCACCAGCCCGGTGAAGAAGATCACATACCACACGGCGGGCTCGATGCCCGCGAACACCGCGCCCGCGAGCTGGGCGACGAGGGTCTTCTGCTCGTAGCCCTCCGGCGCGTTCACCAGTTGGGTCGCCGGGTCCTCGGCGATGACCACCCCGCTCACCTCGGCCAAGAACAGCAGGCCGAGGAACATCGCGGTGGCCAGCATGCCCATCAGCAGCAGCGTGGCGGAGGCGTTGCGGCCCCGGGGTTTGCGGAAGGCCGGAACCCCGTTGGCGACCGCCTGCACCCCCGTCAGGGCGACGCTGCCCGACGAGAACGCCCGCAGGATCACGAACGCGAGGCCGAGCCCGGCCAGCGCCTCCGGGTCCGAGGCGAGTTCGAGGCCCGCGCTCTCGGCCCGTGGCCGCTCGCCGAACACGAACGTGCGTACCGCGCCCCAGACGATCATCCCGAGGATGCCGAACACGAACGCGTACACCGGGATGGCGAACAGCGTGCCGGACTCGCGGACGCCGCGCAGGTTCACCGCCGCCAGCACCGCGATGGCGAGCACGGCGAACTCGACCTTGTGGTCGCTCACGAACGGCACGGCCGAACCGATGTTGGCCGCGGCCGAGGAGATCGAGACGGCGACGGTGAGGATGTAGTCGACCGTCAGCGCCGCGCCGACGGCGAGCCCCAGCCGTGGCCCGTGGTTGACGGTGGCCACGGTGTAGTCACCACCACCCCCGGCGTAGACCCGCACGTTCTGCCGGTAGGAGGCCACGACGATGACGAGGACCAGTGCCACGGCGATGCCCACCCAGGGGGTGTAGACGTAGGCCGAGGCTCCGGCCAGCGAGAGCATGAGCAGGATCTCCTCCGGCGCGTAGGCCATGCTCGACAGCGGGTCGGAGGAGAACACCGGCAGCGCGATGCGCTTGGGCAGCAGGGTGCGCGGCAACCGGTCGCTGCGGAACGGCCTGCCCAGCAGGATGCGTTTCGTGGCCGTGGCGAACGTGGACACGGCTGGAGCGTAATCCCGTGGCCCCGGCCCGGCGCCGGGCCGGTGGGTCCCGTGCTCACCCGGCCGTGCGGCGACCGGGTGAGGACCAGGCACCGGACGGGGTCCCGATGGGGGTAGGTTGGCGCAGGACGCCGAAAACGGGAGTGCGGTCGCGAGGAGCGGGAGGCAGCAGCGTGCACGTGGTGATCATGGGATGCGGCCGGGTCGGCGCGTCCCTGGCCGCCGCGCTCGAACGGCTCGGGCACGACGTGGCCGTGGTCGACAAGTCGCAGGAGGCGTTCCGGCGTCTCGGCAGCGGGTTCCACGGCAGGCAGGTTCTGGGGGTGGGCTACGACCGCGGGGTGCTCATGGAGGCGGGCATCGAGCGTGCCGACGCCTTCGCCGCCGTGTCGAGCGGGGACAACTCGAACATCATCTCGGCGCGGGTGGCCCGCGAGACCTTCGGCGTGGATCACGTGGTCGCCCGGATCTACGATTCCAAGCGCGCCGCCGTCTACGAGCGGCTCGGCATCCCCACGGTGGCCACGGTCCCGTGGACCACGGACCGGTTCCTGCGCACCCTGTTGCCCGAGGGTGTGGCGACCTCGTGGCGGGAGCCGACCGGCACGGTGGCGCTGATCCAGCTCCCGCTGCACGAGGACTGGATCGGCCGCAGCGTGCGGCAACTGGAGGCGGAGACGGGTTCCCGCGTGGCGTTCGTCATGCGGTTCGGCACGGGCGTGCTGCCCGACTCGACGACGGTGCTGCAAGCCGACGACGTGGTCTACGCGGCGGCGCTGTCGGGCACCGTCACCGAGGTCTCGAGCGTGGCCGGGCGGTCACCCCGGGAGGAGAGCTGATGCGGGTCGCGATCGCGGGTGCGGGCGCGGTGGGCCGCTCGATCGCCACGGAGCTGATCGAGGCCGGGCACACCGTGATGCTGATCGAACGGCAGTTCCAGCAGTTCCTGCCGGAGACGGTCGAGCAGGCCGACTGGGTGCTCGGCGACGCGTGCGAGGTCTCCACGCTGGAGGACTCCGGGGTCCAGCTCTGCGACGTCGTGATCGCCGCGACCGGGGACGACAAGGTCAACCTCGTGGTGTCGCTGCTGGCGAAGACGGAGTTCGCGGTGCGCCGCGTGGTCGCCCGCGTGAACAACCCGCACCACGAGTGGCTGTTCACCGAGAGCTGGGGTGTCGACGTGGCGGTGTCGACCCCGAGGATGCTCGCGGCGATGGTGGAGGAGGCCGTCAGCGTCGGCGACCTGGTGCGGCTGATGACGTTCCGGCAGAGCCAGGCCAACCTGGTGGAGATGACCCTGCCCCCGGACACGCCGCTGGCGGGGAGGCCGGTGCGCGAACTCGCGCTTCCCAAGGACGCCGCGCTGGTGACGATCCTGCGCGGCGAGCGCGTGCTGGTGCCCCAGCCGGACGACCCGCTTGAGCCGGGCGACGAGTTGCTGTTCGTCTCCACCACCGACGTGGAGCCCGCCATCCGCTCGGCGCTGGGCGTGGCCGGAGACTGACCCGCGCACCCCGCGGCGGCGGCCTCCGGCGGCCCGCGGGCTG
>NZ_KB912692.1:5716-9370 GCF_000383795.1 Saccharomonospora saliphila YIM 90502
CGCGGCTCTCCGGCGACGGCTTCGCCGTCCTGATGCGCGGCGAGTTCACCAGCGCCGAGATCATCGACCTGGTGGAGGACTCCCACGGGCTCAGGCCGTGCTCGACGTAGGCGTCGGTCCACCCGGCGGCGACGCCGCACAGGTCGAGCGCGGCCGAACCCGACCGGCGGATGTCGCGCACCCGGCCGAGCACCCGCGCGAGCAGCTCCGCCTGCCGGGCCCGGCGCTCGGACCGGTAGGCGAACCCGGTCGCCAGCAGGGTGGTCTCCAGCGACTCGGGCGCCGAGGTGGCCAGCGGGCGCCCGTCCAGCCAGGCGCCCTCCCCCCGGATCGCCGTCCACCGTCGTCCCGAGACCGGCTCCACCACCGCGCCCGCGACGGACACGCCGTCGATCTGCGCGGCCACCGACACCGCGAAGCCGGGAAGCCCGTAGAGGAAGTTGACCGTGCCGTCGATCGGGTCCACCACCCACCGCACGTCCGCCCCCTCGGTGGGTGGACCGGCGTCGCCCTCCTCCTCGCCCAGGACGGGCTCGCCCGGGCGCAGCGCCGCCAGCCGCGACCGCACGAGCCGCTCCGACTCGGTGTCCACCGCGGTGACGACATCGGTGCGGCTGCTCTTGGTGTCCACGGCGACGCCGTGGCCCGCGAGCAGGGATTCCCGCGCCTGCCGCACCATGTCGGCCGCGTCGAGCGCCACCCGTTCGGCCGTGGCGGCCAAGGCCGCGTATCCGGAATCGACAGCTCCCACGCCACCATGGGACCACATCCGCGGCTAGAGTCTCGCGAGACGGTTTCTGAATCGAGAAGGAAGGGACCACGCCCATGACGGCGACCCGGGGTTTCGGCATCGACATCGGCGGCAGCGGCATCAAGGGCGCCCTGGTCGATCTCACCGACGGCACGCTGGTCGGCGACCGGGTGCGCATCGACACGCCACGCCCCGCGACGCCGGACGCGGTCGCCGACGTCGTCGCCGAGGTGGTGGGCCGCTTCGAGTGGGACGGACCCGTCGGCATCACCCTGCCCGCCGTCGTGAAGAAGGGCGTGGCCCGGACGGCGGCCAACATCGACCACAGCTGGATCGGCCGCGACGCCGACACGCTGTTCGCCGAGCGCCTCGGCGTGAGCGTGGAGAACGTGGCGATGCTCAACGACGCCGACGCGGCGGGCATGGCGGAGATGCGGTTCGGCGACCCCGTGGCACGGACGGGCGTGACCGCTCTGCTGACCTTCGGCACGGGCATCGGCAGCGCGCTGTTCCTCGACGGCAAGCTCGTGCCGAACACCGAGTTCGGGCACATCGAGATCGACGGGCACGACGCCGAGAAGAAGGCCGCGGCCTCGGCCAAGGACAACGAGGGCCTGTCGTATCCGGAGTGGGCCAAGCGGGTCGATCGTTACCTGACCGTGCTCGACAGCCTCATCCGGCCGGATCTGTACATCGCGGGCGGCGGGGTGAGCAAGAAGGCCGAGAAATGGGTACCCCTGTTGTCGGTGGAAACGCCGATCATTCCCGCATCGTTGCTGAACAACGCGGGGATCGTGGGCGCGGCCGCCGCCGCGGCGGAGGGCATCACGCACTGAGCGCGGCCCCGGTCGCGGGGCACCCGGCGACGCGCGAACGAGTTGATCGCTGCGCGACGCCGGTGCCCACCGTCGTTACAATGGAACAAGGCTCTCGGCTGCGGCAGGAGAAACCGCAGGCCAGAGCAGGTTCCCCGAACTTGAGGCAGCCGGGATTCCAACGTCTCGGTTCGTCGTGACGACCGCTGCGAAAGGGCGTACGTGGCAGCCGCAAAGACCGCAACCCGAAGCGGGACGAAGACAACGAGCGCCGCCGAGCACGCGACTGCCGACGAGGAGACGGCGGCCGCGAACGGAACGGCCGCACCGGAGACCAAGTCGTCGGGTCGCAAGACGGCCGCGAAGAAGACCACCGCGAAATCGGCGCGGGCCCGCAAGGGCGCCAAGAGCGAGCAGGGCAAGGCCAAGGGCGCGACCAAGACCCCCGCCGAGCTGGGCGAGGACCTCGACGCGTCGGACCTGGAGGATGTCGACCTGTCGGATCTCGACGTGGACGCGGTCGAGGTGGACGTCGTCGACGCCACCGTCACCGAGGAGGGCGAGGAGTCGGAGGAGTCCTCCGGTCCGGCCGCCGCCGCGCCCGACCCGGACTTCGTCTGGGACGAGGAGGAGTCCGAGGCACTGCGCCAGGCCCGCAAGGACGCCGAGCTGACCGCCTCGGCCGACTCGGTGCGGGCCTACCTCAAGCAGATCGGCAAGGTGGCGCTGCTCAACGCCGAGGAGGAGGTCGAGCTCGCCAAGCGCATCGAGGCGGGCCTCTACGCCGCCGAGCGGATGCGCGTGGTCGAGGAGGAGGGCGAGAAGCTCACCACCCAGATGCGGCGCGACCTCAAGTGGATCATCCGCGACGGTGAGCGCGCGAAGAGCCACCTGCTCGAGGCGAACCTGCGCCTGGTGGTGTCGCTGGCCAAGCGCTACACCGGGCGTGGCATGGCGTTCCTGGACCTGATCCAGGAGGGCAACCTCGGCCTGATCCGCGCGGTGGAGAAGTTCGACTACACCAAGGGCTTCAAGTTCTCCACCTACGCCACCTGGTGGATCCGCCAGGCCATCACCCGGGCCATGGCCGACCAGGCACGCACCATCCGTATCCCGGTGCACATGGTCGAGGTGATCAACAAGCTCGGCCGCATCCAGCGCGAGCTGTTGCAGGACCTGGGCCGGGAGCCCACTCCGGAAGAGCTGGCCAAGGAGATGGACATCTCCCCGGAGAAGGTGCTGGAGATCCAGCAGTACGCCCGGGAGCAGATTTCGCTCGACCAGACGATCGGCGACGAAGGCGACTCGCAGCTCGGAGACTTCATCGAGGACAGCGAGGCCGTGGTGGCCGTCGACGCGGTGTCGTTCACGCTGCTGCAGGACCAGCTGCAGTCGGTGCTGCAGACGCTGTCCGAGCGCGAGGCCGGTGTGGTGCGGCTGCGCTTCGGTCTCACCGACGGACAGCCACGCACACTCGACGAGATCGGCCAGGTCTACGGCGTGACGCGGGAGCGGATCCGCCAGATCGAGTCGAAGACCATGTCGAAGCTGCGGCACCCGTCGCGGTCGCAGGTGCTGCGCGACTACCTGGACTGATTGTCCACCACGCAGGGTCGTCGACGACCGGGTCGACGACCCTGCGTGGTCGGCAGCCTCCTGGCCGCGCCGCGGGTGTCAGGGCCGCGAGGACGATCGCAGCGCGACGCCCACGACGACGGCGACGATGCCCACGGCCTCCCCGGGAGTGGGCACCTGCCGCAACACGAGGAATCCCACCACGGCCGCGGTGACCGGCAGCAGCGCCAGCAGCACCGCGAACCGCGCCTGCCCCAGCCTGCGCAGCACGACCTGGTCCAGGACGTAGGGCACCACCGTCGACAGCAGCCCGACACCGACCGCGAAACCCAGCAGGTCGGGTTGACCCCAGACGGCCGTCGTGCCCAGGGCCAGCGGCGAGAGCAGCACCGTGGCGGCGGCGAAGCCGATCGCGAGGCTGTCGATGCCCGCGCCCCGGGTGGCCACTCGCTTGCCCAGCACGATGTAGCCCGCCCACGCCGCTGCGGCGCCGAGGGCGAAGGCCACGCCCGC
>NZ_KB912692.1:9470-11177 GCF_000383795.1 Saccharomonospora saliphila YIM 90502
TCGCGGTGACCGCGCGGGACGCCGCGGGCAACGCGACCACCGAGCGGGTGCCGGTCGCGCTGCGCCACCCGGGGATGCGGGCCGTGCACCTCTCCGCCAGTGCCTGGGCCAGCGCCAGCCTGCGGGAGCCGGTGCTGGAGATGGTGCGCGAGGGCCGCATCGACACCATCCAGCTCGACATCAAGGACGAGAGCGGGCGGATCGGCTACGCCTCCCAGGTCCCGCTGGCCCAGGAGATCGGTGCGAACGCGGGGCACTACGACCCCCGGGAGGCGCTGGAGACGCTGCACGCCGAGGGGGTGCACGTGGTGGGCAGGCTCGTGGCGTTCCGCGATCCCGTCCTCGGCAAGGCCTCGTGGGAACAGGGCAGGCACGAGCGGCTGGTCCAGACCGCGAGCGGGGCGCCGTGGTCGGGCGGCTACGGCGACTACTCGTTCACCAACTTCGCCGACCCGGACGTGCGTGCCTACAACATCGCCCTCGCCGAGGAGGCCGCCGAACTCGGCTTCGACGACATTCTCTACGACTACATCCGCAGGCCCGACGGCGCCGTGTCCCGGATGCGCTTTCCGGGTCTCGACACCTCCCCGGAACGGTCGATCGCCGACTTCCTCGCCGAGTCGCGCGCGGTGGTGCACCGGCACGGCGCCTTCCAGGGCGCGTCGGTGTTCGGCATCGCCGCCACCCGACCCACCCAGATCGCGCAGGACATCCCGATGATGTCGGAGCACGTCGACTACGTCGCGCCGATGGTCTATCCGTCGCACTGGGGCCCCGGCGAGTACGGAGTGTCCGATCCGGAACGGCAGCCCTACGACATCACGGCGCGTTCGCTTGCCGACTTCGTGGATCTGTCGCGGGAAAACGGCCGCACCAAGGTCATCCCGTGGCTCCAGGCGTTCAGCCTCGGGGTCTCCTACGGCGCCGACGAGATCCGGGCTCAGATCGAGGCGGCCGAGGACAACGGCATCGACTCGTTCCTGCTGTGGAACGCCGCCTGCCGGTACGACGAGTCCGCGCTCGCCCCGACCTGAGCCGACCGGTTCAGCCCCGTCCCACGTAGGGCATGGTGGTGGCCGCCACCGTGAGCGAGTGCACGGTGGCCTCGAGAGGCAGCCCGGCCATGTAGAGCACGGCGTCGGCCACGTGCACGGCGTCGAACGTGGCCTCGGGCCGGACACCGCCGTCGGCCTGCTTGGCGCCCTGAGCGAACCCCTCGGTCATCTCGGTGGCCGCGTTGCCGATGTCGATCTGTCCGCAGGAGATGCCGTGCGCGCGGCCGTCCAGCGCGATCGAGCGGGTCAGCCCGGTCACGGCATGCTTGGTGGCGGTGTAGGCGACGCTCTCCGGTCGCGGCACGTGCGCCGAGATCGAGCCGTTGTTGATGATCCGCCCGCCGCGCGGGCTCTGCTCCTTCATCAGCCGCACGGCCTGCCGCGCGCACAGGAACATGCCGGTGAGGTTGACCTCAACGGTCTCCCGCCAGTCGTCCACCGAGACGGTGTCCACCGCACCGGACGGGCCGAACGAGCCCGCGTTGTTGACCAGGACGTCCACCCGGCCCCAGGTGTCGCGCGCCGCGTCGAACAACGCGGCCACGGCGTCGGGGTCGGTGACGTCGGTGGGTACCACTCGTGCCCGCGAGGCGGCACCGTCCGGCCCGGCCGCGTCCTCGGACGCGCCGGCGACCGTCTCGCGCAACGTCTC
>NZ_KB912692.1:11277-13200 GCF_000383795.1 Saccharomonospora saliphila YIM 90502
CGGAACGGCCGGAAAGCGCCGTCCGGGCGCGGCCCGGCCGCCCGGCGCATGCGGACCCGGCGAGGCGGCGTGTCCCGGTTCGCGCGTCTCCTCCCGATCCAGCGGGGTGAACAACGCGGTGCCGGACATCTCGCTGTCGGTGGGTTCGGGCACCGCGTGCCGCTCCTCCGTGCGTTCCTCCGGCTCCTCCCCCGCGGGAGTACGCCGGGGCAACGGCGCGCCATCGGGTGTGAGCGACGACCGTACGGACTGCCCGTTCGCGGCGGCGGATCCGGCATCCGGGAGGTCCTTCCCGGCGCCGGACCCCGGCGCCGGACGCTCCGGTTCCGGCCGTCCCGTGTGCTCGGTGACCGTCTCGGCCGGGACGGTCACCGTCGCCCGGACGCCGACGATGTCCTTGCCGCCGTGCAGCGTGACCCCGAAGCCGTGCCGGGTGGCCAGGCGCCCGACGACGAAGAGCCCCATGCGGCGGGAGGTCGTCATGTCCGCGGTGCCCGCCTCACCGATCCGCTCGTTGGCCTCGAGGACCTCGGCCTCGTTCATGCCGATGCCCTCGTCGAGGATTTCGACGGTGAGGCCGCCGTCGTCCCGCGCGGCACTGACCACGGTCACCGTGGTCTCCGGCGCCGAGAACGCGGTCGCGTTGTCGAGAAGCTCGGCGACGAGCCGGATGAGGTCCCCGGCGGCGTAGCCGACGACGCCGAGCGCCGGGGACGTGCGGACGCGCACACGCTGGTACTGCTCGATCTCGGACACGGCGGCGCGCAGCACGTCCGTCACGCTCACCGGCTGTCCGGACCTGCGGCCGGGCTCGGCGCCGGACAGCACCATCAGGTTCTCGTTGTTGCGCCGCATGCGGGTCGCCAGGTGATCCAGCTGGAACAGCGTCGCCAACTGGTCGGCGTCCTCCTCGTCGCGCTCAAGACGCTCGATCAACTGAAGCTGGCGCTGCACGAGGCTCTGGCTGCGGCGCGACAGGTTCACGAACATGCCCGCGTAGCCGGTGCGCAACCCCGCCTGCTCGGAGGCCAGCCGCAGCGCCTCCTCGTGCACCGCGTCGAAGGCCCGGGCCACCTGCCCCACTTCGTCGCGGGTGTGCACGGGAACAGGGGTGATCTCGCCCTCGACCGCGTCGCCGTCCTGGATACGGCGCACCGCCTCGGGAAGATCACTGTGGGCGACGTCGAGGGCGCTGCCCCGCAGCACGCGCAGTGACCGCAGCAGCTGCCGCGTGATCGCGAAGACCACCACGGCCGTCAGGACGAGCGCGGCGGCGAGTACCGCGGCGAGCACGACGGCGGCGGTGGTGGCGCTCTCGGCCTCCGCGTGCGCCCGGTCGGTGACCTGCCCGCCGAGCGCACCGGCGACCTGCCCCACCGCGCCGGAGACCGCCTCGGCGGTGGCGGACCACTGCGCTGGGGTGAGTGAGCCGAACACGTCCCGCTCGGCGTCCTCACCGGCGAGCACAGCGTCGACAACACGCAGGTACTCGTCGAACTCCGGGCCCCGCACCGTGCTGTCGAACAACGCGCGCTGGGACGCGGTCGCGGTCGCGGTGAACTCGGCGACACGGTCCGCGCGACGCACCTCGGCGTTGCGGATGTCGTTGTAGTCGCTGGGCGCGAGCCCGAGCGCGATGCCGTGGCCGATGAGCGCCTGGTGCACACCCACCTCGTCCCGCGCCACGAGCAGGTCGTGCACCGCGTCGGCGGTGGCGCCGAACTCCTCGGCCCCGATCCCGGCGGCGACGGCGGTGTGCAGGTCCAGCAGCGCCCGGGTGAGTCCGGTGTAGGCCGTGACCGCCTCGACCGGACCGGTCTGTCCCGACAGGATCTCCTCCCGCAACCCGGGCAACCCGCCGAGCCGGTCACGCACCGCCTCCCGGGGCGCGGAAATGCGCGCGCCCGCCTCCGACGCGCGGTC
>NZ_KB912692.1:13300-19153 GCF_000383795.1 Saccharomonospora saliphila YIM 90502
CGCTGCCTCGGCGCAGGTGCTCGAGCACGGTCAGCGGGCCGAGCCGCCTGCCGAGGTCGGCCGGAGTCAGGCCCGCCGCGCGGTAGTCGAGCGCGCGCTGGTCGAGCGGGCTGATACCCGCGTCCCACCACGCCTTCGCCTCGTCCACGTCGCCGATCATCTGCCACCACCCGGCGGCCGCGCTGAGCAGCTCGTCGGGCGCGTCCGGCAGCCGTTCCCGCATCGCCGTGAGGTAGTCCGGGTCGGTGAGATCGACCGGCGCCCACGTCGCGCCGTCCCTGTCCCTGCGCTGAGCGGGGATCCCGGGCGAGGCGGCGGACCCGGCTTCGGCGAGCCACTCGGTCGCGATCCGGCTCACCTCCCGGTCCTCGGCGGTCTGCTCACGCTCGGCCGCCCACTGCCGGATCACCGCGTCAACTCCGGAATCTCGCATTCGCCTGCCTCCTTCTGCACCGCACTGCCTGGGGTCGAAGACTGGTCGAGCAACGTTGTTCGAGGTGGGAGCGGAAATGTCGGTGCACCGCTCGATCACGCAATGTGAGCACCGTAGGAGAACCGGCCCGAGATTCGGAAGAGGTGACAAGGGGTCAATTTCGTCGACCAGTGGGTTCAGGACCTGAATCCACCCGTTTGTCGGAGCGAAACGGAACGTCCGAAAGTGATCGACTACGCTCGGTGCCCAGGCCGGACGAGGCCCTCCCCAGGGCGCAGCACAAGACCCGGCACCCCGTCCAGGGTGCCGGTGACCTGCGATCGAAGTGTCAGGCGAACAGGCTCTGGAAGAAGGTCACGATGGCCTCGGCACCGTCCTTGAGCCAGCCGAGCGCCGAGCGCACCGCGTCGGCAGACTCGGTCGGCCGGGAGATCAGCAGGAATAAGACGAGCGCGACGGCGCCAAAAATGAGGAACTTCTTCAGACCCGGCGACATAACTCCACCCGATTCCTGCCCGGCGTCACGACGCATTGTCGGGCGGCGTTCGTGACGACTCGACTTCCGCCCGCACTCATCATGCCCCAGCGCCGCGTACCGCGACAGGCAATCACGCGAAGGTGTCCGTGCGCAACACCCTGTGCCGAGCGCGTCTTCAGGCGATGGTGCCCGCCGCGCGGAGACGGTCGATCTCGGCGGGATCGACGCCCAGTTCGGTGAGCACCTCCGTGGTGTCGGACCCCTTCTCGTGCGGTGGGCGCGGGTCCGGTGCGGGCGTGCGGTCGAACTTCGGGCCCGGCGCGGGCTGGGTCATACCCCCGACGTCGACGAACGTGCCGCGCGCGGCGTTGTGCGGGTGCTGGGGCGCCTCCCACGGCGCCAGCACGGGAGTCAGGCACGCGTCGGTGCCCTCCGCCTTGGCCATCAGCTCGTCACGGGTGTGCCTGCCGATCGCCTCGGCGAGGATCTCCCGCAGCCGGGGCCACTCCCGCGCGTCGATGTGGACGGGCAGCCGCTCGGGGTCGAGGTCGAGCACCTCGACCAGCGCGGTCCAGAACCGCCCTTCGATCGCGCCCACGGCGACGTGACGGCCGTCGGCGGTGGTGTAGGTGTCGTAGAACGGGGCACCGCCGTCCAGGACGTTCTCGCCCCGGTCGCCGTTCCACAGCCCGCTCGCGCGGAGCCCGAACAGGTGGGTGGTCAACAGTGCCGAGCCTTCCACCATGGAGGCGTCCACGACCTGGCCGCGGCCGGAGGTGCCCCGCTCGAACAGCGCGGCGAGCACGCCCATGGCCAGGTACATTCCGCCACCGCCGAAGTCGCCGAGGAAGTTCACCGGCGGGACCGGCCGTTCGCCCGTCCGGCCGATCGGATGCAGCGCCCCGGAGAGGCCGATGTAGTTGATGTCGTGCCCGGCGGAGTGCGCCAGCGGCCCGGTCTGGCCCCAGCCGGTGATGCGGCCGTAGACCAGCCGCGGATTACGGGCGCACACCTGCTCCGGGCCGAGTCCCATGCGCTCGGCCGCGCCCGGGCGGAAGCCCTCGACGAGCACGTCCGCGCGCTCACACAGGCGCAGCACCAGCTCGACGCCGTCGGCGCTCTTGGTGTCGACGCCGATGGTCCGGCGCGAGCGCAGCAGCGGGTCGTTCTCGACGCCGAGCACGTCGGCGGCGGGAGCGGCGCGGTCGACCCGCACCACCTCCGCGCCGAGGTCGGCCAGCAGCGTGCAGGCGAACGGCGCGGGCGCCAGTCCCGCGAGTTCGACGACGCGGAGTCCGCGCAGCGGTCCGGCGTT
This sequence comes from Saccharomonospora saliphila YIM 90502, assembly GCF_000383795.1. Taxonomy (GTDB): domain Bacteria; phylum Actinomycetota; class Actinomycetes; order Mycobacteriales; family Pseudonocardiaceae; genus Saccharomonospora; species Saccharomonospora saliphila. The sequence continues at coordinate 15,527 of NZ_KB912692.1, forward strand.
CATGCCCAGCCCTTCCTGTCCGTGGGTACCCGCCTCACAGAGCCCGGGAGATGATGTCCTTCATGATCTCGTTGGTCCCGCCGAAGATGCGCGAGACCCGCACGTCGGCCCACGCGCGCGCGATCGGGTACTCGGTCATGTAGCCGTAGCCGCCGAACAGTTGCAGGCACTCGTCGACGACCTTGTTGACCCGCTCGGTCGTCCACAGCTTGGCCATCGCCGCACCCTGCACGTCCAGCTCGCCCCGCAGGTGCCGCTCGATGCACCGGTCGAGGAACGCCCGCGCGACGGCGGCTTCGGTAGCGGCCTCGGCGAGCTTGTACCGGGTGTTCTGGAAGCCGAAGATCGGGCGTCCGAACGCGGTGCGCTCCTTGGTGTAGTCCAGCGTCTGCTCGATGGCGCTTTCCATGCCCGCGACGGCGGTCACGGCGATGATGAGCCGTTCCTGCGGAAGCTGCTGCATGAGCTGCACGAAACCGAGGCCCTCCTGCTCGCCGAGCAGGTTGTCGGCGGGCACCCGCACTCCGTCGAAGAACAGCTCGGCCGTGTCCTGCCCGTGCATGCCGACCTTGTCCAGTGTGCGGCCACGCCGGAAACCCGGTGTCGAGGTCTCCACCACGATCAGCGAGACACCCTGGGCTCCCGCGTCCGGGTCGGTCTTGACCGCGACCACGACGAGGTCGGCCAGCGCGCCGTTGGTGATGAAGGTCTTGGCTCCGTCGATGACGTAGTCGTCGCCGTCGCGCACCGCGCGGGTCGCGATGCTCTGCAGGTCGGAACCGGTGCCGGGCTCGGTCATCGCGATGGCGCCGACGAACTCGCCGCTGACCAGCTTCGGCAGCCAGCGCCGCTTCTGCTCCTCGGAGGCGTAGGCGAGCAGGTAGTGCGCCACGATGCCGCTGTGCACGGTGACGCCCCACGCGCTGTCGCCGCTGCGGGCCTGTTCCTCGTACAGCACCGCCTCGTGGGCGAACGTGCCCCCGCCCCCGCCGTACTCCTCGGGCACCGAGAGCCCGAGCAGGCCCACGTCTCCTGCCTTGGTCCACAGCTCACGGTCGATCCGCTTGGCCTCGGCCCAGCGTTGCTGGTGCGGGGTGAGCTCGTTGCGGCAGAAGGTCCTGGCGAGGTCGCGCAGTGCGTCCAGATCCTCGGTCATCCACGGGCTTCGCTGGGTGGGCAGCGGCACGGTACTCCTCCGGGTCGCGGGCGACTGGAAAACATTACGGACGGAAGGTAAGTTCTCATCGGAATGTACCTCCACCCGGACGGCCGGTAAAGGACGCGCGCCCCCGGTGTCCGGGCGCCGACCGAACGGGGTGAGCCCGACAGCCGTGACCACGCCGGAACGCAGGCACCGCACGCAGGCCGAACGCACGGCCCGCACGCGCGCCGCACTGCTCGACGCGACCATCGACAGCCTGGTCGAACGCGGGTACGCCCGGTCGTCGATGCAGGAGATCTGCGCGCGCGCCGGAGTCTCCAAGGGCGCCGCGCAACATCACTTCACCGACAAGGCGGAACTGATGGCGGCGGCGGTGGAACACCTGACCACCCGCATCGCCGAGCGGCACATGCCCGTACCGGACCGGCTGCCGGACGGCCCCGACCGGGTCGCGGCGCTGATCGACCTGCTGTGGGAATCGTTCTCCGGCACGCTCGCCAGCGCGGCACTGGAGCTGTGGACCGCCGCACGCACCGATCCCGAGCTGCGCGAGACCATGCGGCCGGTCGACCGTGCCCTCGGCCGGTCCACGCTGGACCGCATCGCCACACTGGTGCCCGAGATGCCGCGGCACCGGCTGGAGACGCTGTACTGGCTGACGGTCAACCTCACCCGCGGGCTCGCGCTCGACGCCGAGCTCGGGGGTGACCCGCGACGCCGGGCGGACCTGCTGGACGAGTGGAAGCGGATCGCGCGGTCACTGCACACCTGACGCGGCGCGCGCCGGAGGGTTTCACCACGCCGTACCGGCGGTATGCTCCGGAGCCGGACCGGACTACTCGCGAGTAACACTTGGTGGAGGCGCCATGACCCGCACGACTCGGGAGGCGGCGGCACACGCCGCGCGGCCCGACGATCGCCCGGACACCCTCGGCGGGGTGCCGGGAGCACCCTCGCCGGCCCGGGCCCAGGCCCTGCTCGCCCGGGTGACCACCGGCGCGGACGCCAGCTCGGCGACCGTGACGGCGCCGTTCACCGGGCTGACCAGCGCCGTGGTCCCCCAGGGCACCGACGAGCACACCCGGTCGGTGTTCGGCAGGGCCCGCCGGGCGCAGGAGGCGTGGGCCCGGCGCCCGGTCGCCGAGCGACAGCAAGTGCTGCTGCGCCTGCACGAACTCGTCCTCGCCCACCAGGACGAGGGCCTTGACCTGGTGCAGGTGGAGTCGGGCAAGTCCCGGATCGACGCCTTCGACGAGATCAGCGCGACGGCGCTGGTCGCCGCCCACTACGGCAGGCACGCCGCCCGCCTGCTCGCGCCCCGGCGCGCGCCCGGGGTCCTGCCCCTGCTCACCCGGGCGAGCCAGCTCCGGCACCCCAAGGGTGTCGTCGGCGTCATCTCGCCCTGGAACTACCCGCTCGCGCTGACCGCGATGGACGTGCTGCCCGCGCTGGTGGCGGGCAACACCGTGGTACAGAAGCCGGACAACCAGACCGCCCTGTCGGCGCTGTGGCTGCACGAACTGGCCGAGCGCGCGGGACTGCCGGTCGAGGCGTGGCACATCGTGCTCGGCCGGGGCTCGGCGATCGGCGACGCGCTGGTGGAGGAGTCGGACTACGTGTGCTTCACCGGCTCCACCCCGACGGGCAAGACGCTCGCCGGGAAGATCGCCGGACGGCTGACCGGCTACTCCCTCGAACTCGGTGGCAAGAACCCCATGATCGTGCTGCCCGACGCCGACGTGGACGCGGCGGCGGCAGGCGCGGTGACGGCGTGCTTCTCCTCCGCCGGACAACTCTGCGTGTCGGTGGAGCGGATCTACGTGCACGAGAGCATCCGCGCCGACTTCCTCGCCGCCTTCGCCGCCCGCACCCGGGCCCTGACCCTCGGCGGCGCGCTCGACTACCGCGCCGACGTCGGTTCGCTGACCACACCGGACCAGCTCGCGGCCGTCACCGAACACGTGGCCGACGCACGGGCGGCAGGCGCCACGGTGGTCACCGGCGGACACGCCCGGGCCGACCTCGGACCGCTGTTCTTCGAACCCACGATCCTCACCGACGTCGACGAGAGGGCGAAGGCGTTCGCCGACGAGACCTTCGGCCCGCTGGTCTCGGTCTACGGCGTCGCCGACACCGACGAGGCCGTCGCCCGGGCCAACGACACCCCGTACGGGCTGAACGCGAGCGTGTGGTCCCGTGACACGCGCGAGGCCGCCCGGGTGGCCGCACGCCTCAAGGCGGGCACGGTCAACGTCAACGAGGGCTACGCCGCCACCTTCGGCACCGTCGGCGTTCCGATGGGCGGCATGAAGGACTCCGGCGTCGGCAGGCGCAACGGCGCCGAAGGGCTGCTGAAGTACACCGAGAGCCAGTCGATCGCCGTGCAGCGCGGCCTGCGGCTGCGGCCGCCGAGGGGACTGCCGCCCCGGCTCTGGGCCCGCGCGATGACGACCGGCCTGCGCCTG
>NZ_KB912692.1:19253-21060 GCF_000383795.1 Saccharomonospora saliphila YIM 90502
ATCGCGCCCCACAGCTGCGCGAGCGCCACGTGGTCGTAGGCGGCGATCCACGCCCACAGCTCGATCCCGCCGTCCGGGGTGCCGAAGAAGTCCAGCAGGTCGTCGCGGATGCGGCCGCGGCTGCGCCAGGCCGGGTCGCCCGGCGGCGGCAGCTTGGTCAGCACGTGCTCGCGCACCCACGGCCCCGCACGCCCCGGGTCGAACTCCGTGGACACGGCGTAGAACTCGCGGCCCGACTCGTCCACGACACCGATCGAGACGAGCTCGATCGTCACGCCGTCCTCGATGAACTCGGTGTCGTAGAAGAACCGCACTCGGGCACGGTACTCGACGTCCTCGCGCGCCCGGTCAGCCCGCCTTCGACTCCGGGAGCCGGGTCACCTCCCGCACGTCGGTCTGCGCGGGCACCGCCGCGCGCACCCCGGCCTCCTCGGCGGATTGGAGTTCCTTGGCCTTGGCGGCGTAGATGTCGACGTACTCCTGGCCGGACAGCTCCATCAGCGCGTACATGATCTCGTCGGTGATCGACCGCTCGACGAAGCGGTCGCCGGAGAGCCCTTCGTACCGGGAGAAGTCCAGCGGCTCGCCGAAGTGGATCGCGATCCGGCGGGGACGCCACAGCCGGGACCCGATGGGGTTGACGTGCTCGGTGCCGACCATCGCGACGGGCACGACGGGCGCGCCGGACTCCAGCGCGATCCGGGCCACCCCGGTCTTGCCCTTGTACAACCTGCCGTCGGGCGAGCGCGTGCCCTCGGGGTAGATGCCGAGCAACCTGCCTTCCCGGACCAACCGGACCGCGGTGTCGATAGCGGCCTGGGCCGCCGACCCGCTGGACCGGTCGATGGGGAACTGCCCCACCCCGGTGAAGAACCACTTCTTGAGCCTGCCCTTGAGGCCCTTCTCGGTGAAGTACTCCTGTTTCGCGGGGAAGGTCACCCGGCCAGGGACATGCAGCGGCATGAAGAACGAGTCGGCCACCGCCAGGTGGTTGCCCGCCAGAATGACTCCGCGGTCGGTGGGGATGTTCTCCACACCCGTGACCTCGGCGGGCCACAACAGGCGCAACACGGGACCCGGCAGCACGTACTTCATGAACCAATACAGCACTGCGGTAGTCCCTCCTCGACACGTGTGGACCGGCGGCACGCGCGACCCGGACCGGGTACACCGCCGACCCCTCAGCCTACGAACCGGGCACGAACCGGCACAACCGAAGCGCCACCCGCGCACCGGCGCCGCGACCGACGTCACATCGCGGGCTTCGGCCGTGCGCTCGTACTGTCCCGCGCGGGCGGGAGTCCGTGCGACGATGGGGGCACCAAGCTCGACGGAAGGACGGCCGGGCATGCGTGTGCTCTCCGGTGCTGAACCGTTCTCCCACACCGGCTCGGACGGCGCCGGGGTGGTACCGGCCCGCCCGGTGCCCGCGGAGACCGTGCGCGCCCGCGACCGTACCGGGATCGTGCGTGAGCACGGCCGTCCCGGGGCAATCCCGCACCACGGCGCACCGGTGCCATCCGGGCGCGGCGTGCGGTTCGTGCAATCGGTCAGACAGGTTGGTGCCCGATGAGCGCAAGGTCAGGCGCGGACGGACCGGAGGACGTGGACGCCACCTTCGAGCGGATCGTGGCCGATCTGCGGGCGGAGGGGCTCGGCGCGGACCCCGGCGAGGTCGAACGCGGCCTCGCCGCCGACAGCGACGGCGACGACCTCGACGACGACACCGGCGACGTCGATCCCGGCGGCTACGACGGGACGGGCACGTCCCGGCGCGCTCCCCGGCGGGGACAGGACGCGTCGGCCG
>NZ_KB912693.1:0-3893 GCF_000383795.1 Saccharomonospora saliphila YIM 90502
AGCACGGTGGCGGGCGCAATGGCCGTTCCCCGGCCGGGCCGCCGAGCGCGCCGGAGCCACCCACGCCGGGAGAGGGCGACGAGGACGGCCTGCGCCCGCTCGACCAGCCCATCAGCCTCGACGACCTGGTCGGAGGCGCCAACCGCGCCGCGGGACCGTTCGTCAGTCCCGCCACCGACGATCCGGAACCCGATCCCGCGACCGAACTCGTGCGGCCGGTCGGGGCGGGGCCGCGGCCCGATCCCGCGGAGCCCCAGTGGCCTGTCGAGTCGCCCGACGGCGACATGGACGGAGGTGCCGACGGCATCCCGGCGCTGCCGAGGCGCGAGCCGCGTTCGGTCCCGGGCGCCTCGGAGGAGGAGCCCGAGGCCACCTCGTCCGGCGATGGCGGGAGCGCGCTGGAGGACGATGTACCCACCAGGAGATTGCCGATCTACCAGTCCGTGCTCTCGCGCTGGTTCAGCGAAGAGGCCGCGTTCGAGCCGGAGCACGACGACACCGGTGCCGACGCCGCACCCGCCGACGCCGGAACCGCGACAGGGCAGGATTCCGGCGCCGCCGCGCGGGGAGCGGACGGCGTCGACGGCGACGCGACGGGCACGGCGATGAGCGACTACGACAACACCCCCGGCCACGACGAGGCCGGTGGCGCCGCCGAGAGGGAGTGGCGCAGCGTCTCGGACACCGGCTGGGAGGCGGCCCACGCCCTGCTTGAGGACAAGAACGAGGAGATCACCTCGGCGGGTCTGCCCAAGCGAGTGCCGAACGCCTACCTGGTGCCGGGTTCGGTGGGTGGTCCCGGCGCCGCCGCGAGTCCGGCTCCGACCCCGAATCCCGGGCCGAGCCGGGGTGCCGGGTTCACCGACACCACCGCGGGCGAGCCGGGACAGGGCGCGATCGCCCGGTCGGCCGAAGCGGCGCGCAACAGAATGAAGAGCTTCCAACGCGGCTACCAGAGCGGTCGGCACGCGCTCGGGGAGCCGCAGACCCGAAGCGAGCAGTTCGACGATACGGGGGCGACCCCCCGTTCCAACGGGGCGAAGGAGTAAGAGTTGACACGGGCGGGTTCAGCGCAGCCGGGTGCGCCGAAACAGGGCAACTCCGCGCAGCAGGGCAGCTTCGCGTGGCTCATCACGGACTTCGTGCACCGGGTCCCCGGCGCGGCGCACGCGGTCGTGGTCTCGGCGGACGGGCTGCTGCTCGCGGCCTCACGCGGGCTGCCGAAGGACAGGGCCGACCAGCTCGCGGCGGTGGCGTCCGGGCTGACGAGCCTCGCCCGCGGCGCGGCGCAGGTGTTCGAGGGCGGAACGGTGGCGCAGACCGTGGTCGAGATGGCCAACGGTTTCCTGTTCCTCATGTCGGTCTCCGACGGCTCGTGCCTCGCGGTGCTCGGTTCGCCGGACAGCGACATCGGGCTGGTCGTGTACGAGATGACGTTGCTGGTCGACCGGGTGGGCCAGCAGATGACGCCGGAACTGCGGGCGCAGTTGCAGGGCAGCACCCGGGGCTGACCCGGCCGGACGACGCGGGACCGTCCCGGCACCCCGGGAACGACCGCGGTCCGCTTCGGCGACCTATCGCACATCGGTGAGAACACACTGAGGAGACCGCCGTGAATTCCGGGCACGCACGAGGTGATCGACGGCTCGACCAGGGCCGCGCGGCCGGGCGCCGATCGGGCGGGGCGGACGGCGAGCCCTACGACAGGGCGGACCGGGGCTGGCGTGGTGGTTGGGCCGACGCCCGGCCCTCCGAGTTGGACACGGGGGAGTGGTTGCGATCCGGGGGGCTCGACTCGCCGGGGCCCTCGGACTCCGACCTCGGCGACCACGGTCAGACGCTGTTCAGCGGCCCGGGCGCGGAGCTGTACGGCATGGGCGGTGGTGGCGTGCGGCGGCCCGGGGAGCAGTTGGAGGGGTACCCGGCCTCCGGCCGTGGCCGGTTCGACGGAGGGCCGTCCTCGCACGACTATGGTCCGCCGTCCCGCGACTACGGCCCTCCGTCGTGGGACTACGGTCCGCCGTCCCGGGACTACGGCCCACCCTCGCGGGAGTACGGGCCGCCGTCGCGGGACTACGGGCCGCCCTCCGGTGACCTCGGACCTCCTTCATGGGATCATGGTTCACCCTCGCGGGACTACGGTCCGCCGTCCGGCGAGTTCGCCCCGGCCGCGGCGCCGGGGCGGCCCGGTGACGACGAGCCGGTCGAGGACGAGGGTTCCGGATTGGTTCGGCCGTACTTCCGCACGCGCGGTAGGACCAAACCGGATTACGACCTGGCGATCGAGGCACTGATCTCCACCAGTGAGCGGGGCAGGCGGCTTGAACGGGTGCGGGTGCCGGAACACCGGTCCATCTGCGGGCTGTGCCTGGACACCCGGTCCGTCGCCGAGGTCGCCGCCCTGTTGGGGATGCCCCTCGGTGTCGTGCGGGTTCTCGTTGGTGATGTTGCCGGTCTCGGGCTGGTGCTCGTGCACTCCGCGTCCTCCATGGTGGGAGACCGGCCCAGTATCGAGTTCATGGAAAGGGTGCTCAGTGGGCTTCGGAGAATTTGACCCGCCCGCCACTGGCGCGGGGGCCGGCCCGACCCAGTCGGCGAAGATCGTCGTCGCCGGAGGGTTCGGAGTGGGCAAGACGACGCTCGTCGGAGCCGTGTCCGAAATCGATCCGTTGACGACGGAAGCGTCGATGACGGAGGCCAGCGTCTCCGTCGACGACCTGTCGCAGACGCCGAACAAGATGACCACCACGGTGGCGATGGACTTCGGCAGGATCACGCTGGACTCGGATCTGATCCTCTATCTCTTCGGCACGCCGGGTCAGCACCGCTTCTGGTTCATGTGGGACGACCTCGCCCACGGGGCGATCGGGGCCGTGGTGCTCGTCGACACCCGGCGGCTCGCCGACGCCTTCCCGTCGATCGACTTCTTCGAGAACCGCAAGCTGCCCTACATCGTGGCGATCAACTGCTTCGACCGGCTGCTGCACCACCAGATCGAGGACGTGCGGCACGCACTGACGATCTCGCCGTCGGTGCCGATCATGGCCTGCGACGCCCGGGACCGGGAGGCCACCAAGCAGGTCCTCATCTCGATCGTACGACACGCCATCGCCCACGACTCGGCCCTCCACGCGGGGTGAGTCCGGTCACGTATTCTCTCGGCGCCAGGTGACCGCCACCGTCCGGCCGCGTGGTCTTCGCCGGACGGCGTGATCGCCGTATCGATGGGTTTGACCGGGCTAATAGTCTTGCCGCGGCAGGTTCGGCAGGTGAGGAGGCACAGTGACGACTTCGGCCCAGCGGGGTGATTTCGGCTGGCTGATCACCGACTTCGTGCGCCGGGTCCCCGGTGCCGCCCACGCCGTGGTCGTCTCCGCGGACGGACTGCTGCTGTCGAGTTCGCAGGGCCTGCCGCAGGACCGCGCCGAGCAGCTCTCCGCCGTGGCGTCCGGCCTGGTGTCGCTGACCCACGGTGCCGCGCGGTGCTTCGAGGGCGGCGAGGTCACCCAGACCGTCGTCGAGATGGAGAAGGGTTACCTGTTCCTGATGTCCATCAGCGACGGCTCGTGCCTGGCCGTGCTGGCCGCGCCGACCGCCGACATCGGCACCGTGGCCTACGAGATGACGCTGCTGGTCGACCGGGTCGGCCAGCAGCTCACTCCGGAACTCCGCGCGCGGCTCCAGGGCGGCGCGCGTGACTGAGGCGGACGAATGGGAGACGCTGAACGCCGGAACCGGTAGGGAGGAGTTCGACCACCCGCACCGGTTCGACCTCAGCAGCGTGTCGCAGGTGACCGAACTGGCGCGGCGGGTGCGACCCGCACCGCCGCCCACGCGGTCCCAGGAGGGCGCGGGTGGACAGCCCCGGCCCACGCCGCCGCCACCGCACCAGT
>NZ_KB912693.1:3993-6426 GCF_000383795.1 Saccharomonospora saliphila YIM 90502
GTCCGGGCGGGACCGGCCGCGGCGCGGTCGGCTCGGGTGCGGGCACCGGGCTCAACCGCCGATCGCGCTCATCGGCCGGATCGGCTGCGCGAAGCCCGCCTCGTTGATCTCGTGCCCGGCGAGCTTGCCCCACATCGCGTCCCGCCACGTGTCGGCGATCTCCTCGTCGTCGGCGCCCCGGCGCAGAAGCCCGCGCACATCGGTCTCGGTCGTGCTGAACAGGCACGACCGGATCGCGCCGTCGGCGGTGAGGCGTGTGCGCTCGCACGCGGCGCAGAACGGCCGCGTGACCGACGGGATGACGCCCACCTCGTGCGGTCCGCCGTCGACGAGCCAGCGTTCGGCGGGAGCGCCGCCCCGCTCGACGGGGCTCGGGGTGAGCGTGAACTCGGCTCCGAGCAGGTCGAGTATCTCGTCCGCGGTGATCATCTCGGCGCGGTTCCAGCCGTGCTGGGCGTCCAGGGGCATCTGCTCGATGAACCGCAGGTGGTAGTCGTTCTCCAGGGCGAACCGCAGCAGGTCGGTGGCCTCGTGGTCGTTGATGCCCCGCAGCAGCACAGCGTTGATCTTGACGGGGGTGAGGCCCGCCTCGTGTGCGGCGGCCAGCGCGGCGAGCACGTGGCTCAGCCGGTCGCGCCGGGTGATTCGCGCGAACGTCTCGGGATTCACCGAATCGAGGGACACGTTGATCCGGTCGAGCCCGGCCTCGGCGAACGCCGGGGCGCGCCGCGCCAGTCCGATGCCGTTGGTGGTCATGGACAGCCGTGGCCGTGGTCGCAGGGACGTGATCCGGGCCACGAGGTCCTCAAGACGTGGGCGCAGCAGCGGCTCGCCGCCGGTGAGCCGGATGTCGGTCACGCCGAGCAGCCGGACGGCGATGTCCATCAGCCGGATCAGCTCGTCGTCGGTGAGGACATCCTCGCCGGGCATCCAGTCGAGACCCTCGGCGGGCATGCAGTACGTACACCGGAGATTGCACTTGTCGGTCAGCGACACGCGCAGGTCGGTGGCCACCCGCCCGAAGCTGTCGATCAGCGCGGGATCGTCCGGGCGCGGCTGGTCCGGCGCCGTGCGCGTACCGGGCACCCTGGGGATGCCGAGATCTACTCCCGTCACCCCTCCCAGCCTAGTGCGCGAACGGGGCGGACTGTGAGTTCCATCGCGCCACGGACGTCCGCGGCTCTGGCGCGTTCCGCATGTGCGGAGATATTCTCATTCTCATGCCGCAGTTCCGGCTTTCCGAGGCGGCGCGCCTGCTCGATGTCAGCGACGACACGGTGCGCCGGTGGGTGCGGGCGGAGCAGTTGCCCTGCACCGAGGACTCCGCCGGCCGCATGGTCGTCGACGGAGCCGAGCTGGCGGCCTTCGCCCGCCGGGACGCGGGCACCCCCGCGGACCCCACGGGAGTGGCGCGTTCGGCGCGCAACCGTTTCGTCGGCCTGGTCACCGACGTCGTCGCCGACACCGTCATGGCGAAGGTGGAGTTGCAGTGCGGGCCCAACCGGATCGTGTCGCTGATGAGCACGGAGGCGGTCCGGGAACTGGGCCTCGAACCGGGGGTGCTCGCCGTGGCCGTGGTCAAGGCGACGCAGGTCGTCGTGGAAACCCCGGGCGGCCGTTCGTGAGTCCCCGGGTGGCCGGGCCGCTCGCGCTGGCGCTCGTGCTGGTCGCCGCGCTGGTCACGGCGTGCGGCACGGGCACGGGTCGGGAGAAGACCGTGACGGTGTTCGCCGCCGCGTCGCTGACCGACGTGTTCGCCGTGCTCGAACGGCGTTTCGAGGACGCTCACCCCGAGGTGGACGTCCGGCTCAACACGGCGGGTTCGGCCACGCTCGCGCGGCAGGTCGCCGAGGGTGCCCCCGCCGACCTCATCGCCTCCGCCGACCAGCGCACCCTGCGCGAACTCACCGACGAGGGCCTGCTCGCGGGCCCGCCCGAGGTCTTCGCCACCAACACGCTCGCGCTCGCGGTGGCACCCGGCAACCCGCGCGGGATCACGGGATTCGCCGACCTCACCCGGCCCGGCCTGACCGTGGTGGTGTGCGCGCCCACCGTGCCGTGCGGCGCGGCCACGGAGCGGCTGGAGCGTGTCACCGGCCTCACGCCGCGGCCCGCGAGCGAGGAGGGCGACGTGCGGGCGGTGCTCACGAAGGTGGAGGTCGGCTCCGCCGACGCGGGGGTCGTCTACGAAACCGATGTGGCCTCGTCCGAGGAGGTGGACCGGGTGCCGCTGCCCGAGGCGCGGGCGCGACCCAACCGCTATCCCGTGGCGGTCACCGCCGACGCCGCCGAGCCGGAGGCGGCGCGCGCGTTCCGGGACCTCCTGCTCGGTCCCGAGGGGGAGCGGGTGCTGACGGAGGCCGGTTTTGGCCGCCCCTGACCGTTTCCGGCGGGCACGGCGGTTCCGGCCCGGGCACCCCGGACGGGAGCCCG
>NZ_KB912693.1:6526-8466 GCF_000383795.1 Saccharomonospora saliphila YIM 90502
CGTCGTCGGCGGCCCGCGTCGCCTCCCCAGGTGGTCCACCCGGACCCGGTGCCGCGGGTGGCTGTTCCGGCCCCGATGCCCCGTCCACCGGGTAGGCCTTGGTCGGTGGTGGTGCCGGTCGCCGGGCGGTGCCCTGCTCGCGCGGCGGACGGCTCGCCTCTGGTTCGGGCGTCCACCTCCGCCTGCCCTTGCGACCGGAACGCATAGACCAATCCTGCCGTACTCGTCTCCCGCTCGTGCGGGTGATCACCCGGACGGGACGAACCTCACCTTGAACATCTTCGGCCACAGCTTGCCCGTGAGCAGGAAGTACCCGGAGTCGCCGTACGCGGCGATGCCGTTGAGCACGTCGGCGTCCTGCCGCTCGGCCGGGTCGAGCAGGCCGGAGGCGTCGATGCGCGCGGTCACCGTCCCGGACTCCGGATCGATGCGCAGGATGTCGTCGCTGTGCCAGACGTTGGCGTAGATCTCGTCGCCGACGCACTCCAGCTCGTTGAGCTCGTCGACCTCGGTGCCGGAGTCGGTCACGGTGACCGAGCCGATGCGGGAGAAGTCGTCCGGGTCGCGGAAGGTCAGTGTCGGCGACCCGTCACTGGCCACGAGCCGCTCCCGTCCGGGCTGGTGGCACAGGCCCCACCCCTCGCCGGAGTAGTCGGCCCGGCGCCGCTCGGTCAGGGTCTCGCGGTCCCACTCGACGGCGACGCCGCCGCGCCAGGTGAGCTGCCACACCCGGTCGCCGACCACGGTGATCCCCTCGCCGAACAGCGGCTCCTCGAGGGAGGCGACGGCCGTCGGTTCCGCGCCCACCGGCCCGGCGCGCAGGGTGGACTCGCCGACGAGCCCGGTGCTCTCGTAGAGGGTGTCCCCGGCGATCTCCAGGCCCTGGGTGAAGGCGTCCGGGTCGTGCGGCAGGACCTCGACGACCTCGACCCCGAGACGCTCGGGCGCCCGCTGACCGGACCCGGGGCCGCTACCGACCTCCGGCGCGGTCGCACAGGCGGCCACGGTGGCCGCCGCCGCCACGATGCTGATCATCCGTCGCACGAACTCCACCCTGGCACGAACCCACCGCGGGGGAGTAGCGCCCAAATGCTGCACAATTGGAAGCATGGCCCTGCTGCTCACCCACGATGACGGCACCATCCGCCGCAAGCTCGCCGAGGCGGTGGACACGGCCAGGCAGGCCGCCCTGCTGGACGCGGGCGAGCACACCGTGGGCGCGCACGTCGGTGTCCAGCACGAGGACGCCGTCACGGTGACGCACCTGTTCGATTCCCTGTTGCCCGGCTACCGGGGCTGGCGCTGGTCGGTCACCGTGTCCACGGCAGGCGAGGACGCGCCCGTGACCGTGAGCGAGGTGGCGCTGACCCCGGGGCCGGAGGCGATCGTGGCGCCCCGGTGGGTCCCGTGGGAGCGCCGCGTGCGGGCGGGCGACCTCGGCGTGGGCGACATCTTCCCCACCCAGGACGACGACCCTCGGATCGCGCCCGCCTACGCCACCACCGACGACCCCGAGGTCGAGGAGGTGGCCCGGGAGATCGGCCTGGGTCGCGAGCGGGTCATGTCGCGACTCGGTCGTGAGGAGACCGCGACCCGCTGGCACCGGGGTGAGTACGGCCCGCGCGCGGACATGGCGCGCAGCGCACCCGGTTCCTGCGGCACCTGCGCGTTCTACCTGCGCCTGGCCGGGTCGCTGCGTGCCGCGTTCGGAGTGTGCGGGAACGAGATCTCGCCCGCCGACGGGCACGCGGTGCACGCCGAGTTCGGCTGCGGCGCCCACTCCGAGGTCGAGGTGGACCGGGGTTCGCCGGTGCCGGTGGCCGAGCTGGTCTACGACGACTCGCTGCTCGACACCGAGCGCAGCGGACAGGACGCCGATGCCGCGCCGCCGGAGGGCACCGGCACCGGTGCCGCCGACACCGGCTCCGGCGACGCGCCCG
>NZ_KB912693.1:8566-13468 GCF_000383795.1 Saccharomonospora saliphila YIM 90502
CGGCCCGGCCGTCGGCACGGCCGTGGAACCCGCCGAGCGCCCCGCGTCCGACGACGGAGCCGAGTCCGACGGCGAACGTCGTGAGCCCGCCGGGCGGCGCGGCATGTTCGCGTCGCTGCGGGTGCCGAACTACCGCCTCTTCTTCTCCGGCCAGATCGTGTCGAACATCGGCACCTGGATGCAGCGCATCGCCCAGGACTGGCTGGTCTTCGAACTGAGCGGCTACGACCCCGTCGCGCTCGGGGTGGCCGTGGCGCTGCAATTCCTTCCGACGGTCCTGCTCTCGCTGTGGGCGGGCGTGCTCGCCGACCGCGTCGACAAGCGCAAACTGCTCATCACCATCCAGTCGGGCGTGGCGGCGCAGGCGGGTGTCCTCGCGGCTCTCGACATCTCCGGAGTCGTGCTGTTGTGGCACGTGTACCTGCTGTGCTTCGTGCTCGGCACGTTCTCGGCGTTGGAGGTGCCCACCCGGCAGTCGTTCGTCAGCGAGATGGTCGGCCGCGACCAGGTCGCCAACGCGGTGGCCCTGAACTCCTCCGTGTTCAACATGGCGCGCATCGTGGGCCCGGCCATCGCCGGGTTCGCCATCGTGCTGGTCGGCACCGGATGGCTGTTCGCGGCGAACGCGGCCAGCACCCTCGCCGTCATCGCAGGCCTCGCGCTGATGAACCCGCGTGCGCTGTTCCGCGCGCCCCCGGCGGCCCGGGCCAAGGGCCAGCTCAGGGAGGGACTCCACTACGTGCGGGGCCGCCCCGACCTGGTGATGATCATGGTGCTGGTGTTCTTCGTCAGCACGTTCGGCATCACCTTCTTCACCTCGCTGGCGATCGTGGCGGCCAACGTGTTCGGCACCCAGGCCGACGGCTACGGGCTGCTCTCGACCATGCTGGCCGTCGGCACCTTCACCGGCGCGCTCGCGGCGGCCCGCCGGGGCAGCCGGAACGGGCCGACCCCGCGCCTGGTGCTGGCCTCGGCCTTCGCTCTCGGCGCCATCGAACTGGCCGCGTCGTTCATGCCCACCTACGTCGCCTTCGGGGTGGCGCTCGTCCCGCTGGGGTTCGCCACGATCACCTTCCTGAACACCGCGAACGCGCTGGTGCAGACGACGGTGAGCGCACGGGTGCGGGGCCGGGTGATGGGCCTGTACGTGCTCGTGCTCATCGGCGGCAACCCGATCGGAGGGCCGTTGACCGGGTGGCTCGCCGACACCTTCGGCGGGCGGTCCCCGTTCTGGCTGGGCGGCGCCGTCGCCATGCTCGCGGCACTGACCTGCGTCATCCTGGCACGGCGCATGCGCGCACACCCCTTGCCCGACGACTGAGGTTAGGCTAACCTCATACTCGGTCGCTTCGTGGTGGGAGCGGCAGTCAGTTCGGGAACGCATGAGGCCCCGCGTCCGGTTCCGGCCGGAGGCGGGGCCTCATGTCGTGGGCTGATGGCGGGGTGACCCGCGCGGGCTCAGGAGAGCAGCAGACCGTTCCGGCCCGCCCGGGCGTCCTCGAAGCGCCTGCCGATCTCGGCCCAGTCGAACACGTTCCACAGGGCGTTGATGTAGTCCGGCTTCACGTTCTTGTACTGCAGGTAGAACGCGTGCTCCCAGACGTCGACCAGGAGAATCGGCACGGTGGGCAGCACCAGGTTGTTGTGGTGATCGCGCAGCTGCTGGGTGATCAGCGTCTTGCCGATCGGGTCCCAGGACAGCGCGCCCCAGCCGTTGCCCTGGATGGTGGTGCACACGGCGGTGAACTGCGCCTTGAACTTGTCGAACGAGCCGAAGGCGTCGTCGATGGCGGCGGCCAGCTCGCCGGTCGGCTTGTCGCCACCGTTCGGGGAGAGAATCTTCCACCACACGACGTGGTTGGCGTGCCCGGCCAAATTGAACGCCAGCGTCGTCTCCAGGCCCACGATCGAGCCGAAGTCGTTCGCCTCCCGCGCCGCCGCGAGCTTCTCGAGCGTCTGGTTGGCGCCGTTGACGTAGGTCTGGTGGTGCTTGCTGTGGTGCAGCTCGTTGATCTCACCCGAGATGTGCGGCTCGAGGGCGCCGTAGTCGTAGTCGAGGTCGGGAAGCTCGTACGTGGGCATGAGCCCTCCTTCGTGTCTGTCGTACCAAGCCTTCGTGCAGTCGCCAACCTAGTAGCCACGGACGTGCCCGGCTAACCGGGGACCGCTGATGTTGACCTTGCTAAGTGGAGTTAACTGGAGGTCAATACCACTGTTAGCCGCACCACACCGGACGCGCGGTGTCTCAGGGGATGGGCCAGGTGTGTACCGCGTCGCCGGACCCGGAGAACTCCAGATACCGCGCGAGCATGGTCGCCAGGGCCGTGTCGCGGTCCATACCGCGCTCCTCGGCGCGCGCCACGGTGTCGCGCTGCCACGCGCTGCCGCTCTGACGGGTCAGGCACCGCCGCTCGATCACTCCCAGATACCGCTCGGCCGCGGTGTCGGAGACGTCGGAGTCGCGCAGGCCCTGCCGCGCCAGGGGCAGCAGCACGCGCAGCACCAGCTCGTCCGGTGGCACCCGTCCGATCCCCGGCCAGTAGAGCTGCGCGTCGAACCCGTTGCGCGCGCCCGCGTAGAGATTCTCCTCGGCGGCCTGGAACGACATCTGCGTCCAGACCGGCCGCTCCTGCTCCACCAGGGCGCGCTGGGCGCCGTAGAAGAACGCCGCGTTGGCCATCATGTCCAGCACGGTCGGCCCCGCGGGCAGCACCCGATTCTCCACACGCAGGTGCGGCGTGCCGCGCACGACGTCGTAGACCGGCCGGTTCCACCGCCACACGGTGCCGTTGTGCAGCCGCAGCTCGGTCAGCCTCGGCACCTGCCCGGACTCCAGCGCCTCCATCGGGTCCTCGTCGTCGGTCTCCGGCAGCAGGCCCGGGAAGTACCGGACGTTCTCCTCGAACAGATCGAAGATCGAGGTGATCCACCGCTCACCGAACCACACCCGGGGCCGCACCCCTTGATTCTTCAGCTCCTCGGGCCGGGTGTCGGTGGCCTGGAGGAACAACGGGATACGCGTCTCGTGCCACAGCGCCTTGCCGAGCAGGAACGGGGAGTTCGCCCCGAGGGCCACCTGCACGCCCGCAAGGCACTGGGCCGCGTTCCAGTGCGACGCGAACTCCTCGGGCGCCACCTGCAGGTGCAGCTGCACCGACGTGCACGCCGCTTCGGGCAGGATCGACTGCGCGAACGCACGCAGCCGCTCGGCCTCCCGGCCCCGCAGCGGCACGCCTTCGAGAGACAACAGGGGGTGCTCACCCCGCGAGGCCAGGATCTGGTCGTTGAGCAGCGAGTAGCGCGCGCTGTTGGTGAGCCACTTCTGGTCGAAGTGCTCGGAGCGCAGGGTCGGCAGGATGCCGATCATCGCGACCGAGGCGCCCGCGCGCTCGGCGGTGCCGTAGGCGTCGGCCAGATAGGACCGCAGATCCGCCTCGAGCGTCAGCGCGGAGTCGCCGTCGAGCGGATACGGCGGCACGTTCAGCTCGATGTTGTGCTGGGACAGTTCGGTGGTGAACGACGTGTCGTCGAGCGCGTCGAGGACCGCGGTGTTCGACATCGACGGCCGCATCGCGTCGTCGACGAGGTTCAGCTCGACCTCGAGGCCGATGTGCTTGCGCGGGAACGTGAAGCTGCCGTCCGACAGCATGCGCGCCAAGGTGTCCAGACAGCGTTGCACCTTTCGCCGGTAGCGCCCCCTGTCCCTCGGGGTGAAGGCGTCCGGTGACACGTCCTTACCCATGGGAACCGTCCCTCTTCTCCCTCGGCCGCGGCGGCGGCTGCGCGCGCGCCTCGGCATTGACCCCTGCCAGGCGGCAACGGTTACACACGGCGGGGGGCGCATCCAGCGGCCAAATCGGTGCTCTCTGTCATCCCCATCTGACACAGCGCAGACACGCCGCCGTTCGTACGAACCGGCTACCCAGCATTCGGAGCACCGATCCCCCGTGGTGGCGCCGGGTGCGAAACTGCGGGTGTGGCGTCAGTGATCCCGACCGACGACGTGGCCGACGCGCGGCTCGACGACTTCCGCGACCTCACCACCGCCGACCGCAGACCGGACCGGCCCGGTGGGCGGGGACTCGTGATCGCCGAGGGCACCGTGGTCGTGCGCAGGCTGCTCGCCTCGCCCTACCCAGTGCGCGCGCTGCTCGGCGTGCGCAGGCGCGTCGAGGAGCTGGCGTCCGCGTTGACCGATGTGGACGTCCCCGCCTACGTGACCTCCCCCGAGACGATGGCCGAGGTCGTCGGTTTCCACCTCAACCGGGGCGTGCTCGCCGTCGCCGACCGCGCCGCCCGGCCGACGGTGGAGCGACTCGCCGCGCACGCGCGTGTGCTCGCCGTGCTCGAAGGCGTGGGCGACCACGAGAATCTCGGCGCGCTGTTCCGGAACGCGGCCGCGCTCGGGGTCGACGGGGTGGTGCTCGGTCCCGGCTGTTCCGACCCGCTGTACCGGCGCAGCGTGCGGGTGTCGATGGGACACGTGCTGCGGGTGCCGTTCACGACCGTCGACTCCTGGCCGGGGGCGCTGGACACTCTGCGCGCGCACGGATTCCGCGTGGCCGCACTGACTCCGCGCGCCGGTGCGGTTTCGCTGCGTGAGCTGGGTGACTCCGGCGCGGGACGGATCGCGTTGCTGCTCGGTTCGGAGGGACACGGACTCTCCGAACCGGCGATCGAGGCCGCCGACGTGGCCGTGCGCATCCCGATGGCCGGTGCGGTCGACTCGCTCAACGTCGCCACGGCCGCGGCGGTGGCCTTCTACGAGCTCGCCGATCCGGCATCCCGGGCGAACGACGCGCCCGCCGAGGCACCGGTGTCGACGGGCGGGGGAGCGGCGTGAACGCGGCGCGCGACGCGGTCGAACTCCGCGTGCGGGACGAGCGGGCGGTGCTGCGGTGG
>NZ_KB912693.1:13568-18722 GCF_000383795.1 Saccharomonospora saliphila YIM 90502
CCGCCGCCGCGGACCCGCTTTCCGGGCAGGCTGGTGCTCGTCACCGGCGGGGGCGGCGGGATCGGGCGGGCGACCGCGCTCGCGTTCGCCTGTGAGGGCGCCGACGTCGTCCTGGCCGACGTGGACCCCGACGCGCTGGCCGACGCGGCACGCGAGATCCGTGAGGCCGTGCGCGAGCGCGCGGCCGTGCTCGCCACGCACCGGGTGGACGTCGCCGACGCCGACGCGGTGCGGGCGTTGGCCGAGGCCGTGCGTGCCGAACACGGGGTGCCCGACGTCGTGGTCAACAACGCCGGCGTCGGCGCCGTCGGCTCCGTCGTGGACACTGGCCTCGACGAGTGGCGGCGCGTGGTCGACGTGAACCTCTGGGGTGTCGTGCACGGCAGCAGGGTCTTCGGCGGGCTCCTGCGCGAGCGCGGGGAGGGCGGGCACGTGGTCAACGTCGCCTCGATGGCGGCGTACCTGCCCAACGCGATCCTTCCGGTCTACGCCACGACCAAGGCGGCGGTGCTGAGCCTCACCGAGAGCCTGCGCGCCGAGCTGGCCGGACACGGCATCGGGGTCAGCGCGGTCTGTCCCGGCTTCGTGGCCACGGGCATCGTCGAGTCCACCGTCTTCGCCGGTGCCGACGCCACCGAGTCCGGCCGCAGGCGCGCCCGGGCACGGCGCCTCTACGGCGCCCGGAACTTCCCGCCGAGCCGGGTCGCCGAGGACATCCTCCGCGCGGTCGAGCGGGACCTCCCGCTGGTGCCCTCGACCCCGGAGGCCAAGGTCGCGCTGGTGCTCTCCCGGGTGGCGCCCGGACTGGTGCGTGCCGCGGCCCGGACACGACGTCCGTGACCGTGCGGACGCGTACGCGGAACCGGGGCGCGGCGGTGGAAGCGGCCTCACCGGCTCGGCGCGCGAGAGGGCGGAGGCGACCCTGGATACCCTCACCCCGTGGAGGTAGCGCCCCGGGACCCGAGGTCCCCGGAACGCGCCCGTTCCGCCTCCCCCAAGACGCGACGTGGTGAGGAGTGTCCGAGCCGATGGCCACACAGTTGCCGGTGCCGATCGAGTTCCGGCTGCCCGAGGGATGGCGTTCGGCGCCGCCGGACGAGGTCGGCGCGCCCGGAGTCGCTTTCGTGGCTCTGCATCCCGCGTCCAGCGACGGCTTCACCGCCAACATCACCATCTCCGGGCGGGTTCGCGCGGACGACGAGGATCTGGAGACCACCGGCGACGAGTCGGTGCGCCGGATCGAGCAACAGGCCACCGGCGAGGTCACGGTGCGCGACCGCGCCCGCATCGGCTCGGCCGAGTCGCCGGGTCTGACGCAGATGCTCGACTTCGAGACCGCGGTCGACGACCGGGCGCTCGCGCTGAACCAGTGCCAGGTCTACCTGTCGATGCAGGACATCTCCGACCCCGGAACCCGCGCCCTCGTCGAGGTGGTGCTGACCTGCACGCGCGCCCAGCTCGACACCGTGATCGGCGACTTCCGGCAGTTCTTGACCACCCTCACCGTGAGCCGCGAGGAGCCCTGACCGGTCCCGCGGCCGGACCCTCCCGCGCGGCCGACGCCGTGCTCCGGCCGAGGCCGTGCCGACCCGGACCGGGGCGACCCTGCCGGCTCCGGCGTGGTGTCGCCCCGGTCGCTGCCTGGTGGGGTCTCAGGCCCGCACGACGCCGGAGAACCCGTCCACCTCGGACGGCCTGCGCGGGCCGGGGCCGACGTAGGAGGCCGACGGGCGGACGAGCCTGCCGGTGCGCTTCTGCTCGAGGATGTGCGCGGCCCAGCCCGCCGTGCGGGCCGAGGTGAACAGCGCGGGCATCATCGGCGTGGGCACACGGGCGAAGTCGAGGATCACCGCGGCCCAGAACTCCACGTTGGTCTCGATCGCGCGGTCGGGCCTGCGTTCCCGCAGCTCGGCCAGCGCGGCCTGTTCCAGCGCGGAGGCGACCTCGAAGCGCTCGGCGCCGAGTTCGCGGCACGTGCGGCGCAGTACGCGGGCGCGCGGGTCCTCGGCCCGGTACACCCGGTGGCCGAAGCCCATGAGCCGGTCGCCCCGGTCGAGGATGTCCTTGACCACCGCGCGGGCGTCGCCCACCCGCTCGACCTCCTCGATCATCGGGAGCACGCGCGCGGGCGCGCCACCGTGCAGCGGTCCGGACATCGCGCCGATCGCCCCGGACATGGCGGCGGCGACGTCGGCGCCGGTGGAGGCGATGACGCGCGCGGTGAACGTGGAGGCGTTCAGCCCGTGCTCGGCCGCCGAGACCCAGTAGGCGTCGATGGCCTTCACGTGGGCGGGATCGGGCTCGCCGCGCCAGCGCACCATGAACCGTTCGGTGACGGTCGCGGCCTCGTCGACCCGGGACTGCGGCACCGCGGGGCGGTCGGTGCCCCGGGCCGACTGGGCGACGTAGGACAGTGCCAGGGCGGAGACCCGCGCGAGCTGCTCGCGCGCCTGCTCGTCGGTGATGTCGAGCAGTGGAGAGAAGCCGAAGTGCGGTGCCAGCGTCGGCAGGGCCGCCTGGACGTCCACCCGCACGTCACCGCTGCGGACCGGAACGGGGAACGGTTCGGCGGGGGCCAGCCCGGCGGTGAAGTCGCCGTCGACCAGCAGCCCCCATACGTCGCCGAAGCTCGCGATTCCCGCGAGCTCCTCGATGTCCACGCCCCGGTAGCGGAGCGCGCCGCCGTCCCGATCGGGTTCGGCGATCTCGGTGCGGAAGGCGACCACCCCTTCGAGTCCGGGACGGAAACCGTCGTCGACCTGGGTGCCGTTGGTGCCGGCCTGGTGTGTCGTCGGTGTCACTGAACTGGCCTTTCGTCGCGAGTCCCCCGGTGGGCGGTCACCGCGCGAGGTCGACGTGCCCACGCGCCCCGTCGCACGGTGAAAGAGACTCTGCACCGATTACTGACGGGTATCAATCGAGGCCGACGGTGGTTTCCGTCACGATTCCGAGAACGATTCAGAAAACCGTGCGGGTGAATCGTTCGGTCCACTGGCCGTACGGTCGCGGAAGCCGGTGGTGGCGGTCACCGTCGGCGCACTTTCGCCCGTGCGCCGGACCATTTACCGTCGGCGGAAAGGTGGCCGGACCGTGCGGTCGGGTGTGTGCGAGGTAGCGCGGGAGGTTGGCATGACGGAAGTGGAGAACGCCGCTGAGGTCGACGTACGGCTGCCCGGGATGCGGGTGTCCTACAACGGCACGGGGCTGGACGAGGCCGACCTCGCCGCCACCTGGACCGAGCAGCTCCGCCGCTGGCTCGACGAGGCGGTTCAGGAGGGGCTGCCGGACGCGAACGCGATGGTGCTCGCCACGGCGGACGCGGACGGGCTGCCCTCGTCGCGCAGCGTCCTGTGCAAGGGTCTCGACGAGCGCGGTGTCGTGTTCTACACGAACTACACCTCGGCCAAGAGCCACGATCTCAGCGTGACCCGGTACGCCTCGGCGACCTTTCCCTGGTACGCGCTTCACCGGCAGGTGCACGTGCGCGGCGAGGTGGAGAAGGCCGATCCGGCCGAGACCGCCGCGTACTGGGCGTCCCGGCCCCGGGGGTCCCAGCTGGGCGCGTGGGCATCACCGCAGTCGCGTGTGGTGTCCGGCCGCCGGGAACTGGACTCGGCCCTCCAGTCGATCGAACGCCGGTTCTCCGACGTCGACAGCGTGCCCGTGCCGCCGCACTGGGGCGGCTGGCGCATCCGGCCGGAGCTGGTCGAGTTCTGGCAGGGCAGGCAGGACCGCCTGCACGACCGCCTCCGGTACGTCCGCACCGAGGACGGCTGGCGGATCCACCGCGTCGCTCCCTGACCCCGGGTTCCGCGGCCGGGGTTCACGGGCATCGCCGTGGGCGTGCGGGACAGCGCGCCCACGGTCGCCTCGGTGGGTGCGGGACTCGCTCACGAGGGGCGGACGGCGGGTAGTTAGGTCGGCTAAGCTTTCCGGTCGTGTGCGCGCGGAGCGGGACCTCGGAGGACGACGCAGGCCGGGACGCGGGCTCAACGGCGCGGCTGCGCCGGCTCCTGGACGGCGTGCTCGCCGACCGGCGGCCGCTGCGGATTCCGGCGTTCCGCCGGTTGTGGCTGAGTTCGGCCGTCACGGCGGTCGGCAGTCAGCTCACCGCCGTCGCGGTGCCGAAGCAGATCTACGACCTCACCGGCTCCTCGGCCTACGTCGGCCTCACTGGGCTGTTCGGGCTCGTCCCGCTGGTGGTGTTCGGCCTGTGGGGCGGCGCCGTGGCCGACACCGTCGACCGGCGGCGGCTGCTGCTGGTGTCCAACACCGGCATCGCCTTCACCGCGGCGCTGCTGTGGGCGCAGGCGTTCTTCGGTGCCGGGTCGGTATGGCTCGTACTGACCCTGCTCGGTGTGAACCAGGCCTTCTTCGCGGTGAACATGCCCACGCGCAACGCCGTGGTCGCGCGGCTCGTGCCGCCGGATCTGCGGCCCTCGGCCGCCGCGCTCACCGGAACCGTCACGAGATTCGGTGCGGTGTTCGGGCCGATGGCGGCCGGTGCACTGCTGCCGGTGATCGGGCTGTCCACGCTGTACCTGGCCGACATGGTCGCGCTGTCCGCCGTGTTGTGGGCGGTGTGGCGGCTCCCGCCGCTGCCGCCGACCTCCGGGCACACCCGCGCGGCGGGCCTGCGCGATGTGGTGGACGGGTTCCGCTACATGGCGGCCCAGAAGGTGCTGCTGGCCTCCTTCGTGGTGGACATCATCGCGATGGTCGCGGGCATGCCGCGCGCGCTGTTTCCCGAGATGGCCGAACGCACCTTCGGTGACCCCTCCGGCGGCGGGCTCGCGCTCGGCTGGCTCTTCGCCGCCGTGCCCCTGGGCGGGATTCTGGCCGGCACGATGTCCGGCTGGGCTCGCCGGGTGCGCAGACACGGCGTGGCCGTGGTCGCGGCCATCGCCGTGTGGGGCCTGGCCGTGGCCGGATTCGGCCTGGCGTCCTCGCTCTGGGTGGCCGTCGCGTTCCTCGTGCTGGCGGGCGCGGCGGACATGGTCAGTGGGGTCTTCCGCATGGCGATCCTGCAAACCGCCGCCACCGACGAGATGCGCGGGCGCACCCAGGGCGCTTTCACCGTCGTCGTGGCGGGCGGGCCCCGGTTGGCCGACCTGTCGCACGGCTGGGCCGCCGCCGGGGTGGGCACCGCCGCGG
>NZ_KB912694.1:0-2088 GCF_000383795.1 Saccharomonospora saliphila YIM 90502
ACGGCGCCCGAGGCGATTCCCGAGACTCCCGCCGCGTCCGTCCCGGCCGCGCCCGCCCCGGAGACGGACATGGCGCCCGCCCCGGCCGCGCCGGTCGAGGAGCCCGTACCCGTCGAGGAACCCGCTCCGGTCGGCGGGCGCATCGAGCGGCTGCGCGGCAGGCTGTCCAAGTCGCGCTCGGCGCTCGGGCAGGGCCTGCTCGGCCTGCTCGGCGCGGGGGATCTCGACGAGGACTCCTGGGAGGACGTCGAGGACACGCTGCTGGTGGCCGACCTCGGTGCCGCGACGACGACGGAGATCGTCCAGCGCCTGCGCACCGAGCTCTCCGCGCGGGGTGTGCGCACGCCGGAGCAGGCGCGGGCGCTGCTGCGGGAGGTGCTGGTCGACGCGCTCGGCCCCACCTCCGACCGGGCCGTGCGCGCCCTGCCGCACACCGTTGACGGCGCCAAGCAGCCTGCCGTGGTGCTCGTGGCCGGGGTGAACGGCACCGGCAAGACCACCACCACCGGCAAGCTCGCCCGGGTGCTCGTGGCCCAGGATCACCACGTGGTGCTGGGTGCGGCCGACACGTTCCGTGCCGCGGCGGCCGACCAGCTCCAGACGTGGTCGGAGCGGGTCGGTGCCGAGGTCGTGCGCGGCAAGGAGGGCGCCGACCCGGCCTCGGTGGCCTTCGACGCGGTCAAGCGCGGGACCGCCAGCGGCGTGGACGCGGTGCTGATCGACACCGCCGGTCGCCTGCACACCAAGACCGGCCTCATGGACGAGCTGGGCAAGGTCAAGCGCGTCGTGGAGAAGCAGGCCAAGGTCGACGAGGTGCTGCTGGTGCTCGACGCGACCACCGGCCAGAACGGGCTCGCGCAGGCGCGGGTGTTCTCGGAGGTCGTCGACGTCACCGGCATCGTGCTCACCAAGCTCGACGGCACCGCGAAGGGCGGCATCGTCTTCCAGGTGCAGCGGGAGCTCGGTGTGCCGGTCAAGCTCGTCGGTCTCGGAGAGGGCCCGGACGATCTGGCCCCCTTCGAGCCGGGCGCCTTCGTCGACGCCCTGCTGACCTGAGGGCGAGCGCTCAGTCGACGCAGGGGGCCGGGCCGGGCGGCAGTGTGGTGTGCGGGGCGGCCGGCGGGGCGTGTCCCGCCGACTCCCCCGCGCCGTCGAGAAACGCCCTGGTGAACGCGCGGACCTCGACCGGGTCGACGGCGAGGCCCCTTGTGCCGGACATCGTGGTCTCGGCCTCGGCGACCGGGATGGTGGCGATCCGCAGGTCCGTCTCGTCGAGCGAGGCCACGCGCCGCGCCAGTCCGAGGACGTCCAGCGCGGGCTCGATGCGCACGTGCTCGGTCACGAGCGAGGCAAGCCGGTCGGCCCGGGCGCCGAGCGACCACCCGTCGGTGACGGCGGCGTGTGTCCAGGCACGGAGAACGGCCTGCATGCGCACGATCCGGTCGAGGTCGCCCTCCGGCAGCCCGTGCCGCTGCCGGAGGAAGGCGAGGACCTCAGTACCCGTGAGGCGCTGGCTCCCCGGCTGGAGTCTGGCCCCGGAGTACCGGTCGTGGTGGGCGGCGCGCACGCACACCTCCACCCCGCCCACCTCGTCGGCGAGCGTGGCGAAGGCCGACATCTCGACCATCGCGACGTGGTCGATCGTCGTGCCGGTCAGTTCGCTCACCGTCGCGGTGAGCAGCCGGGCTCCGGCGCGGGCGGCCTCGCCATCCTCGGCGCCCGCGTCCCTGGCGTCGGCACGTCCGGTGAGGTAGGCCGAGCTCACCCGCTGCCGGCCATGGCCGGGCACGGCCACCAGACTGTCCCGGGGCACCGAGACGGCGTTCACCGAGTCGGGGCCGAAGCGCGCCAGGACGAGCGAGTCGCTGTGGCCGGTGCCGTCCATGCCCGCCAGCAGCACGGTGGTCGGAGCGGGGGACGCGGCGGGCGGCACGGTGTTGTGGCCGTCGCCGACCAGCCGGGGCACGAGCACCACCGCCGCGGCCACCGCCAGCGCCACGGCGGCGCCGACCGCCGCGATCGCCCCACGACTCGTGCGGTGTGTCCGGGCATTCACCGCCGCGGCCACCACGGCCTCGGACAGGCGCA
>NZ_KB912694.1:2188-6292 GCF_000383795.1 Saccharomonospora saliphila YIM 90502
CCCGTAGGTCGAGCTTGTGCCGGTGCTCCAGCACCATCCCGCGCCCGGGGCGGGAGCAACTCCTCCTCCGGGATGACCGGGTGCGCGTCGGGGTCCCGGGCCGTGCGGGGAGGCCGCCGTCACGTCGTGCGCCCGGATTGCGTAGGTCTACTCACGGGTTACTCGGTGGCTTCACGCTGCCCCCACACCCCCGTCACCGGGCACTCTGTGGACAGCCTCGAACGAGGCGCCCGGTCCGGCCCCACGGTCGCCAGTCGCTGGGGGTCTGGCGAACGCGACGCCGGACCGTCATGGGCGCCCCTGTCGGGGTCCCACCGCCCGGCCGGAGAGGGGGAGCATTGGGGGGAGCACCCGGCCGGGCGGGCCGACCCCGCCCTCCCTGTCGTCTACCCTGGGAGGGCGTGGTCGGCCCGGTGAGCCGACTCGAACAACCACGACCCGCTGGAGCGTGCACCCCGTGTTCGACACACTCTCCGATCGGCTCACGTCGGTCCTGCAGAACCTGCGCGGCAAAGGCAAGCTCTCCGACGCCGACATCGACGCGACCGCCCGCGAGATCCGCATCGCGTTGCTTGAGGCCGACGTCGCGCTGCCGGTGGTGCGGGCGTTCATCGGCCAGGTCAAGGAGCGGGCCAAGGGCGCCGAGGTCTCGCAGGCCCTGAACCCGGCCCAGCAGGTCATCAAGATCGTCAACGAGGAGCTCGTCGGCATCCTCGGCGGCGAGACGCGCAGGCTGAACCTCGCCAAGACGCCCCCCACCGTGATCATGCTGGCGGGCCTTCAGGGCTCCGGTAAGACCACGTTGGCGGGCAAGCTGGCGACGTGGCTGAAGCAGCAGGGGCACGCGCCGCTCCTGGTCGCCTGCGACCTCCAGCGCCCGAACGCGGTGACCCAGCTCCAGGTGGTCGGCGAGCGCGCCGGGGTCCAGACCTTCGCCCCCGAACCGGGCAACGGCGTCGGCGACCCGGTCGAGGTCGCGCGCCGCTCGATCGACGAGGCACGCCGGGCCCAGCACGACGTCGTGGTGGTCGACACGGCGGGCCGCCTGGGTGTCGACGAGGAGCTGATGCAGCAGGCCGCCGACATCCGGGACGCGGTCACCCCCGACGAGACGCTGTTCGTCGTCGACGCGATGATCGGTCAGGACGCGGTGACCACGGCCGAGGCCTTCCGCGACGGCGTGGGCTTCTCCGGCGTCGTGCTCACCAAGCTCGACGGCGACGCGCGTGGTGGCGCCGCGCTCTCGGTCCGGCACGTCACCGGCGAACCGATCCTGTTCGCCTCCAACGGGGAGAAGCTGGAGGACTTCGACGTCTTCCACCCCGACCGGATGGCCAGCCGCATCCTCGGCATGGGTGACATGCTCACCCTGATCGAGCAGGCCGAGCAGGCCTTCGACCAGGACAAGGCCGAGCAGGCGGCGAGCAAGCTCGGCACCGGCGAGCTGACGCTGGAGGACTTCCTCGAGCAGATGCAGGCCGTGCGCAAGATGGGCCCGATCGGCAACCTGCTCGGGATGCTGCCAGGCGCGGGGCAGATGAAGGACCAGATCTCGCAGGTCGACGATGCCCAGATCGACCGGCTCCAGGCCATCATCCGGGGCATGACGCCCGCCGAGCGCGAGAACCCGAAGATCATCAACGCGTCGCGCAGGCAGCGCATCGCCCGGGGGTCGGGCGTCGCGGTCCGGGACGTCAACGACCTGGTGAACCGCTTCTTCGAGGCCCGCAAGATGATGCAGCAGATGGCGGGCCGGTTCGGCTTCGGCGGCCAGGGCGGCCAGGGCGGCGGCAAGAAGGGCAAAAAGGGGAAGAAGGGTAAGAAGGGCAAGAACCGCGGGCCCACGCAGCCCAAGATGCCGGGCGGTTTCCCGGCCGGGCTCGGGCAGGGCCCTGGCGCGGGAGGCGGCGGTATGCCCGACCTCTCCCAGCTCGGTGGCGGGCTCAACGACCTGCCGCCCGGCTTCGACCCGTCCAAGCTCAAGCTGCCGAAGAAGAAGTAGTAGCCGATGTACCACGTGCGTGGGGTCGTGCTGCCCGACGAGACCGAGCGCGACCTGTGGATCGTTGACGGGCGCGTCACCGGCACCCCGCCCGACGGGGCGGAATCGGCCCGCGCCCTCGACGGGGCGTTCGTTCTGCCCGGCCTGGTGGACGCGCACTGTCACCCGGGTATCGACGCCAACGGTGCCACCACCCTCGACGAGGCCGCCGAGCACGCCCGCCGTGACCGGGACGCGGGCACGCTGCTGATCCGGGACTGCGGGCTGCCGATCGACGTCCGGCCGCTGCAACGACGCGCGGACCTGCCGCGCATCATCCGCGCAGGCCGTCATCTGGCTCTGCCGAAGCGCTACCTGCCCGGCCTCGGCCTCGAACTGGGACACCCGGACGAACTTCCGGACGCCGTGGCCGAACAGGCGGCCGACGGCGACGGCTGGGTCAAGCTCGTCGGTGACTGGATCGACCGGTCGGTCGGCGACCTGGCGCCGCTGTGGCCGGACGACGTGCTCGCCGAGGCCGTCAAGGTGGCGCACGAGGCGGGCGCCCGCGTGACCGCGCACGTGTTCGGCGAGGCTGCCCTGCCCGGGCTGCTCGACGCCGGCATCGACTGCCTCGAACACGGCACGGGACTCGGGGCAGGGGACCTGGCCGAGCTCGCCGACCGGGGCACCGCGCTGGTGCCCACGCTGATCAATATCGACAACTTCCCGGGCATCGCCGACCAGGCCGTGCGGTACCCGACCTACGCCGCGCACATGCGGGCACTCCACGCGGGCGTCCGCGACATGGTGGGCAGCGCCGTGGACGCGGGCGTCGCGGTCTACGCGGGCACGGACGCGGGGGGCATGGTCGCCCACGGCCGGATCGTCGACGAGATCGAAGCTCTGCACGCGGCGGGCATGACGACCACACAGGCGCTGGCCTCGGCGTCCTGGGCCGCGCGGGAGTGGCTCGGCTACGACGGGCTCACCGAAGGGGCGGCGGCCGACCTGCTCGTGCTCGACGACGACCCGCGCGCGAACCTGGCCGCGTTGCGCCGCCCGAGGCACGTCGTCCTGCGCGGTCAGGTGCTCGACTCCACGGAGCCGCCCTCGTCGCCGTAGGGTGGGCCGTGGGCCGGGCCAGGCCCGGACGGCCTGACGACGGCACGGGGAGGTGCGGTGGAGCGGGAGGACGGCGCCGCTTCGGCCCGCGACGGACTGGTACTCGGCGCGCACTGGGGCTTTCTCACCTTCTTCGCCTCCTACGGTGCCTACTACGCGGTCACGCTGGTGCTGTCCGGGCTGGCGCTGAACGGGGGAGCCGACCCGCTGACCCTGCCGCGGCTCGGTCCGCTGGTGCTGCTGGCCTTCCTGCCGAACCTGCTGCTCGGTCTCGGCCCGGTGCTCGGCTCGCTGCGCTGGGGCCGGGGCTCGCGCGTGGACTTCGGACTGGTTCCGACCATGCGTGATGTCAGGATCGGCGTGGCGTGCGGCGGATTCTCGTTGCTCGCGGCGTACCTGTTGAACCTGTTGCTGTTCGGCGTCTACGGGCCCGAGCGGATGCCCGACCCGGTCACCGACGCTTTCGGCGGCCTCGGGTCGAACGTCGGCTGGCTCCTGCTCGCCGCCCTCGTGCTCGTGGCCGGTGCGCCGCTGACCGAGGAGCTGCTCTTCCGCGGTGCGCTGTGGAACGCGCTCGGCCACTACCGCGTCCCACCGTGGGTGGTGCTGGTGGTGACCGCGCTGGTCTTCGCCCAGGTGCACGGCGAGCCGACGCGCACCCTGGCACTGGTCGGTCAGGGCGTGGCGATCGGTGCCGCCCGCATGATCACCGGCAGGGTCGGCTCGAGCGTCGTCGCGCACGCGGTGAACAACCTGCCCCCGGCCTTGCTGCTGTTCGGCGGGTCGTGACCGCGGTACGACAGACAGTAGGCTCAACCACGGTCGGCCCCTCGGCGACGCCGCCGGGCGCGGGTGACCGGCACAGGGATGGCGAAAGGACTGGTGTGCCCGGGGAGTCGCAGGAGCCGGAGACCGAGCCCGACGCCGAGGTCGGCGGGAAGACTGGCGCGGCGGCGGGGCCCTCCGGGGCCGCCTCCGCCGGGGAGGCGTGCGCGGGG
>NZ_KB912694.1:6392-11503 GCF_000383795.1 Saccharomonospora saliphila YIM 90502
CGCGCGTGGCGGGCAGGCCTGCTGCGCGCGCTGGCCGACGCGCTGGAGGCCCGGCGAACGGACATCGTCGCCACCGCCGACGCCGAGACCGGCCTCGGGCAGGCCAGGCTGGGCGGTGAGCTCACCCGGACCTGCTTCCAGCTCGGCCTGTTCGCCGATGTCGTCGCCGAGGGCGGTTACCTCGAGGCCACCGTCGACCACGCGGGCCAGACGGACATGGGCCCCCGGCCCGACCTGCGTCGGATGCTGGTCCCGCTGGGTCCGGTCGCCGTGTTCGGAGCGAGCAACTTCCCCCTCGCGTTCTCCGTGCCCGGTGGGGATACGGCCTCGGCGCTGGCCGCGGGCTGCCCGGTGGTGGTCAAGGCCCACGAGTCGCACCCGCTGACCTCCCGGTTGTGCGGGGAGGTGCTGGCCGAGGCCGCTACCCGGTTCGGCGCGCCGGAGGGCACCATCGCCGTCGTGTACGGCCGGGACGCGGGCGCGCGCCTCGTGCGCGCCCCGGAGATCACCGCGGTCGGGTTCACCGGCTCCCGCGCCGGGGGACGGGCGCTGCTCGACATGGTCAACGCCCGGCCGGACCCCATCCCGTTCTACGGTGAACTCAGCGGCATCAACCCGCTGGTGATCACCGACGCGGCGGCGGCCGAGCGCGCCACCGAGATCGGCGAGGGGCTCGCCGGGTCGTTCACTCTCGGTTCCGGCCAGTTCTGCACCAAACCGGGCCTGGCGTTCGTCCCCCGCACCGACGACGGCGACCGGTTGGTGGCCTCGCTCACCGCCGCCGCCGAGAACACCACGGCGCAGGTGCTGCTCAACGAGGGCATCCGCGACAGCTTCACCCGGGGAGCCCGCACGCTGGGCGCCCTCGGCGCCGTGTCGGCCCGGGTGGCGGGCGAGACCGACGGCACCGCCGGGAACGGGTCCGGCTTCACCGCGCGGCCCACGGTGCTCGAGATCGACGCGGACGCGCTCGACGAGACCGTGGCGACCGAGTGCTTCGGCCCGCTGGTCGTCGTGGTCCGCTACACCGACCGCGCGGGCCTGCTCGACGCGCTGGCCCGGCTCGAACCGTCGCTGACCGCCACCGTGCACCTCGGTGCCGACGAGGCCGAGAGTGCCTCCGGGCTCCTGGACGCGCTGCGGCGGGTCTCCGGCAGGCTGGTCTTCGACGGGTTTCCCACCGGCGTCGCGGTGTCCTGGGCCCAGCATCACGGGGGTCCGTGGCCGTCCACCAACACGGTGCACACCTCGGTCGGGCCCACGGCCATCCGGCGTTTCCTGCGGCCCTACGCGTGGCAGAACGCGCCGAGCGCGGCGCTGCCCCCCGAACTGCGGGACGGACCGGCGGACGTGCCGCGCCGGGTCGACGGGGTGCTGACGCTCCCCGGCGAGGGCTGAGCGGGGCCGTCTGGCAAAATGGGAGCTTGCCCGCTCCGGTCCGGGCCCTCTCACCGTGCCGGGGCGACGAACCATACCTGCGGGCACCTGGATCCGGCTCCCCACTCGGATCGTGTCCCGACCCGAGTACGAGAAGACGACAGGAGTACCCACCCCCGTGGCTGTCAAGATCAAGCTGCAGCGCCTCGGCAAGATTCGCGAGCCCTACTACCGCATCATCGTCGCCGACGCCCGCACCCGCCGGGACGGCAGGGCCATCGAGACCATCGGCAAGTACCACCCGAAGCGGGAGCCCAGCTACATCGAGGTGGACTCCGAGCGCGCCCAGCACTGGCTGAGCGTCGGCGCCCAGCCGACCGTGCCCGTCGAGAACATCCTGAAGATCACCGGCGACTGGCAGAAGTACCACGGCCTGCCGGGCGCGGAGGGCACGCTCAAGACGCCCGAGCCGAAGCCGAGCAAACAGGAGCTGTTCAACGCCGCGCTGGCCGCCGCGGGCGAGGAGCCCTCGGTCGCGGCCACCACGCCCAAGAAGAAGGGCGGCAAGAAGGGCTCGGACTCCGCCGAGGGCACGGCCGAGGCCGAGTCGACGGGTGAGAGCGAGAAGGCCGGCGAGGCGTGAGCTTCCTGGCGGACTCACTCGAACACCTGGTGCGCGGGATCGTCGACAATCCCGACGACGTCCGCGTCGAGCTGCTCACGAGCCGTCGGGGGCGCACGCTCGAGGTGCATGTCCACCCCGACGACCTGGGCAAGGTGATCGGGCGCGGCGGGCGTACCGCCACCGCCCTGCGCACCGTCATGGGAGCCGTCGGTGGTCGCGGCGTCCGGGTGGACGTCGTGGACACCGACCGGTAGCGCCCTCCGGACCGGGAGACCGAGCAGCGTGCAGGTCGTCGTCGGCCGCGTCGTCAAACCGCACGGCATCCGCGGTGAGCTTGCCGTGGATGTGCGCACCGACTCGCCGGAGGCGCGGTTCGCCGAGGACGCGGTGCTCACCGGCAGGACCCGTGACGGCACCACGCGGACCCTCACCGTGGCAGCCGTCCGCCCGCACGGCGGACGGCTGCTGGTGCGGTTCGCCGAGGCCGGGGACCGCACGGCCGCCGAGGGCCTGCGCGGGATGACGTTGCTGGCCGAGGCGGATGCGCTGCCCCCCACCGACGATCCGGACGAGTTCTACGACCACGAGCTCGAGGGCCTGCGGGCCGAGCTGGCTGACGGCACGGCCGTCGGCACGGTGCGCGAGGTCGTGCACGTCCCGGCGGGCGAACTGCTGGCGGTGGACGTCTCCGGGCGGGAGGTGCTGGTCCCGTTCGTGGCGGCGATCGTGCCGCGCGTCGACGTGGACGCCGGGCGGATCGTGCTGGACCCGCCCGAGGGACTGCTGGACGGGTGAGCGTCGTGCGCCGACGGTGGACCGCGACACGACCGGTGGTGGGTGAGCACACGTGACGGAGCCGGACCGCGAGCGAACGGACGCCTCGGTGCCGTTGCGTCTCGATGTCATCACCATCTTTCCCGAGTACCTCCAGCCGCTGCGGGCCGCGTTGCTCGGCAGGGCGCTCGACCGCGGCCTGGTCGAGGTCGGCGTGCACGACCTGCGCGAGTGGACCTATGACGTGCACCGGGCCGTCGACGACGCGCCGTACGGCGGTGGTCCCGGCATGGTGATGAAGCCGCAGGTCTGGGGTGAGGCACTGGACGCGGTGTGCGACGAGAACACCCGGCTCGTCGTGCCCACCCCCGCCGGGCGGCCCTTCACCCAGGAGCTGGCGCGGGCCTACGCGCGCGAACGGCACCTGGTGTTCGCCTGCGGCCGGTACGAGGGCATCGACCAGCGGGTGCTGACCGACGCGGCCCGGCGGATGCCGGTCGACGAGGTCTCCATCGGCGACTACGTACTCGTCGGCGGTGAGGCGGCCGTGCTGGTCATCGCCGAGGCCGTCGTGCGCCTGCTGCCGGGTGTGCTGGGCAATCCCGTCTCGGCCGAGCAGGATTCGTTCTCGGACGGCCTGCTCGAGGGACCCAGCTATACCCGGCCCGAGGTCTGGCGAGGGCTGCCCGTGCCGGAGGTGCTGCGTTCCGGCAACCATGCGCTGATCGACCGGTGGCGCAGGGACCAGGCCCTCGAACGGACCTATCTGCGCAGGCCCGACCTGCTGGAACGGCTCCCGGAGGGCAGTCTGGACACCGCCGACAGGGAGGTGCTCGATCGTCTCCGCCGCGAGCGCGGTGACTGACCTCGCGGGGAGGCCGGTGTCCGGCGTTGGAGGACGTCTGTAATACTTGCGGGGTTGGCGCGACCGGTTCACGCGCCGAACTCCTGGGCCGCCCGCTCGTGAGCAGCCGGCGTGCGCCCGCCAAGACGTGAAGCCACACCAAGGACGAGGACGGACACCGATGAACACCCTGGACGCGCTGGACGCCGAGTCGCTGCGTTCCGACATCCCGCACTTCCGCCCGGGCGACACGCTGAAGGTGCACGTCCGCGTGATCGAGGGCAACCGCGAGCGGAACCAGGTGTTCCAAGGCGTGGTCATCCGCCGCCAGGGCGGCGGGGTGCGCGAGACGTTCACCGTGCGCAAGGTCTCCTTCGGGGTCGGCGTGGAGCGCACCTTCCCGGTGCACTCGCCGAACATCGCCAAGATCGAGGTGGCGAAGAAGGGTGACGTGCGGCGCGCGAAGCTGTACTACCTCCGCGACCTGCGCGGTAAGGCCGCCAAGATCAAGGAGCGCAGGGAAACGCCCTCCGCGTCCTGAAGTGACCGGCCGGTTACCGCTAGCCTGACGTGGTGGAGTCTGTGCCCCCGAACGCCGCGGAGAACGAGCCGGAACGCCCCGAGGAGAACGGGCCGACAACGCCGGAAGGCGCGGATTCGGCCAGACCTTCCGAATCGGGTGACGGCTCGTCCTCCGAGGCCGGAGGGGCGCGCCGGAAGGCCGACGACAAGAAGCATCGGTCCTTCTGGAAGGAACTGCCGATCCTGATCGTGGTCGCGTTGGTGCTCGCCTTCGTGATCCAGCAGTTCCTCGGTCGCGTCTACATGATCCCGTCGGGCTCGATGGAGGAGACCCTGCACGGCTGCCCCGGCTGTACGGGGGACCGCATCCTCGTCGACAAGGTCACCTACCACTTCACCGACCCGGCTCCGGGCGACGTCGTCGTGTTCCGCGGGCCGCAGGCCTGGGTGGAGGACGACCCCCCGACGGATTCCGGTAACCCGGTCGTGCAGTTCCTCCAGAACGTCGGCTCCGTGTTCGGCCTGGCCCCGCCGGACGAGCGCGACTTCGTGAAGCGGATCATCGCCACCGGCGGTCAGACGGTGGAGTGCTGCGACGACAACCGGGTCGTCGTGGACGGCCGTCCGCTGGACGAACCGTACGTCTACTGGGAGGGCGGCGAGCGCGAGCAGGCCGAGTTCGGCCCCGTGACCGTCCCCGAGGGCACCGTCTGGGTCATGGGCGACAACCGCAACAACTCGTCCGACTCCCGGTACCAGGGCGGTGGCGGCCCTCGCGGAGCCGTCCCCGTGGAGAACATCATCGGCAAGGCCCGGCTCATCGTCCTGCCGCCGTCCCGGTGGGACGTGGTCAGTGACCACGATCCGCAACAGCACGGTGCGACGGCGCTGGGCGCGCCCGCCTCCCCGCCCGAGGTCCCGTGGGGAGTCGGCCTCGTGGCCGCTTGGCCCGCTGCGCGCCTGGCCGGC
>NZ_KB912694.1:11603-17189 GCF_000383795.1 Saccharomonospora saliphila YIM 90502
CGGTGCGCGGCGTGCTGCCCGCGTTGCTGGCCGCGCGGACGTGGGGGTACCGCCGTGCCGTGGTCCCCGCTGAGTCGCTGTGCGAAGCCGCCCTGGTCGGCGGAGTCGAGGTACTGGGTGCCCGGACCCTGTCCGAGGTCGTCGACTGGTTCTCCGGAGTGGGCGGCCTCGCCGCCCCGGAACCGGGACCGGTCGAGGAAAGCGCGGAGGTCCCCGACCTCGCCGATGTGGTCGGCCAGCCCGAAGCGCGGTGGGCACTGGAGGTGGCCGCCGCGGGTGGCCACCACCTGCTCCTCGTCGGGCCGCCCGGCACGGGCAAGACGATGCTGGCGCGGCGCCTGCCCGGCCTCCTGCCCCGGCTGGTCGACGACGAGGCGTTGGAGGCCACCGCCGTGCGCTCGGTCGACGGTACGACGAGGCGGGACGCGCCGCTGGTGCGTGTGCCGCCGTTCGTGGCGCCGCACCACTCGATCTCCACGGCCGCACTGGTCGGGGGCGGCAGCGGGCTCGCGGCCCCGGGTGCCGTCAGCAAGGCGCATCGCGGGGTCCTGTTCCTCGACGAGGCCGCCGAATACGGGACCGACCGGCTCGACTCACTGCGCACGGTCCTGGAGGAGGGCGAGGTGCGGCTGGCGCGTAGCAGGGGCGTGGTGCGCTATCCCGCGTCGTTCCAGCTCGTGCTGGCCACCAACCCGTGCCCGTGCGCCCCGGTGCGGGAGACCGACTGCTCCTGTGCCCCGGCGGCACGGCGGCGGTACTTCGGCCGGTTGTCAGGTCCGTTGCTGGACCGCGTGGACCTCCGGGTGCGGATGCGGCCGGTAACGGCGAGGCGCGCGCACGACGCGGAGGCCCCGGACTCCACGGACCGGGTGCGGGACCGGGTTCGGCGGGCGCGCTGCCGTGCCGCCGACCGGTGGTCCGAGCACGGCTGGCGGACGAACGCCGGAGTGCCG
Source organism: Saccharomonospora saliphila YIM 90502 (assembly GCF_000383795.1). Lineage (GTDB taxonomy): Bacteria > Actinomycetota > Actinomycetes > Mycobacteriales > Pseudonocardiaceae > Saccharomonospora > Saccharomonospora saliphila. The sequence continues at coordinate 12,557 of NZ_KB912694.1, forward strand.
GGGTCGGTGTTGTGGCGTGAGTACGCGTTACCGGACACGGTGACGGCAGTGCTCGACCGGGGGCTGGCTCGTGGTGCGGTGACAGCGCGGGGTGCCGACCGGTGTCTGCGTGTCGCGTGGACGCTCGCCGATCTCGACGGCGTCGCCCGGCCGGAGGCCGATCACGTGGCGGCGGCGCTGGAATTCCGGGATCGGAGCGCGGTATGAACGCCGAAGCGGGCGCGGCGGCCTCTCCGGAGCGACTGGCCCGGGCGTATCTGCTGCGGGCCGCCGAGCCACCGGCCCCGGCACTGGTCCGGTTCGTGGCCGAGCACGGCCCCGTGGACGCGGCGGCCCGGGTACGGCGCGGCGACACGCCCCCTCCGGTCACGTCCGAAACGGCGGCACGGCGGGAGCTCGATCTCGCGCGTCGGGATCTCGCCGCCGGTGCCGAGCAGGGCGCGCGGCTCGTCACACCCGAGGACGACGACTGGCCCGCCTGGCCGCTGCTGACCCTCGACGTGGCGAGTGGGCGGGGTGTGCGGGGGACGGCGCCTCCGCTGGCGTTGTGGGTCCGGGGAACGGCGTCACTGGACACGGCGGTGGAGCACGCCGTGGCCATCGTCGGCGCACGGGCCGCGACCGACTACGGCGAGCACACGGCGGCCGAGTTCGCCCACGGCCTCGCCGAGTCGGGTGCGGTGGTGTTCTCGGGCGCGGCCTACGGCATCGACGGGGCGGCGCACCGGGGCGCGCTCGCCTCGCGCGGGACGACGGTAGCCGTGCTCGGCTGCGGTCTGGACGTGGGGTATCCGGCCGGGCACGTCGGTTTGCTCAACCGGGTCGCGCGGCAGGGTGCGGTCGTGTCGGAGTACCCGCCCGGCACGCCACCGGCCCGGCACCGCTTCCTCGTGCGCAACCGGCTCATCGCCGCGTTGACAGCGGGCACGGTCGTGGTGGAGGCGGGCAGGCGCAGCGGTGCGCGCAACACCGCGACCACCGCGGGGGCGCTGGGCAAGGTGGTGATGGCCGTCCCGGGCCCTGTGGGGTCGGCGTTGTCAGTGGGGTGCCATGAGCTGATCCGCGACGCGCGGGCCACTCTGGTCGCGTCCGTGCCGGACGTGGCGGAGAGCGTCGGGCCGCTCGGGAACGGACTCGCCGCGCGTGGTGGGACGGTCCGGCGCGCGACCGACGGGCTCGACCCGGAGAGCCTGCGTGTGTACGAGGCATTGGACACCCGGGGTGCGCGGACTCCGGAAGTGGTGGCCACCGAGGCGGGTGTGGAGCTGTCCCGGGTGCGCGCGGTGTTGCCCGCGCTCGAACTCGACGGTCTGGCCCGGCGGTCGGACAGCGGGTGGTGCCGCACGGGTGAGGACGGTCGGGCAGCGGCAGGGCCAGGGTGATCTCGTGTGACTCGGCGTGAAGCCGAAACGGTTTCACAATGGTCACTCGGGTGTGGCGATGCTTGACCCAGCGTGGTCGTTTGCGCAGCGTCAGGGCATGACCGCAACGGGTTCCGCCGCGTCGGCGGGTGAGTCCAGGACGCGGGCCGATCTCGCCCGGACACGGGCCGCGCTCCCGCCGGGCGCGACAGCGCTCGTCGGCGACTACGAACGCCACCTGCGCGACGAACGCCGGCTTTCCGCGCACACCGTGCGGGCCTACCTCGGCGATGTCGTGTCCCTGCTCGGTTACCTGCACGGGGTGCGCGATTCGGGCCCCGCCGCAGTGGACGCTGCCGGCGGGGACAGTGCTGCCGCGACCGACGCCGAGGACGAGGACCTAGGCGGAGGTGGTGAGGGATCGGCCCGGCGCGCCGCGTGCGCGCGCGCACTGGACGGACTGGACACGAGTGCGCTCCGGGGCTGGCTCGCGCGGCAGCGGGACCGCGGACTGGGCAGGACGACGCTGGCCCGTCGTTCCGCGTCCGCGCGCGCGTTCACCGCATGGGCGTATCGCGGTGGCCTGCTCGCGGTGGACCCCGGCACGCGGCTGGTCGCGCCGCGTCCGCACCGGACGCTGCCCGGCATTCTTCGCCCGGACCAGGCTGGGACGCTGTTGCGGCACGCGGCTGGCGGGGCCGAGGAAGGAGACCCTGTCGCGCTGCGTGACCACGCTGTTCTCGAGTTGCTGTACGCGACAGGTGTGCGAGTCTCGGAACTGTGCGGGCTCGACCGCGATGATGTCGACTACGACCGGCGGGTCGTCCGCGTCCTGGGAAAGGGGAGGAAGCAACGAATGGTGCCGTTCGGCGTGCCCGCGGAACGAGCGTTGTGCGCGTGGACGCGGGACGGCCGCCCGGAGTTGGCCGTCGACCGATCCGGTGAAGCCTTGTTCCTGGGCGTCCGTGGCGGGCGCGTGGACCCGAGAACCGTGCGTCGCGTGGTGCACGAGGCGGCGGCCACGGTGCCCGGGGCCGCCGTGACCGGGCCGCATGGCCTGCGTCACTCGGCGGCCACGCACCTGCTCGACGGTGGCGCTGACCTTCGTAGCGTTCAGGAGCTACTTGGTCACGCTACGCTGGCGACCACGCAGCTCTACACCCAGGTGACCGTCGAGCGGCTGAAGGCGATCCATGACCAGACGCACCCGCGTGCCGAGTGATGCCGCCCGTGGCGGGGTCGGCACGTCCGGCGGTGCGGACCGCGCCCGTCGTGCGGACACCGACGCCGCCGGGCTCTCCGATCCCGGTCGTGTCGAGGTGGCCGGAGGTGTCGAGGCGGCCGGAGTCGCCGACGCCGCGGTGAGTGCCGATCCCGGGATCGCCGATACGTCAGGGGAGTCGGGCACGGCTGCGGAGCCGGGCACGGCTGGCGGGTCAGACGCGCCTGGCGGGTCAGACGCGACTGCGAGATCAGAGTCGGCCGGTGTCGGTCCGACCGAGGTCGCCGATGCGGCCGCGGTGGTCGATGCGGTGGAGTTCGATGTCGGCGGAGCCGTGGCGCACGCCGCGAAAGCCGACCCGGACCCTCACGGCACCGTGGACGCCTACAGCAGCGCCGTGGGGCCCGCCTCCGCCCTGCTAGGCACCCCGGATGCCGACCAGGTCGCGCACGCGGGCCGTGACGAGGCTCGCCGAGACGATCCGGGACGTGACGACGGGGACGGTGACCACGGGCGCCGTGACGACGGGCAGGGTGACGAAGGGCAGGGTGACGACGGGCGCCGTGAGGACGGGCTCCATGACGGCGGGCGCGGTGACGACGCGGACGGAGGCGACGCCGATCGTGGCGACGCGGATGCGCACATCGGCTCGGACGAGTCCGCCATCCAGGGCCTGTGGAAGGAATTCGCCCGCGCGCCGAGCCAGCGTGTCCGGGACCGCCTGGTTCTGCACTACGCGCCGTTGGTGAAGTACGTCGCCGGGCGGGTGGGTACCGGGCTGCCCACGCACGTCGACGTCGCCGACCTCATCCAGTCGGGCATCTTCGGGCTCGTCGATGCCATCGAGAAGTTCGACCCGGAGCGGGGGCTGCGCTTCGAGACCTACGCGATGCAACGCATCCGTGGGGCGATCCTCGATGACCTGCGGTCGCAGGACTGGGTTCCTCGGGTGGTGCGCAGCCGCGCACGTGAGATCGAACGGGCCAACGACCGGCTGGGCGCACGGCTGCGCAGGACGCCGACCGACGCCGAGGTCGCCGCCGAGCTCGGCATCACCGTGCGGGAGTTGCGCGACCTGTACGGCCAGCTGCGGTTGACCAGCGTGATCGCGTTGGACAACCTCGTCGGCGCCAACACCGAGAGCGGACCCGGAACCGCGGCGGAGACGCTGCCGGACGAGGACGCGGTCGATCCCGCCGCCGTGCTGGTGGACCGGGACAACCGCAAGCAACTCGCGGACGCGATCGCCCAGCTCAGCGAACGGGACCGCGTCGTGGTCAGCCTCTACTACTTCGAGAGCCTGACCCTCGCCGAGATCGGCAAGGTCCTGGGCGTGACCGAGTCGCGCGTGAGCCAGTTGCACACACGCGCGGTGCTGCGACTGCGGGCCAAGCTGGTCGAGCAGGCGGGCTCCTGACGCGGTAGCGGTGGTTCCGCGGCCCCGGCCGTGTCCGTCTCCTCGGCCCCAGCCGTGTCCGGCTCCTCGACCGGCCGTGCCCGTCTCCTCGACCCGGCCATCCGCGGGAACCGGCCGTCCGACAGACCGACCGAGCGTGTTCCCGGACTCAGCCGCCCCACGGTTTCAGACGGAGCATGCCGGTCGCGCCGCCGACGAACCGGAGGGGATCGAGGTAGTGGCCGTCCCGGCGCAGGCCCCAGTGCAGGCAGGCCCGGGCCGGGCAGCCGGGATGTCCCGCGGTCACCGTGCCGATCGCCTGTCCCCGGTGCACCCGTTCGCCCGCGGACACCGACGGCCGGACCGGCTCGTAGGTGGTCCGCAGCCCGCCATCGTGTTCGAGCGAGACCACCGGCCGCCCGGCCACCGGTCCGGCGAAGACCACGACCCCCTCGGCGGCGGCACGCACCGGCGTTCCCGGCCGGGCCAGCAGGTCGACGCCACGATGCCCCGGTCCGTACGGGGACCGGCCCGCGTCGAAGGTCCGGGCGACGACCGGATGTGGGCGCAGTGGCCAGTCGAGCGGCGGGTCCCGGTCGGGTGAGTCGGCACGCGGGGCCGCGCCACCGTTGGGCGTCGTGTCGGTGTCCGCCC
>NZ_KB912694.1:17289-33672 GCF_000383795.1 Saccharomonospora saliphila YIM 90502
CGGCGCGGTCGCCGCGGTCGGCGCCGGCGTGCCGGCGGGGAGCACGCCCGTGAGCACGGCACCGAGAACCGGCACCCACAGGACCGCGCGAGCCCACGTCGCTGGGTCTGCTCTCATGGGGGCGAGCCTGCCGGAGGCCACCCGTGCACGGGCTCCGTTCTCGCGCGCGGGCGGGGATCTGTGGACAACCGGTCCGCGTACGGAACCCGTGGCACCGGGTGTGCCCACCGAGTCGAGCGCCGACCCGCCCACGGCGTACAATCATCAACGCAGCCTGTGTACGCACAGGTTGACTTCGCGTGCACGTGCGTGTCCGCGTCCGTCGTCTCCGGCGGGCGCGGCGACACGGGTGCCCGGCGGTCTTCACGGCGGCGAGCGACGGCGAGCCCATCCGCGGAGTCCGGGTGCCCGCACGGCACCAGGGCGGTGGGTCACCCGACCCTCCGCGACAACCGGCCACCGCGTGCCGAGGCCTGCGTGCCCGGTGCGCTCAACACAGAAGAGGTGCGAATCCGGCCATGGCCGTCGTCACCATGAAGCAGCTGCTCGATTCCGGCGTGCACTTCGGGCACCAGACCCGCCGCTGGAATCCGAAGATGAAGCGCTACATCCTCACCGAGCGCAACGGCATCTACATCATCGACCTGCAGCAGACGCTGTCCTACATCGACCGCGCGTTCGAGTTCGTCAAGGAGACCGTCGCCCACGGCGGCACGATCCTGTTCGTCGGCACCAAGAAGCAGGCGCAGGAGGCCATCGCCAACGAGGCGCTCCGGGTCGGGATGCCGTATGTCAATCAGCGCTGGCTGGGTGGCATGCTGACCAACTTCCAGACCGTGCACAAGCGTCTGCAGCGCCTCAAGGAGCTGGAGGCGCAGGAGCAGACCGGCGGCTTCCAGGGCCTGACCAAGCGCGAGATCCTGACCCTCACCCGGGAGAAGGACAAGCTGGAGCGGACCCTCGGTGGTATCCGGGACATGTCGAAGGTGCCCAGCGCGGTGTGGATCGTCGACACCAAGAAGGAGCACATCGCGGTCGGCGAGGCGCGCAAGCTGGGCATCCCGGTCGTGGCGATCCTGGACACCAACTGCGACCCGGACGAGGTCGACTACCCGATCCCGGGCAACGACGACGCGATCCGCTCGGCCGCGCTGCTGACCAAGGTCGTCGCCGAGGCCTCGGCCGCCGGGCTGATGGCCCGTTCCGGCCGTAACGGCTCCGCCCCCGAGGGCGAGGAGAAGCCGGAGGCCGGTGTGGCCACCGACGAGCCGCTGGCCGAGTGGGAGCAGGAGCTGCTCGCCGGTTCCGACGCGGGCGCCTCCGGCGGCCAGTCCACCGAGCAGACCACCGCCTCCTGACCACAGTCGACGCGTAAACCGCACGAGGGAACGGAACACACGCACGATGGCGAACTACACCGCCGCAGACGTCAAGCGCCTTCGCGAGCTCACCGGCTCGGGCATGATGGACTGCAAGAAGGCGCTGGAGGAGAGCGACGGCGACTTCGACAAGGCCGTCGAGTACCTGCGCATCAAGGGTGCCAAGGACGTCGGCAAGCGCGCCGAGCGCGCCACCGCCGAGGGCCTGGTCGCCGGGGACGGCGGGGTGCTGATCGAGCTGAACTCGGAGACCGACTTCGTCGCCAAGAACGACGAGTTCACCGCGCTCGCCGACAAGATCGTCGAGGTGGCCAAGCGCCTGCGCACCTCGGACGTGGAGCAGCTCAAGGCCGCCGAGCTCGACGGCAAGACCGTCGGCGAGGTCGTCCAGGAGCTGGCCGCCAAGATCGGTGAGAAGCTGGAGCTGCGCCGGGTCGCGGCGTTCGAGGGCAAGGTCAACACGTACCTCCACCGCCGGGGCGCGGGCTTGCCGCCCGCCGTCGGGGTGCTGGTCGAGTACGACGGTGACGACGAGGAGGCGGCGCGGAACGCGGCGCTGCAGGTGGCCGCGCTCAAGCCGAAGTACCTCACCCGGGACGACGTCCCTGCCGAGATGGTGGACAACGAGAAGCGGATCGCCGAGCAGACCGCGCGTGAGGAAGGCAAGCCCGAGCAGGCCCTCCCCAAGATCATCGAGGGGAAGGTCAACGCCTTCTACAAGGACTCGGTCCTGCTGGAGCAGCCGTCGGTGACCGACAACAAGAAGACGGTCAAGGAGCTGATGGACGAGGCGGGCGTGACGCTCACCCGGTTCGTCCGGTTCGAGGTCGGCCAGGCCTGACCGACCCCGGTGCACACCGTGCCCCGTCTCCCGCCAGTCCAGGGGGCGGGGCACAGGTGTGTGAGATGGGCCGTGCCCGGGGTAAGGCAGAGCTAGCCGGGCACGGTGCGACGAGGGCAGCACAGGAGCCAGCACGAGAGCGCGGAGGCGAGATGAACGAGGACGGCACCGGCAGGCTCGCGCAGGGATACCGGCGTGTGCTGCTCAAGCTGGGCGGCGAGATGTTCGGCGGCGGCTCGCTCGGCGTCGACCCGGATGTGGTGCACTCCGTCGCCCGCCAGATCGCCGACGTCGTGCGGTCCGGGGCCCAGGTCGCCGTCGTGATCGGCGGGGGTAACTTCTTCCGCGGCGCGGAGCTGTCCCAGCGGGGCATGGACCGTGACCGGGCGGACTACATGGCCATGCTCGGCACGGTGATGAACTCGCTCGCCTTGCAGGACTTCATGGAGAAGGAGGGCGTGCCCTCCCGGGTCCAGTCGGCCATCACGATGGGGCAGGTCGCCGAGCCCTACATCCCCCGCCGCGCCGAACGGCACCTGGAGAAGGGACGTGTGGTCATCTTCGGTGCCGGAACCGGCATGCCGTACTTCTCCACCGACACCGCCGCCGCACAGCGCGCGCTGGAGATCAGCTGCGATGTCGTGCTGATGGCCAAGGCGGTGGACGGTGTGTACAGCGCCGACCCGAAGAGCGATCCGGAGGCGATGCTGTTCGAGAGCATCCGCCACCGCGAGGTGCTGGAGAAGGGGCTCAAGGTCGCCGACACCACGGCCTTCAGCCTGTGCATGGACAACAACATGCCGATCATCGTGTTCAACCTTCTCACCGAGGGCAACATCGCTCGCGCCGTCAGTGGTGAGAGGATCGGCACGTTGGTCAGTACCCCCACACATCTGGAGTAGCCGTGATCGACGAGACCCTCTTCGACGCCGAAGAGAAAATGGAGAAGGCGGTGTCCTTCGCGAAGGAGGATCTGTCGTCGGTGCGCACCGGCAGGGCCACACCGACCATGTTCTCCCGCATCACCGTGGAGTACTACGGTGCTCCGACGCCGCTGAATCAGCTCGCGAGCATCAACGTGCCCGAGGCCAGGATGGCGGTCATCAAGCCCTACGACGCCTCGCAGCTCGGCACGATCGAGAAGGCGATCAGGGATTCCGACCTCGGGGTCAACCCGAGTAACGACGGCACCCTCATCCGCGTCGTCATCCCCCAGCTCACCGAGGAGCGGCGCAAGGAGATGGTCAAGCTCGCCAAGGGCAAGGGCGAGGACGCCAAGATCTCCATCCGCAGCGTCCGGCGCAAGGCCAAGGAAGAGCTCGACCGCATCGCCAAGGACGGTGAGGCGGGCGAGGACCACGTCGCCCGCGCGGAGAAGGAGCTGCAGAACCTGACCGACAAGTACGTCCATCAGGTCGAGGAGCTTGTCAAGCACAAGGAATCCGAGCTGCTCGAGGTCTGATGACAACCGTGAGCGACCACCAGGCCGATTCCGGCGGCGCGGCGGGACCGGACGGCGCGGGCGGTCCCGGCCGGACACCGTCCCGGGCCGGGCGCGACCTGCCCGCGGCGATCGCCGTCGGGGTGGCACTGGGTGCGGCGATCCTGGGATCGTTGTTCACCGTTCGCTACCTGTTCATCGGCATCATCGCGGCCGCGATCGTGGTGGGCACCATCGAATTCGCGGGCGCGTTGCGCCGCTCGGCAGGCATCCGCATCGCCCTCGTGCCCGTCCTGGTGGGTGGGCAGGCGATGATCTGGCTGGCGTGGCCGTTCGGCCGCGAGGGCGCGGTGACCGCCTTCGTGGTGACGGTTCTGGCCTGTCTGCTGTGGCGATTGCGGAGCGGGGCCGACGGCTACCTGCGAGACGTCGCCGCCTCGGTGTTCGCCGCGGCCTACCTGCCGTTGTTCGCGGCGTTCGCCGCGATGCTCGTCCCGCCCGCCGACGGGGTCGGCAGGGTGCTGGCGTTCCTGATCGTCGTCGTCGCCTGCGATACCGGCGGCTACATCGCCGGGGTGCTCGGCGGTAAGCATCCGATGGCACCCGCCATCAGCCCGAAGAAGACCTGGGAGGGTTTCGGGGGCTCGCTGACCGCGGGCGTGGTCGGAGGTTCGCTGTCGCTGATGTTCCTGCTCGACGGTGCCGCCTGGCAGGGCGTGCTCTTCGGCGCCGCCGTGGTGCTGACCGCGACCCTGGGTGATCTCATGGAGTCGCTGATCAAGCGGGATCTCGGCATCAAGGACATGGGCAACACCCTGCCCGGCCACGGCGGCCTGATGGACCGGCTCGACTCGCTGCTGCCGTCGGCGGTCGTGTCGTGGCTGCTGCTGAGCGCGTTCGTGCCCGCATGAGCAAGAGGCGGGCACGACAACGCCCGTCCCGGATCGGTGCCGCGTGCGGGCCCTGTCCTGCCGCGCCGGTCCGGTTCAGTTGTCGTGGGGGTCGTCGACCTCGGCCCGGCCGACGCCGAGGTCGACCGGGCGCGAGCGGTCGACCACCGAGAACATCAGGCCCTCGGCGTCGCTGAGCACGGCCGTGCGGCCGAACGGCGTGTCGTAGGGCTCGATGAGCACCGTGCCGCCCAGCATGATCGCGTGGCCGGACACGGCGTCGGCACCGCGCGCGGGGTCGACCCCGAAGTAGAGCATCCAGTGCGGGGCCAGTGACGAGCGCAGTGCCGGGTCCACCACATAGCGGTACAGGACCGGCTGCTGGCCCGTCCGCCATTCCGCGTAGTCGATGCCGTCGCGTCCGATCTGCTCGGCGGTGAAGCCGAAAAGCCGGAGGTAGAAGTCGTCCGCGCGGGCGCCGTCGTGGGTGTTGAGGTCAGCTCCGCTGAACATGCCGGGCAGGTCGGCACCGAGCATCCAGTTCGCGGGCGGCTCCCAGAACACGACCGGCACCCCCGCGGGGTCGGTGGCATGCACCACCGTGCCCCGGTCGGGGATCTCGATCGGTCCCAGGCGGATAACGCCGCCGAGATGCTCCACCCAGCCGACGGTCGCGGCGGCGTTGCTCACGGCCAGGTGCACCGACCAGCCGGTCGGCTGGCCCGGTGCCGCCTGGTACAGGCCTGCGACCTCCACGCCGTCGGCCAGTGCGATGGTGTAGCGGCGGTTGGTGGCGACCGGGTCGCGCTTGACGTGGAAGTCCCAGCCGAACAGGTCGCCGTAGAAGCGGCGCGCCGCCGGTTCGTCGGCAGCCGCGAGCTCGACCCAGCATGGCGTTCCCGGGGGGATCGCCGCCGACGCCGGAGTGCCGGAAGACATGTCCACCTCCCTGGGCGGCGTGCGCACCGGTCGGATCGGTGTTGATCTTAGAGCACCCGGGGGCCGATACGCTGGCACTCGTGCGAATCTTCCGGCGGCGCGGTGAGGTCGTGCCGAGCCCCAACATCTGGTACCACCCGGAGACGTATGCCCGTGAGAACGAGGCGCAGGACTCCGACGGCGCCGTCTGGGCACTGCTCGCGCGGCTCGTGTCCTGGGCGGGTGCCGACGTGGTGGACGTGGGCTGCGGCGACGGGTTTCACCTGCCCCGGCTCGCGGTGGCGGCCAAGTCGGTGACCGGAGTCGAGCCGCACCCGGCCCTGGTGCGTGCGGCGCGGCGCCGCGTCGACGGGCACGACCACGTCACGGTGCGGCGCGGTACCGCGCAGCGGTTGCCCCTGCCCGAGGCGAGCGTCGATGTGCTGCACGCCCGCACGGCGTACTTCTTCGGGCCCGGGTGTGAGCCAGGTCTGCGCGAGGCCGATCGGGTGCTCCGGCCCGGTGGAGCGCTGGTCGTGGTGGATTTGGACGCCCGGGACGAACCCTACGGCGAGTGGATGCGCGCGGATCTGCCCCGGTACCGGGCCGATGCGGTGGACGAGTTCTTCGCCGAGGCCGGCTTCACCTGCCACCGTGTGCGCACCCGCTGGCGGTTTCCGGACCGGGCGGCGATGGAAGCCATCCTGCGGATCGAGTTCAGCCCGCGCACCGCCGAACGGGCCATCGTGGAGACCCTGCGGCGCAACCGGGGCACCGAGGGCGGCCCGCTCGACCTGCCGGTGGGCTACCGGGTGCTCCTCCGGCACGCGCCCGCCGCGCCGGTGGTCGTGTCCCCGCCGTCGGCTCGGTCGACGGCCCTGTCCCCGCCGTCACGCGTGTCCGTTGCCGACGACCTGCCGGGATCGTGACCACCGGGCGTGGGAGAATGGGAAAGCCATGACTGCACTGCCCCTCGTCTTCGACGCGCCCCGCCGCGGGATGCCCAGCAGGCACCTCGCTGACCTGAACACGGCCGAGCGCGCCGAGGCTGTCGCCGAACTGGGTGAGAAACCCTTCCGCGCCAAGCAACTGTCGCACCACTACTTCTCCCGGCTGACCGTCGACCCGGAGGCGATGACCGACATCCCCGCGGCGTCCCGGGAGCGCCTGGTCGGGGAGTTGATGCCCGCGCTGCTCACCCGGGTGCGCGCGGTCGACTGCGACGGTGGCAGTACCCGCAAGACACTGTGGCGCGCGCACGACGGCACCCTGCTGGAGAGCGTGCTGATGCGCTATCCGGACCGGGCGACCCTGTGCATCTCCAGCCAGGCCGGATGTGGCATGGCGTGCCCGTTCTGCGCCACCGGGCAGGGTGGGCTCGACCGGAACCTGTCCACGGCCGAGATCGTGGACCAGGTGCGCGCCGCCGCGGCCGAAATGCGGGACGGGTCGATGCCCGGCTCCGACGGCGAGCCCAGCCCGGGCAGGCTGTCGAACATCGTGTTCATGGGCATGGGTGAGCCGCTGGCGAACTACCGCAGGGTGCTCGGCGCCGTGCGGCGCATCACCGACCCCGCGCCGGCCGGACTGGGCATTTCGCAGCGGTCGGTCACGGTGTCCACGGTCGGGCTGGCGCCCGCGATCCGCAAGCTCGCCGACGAGCGCATGCAGGTGCGGCTCGCGGTGTCGCTGCACGCTCCGGACGACGAGCTGCGCGACGAGCTGGTTCCGGTGAACAACCGCTGGTCGATCTCCGAGGTACTGACGGCGGCGCGCTACTACGCGGACACGACCGGCAGGCGGGTGTCGATCGAGTACGCGTTGATCCGGGACCGCAACGATCAGCCGTGGCGAGCGGACCTGCTGGGCCGGCGGCTGCGCGAGCACCTCGGCCATCTGGTGCACGTCAACGTCATCCCGCTCAACCCCACCCCCGGCAGCGAGTGGGACGCCAGCCCCAAGGATGTGGAGCGCGAGTTCGTGCGCCGGGTCAACGAGGCGGGCGTGCCCTGCACCGTGCGTGACACGCGCGGCCAGGAGATCGCCGCGGCGTGCGGCCAGCTCGCGGCGGAGAACTGACGCCGGGAATCGCCGGGCAGAGCGCCACGGCGAGCTGCCACGGCCAGGGTGGCCAGCCGCGGCCGACTTCTCCGCCGGCGGCCAGGTGACTAGCGGCCAGGTGACCACGCAACCAGCGGCGAAATGACCACAGGACCAGCGGCCAAATGGCCACGGACCGAGCGGCCAAGTGACCACGCAGACAGCGGCCAAGTGACCACGGGACTAGCGGCCAAGTGACCACGGGGCCAGCGGCCAAATGACCACGGATCGAGCGGCCAAGTGACCACTGATCACGAGATGCGTGCATACTGCTCGGGTGGTTCACGCTGCCGAACTCATTCCGCGCAAGGCGGAAGCCGTCGTCTCCGAAGCGCTGGGCGACACACGGGTGATTCTGCTCAACGGTGCCCGGCAGGCGGGTAAGAGCACCCTCACCCGACTCGTGTCCCAGCGCGTCGACCAGGTCGTACACCGGCTGCTCGACGATCCGGCCACACGGGACTCGGCCGAGTACGACCCCACCGGTTTCGTCGAGCACAGCGGGCTGATGGTCATCGACGAGATCCAGCTCGCTCCGGGTCTTCTCGGACCGATCAAACTGACGGTGGATCTCGACCCACGTCCCGGCCAGTTCCTCCTCACGGGGTCATCGCGTGTACTCGCGTTGCGTTCGCTACCGGACGCGCTGCCCGGACGCATGGAGATCATCGAGCTGTGGCCGCTGTCTCAGGGCGAGATCAGCGGCGGGCCGGACGCGTTCGTCGATGCGGCGTTCACCCACGGCCCGGCGCTTGAGCACACGTCGTCCCTGCGTCGGCGGGACTATGTGGAACGAGCGGTCGTCGGAGGTTTCCCGGAGGCGGTACGGCGCAGGCCGCGCCGACGAGCGGCGTTTTTCGACTCGTACCTCTCGACGCTCATCGAGCGGGACGTACTCGAGCTCACCGATATCGAACGGCGTCGCGATGTGTTCGCCCTGTTGTCCCTGTTGGCCGGTCGCGCGGCCGGGTTGCTCGTTCCGGGCGCACTGGCCGGAGAGAGCGGGATACCGCGGACGACCGTCGTGCGTTACCTCGACTTGTTGTCGTCGGTGTTCCTCGTCAAGAGGATTCCGGCATGGTCTTCGGGGCACACCCAGCGTGCGGTTCGCACTCCGAAGCTCGCGTTCGTCGATACCGGGATCGCCTGCCATCTGCTCGGCCAAGACGCCGGGCAGCTCGCGGAGCCCGGCGGCGCGTCGGGGGCCATGCTGGAAAACCTCGTCACCATGGAGTTGGCGCGGCAACTGACCTGGTCACAGCAACGGGGAACGCTGTATCACTACCGCACCAAGGACAAGGTGGAGGTTGATGTCCTGGTGGAGACGCCGGACGGCCGCGTGATCGCGGTGGAGGTCAAGGCGGGTGCCACCGTGCGCTCCGAGGATGTGCGTGGGCTCCGGCATCTCGCCGCTCGCCTGGGCGACCGGTTCGTCGCCGGGTACGTCCTCTACACCGGTGCGCACACGTTGCCGTTCGGGGAGCGCATCCGGGCGTTGCCGATCGAGGCCCTGTGGCGGCTGGCCCCCTGACGTGTCGAAAGCAGGAAGGGTGTCACTGCCGCCAGGACGTGCGGCGGCGCTTGATGTCGAACAGCAGGCCCGCGATGATGCCGACGCCGAGGACGATGAGCACGACGTCCTCGGTCCGGTTCTCGTGGTTACCGATCAGCATGAGGAACATGACCGCCGCGGTGAACCAGCCCGCCGCGCGTGTGGCCTTGGGGAAGGTGCCGTGCCAGCCCCACTCGGCCGACGGCTCGTCGCGCGGGTCGACGTCGCTACCGGTGCGCTTCTCGACAGCCTTGCCTGCCACGATTCACTCCTCACCTGCGGGTGGTGCCTGCCCCGATCCGCACAGCACGGGACACACAGATGATCCCACACGCCTGCTCACCCGGTCCGGGGGGACGTCGGCGACAATGGTCACGATGAGCACACCACGCACCGTGCTGGTCCTCGGGTCCACCGGCTCGATCGGCACCCAGGCACTCGACGTCACCGGGCGCAATCCGGACCTCTTCCAGGTCGTCGGCCTCGCCGCGGGCGGTTCCGACCCGGGATTACTGGCCGAACAGGTCCTGACACACGGAGCCGGGGCCGTCGCCGTGACCCGGCCGACCGCCGTGGAGGATCTCCAGCTCGCCCTCTACACCGAGGCACAGCGGCGTGGCTACGCGCGCGGCGAGTTCCGGCTGCCGCGCGTGTTCGCCGGGTCGGACGCGGTGGAGCAGCTGATCGAGGCCGCACCCGCCGACCTGGTGCTCAACGGCATGCCCGGCTCCCAGGGGCTCCGGCCGACGCTGCGGGCGCTGGAGACGGGCGCCACGCTCGCGTTGGCGAACAAGGAGTCGCTCGTCGCGGGTGGTCCGCTGGTGTCGGCCGCCGCCAAGCCGGGCCAGATCGTGCCGGTCGACTCAGAGCATTCCGCGCTCGCGCAGGCGCTGCGCGGCGGTGCCGCCGACGAGGTGGACCGCCTGGTGCTCACCGCCTCGGGCGGGCCGTTCCGGGGCCGCACGCGCGAGCAGATGGCGCGGGTCACCGTGGAGGACGCGTTGGCCCACCCGACCTGGGCGATGGGGCCGCTCGTCACGATCAACTCGGCCACGATGGTGAACAAGGGACTCGAACTGATCGAGGCACACCTGCTGTTCGACATCCCGTGCGAGCGCATCGACGTGGTCGTGCACCCGCAGTCGGTCGTGCACTCCATGGTGACCTTCGTCGACGGCTCCACCCTGGCCCAGGCGTCCCCGCCGGACATGCGCCTGCCGATCGCGCTGGCGTTGCACTGGCCGCGTCGTGTGCCGGACGCGGCACCGGCGTGCCGGTGGGACGAGGCCGCGACCTGGGTGTTCGAACCGCTGGACGGTGAGGCGTTCCCCGCCGTCGAGCTGGCCCGGCACGTCGGCTCCCGGGGCGGATGCCTGCCCGCGGTGTTCAACGCGGCCAACGAGCGGCTCGTGGAGGACTTCCTCGGAGGGAACACCGGCTTCACGTCCATCGTGGACACTGTGAGCAGGGTGGTGGAGGCCGCCGACGAGTGGGCACGTCCGCCCCGCGACGTGGCCGACGTGCTCGCTGCGGAAGAATGGGCGCGCGAGCGTGCCCTGACAATCGGTTCGGGAGGGAAGTAGCGGGTGCTCGTCTACATCCTGGGGGTCGCGCTCTTCGCGCTCGGCATCTGCGTCTCGGTCGCTCTGCACGAGGCGGGCCACATGGCCACCGCGAAGGCGTTCGGCATGAAGGTCCGGCGCTACTTCGTCGGCTTCGGCCCGACGGTGTTCTCCTTCCGCCGCGGTGAGACCGAGTACGGGCTGAAGTGGATTCCGCTCGGCGGGTTCTGCGACATCGCGGGCATGACCGCGCTCGACGAGGTCAAGCCGGACGAGGCCCCGCGCGCGATGTGGCGGTACCCGACGTGGAAGCGCACGGTGGTGCTGGCGGCCGGATCGTTCACCCACTTCGTGCTCGGCTTCCTCGTGCTGGTCATCATGGCGGTGTCGATGGGCCTGCCGAACCTGGACAACCGGCCGGTGATCGGCGAGGTCTCCGAGTGCGTGCGCAGCGCCACGACCGTCGAGCAGTACAACGACCCGACCTGCCGTCCCACCGACCCGGCACCGGCCCGCGCGGCGGGCCTCGAGTCCGGTGACGAGATCGTCGGCGTCGGCGGTGCACCGGTGACGACCTGGCCGGACGTGCTCCGGCAGGTGCAGAACGCGTCCGGCCCCACCACGCTGACGGTGCTGCGCGACGGTGAGCGGCGCACGCTGACCGTGGACGTGACGAAGGTCACTCGTCCGGCGCCGGGCGGCGGGACCGAGGAGGTCGGCGCCATCGGCGCCGCGCGCGCCGGGCTCATCCCGTACGGGCCCGTCGAGGCCGTGGGGGCTTCGGTGACCTTCACCGGCGACATCATGGTGCAAACCTGGCAGCGGCTTCTCGAACTGCCGGAGAAGGTCCCCGCCGTGGTCGAGGCGATCTTCGGGGCCGAGCGCGACCCCGAGACCCCGGTCAGCGTGGTGGGCGCGAGCCGCATCGGCGGCGAGGCGGTCGAGCAGGGGCTGTGGGAGGTGTTCCTCCTGCTGTTGGCGAGCCTGAACTTCTTCGTCGGCATCTTCAACCTGCTGCCGCTGCTGCCGCTCGACGGTGGGCACATCGCCGTGACCTGGTACGAACGGGTACGTGACGTGCTGCGCAAGCTCCGGGGCAAGGCGCCGGGCGGGCCCGCCGACTACAGCAAGCTCAGCGCCGTGACCGCTGTCGTCATCGTGATCGGTGGTGGGTTTCTCCTGCTCACCGTGACCGCCGACATCGTCAACCCGATCCGGATCATGCCGCAATGACGAGGGCGTCCACACCGGTGGGTGGTGAACGCTCCCGTGGCCGGGGTGCGCTCACGTATTGTGGACCACGGCCAGGCAGCGAAACGCCGAAGTGGAAGAGGATGCGATGACCGTCGACTTGGGCCTGCCCTCCACCCCCGCCCCCGTGCTCTCCGAACGCCGCAAGACCCGGCAGCTCCAGGTCGGGCCCGTCGGCGTCGGAAGCGACCACCCCATCTCGGTGCAGTCGATGACGACCACCGTGACCGCGGACGTCAACGCCACTCTCCAGCAGATCGCCGAGTTGACCGCCTCCGGCTGTGACATCGTGCGAGTGGCGTGCCCCAGCGCGGACGACGCCGAGGCACTGCCCGCCATCGCCGCGAAGTCCCAGATTCCGGTGATCGCCGACATCCACTTCCAGCCGAAATACGTCTTCGCCGCGATCGAGGCCGGATGCGCGGGTGTGCGGGTCAACCCGGGCAACATCAAGAAGTTCGACGACAAGGTCGCCGAGATCGCCCGGGCGGCTTCCGACCACGGCACACCGATCCGGATCGGGGTCAACGCGGGCTCGCTCGACCCGCGGCTGATGGCCAAGCACGGCAAGGCCACCCCCGAGGCGCTGGCCGAGTCGGCGCTGTGGGAGGCGTCGCTGTTCGCCGAGCACGGCTTCGAGGACCTCAAGATCTCGGTCAAGCACAACGACCCGGTCGTGATGGTGCGGGCCTACGAGATCCTGGCCGAGCAGTGCGACTACCCGCTGCACCTCGGCGTGACCGAGGCCGGGCCCGCGTTCCAGGGCACCGTGAAGTCGTCGGTGGCCTTCGGCGCGCTGCTGCGGCAGGGCATCGGCGACACCATCCGGGTGTCGCTGTCCGCGCCACCGGTCGAGGAGGTCAAGGTCGGCGCGCAGATCCTGGAGTCGCTGAATCTGCGCCCGCGCAAGCTCGAGATCGTGTCGTGCCCGTCCTGCGGCCGGGCCCAGGTCGACGTCTACAAGCTCGCCGACGAGGTCACCGCCGGACTCTCCGGCATGGAGGTGCCGCTGCGCGTGGCCGTCATGGGCTGCGTGGTCAACGGTCCCGGGGAGGCGCGCGAGGCCGACCTCGGCGTGGCCTCCGGCAACGGCAAGGGACAGATCTTCGTCAAGGGCGAGGTCATCAAGACCGTCCCCGAGCATCAGATCGTGGAGACGCTGATCGACGAGGCCATGCGCATCGCCGAGGAGAACGGCGAGCTGGGGGAGGCCGGGGAATCCGGGGAACCGGTCGTCACCGTGAGCTGAGGCGGCGTGCGGCGCACCCCGGGGCACTACGTCCGGGCGCCTGATCCGGCGCTACGGCGCGTCGTCACGCGCTACATCGGTTACGCCGGATATCCGCCCGCGTCCACGGTGCACCGGGGGCTGCCGACCGGGCACGCCACGCTCGTCGTCAGCCTCGACGATCCCGTTCCGCTGGTCGGGATGCCGCGTGCGGACCGGGCGCCGGTGACCGCGCGGGGCCTGGTCGGAGGCCTGGCTCTCGCGCCCGTGCTGATCGGGCGGGACCGGCCGCAGGCGGGTGTGCAGGTGCAGCTCGAACCGCTGGGCCTGCGGGCGCTGCTCGGTGTCGGCGCGGCGGAGCTGTGCGAAGACGTGGTCGCTCTCGGTGATCTCGGTGCGCCGGGGCTGGCGCTGTTGGCCGACCAGGTGGCCGAGGCGCCGGACTGGCCCAGCACGTTCGCGGCCGTGGACGCGGCGCTGCGCGCGCACCTGCGCGAGGTGGCCGAACCGCCGCCGGAGGTGGGATGGGCCTGGCAGCGCCTCACCCGCTCGGCAGGGACCGTGCGGGTCGAGGCGCTCGCCCGTGAGGTCGGCTGGAGCCGCAGGCACCTCGCCGACCGGTTCCGCGCCGCCACGGGCGTGTCGCCCAAACAGGCGGCGCGCATCCTCCGGTTCGAACGCGCGGGCAGGCTGCTGCGTCAGGACCGGCGAATCGACCTCGCCGGGCTTGCCGTGGCGTGCGGATACTCCGATCAGGCGCACCTGAGTCACGAGTGGCGCACGCTGGCCGGGTGTTCGCCGCGGACCTGGCTCACCGAGGAGCTGCCCGATCTACGGGAGGGTGCCCGCCCCTGACACTCCGCGCCGTGGGGCCGGGACGGTTCCCATTTCTGCAAGACCGGCCCCGCCGCACCGGCGCAGAATCGGTGTCATGACGACTCCGGAACACACCAAGACCACGACCACAGGGACCACGGGCGAGCCGGCCACCGGCGACGCGGCCACCTCTCCCCGGCCGGGCCCCGGCGTGTGGCCCGCCCTGCGGTTCTCCGACGCGGAGGCGGCCCGGCGGCTGCTCGTCGATGTCCTCGGCTTCACCGAGACCCGCACCATCACCGGCGAGAACGGCGAGATCCTGCACGGCGAGCTGCGCTGGCCCGAGGGCGGCGGCGTGATGTACGGCTCGGCGGCGCACCGCGAGCCCAACGAGGCGGCCGGGTCCGTCGGCGGCCACGCCGTCTACGTGGTGACCGCCGATCCCGATGCGGTCGCCGAGCGCGCACGGCGTGCCGGGGCACGGCTCATCCGCGAACCGATGGACACCGATTACGGCTCCCGGGAGACCACGGTGGCCGACCCGGACGGCAACGCCTGGAACTTCGGCACCTACCCCGGTGCCTGACGCGCCTTGGGAGTCCCATCCGGGGGAATCATCTGGCAATCTTGACATGTGTTGCGGCTGGCCGGTGCGAGGCTGCTCGATGAACGGGACTACCCGGCGGTCCACGCGGCGCTCGCCGCGGACCCGGTGGGCAGCTGCATGGTGTCCGCGCGCGTGGAACTGGCCGGGCTCGACCCGTGGCGGCTCGGCGGCGAGCTGTGGGGAACCGACGGCCGGTACCTGCGGACGGGCGTACTGCACGGGCTGTGCTTCGCGGGCCCGAATCTGATTCCGCTGTCCGGCAACGGTCCGGCGCTGCGATCGTTCGCCGACCGGGCGCTGCGCAGGCCGCGTGCCTGCTCGTCGCTGGTCGGGCCCGCCGACCAGGTGCTCGGCCTGTGGGAGCAGCTCGCCGACGAGTGGGGTCCCGCACGGGAGGTCCGGCCCGATCAGCCCTTGATGGCGCTCGACCGCGACCCGGCGGTCGCACCCGACGCGCGCGTGCGGCCGGTGCGCGCCGCGGAGCTGGACGCCTACTTCCCCGCGGCCGTGGCGATGTTCCGTGAGGAGGTCGGAGCCGACCCCAGGGCCGGTGACGGTGGAGCGGGCTACCGCGCGCGGGTGTCCGAGCTGATCACCAGCGGTCGGGCGTTCGCCCGGTTCGAGGACGGCGAGGTCGTGTTCAAGGCCGAGGTGGGTGCGCTGTCCGAGCACGTCGGGCAGATCCAGGGTGTCTGGGTCCACCCCCGGCACCGGGGGCGCGGTCTCGGCGCCGCAGGCACGGCCGCCGTGGCCGACCGGCTGGTGCGGGGTCTCGGCCGCACCGCCAGCCTGTACGTCAACTCCTACAACACGCCCGCGTTGGCGGCCTACCGGCGGATCGGCTTCCGTCAGGTCGGCCGTTACGCGACCGTGCTCTTCTGACGCGGCGCCGGCGGAGGCGGTGTGATCCGCCGCATTCCCGCCCACGTACGGCGTACGGTCGGCATACTGAGCGGCGTGCGTAGACGAGCCCACCCCGCGGGCGCCGGTGTCCTCGTGCCGGTGCTGGTGCTGAGCGGATGCGGTGTGTTCGGCGGGGACGGTCCCGAGGAGATCGCCCGCCGGTTTCTCGACGCGTTCAGTTCCGGGGATACCGCAGTCGCGGCCCGGTTGACCGACTCGCCCGACGCTGCCCGCGCGGTGTTCGACCAGGCCAGGGAGGCGCTGGAGCCGAAGTCGGTGTCCGCGTCGCTGGACGAGGTGCACGAGAACGACGGCCGGGCCGACGCGGACTACCGCCTCGACTGGGACCTGGGCCAGGGCCGGACGTTCGGGTACTCCGCGACGGCGCGGCTGCACGAGACCGACGGCGAGTGGACGATCCGGTTCCGTCCCGCGGTCGTGCACCCGGAGCTGGCCGCGGGGCAGACGCTGGCCCTGCGCACCGAGGAACCCGAACTCGCTCCGGTGCTCGACCGGGACGGCGCCCAGCTGATGCGCCCGGACAGGGTCGTCAGCGTGCTGCTGCACCCGGACGAGGCGGGAGAGGAGCTCGGCGAGGTCGTCGACAGCCTGGCCGAGGCGCTCAATCCGCTCGACGAGCGGATCACCCGCGAGTCGATCGAGAACGGCGTGGGCGAGGCCGAGCAGGGCTCGCCGTACATGGTCGCCGCGTTGCGTTCCGAGGACTACGCCTCGGTCAAACCCGACATCTACGAGCTGCCCGGGGTGCGGTTCACCAGCAGGCAGCGGCTGTTGCCGGTCGATCGCGGCCTCGGCGACCGCATCCTGCCCGCCGTGCGCGCCGCGGTCGCCGAGCGCGACGAGGGACGCGCGGGCTGGCGGGTCGTCACCGTGG
>NZ_KB912694.1:33772-38884 GCF_000383795.1 Saccharomonospora saliphila YIM 90502
CACCGTGGACGCCACCGGCGCCGAGGTGGCGTCCGTGCACCGGGTTGAGGCGCGGCCCGCCGAAGCGGCACGCACCACGTTGAGCCTGTCCGCCCAGCGCGTCGCCGAGCGCGCACTCGACGAGCGCGATGAGCCCGGCGCTCTCGTGGCGGTGCGGCCCTCGACGGGGGAGCTGCTGGCCGTGGCTCAGAACGAGCCCGCCTCCGCCGAGGGGGCCATCGCGCTGACCGGCCGGTATCCGCCGGGGTCGACGTTCAAGATCGCCACCGCCGCGGCGGCGCTGAAGCGGGGCACCGCGGTGGACACGCGGGTGGAGTGCCCGGCCACCACCGTCATCGAGGGCAGGCGCATCCCGAACGACGAGGAGTTCGAACTCGGTACGGTGCCGCTGCGCGAGGCGTTCGCCCACTCCTGCAACACCACGTTCGCCCACCTCGCCACCGAGATACCGCCCGAGGAACTCACCCGTACCGCGTTGAGCCTCGGCATCGGCGCCGACTACGTCGTTCCCGGGATCACCACGGTCACCGGCTCCGCGGAGCCGGGCCAGGAGATCGTCCAGCGTGCGGAGGCGGGATTCGGCCAGGGCACGATGCTGGCCAGCCCCTTCGGGATGGCGCTGACCTCGGCCACGGTCGCCCACGGACGGACACCCGTGCCGAGCCTGCTGCGCGACGCGGACACCGAGGTGACCAAGGCGGGTGAGCCGCTGCCCGACGACGTGATCGCGGGTCTGCGGGAGATGATGCGGGCCGTGGTCACCGAGGGCTCCGCCACCGAGCTGCGGGATCTGCCGGGCGTGCACGGCAAGACCGGCACCGCCCAGTACGGCGACGGCACCGAGGCGCACGGGTGGTTCACCGGCTACCAGGACGACGTGGCGTTCGCCGTCCTGCTCGTCGGTGCGGGCAGTTCCACGCCCGCGGTGGGCGTCACACACGACTTCCTCGCGGGCCTGGGATGAGCACGGTCGGGGCGTCGTAGGCTGGGGGACATGCCCGATCGTGAACCCTTGCGACCCGGCGTGCAGACGCCGCGCCGCCCCGTTCCGTCGTCCATCGCCCGCCCCGAGTACGTCGGCAAGCGCGCCCCCACGCCCGACCCGGGAAACGGTGTGCGCACGCCCGAGGTGATCGAGGCCATGCGGGTGGCGAGCCGGATCGCGGCGCAGGCCCTCGAGGAGGGTGGCAAGGCCGTCAAGCCGGGCAACACCACCGACGACGTCGACCGCGTGGTGCACGAGTACCTGCTCGACCACGGTGCCTACCCGTCCACCCTGGGCTACCGGGGTTTCCCGAAGTCGTGCTGCACCTCGCTGAACGAGGTGATCTGCCACGGCATCCCGGACTCGACGGTGATCGCCGACGGCGACATCTGCAACATCGACGTCACCGCCTACATCGGCGGTGTACACGGCGACACCAACGCCACCTTCCTTGCCGGTGACGTCTCCGACGAGGTGCGGCTGCTCGTGGAGCGCACCCGCGAGGCCACGAACCGGGCCATCAAGGCCGTTCGCCCCGGCAGGCGGCTCAACGTGATCGGCCGGGTCATCGAGTCCTACGCCAAGCGGTTCGGCTACGGCGTCGTGCGGGACTTCACCGGGCACGGCGTGGGGCCCGCCTTCCACACCGCGCCCACCGTGCTGCACTACGAGGAGCCGTCGGTGACCACGGTCATCGAGAAGGACATGACCTTCACGATCGAGCCGATGATCACCCTCGGCGCGATCGACTACGACGTCTGGTCCGACGACTGGACCGTGACCACCAAGGACAAGAGCTGGACCGCCCAGTTCGAGCACACCATCCTCGTCACCGACTCCGGGGCCGAGATCCTCACCAAGCCCTGACCGTGGGCGTGGCCGAGTCGGGTGTGTGGTGAACACACACTCCCGGCGGTAATGCTGTGGCGGGTGCGCACATGGTTGGCGCACCCGCCGTCCTTCTACGGTCTGCTGTCATGTCGAGCAGCCCACTGGGCGGCAGGACCGCCCTCGTCACCGGCGGCGCGAGCGGTATCGGACGAGCCTGTGTCGCCGCGCTGAGCGATGCGGGCGCGACGGTGCACCTGGCCGATGCCGACCACGCCGCCTCGGGCGAGGTCGCCGACGCCCACGGCGCGATCGCGCACGTCACCGACCTCACCGACCCGGGCTCGGTCGAGTCCCTTCCCGCCGACGTGGACATCCTCGTCAACAACGCCGGGGTGCAGCACATCGCGCCGCTGACCGAGTTCCCCGTCGAGGAGTTCACCCGCATCCAGCGGCTCATGGTGACGACGCCGTTCCTGCTGATGCGGCGCTGCCTGCCCGCGATGTACGGGCGCGGGTGGGGTCGGGTGGTCAACATCTCCAGCGTGCACGGGGTGCGGGCCAGCCCGTACAAGTCCGCCTACGTCAGCGCCAAGCACGGTCTCGAGGGTCTGAACAAGGTCGCGGCCCTTGAGGCGGCACCACACGGTGTGACCAGCAACTGCGTCGCGCCCGGGTATGTGCGGACCCCGCTGGTCTCCGCGCAGATCGCCGACCAGGCCGCCTCCCGGGGGATCAGCACCGACGCCGTCGTCGACGAGGTGTTCCTCGGACGGACGGCGGTCAAGCGGCTGATCGAGCCGGAGGAGGTGGCCGCGGTCGTGCTGTGGCTGTGCGGCTCCGAGGCCGCCCACCTCACCGGTGCCTCGATTCCGCTCGACGGAGCCTGGACGGCGAGCTGACCCGGCCGCCCCGCTCGCTCTTGTCGTGTCGTCAAGGCCTCCTTCACTGCGTTGAGTGCAGGCAAGGAGGCCTTGACGGCATGACAGAACCGCACGAACTGTCCCGTTCGCACACAACGAAGTGGTGAGCACCATGTCCCAGAGCGCCTCCATCAAGCGCGTCGTCGGTGCCAGCATGATCGGCACCACGGTCGAGTGGTACGACTTCTTCCTTTACGGTTCCGCGTCGGCCCTCGTGTTCAACACCCTGTTTTTCCCCGAGGCCGATCCGCTGGTCGGCACGATGCTCGCGTTCGCGACCTTCGCCATCGGGTTCGTCGCCAGACCACTCGGCGGCCTGGTGTTCGGCCATTTCGGCGACAAGCTCGGCCGGAAGAAGCTGCTGGTGCTCAGCCTGCTGCTGATGGGCGGGGCGACCTTCGCGATGGGCCTGCTGCCCACCTACGGCACCATCGGCGTGGCCGCGCCGCTGCTGCTGATCCTGCTGCGGCTGATCCAGGGATTCGCCGTCGGCGGAGAGTGGGGCGGCGCGGTGCTCATCGTCTCCGAGCACGGCGACGACCGCAGGCGCGGGTTCTGGGCCTCCTGGCCCCAGGCCGGGGTGCCCGCGGGCAACCTGCTGGCCACGGCCGTGCTCGCGGTGCTGGCGGCGGTGCAGAGCGACGCGGCGTTCGAGGCGTGGGGCTGGCGTATCCCGTTCCTGCTTTCCGGGCTGCTCGTGGTGATCGGCCTGTGGATCAGGCTCGCGGTGGAGGAGTCGCCGGTCTTCGTCGAGGCCGTGCGGAAGGCGGGCGCGAAGAAGCAGGACGGGGCCGCCCCGGAGAAGGCCCCGATCGTGACCGTGCTGCGCCGCAACTGGCGCGAAGTGCTCATCGCGATGGGCGCGCGGTTCGCCGAGAACGTGTCCTACTACGTCATCACCGCGTTCGTGCTTGTCTACCTGACCACGCATCTCGGGCTGCCGAAGTCGCTCGGGATCAACGCCGTGCTCGTCGGGTCCGTCGTGCATTTCGCCACGATCCCCTTCTGGGGGTGGCTGTCGGACGTGCTGGGCCGCCGGATCGTGTACCTGTTCGGCACGGCCGGGATGCTGGTGTGGAGTTTCGTGTTCTTCCCCCTGCTCGACGTCGCGTCCTCCCTCGCCACGATCGGTGCCGTGACCGTCGGTCTGGTGCTGCACGGGGCGATGTACGGCCCGCAGGCGGCGTTCTTCTCCGAACTGTTCGGCACGAAGGTGCGCTACTCCGGCGCCTCGATCGGCTACCAGCTTGCCTCCATCGCGGCGGGCGGTGTCGCCCCGCTGATCGCGACCGCGCTGCTCGACACCTTCGGTGGCAGCGTGCCGATCTCGCTGTACGTGGCGGCCACCTGTGTGCTCACGATGGTGGCCGTGTATCTGGCCAAGGAGACCCGGGGAACCTCGCTGGCCGACGCGGACGAACCGTCGTCGGTGTCAGCATGAGGCGATGACCGAACGGCGGCGGCCGAGGCCGAGAAAAGCAGCCGGTGCGCGAGTCGACGACGAGCCCGCGCACCGGCTGCTCGAACTCCTGGCGGCGGGCGCGACCAGTGCCGAGCTGGCCCGTGTGCCCGCCGACGGCGGCACCGTCGAGCTGGCCATGCAGATCCGGCGCACGCTGGACGCGCACAGTCGCCGCGAGGCCGAACTGGCCGCGCTGTTCGACACGGCCAGCGATCTCGCCCGCTTGCGTGATCTCGACGCCGTGCTGCGCTCGATCGTGCGGCGTGCGCGGATGCTGCTCGGTGCGGACGTCTCGTACCTGACCCTCGGGGACGACAGCGACGACCACGCCGGCGGCACGTTCATGCGGGTCACCGACGGTTCGGCCTCGGCGGAGTTCCAGCAGTTGCGGCTCGGCCGGGGTGAGGGCCTCGGGGGCCTGGTGGCGCAGACGGCGCGCCCGTACGCGACGCGGGACTATCCGCGCGACGACCGGTTCGACCACACCGGGCCGATCGACAGGGCGGTCGGCGACGAGGGCCTCGTGGCCATTCTGGGCGTGCCCCTCGCGCTCGGGGAGCACGTCATCGGCGTGTTGTTCGCCTCCGACCGCAGGCCCCGGGAGTTCTCACCGGACGAGGTGGCGTTGTTGTCGTCGTTCGCCGACCACGCGGCCATCGCCATCGACAACGCGCGGCTGCTCGAGGAGAGCGCGGCCGCCCTCGCCGAGCTGGGCGCGGCCAACGACACGATCCGGGCACACCACGAGAGCCTGGCCCGGGCGCAGGACGCGCACGACCGGCTCACCGAACTGGTGCTGGGGGGTGCCGACGTACCCGAGGTCGCGGCGGCGGTGGCCTCCGTGCTCGACGGCGGCATCGTGGTGCGGGACGCCGACGGCGCGGAACTGGGCCGGTCCGGGCGGGCGGGCCGGG
>NZ_KB912694.1:38984-40813 GCF_000383795.1 Saccharomonospora saliphila YIM 90502
CGGTCATCCGCCGGACCGTCCGGCGCTGGTCGCGGGTCAGCAGCGTCACGACCGTGCCCGACGCGCCCGCCCGCGCGGTGCGGCCCGCGCGGTGCAGGTAGTCCTTGTGGTCGGCGGCGGGGTCGACGTGCAGCACCAGGCTCACGTTGTCGACGTGGATGCCCCGCGCGGCGACGTCGGTGGCGACCAGCACCGGTGTCCGGCCTTCCTTGAAGTCGGCGAGTACGCGGTTGCGCTGCCCCTGCGTCTTACCGCCGTGCAGCGCGCCCGCGCGCACACCGCCCGCGCGCAGCCGGGTGGTGAGCCGGTCGACGTGGTGCTTGGTGCGCACGAACAGGATGGTGCGGCCGTCACGCGCGGCGATCTCGGTGATCACGGCCTGCTTGTCCCGCTGCTCGACCTGGAGCAGGTGGTGGTCCATCGTCTCGACGCTCGCCGTGGCCCCTGCGACGGAGTGGGTCACCGGATCGTGCAGGTAGGTCCGCACCAGCTGCTCGACGGCCTCGTCGAGGGTCGCCGAGAACAGCAGGCGCTGCCCACCGCGCGGGGTGCGGTCCAGGAGGTCGCGCACCTGGGGCAGGAAGCCCATGTCGGCCATCTGGTCGGCCTCGTCGAGAGTCACCATGTCGGCCGCGTCGAGCGAGCAGGTGCCCTGCCGCAGGTGGTCGGACAGGCGGCCCGGTGTGGCGATGAGCAGGTCCACACCTCGGTCGAGTGCCTCGGCCTGCCGCTCGAACGACATCCCCCCGACGGCGACGCGGCACCACAGGCGCAGCGACTTCGCCAGCGGGACGAGCGTGTCGGCCACCTGCATGGCCAGCTCGCGTGTCGGGACGAGCACCAGCGCCCTCGGCTTGCGCGGGGTGGCCTTGCCGCCGTCGAGCCGGGCCAGCATCGCCAGGCCGAAGGCCAGGGTCTTGCCGGAGCCGGTCTGGGCGCGGCCGAGCACGTCGCGGCCCGCGAGCGCGTCGGGCACGGTGGCGGCCTGGATGGGGAAGGCTTCGGTCAGGCCCGCGTCACGCAGCGAACGCTCCAGCGGCGCGGGCAGGTTCAACTCGGAGAACGAAACAGTGGTCACTCGATGCCTCTCGGACGTGGCACGTCACAAGGAGGCCCTGCTGCCCGCACGGGCGGACCGCGAGGGGGAGTGCGGTGGGCGTCACCCAGGACGAACCCTGCGCGGAGCACGCGCAGCACGGATGAAGACTCACACGGCGCGGCTGAGGTAACGCTCGCCGGTGCCCGGCCAGTCTAGCCGAGGACACCGGGCGGCCGGACAGCGGACCGGCCCGGCGGGCGGAATCCCCCGGTGACGCGGCGGGTCCGGCCGTCCCGCCGCGGGTGGACGGCGCCGGACGATCGGCACCCGGCCCGGCGAACGGAGGTCCGCTCACGTCCCGGTGACGATCTCCAGTTCGCGCTCCCCGGTCGGCTCGCAGGTGATCCCCGCGCGGCGCGCGACTCGGACCAGGTCGGTGACGGTCTCCGGCTCGGAGGGGGTGCGCGCCACGGCGGCGGCGAACCGCCCCTTGTGTGCCTTGTTGTGGTGGCTGACCGTCCTGCGCCGCCCGTCGGTGTCCTCGGTGACCACCCGTACGGTCACCGCGCCCGGAATCCGTGCCAACGCCGCGTACGGGCCGGAGCGCAGGTCGACCACCAGGTCGTCGACCCCGGAGAGGGCCGGTTCCAGCACCGGGCGCCACAGTGTGCGCAGCGACCCGGCGCCGGGCAGGGCGGTGCCCCCGGAGAGCCGGTAGGCCGGGATCGGGTCCTCGGCACGCACCGCGCCGAACAGCGCGGACGCCACCGCGAGCCGCCGCCCGGCCCGG
>NZ_KB912695.1 GCF_000383795.1 Saccharomonospora saliphila YIM 90502
GGGGACACGCCTCCCGCTCCCCGGAGGGACGACCCGGGCCGGGGGGAACGGGGCCGCCCACGGCGTCCCGATCAGGGACCGGGCGAAGGCCCCAAGGGACAGGGCCGGGGACGTCCCCCGCGCGCTCGCGGTCCCCGCGACGACCGCTGACTCGACTGTCTCGCCCGGCCCCGCCAGTCGCCTGCGCCGCCAGCCGTCGGCCCCGGTGATCTCCGGGCGTGGTGAGCGCCGGCCGTGGTGATCGCCGGGCGTGGTGAGCGTGCCCTGGCAGGGGCCCGCGAGGCTCAGCGGACGCCGCTGGGTGTTCCGTCGGCGTCCTTGCGGATCTCCCGGGGCAGAGCGAACGAGATCTTCTCGTTGGCCGTGGTGACCTCCTCGACCCCGGTCCAGCCGCGCTCGGCCAGCCAGTCGAGCAGCTGCATGACCAGCACGTCGGGAACGGAAGCGCCACTGGTCACACCGACCGTGCGCACCCCGTCGAGCCAGTTCTCGTCGACCTGGTCGGCGTAGTCGATCAGATGCGCGTCCCGCGCGCCCGCCTGGAGTGCCACCTCCACCAGCCGCCGGGAGTTCGAGGAGTTCGTCGACCCCACGACCAGCACCAGGTCGCACTCGGCGGCCATCGCCTTCACCGCGACCTGCCGGTTCGACGTGGCGTAGCAGATGTCGTCACTCGGGGGGTCCGCCAGCCCGGGGAAGCGCTCCTTGAGCTGGTCGACCCGCTCCATCGTCTCGTCCACGCTCAGCGTCGTCTGGGACAGCCAGACCACCTTCGACGGGTCGCGCACGGTGACCTTGTCGACGTCGTCGGCGGTGTCGACCAGTTGCACGTGCTCGGGCGCCTCACCCGAGGTGCCCTCGACCTCCTCGTGCCCCGCGTGACCGATGAGCATGATGTCGTAGTCGTCCCGGGCGAACCGGTTGACCTCCTTGTGCACCTTGGTCACCAGCGGGCAGGTGGCGTCGATGGTGCGCAGACCACGCTCCTCGGCCTCGGCGTGCACCGCGGGTGACACCCCGTGCGCGGAGAACACCACGAGGGCGCCCTCGGGTACCTCGGAGGTCTCGTCCACGAAGATCACACCGCGCTCACGCAGTGTGTCCACCACGTGCCGGTTGTGTACGATCTCCTTACGCACGTACACCGGCGGTCCGTACTTCTCGAGGGCCTTTTCCACGGTCACCACCGCGCGGTCGACGCCTGCGCAGTACCCGCGGGGCTTGGCCAGCAGCACACGTTTGCCGTCGTCGGACCGGGAGCCTGGGCTGCCGGAGATCGAAACGTCGGTGGCGGGCTCGGTGCCGGGGCTCGATCCACTCATGCCCCCACCCTACGGGTCGGCCCCCCGAGGTGACGACCTACGAACGGGTGCCAGGCGTTGCTCCCCGCGCCGGGGGCGCGTGCTTCCTTCCGCACCGGAGTTGGGCCGAGCCCCGCGGTGGGGCAGGCTGGAGGCATGAGACACCTCCCGTTCCCGCTCCGGGTAGCCGCCGGCCTGGCCGTCACGACGGTCGAGCGGGCGCGAGACCTGCCACGGCAGCTCACCGAACTCCCGGTCACCGCGGTCAGCCAGGTGCTGCACGCCTCCATGCGCGTTCAGCAGCACGTCACCGAGTTGGCGATCAAGGGTGACACAGCGCTGTCGTCACTCCGCCGACCCGAGGAACAACCGGATTGGGCGACCTTCGACGAGGACTTGGAGGAGGAGGCCGGGCCCTCTTCCGGTCCGTCCTCGGCCACGCGGTACTCGGCCACGCCGGAAACCGCCGGGTCGCCGGTCGAACCGGCGGGGCCTGCGGCCGATGCCGAGGACCCCTGGGCCGCGGAGGAGCGCGCCCTGGCCGAGGACCACACCGACGGCGAGTTCGACAGCCCGGAGGCCGCCCCCACGAGCCCCGCGGAGGGCACCGGTCCCGCGGGGATCGCCGACTACGACGAGCTGACGCTGCCCCAGGTCCGCGCCCGCCTGCGCGCCCTGACACAGGCGCAGCTCGAGGAGCTGCTGGACTACGAACGCGCCCACGGCAACCGTCCCTCCTTCACCGGGATGCTCTCCCGGCGCCTTTCCACCGTGCGCCAGGCGGCCTCCGCCCGGGCCGAGGACCCGGCACAGCAGTGAGCACCGGCGACAGCACCGGAGCCCGCCCGGCCCGCCGCACGGACGCGCCGTCCACCTCGGACAACCCCTGGCCCGTGCGCACCGTCGCCCGCAAGATCGCCGACTGGATTCACCGGCTCGGCGCGGTGTGGGTCGAGGGCCAGGTCACTCAGATCTCGGCCCGCCCCGGCACCCAGACCGCGTTCGTCACGCTGCGGGACCCGGCCGCCGACGTGTCGATGACGGTGACCTGCCCGGCGCGCATGCTGCGCGCCTGCGAGCCGCCGTTACGGGACGGCGCCAGCGTGGTGGTACACGGCCGCCCGACGTTCTTCCTCGGCCGGGGGACGCTCAGCCTGCGCGCCGACGAGATCCGGCCGGTCGGCATCGGTGAGCTGCTCGCCCGCATCGAGCGATTGCGCAGGTTGCTGGCCGCCGAGGGCTTGTTCGCGGCCGAACGCAAGCGCCCCCTGCCGTTCCTGCCACGCGGTGTCGGGCTGATCACCGGGCGTGCCTCGGCGGCCGAGCACGACGTCCTGGTCAACGCCCAGGCCCGCTGGCCCGCCGTGGCGATCCGGGTGCTCAACACCGCCACCCAGGGAGCCCGGGCGGTGCCCCAGATCCTGCGGGCGCTGCACACCCTCGACGCCGACCCGGACGTCGACGTCATCGTGCTCGCCCGCGGCGGGGGCAGCGTCGAGGACCTGCTGCCCTTCTCCGACGAGACGTTGTGCCGGGCCGTGGCCGCCGCGGGCACGCCGGTGGTCAGCGCGATCGGGCACGAACCCGACTCGCCGCTGCTCGATCACGTCGCCGACCTGCGCTGCTCGACCCCGACCGACGCGGGCAAGCGGGTGGTGCCCGACGTGGCCGAGGAAACCGCACGCGTGCGTCAGCTGCGCGACCGTGCCCGCCGCGCTCTGCACGGCTGGGTGGACACGCAGTGCCGCCTGTTGGAGCAGACGCGCAGCAGGCCCGTGCTGGCCGACCCGCTCGGACCGGTCGAACGCCGGGCCGCCGAGGTCGAGACCCAGGTCGAACGCGGGCGGCGCGCGGTGCTGGCGACACTGAGCGGGGAACAGACCGCGCTCGCCTCCGCACGCGCCCGGCTCACCGCACTGGGCCCCTCCGCGACACTGGCCCGTGGCTACGCCGTCGTGCAGTACACCGACGCATCAGGCACCCTGAGGGTCCTGCGGTCGGCCTCCGAGGTGGCCGACGGCACACCTCTGCGGGTGCGGGTCGCGGACGGTGCCGTCCACGCGGTCGCGGGGACACGGGAGGAGTGAGGGGCGAATGTACGGGTGCGCGTTCCTGCCGTTGACGACCAGGACGGCCGCGCACCTGTGCCGCTGGTCTCCGACTACGGCCGCGGCACCGCCGCGCATCCCGCGCTGCGGTCCCTGCTGGCCAAGCTCGCCCCTCGCGTCCCGGTGGTGTGGGACCCGCACCCGCGCGGACCGGCCCCGGTCCCGGGCGCGACGCT
>NZ_KB912696.1:0-4723 GCF_000383795.1 Saccharomonospora saliphila YIM 90502
CGCGAAACGTGCCCGCGTTGGGGCGTCGCCGGGCGCAGGCAGCCGCGCGAAGGGAGGCGCGGTCAGCCCGCGAAACGCGACACGAGAGCGCGGGAGATGCCGCGTGCGGCCGACTGCACGAGCGGAGCCAGCGTGCGCGGTTGTGCGTCCTCGGCGCGCACGACCAGCGACACGGCGGCCACGACGTCGCCGTCGGCGTCCCGGACGGGAGCGGCCACCGACACGGCGTCGAGCGTCACTTGGCCGTCGCTGACGGCGTAGCCGTGCCTGCGCACCGTCGCCAGCACCGAGCGCAGCCGCTCCGGCTCGGTGATCGTCTTCGCGGTGTAGCCGTGCAGGGGCGCGCTCAACGCCTGCCGCTGGACGTCGGCAGGGGCGTGGGCCAGCAACACCAGGCCGACGCCGGTCGCGTGCAGGGCGAAGCGGCCGCCCACCCGCGTGCGCACCGGAACGGCCTCCCAGCCCGCGATCCGCTCGACGAACACCACTTCCAACCCTTCGCGCACGGCGAGCTGCACGTTCTCGTGGGTGACCTCGTAGAGGTCCTCGAGGAACGGCATGGCCGCCTCCCGCAGGCCCAGGCCCCGGGGCGCCAGCGCCGCCACCTCGTACAGCCGCAGCCCGATCCGGTACCGGCCGTCGCAGCCGCGTTCGAGAGCGCCCCAGCTCGTGAGCTCGGCCGCGCGCCGGTGTGCGGTCGGAAGCGACACGCCGGAGCGCCGCGCGAGCTCGGTGAGTGAGAGCGCAGGGGTGGCCGGGGTGAACGCCTCCAGCATCGAGAGCACCTTGGCCGTCACCGACCGGGTGTCCCTGGTCACCTGCGACTCCTTCGTCTCGTCGGGCACGCGCCGGACCGCACGAACCTTCGACCGTGCGGCAGCCCGGTCCTGTCCGGCCATGGTGGTTTTCATCCAGTGAAAGACTTTGGGCGCATTCCGTCCACCGGAACGCTGAGCGACCGCTCATCGGAGTCGGGGGACCTAGGGTGCCGCCTCATGACCCGCTCAGAGTCGACGACGTTCCTCGCGTCCGATCGCGAACCCCGCACGCCGTACCGCGCGCTGTGGGGAATGCTGCTGCTCGGATGGGTGGTCAGCTACGCCGACCGGACCCTCACCGGCCCGGTCGTCAGTTGGATGATCGCCAACGACGTGGGGTTCATCGGCGAGTCCAGCGACCCGCGCGCCCTGGGTGGCCTGGTCGGCTCGCTGTTCTTCACCGGATACATGCTCACCCAGTACCCGGGCGGCAGGCTCGGCGACCGGTTCGGCCACCGCGAGATGATCGTGCTCTCGCTGCTGTGGGCGGGTGTGATGACGGCCCTGTCGGGCATCGTCGTCGGGCTCATCGCCTTCGTCGGCGCCCGTGTGCTGACCGGTCTCGGTGAGGGTGTCTTCTATTCCAACGACCGCACGCTGATCATGAACCACACCCCGCCGAAGCGGCGCACGCTCGGCCTCGGTGTGGTGATCTCCGGGCTGTCGATCGGTCTGACCATCGGTATCGTCTGCACCCCGCTGCTGATCGACTGGGGCAGCACGCTCGGCCTCGGAACCGACTCGTGGCGGGTGCCGTTCCTGGTGTTCGCGGCCGTGTCCCTGCTGGTGGCGTTCGGGTGCTGGTACTTCTTCCACCGCTACCTCGGCGGCAGGCTGCGGCTCGGCCCGCCGCTGCTGCGGATGCTCGGTGTGTCGGCGCCGCTGCTGGCGGCGGTGCTGCTGCTGTTCGTCATCGCCGACACGCTCCGCTGGCCCACGTGGGGCACCGCGCTCGGTTCGGGACTGCTGGCGTTCGTGGTCATCGGCGTCGTGGTGGGCCGGTTGCGCCGCACCCCCGAGGCGGCCACGCTGCTCTCCCGCGACATCGTGATCATCTACATCGCCTACATCGCGATCCTGTGGAACCTGTGGTTCTTCAGCTTCTGGTCGGTCGAGATCGTCCGGGAAGCCGCGGACAGCTCCCTGCTCTCGGCGGCCCTGACCGCGGCGTTCAACGCGGGTGCGGGCATCCTCGGCTTCCCCGCCGGTGGCTGGCTCGCCGACCGGGCACTGCGCAAGGGTTACGGCCGCAAGCCACTGCTCATCGCGTTCTCGGTGGTCCACTCCCTGCTCGTGTTCGCGTTCGCGATCTCGATCAGCGGCGAGGGCACGCCGTCGCTGTGGCTGCTCGGGCTGATCCTGTTCTCCTCCGGGCTGTTCTTCAACGCACTGCAACCGATCGCGCAGGGCATCACCGGCGACCTCGTGCCCGACAAGCAGCGCGGTTCGGCCTTCGGCCTGCTCAACCTCGTCTCGGAGATCGGCGCCGTGGCGAGCCCGGTGGTCAGCGGGGTGCTGCGCGACGCCACCGGAAGCTGGTCCGTGGGCACGTGGGTCGCGGGCGGCATCATGCTCGCCTCCGCGGGCATGTACGTCTTCGTCCGCGAGAAGCGCCCGGACCTCACCGCGGCGTGACCCGCTTGTTGATGTGCCGTCAAGGCCTCCTTACCTGCGTTGAGTGCAGTGAAGGAGGCCTTGACGGCACGACAAAATCCCCGGTGGGCGGGTCAGGCCGCCTGGGACAAGGGGGTTGCCGCGGGTTCCAGGGCCAGGTCGAGGACCTGGCGCACGGTGCTCACCGCGTGCACGTCGAGCTGGGCCAGGATGTCGGTGGGGACCTCGTCCAGGTCCGGCTCGTTGCGCTGCGGAATCACCACCGTGTCGAGGCCCGCGCGGTGCGCGGCGAGCAGCTTCTGCTTCACCCCGCCGACGGGCAGTACCCGCCCGGTCAGCGACACCTCGCCGGTCATCGCGACATCCGAGCGCACCAGCCTCCCCGACAACAGCGAGGCGAGCGCGGCGGTCATCGTGACCCCGGCCGACGGCCCGTCCTTCGGCACAGCCCCGGCGGGCACGTGGACGTGCACGCCGCGGTCCTTCAGGTCGGCCACCGGAAGCTCCAACTCGGCACCGCGCGAGCGCAGGTACGACAGCGCGATCCGCGCCGACTCCTGCATCACGTCGCCGAGCTGGCCGGTCAGTGTCAGCCCCGTGCCGCCCGACTCCGCGTCGGCCAGCGACGCCTCGACGAACAGCACATCGCCGCCCGCGCCGGTCACCGCGAGCCCGGTCGCCACGCCGGGCACCGCCGTGCGCCGCTCGTCCGACGGCAGCGACGACTCCGGCACGTGCCTCGGCCTGCCCAGGTAACGATCGAGGTCACCCGCGTCGAGCGTCTGCGGTAGCGCCACCTCGTCGAGGGCCACCCTGGTGGCGACCTTGCGCAGCAGCTTCGCGATCATCCGGTTCAGCTCGCGCACCCCGGCCTCACGCGTGTACTCCGAGGCGATGCGGCTCAGCGCCGCGTCGGTCAGCACGACGTCGCCCTCGGCCATGCCCGCGCGCTCCAGCTCGCGCCCGAGCAGGTGTTCGCGGCCGATGGTCACCTTCTCGTGCTCGGTGTAGCCGTCGAGCGAGACGATCTCCAGCCGGTCGAGCAGCGGCGCGGGCACCGCCTCGAGCACGTTGGCCGTGGCAAGGAACACGACGTCGGACAGGTCGAGCTCGACTTCGAGATAGTGGTCGCGGAACGTGTGGTTCTGCTCCGGGTCCAGCACCTCGAGCAGCGCCGCCGTCGGGTCACCCCGGTAGTCGGCGCCGACCTTGTCCACCTCGTCCAGCAGCACGACCGGGTTCATCGAGCCCGCCTCCGCGATCGCGCGCGCGATCCGGCCGGGCTGCGCGCCGACGTAGGTGCGCCGGTGGCCTCGGATCTCCGCCTCGTCCCGGATGCCGCCCAGTGCGACCCGCACGAACCGGCGGCCCATCGCCGTGGCCACCGACTCGCCCAGCGACGTCTTGCCGACTCCGGGTGGGCCCGCGAGCGCGAGCACCGCACCGGAGTGCCTGCCGCCCACGGTCGTCTCCTGCCCGTTCCCCGCCTCGGCGCGGCGCTGCCGCACGGCCAGGTACTCGACGATGCGTTCCTTGACGTCGTCGAGCCCGGCGTGGTCGGCGTCGAGCACGCG
Organism: Saccharomonospora saliphila YIM 90502; assembly: GCF_000383795.1. Classification (GTDB taxonomy): domain Bacteria; phylum Actinomycetota; class Actinomycetes; order Mycobacteriales; family Pseudonocardiaceae; genus Saccharomonospora; species Saccharomonospora saliphila. Next base: position 4,007 of record NZ_KB912696.1, read on the forward strand.
GCGTGCCCCCGCGATGTCGTGCACGTCGGCGGTGCGCGTGGTCCACGGCATCGACAACACCGTGTCGAGCCACGTCCGGATCCAGCCGACCTCGGGGGAGGACTCCGAGGTCCGCTCCAGCTTGTCGACCTCGGCCAGCGCGGCGGTGCGCACCTTCTCCGGCAGGTCGGCCGCCTCCACCTTCGCGCGGTAGTCGTCGCCGTCCGAGCCGCCGTCGAGCTCGCCGAGCTCCTTGCGGATCGCTTCGAGCTGGCGGCGTAGCAGGAATTCCCGCTGTTGGCGGTCCATGTCCTGCTCGACGTCCTTGCGGATCGCGTCGTTGACCTTCTGTTCGGCCAGGTAGTCGCGCCCCTTGGCCAGCGCGAGCTCCAGCCGTGCGGTCACGTCGAGGGTGCGCAGCAGCGTCAGCTTCTCCCCGACGTCCACGAACGGCGCGTTGCCCGCGAGGTCGGCGATCAGTGAGGGGTCCTCCATGCGCTCGACCGCCTCGCGCATCTGCCACAGACCGCGCTGCTTCAGCAGGGCGAGCACCACCTCCCTGAACTCGACGGCCAGCTCCCGGGTCCGGTCGTCGGTGGGCAGGTCGCTCAGAGGTTCGACCCGGGCCGTGCGGACGGCCGGGTCCCCGGGCGAGGAGTCGGCGTCGGTGGACTCCGCGGTGCCTGCGCGCGCGTCGGTCACCGCCACCCGGCTCGTGCCGCGCAGCATCGCCGCCCG
>NZ_KB912696.1:4823-9979 GCF_000383795.1 Saccharomonospora saliphila YIM 90502
CGTGCCCGCCGCGGTATCGGCGAACTCCGCGCCCGCGCGCCGGGCCGTTTCGCGCAGACCCGCGTCGAGGCGGTCGAGGCCGCGGCGCAGGTGCTCGATCTCGGCGGGCTCGTAGGGCAGCTCGCCACACGCCCCGGTGTCCTCGGGCAGGATCGCGGGATAGCCGACGACCACGACGCGTGCCCGGGGCGCCCGTTCGCGGATCTCGTCGAGCGTTTCGGCGACGTCGTCGGTGGCCCGGGTGACGCGCGCGCCGAGCCCGCCGGAGCCGGAGCGGCAGGGGGAGCGTGCCTGGTCACCCGCGCACCGGGAGGCCAGCTCGACGAAGCCCACGTCGTTGCCCCCGATGCCCACGGTCACCAGCGAGGTGGCGCGGGTGAGCGCCTCCACCTGCGGTGGGTTGGTGCCCTCGCTCGTGCGCTGCGCGGAGACCAGGTCCCCGGTCGTCGCGCCGCCGCAGCTCACGTCGACCAGTGTCTCGACGTCGAGCGCGTCGGCGACCAGCCGTGGGTAGTTGTTGCCGGAGCGCCCGCACCCCGGAGGAGTTCCGACCGGCCTTCCGGTTCCCGGAGCGGCGGTGTAGGAGTCGCCGAGCGCGACGTAGCGCGACCCCTGCGGCACGCCGTGCGCGGTGGGGCCGGTCTCCGGGCCGGTGGGAGCGGAGGCGTTCTCCGGTGCGGCACCGTCCGGCCCGCACGCCGCGACCAGGCTCACCAGCGACGCACACGCCGCCGCGATCCACGCTCGTGCCCTCACACGCCGACTCCTATCACTCACGCGCGGGACTCGCCTGCCGTATGAGGTCGTTGAGCAGACCCGCCGCCTGCTCCGGCCCGTCGACGGTGACGAAGACCCGGCGCCCGTCGCGCAGGCTCACCACGAGCGCGGAGCCACCGCGGATCTTGTACGCCACGTCCCCGGTGGTGGGGTCGTACCGCACACCGAGGCCGCCCAGTGACGTCGCGCGCACGGTGTCCGTACCCGCCGACGCGATGTCGGACAGCGCGAGGTGCGTGCGCGGGAGGCCGACGAGGCCCATGCGGATCGTGATCCCGCTGGAGTCCACCACGGCCCGGAGGCTCGGCACCATCAGCGCTGTCAGTACCCCCGCCCCCGCCGTCACCGCGTAGCCGGTCCAGCCGAGGGGGCCGTCGGTGAGCACGTCGATCACGCCGACGCTCAGCACGGGCAGGAAGGCGCACACTCCGGCCAGCGGCGTGTTCGTCGTGCCCCCGACCCAGCTCGCCCGCTGCCCGGGCTTCAGGCCGACACTGGCCTCGCCCGGGCCCGCCGGTTCGGCGTGTCCCCGTGCGGGCACACGCCGCCCGGCCAGCAGCACCGCCACGCCCGTCGCCACGCCGGTCGTGCCCAGCAGCACGAGCAGCACCACACCGGGACCGGCGGCCTGCCGCCACGACTCCGCGTCGAGCGAGGCGGCCATCGACGAGATCAGCATTCCCGACGGCAACGAGGCCAGGAGCGCGTGCAGCAGCACGGTGCCACGGCGCACCTCGCCGCCGCGACGCAGCAGCACCAGAAGCGATGCGGTGCCCGCCGAGGTCAGCACACCGGCCGCGACGAGCGTGCCGACGGTGAAGGCGGTCAGGCCGGTCGAGCCGTCGACGCCGTCGGTGCCCCAGTGCGTCGCGATCACCTCCGGCAGCCGTGGCTCCCATGCCGTGCGCAGCACGAACGCGAGCACGGCGAGAAGGGCGGGAACGCCGAAGGCGGCAAGGGCCACGCGCGGCCGTGGTGGTCTCACGGAAATCTCCTTCGCAGCATCGTGACGAGCTCGTCGGCGCCGACCCCCACGCGTCGCGCCTCGTCGGCGAGGTCGGACACCAGCGTGGTGAGCCGTGCCCGGCTCTCGGCCCGGCCGGTGACCACGGCGCCCCGTCCGCGCCGTAGTTCGATCAGTCCCTCGTCACGCAGGAGCGCGTAGGCCCGCAGGACCGTGTGCACGTTGATCTCCAGCGACCCGGCCAGCGCCCGCGCGGGCGGCAGGTGCTGGCCTGGTGAGACGTGGCCCTCGGCCAGGTTGCGGCGCACCGACGCCGCGATCTGCTCGTAGAGGGGAGCCGCCGACGCGGGGTCGATTCGGACCAGCATTGTTCTAAAACTACTAGAACAATAGGCCCGGTGTCACGGTCCTGCCACGGAAGGGCCCCGGACACCGCTGCCGGGCACTCGGCGCGGAGCCTCCGGCGGCCCGACCGTGCGACAACGGCCCGGAACACGGCACCGCCCCCGACGCCACGCGGGCATGCGGGGGCGGTGCGATGGTGGGAGCGTCGTCCGGATGGCCGGGCGGGAGGCCCGGGAGACCCTGGGGAGTTTCAGACGGCTTCGGAGAGCAGCGAGGCGACGCGGGTGACGCCCTCCACGAGGTCGTCCTCGGCGAGGGCGTAGGAGAACCGGAAGTAGCCCGGCGTGCCGAACGCCTCGCCGGGGACCACGGCGACCTCGGCCTCGGCCAGGATCAGGTCGGCGAGCTCGACCGTGTCGGCGGGGCGCTGTCCGCGGATCTCCTTGCCCAGCAGCGCCTTCACCGACGGGTAGGCGTAGAAGGCGCCCTCCGGGGTCGGGCACTCCACGCCCGGGATCTCCGACAGCATCGACACGATCCGCTTGCGCCGGGAGTCGAACGCCTCCCGCATCCGGTCCACCACGTCGAGCGGCCCGGCCACCGCCGCGAGCGCGGCCCGCTGCGAGACGTTGGCGACGTTGCCGCACAGGTGCGACTGGAAGCTCGACGCGGCCTTGATCACGTCGTCGGGGCCGACGATCCAGCCGACCCGCCACCCGGTCATCGAGTAGGTCTTGGCGACGCCGTTCAGGATCAGCGTGCGGTCGGCCAGTTCGGGCACGACCGCGGGCATCGACTCGGCCGTGGCGCCGTCGTAGACGAGGTGCTCGTAGATCTCGTCGGTGACGACCCAGATGTCGTGCTCGGCCGCCCAGCGGCCGATCGCGGCCACCTGCTCCCGCGAGTACACGGCACCGGTCGGGTTGGACGGCGAGTTGAACAGCAGGACCTTGGTCCGCTCGGTCCGCGCGGCCTCGAGCTGCTCGACGGTGACCCGGTAACCGGTGGCCTCGTCGGCGGTGACCTGCACCGGAACGCCGCCCGCTAAAGTGATCGACTCCGGATAGGTGGTCCAGTAGGGCGCGAGCAGCAGCACCTCGTCACCCGGGTCGAGCAGCGTGGCGAACGCGGAGTACACGGCCTGCTTGCCGCCGTTGGTCACCAGCACCTGGGAGGCCTCACACGCGAAGCCCGAGTCGCGCAGCGTCTTCGCGGCGATGGCCTCGCGCAGTTCGGGCAGCCCCGCCGCGGCGGTGTAGCCGTGGTTGGCGCGGTCCCGCACGGAGGCGGCCGCCGCCTCGACCACGTGGTCGGGCGTCGGGAAGTCCGGCTGGCCCGCGCCGAAACCGATCACCGGGCGCCCCTCGGCCTTGAGGGCCTTGGCCTTCGCGTCGACGGCGAGCGTCGCCGACGGCGTGATGCCGGCGATGCGGGACGACACACGGGCGCGGTGACTGGTGGCGGTACCTTCGGAAGCGGCCATGACCACATCTTTTCACGTGTGGCGGCCCGTAGGGGCACCCGCCCTCCGTCCGGCGTGTGGCGGCGTCCGGGGGGCCGGACGAGGCCCGCGACGCCCCGGCTGGCGCGCCGAGGGGAACGCGGTTGCGAGACGCCGTGAGGCTTGCCGTAGACTGCGGAACTTGGAACGTACGACAGGCACCCGGCGGCCTCGGGTAGGGTCGGTCCGGGTGTGTGAAGTGCGTCCGATCGGGCGGTGCGCTGTCCGAAGGGGTGTGGCTCAATTGGCAGAGCAGCGGCCTCCAAAGCCGCAGGTTGCAGGTTCGAGTCCTGTCACCCCTGCGTAGACGTGTCCGGCGGAGCGGAGGAGTGGCTCGTGAGCGACGACGGCGAGAAGGACAAGGACAGGGCCGGCGAGCGCCCTTCCCGTCCGGACACCGCCGCGGCTCGGCGCGCGCGACGCGCCTCCGCCCGCAGGGAAGGCACGGGAACCGGAAGCGACTCCGGGGCGAAGTCCACGGGTGACGCGGAGTCGACCCGCCGGCCCGCGCCGAAGGGCAAGGCTTCGGAGAAGGTCGACAAGCCCGAGGGCAAGAACCGGCCGACCCCGAAGCGGGACCGTCCGCGGACGAAGCAGGGTTCCCTGTTCTCGCGGCTCGGGCGGTTCATTCGCGAGGTATGGGCCGAGCTGCGCAAGGTCATCTGGCCGACCCGCAAGCAGATGGTCACCTACACCACCGTGGTCCTGTTCTTCCTGGTCTTCATGGTGGCGTTGGTCTCCGGGCTCGACTTCGTGTTCCTTGAGGGCATCGAAGTCGTGTTCGGTGAGTGACCGGCGGCACACATCTCCTCGCGGGTGGCGGCGTCCCTCTGGGACGTCCGCGACCGCACACGCGATCTACTGAGAGGACGGAAAGTGACCTCCGAGAACGGCTCAGGAGCCGGTCAGGACCTGACCGGCCTCTCCGACGAGCAGGTGCTCGCGGCCACCGGTGAGGCGGATAAGGACTCCACCGAGCCCGCCGAGCCCCGGGAGAGCGCCGCCGAGTCCGTGGAGGCCGACACCGCGTCCACCGGCAACGAGTCCACCGGCAACGAGTCCACCGAGGCCGAGTCCACCGGCGCCGAGTCCGGCGAGGCCGGTACCGCCGGTGCCGGGGAGCAGGCGCCCGAGGACCCGGTCGCCGCGCTGCGCGCCGAGCTGCGCGCGCAGCCGGGAGACTGGTACGTGGTGCATTCCTACGCCGGGTACGAGAACAAGGTCAAGACGAATCTCGAACACCGCAGGCAGACGCTCGACGTCGAGGACTACATCTTCCAGATCGAGGTGCCCACCGAGGAGGTCACCGAGATCAAGAACGGCCAGCGCAAGATCGTGCAGCGCAAGGTGCTGCCCGGTTACATCCTGGTCCGGATGGAGCTCAACGACGCCTCTTGGAGCGCGGTGCGCAACACGCCCGGCGTCACCGGGTTCGTGGGCGCGACCTCGCGCCCGTCGCCGTTGAGTCTGGACGAGGTGCTGAAGTTCCTCGCGCCGCAGGTCACCGAGCCCGAGCCGGAGAAGGCCGCCCAGGGCGAGCCCGCGGCGGCGGCCGCCGAGGCGCCCGCG
>NZ_KB912696.1:10079-16980 GCF_000383795.1 Saccharomonospora saliphila YIM 90502
GACCCGGCGGGCACGGCGGGCGAGCACGCGCTGGTGTCGCGGATCGTCGGCCCGCAGGTGGGGCTCGCTCCGTCCGAGGTCCCCGGCTGGGGATCGCTGCTGGTGGCCCCGCTCTACCGGGGAACGGAGGTGACGGTGCGGTGAGCGCGAACCGCGCGACGACGACCGCGCACCGGCCGCGGCGGACCAGGGAGGTGCACACGTGAGGGGGCTGGCCGCACCGCTGACGAAGCTGACCGTCTTCGTGGTGGTCACCGTGTTCTTCACCGCGATCCTCGGTGTCAGCATCGCGGGCGTGAACCTGTCCGACCGCGTCACCTACAGTGCGCGGTTCAGTGACGTCACGATGGTCAATCCCGGTGACGACGTCCGCATCGCGGGTGTCCGGGTCGGACAGATCTCCGAGGTGCGCGTGGTCGACCGGCGGCAGGCCGAGCTCGACTTCGAGGTCGAGAAGGGCCGTGAGCTGCCCGGCAACGTCACGGCCGCGCTGAAGTTCCGCAACCTCGTCGGACAGCGTTACCTCGCGCTCGAACGCCCCGCCGAGCCCACGGGCACGTTGGAGCCGGGGGAGACCATCCCGCTCGAGGCCACCCGGCCCGCCGTCGACCTCACCGAGCTGTTCAACGGCTTCCGGCCGCTGTTCCGCGCGCTGGAGCCGGAGCAGGTCAACACGCTGTCCTACGAGATCATCCAGGTGCTGCAGGGCGAGGGCGGCACCGTGGAGAGCCTGCTCGCGCACACCGCGTCGTTGACCACGACCCTGGCGGAGAAGGACCAGGTCATCGGCAGTGTCATCGACAACCTCAACGGCGTGCTGACCACCCTCAATCAGCGCACGCCGCAACTGAACGACCTCATCACCCGCCTCCAGGAGTTCGTGTCCGGGCTCGCGGGCGACAGTGAGCCGATCGGACAGGCCATCACCTCGCTCGGCGAGCTGACGCGGACCACGGCCGGCCTGCTCGACGACGCCCGCGAGCCGCTGCGCGAGGACGTCGAGGCGCTCGGCGAGCTGGCGGGCAACCTCAACGAGCACGAAGCCGTGGTGGAGCACTTCCTGCGCTTCCTGCCCGAGAAGGTCAACAAGCTCAGCAACACGGCCAGCTACGGGTCGTGGCTGAACTTCTACCTGTGCGAGACCCACGGCAGCGTGCGTGTCCCCGGGCTGATGAGCGCGCCTGTGGACCTGCCGATCCAGCCGGTGAGCCGGGAACGGTGCCTGTCATGAAGAGTTTCTCGAAGCGCGATCCCGTGCCGATCGCCGTGGTCGGCCTCGTCGTGCTCGTGCTGAGCACCGTGGCCGCACTCAACGCCGACGACCTGCCGATCGTCGGCGGCGGCACCACCTACACCGCCGAATTCTCCGAGGCGGCGGGCCTGAAGTCCGACGACGAGGTCCGCGTGGCCGGGGTGAAGGTCGGAGAGGTCACCGAGATCGAACTCGACGGCCCGACGGTGCTCGTCTCGTTCCGGGTCTCCGACACCTGGCTCGGGGACGACACCAGCGCCGCCATCAAGATCAAGACGCTGCTGGGGCAGAAGTACCTCGCGCTCGACCCGGTCGGCGACGCTCCGCTGGACCCCGGCACGACCATCCCGGTCGACCGCACCATCGCGCCCTACGACGTGATGGAGGCCTTCCGCGACCTGTCCGGCACGGTCGACGCGATCGACACGGACCAGCTCGCCGAGAGCTTCGACGTGCTGTCCGAGACCTTCGCCGACACGCCGGACGACGTGCGCGGAGCCCTCAACGGTCTGTCCCGCCTGTCCGACACCGTCGCCTCCCGGGACGAGCAGCTCGCCGAGTTGTTCGCCAACACCCGCCAGGTCAGCCGGACGCTGGCCGACCGGGACGCCGAGCTGGCCCGCCTGATGGAGGACGGCAACGTGCTGCTCACCGAGCTGCGCAAGCGGGAGCAGGCGATCAGCGCCATGCTCGACGGCAGCAGGCAGCTCGCCACCCAGCTACGCGGGCTCGTCGACGACAACACCGAACAGCTCGACCGGGTGCTGCGCAAGCTCGACCAGCTCACCGGCATGCTCCAGCGCAACCAGGAGTCGTTGTCCGAGGGCATCGAGCAGTTCGCGCCGTTCGTGCGGGTGTTCACCAACACCATCGGCAACGGGCGCTGGTTCGACAACTACATCTGCGGCCTGCTGCTTCCCTCGGTCGGCCCGCTCAACGAAGAGGGGTGCCACGCGCGATGACCACCACCCGCTTCGGACTCCAGCTCACCCGCGGTGTCGTGCTCGCCTGCGTGCTCGGCCTCGTGGTCGCGGGTGGACTCTGGTGGGCTCTGGACGACGCGGGGCGCAAGCACGCCACCGTGTACTTCCCCGAGGCCATCGGCCTGTACGAGGGCAACGACGTGCGCGTGCTCGGTGTCCGCGTCGGCGAGGTGACCGGGGTCGCGCCCGAGGGCGAACGGGTCCGGGTCGAGCTGGCCTATGACCGCGCCGTGGCGGTGCCCGCCGAGGCGAAGGCCGTTCTCGTGGCGCCGTCCCTGGTCTCCGACCGCTACGTCCAGTTCACCCCCGCGCACACCGAAGGCCCCATTCTCGACGAGGGCGCCGTGCTCGGCGTCGAGCGCACGGCCGTCCCCCTGGAGATCGACGAGCTCAGCGAGAGCGTCAGCCGGGTCGCCGAGGCACTCGGCCCCGACGGCGCGAACTCGGACGGGTCGCTGTCCGAGGTGCTGGACACCCTCGCCCGCAACGTCGAGGGCAACGGCACCGCCCTGAACGAGACCATCACCAAGCTCAGCCGTGCGGCGGGCACCCTGTCCGGCAACTCCGAAGATCTCTTCGCCACCGTGGAGAACCTGGCGAAGCTCTCCGGCACCCTCGCCGAGAGCGACGACGAGGTGCGCCGGTTCGAGACCCAGCTCGCCGAGGTCAGCGACTTCCTCGCCGCGGAGCGCGAGAACCTGGCCGCCACCGTCCGCGAACTCGGCACCACCCTGAACACCGTCCACACCTTCGTCGAGGACAACCGCGACCGCGTGAAATCCAACGTGGACAAACTCGCGAGCATCACCCGCGTGCTCGTCGAGCAACGGGCCGCGCTCGCCGAGACGCTCGACGTCGCGCCGCTGGCGCTGGGCAACCTCGCCAACACCTACAACGCGGCCTCCGGCACGCTCGACGCGCGCCCCAACCTCAACGAGCTGACCCAGCCGCCCGCCGCGATGGTCTGCGGGTTCCTCCAACAGACCCCGGAGGCGCTCGACGCGCTCGGAGACGTGTGCTCGGACCTGGCCCCGGTGCTCGACGGCACGGTGCCGCTGCCGTCCCTGGCGCAGTCCGTCAACGCGTTGAACAAGGGCGAGATGCCGGACCTGCCGTTGCCGATCCTCGGGCAGGTCGCCGACTCGGGAGGTGACCGGTGAAGCGCGTCCGCACCCTCGTCGCGTCGGCCTCGGCCGCCGTGCTGCTGCTCAGCGGCTGCGGCTCCCAGTTCACCGGCGTCTACGACGTCCCCCTGCCCGGCGGCGCCGACCTCGGCGACGACCCGTACCGGGTCCAGATCCACTTCCGGGACGTGCTCGACCTCGTCCCGCAGGCAGGCGTGCGGGTCAACCAGGTCCCCGTCGGCACGGTCGAAGAGATCGACCTCGCCGACGACGGCTGGACCGCCGAGGTCACCGTCCTGGTCAACGACGAGGTCGAGCTGCCCGCCAACGCCGTGGCGAACCTGCGCCAGTCCAGCCTGCTGGGGGAGAAGTACGTCGAACTCTCCGCCCCCGCCGAGAACCCCGCGGAAGCCCGCCTGGGCGACGGCGACCTCATCCCGGTGGCGCGCACCGACCGCAGCGTCGAGGTCGAAGAGGTTTTCGGCGCGCTGTCCATGCTGCTCAACGGCGGCGGCGTCGAACAGCTCAACACGATCACGCGGGAGCTCAACGCCGCGCTGGAGGGCAACGAGCCCGACATCAAGGCCATGTTGACCAACGTCGACCGGCTCGTCGGCACCCTCGACGAGCAGTCCGCCGACATCACGCGCGCCCTCGACGCACTCAACCGGCTCTCGTCGACCCTGCACGGCCAGCGCGACCGCATCGCCTCGGCCGTCGAGGACCTCGGCCCCGGCCTCGAAATCCTCGAGAAGCAGCGCGGCCAGCTCGTGGACATGCTCACTGCCTTCGACCGGCTCTCCACCGTCGCGGTGGAGACCGTCAACCAGAGCCACGAGGACCTCGTGGCGAACCTGGAGGCGCTGCTGCCCGTCCTGCGCAAACTCGGTGAGGCCGGAGCCGACCTGCCGAACGCGCTCGAACTGCTGCTCACCTACCCGTTCACCGACGCGGCGGCCGAGGGCGTCAAGGGCGACTACATGAACCTCTACGTCACCCTCGACCTCGATCTGGAGACGATCCTGGCCAATCTCGGCCGCAGCAGGCAGAACCCGGTGCAGAACGTGCCCGGCGTGGGCGAGCTGACCGACGGTGGCGAAGGCGGTTCCGACGGCTCACCGCCCCTGCCGCTGCCCGGCGACGAGGCGGACGGCGACGGGCAGGACACCGGCGGCCTCGGCGGCCTGCTCGACTCCATCACGGGAGGTGGGCGCTGATGCTGCTGCGCAAGACCAAGCTCCAGCTCGTCGCGTTCCTGGTCATCTCGGTTCTGGGCGTGGCCTACGCGCTGGTGCGGTTCACCGACGTCGAGCGCGCGTTCGGCTCCGGCGGCTACACCGTGCACCTCGACCTGGCCGAGTCCGGAGGCATCTTCACCGGCGCCGAAGTGACCTACCGCGGTTACAACGTCGGCGAGGTGGGACCGCTGCGGCTCACCGAATCGGGACTGCGCGCCGACCTGGAGATCGACGCCGACGCGCCCCCCATCCCCGGCGAGCTCACGGCGGCCGTGGCCAACCGCTCGGCCGTGGGCGAGCAGTACGTCGACCTGCGCCCCACCCGCGACGACGGTCCCTACCTGCGGCAGGACTCGGTCATCCCCGCCGACAAGGTCACCACCCCGGTGCGCACCGAGGCGCTGATCGAGGACCTCTACAGCTTCACCGAGTCGGTGCCGACCGACTCCCTGCGCACGATCGTCGACGAGTCGTACGACGCCTTCAGCGGAACCGGCGACGACCTCCAGGTGCTGATGGACACCACCCGCGAGTTCACCCGCGTCGCGCGCGAGCACCTTCCGCAGACCGTGGACCTGCTCGAGGACGGCAGCACGGTCCTGCGCACGCAGAACGAACTCAGCGGATCGATGCGCTCGTTCAGCGAGGATCTCGCGGCGCTGTCGGAGACGCTGAAGAACTCCGACGGCGACATCCGCGAGCTGATCGACGTCGCACCCCGTGCGGCGACACAGATCAGCGAGGTGCTCGCCGACACCGGGCCGGGTCTGTCCGCTCTGATCGCGAACCTGCTCACCACCTCGAACGTGGCCGTGACCAGGCTCGACGGCCTTGAGCAGGCATTCGTGACCTACCCCGTCGTGGCCGCGGGCGCGTTCAGCGTGACGCCGGGGGACGGCCATGCCCACCTCGGCCTGGTGCTGAACATGTTCAACCCACCGGCGTGTACCAAGGGCTACCGTGCGCCGGACGAGTACCGCCCGGGCGACGACACCAGCTACCGGCCACCGAAGGACGACGCGTACTGCGCCGAGCCGGAAGGCAGCCCGATCTCGGTGCGGGGTTCGCAGAACGCCCCCTACAACGGAGTGCCGACCGTCCCGTCGGAGCAGCAGGTCGAGTCGAACAGCGACCGCGACAGCGAGCAGCTGGCGGCTATGCGCGGCGCTCCCGGCATCGCCGGCAGCCCCGGTATGAGCATCACCAGTCTCCGCGAGCTGGTCGGGCTGGCCGACTGACAGCGAGATCACACCCGCGACCTAGTCTGGAGCGCTATGAGTTCGGACGAGCAGGACGGCGCCGCCTCCCGCGCGGAGACGGCGCACGCCGCCGGGACCTCCGGCCCCGCCGACGCCGCTCCCGCCGACGTCCCGACACCCGACGCCTCGGCCACGGACGCCACCGACACGCCGGCCACGGACGCCACCGACGTCTCCGAGCACGCGGACGCCACGGACGCCGCAGACGTCTCCGAGCACGCGGACACCGCCGAGGCGGGGCACGCTGCCGCCTCCGAGGCGGACCGGGAGGGCGACGAGAGGGCGGACGTGACCGCGGCCCGGCAGGACACCGGACGCTCGGGACCGCCGCACTGGCTGGTGCTGGGCTCCACGGCGGCCGCGGCGGCGGCGTTCGTGGTGGCGGCCGTGTTCGGGACGCTGTGGTGGTTCGCCTCCACCTCCGACGAAGCCGAGATCGCCACCACACGGGACAGGGTGACCGACGCCGTCCGGGACAGCGTCGTCGCGTTCACCGAACTGGACCACGCCAAGCCGGACGAGTTCATCGCCCGGCAGAAGCGGGTCGTCACCGACACGATGCGCGAGGAGATCGAGCAGACGGAGCAGCGGTACCGCGAGGTCCTTTCCCAGGCCGGGACCAAGGTCACCTCGACGGTGCAGGAGGTCGCCATCGAGGAGCTGAACGTGCACGAGGGCAAGGCCGGCGCACTGGCCACCGTGCGCAACGACGTCTCCTCGGGCGAGCGGCAGGTGAGCAAGACCATGCGCCTCACGGTCACCATGCAGCGCGTGGACGAGGACGGCGAGCAGGTGTGGAAGCTCGCGAACATCGGTCAGGTTCCGGTCGTCGGAGCGGGTGCGGGCGGCTAGGAAGCCCCACCGCCCCACCCGAGCCCGCACGCTTCCGCCGCCCGAGACAGTCAGGAGCCCGCAGTGTCCCCATCCCGCCGCCCCCGCCCCGGCGCACAGCCCCCGTCCCGCAAGCCACGGGTCGCCGGTATGCGCACGCCGGCGCGGCCGGAGCGGGCGAGGCCCTCCGGCGACACCACCCCGGCGTCGCCGG
>NZ_KB912696.1:17080-61363 GCF_000383795.1 Saccharomonospora saliphila YIM 90502
AGCGGCGCGCCGGCCGCTGCCGGAGGCGGCCCGCGCCTCGGGTACCCGGCGGTGGCGGCGCTGTTGGTGCTGACGCTGGTGCTGTCGGGCGGGGCCGTGTTCTTTCAGATCCGGCACAGCGAGGCCACCGCGGCGACGGACAACACGGCGCTGGTCGACGTGGCCGCCACCGCCGAGGTGAAACAGGCGATGAGCGAGGCCGCCGAGCGGCTGTTCTCGATCGACCACAACGACCTCGGCAAGAACCAGCGGGCCGCCGACGAGCTCCTCGTCGGCGAGGAAGCCAAGAACAAGTACGCCACCATGATGGGGGACGTGCGGGAGAAGGCGCCCGAGCAGAAGCTCGTCGTCACCGTCACGGCCACCCGCAGCGCCGTGGTGCGGCTGGAGGGTGACCGCGCGCGGGTCATGGTCTACGTCGACCAGACGTTCACGCGGGCCGGCGCCGACCAGCCCTCGACCGGCGGCTCGGCGTTGTGGTTCGAGGCCGAGCGCCGTGACGACCAGTGGAAGGTCTCGGCCATGAACACCTACGCCTCGGGGCAGTCGGTGGCACCGTCGGAGTCGGAACAGTCACAGCAGGATGGCGCAACGGGGGACGCCAACGGGGACTCGTCAGGTGAGCAGTCCTCCGACCAGGGCAAACAGCGTCAGGGAGGTGCGGCGACGCCCGACGACGGCACCACGGACGGTAACTGAGACTGCGCCGCCCGGTTGTTTCCCGCCGATCGACGCTTGACTCAGCGTCCGTGGGGGTTCACGCTTACAGGCAGCGGCACGCCTCGCGGGAGGCGAGCCGGGGACAGTGACCGAGGCTGGACCCTGATCGGGTGTGTCCCCTCGACAACTGTCGTATTCCGGGCTAGACTGCTTCTTTGCGCTGCCCACTTTCAGGCTGCCCAACTGCGGTAGCTAGGATGGTCGGCAACACCGCACCCTTGACAGCATGCGCTACGAGTTGCTAGCGCGGCTGATCAACCAGCTATGTCCCCGGAAGGACGCATCTTGGCAGTCTCTCCCGCGAACCAGGCCACTGCTGCGACCAACTCGATTCGACCGTCAACGGGTGTTCCAGGAGCACCGAAGCGGGTCTCTTTCGGGAAGATCCGGGAGCCGCTCGGCACTCCGAACCTGCTCGACGTCCAGGTCCGGTCTTTCGAATGGTTCACCGGTGCCGAGTCGTGGTTCGAACGCGCCGTCAACGAGGGCGAGGAGAACCCGACGGGCGGCCTCGAGGAGGTTCTCAACGAGATCTCGCCGATCGAGGACTTCTCGGGCTCGATGTCGCTGTCCTTCTCCGACCCGCGCTTCGACGAGGTCAAGGCCTCCGTCGAGGAGTGCAAGGACAAGGACATGACTTACGCGGCGCCGCTGTTCGTCACCGCCGAGTTCGTCAACAACAACACCGGCGAGATCAAGAGCCAGACGGTCTTCATGGGCGACTTCCCCGTGATGACCGACAAGGGCACGTTCATCATCAACGGCACCGAGCGCGTCGTCGTCTCGCAGCTCGTGCGCTCGCCCGGTGTGTACTACGACCAGGCCATCGACAAGTCGACGGACAAGGACGTCTTCAGCGTCAAGATCATCCCGAGCCGGGGTGCGTGGCTCGAGTTCGACGTGGACAAGCGGGACACCGTCGGCGTGCGCATCGACCGCAAGCGCAGGCAGCCGGTGACCGTGCTGCTGAAGGCCCTCGGCTGGAGCACCGAGGCGATCCGTGAGCGGTTCTCCTTCTCCGAGACGCTGCTGGCCACGCTGGAGAAGGACCACACGGCGGGCACCGACGAGGCGCTGCTCGACATCTACCGCAAGCTGCGCCCGGGTGAGCCGCCGACGAAGGAGAGCGCCCAGACGCTGCTGGAGAACCTCTTCTTCAAGGACAAGCGCTACGACCTCGCCAAGGTCGGCCGCTACAAGGTCAACAAGAAGCTGGGCCTCGACCTGCCGTACGACAGCGGCACCCTCACCGAAGAGGACATCGTCACCACCATCGAGTACCTCGTCCGCCTGCACGCCGGTGAGGAGACGATGGGCGAGGGCGAGCACCAGGTGCCCGTCGAGGTCGACGACATCGACCACTTCGGCAACCGCCGCCTGCGCACCGTCGGCGAGCTGATCCAGAACCAGATCCGGGTCGGCCTGTCCCGCATGGAGCGCGTGGTCCGCGAGCGGATGACCACGCAGGACGTCGAGGCGATCACGCCGCAGACCCTGATCAACATCCGCCCGGTCGTCGCCGCGATCCGCGAGTTCTTCGGCACCTCGCAGCTCTCGCAGTTCATGGACCAGGGCAACCCGCTGTCCGGCCTGACGCACAAGCGGCGCCTCTCGGCGCTCGGCCCCGGCGGCCTGTCCCGTGAACGCGCCGGCATGGACGTCCGCGACGTGCACCCCAGCCACTACGGCCGGATGTGCCCGATCGAGACGCCGGAAGGCCCGAACATCGGCCTGATCGGCTCGCTGTGCTCCTACGGCCGGGTCAACCCGTTCGGCTTCATCGAGACCCCGTACCGCCGGGTCGTCGAGGGCAGGGTCACCGACGAGGTGGACTACCTCACCGCCGACGAGGAGGACCGCTACGTCAAGGCGCAGGCCAACGCGCCGCTGACGCCGGAAGGGCACTTCTCCGAGGAGAAGGTCCTCGGCAGGCGCAAGGGCGGCGAGGTCGAGCTGATCGACCCGCTCGAGATCGACTACATGGACGTCTCGCCGCGGCAGATGGTGTCGGTGGCGACGGGCATGATCCCGTTCCTCGAGCACGACGACGCCAACCGCGCGCTCATGGGCGCGAACATGCAGCGTCAGGCGGTGCCGCTGCTGCGCAACGAGTCGCCGCTGGTGGGCACGGGCGTCGAGCTGACCGCCGCCGTGGACGCGGGCGACGTGATCGTGGCCGAGGAGGCCGGTGTGGTCGAGGAGCTCTCGGCCGACCTCGTCACCGTCATGCAGGACGACGGCAACCGCAAGACCTACGGGCTCTACAAGTTCCGCAGGACGAACGCGGGCACCTGCTTCAACCACCGTCCCGTCGTCGGCGAGGGCGACCGGGTGGAGAAGGGCCAGGTCATCGCGGACGGCCCGTCCACCGAGGACGGCGAGATGGCGCTCGGCAAGAACCTGCTGGTCGCGGTCATGCCGTGGGAGGGCCACAACTACGAGGACGCCATCGTCATCTCGCAGCGGCTGGTCCAGGACGACGTGCTCACCTCGATTCACATCGAGGAGCACGAGATCGACGCCCGGGACACCAAGCTCGGTGCCGAGGAGATCACCCGGGACATCCCGAACGTCTCCGAGGACGTGCTCGCCGACCTGGACGAGCGCGGCATCATCCGGATCGGCGCCGAGGTCCGCGACGGCGACATCCTCGTCGGCAAGGTCACCCCGAAGGGTGAGACCGAGCTGACGCCGGAGGAACGGCTCCTGCGGGCGATCTTCGGCGAGAAGGCGCGCGAGGTTCGCGACACCTCCCTGAAGGTGCCGCACGGCGAGACCGGCAAGGTCATCGGCATCCGCGTGTTCTCCCGTGAGGACGACGACGAGCTGCCCCCGGGCGTCAACGAGCTGGTCCGCGTCTACGTGGCCAAGAAGAGCAAGATCCAGGACGGCGACAAGCTCGCGGGCAGGCACGGCAACAAGGGCGTCATCGGCAAGATCCTGCCGGTGGAGGACATGCCGTTCATGGAGGACGGCACCCCGGTGGACGTCGTGCTCAACACCCACGGTGTGCCGCGACGGATGAACATCGGGCAGATCCTCGAACTGCATCTCGGGTGGCTGGCCTCCCAGGGCTGGAAGGTCGAGGGTGACCCGGAGTGGGCCGCCAAGCTCCCTGAGGAGTTGCGCGACGTCGAGCCCGGCACGAACACCGCGACGCCGGTGTTCGACGGTGCCCGCGAGGAGGAGCTCACCGGACTCCTGTCGGCCACCAAGCCGAACCGCGACGGCGAGCGGATGGTGCACTCCGACGGCAAGGCCACACTGCTGGACGGCCGCACCGGCGAGCCGTTCCCGTACCCGGTGGCCGTCGGCTACATGTACATCCTCAAGCTGCACCACATGGTGGACGACAAGATCCACGCTCGCTCCACCGGGCCGTACTCGATGATCACCCAGCAGCCGCTGGGCGGTAAGGCCCAGTTCGGTGGTCAGCGCTTCGGGGAGATGGAGTGCTGGGCGATGCAGGCCTACGGCGCGGCCTACACGCTCCAGGAACTGCTCACCATCAAGTCCGACGACGTCCTCGGCCGCGTCAAGGTCTACGAGGCCGTGGTCAAGGGCGAGAACATGCCCTCGCCGGGCATCCCGGAGTCGTTCAAGGTGCTGCTCAAGGAGCTGCAGTCGCTGTGCCTGAACGTCGAGGTGCTCTCCAGCGACGGGGCCGCCATCGAGATGCGCGACTCCGACGACGAGGACCTCGAGCGCGCCGCCGCCAACCTCGGCATCAACCTGTCCCGTAACGAGTCGCCCTCCGTGGACGACGTCGTGCAATGACCCAGCCGCCCGGTGGGGAGGCCCCGCCCTCCCCACCGGGTAGCCGAACCCCTCTAGCCGCCGGGGTCCGGGAAAGGACGACCCGCGACCCTCGAGAACAATCCCAAGGGGATGCAACAACGTGCTGGACGTCAATTTCTTCGATGAGCTCCGGATCGGCCTCGCGACCGCCGATGACATCCGCCAGTGGTCGTTCGGCGAGGTGAAGAAGCCGGAGACCATCAACTACCGCACGCTCAAGCCGGAGAAGGACGGGCTCTTCTGCGAGAAGATCTTCGGGCCCACCCGCGACTGGGAGTGCTACTGCGGCAAGTACAAGCGGGTCCGCTTCAAGGGCATCATCTGCGAGCGCTGTGGTGTCGAGGTGACCCGCGCGAAGGTGCGCCGTGAGCGCATGGGCCACATCGAGCTGGCCGCGCCCGTGACGCACATCTGGTACTTCAAGGGTGTGCCCTCGCGCCTCGGGTACCTGCTCGACCTGGCGCCGAAGGACCTGGAAAAGATCATCTACTTCGCCGCGTACGTGATCACCAGCGTGAACACGGACCTGCGGCACAACGACCTGCCGACGCTGGAGAACGAGATCAGCGTCGAGCGCAAGAACATCGAGGCCCGGCGCGACTCCGAGGTCGAGCAGCGCGCGCAGAAGCTGGAAGCCGACCTCGCCGAGCTCGAGGGCGAGGGCGCGAAGTCCGACGTGCGCCGCAAGGTCAAGGAGGGCGGCGAGCGCGAGATGCGCCAGATCCGCGACCGGGCCCAGCGCGAGCTGGACCGGCTCGAGGAGGTCTGGTCGACGTTCACCAAGCTCGAACCGCGTCAGCTCATCGTCGACGAGCAGCTCTACCGCGAGCTCTACGACCGCTACGGCGAGTACTTCACCGGCGGCATGGGCGCCGAGGCGATCCAGAAGCTGGCCACCGAGTTCGACGTCGACGCCGAGGCCGAGTCGCTTCGTGAGGTCATCCGAAACGGCAAGGGCCAGAAGAAGCTGCGCGCCCTCAAGCGCCTCAAGGTCGTCGCCGCCTTCCAGGCCACCGGCAACGACCCGCGCGGCATGGTCCTCGACGCGGTGCCGGTGATCCCGCCGGAGCTGCGCCCGATGGTCCAGCTCGACGGTGGGCGCTTCGCCACCTCCGACCTCAACGACCTGTACCGCAGGGTCATCAACCGCAACAACCGCCTCAAGCGACTGATCGACCTCGGCGCGCCCGAGATCATCGTCAACAACGAGAAGCGGATGTTGCAGGAGGCCGTGGACGCGCTGTTCGACAACGGCCGCCGCGGGCGCCCGGTCACCGGGCCGGGCAACCGGCCGCTGAAGTCGCTGTCCGACCTGCTCAAGGGCAAGCAGGGCCGCTTCCGCCAGAACCTGCTCGGCAAGCGCGTCGACTACTCCGGCCGCTCGGTCATCATCGTCGGCCCGCAGCTCAAGCTGCACCAGTGCGGCCTGCCGAAGGACATGGCGCTGGAGCTGTTCAAGCCGTTCGTGATGAAGCGGCTGGTCGACCTCAACCACGCGCAGAACATCAAGTCCGCCAAGCGCATGGTGGAGCGGGCGCGCCCGCAGGTGTGGGACGTGCTGGAAGAGGTCATCAACGGCCACCCCGTGCTGCTCAACCGCGCTCCGACGCTGCACCGCCTCGGTATCCAGGCGTTCGAGCCGCAGCTCGTCGAGGGCAAGGCCATCCAGCTGCACCCGCTGGTGTGCGAGGCGTTCAACGCCGACTTCGACGGTGACCAGATGGCCGTGCACCTGCCGCTGTCGGCGGAGGCGCAGGCCGAGGCGCGCATCCTGATGCTGTCGGCGAACAACATCCTTTCGCCCGCCTCCGGGCGCCCGCTGGCCATGCCGCGACTGGACATGGTCACCGGCCTCTACCACCTGACGAGGCTGGATGAGAACGCCGCGGGCGCGGGCAACGCCTACTCCTCGCCCGCCGAGGCGATCATGGCCTACGACCTCCAGCAGCTCGGTCTGCACGCCCCGATCAAGATCCGGGTCCGGGACCGGCAGCCCGCGCGGGAGGCCGAGCCCGCGCTGCGGGAGACCGGCTGGGAGCCGGGTCAGTCGTGGGTCGCCGAGACCACGCTCGGCCGGATCATGTTCAACAACCTGCTGCCCGCGGACTACCCGTTCGTCAACCAGACGCTGTCCAAGAAGCAGCAGGGCGCGATCGTCAACGACCTCGCCGAGCGGTACTCGATGACCCAGGTCGCGCAGACGCTCGACGGGCTCAAGGACGCCGGGTTCCACTGGGCCACCCGGTCCGGGGTCACCGTGGCCATCTCGGACGTGCTGGTGCCGCCCGAGAAGCAGGAGCTGCTCGAGCAGTTCGAGAACCGGGCCGCGCAGGTGGAGAAGCGGTACCAGCGTGGTCAGCTCTCCCACGCCGAGCGCAACAACGAGCTCGTCAAGGTGTGGGGCCAGGCCACCGAGGACGTCGCCAAGGTCATGGAGGAACACTTCCCCGACGACAACCCGATCTCGATGATCGTGAAGTCCGGGGCGGCGGGCAACATGACTCAGGTCCGGTCGCTGGCCGGCATGCGCGGTCTGGTGTCCAACCCGAAGGGTGAGTACATCCCGCGCCCGATCAAGGCGAACTTCCGCGAGGGCCTGTCGGTGGCGGAGTACTTCATCGCCACCCACGGTGCCCGCAAGGGTCTGGCCGACACCGCGCTCCGGACCGCCGACTCGGGTTACCTGACCCGGCGGCTGGTGGACGTCTCGCAGGACGTCATCGTCCGCGAGACCGACTGCGGCACGGGCCGCGGCATCAGCATGACGATCGGCGACAGGCTGTCCGACGACCGCCTGGTCCGGGCCGAGCACGTGGAGACCAGCGTCTACGCCCGCAGCCTCGCCGCCGACGCGGTGGACGCACAGGGCAACGTTGTCCTCAACGCGGGCGACGACCTCGGCGACCCGGCGATCGAGCGGCTGATCGCCGCGGGCATCAGCAAGGTCAAGGTCCGCAGCGTGCTCACCTGCGAGTCGTCGATGGGTGTCTGCGCGACCTGCTACGGCCGCTCGATGGCGACCGGGAAGCTGGTCGACGTCGGTGAGGCGGTCGGCATCGTCGCCGCCCAGTCGATCGGTGAGCCCGGAACGCAGCTGACCATGCGTACCTTCCACCAGGGCGGTGTCGCCGGTGACGACATCACCACGGGTCTGCCGCGTGTCACCGAGCTGTTCGAGGCCCGCGTGCCGAAGGGCAAGGCGCCGATCGCCGACGTCGACGGCCGGGTGCGCATCGAGGAGAGCGAGCGGTTCTGGAAGATCACGCTCATCCCGGACGACGGCAGCGAGGAGATCGTCTTCGACAAGCTGTCGAAGCGTCAGCGTCTGGCGCTCGGCCCGAACGGCCCGCTGGCGGACGGGGACCACGTCGACGTCGGCCAGCCGCTGCTCGAGGGCACTCCGGACCCGCACGAGGTGCTCCGTGTGATGGGCCCGCGGGATGCGCAGATGCACCTCGTGGACGAGGTCCAGAAGGTGTACCGCGCGCAGGGCGTGTCGATCCACGACAAGCACATCGAGGTCATCGTGCGGCAGATGCTGCGCCGCGTGACGATCATCGACTCCGGCACGACCGAGTTCCTGCCCGGCGAGCTGCCCGAGCGCACCCGCTTCGAGCAGACCAACCGGCAGGCGGTGGCCGAGGGCGGCGAGCCCGCGTCCGGCCGTCCGGTGCTGATGGGCATCACGAAGGCGTCGCTGACCACGGACTCGTGGCTGTCGGCGGCCTCGTTCCAGGAGACCACGCGCGTGCTCACCGACGCGGCCATCAACGGCCGGAGTGACTCGCTGGTCGGCCTCAAGGAGAACGTGATCATCGGTAAGTTGATCCCGGCGGGCACGGGCATCAACCGGTACCGCAACATCCAGGTGCAGCCGACCGAGGAGGCCCGGGTCGCGGCGTACGCGATCCCGTCCTACGACGACGGGTACTACACCCCGGACGTGTTCGGCACCGGCACCGGCGCCGCGGTCCCGCTGGACGACTACGACTTCGGCCGCGACTTCCGCTGAGGTCGCGCGCACGGCGTCTCACACGGCTCGGCCCCCGAAGGCATGCACCGCCTCGGGGGCCGAGCCGTATCGCATGGCGTGACCCCGGAGTCTCTCGAGCCGAGCACGATCGCGGGGACGGCGGTCGCAGCCCGTCCGGCCACGGGTGTCCGCCCGCTGCGCTCGACGGGCGGCCTGACTCAGATCTGAATGCCCATGTAGAAGTAGAAGATCAGCGCGGCGACCGCGGTGACCGCGGTTGTCGCCGCCGAGAACTGGACGAGGCGCATCGGGCCGGGTTGATGTGGCTCGCCCTCGGCCGTGATCACGGCCGGACTCTGTGCCGACGGAGTCGGCCAGGCGTGTCGAGGGATCGCGTTGACGAATCCGACCAGTGCGTCCACGCACGCGAGCTTCGTCTCGGCCGCGGCCTCCTCCCAGGTGATGAAATACAGGACCCCTCGGTCGAGACGAAGCAAGCAAGGGAACAGCAGCTCGGCGTTGCGCGACAGAACCTCGAGTGCCTCCGGCACGAGCGCGTGGTGGGCGAACTGCCGGTCCGTCGTGAACGCCGTGACGGTTCCGGCGTACTCCGGTGGAAGTGGCACGGCGTCCGGCGTGTTCGACAAGTACTCGCTTGTGTAGCCGGTGGGGTTGAGGCGGATCGTCATCGGCGGAGACCACGGTATCGCGACGTCGATGCGGTACTCCCAGCGCAGTGTCCAGTGCCCCGGCACGGTTCCCGACTTGTGTGCGGCCATCATCGCCTCGGCCACGCGTACTGATCGACCGGCTCGGGCGAGATCGACCGAGCGGAGGAACTTCGGTCTCGTCAGCACACGCGCGCGATCGAAGAAGGAGCCCCCCACCTCGCTGGCGAACGCGGGTTGAATCCAGGCCGACAAGGGCACTGTCCGCGGGGGTTCGGTGTTGAGGCATGCACCCGCCCGTTCGGCGAGACGGGCCATTTCCTCCGCGTGCCGCTTGAGCTCCCGGTGCTGGGCCCAGAGCGTGCCTGCGATGGCCAGTAAGGGAACAAATACGAATACGATCAGAAACAGTATTCTCAGGTTTTCCATCTGAGGGTTCCTCGGTGTGCTTGTTGTCGAATTGTCGTCACCGCGTCGAGCATTGTGGTCCGAGTTCATGGGCACGAGGCAGCGACGGCCCGGTTCCCGAGGCGGCACAGCCTCGGAAACCGGGCCGCTCTCCCTCGAGCGGTGCGGCGCGGCCGACGCCGACGGGGGCGCGGTTCGCCCGCGAACCGCGCTCGCCGACGTGGCGTGCGATCCGCCGAGGTTCGGGCTCAGCGCCCCTCGGCCAGCAGGTCGAGACAGTCGAAGAGCTTGCTGCCGCTGAGTCGTCCTCGCCAGCTGTAGGACGCCACGCCTGGGCCCTCGTCCCTGAGCGGGTCGTCCGAGTTCGGTGTGCGGTCCCGGGCCCAGTCGACGAAGTCGGGATAGAATTTCTCCACCTCGCCGGTGAACGTACGGGCGCCCGTATCGCCGTGAAAATCACCGAACGGCTGGGCAGAGGTCGCCATGGTGACCACCGACCACCGGTAGAGAAACTTGCTGTGCGGATACTCGTCTTCGACGTGCACGAACGCGTACTCGATCGCGTGCACCGGGCGATGGTGGTAGACGCCGAGTAGTTCGCATTCACTGTTCGGCAGCGAGTAGCTCCAGTCCACCGAACCGCTTCCCGGCAGTTCCCCGGCCTCGCGGGACTGCCACGGCATTCGGCGCTTGATCCGCCACCCGTGCTTCCGCGCGAGCCGGGGAAGCCAGATGAAACGGAACCACGCCGACATGATCCGTGTGTTCAGCGTGACGAACAGCACGGCCAGCACGAGCAGGACACCGAGTGCGATTCGGAGTTCTGAAGTCACGACGCAACCTCATCCTCATTGTCGGTGTGTGAGTCAGTAGTCGAGCTGCTCGGAAGTCCGGTCCTTCTCCTGCTCCTCGCCGAGGGAACCGTGTTCCTGCCACGTCCGGAGATCGTCGTAGTGGCCGGCCATCGCCGATTTGCTGGCCTGCTCCTTTGTGGTGTCGTACAGTGCTTCGAATACGGAACGGCCGAACCCGTCCGTCACGCGCTCGCCGACCATCCCTTTCTGGGAGTCGTGCAGCCGCGTGGTCCAGCTCGTGGTGGTTCCTTCAGCCCTGGCCGTTCGGATCTCCTCGGTGGCATCGGCCGCGCGCGCCCGCTTGTTGGCCATCGCCTGGCGGAATCCGGTGCCCTGCCTGGAGAGGAAGCTCTTGAGCTTGGCGAGCAGGTCCTTCACCGCGTCGAGCAGCTTGCGCAGCCAGCTCACCTGTTTCGTCGCCCGCGCACCGGTCTGAGCGGCACGGACTCCGGTGGCCGTTCCCGCCGCGGCGGTCGATGCCCCCGCGGTCGGGACGGCGGCGGCCAGCGCGGGAATCCAAATCATGATCAGCCAGGTGATGAACTCGGTGAGCAGCGCCTTGAGGAACTCCTCGATCACCGTCATGATCATGCTCGAGATCTGGAGCAGCTCGGCGATGTTGCCCGCCTCGCCCGCCACGGCCTTGATGCCCTTGGCGAACTCGGCGAACTTCGTCGCCGCCGCTTGTGCGGCCTCCCCCTCCCATTCGGCCAGCGCGGTGACCGCGTCCTCGGCGAACTTGTCACCGAAATCGGCGATTCCCTGCCCGATGTTGCCGAAACTGCCCGCGGCGTTCGACAGGGCTGGGCCGTCCCCGCTGGCCATGTGAATGAGGTCCTGGAGCGGTTGGCAGATCGAGATCAGGAAGTCGAGACCTTCTCCGACCAGCCACCCGATGGGGTCGCTGGCGAAGTCCGACACCGCTCCCATGCACGACGACACGAAGCTGCCACCGTCGGCCGCGAGACTCCGCAGCTCCGAGGTCGTGACGTCGCCGTCCTCGCTGGCGTCCCGGTAGTTGTTGAACGTCGCGACGGCGTCGCCCGCGATGGGAATCGCCTCGGCGACCTTCTGTCCGTACGAATCGGGCTCTTCGAGCTCGATGCCGCCCAGTGGATCGTTCTCGCTCATCCTTCGCTTTCCTTCGAGCTGAAGCCGGATCAGGTTTCGATGGTCTTGACGGTCGCCTGCTCGACCTCACCGGAGATGGCGGACAGGGACCGCTGGTGCCCGTCCTCGGCGTCCTGATAACTCTGCGCGGCCGTGCTGATCTTGTCGGAGGCGGATTGAAGTCCGTTCTCCATCTCGGTCATGAGGTTCTTCAGGTCGCTGAGCATTTCGGTGTAGCTCTGTTTGACGAAGATGCCGACCACACCCCACGACTCGTCGCCGACGTCCGCCTCGTCGACCAGCCCGCTGACCTTGCCGACCGCCGTCTTGTTCTCGGCGAGCTTGCCCGAGTAACTGCGCAGGGCCTCGATGTTGACGTTGAATCCCGATGTCATGACTCTCCTCGTTCGGAGTGGGTGGTTGCCCGTGGGCTCCGACGCGTGTCCGCGGCCGTCCGGCGCTCGCGCACAGCGCCGATGAGCAGGGCCCCGCCCGGTACCACGGCGCATGCGGCAATGATCAGAAGCAGCACCGAGTCCGCTGTGCCGGTCGCGGTCGGGTGGGGCCACAAGGGGGCCACGGACAGGTCGATCACCGTGCCCGGCTCGGGCGCGACGCCGGGCCCGCGCCAGCTCGCCCGATCGAGCGTGCGCTGCTCACCATCGACGTGGTAGATGCCGCTGACCGTCGACGTTCGCCTCGACGAGTCCGTCCCGTCGTAACTGTCGGTCACATGCAGCCGCGTCTCGTGGGCATAGCCGAGCGGATGGGCCAGCCCGTTCACGGTCAGCGCCAGCGCGGCCACGACCAGGAAGAGACCGGCACCTCCCCCGAACATCCACACCCAGCTCGGGTTCGCCGGTGCACCGCCCCGGGCCCGGCGAAGCCTGCCGACCAGGGAACCCACGAAGACCAGCACGGACGGAACGACGATCACCAGCGTGAGCACCAAGAGGAAGCGACCCAAGCCGAGCGCGAGCTGGCCCCAGAACAGCGTGACCACCACACCGAGACACCACGCCAGCGTGCGCAATCGGGTGCCGCTGCGGTGCAGGCGCTGCGCGCGGGCGACCCTTTCGGTGGGTACGGGATGCCCGGCGACGTCTTCCCCGACCGTGGCCTGCAGGTCGTCGGTTGCCTCCGTGCCGCTCAGCACCCGTGCCCGGCTGCGCTGCTTCCCACCGAGCGTGCCGAGAGCGGCGACCACCAGGTAGCCGAGCACGATGATTCCCGGAGCGATTTCGCTGAAGGACATGCTTTCCTCATCTGCCGCGAGTCCTGCTGGAAGGGACGCACGCGCGCGTGTCGTGCGCCGTGGGTGTCCTCAGCGGTCGTTGTCGTCGAACAGGTTCTTCAGGAAATCGTCGCCTGCCGAGCCGCTTCCGGAGGACGGGGGCGGCGGTGGGGCCTGTCGGTCGTCCTCGTCGTCGCCGAAGAGGTCCTGCTGGGAGTAGTCCTCGTGGTACTCCTCCTCGGGCGGGGCCGGCCGCGGCGGCCGGGCCTCCTCCATGCGCGCGCGGAGGTCGTCGGGTGAGGTTCCGAAGAGCTGCGCCTGGGTTTCGATGACCTGGTCGGTGGTGTTGAGCTGGCCGCCCATGTGGTCGTCGACGATCGTGGCCTGCTTGCGCGCGGCCTCGGCGACGGCCTCCTGGAGCGTCGACATGATCGACGACGACAGTTCCTGCGGGGTGCGCGTGAGGGCCTTGTCGGTGAGCTGGATGTCCTTGACCGACCCGCCCGGACCCGCGACGACCGTCACCGACCGGTCGGCCGAGCTGACGTGTGCTTCCAGCTCGGCGAGCTCGCTCTGCATCTGCCCGACAGTGGCGAGCTGGTCGTCCACATTCCTGAGCTTGGACTGGAACTGTTCGAACTGAGCGACGAGTCGTTCGAACTCGACGGACACTCCTACCTCCCGGGTTGGATCTGGGCGCATGGCCGGACACGGTGTGCGACCAATCATGGACCACGCGTCCTCCGCCATGTGGCGGGTTCGGCCAGACTGAGTGCGACACGACATCCGCCCGTGCCCGCATCGGGGGTCGACCGACACCGCGCGGGTCCACGACAACTCAGACGGGACCTGGGGCGCTCGGTGTCACGATCCGTAACACGGGCAGACAGCTCGCGACCGCGTTGGCCGGGGAGCGCAGAAGATCAGGTAAGGGACGCATCCGTTCGCGGGCGACCTTCACACCACGCCCGCGAACAGCAGAATCACCATGAGCACCACGAATCCGATCGGTAGCGAAAGCCAGACCAGCCGTGCGGCCCTCGGGTTCGGGTAGGGGTACGTACGCGGTGACGCGGCCGGTGCCGGGAGTTCTCCGGCGTGCTGCTTCCAGGCTTTCGCGGGAATACGGTCGAGGAAACTGACGAGCACGTCGATGGTGGACAGGATGTCGTCCTTGATCGGTTCCTTCGCCACCGCGTACAGCAGGCCGTCGCGCATCGTCACCGTGTGCCGTATGTGTTCATGTCCTTGTACCAGCGCAGCGAGCACCGACGGGGACAGAACCCGTTCCGCGAATACCGGCTCCTCGGCATACGCGGTGAATCTCTCCGCGTACCGGTCATCCAGCGAGACCTTCTGCCACGACGTGGTCTCACGTCGGTCGGCGGGACGACTCCGGGCCTCCTTGTCGAGTAGGTTCTGCTGGACACTGACGGACGTCCGGTCCTGGCCGAGCACGCGAAAATGATCCGGTGGCAGTACGGGAGCCAGCGCCAATCCGGGTGCGGCCGGTATCGCGATCTCGATCAGGTGCTCCTGTGGCGAGCTGTCCCGGCGGTGGCCCGCGAGCTCGATCGTGGTTTCCGTGACACGGACGTGTCTGCCGCGCCGGATGAAGTCCACGCGGTGCGTGTGTGTCGGTGGCCCCAGGATGCTGATCCGGGAGAAGAACGAGGCGAGTACGTGTTCGGGGAAAGGGGGACGTAACCCGTGGGACCAGGGTGTGCAGCGTTCCGGATCGTCGACCACCTGTCCGCCCACCGGTTCCGCCAGGCTCCGCAGTTCAGACGTCCTGCGCGCCCGGTTCGCACGTTCTTTCCGGTGACCTCTCAGTTTGATCGTCCCGTACAGCAGAGCGAGCAACGCGACCGGGCCGAGCCCCGCGACGATCTCGGTCAAGATGAGCCGGCTCCTTGTCGGTCGAGTCAGAAATCGAGTTGCCGGCTTATTTCGTCCATACTCTGCTCGGTGCCGACATCACCGTAATCGTGCGCCTTCCTGGCGTTGTCCAGCGTCCCCGCGGGTTTTCCAGGTGTGGGCCGGGGCTTTCCTTGTTCATTGAGGCTGTAGCCGGCCTGCGCGCGGGCCTCATCGCCGAGCGCGCTGCCCATCGAGGCGAAGAAACCCGTCTGCTGTCTTTGCGCGGTAGCGTTCCTGAACCCCTCACCGACCTTGGTGGCCGCGACCTTGTTCCGGAGTCCACCGAACACCGTCTTCAATTTCGTGAGCAGGTCCTTGACCATCTCGAGTAGTCGCTGGAGTCTGCTGACCTGGCGGGTCGCTCGCGACGCGGTCGTGGCTGCGCGTACGCCGGTGGCCGCGCCTGCGGCCGCGGTCGATGCGCCGAAGGTCGGCGCCGCGGCGGCGAGCGCGGGGATCCAGATGCTGATCAACCACGTGACCAGCTCGGTGATCAAAGCCTTGAGGAAGTCCTCGATCACCGTCATGATCATGCTGGAGATTTGCAGCAGCTGTGCGATGCTGCCTGCCTCCGCGGCTGTTCCGGAGACACCGTTGGCGAACTCACCGAAGCGCGTTCCGGCGGCCTCGGCCGCTAGGCCGTGCCATTCGGACAGGGCGTCCTTGGCCTCCTGCTCGAAGTTCCGCCCGAACTCGTCGAGTGCCTTACCGATGTTCGAGAAGCTCTCCGCCGCGGCCGCCAGCGCTGGGCCGTCTCCACTGACGAAGTGGAGGGCGTCCTGCAGCGGCTGGCACACAGCGAGCAGAAAATCCAGCCCCTTGCCGACGAGCCAGCTGAGTGGGTCGTTGACCGCACCCGCAACGTCCATGCAGGACTGAACCAGTCCGGTGCTCTCCGAGGCGATGCTGGAGACGTCGCCGAAGGTCGCTTCTCCGTCATCGTTGGCACCCGTAACCGCTTCAATCGCCTTGGCCCCACTGCCCACGACCGGTACAGCCTTCAGCGCCTGTGTCCCGGTGCTGTCCTCATCTTTCAGCTGGATGTTCTCGAGTGGCGTGTCGGTAGTCATCGCGTCTTTCCCCGGTGTCTGAGTCAGGCCTGGATGTTCTTGACGACGGTGCTTTCCAAAGTCTCCGTGACCTCGGAGAGGACACGTTGGTGGCCGTCCTCGGCATCCCGGCAGTGCTTCGCCGCGGTGCCGATTTTGTCGGAGGCCGACTGGACTCCCTCCTGCATGTCCGTGAGGAGGCTCTTCAGGTCCGTGTGCATGTCGGTGTAGGCCTGCTTGTCGAAGAGTCCGACGATCCCCCACGACTCGTCGCCGACGTCGGTCCCGGCCACCAGATCATTGACCTTGCTGACCGAGGGCGTATTCTCGGCCAGTTTCCTTGAGTACGACGACAGATCCCGATGTTGACGTTGAAACCGGCCATCCGGTCTTCCTCCGCGACAGTCTGATCATTTCGACGACGCGACCGGTCGTGTACGGCGGGGCGACGGGTCGTGTACGGCGGGTGGGTGTGCGGACGGGTGTCGGTGATCGCGGGCTTGCGGCGTCCGCGGGCCCCACGGGAACCGGTCGAGGGTGATGCCTGTGGTGAACAGGCCCGTGTTGGCCGGAGTGGGCTCGGTGTCGACCGTTCGGCGGGGGCGAGCCGACAACCACACGATCAAGTAGCATCGCCTCTTAGGACCGCCGCGTCACCGTTCGTTCGAACCGCGTGACGAGTCGTTCGAACTCGACGGACCACTCCTGCCTCCCGGGTTGTATCTGGGCGCACGGCCGGACACGGTGTGCGACCAATCATGGACCACGCGCCCCCCGCCATGTCGCGGGTTCGAGTAGACTGGGTGGAACAAGACATCCGCCCGGGCTCGCATCGAGGGTCGACGCGACCCCCGATGTGGTAGCCGTGAGCATGGGCGGGTATCTTTGACGACCGTGCCCGGCAGGCTGTCGGGCCCTCCGTGTGCCCTGACGGTCACGGCGGGGTGCTCCGGCACCCTGGTGACAGGAGGGTCGCGGAGTTCCACGGCAACCCCGATGGGAAGTTGGCGGATCGATGTCACGATCCGTAAGACGGGCCGACACGCCCGACCGCGGGTACCGGGGAGCACAGTAGAGCTAGTAAAGGACGCAACAGAAAGCTGGTCCATTGCCCACGATCCAGCAGCTGGTCCGCAAGGGCCGCCAGGACAAGGCTGCCAAGCAGAAGACAGCGGCGCTCAAGGGGAGCCCGCAGCGTCGCGGTGTGTGCACCCGCGTGTACACGACCACGCCCAAGAAGCCGAACTCGGCGCTGCGCAAGGTCGCCCGTGTGAAGCTGAGCAACGGCATCGAGGTCACGGCCTACATTCCCGGTGAGGGGCACAACCTGCAGGAACACTCGATGGTGCTCGTGCGTGGCGGCCGTGTGAAGGACCTGCCGGGTGTTCGCTACAAGATCATCCGCGGTTCCCTCGACACCCAGGGCGTGAAGAACCGCAAGCAGGCGCGCAGCCGGTACGGCGCGAAGAAGGAGAAGAGCTAATGCCCCGCAAGGGTCCGGCCCCGAAGCGGCCACTGACCGCTGATCCGGTGTACGCATCTCCACTTGTCACCCAGCTGGTGAACAAGGTGTTGAGGGACGGTAAGCGTTCGTTGGCCGAGCGCATCGTCTACGGCGCCCTCGAAGGCGCCCGCGAGAAGACCGGCACCGACCCGGTCGTCACGCTGAAGCGTGCGCTCGACAACGTGCGGCCGACCCTCGAGGTGAAGAGCCGCCGCGTCGGCGGCGCGACCTACCAGGTCCCGATCGAGGTCAAGCCCGGCCGGTCGACCACCCTTGCCCTGCGCTGGCTCGTCACCTACTCCCGGCAGCGCCGCGAGAAGACGATGGTCGAGCGCCTGCAGAACGAGCTGCTCGACGCGAGCAACGGCCTCGGGGCCAGCGTGAAGCGCCGCGAGGACACCCACAAGATGGCCGAGTCCAACAAGGCCTTCGCTCACTACCGTTGGTGAGCCTGACACCGCAGTGAACCGTAGAACACGGTCGCCCGGTCCGCTTGATCGCGCCAATGCCGGGTTCCACGTTTGAGACAGGGGAACATTCAAGTGGCACGTGACGTGCTGACCGACCTCAACAAGGTCCGCAACATCGGCATCATGGCCCACATCGACGCCGGTAAGACCACCACCACCGAACGCATCCTGTTCTACACCGGGATCAACTACAAGCTCGGTGAGGTCCACGACGGCGCGGCGACGATGGACTGGATGGCGGAGGAGCAGAAGCGGGGTATCACGATCACCTCGGCTGCGACCACCACCTTCTGGAACGACTACCAGATCAACATCATCGACACCCCGGGCCACGTCGACTTCACCGTCGAGGTGGAGCGCTCGCTGCGCGTGCTCGACGGTGCCGTCGCCGTCTTCGACGGCAAGGAGGGCGTCGAGCCGCAGTCCGAGCAGGTCTGGCGGCAGGCGGACAAGTACGAGGTCCCGCGCATCTGCTTCGTCAACAAGATGGACAAGCTCGGTGCGGACTTCTACTTCACCGTGGGCACGATCGAGGAGCGTCTCGGCGCACGCCCGCTCGTGCTCCAGCTGCCCATCGGCGCGGAGAGCGACTTCCAGGGTGTCGTCGACATCATCTCGATGAAGGCCCTGACCTGGCGCGGTGACGTGAAGAAGGGCGAGCAGTACGAGATCGAGGAGATCCCGGCCGATCTCGCCGACCGTGCGGCCGAGTACCGGGAGAAGCTCGTCGAGGCGGTCGCCGAGACCGACGACGAGCTGATGGAGAAGTACTTCGGCGGTGAGGAGCTCAGCGAGGCCGAGATCAAGGCCGGCATCCGCAAGCTCACCATCGACCGCGCGGCGTTCCCGGTGCTGGCGGGCTCGGCGTTCAAGAACAAGGGCGTGCAGCCCATGCTCGACGCCGTGATCGACTACCTGCCGTCGCCGCTGGACGTCCCGCCGGTCGAGGGCATGCTGCGGGACGGCGAGACGCACGCCTCGCGCAAGCCTTCCACCGAGGAGCCGTTCTCCGCCCTCGTGTCGAAGGTCGCGGTGCACCCGTTCTACGGGAAGCTGACCTACATCCGGGTGTACTCCGGCAAGGTCGCCTCGGGTACGCAGGTCATCAACGCGACCAAGGAGCGCAAGGAGCGCATCGGCAAGCTGTTCCAGATGCACTCCAACAAGGAGAACCCGGTCGACGAGGCGCAGGCGGGCCACATCTACGCCGTCCAGGGCCTCAAGGACACGACCACCGGCGACACGCTGGCCGACTCGCAGAACCCCATCGTCCTCGAGTCGATGACCTTCCCCGAGCCGGTCATCAAGGTCGCCATCGAACCGAAGACGCGGGCCGACCAGGACAAGCTGGCCACGGCCATCCAGAAGCTCGCCGAGGAGGACCCGACCTTCCGGGTCAGCCAGGACGAGGAGACCGGGCAGACCATCATCGAGGGCATGGGCGAGCTCCACCTCGAGGTGCTGGTCAACCGGATGAAGACCGATTTCAAGGTCGAGGCGAACATCGGCAAGCCTCAGGTGTCCTACCGCGAGACCGTCCGCAAGACCGTGGACAAGCTCGAATACACGCACAAGAAGCAGACCGGTGGCTCCGGGCAGTTCGCGAGGGTGATCGTGAAGCTCGAGCCGCTGACGTCGGGCGACGGCGCGCTGTACGAGTTCGACAACCAGGTCACCGGTGGACGCGTTCCCCGGGAGTACATCCCGTCTGTGGACGAGGGCGCGCAGGACGCCATGCAGTACGGCGTGTTGGCCGGCTACCCGCTCGTCGGGCTGAAGTTCACGCTGTTGGACGGCGCCTACCACGAGGTCGACTCCTCGGAGATGGCCTTCAAGGTCGCCGGGTCGATGGCGATGAAGGAAGCCGCGAAGAAGGCGAACCCGGTACTGCTGGAGCCGATGATGGCGGTCGAGGTGACCACACCCGAGGAGTACATGGGTGATGTCATCGGCGACCTGAACTCCCGCCGTGGCCAGATTCAGGCCATGGAGGAGCGTGCGGGCACGCGTGTCGTGAAGGCGCTCGTGCCGCTGTCGGAGATGTTCGGGTACGTGGGCGACCTGCGGTCGAAGACCCAGGGTCGTGCCAACTACACGATGGTCTTCGACTCCTACGCCGAGGTTCCGGCGAACGTCGCGAAGGAGATCATCGCGAAGGCGACGGGGGAGTGAGCACACGAGGCGCGCAGCTCTCCCGGAGCCGAGCAGTGGTCATCGCGAAGGCGACGGGGGAGTAAGAACCCGGAGCACCCACACGCGGGCGCGAAAGGGGGCTCCCCCTAGGGTCCGCACAACCGACCAGATCGAGTCGTCGGCCGGCAGCCACGCCGGTCGCGAGCAAGAAAGTCCAGGAGGACATTCCAGTGGCGAAGGCGAAGTTCGAGCGGGGCAAGCCGCACGTCAACATCGGGACCATCGGTCACGTCGACCACGGCAAGACCACGCTCACCGCGGCGATCACCAAGGTGCTTCACGAGAAGTACCCCGAACTCAACCAGTCCCGGGCGTTCGACCAGATCGACAACGCGCCCGAGGAGAAGCAGCGCGGTATCACGATCAACATCGCGCACGTCGAGTACCAGACCGAGAAGCGTCACTACGCGCACGTCGACGCTCCCGGCCACGCCGACTACATCAAGAACATGATCACCGGTGCCGCGCAGATGGACGGCGCCATCCTGGTGGTCGCGGCGACGGACGGCCCGATGCCGCAGACCCGTGAGCACGTCCTGCTCGCCCGCCAGGTCGGTGTGCCCTACATCGTCGTGGCCCTGAACAAGTCCGACATGGTCGACGACGAGGAGATCCTCGAGCTCGTCGAGATGGAGGTCCGCGAGCTGCTGAGCTCGCAGGAGTTCCCGGGCGACGACGCCCCGGTGGTCCGCGTGTCGGCGCTCCAGGCGCTCGAGGGCGACGAGAAGTGGGCCGACAGCATCGTCGAGCTCATGAACGCCGTGGACGACAGCATCCCGGACCCGGTGCGTGCCACCGACAAGCCGTTCCTCATGCCGATCGAGGACGTCTTCACGATCACCGGTCGCGGCACCGTCGTCACCGGCCGGATCGAGCGCGGCGAGATCAAGCTGAACGAAGAGGTCGAGCTCGTCGGCATCCGTCCGGACGCGCGCAAGACCACGGTCACCAGCATCGAGATGTTCAACAAGATGCTCGACTACGGCCAGGCCGGCGACAACGCCGCCCTGCTGCTGCGTGGCATCAAGCGTGAGGACGTCGAGCGCGGCCAGGTCGTCGTGAAGCCCGGCACCACCACGCCGCACACCGAGTTCGAGGCCTCGGTCTACATCCTGGCCAAGGACGAGGGCGGCCGGCACACGCCGTTCTTCAACAACTACCGTCCGCAGTTCTACTTCCGGACCACGGACGTGACCGGTGTCGTGACCCTGCCCGAGGGCACCGAGATGGTCATGCCCGGCGACAACACCGAGATCTCGGTGCAGCTGATCCAGCCGATCGCCATGGACGAGGGTCTGCGGTTCGCCATCCGCGAGGGTGGCCGCACCGTCGGCGCCGGCCAGGTCACCAAGATCGTCAAGTGAGGCACCCGGACCCCCGGGTGCGGATGCCGCACCGCGGTGTGGCATCCTGAACAGGTTGCTCGACGTGGGGCGGCCGATTTCGCAAGGACTCGTAGGCAGACCAGAGAAATCGGCCGCTCCGCTGTGAGCGCCCCGGGGCTCGCGACATTCGCGAGTCGGGAGTGGCGGCGGCGTGCCGGCGCTCCGGAGGAAGCAGACCTAGCGGCACGGCAACGCCTCCTGCGGGATCAGTCTGCGTGGTACGGGCGACACGCCCGACCGCGGGGACCGGGGAAAGATCGTTGACGTGCGAGAACAGCGGTACGAGACGATTCCCCGACTGCCCGGCGTCGAGTTGCGGCGAGACGGATTCGCCCAGCGAAGGCAGACCGGACCCGCGGAGTCGAGGTCGGACCGGTCGAGGACGAGACGGTAAGGAACCATGGCGGGACAGAAGATCCGCATCAGGCTCAAGGCCTACGACCACGAGGCGATCGACGCCAGCGCGCGCAAGATCGTCGAGACGGTGACGCGCACCGGCGCCTCGGTGGTCGGACCTGTGCCGCTGCCCACCGAGAAGAACGTTTACTGCGTGATCCGTTCGCCGCACAAGTACAAGGACTCGCGCGAGCACTTCGAGATGCGCACGCACAAGCGTCTGATCGACATCCTCGAACCGACGCCGAAGACGGTGGACGCGCTCATGCGCATCGACCTTCCGGCGAGCGTCGACGTCAACATCCAGTAAGCGTTGGTCGAGCGGCGGAGATTGAGACTGATGTCTGAGAGGCAAGTGAAGGGCATTCTGGGCACCAAGCTCGGCATGACCCAGGTCTTCGACGAGAACAACCGGGTGATCCCGGTGACCGTCGTCAAGGCCGGGCCGAACGTGGTGACCCAGGTGCGCGACAAGGACAAGGACGGCTACTCGGCCGTGCAGCTGGCCTTCGGCGCCGTGGACCCCCGGCGGGTCAACAAGCCGAGCACCGGGCACTTCGACAAGGCCGGGGTGACCCCGCGTCGCCACGTCGTCGAGCTGCGCACCGCGGATGCCGACTCCTACGAGGTGGGCCAGGAGATCACCGCCGAGCTGTTCTCCGACGGCGCGGTGGTCGACGTGACCGGCACCACGAAGGGCAAGGGCTTCGCGGGCGGGATGAAGCGGCACGGCTTCTCCGGTCAGGGCGCGAGCCACGGTAACCAGGCCACGCACCGCAAGCCGGGGTCGATCGGCGGCGCCGCGACTCCCGGCCGTGTGTTCAAGGGCAAGAAGATGGCGGGCCGGATGGGCCGCAACCGGGTGACCACGCAGGGGCTGTCCGTGCACTCGGTGCGTGCCGACGAGGGCCTGCTGCTGATCAAGGGTGCGGTTCCCGGCCCGAAGAACGGCCTGGTTCTCGTCCGCAGCGCCGCGAAGGGTGGTGTGACGCAGTGACGGCAACGGTCGAGCTGAAGACCCCGGCGGGCCAGGCCGAGGGAACGGTCGAACTGCCTGCCGAGATCTTCGACGTGCAGGCGAACATCCCGCTGATGCACCAGGTCGTCGTGGCCCAGCTCGCGGCCGCGCGGCAGGGCACGCACGACACGAAGACCCGCGGTGACGTCCGCGGTGGTGGCCGCAAGCCGTACCGGCAGAAGGGCACCGGCCGCGCCCGGCAGGGTTCGGTGCGCGCGCCGCAGTTCACCGGTGGTGGCACCGTGCACGGCCCCACGCCGCGGGACTACACGCAGCGCACGCCGAAGAAGATGAAGGCGGCCGCCCTGCGTGGCGCGCTGTCCGACCGCGCCCGTTCCGGGCAGCTGCACGTGGTGACCGAGCTGGTCAGCGGAGAGAAGCCGTCGACCAAGTCGGCGAAGTCCGCGCTCGCGGCGGTCACCCAGGCCAAGCGCGTGCTCGTGGTGCTGCACCGCGACGACGACCTGGGCGTGCTGTCCGCGCGGAACCTGCCGTACGTGCACCTGATCACGCCGGACCAGCTCAACACCTACGACGTGCTGGTCAACGACGACGTGGTGTTCACCAAGGCCGCGTTCGACGCCTTCCTCGCGGGCCCCGCCACGGGCGCCGGAGCCAAGGCCGCGGCGCAGGCCGGAGGGAGTGACGAGGCATGAGCTCCGTGGCGATCCCCGACCCGCGTGACGTCCTGGTCGCGCCGGTGATCTCCGAGAAGTCCTACGGGCTGCTCGACGACCACAAGTACACCTTCCTGGTCCGTCCCGACGCCAACAAGACGCAGATCAAGGTGGCGGTCGAGAAGATCTTCGGTGTGAAGGTGCTCAGCGTCAACACGCTGAACCGCCCGGGCAAGCGCAAGCGCACCCGTTACGGCTACGGCAAGCGCAAGGACACCAAGCGCGCCATCGTCACGCTGTCGGCCGAGAGCAAGCCGATCGAGATCTTCGGCGGACCAGCCGCGTAAGGGACTGAGACGACATGGGCATCCGCAAGTACAAGCCAACAACGGCGGGGCGCCGGGGCTCCTCGGTCGCCGACTTCGCCGAGATCACCCGGTCGGAGCCGGAGAAGTCGCTGGTCAAGCCGGTCACCAAGACCGGTGGCCGCAACTCCGGCGGTAAGATCACCACCCGGCACAAGGGCGGCGGGCACAAGCGCGCCTACCGCGTGGTCGACTTCCGGCGCAACGACAAGGACGGCATCCCGGCGAAGGTCGCGCACATCGAGTACGACCCGAACCGGAGTGCCCGCATCGCGCTGCTGCATTACGCCGACGGCGAGAAGCGCTACATCATCGCCCCGGACAAGCTCAAGCAGGGCGACAAGATCGAGAACGGTCCGAAGGCCGACATCAAGCCCGGCAACAACCTGCCGCTGCGCAACATCCCGGTGGGTACCGTGATCCACGCGATCGAGCTGCGGCCCGGTGGCGGCGCGAAGATCGCGCGCTCCGCCGGTGCGCGGGTGCAGCTCGTGGCCAAGGACGGCCCGTACGCCCAGCTGCGGATGCCTTCGGGCGAGATCCGCAACGTGGACGTGCGCAACCGGGCGACGGTCGGCGAGGTTGGCAACTCGGAGCACTCCAACATCAGCTGGGGCAAGGCGGGCCGGAGCCGCTGGCGCGGCAAGCGCCCGACCGTTCGCGGCGTCGTGATGAACCCGGTGGACCACCCGCACGGTGGTGGTGAAGGACGGACCTCCGGTGGTCGCCACCCGGTGAACCCGAAGGGCAGGCCCGAGGGCCGCACCCGTCGCAACAAGCCGAGCGACAAGCTGATCGTCCGCCGCAGGCGCACCGGCAAGAAGCGCTGAGTAGGGAGGTAGCCACAGATGCCACGCAGCCTGAAGAAGGGCCCGTTCGTGGACGACCACCTGCTCAAGAAGGTGGACGCGCTCAACGAGTCGGGCAAGAAGACCGTGATCAAGACCTGGTCCCGCCGGTCCACGATCATTCCGGACATGCTCGGGCACACCATCGCGGTGCACGACGGCCGCAAGCACGTGCCGGTGTTCGTCACCGAGGCGATGGTGGGGCACAAGCTGGGTGA
This sequence comes from Saccharomonospora saliphila YIM 90502, assembly GCF_000383795.1. Lineage (GTDB taxonomy): Bacteria > Actinomycetota > Actinomycetes > Mycobacteriales > Pseudonocardiaceae > Saccharomonospora > Saccharomonospora saliphila. The sequence goes on from NZ_KB912696.1 coordinate 41,829, forward strand.
GTTCGCCCCGACACGGACCTTCAAGGGCCACGTCAAGGATGACCGCAAGTCGCGCCGCCGCTGAGCGCGCACCGAGAAGGGGAAGCAGCGATGAACGCGCGTAATGACGCGGTAGCCGAGGCAGACGAGCTGCCCACGGCTTTCGCGCGAGCTCGCTTCGTCCGGGACTCGCCGACCAAGGTGCGCCGGGTGATCGAGCTGATCAAGGGCCGTAACGCCAACGAGGCCCTGGCCGTGCTCCGGTTCGCGCCGCAGGCGGCCAGCGACCAGCTGGCCAAGGTGCTGGCCAGCGCCATGGCCAACGCGGAGAACAACCTCGACCTCGACCCGGACACGCTCTGGGTCCGCAACGCCTACGCCGACGAGGGGCCGACGCTCAAGCGCATCCGCCCGCGCGCCCAGGGCCGCGCGTACCGGATCCGCAAGCGGACCAGCCACATCACGGTGGAGGTCGAGTCGCGTCCCGCGTCCGACAGGGCGAAGTCGAAGAGCAAGAAGAAGGCAGGTGGCCGGTAGTGGGCCAGAAAATCAACCCGCACGGCTTCCGGCTCGGGATCACCACGGACTGGAAGTCCCGCTGGTACGCCGACAAGCAGTACTCGGAGTACGTCGCCGAGGACGTCAAGATCCGCAAGCTCCTGTCGACCGGCATGGAGCGGGCGGGCATCTCCAAGGTGGAGATCGAGCGCACCCGGGACCGGGTCCGCGTCGACATCCACACCGCGCGTCCCGGCATCGTCATCGGCCGCCGCGGCGCCGAGGCCGACCGCATCCGTGGTGCGCTGGAGAAGCTCACCGGCAAGCAGGTGCAGCTCAACATCCTCGAGGTGAAGAACTCCGAGGCCGACGCGCAGCTCGTGGCCCAGGGCATCGCCGAGCAGCTGTCCAACCGCGTCGCCTTCCGGCGCGCGATGCGCAAGGCGATCCAGACGTCGATGCGCTCGCCGCAGGTCAAGGGCATCCGCGTGCAGTGCAGCGGACGCCTGGGCGGCGCCGAGATGTCCCGCTCGGAGCACTACCGCGACGGCCGGGTTCCGCTGCACACGCTGCGTGCCGACATCGACTACGGCTTCTTCGAGGCCCGCACGACGTTCGGCCGGATCGGCGTGAAGGTGTGGATCTACAAGGGCGACCTGATGGGTGGCCTCAAGGCCAAGCAGGAGCGGGACGCCGCCGCGGCCGCCGAGCGTGCGCCGCGCCGGGAGCGCCCGTCCCGGCGTCGGTCCGGCTCGTCCGGCACCACGCCGACCTCGACCGAAGCAAGCAGGGCCGCCGCGAACACCCAGACCGACACCGATGTCGCGGCGAGCCAGGCCCCGGAGGTGGCGTCCCCGGACGCCACGGAGAAGACGGAGGGCTGAGGCGTGCTCATCCCACGCAAGGTCAAGTACCGCAAGCAGCACTCGCCGAAGACCTCCGGCGCGGCCAAGGGCGGCACCAAGGTGCACTTCGGTGAGTACGGCATCCAGGCGCTCGAGCACAGCTACGTGACCAACCGGCAGATCGAGTCGGCTCGTATCGCGATGACCCGGCACGTCAAGCGTGGCGGCAAGATCTGGATCAACATCTTCCCGGACCGTCCGTTGACCAAGAAGCCCGCCGAGACCCGCATGGGTTCCGGCAAGGGCTCGCCCGAGTACTGGGTGGCCAACGTCAAGCCGGGTCGCGTCATGTTCGAGATGAGCTTCCCGAACGAGGCGGTGGCCCACGAGGCACTCCGGCGCGCGATCCACAAGCTGCCGATGAAGTGCCGGATCGTGAATCGTGAAGGTGGTGAGTTCTGATGGCGAAAGCCGGAGGAGTCGCGGCGTCAGAACTGCGTGAGCTCACTGCTGACGAGCTCGTGCTGCGCCTGAAGGAGTCCAAGGAGGAGCTGTTCAACCTCCGTTTCCAGATGGCCACCGGGCAGCTCGACAACAACCGCAGGCTGCGCACGGTGCGCGCGGACATCGCTCGCATCTACACCGTGATGCGGGAGCGGGAGCTCGGCCTGTCCGTCTCCCCCGAGGAGAACGAGAGTGAGGGTGCCGCATGACGGAGGCGGTGCAGAGCAACAAGTCGGGCCGGAACTACCGCAAGGTCCGCGAGGGTCTGGTCGTGTCCGACAAGATGGACAAGACGATCGTCGTGGAGCTGGAGGACCGGAAGAAGCACCCGCTGTACGGCAAGGTCATGCGCACCACCAAGAAGGTGAAGGCGCACGACGAGCAGAACACCGCGGGCGTGGGCGACCGGGTCGCGCTGATGGAGACGCGGCCGATGTCGGCGACCAAGCGTTGGCGGCTCGTCGAGATCCGCGAGAAGGCCAAGTAATCAGGGGTCAGCAGGGCCCCGTTCGTTCCGCCAGGCTCGGCGCGGCCGAGAACCGGCGCGACATACAGGAGTTGACGTGATCCAGCAGGAGTCGCGACTGCGAGTCGCCGACAACACGGGTGCCAAGGAGATCCTGACCATCCGGGTTCTCGGTGGCTCGGGGCGGCGCTACGCGGGCATCGGCGACATCATCGTCGCCACCGTCAAGGACGCCATCCCGGGCGCCAACGTGAAGCGTGGTGACGTCGTCAAGGCCGTCATCGTCAGGACGGTGAAGGAGAAGCGTCGCGCCGACGGCTCCTACATCCGGTTCGACGAGAACGCTGCGGTGCTCATCAAGAACGACAACGATCCACGAGGCACACGCATCTTCGGGCCGGTTGGCCGCGAGCTGCGCGATCGAAAGTTCATGAAGATCATCTCGCTCGCGCCGGAGGTGCTGTAATGAAGGTGAAGAAGGGCGACACGGTCCTCGTCATCGGGGGTAAGGACAAGGGCGCCAAGGGCAAGGTCATCCAGGCCTACCCGGAACGCCAGCGCGTGCTGGTCGAGGGCGTGAACCGGATCAAGAAGCACACCCGGATCACGCAGACGCAGCGGGGTGCCCAGTCCGGCGGCATCATCACCCAGGAGGCTCCCATCCACGTGTCGAACGTGATGGTGGTCGACTCCGACGGCAAGCCGACCCGGGTGGGCTACCGCATCGGCGAGGACGGCAAGAAGGTTCGTATCTCCCGTAGGACGGGCAAGGACATCTGATGACGACCGCAGAGACAAGCTACCCGACGCCGCGGTTGAAGACCCGGTACCGCGAGGAGATCGCCGGTCAGCTGCGTGAGGAGTTCGACCTGGGCAACCCGCACCAGATCCCCGGTGTGGTCAAGGTCGTGGTGAACATGGGCGTCGGCGACGCGGCCCGGGACAGCAAGCTCATCGAGGGCGCCGTCCGGGACCTCGCCACCATCACCGGCCAGCGGCCCGAGGTGCGCAGGGCGCGGAAGTCGATCTCGCAGTTCAAGCTCCGCGAGGGCCAGCCCATCGGCGCCCGCGTGACGCTGCGCGGCGACCGGATGTGGGAGTTCCTCGACCGGCTGCTGACGATCGCGCTGCCGCGTATCCGCGACTTCCGCGGGCTGTCGGCGAAGCAGTTCGACGGCAAGGGCAACTACACGTTCGGGCTGACCGAGCAGTCGATGTTCCACGAGATCACCCCGGACTCCATCGACCGCCCCCGCGGCATGGACGTCACGGTCGTCACCACGGCGACCACGGACGACGAGGGGCGCTCGTTGCTCCGCAAGCTCGGCTTCCCGTTCAAGGAGAGTTGATCAGATGGCCAAGAAAGCTCTGATCGCCAAGGCTGCCCGCAAGCCCAAGTTCAAGGTGCGCGGCTACACCCGCTGCCAGAAGTGCGGCAGGCCGCGGTCGGTGTACCGCAAGTTCGGCCTGTGCCGGATCTGCCTGCGGGACATGGCGCACGCGGGCCAGCTTCCCGGCGTGAACAAGTCGAGCTGGTGAAGGCTTTTACCTCCCCCTGCTGCGGCAGGCATCCATCCCACTTCGCCACAGGCCCCGAGCCGGCCCGGACGCGTCCGGCGGCCGACGAGGGGAACCGGGGCGAGAAAGGTTGACAGGTCACCATGACGATGACCGACCCGATCGCAGACTTCCTGACACGTCTGCGGAACGCGAACTCGGCCTACCACGACGCGGTCGTGCTGCCGCACTCGAAGATCAAGGCGAACATCTCCGAGGTGCTCAAGCGTGAGGGCTACATCTCGGACTACCGCACCGAGCCCGGCGAGAAGCACAAGAACCTGGTCGTCGAGCTGAAGTACGGCCCCAACCGCGAGCGCAGCATCGCGGGCCTGCGGCGCGTGTCGAAGCCGGGTCTGCGTGTGTACGCGAAATCGACCAACCTGCCCAGCGTTCTGGGTGGCCTCGGCGTGGCGATCCTCTCGACCTCGTCCGGCCTGCAGACCGACCGGCAGTGCAAGCGCAACGGCGTGGGCGGGGAAGTCCTCGCCTACGTGTGGTGAGGAAGGGGGACAGGCATGTCACGCATCGGTAAGCTGCCGATCACCGTCCCCTCCGGGGTCGAGGTGACCATCGACGGGCAGCACGTCTCCGTCACGGGCCCGAAGGGCACCCTGGAACACACCGTTCCCGAGCCGATCGTCGTGGCGCGGGACGAAGACGGGACGCTGTCGGTCACGCGCCCGGACGACGAGCGCGAGCACCGCTCGCTGCACGGCCTCACCCGTACCTTGGTGAACAACCTGGTCGTGGGTGTCACGGACGGCTTCGAGAAGCGGATGGAGATCCACGGCGTCGGCTACCGCGTCCAGGCCAAGGGCAACGACCTGGAGTTCGCGCTCGGCTACAGCCACCCGGTGACCGTCTCGGCGCCCGAGGGCATCACGTTCAAGGTGGAGAGCCCGACGCGGTTCTCGGTGTCCGGCATCGACAAGCAGAAGGTCGGCCAGACCGCGGCGGTCATCCGCAAACTCCGGCGTCCCGACCCCTACAAGGGCAAGGGCCTGCGCTACGAGGGCGAGCGCATCCGTCGCAAGGTCGGAAAGACGGGTAAGTGATCATGAGCGAAACGGTGACGAAGCGCAAGCCGGTCGGCAAGGACATCTCCACCCGTCGTCGCGTCGGCAAGAGCCGTCGGCACGCCCGGCTGCGCAAGAAGATCAGCGGCACGGCGCAGCGCCCGAGGATGTCGGTGAAGCGCTCGACGCGGCACATCGTCGTCCAGCTGATCGACGACGTCGCGGGACACACCCTGGCGGCGGCGTCGACCCTCGAAGCGGACGTGCGGTCGGTCGAGGGCGACAAGACGGCCCAGGCCGCCAAGGTCGGCGAGCTGGTCGCCGCCCGCGCCAAGGAAGCGGGCATCTCCAAGGCGGTGTTCGACCGTGGCGGCAACGCCTACCACGGCCGGATCGCGGCCCTGGCCGACGCCGCCCGTGAGGCGGGGTTGGAGTTCTGACATGAGCACATTTCTCGAGAACGGAAGGAACGCCTGATGCCGGGACGTACGCGGCAATCCGGCGGCCAGGGCGGACCGGGCGGCGACCGCGAGCGCGGTGGCGGCCGGGACCGCAGGGACCGTCGTGACGGTGGCCGTGGCGGGGCGGCCCAGGACAAGACCCCGCACCTCGAGCGGGTCGTAGCGATCAACCGGGTGGCCAAGGTCGTCCAGGGCGGCCGGCGCTTCAGCTTCACCGCGCTGGTGGTTGTCGGCGACGGCGACGGCCAGGTCGGTGTGGGCTACGGCAAGGCCAAGGAGGTGCCCGCGGCGATCGCCAAGGGCGTCGAGGAGGCCAAGAAGAAGTTCTTCCGCGTGCCGCGCATCGCGGGCAGCATCCCGCACCCGGTGCAGGGTGAGGAGGCCGCCGGCGTGGTGCTGCTCCGCCCGGCCAGCCCCGGTACCGGTGTGATCGCCGGTGGCGCGGTGCGTGCCGTGCTGGAGTGCGCGGGTGTGCACGACGTGCTGTCGAAGTCGCTGGGCAGCGACAACGCGATCAACATCGTGCACGCGACGGTGCGGGCGCTGAAGGATCTGCAGCGGCCCGAGGAGGTCGCCGCCCGGCGCGGTCTGCCGCTGGAGGACGTGGCCCCGGCCCGGATGCTGCGTCAGCGCGCGGGGCAGGAGGTCTGACATGGCTCAGCTGAAGGTCACCCAGATCAAGGGCACGATCGGCACGAAGGAGAGCCACAAGGCGTCCCTGCGCACCCTCGGTCTGCGCAAGATCCGGCAGTCGGTGGTGCGTGAGGACACGCCCCAGGTCCGCGGGCTGATCCACTCGGTCCGGCACCTGGTGAACGTGGAGGAGGTCAAGTAATGGCCATCAAGATCCACCACCTGAGGCCCGCCCCCGGCGCCAAGCGGGACAAGATCCGCGTCGGTCGTGGCGAGAGCTCCAAGGGCAAGACGGCGGGTCGCGGCACCAAGGGCACCAAGGCCCGGAAGACGGTGCCGCCCGGCTTCGAGGGTGGGCAGATGCCCATCCACATGCGGCTGCCGAAGCTGCGTGGGTTCAAGAACCGCAACCGCACCGAGTACCAGGCGGTGAACGTGGGCGACCTCGCCCGGGCGTTCCCGGACGGCGGCACGGTCGGCAAGGACGAGCTGGTCGCCCGCGGCGTCGTGCACAAGGGCGAGCTGGTGAAGGTCCTCGGCAACGGTGACGTCGACGTCAAGCTCGACGTCACCGCGGACGCCTTCTCCAAGTCCGCGCGGGAGAAACTCCAGTCCGCCGGTGGCTCCGCCACCACGGCCTGAGCGGTAACCCACCGCCCACCACATGACAACGGCCCGCCCGGTCCCCGGGCGGGCCGTTGTCATGCGCGCACCCCGCCCGGGCCTGCCGCCCGCGCCTGCCCGACCACGTTTAGCCCGCGAAACGCGGTCGGCGCCGGTTACCCGGCCGCGTTGGCCCGGGGCCGCGTTCCGTGCCGCGTTGAGCCCGCGAAACGCCTTTCAGGGTTGCCCGGAGTTTCGGCTTTCGAGGGATGGAGGGGCCGCGGTCACACGGGCAGCGGAGAACGATCGTCGGGTCTGGGAAGACCTCCGTGGGTTACTCGCGAGTTGGCCCTCAACCGATCGCGCAGCTCCTCGACAGGGTCGAGTCCGCCTGAACCGATTCGGGCTCGGCTCTGGGAGGAGATTGCATGACACCAGCCGGAATCACCCGAAGGCGGCACCGCGGTCGTGCTGTCCTCGCCCGTTCCGCCGCCGTCGGCGCTGCCGCGACGCTCTCGCTGGCGGCGGTGCCGACGGCCGCAGCCGCACCTGATGACGAGCACTGTGTATACAGCGTGGCGACGCAGGCGTATCAGTGCTTCGACTCACTCGACAAGGCGACGCAGCGGCACGGCTTGAGCGGCTCCGCCCGCACGGCCGGCGAGATCATCGGCGCGACCGTATTCGAGCACAGCAATTACGGCGGCTCCACGCTCACCATCACCGTTCCGGAGCCCTGCCCGAAGAACGACAAGGTCGACTTCTGGCTTGACCTCGACGACTACTGGCAGAACCGGATCTCGTCGGTTCAAGCGTGGTCGACGTGCTGGGTTTGGCTCTATCCCGATTCTGGGGACCGGGCGGGTCCGTACAAGGAGAACCACCCGGAAGTGGGCAGCTACATCAACGATCGCACGGTGACTGTAGGCCTGAGCTGAGGGAGGACGAGATGGGACGCGGTAGGCGAGCGCTGGCGGTGTTCACCGGCGCGGTGGCGATGCTCGGCGGGCTGCTCATATCCGGTACGGCGAGTGCGGCGGAGGGACCAACCGTCCGCCAACTTCTGGAACAGTGCGAGCAAGGCCGGACGGACCTGTGCGAATTCCACCCGTCCGGGTCGCCGGAGGTGTACCGGGGGACGTACGAGCTTGCCGGGGGTGCGCAGAACTGTTCGGAGGGAACCTCGACGCGCGTGATCCGGTGGGAGTCCTCGCAGACGACGACCAACTCCGTCGGGGTGACGATCAGTGCTGGGGTCACGCTCGGTGAGATCTTCGAAGCCAGCTACGAGATGAGCTTCAACCAGGAGTGGAGTTGGACGACCACGAAGGCGGACGAAATCCGTCACGAGCTGGGGCCGTACCAGGCGGTCGACATCTTCGCCGCCCCGATGCGCCAAAAGGTGCGGGGCACCTACGAGATGCATTTCGGCGACCCCTACTACGGCCACTACTACTGGTACGTCCATGACGTGGTCATCGACGGCCCGGCGACTCACCCCGCCTGGGACGTCCGCGTCGACGGCACGACCCCCGCCTGCTGACCCGTTCCGGCCACCGCGACGTTTCGCCCGCTGAACGTGCCCCGCTCGCCACGGCCCAACCGCGTTCAGCGGGCGAAACGTGCTCGTCTGGCCCCCAGCGGCCCGGCCGGCTGCCCTACGAAGTGCGCACTGTGTGCGGCAGTGCCCGGTGATGCTGTTAGAGTCGGACCGACGCTTGGGACACCCCTGTGCCCCGAGCGTGTCTGGCTTGCCCGCCAGTGACAGAGTGTCCAGCCGGTCGAAGTGCCGGCCAAGCCGATCGTCGGTTCGCCGACGACGCCGAGGAGGTCCACCGCGTGCTCAGCGCCTTCCGCTCGGCTCTCGCGACGCCGGACCTGCGCAAGAAGATCCTGTTCACGCTGATGATCGTGGCTGTCTACCGAATCGGTGCGGTCACGCCGGCGCCCGGGGTTTCGTACCCGAACGTACAGGCATGTCAGGCGCAGGTAGAGGATCAGAACATCTTCTCGCTGCTGAACCTGTTCAGTGGTGGGGCGCTCTTGCAGCTCTCCGTGTTCGCCACGGGCATCATGCCCTACATCACGGCGAGCATCATCGTTCAGCTGCTCACCGTGGTCATTCCCCGGTTCGAGGAGCTGAAGAAGGAGGGGCAGGCCGGACAAGGCAAGCTCACCCAGTACACGCGCTACCTCACGATCGCGCTGGCGGTCCTGCAGGCCACGGGTGTCGTCGCGCTCGCCGACCGGGGTCAGCTCTTCCGCGCCTGCGACCAGCCCGTCTTCCCCGATGACAGCGTCTACTCACTGGCGCTCACCGTGCTCACCATGACCGCGGGCACCGCCGTCATGATGTGGTTCGGCGAACTGATCACCGAGCGCGGCGTCGGCAACGGCATGTCGCTGCTGATCTTCTTGAACATCGCCGCCCGCATCCCCGAGGAGGGCGCGAACATCCTCAACAACGCAGGCGGGTTGACCTTCTTCTTCGTCTGCGTGCTCGGGCTGGCGATCATCGCGAGCGTGATCTTCGTCGAGCAGGGCCAGCGCCGGATCCCGGTGCAGTACGCCAAGCGCATGGTCGGCCGTCGCATGTACGGCGGCACTTCGACCTATCTGCCGATCAAGGTGAACCAGGCCGGCGTCATCCCGGTCATCTTCGCGTCGTCGCTGCTGTACCTGCCGGATCTGCTCGGCCAGCTCATCGGTGACCAGAACGAGGTCTCGTGGTGGCAGCAGTTCCTGCAGACGTACCTGACTGATCAGTCGAGCTGGGTGCACATCCTGCTGTACTTCTCGATGATCATCTTCTTCACGTACTTCTACATCACGATCACCTTCAACGTGGACGATCGCGCTGAGGAGATGAAGAAGTTCGGTGGCTTCATCCCGGGGATCCGTCCGGGCAGGCCCACCGCCGAGTACCTCGGGTTCGTGCTCAACCGCATCACGCTGCCCGGCTCGATCTACCTCGGCATCGTGGCGATCCTGCCCAACTTCTTCCTCTCCGTGACCGGTAGTGAAGGCAACAACCAGAACTTCCCGTTCGGTGGTACGGCTGTGCTGATCATGGTCGGTGTCGCCCTGCACACCGTGAAGCAGATCGAAAGCCAGCTGATGCAGCGCAACTACGAAGGGTTCCTCCGATGACGCGTGTGGTCCTCGTCGGTCCTCCCGGCGCCGGTAAGGGTACGCAGGCGGCGGCGCTGTCCGACCGTCTCGGCGTTCCGCACATCTCGACCGGCGACCTGTTCCGCGGACACGTGGGTCAGCAGACTCCGCTCGGCCAGGAGGCCAAGCGATACCTCGACTCGGGTGAGCTCGTTCCGGACTCGGTGACCAACGAGATGGTGCGAGAGCGCCTGACGGAGCCGGACGCCGCGAACGGCTTCCTGCTCGACGGGTTCCCACGAAACACGAAGCAGGCCGAGGTGCTGGGCGGGATGCTCGCGGAGAAGGACACCGCGCTGGACGCGGTGGTCGAGCTCCAGGTGCCCGAGGACCAGCTCGTGGCACGTCTCCTTGACCGTGGACGCACGGATGACACCGAGGACGTGATCCGGCGCAGGCAGCAGGTGTATCGCTCGGAGACCGCGCCGTTGCTGGAGTTCTACTCCGACATCGTGGTGCCGGTGGACGGCGTCGGCGACATCGACGAAGTGTCCACGCGCGTGCTCGACGCGCTCGGCAAGCGCGCGTGATCCGTCTCGGCCCTGTGTTTCGCATGTTCCGACGTCGCAGTGTGATCGAGGTCAAGACGCCGGGCGAGCTCGACGCGATGCGCGAGGCCGGTCTGGTGGTGGCGCGCACGTTGGCACGTGTGCGCGCGGCGGCCGTCCCCGGCGCTACTACCGGCGAGCTCGACGAGCTGGCCGAGCAGACGATCCGGGACGCCGGCGCGGTGCCGTCGTTCCAGGGCTACCACGGGTTTCCCGCATCGATCTGCGCGTCGGTGAACGAGCAGGTCGTGCACGGCATCCCCTCGCGTGATCGTGTGCTCGGCGAGGGCGACCTGCTCTCGGTGGACTGTGGCGCGATTCTGGACGGCTGGCACGGTGACTCGGCGGTGACGATAGAGGTCGGCGAGGTGTCGGCCTTGGACCGCGCGCTGTCCGAGGCCACTCGTGCGGCGATGCTCGCGGGCATCCAGGCTGTGCGTGCGGGCGCGCGGCTGACCGACATCTCCCACTCGATCGAGACTGAGGCGCGGCGTGTGGCGGGAGAGCACGGTGTCGACTACGGGATGATCGCCGAGTACGGCGGCCACGGCATCGGGCGGGAGATGCACATGGACCCGTTCCTGCCGAACGTGGGCAAACCCGGTCGGGGCCCGAAGCTGGCGGTGGGCATGGCGCTCGCGATCGAGCCGATGTTGACGGGTGGCTCGTCGGAGACGGTCGAGCTCGAGGACGGGTGGACGGTGATCACCGCGGATGGCTCCCGTGCCGCTCACTGGGAACACACGGTGGCGATCACCGAGGACGGCCCGTGGGTGCTCACCGCGCCGGACGAGAACAACGTTTAGCCCGCTAACCGTGGTCGGCCCTCGTGCCCGGTGCCCAGAGTCGTCGTTGCCGGAGAAGCTGGTTCTCGCTCCGCCTCGTGCGATGGGAGGGCGGCGGGCGGCGCGTTTCGCCCGCGAAACGCGGTGATGGCCGGGCGCCGCCTCGGCACACGCCGACACCGGTCGGCGTTTCGGACACGCACAGTGGCGGCGTGACTCCAGAGGCGGTTCCGCGTGGCCCCGGTGGATCGGCTTGACAACCAGTGCGTACACTGTCTAGTTGGCGTGCTCTTCACGCCGGTCCCGTCGTGCTCGCGTCGAGTGGCAGGACCGGCGTGACGTGTGTGCCACCCAGGCAAGCACTCAACGCTCACCGATCACGAAACGCGGAGTACATGGCGAAGAAAGACGGGGCCATCGAGGTCGAGGGTCGCGTGATCGAGCCGCTCCCCAACGCGATGTTTCGAGTCGAGTTGGAGAACGGTCACAAGGTCCTCGCGCACATCAGCGGCAAGATGCGACAGCACTACATCCGCATCCTGCCGGAAGACCGGGTCGTCGTGGAGCTCTCGCCCTACGACTTGTCTCGCGGACGCATCGTCTACCGCTACAAGTGACCGCGTGAGTGTGGTGGAGGGCGACCTCCGCCAGGGGGCGCGCAGCAACTCAGCACGAGCAGGAGAGCAGGAGACGTGAAGGTCAAGCCGAGCGTCAAGAGGATCTGCGACAAGTGCCAGATCGTCCGCCGCCACGGGCGGATCATGGTGATCTGCGACAACCTCCGGCACAAGCAGCGCCAGGGTTGATCGCGGCACTTGTTCAGGTGTTCTGACGCCGAACACCGAACCACAGCGCCTCCCCGCACCTGCCGGGCCGACCGGTGCCTCACCGGCGGCCGGGCCCACCCCCGGGCTTCGGGCCGGGGCCGGGACACCGCCCGCGCGAGCGGGCGGACGACGGCGAGTCGTCCCGGGACGGGCGGGGAGCACACCCGAAGACGGACAACGAAGGAGCACGAGCGCCAATGGCACGACTCGCTGGCGTCGACCTCCCCCGCGAGAAGCGGCTGGAGATCGCGCTGACCTACATCTACGGCATCGGCCGTACCCGCTCCCGGGAAGTGATCGCCGCTACCGACCTCGGCGCGGACACCCGCGTTCGGGATCTCAGCGACGACGACCTGGTGAAACTGCGGGATCACATCGAGGAGAACTTCAGGGTCGAAGGTGACCTTCGGCGCGAGGTGAACGCCGACATCCGGCGCAAGATCGAAATCGGGTGCTACGAGGGTTTGCGGTGGCGCCGTGGGCTGCCCGTCCGGGGCCAGCGCACCAAGACCAACGCCCGGACCCGGAAGGGCCCGAAGAAGACGGTCGCCGGCAAGAAGAAGGCGGGCAAGAAGTGAGCGTCCGCGACAGGCGAGGCGTGCGTTCCGCGGCGGTACAGCGTCGCCGGTCTGCTTCTCGCATGTCGCCGAGGGCGCTCTACGCCCGGCCGATGGCGCTGCGCCAGCTGTACACCGACGCCGGGACGATCATCCGGCGTGGTCAGCACGAAGCCGCGATCGCTCACCAACAGAACTCGCGCTAGAGGAGAAACCCGACCATGCCACCCAAGAGCCGTACGGCCGGAACCAAGAAGGTCCGGCGCAGGGAAAAGAAGAACGTCGCTCACGGGCACGCCCACATCAAGAGCACGTTCAACAACACGATCGTGTCGATCACCGACCCCAACGGCGCGGTGATCTCCTGGGCGTCGTCCGGGCACGTGGGCTTCAAGGGCTCGCGGAAGTCGACACCGTTCGCCGCGCAGATGGCGGCCGAGAACGCCGCCCGCAAGGCCACCGAGCACGGCATGAAGAAGGTCGACGTGTTCGTCAAGGGCCCCGGCTCCGGCCGGGAGACGGCGATCCGTTCGCTTCAGGCCGCGGGCCTCGAGGTCGGCACCATCCAGGACGTGACCCCGCAGCCGCACAACGGCTGCCGCCCCCCGAAGCGGCGCCGGGTCTGAGGAACGGGGAGGAGTAGAAACACATGGCTCGTTACACCGGCCCCGCGACCCGTCTTTCGCGTCGCCTCAAGGTCGATCTCGTCGGCGGCGACAAGGCCTTCGAGCGCCGTCCGTACCCGCCGGGCCAGCACGGCCGCGGCAGGGTCAAGGAGAGCGAATACCTGCTCCAGCTTCAGGAGAAGCAGAAGGCGCGGCACACCTACGGCATCGTCGAGCGCCAGTTCCGGCGCTACTACGAGGAGGCCGCGCGGCGCACCGGCAAGACCGGTGAGAACCTGCTGCAGATCCTCGAGTCGCGGCTGGACAACGTCGTGTACCGCGCGGGCATCGCGCGGACTCGGAGGCAGGCGCGTCAGCTCGTCAGCCACGGCCACTTCATGGTCAACGGCGAGAACGTCAACGTTCCGAGCTACCGCGTGACCAAGTTCGACATCATCGACGTGCGGCCGAAGTCGTTGCAGATGCTGCCGTTCGTCGCGGCCAAGGAGGCGCTGGGCGAGCGCCCGGTGCCCGGCTGGCTCCAGGTCGTGCCGTCGAACCTGCGCATCCTCGTGCACCAGCTGCCCGAGCGCGCGCAGATCGAGGTTCCCGTGCAGGAACAGCTGATCGTCGAGTTCTACTCGAAGTGATCCGGCACCGGCCGTCGGCCGGACCGGGTCGGGCGGCGGCGCCCCGAGCGCGCCGCCGCTACGCCACACCTATCGGCGTCATATGGCGGGCGCCGGCAGGAAAGGAAGAAGGACAGTGCTGATTTCCCAGCGGCCGACTCTCGGCGAGGAGACGGTCAACGAGACGCGCTCCCGGTTCACGATCGAACCGCTCGAGCCCGGCTTCGGCTACACCCTGGGCAACTCGTTGCGGCGGACCTTGCTGTCGTCGATCCCCGGCGCCGCGGTCACGAGCATCCGCATCGACGGTGTGCTGCACGAGTTCACCACCGTCCCGGGTGTCAAGGAAGACGTCACCGAGATCATCCTGAACCTCAAGGAGCTCGTCGTCTCCTCCGAGGAGGACGAGCCGGTCACGATGTACCTGCGCAAGCAGGGCCCCGGTGAGGTCACCGCAGCCGACATCGTGCCTCCGGCCGGAGTCACGGTGCACAACCCGGATCTGCGCATCGCCTCGCTGAACGGCAAGGGCAAGCTCGAGATCGAGCTCGTCGTGGAGCGCGGTCGCGGTTACGTCCCCGCACTGCAGAACAAGCAGGCCGGCGCGGAGATCGGGCGCATCCCGATCGACTCGATCTACTCGCCGGTGCTGAAGGTGACCTACAAGGTCGAGGCGACGCGTGTCGAGCAGCGGACCGACTTCGACAAGTTGATCCTGGACGTCGAGACCAAGCCGTCCATGACGCCGCGGGACGCCGTCGCGTCGGCGGGCAAGACCCTGGTCGAGCTGTTCGGCCTCGCCCGCGAACTCAACGTCGACGCCGAGGGCATCGAGATCGGGCCGTCGCCGCAGGAGGCGGACACGATCGCCGCCTACGCGATGCCGATCGAGGACCTCGACCTGACGGTGCGGTCGTACAACTGCCTGAAGCGCGAGGGAATCCACACGGTCGGGGAGCTGGTGTCCCGCAGCGAGGCGGACCTGCTCGACATCCGCAACTTCGGCGCCAAGTCGATCGACGAGGTCAAGATGAAGCTCGTCGGCCTCGGTCTGACGCTGAAGGACAGCCCGCCCGGATTCGACCCCACTGCTGCTGCGTCCACGTACGAGGGCGAGACGTGGGGTGCGGAGACCGCGACCGGTCTCCCGGACACTGGCCCCGACGACGGCCAGGACTACGCAGAGACGGAGCAGCTGTAAGTGGTCTTGCGGCTCTAAGAAGCTGAACGAGGAGAACCGATGCCCACCCCCACCAAGGGACCCCGTCTCGGCGGATCGCCCGCGCACGAGCGGCTGATGTTGGCCAACCTGGCGACGTCGTTGTTCGAGCACGGCAAGATCACGACGACCGAGGCCAAGGCGAAGCGCGTGCGCCCGCTCGCCGAGAAGCTGATCACCAAGGCGAAGCGCGGTGATCTGCACAACCGGCGTCAGATCATGCGGGTCATCCGGGACAAGGATGTCGTGCACAAGCTGATGGCCGAGATCGGTCCCTTCTTCGTCGACCGCAACGGCGGTTACGTGCGTATCACCAAGACGCTGCCGCGCAAGGGTGACAACGCGCCGATGGCCGTGATCGAGCTGGTCTCGGAGAAGACGGCGACTTCCGAGGCCGAGGCCGCGAGGAAGACGACGTTCGCCAAGGACCAGGCTCCGAAGCAGGAGGAGAAGGTCGAGGAGGCCAAGGAGGAGGACCAGGACGCCGAGGCGCCCGCGTCCGCCACCGACCAGGCCACCGCGGACCCCGCCGAGGGTGCCGAGACGCCTGCCGAGGAGGCGAGCGACAAGAAGGACGAGTCCTGACATCCGCGAGTCCTCTGAACGAGCCCGCCGTCCCCACCGGGGAGGGCGGGCTCGTTCGTCTGCGTCTGGATCTGACTTACGACGGCACGGACTTCTCCGGTTGGGCTCGCCAGCCCGACCGTCGCACCGTGCAGGGCGTCCTCGAGGACGCCCTGGCCAAGCAGCCTCCAGGCGCGTCGGCAGTCACCCCGGTCGTCGTAGCAGGCCGCACGGACGCTGGTGTCCACGCCACCGGCCAGGTCGTCCACGTGGACGTGACGCGTTTCGCGGGCGAAACGCGGGTGGGTCGCATTCCTGTGGACGCCGACGGCATCGCGGACCTGAAGCGAGCACGGTACCGCCTGAACCGCGTTTTGCCCGCAGACGTTCGTGTAGTGGCGATGGAGCGCGCGCCTGCTGGTTTCGACGCACGCTTTTCGGCCGCTAAACGTCATTACCGGTACCAGGTCTCAGACGCCCCGTGGGGTGTCTCTCCCCTGCGGCGCCGCGACACGTTGGCCTGGAACAGGCCGTTGTCGGTAGAGGCCATGAATCAGGCTGCTTCTCGGCTCGTCGGGCTACACGACTTCGCGGCGTTCTGCAAACAGCGCGAAGGGGCCACGACGGTCCGCGAGCTGCTGGGTTTGCGTTGGGAACGCGTGGACGAGCACGAAGTGCACCTCAACGTCTCGGCTGATGCCTTCTGTCACTCGATGGTGCGTAGTTTGGTCGGCGCTCTGCTCTTCGTGGGGGATGGGCGTCGGGACGCAGAATGGCCAGCCGAATTGCTGGAATCGCGCGTCCGCAGTAGCACCGTGGCGCCCCCGCATGGTCTGACCCTTGTGCGCGTCGATTACCCACCCGATGACGAACTGGCGCGGCGCGCGGAGCACACCCGCAACGTGCGTACGGTCGAGTCTTCGACGGGTCAGACGGCGCCCTGAGCCACCCGGACTTCGTCCAAGATCCGTCGGTAATCACCGGCTAGCTTTTCCGCTGTCACGATCACGAAACGCCAGCCCTCGGCTCTCAGGCGCTTACGCCGGGCCTTGTCGCGTCGGAGCTGCTTTTTCGTTCGATGCCAGACACCGTCGTATTCGATTGCGGTCCGCGTCTCGGCAAGGGCGAGGTCCAGACGTGCGACCTCCCGTCCAGCCTTGAGAATGCGGTACTGAGGAAGGGGGTTGAGGCCCGCTGTTCTGAGAACCACCCGCAATTCGGACTCGGGTAAAGACTCGGCCCGTTGGTCCGACATGCTCAGCGCTGCTCGAGCGAGCCGAATGCCGCGGTTTCGGCGCCGATACAACGCTGTTTTGAGCTTCGACTGTGAAACGAGTCCCGCGCGCAGCAAGGCGTCGAGGTCGGGTACGGCCGTGCGCAATCTGCGCACCCATCCGCGTGTGCGGGGCGAATGCCTGAGTAGGACGTCCAATGCCACTCGGCACGGCCGAGCGATACGAATCCCTCGCCAAGGCCGGGTCTCGTGACGTCGTACAGTGGTGCGCCGCACGCGAACGCCCGCGAGAGGGCCGAAGCGCCACTTTTCGGGAACGACGAATTCGACAGGATCTTCCGGACGCGCCAGTGCCACACCCAGCACGGTCGCGGCGGAGCGGCCGGTGAGAACCGCTTGTTTGGGGACGATCAGGGCCGCACCTCGACATCGCAATTCGTGAGTGACCGGGACGTGCGCTGGCACGTAGACGTCCTGAAACAGCCGGCGGAACCGTGGACCTCGGAGCTGCGCCTCGGTGACGTATCCGGCGGCGCGCGCAGCGGATCCGCGGAAGACATCGGTGATGTCGGGAGGAGTGGCGTTCTTGCGCATAGACGCCAGGATGGCCGGTCGCAGCGGATTTGTGGCGTCGTGATCGCGAGCTGTCCACAGCCCGAAAGTTGTCCACAGGTCCGCTACCACTATGAGCCGTGCCGGCGACATCGTGTCCCGGCAACCTCAGAACACGGTTCGCGGGCTAACCGTGGCAGGGACCGGACCCGGGACGGTTAGTCGCCGCGGCGGACAGGACCGAGGATTTGCTGCTCCTTCGACGTGGTCACCAAGCGGAGGGGGCGCCACAGATTCCGTCCGAGCGCGACGACCTGGTCGTCCTTGAGCGTCGTCAGCTGCCGCATCATCTGCGGGGGCAACCGCCAGATCCGCCCGGCCAGCTCCGCCTGTCCGGCCGGGAGCCGCTGCATCAACACGAGGTCGGCCGCGTTCGCCAGCGCACCGGCCTGCGGGTGCAGGTAGGGCAACACGTAGATCGTGGTCTGCCACGGCGACCGTGGGGGGAAAAGATCCTGGGGAGTCGGACCCCCGTCGTGCACCACGAGCAGCGGTGCGTCCTCCGACGGCCTGGGGAGCTCCACGGGAGACAACCGTCGGATCTGTACCAGCGGCGTGGGCTGACCGTTCGGCTGCTGTCCCGCCGCCTGCGACAACACGTGCCAGGCCGTGGGCCGTCCTGTCGCGACGACGATCCACGCGCCGACGGCCATCGCTCGCAGCGCGACCTGCCGTGCCAGGTACAGCCCACCGACCAGCACGATCCGGGTGGGAGCCGACCGCAGCGCCGAGACCGTGAGCGGCTCGCCCTGCAGGCCGGAGCCGAGCACGATCCCACCCCTGTCGCCCGACGGACTGATCGCGTCGAGCAGTTCGGGATCGACGACGAACTCGGGAGCCACACCAGGGGAATCGGTCGTGTCGTGCACGCGTGTGCTCATGCGGTCCCTCCCAGAGGCAACGTGGAGGCGAAACCGTTCGCCTGCGAACCGCGCAACGGGGTCAGCGTGACCCCGAGGCGCTCGGAGACGGTGTTCAGCCGTTGGTCTCCCGCTTCGAGCTCGCGCGGGTTCCGCGCGCTGATCCGGACCACGCCCCGCAGTCCGATCTTGCCGTCGTCGCGTGCGGGTGAGATGGACATCGCCACGGTGGCGGACAACGCGCGCACGCTCGTCAGTGCGTTGAGGTTGCCGCTGATCTTGCCCTTGGGCCAGCCCGTGATCGCGTAGCTCGCGTGTCCGATGCCCGCGGCCGTCACTCCGGTCCACCGTTCGTGCAACCGGACCTTGGTGTTGGAGCCCGCGACCCCGGTCAGCTCGGCGGCGGAAATGCCCGAGCGGAGCAGCTCATCCGGGTTGAGGGGGCGCGTGGGCACGCCACGGGATTCCAGTGCGTTGCGCACGCGGGACAGCGCACCCATGAGCGCCCGGTGTGCCCCGACGACACCACCACCGCGCTCGCGGACGGCCGTTGGGCACCGCTTGGGGTCCAGCCTGATCGAAATCCAGGTCGTACGTCGTGCGGCGGCCGGCAGCGGCCCGAGCACCTCCATGTATGAGGCCAGCGCGGGGGAGTCGGTAGGGAGCGCGGCACTGCCGGGATAGCAGTGGGAGGTCATCTGGATCGAGTCCAGTACCACACCGCGGTCTTCCAGGCATGGCGCCAGCGCGGCCAGCGGAAGGCTCGGAGCTCCCCCGGCCTGCGTGATCAGCGCCGGTGTCGGCTCGACGAGAAGCACCGCGGTCCACGCCCCGTCGTGCCAGGCCAGGCCGACCTCGTTGTGTTCGTGGTCCTTGGCCTGGGCGACGACGAGGTCGGGTACGGCGAGCCGGAGCAGGCTGACCCGGTTGTCGTCGGGGCCGATGACATTGTCGTCCGTCTCGTCGACGGCGACCGGTTCGACACTCGTTGGATCGGGTGGTGTGACCACACGATCGTGGGACCGAAAGGCGTACCGCACCGTGAGCCCTGCCCACTGTGTGAACCACTGGCCGTCCCACCGGAGCAACGCGAGGACGAGGGCCACGACGAGCACGCCGATCGATACGTACAACAGCGAGGTGTTGATCGTGAGGAGAACGAGCCCGATCGCGAGACCGACCTCCACGAGCACGACGTTCGCCACGGGGAGTGCTCCGAAGCTCGCGCCCGTGGTGCGCCGCCGTGCGGGACCCGCGATCCGCGCTGTCGCGCCCGGGTTACCACCCGATGCGCCGGGTGACTCGTTCGGCCCAGGCCCGCCGGGCCCGCCGTCCAGGATCGAGGTGTCGCGTGCGACC
>NZ_KB912696.1:61463-72273 GCF_000383795.1 Saccharomonospora saliphila YIM 90502
TTCTCCGGGATGACCGCGAGCCCCGAGCTGCTCGACTGCGAGGACGACGACGCCGTGCTCCGACCCTGCGGCGGCCGCTGCGGCCTGTTCGGGCCTGCCGGCCCCGCGGGTCCACCCGGCGCACCAGGATTCCCCGGCCGAGGCGCGGGACCCGGAGGACGCCCCGAAGGGGGCTGGGACCCCGGTGGAGGGCCCGGCGGACGTGGAGGAGTGGTGACGGACATCCGCTCGTTCTCTTCCCCTCGTGCCTGTTCTGAGCTGGACAGCGATCCCGGCGCGACGAACACTAACCGGAGTTGGTAGAAACCAACACCGAACGGTCCCCGTACGGCTATCCTGCGGAACCGTACCGCGAGTGGGAGAGCTGTAGGTCGAGAATGCCGTCAACACCGACAACAAAGTCGCAAGTCCAGGCATACCAGTTCGTGCTGCGCCGGATGCAGTCCGCACTGGTGCGCAAGGACGCCGTGATGCTGCACGATCCCATGCGAACGCACTCGCGTGCGACGATCGTCGGTGTCGTGCTGAGCGCACTGGGCATGCTCGCCTTCATCGTGGTGGGCCTGTTCAAACCCGCTCCGACGCCGCCGGACTCGGGCATCGTGATCGGCGAACAGTCCGGCCGGGTCTACGTCGTGGCCGCGGAGCCGAGGACCTTGATCCCGACGTTCAACCTCGCGTCGGCACGGCTGATCCTCATGGCTCAGCGGTCACAGGGTGGGGAGGGGCAGAACGGCCAGCAGGCCGCGGCCCCGGTGGAGCCGCCCGAGGTGGTGCCCGATGACCAGCTCAGGGACATTCCGAAGGGACGTTTGCAGGGCATCCCTGGCGGTCCCGACCTCCTGCCGAACAGCGACCAGTTGGTGGATCCGAACTGGGCGGTCTGCGATCAGATCACCATGGACAGGAGCCTCAACGACCCGGTCGCGCGGGAGCGCGCGGAGACCGAAACCACCGTCTTCGCCGGTGTCGACGAGCTCGGACGTCAGTTGCGGCACCAGCAGGCGCTGCTCGTCTCGGCCCAGGACGGCAACCACTACCTCGTCTACCGGCAGAAGAGCGACGCGAACAATCTCAACGCCAATACCGTCCGCGCTCAGGTTGATCTCGAGGAGAGCTCCGTCCGGACGGCGCTCAACCTCGACGAGCGGTTCGTCCGCCGGATCTCGATGGGGCTGTTGAACGCCATCCCGTCGGTCGGTGAGCTGAGCGCTCCGGCGATTCCCGGTATCGGCGAGATGCCCGACGGGTTCTCCGTGGGAGGCCTTGGGGTCGGTGCCGTGTTCAAGACCGAGCTGACCGAGAGCACCAACTTCTACGTGGTCACACGCTCGGGTGTGCAGGCGATTTCCTCGGCCGTCGCGGACATGATCCTCTTCGAGAAGACCGTGACCGGGGAGCAGGCGGAGACGGTGCCGCCGGACGTGTTGCAGCGACTGCCCAAGGTCGGGCCCGCGGACGACGGGTACATCGACGTCGACCACTATCCCGGGACAGTGCCTACGGTGCTCGACCCGATGCAGCACCCGGTCGCGTGTCTGGGGTGGAGTATTCGGGGTGAGGGCGAACAACGTGACGCCTTCACGTCGGTGTACGTGTCGAGCGTTTTGCCCGGGCCGAAGGACGAGAACAACGAGCCGCAGACGGTCGAGATCGGCACTCCTGGTCCGGACAACATGAAGGTCGACGCGTTCTACATGCGACCCGGAATGGCGGCCGCCGTGCAGTCGGCGACGACCAAGGAGACGTTCGGCCGGGGTAGCATCCAGCTGATCTCCGACCGTGGTGTGCGCTACGGCGTCCCGAACAGCGAGATCGCGCAAGGGCTGGGGTTGACCGATCTCGACCCGGCTCCGGAGTCGATCATCAAGCTGTTGCCTGCCGGTGCCTCACTGAATCCGCAGGACGCGCAGCGCACGTTCGACGCGGTGCCGGTCGAAGAGAGCGTTGGGTCGGGCCTCGGTGGCAACGACCGGGCCGCGTCGCAGGGCGGCAACTGACCCGTCCTGCTTCCCGGCGTCTCGTTCACCACGTTTAGCGGGCGAACCGTGCCCATACGCGGTGGGCAATCGCGGACCGGGTGCCTCGAACGCCGTGGCTTCTGCTTCACGGCGGCGCGTTCTGCCCGCTAAACGCGCAAGGGGAGGGCCCCAAACTGCCAGAGCTGCGCGAGCTTGTGGGAGCGGGCCGGATGATGCGATGAAGGATGCGGCGCCCCGCGTGCCCAGTTGCTGAACGGGGGATGTGGTGATCCGGGAGGCGGTTATGGCGGTCCGGTGACCCTTGCCCCAAAGCGCGTTTCGCCCGCTAAACGCGCTCAGCCTCGGCGCTGGGCGCGGGTGCGGCGGAGGGTGTGGACCACGAAGAGGGTTACCAGGAGGGCGGTGAGGGCGCCGCCCGAGCCCACCAGCGCGACGATCATCGGAGTCCAGTTCCGCTCGGCGGGCGGTGGCATGTCCGACGGCAACGCCTCCGCGCGTGCCGCGGGCAGCCCCTCCTCGGACGGCACGGTCGCCGTGAGGGCCGCCATCGGGTTGATGACGCCGTGGCCGACGTAGTTGTCGCGGCCTCCGGGCGCGGCCGGGTGGTGCGCGGTGAACTCGATGCGGTGCATCACCTCGCGCGCGTCGAGATTGGGGTACTTCGCCCGTACCAGCGCGGCGAGCCCCGCGACGTAGGGTGCGGCGAAGCTCGTCCCCTTGATGACCGCGGGCTCACCGTTTTCGATCATCATGTTGGCGAGCCCGTCGGATCCCTCCGCCGGATCGAGCGAGATGATGCCCGTCCCGGGCGCGGCCACACTCACCCACGGCCCGTGGATGCTGAAGTCCGCCACGCCACCCGTCTCGTCGATCGCCGCGACGGACAACACGTCCTCGGCGAACCAGGGCGGCGTGACGATGGTGTTCACCCGCTCCCCCGACGCCTGGTCGTTCTGCTCGCACCGCTCGGACAGGTTGCCCGCGGCCGAGACCACGACGACGTCGTTGTTGACCGCGTGCCGGATCGCCGCCTGAAGGCGCCGCTCGTCCTCCATCACGCCGCCGTCCGCGGGACGGCAGTGGTTGATGGAAATGTTCATGACGTCGACCCCGTCGTCGGCTGCGCCCCGGATGGCCTGCGCGAGCGTGGACAGCGTCCCCGCGCCCTCGCCCTGTGTCCGTCCGCCCTGGGCGGGCGCGGTGTCCTCATCGGAGTCGGCCGGCGCTCCTGCGGAGCCGCCCCCTCCGGAGCCCGAGTCACTGTCCGAACCGGAGTCGCCGGACGAGTCGTCACCGGACGAGGCCGACTCTTCCTCCTGCGGGGAGTAGTTCTGGCTGGACTGCCGGATCGACACGATCTCCGCGTCCGGCGCGACCCCGGTGAAGCCGATGTTG
Organism: Saccharomonospora saliphila YIM 90502; assembly: GCF_000383795.1. Classification (GTDB taxonomy): domain Bacteria; phylum Actinomycetota; class Actinomycetes; order Mycobacteriales; family Pseudonocardiaceae; genus Saccharomonospora; species Saccharomonospora saliphila. The sequence continues at coordinate 64,841 of NZ_KB912696.1, forward strand.
CGCGGGGTGTCCGCGGCGATGATCCCCGCGACCTGGGTGCCGTGGCCGTCGCAGTCCTCCAGGCCGTTCCCGGCATCGTCGACGTAGTCGCCTCCGGCCCGTACCCGGTCCTGGAAGTACGGGTGCGCCGTCACTCCCGTGTCGATGACCGCCACCCGGATCGGCTTGCCATCCGGGCCTTTTCCGGCCGAGCCGAGCGTGGACCTCATCAGCGAGTGCACCTCACCGATGCGGAGGAAGCGCTGCCCCCACGGCGCGTTCTGGATCTGCTCGTTGTACTCCAGGTTGCGCTGGACGCACTGCACCCGTTTCTCGTAGTTCTCGTCCGGGCCGCCGGTGTCGGGGGGAAGCAGGGAGTTGTCGACGGGGGGTGGCGTGGCGTAGTACCCGCCGTCGTCCTCCGCGTCCTGAGCGGCGGCGGGCGGCACGAGCGCGGGCCCGCCGACGCCGAGGGTCAGGACAAGGGCGAGCGCGGAACCCTTCCGCATCGTCCGGGCCGTACGCACACGAACCCCCTCGCAGTCGTAGTGGAGCGCGTCAGCCGATGTCGAGGTGACGCAGCGTCGAGTACAGGCCCATCACGGCGAAGGCGAGCGGCAGGACGGAGGCGATGCACACCGCCTCGATGATCTCGACCGTGCGGCGCATGGGCGGGGTGAACCGCTGGTGCGGGAACACCACGCCGAGCACCAGCGCTGCCGCGCCGAGCAGGACCAGCGTGCCGAAGATCCACAGCAGCCGGCCGGTTGCGTCCTCGGTCCACAACCATCCGAGCAGGATGCCGCCCGCCGAGACCATCCCCGTCGTCAGCAGGGCCACGGCCTGGGCTCCGTTGGCGTAGGTGCGACCGCGCAGCAGCAGCACCAGCGTGGCCATCACCGCGGTGAGGACTCCCCACACGTCCCCCGACGACGCGGTGATCACGGCGGCGACCGCGGTGACGGAACCACTGCCGACCAGCAGGCCGGTCATGTAGTTGTGCGCGACGCTGGTCTTGCGCTCGATCGCCGAGTAGTCGGGCTGGTCCGCCTCTTCCTTCAGTTCGTCGGCCGTGCTCGGGACGGCGGGAAGGGGCAGCTTCGCCAGCCAGATCGTGGCGCGGGGCAGCATCGAGATCCCGCCGAGCGCGACGGCGGCGGTGCCCGCGGCGATACCGGGTGCCGGGTGGGCGATGAGCGTCGCGACCCCGAAGGCGATCACTCCGAACACCCCGGCGGTGGCCGCGGCGATGAACGTGGTGATGCCGGCTCCCATGACGAGGATGCACACGGCCGCGACGACGACAAGAAGCGCGCTGGCCAGTAGCAGGTTCGCGCGCAGCGACACACCGGGAACGATGTGGAAACCGCTCACGAATGCCAGCGGTAGCCCACCCGCCGCGCCGATGAGGACACCGGTGGACTCGGCGTCATAGGCCTTGACCAGGGTCGCTCCGATCGCGACGCAGGCGATGGCCGCCACTCCGCCGACGATGGCCGCGGCGAGCGCGTTGCCGCCGAACAGCGGGCCGCCGAAGAACAACGCGAGTGCGGAAACGAGCAGGGCGATGCCTCCCGCCACGTGCCCGATGCGCTGCGCGGTCTCCTTGGTCCACGGGCGGAAGCTGTCCGGGTCGGCCTCCGCGATGGCGTCGACGACGTCGTCGTACAGCGGTGGCGGCGGGTTCTCGTTGCGCTTGCGCAGTTGCAGCAGCTCACCGTCGACGATGCCGAGGGAGGCCAGCGTGCGGCTCGGGTCGAGGGGGGTGTCGCCGAGCTTGGCCAGGGCCCAGCCGCCGTGCCGGGCGCCGCCGTCTGGGGTGGCCTCCTTGGCCATGTCCAGCAGCATGGGCATCAGATCGGCCACCGCCACGTCGGCAGGCAGCGCGACGTCGATCCGGGTGCGGGGCGCGACCACCGTCACCCTGCTGAAAACCGTCGTGCCCGTTGCCACCTGTTCGCCCCCTACCTGGAGATTCTGCCGCAGGCTGTTTATACCGCGTCGCGGGAACAACCCGTTCCGGGCCCGGTAACCTTGCCGAACCGGCCCCATGATGTCGTAGCGCCGCCCTAGTATTAACGCACCCGGGCCACGCGTGGGGGCGGTTCCGGCGAATGCGCCGGTGTGCGTTCCCCGCGCGCGTCCACGTCGCCGAGTCGAAGAGGGGTCCTTTCGGTGAGCACGCTGCAGTTCAAGCGGTTGCCACGGCTTGCTGCTCCCCGTCCTCCGGGCGGCGAGGTCCATCTTGAGCCGCCGCCCGAGGTCCCGAGGACCATCCCCGGCAACATCCTCATGAAGCTGATGCCGGTCGTCATGGTCGTGGCGATGCTCGGCATGGTCGCGTTCATGTTCACGGCCAACGACGGGATGCCGAGCCCGTTTTTCCTGATGATGCCGCTGATGATGATGATGTCGATGGTCGGCATGTTCGCGGGCGGCGGCCGTGGCGGGCAGCAGAAGAAAGCGGAGATGAACGAGGACCGCAAGGACTACCTGCGCTACCTCGGTCAGATGCGCGACCGTGCCCGTGAGGCGATGGAGGAGCAGCGGGCATCGCTGGAATGGGTGCATCCCGATCCGGAGAGCCTGTGGTCGCTGGCGACCAGCAGGCGCATGTGGGAGCGGCGGCAGAACGACCAGGACTTCCTGCATCTGCGGGTGGGCCGCAGCGCGCACCGGTTGGCGACGCGGTTGGTGCCGCCGCAGACGGGTCCGGTGGACGAGCTGGAGCCGATCGCGACGCTGGCATTGCGCCGTTTCGTCCGCTCGCACTCGATCGTGCCCGACCTGCCCACGCAGATCACGCTCCGCGGGTTCGCGGCCGTGGGCATGCAGGGCGACAAGACGCTCACGCGCGGGTTGACCAGGGCGATGCTGGCTCAGCTCGTCACCTTCCACAGCCCCGACGACGTGCTCATCGGCGTGGCGACCACCGGGCGTGCGAAAGAAGAGTGGGAGTGGGCGAAGTGGCTTCCCCACGTCCAGCACCCGGCCCTGTCCGACGGCATCGGCCAGTTGCGCATGATGAGCGGTTCGCTCGCGCAGATCGAGCAGTGGCTCGACGAGGAACTCCGCGAACGGCAGCGCTTCTCCCGGAACGCGACCCCGCCGCCGGACCAACCGCACGTGGTGATCGTGCTCGACGACGCCGACGTCAGCGGTGAGGAACAGATCCTGCTCGAGGAAGGACTGGTGGGCGTCACGCTGATCGACCTTTCCGACTCGATCGGCAACCTCGCGGCGCGGCGCGGTCTTCGCCTGGTGGTCGAGCAGGAACGACTGGGCGCCCGCAGTTCCGGGGGCGTCGAGTGGTTCGGCAGGCCGGACACGGTGAGCCTGGTGGAGGTCGAGGCGCTGGCCCGCAAGCTTTCGCCGTACCGGATGAGCTCCGGTGCCTCCGACGACAGCGAGGAACAGCCGCTGTTGTCCAACCCGTCGCTGCTGGAGTTGCTCGGCATTCCGGGTGATCCCATGACGTTCGACGTGCAGCAGGCCTGGCGTCCCCGGCCGGTCCGGGACCGCTACCGCGTCCCGTTCGGTGTGGGCGAGCACGGCCAGGCGGTCGAGCTGGACATCAAGGAAGCCGCGATGGAGGGCATGGGGCCGCACGGCCTGTGCATCGGGGCGACCGGTTCCGGTAAGTCCGAGTTCCTGCGCACGCTGGTGCTGGGCATGTTGGCCACGCACTCGTCGACCTCGCTCAACTTCGTGCTCGTCGACTTCAAGGGCGGTGCCACGTTCCTCGGTCTGGACAAGGCTCCGCACGTGTCCGCGGTGATCACCAACCTCGCCGACGAGGTCACGCTCGTGGACCGCATGAAGGACGCCCTCGCCGGTGAGATGAACCGCCGCCAGGAGGCACTGAAGAACGGCGGCAATTTCAAGAACGTCTGGGAGTACGAGAAGGCGCGCGAGAACGGGGCGGATCTGGACCCGTTGCCCGCGTTGTTCATCGTGGTCGACGAGTTCTCCGAGCTGCTGTCGGCCAAACCGGACTTCATCGACCTGTTCGTGGCCATCGGTCGCCTCGGCCGGTCGCTGCAGATGCACATGCTGCTCGCCTCGCAGCGGCTCGAGGAGGGCAAACTGCGCGGGCTCGATTCGCATCTGTCCTACCGCATCGGTCTGAAGACCTTCTCCGCCGCCGAGTCCCGGGCCGCGATCGGTGTCCCGGACGCGTTCGAGCTGCCGTCCGTGCCCGGTGGCGGGTACCTCAAGTACGACACCTCCACACTGGTGCGGTTCAAGGCCTCGTACGTGTCGGGGCCCTACCGCCCGGCGGGCATCAAGGCGGCGGCGCCGGGGGCGAAGGTGGTGCGGGCGGACAAGCGGCCGCAGCTGTTCGTGCCCGACTTCGTCGAGCTGCCGCGGGAGCCGGAGCCGGAACCCGAACCCGTCGAGCCGGAGCCGAACAAGCCCGAGTCCGAGGAGGGCGTGGAGCCCAGCGAGCTCGACGTCATCGTCGGCAGGCTCGTCGGGCAGGGGCCACCCGCCCACGAGGTGTGGCTGCCGCCGTTGCGGGAACCGAACTCACTCGACACGCTGCTGCCGAACCTCAATCCCACCGAGGACCGCGGGCTGTCGCCGGTCGGCTTCTTCGGCAACGGCCGGTTGCAGATCCCACTGGGCATCGTGGACCGTCCGTACGAGCAGCGGCGCGATCCGCTGTGGGCGGACTTCTCCGGCGGCGCGGGACACGGTGTGCTCGTCGGCGGACCGCAGTCCGGCAAGTCCACGCTGCTGCGCACGCTGGTCATGTCGATGGCGTTGACCCACACGCCGGAGGAGGCGCAGTTCTTCTGCATCGACCTCGGCGGTGGCACGCTCGCCCCGCTGGAGGGACTTCCGCACGTCGGCGGGGTCGCCGTGGCGCGGCGGGAGCCGGACAAGGCGCGCCGGATCGTCGCCGAGCTGACCACGCTCGTCACCGAGCGCGAGTCGCGGTTCGGCACGCTCGGCGTGGACTCGATGAACGATTTCCGCAACCGCAAGCGACGCGGCGACATCACAGCCGAGCAGGACCCGTTCGGGGACGCGTTCCTCATCGTGGACGGCTGGCGCGCGCTCCGCGACGACTTCGAGGAGCTGGAACCGCAGATCACCAAGCTCGCCGTGCAGGGCCTCACCTACGGCGTGCACGTGGTCATCTCGTCGAACCGGTGGGCCGACATCCGCCCGGCGATCAAGGACATGCTCGGGACGCGGTTCGAGCTGCGGCTCGGTGATCCGAGTGAGTCGGACATCGACCGCAGGGTCGCCGTGAACGTTCCCGCGGCCCGGCCGGGCCGCGGGCTCACCCGGGACAAGCTGCACTTCCTCGGGGGCCTGCCGCGGATCGACGGGTCGAGCAGTGACGACGACCTCGGCGACGGGGTCGCCGACGCGGTGGCGAAGGTGTCGTCGGCCTGGCAGGGCCGGTCGGCGCCGAAGGTGCGCCTGCTGCCGGACCTCATGCCGTACGAGGAGTTGTTGCAGCAGGACAAGCACCGCGACACCAAGCTGATTCCGATCGGGGTCGACGAGGACGAGCTGGCTCCGGTCTACCTCGACTTCAACGCCGACCCGCACTTCCTCGCCTACGCCGACGGGGAGTCGGGCAAGACCAACCTGCTGCGGCAGATCGTGCGGGGTATCACCGAGCGGTACACCAAGCAGGAGGCCGTGGTGATCCTGGTGGACTACCGGCGCACCATGCTCGGGTTCGTCGAGGGCGACCAGCTGTTGGGCTACGCGGTGTCGGCGAACCAGCTCGAAGGCATGGTCAAGGAGGTCGCGCAGTCGATGTCCAAGCGACTGCCCGGCCCGGATGTGACCCCGCAGCAGCTCAAGGAGCGGTCCTGGTGGACAGGGCCGGAGCTCTTCGTCGTGGTCGACGACTACGACCTCGTGGCGACCTCCACCAACAACCCGCTGCGGCCGCTGTCGGAGTACCTCGCGCAGGCCAAGGACGTCGGCCTGCACATGGTCGTGGCCCGGCGGACCGGTGGTGCCGCGCGCACCGGCATGGACCCGATCCTCGGCAAGCTGAAGGAACTGGCCATGCCCGGCATGGTGATGAACGGTTCCAAGGACGAGGGGCAGCTGCTCGGCAACGTCAAGGCGGGCCCCATGCCGCCGGGGCGGGGCTACTTCGTCAGCCGCAAGACGGGCAAGCAGCTCATGCACGTCTCGTGGATCGCGCCGGACTGAGTTCGGGGGCCGGGATCGCGGGGATCGAGCGGTCCCGGTCACCGCGCGGGCGCGGGGACCCCGCTTGTGACAGAGTGCCGGGGCACGGACTCACGACGGGTGGGAGCTGCTGGTGACGTTGCGGGTGGCGGTGGATTTCGGGACGTCGAGCACCTGCGTCGTCGCGTCGGTCCGTGGCCGTGAGCCGCAGGTCGTGGTCATGGACGGTCAGCCGCTGCTGCCCTCGGCCGTCTACGCGGCGCCCGACGGGACGCTGTTCGTCGGCCAGGAGGCCGAGCGGCAGGCGGCGGTGGACCCGTCCCGCTTCGAGCCGAACCCGAAGCGGCGCATCGACGAGGGCGAGTTGCTGCTGGGCGCGTCCGTGTTCAGTGTCGTCTCCGTGGTGCACGCCGTGCTGGCCCGCGCGGTGTCCGAGGCACGCCGGGTGGCTGGTGAGGCCGAGGTCGAACTCCTCGTGGTGACGCACCCGGCCGACTGGGGCGCGGTGCGGACGCGCCTGCTGCGGCAGGCGGCCGGGCAACTCGCGCACGAGGTGGCGCTGGTGCCGGAGCCGGTCGCGGCGGCGGTGTACCACGCCGCGACGTTCGCGCCGGCCGAGGTGGCGGGGGACCGCACGGTCGAGTTCAGCGGCAGGCCGGGGGACACCGTGGCCGTCCTCGACCTCGGGGGTGGCACGGTCGACGCCAGCGTCGTGCGCCGCGCCCCGGGTGCCGACCGTGTGGGATTCGAGGTGCTCGCCACTCGCGGCGATCCCGGCTTCGGTGGGGCCGATATCGATCAGGCGCTACTGGAGTACGTCGGGTCGCTGGTGTCGGGAGTGGACCCGGAGGCCTGGCAGCAGCTCGTGCGAGGACGCGAGCTCGCGGACCGGCGACGCAGGCGGGTGCTGCGCCAGGACGTGCGCAACGCCAAGGAGACACTGTCGCGGCATGCCTACACGGACGTGCCGATGCCGCCGCCGTTCGCCGACGCGCACGTCACGCGGGAAGACCTCGAACGTCTCGTCGGTGCTCCGCTGGGCCGCGCGGCCGATCTGACCGTCTCCACGATCGAGGCGGCGGGCCTGCGGCCGCGGCAGCTCACGGCGATCTTCCTGGTGGGTGGTTCGAGCCGGATTCCGCTCGTGTCGCGGCTCGTGCACGAGCGCGCCGGCGTCGTTCCGACCACGTTGGACCAGCCGGAGACGGTGGTCGCGCGTGGAGCCCTGCGCGCGGTGCAGCTTCTGCCGGACCGCACGGGCGCGCTGCCCGGCGCGGCGCGCGCTC
>NZ_KB912696.1:72373-80858 GCF_000383795.1 Saccharomonospora saliphila YIM 90502
CGCGGCACCCCGTCGGCGCGGGATCACCGGCGTTCCCCGGCGCGGCGAGTCCGGGTCCTCCTTCCCCGCCCTACGGCGGTCCGGTGCTGGGGCGGCACTCGCCCGCTCCGGTGCCGGAGCCGGCGTCGAGTGCACGGCGGAACCGGCGTGTGCTGTGGTCCGTCGTGGCCGTGCTGGCCGTGATCGCGGCGGTCGCGACCGCAGTGGTGTTCATCCTGGGGGGCCAGGACCCAGAGGGACGGACCTACGCCCAGTACTCGTACCGGTTCGTCGCGCCCGAGGACTGGGTCCAGACCGCCCACAACGTCGCGGACCGGCAGGTGATCATCAAACCGGAGGACGCCCAGTCGCGTACCGACGACGACCTCGTGGTGGTCGAGGAGTTCGTCCTGAACTACGACGGCGGGGCCCAGCGAGCGCGGTTAGCCCGCGAACTGCGTCGGATGGCGGGCGAGGACCCCGGTTCCTACTCCGACTTCCTGGCCGACCACGAGTACGCCGGGCGGGAGGTCATCTACTACCGGCAGCACAAGCCCGCGGCGAGTGTCGACTGGTACGTGTTCGCGAGGGGCACCGCCCAGGTCAGTGTCGGGTGTCAGGTGGCCCAGCACCCGCGCCGTGTGGCATCCGCCTGCGAACAGGTCGTCCGCACCCTCGAGTTCACCAACTGACGGCCGCCGGGTGCCGCGTTTCGCCCGCGAAACGCGGTCGGCGGGGACCGCTGCCGGGACGCTGCCGCCGGGGCGTTCACGCTAGCAACGACTTGTCCGGTTTCCGCGACAGCGGGGAACCGGACGTGGCACTGTCTCCGTCGTAGAGCCAGTACGAACGCAGTACGGCACACCACGAGCGAAGGGGGTTCATCCCGATGGCAGGCGGTTTTACCGGGACACCGGAGCAGTTCCAGCAGGCGTACCAGGACGTCGACCAGATCAAGGGTCAGATGGACCAGAACCTGAACACGCTGCGGAACAACATCGAGGCCACGCAGGCCGGCTGGCAGGGCGAGGCCGCGAGGGCCTTCCAGAACGTCATGGCCGCCTTCGACGAGAAGACGCGCAAGCTGAACGAGGCGCTCGGCAACATCGGTGAGCTGCTCCAGCAGTCCGGTGTGAAGTATCAGCAGGCGGAGGAGGAGCAGAACTCCGCCATCAGCAGCATCGGCAACACCCTCGGCGGACTCTGACCCGCTGACCCGCGCGCATTCTCGACGACTTTTTCACCGATCTGGAGGGAACAATGCCGAACGGCATCAAGGTTGACTACGCCACGATCCACACCGCTGCCGAGGACTGCAACAAGACCGGGTCCGAACTGGACGCCCTGTTCGAGGACCTGAAGTCGCGCCTCGCGCCGCTGGTCGACTCCTGGTCCGGTGAGGCCATGGAGGCTTGGCAGCAGTGCCAGAACGAGTGGAACCAGTCGCTCGACGAGATGAAGCAGGTGCTCGCGCAGATCGCGACCGCGCTGCCGCAGATCGCCGACGGCTACCAGGCCACCGACAAGGGCATCCAGGGTATGTTCTGACACGTCCCGGCATCCTGTGCGGCGAACGGGCCCCGCCTTCGCGTAAGGCGGGGCCCGTTCGCGTCAGCGGGGAGCGCCGACCTCGTACTCCGGGCTGTCGTTCAACACGCGAATGCGCACGCTCCGGGGTTCGCCCGCGACCTCGACGGAGCACTCGAACGTGTGACCCGTGGTGATCGGCTGGTCGGCGGGGCACCGCACCGCGGTGACGTCGTGCTCGCCGAAGTGCTCCCGTAAGACCGTCGCGACGTCGCCGTGCATCGCGTCCCGGTCGAGCACCGCGGGCCCGAACGCCCCGAGCGACCAGGCCGCCACACCGACTCCGGCGAGCGTGACGACGGCCAGTCCCGCCAGCAGGAGCGGCTTCTTCGACCTCGTTCGGGTGGAGGACCCGTCGAAGGCTCCGAATCCGCCGTATTCGCCCTGCCACGACCCGCCGAACGCGTGCCCGCCCGGAGGCGTCCCGCCGGGCGCGACCGGCGGATGCTGCGGGATCGTGCGTTGCTGGTCGTCCTGGGACGGCTGCGGCCACCACTGGTGGCCCGGGGGCGGCTGGGTCATCGGAAGGTCCTCGCGGGGTCGGATCGGGCGGTGTCGCAGGGCGCTCAGTCGCTGCTGCTGGTGATCTGTTGCATGCCCGCGTAGAACTCGTCGACCTCCTCCTCGGTGGTCAGCTCGGTCACCTCGTCCGCGGAGGGAACGGCGGGCACATCGTGTTCGGTCGGCGCCGGGAGCACCTGGTAGTGCTCCCGCACCTCGATCTCGTGGCCCTCGCCACTGATCAACCCGGTCATCTCGATCTCCTGGAGCCTGCCCTCGGCGCTGAGCACCAGACGTGTGTCGAGGAACCCGTTCCGCATCGGTTCGTCGATCCACTCGAGTGCCCAGTCGGGGATGATCACGATGCGTTCGTCGAGGAACGTGCGCAGGGACACCTTCGTGGTCAGCTCGACGCGGCCGTCGCGGAGGCTCCGCGCCTTCTTGTCCGGGTGCCCGTTGTCGAGCGACCGCGCGACCGCGTTGATCATCTTGCACACCGTCGAGTAGCCGCTCCAGTAGCAGACGTCGAGCCCCGCGCCGTCGTACGGCATCGAGACCCAGGGCGTCGGCGCCAACTCCGCGTACACGGGGCCGAGCAGCACGTACTCGACGTCGCTGCCGCCGGGGTGGAAGTAGTCGCGGTAGTCGTTCGAGTCCCTGTTCGAGTGGTTCTTGTGTATTCGGCTCGGTGGATCGCCGAACTGGATCGCGGTGGAGGTCATGTCGGCCTTGCGGTCGTCGATGCGGGTGAACGACCGCAGTCGGCTCTGGTGCGGGTCGCTGCGGGTCAGGTCGTCGTCGAGCCGCTCCAGCGTGGCGGAGAACTTGTCCCGGACGTACTCGGCGACGTCCTCCCCGTCGGGGACCGCTCGGCCCGCCCGTGCTCCGCCGCACCCTGTGACCAGCATGAGCACCAGGCCGAGTGCCGTGATCGTCCGGAGTCGTGTCATCGTCGGTCCCCCATGGTCGACATCCCGCCTGCCGCCGAAGAGACTAGTATGGAAGGCGCGTCGGACCCCCGCGTTCACCGTTGTCCTGGGCACCGGGTATCTTCATGTGTTGTTGTGCGCGCATCCGCGGCACGCGCCCAAGCCCGCATGGACCCCACAAGCAAGTTGACGACGAGGTAGACCCTTGCCCACGTACAGCCCCAAGCCCGGCGATGTCACTCGTGCCTGGCACGTGATCGACGCCGAGGATGTCGTGCTCGGCCGGCTCGCGACCGAGGTCGCCACGCTGCTGCGCGGCAAGCACAAGCCCACCTACGCCCCGCACGTGGACACCGGTGACTTCGTCATCATCGTCAACGCTGACAAGGTGGCGCTCACCGGCAACAAGCGCGAGCAGAAGTTCGCCTACCGGCACAGCGGCTACCCCGGCGGCCTGCGCAAGCGTAGTTTCGGCGAACTGCTCGACTCCCGCCCTGAGCGGCTGGTCGAGAAGGTCGTGAAGGGCATGCTGCCGAAGAACAAGCTGGGACGCGCCCAGGCCTCGAAGCTCAAGGTCTACGCCGGGCCGGACCACCCGCACGCCGCGCAGAAGCCCCAGCCGCACCAGATCACCAAGATCGCTCAGGTGACCCAGTGAGTGAGGAACAGTTCGTGACCAGCACCGAGACCGAGACCGCGTTCGACGCGGTCGTGACCAGCGAGACGCCGACCGCGCCGAAGCCGTCGCGCGCCGCCGGGGGCACCGCGCAGACGGTGGGCCGTCGCAAGGAGGCGGTCGTCCGTGTGCGGATGGTGCCGGGCAGCGGCCAGTTCAAGCTGAACGGGAAGACCCTCGAGCAGTACTTCCCGAACAAGGTTCACCAGCAGCTCATCCGCGAGCCGCTGAACACCGTCGAGAAGCCCGAGTCGTTCGACATCGTGGCGAACCTCGACGGCGGCGGGCCCTCCGGTCAGGCCGGTGCGCTGCGGCTCGCGATCGCGCGGGCGCTCGCCGAGATCGACGGTGACGACCGGCCCGCGCTGAAGAAGGCGGGCTTCCTCACCCGTGACGCGCGCGCGACCGAGCGGAAGAAGTACGGCCTGAAGAAGGCCCGGAAGGCGCCGCAGTACAGCAAGCGCTGACGCGCGCCAGGCATCCACGAGCGCCCACCCGTCCGCCGGGTGGGCGCTCGTGTGTGTTTCGGAGGGTCGGTGAGTCGCCTCCCGCGACCACGTTTCGCCCGCGAACCGTGATCCGCCGGCGATCGGCACGGATACGCGCACGTGTCCGGACCGCGTTTCGCCCGCGAACCGTGGCCGGGGTGTGGGGCCGGGGGACGGTCCGCCCGCGAAACGCGTCGTGTGGCCGCCCGGGCACAGGGCAGTCATCGTGGAGTGGCTACGTTGTTGTGGTCTGTACGCATGTGTTCGCAAGACGGGGGTCGACGACATGGCTCGCCTTTTCGGCACTGACGGGGTTCGCGGCCTCGCCAACGACGAGCTCACCCCGGAGCTGGCACTCGCCGTGACGGCCAGCGCGGCTCGGGTCCTCGCCGCGCACGACCGCTCGCACCGCCCGGTGGCCGTCGTCGGCCGCGACCCCCGTGCCAGCGGCGAGATGCTCGAATCCGCCGTCGTCGCCGGACTCACCTCCGCGGGCGCCGACGTTCTCCGGCTCGGCGTCCTCCCGACCCCGGCCGTGGCGTATCTGGTCGCCGACCTCGATGTCGACCTCGGCGTGATGATCTCAGCCTCGCACAACCCGATGGCCGACAACGGCATCAAGCTGTTCGGCGAGGGCGGGCACAAGCTGCCCGACGGCATCGAGGACGAGATCGAGGCGGGCCTGCACACGGCCGCGACCCGACCGACGGGCGCCCAGATCGGCCGGGTTTCCGACGTCGACGACGCGCTCGACCGCTACGTCTCCCACCTGGTCGAGGCGACCCCGGCCTCGCTGACCGGCCTGCGGATCGTGGTCGACTGCGCCCACGGCGCGTCGTCGATCGCCGCGCCCGAGGCCTATCGCAAGGCCGGTGCCGAGGTGATCGCGGTGAACGCCGCCCCGGACGGAATCAACATCAACGACAACTGCGGTTCGACCCATCCGGAGTCACTCCGCGCGGCCGTCGCCGAGTACGGCGCCGACCTCGGTATCGCCCACGACGGTGACGCCGACCGTTGTCTGGCGGTGGACGCCGACGGCGAGCTCGTCGACGGCGACCAGATCCTGGCCGTGCTCGCCGTGGGCATGGCCGAGGCGGGCGAACTCGCGGGCGGGACACTCGTCGCCACCGTGATGAGCAATCTCGGCCTGCACCTGGCGATGCGGGACAAGAACATCGCGGTGCGCACCACCGCCGTGGGTGACCGCTACGTGCTGGAGGAGCTGCGCGCGGGCGGCTACTCACTGGGCGGTGAGCAATCCGGGCACGTCGTGCTGCCCGGCTACGCCACCACCGGTGACGGGCTGCTGACCGCGCTGCGCCTGATGAGCCGTCTCGGCGAGACCGGCCGGTCGCTGCGCGAGCTGGCTGGTGTCATGCGGCGGCTCCCCCAGGTGCTGGTCAACGTGCCGGTCACCGACAAGACCACCGCGACCGAGTCGCCCACCGTGCGGGACGCGGTCGAAGCCGTCTCCGCCGAACTGGGTGACGAAGGCCGGGTCCTGCTGCGGCCTTCCGGTACAGAACAACTCGTTCGTGTGATGGTCGAGGCGCCCCTGGTCGAGACCGCGCAGGTCGCCGCCGACCGGCTCGCCGGAGTGGTGTCGTCGGTCTGCTGACGTCGTCCCGGGCGACGGCGTCCGAATTCGTGCGAAGCGGTACCTCCTGTCGTAGGCGCTCGGTACATTTGTGCGGTCACGACGACACCGATCGTGAGGTCGGGGCGTCGTCGACGGACGGCCGGACAACGAGGAGCAGAGGGGGCCCTTGGTGGCAGGTGGTCAAACCGTCGACCCGGGCAAGCTCGACGCGGCGGGCTCGGCGTACAGCCAGGAGGGCGGCGAACTCGCGAAGGCGGGCGCGAAGATCGAGACGGGTGTGTCCACGGCGCAGGTAGGGAACGCGTGGTCCCACGTCGCCTCCCGTTACGCCGACGTGATCGGTACCTACCGCGATGCCGTGACCAGGTACGGCGAGAAGGCCACGGATTTCGGCGGCAAGCTCTCGGAGGCGGCAGGCAAGTACGAGCAGGGTGAAGCGGTCAGCCAGGAGATGATCGCGTCGAAGGGGACGATCGACGGATGAACCTGCTTCGGAACCGCCAGTTCGACAACGCGGTGGCCAACGAGACGTTCAGCGGCGCGGAGTTGGACCGGATGCGCCAGATGCTCGACAACCCCGACGTCTCCGCGCAGGACCGGCAGAACTTCCTCTACGCCCTGTCCAACGCGGGAAGGCTGACCGGGGACGAGGTACTCCAGTACTCGGGTGACGTGGGTGCCGACCCGTTCGACGTCATGCGTGGGGGTGAAGCGCTCGGCGAGAACCTCGACAACGCACGGGAAAGCCTGACCAGCGTGGAACGGGCCCTGACCGCCTCCGAGGTCAGCGAGATCGAGCGCGGTCTCAACCAGGGTGGGTTCTCGACTTCCGACGAAATCATCGACGAGGCCGAGACCGCGCTGACGCTCTTCGACGAGTTCCACCCCCGCTACGAGGAAGCGAACGCGCTGGTCGGCGCGGGGACCCCATCGGGGGGTTCGCAGGAGTACGACGCGGTGAGCCTCGACCTGTCGTCCCCGGGCGGCACCGGGGACGTCGCGGGGGCGAGTGCCTCCTACACGCACTCCGGCGTCGACCCGCGCAGCATTCGTGAGGGGATGGCGGAGTTCCGGGGCATCGACTTCTCGGCCTTCCACTCCGACGCGGAGATGCTCACGAGCGCGCGCCAGACGGTCGACGAGGTGACCGACGCGCTGGGCAGCGCATGGGAGAACACCTCCGACTGGACCGGTGGCGCGAAGTCGTCGGCGGAACAGGTCAACAACACCCTCATCAAGGGCGCGGGGGACCTTTCGCAGGCGCTGACGACGGCGCCGGACGGCATCACACACGCCATCGACGAGGGCGTCCAGCGCAACGTCATCAACTACGCGCAGAACGTGCTGAAGGTCTACGGTGACGGCACGGTCGCCGAGCTCTCCCCGCACCAGGTCGATGCCTTCATCGACGCGGTCAAGCGCCTTCCCGACCTCATCGCCGAGCTGGAGGCCAAGGTTCAGGAGATCGAGAACCGGGGGTTGTTCGACCGGTTCGTCGATCTCTTGACGACCCCGCTCGGCCTGGTGGTCCCGTTGGTCGGTTCGATCGCTCCCCTGGTGGGCTACACCCTCGCCGACAACATCACCGAGGACAACATCAGGTCCGAGCTCGAGAAGTACAGGGGAACCCTGCGGGAGGCGGAGCAGAAGCTCGCCGAGTTCTGCGGCATGTACCAGCAAAAGGCCAACGAGGTGCACGGCCACGGTGCGAACTACGTCGCTGCCATCGACGCGGCCTACTCCGAGCTCATCACCTACCTGGGGCAGCTCGACGCCGATCCGTTCGCGGCGCGGGACGGGGCGGGCGAGACCGTGCCGGGGCCGGGGCAGACGGGGGCCGGAGCTGGTGCCGGGAGCATTCCGGGAGGCGCAGGCAGCGGTGTGCCCGGTGGCGGGAGCGGCAGTGTGCCCGGTGGCGGGGGCGGTGCTGTTCCCTCCCCCGAGGACCTCATGCCGGACGGCGGGGAGCAGACCAACCCGGTCACCGGTGAGCCTTTGGAGATCGACCCCGAGACCGGGGAGCCGTACCCGATCGATCCGGAGACCGGGGAGGCGGTGCCGCGGGGTGACGAGGTCGAAACCCTCACCGTGGAGAAGGGCGATCAGACCTTTTCGATCACCGAACCGGACGCCGACGGTGCGATGGGCATCTCCGTGGAGGACGGTTCCGGCCAGGCGCGGGACTACGCGCTCGACTTCGGTGACCCGGAGGCCGGTGGTGCCGACTCCACGGCAGGGGACGCGGGCACGCCCGGTGACGACACGGGGGAGCCGGGTGCCGAGCGCGTGTACCGCCCGGGGCCCGACGGGAAGATCCACATCGAGGACGGCGAGCTCGCCCTGACCGCCGAACGACCCGACGGACCCGACGGGCCGACCGTCGTCACGGTGGACAACGGCGATGGGGAGCCCGTCACGTACACGTTGGGTGCGGACGGAACCGACGGGGACGGTTCTGGTGGGCAGCGGTTCGAAGCGGCGGCCGGTCGAGCGGAGCCGGGTCCGATCTCGGCGGCTCAGGCCCCTGCCTCCCCGGCCGTTGACGGGGGCGACGGTGGGGGAGGCCCCTGGCCCGGCACGGCGGATGCGGACGTGCCCGGCGACGGGGCCGAAGCCGTGGAAGACCTCGAGCGGAGTAGCGGGCCAGCCTCGGACGGCGCTGTCGGCGACCCCGCGAGTGGTGGCGGTGACCCCGCGAGTGGCGGCGGTGACCGCGCGGGTG
>NZ_KB912696.1:80958-86355 GCF_000383795.1 Saccharomonospora saliphila YIM 90502
CCGACGGCGCGGGCAGGGCAGGATGGTCCCATGCGTTCCCTCGTCTCCACCGCCGAACTCGACGCACTGCTGCACGCCGAGCCCGGCACGCGCGCACGGCCCACCGTGCTCGACGTGCGGTGGCGGCTCACCGGCCCGCCGGGAGTCGACTCCTACCGCGCCGGTCACCTGCCCGGCGCGGTGTTCCTCGACGTGGACACCGACCTGGCGGCCGCCCGGGGCGGTGGAGCCAGCCGTGCCCGAAGGCGACCGCGGGGAGGTCGAGACCGGCGCGCGGCGTGTACACCACCCCGGGGAGGCCGACGAGTGCGAGGTCGCCGCGCAGGACCTCGTGCGGCCCCGGGTGTGTGAGCTGCTCGAGTAGCCGCTTCGCCGTGCTCGCCATGGCTGGAGACTAGCCGACGGCGTGATCTTCGGCAGGTGGGCGCCCGCCCGTGACCACGTTTCGCCCGCGAAACGCGCCCGCCGGGGACCGCGCCACGCGCCCGGCGAAGAGACCGCGAGGCGCGTTTCGCGGGCTAACCGTGCCCGGCCGGGGCCAGGATGCGGGGTCTGTCGGTGTCGTTACGCTGAAGGGCGTGTGTGGAATCGTGGGATACGTCGGGCATCGGCAGGCGCTCGACGTCGTGCTCGGTGGCCTTCACCGGATGGAGTATCGGGGCTACGACTCGGCGGGTGTGGCCGTACTCACCGGTGACGCCCTCACCGTCGAGCGCAGGGCAGGCCGCCTGGCCAACCTGGAGGCCGCGGTCGACACCGCCGGACGGGAGGCGTTCGCCGGAACGGCCGGGATGGGACACACCCGCTGGGCCACGCACGGCCCGCCCGTCGACCGCAACTCCCACCCGCACCGCGACGGCACCGGCCGGGTGGCCGTCGTGCACAACGGCATCATCGAGAACTTCGCGGCGCTCCGCGCCGAGCTGGAGGCCTCGGGCGTCGAACTGAGCAGCGACACCGACACCGAGACGACAGCCCACCTCATCGCCCGTGCTTACGCCGAGGGAGACACGGCGGGTGACCTTCCCGCCAGCGTCCGCGCGGTGTGCCGCCGTCTCGAGGGCGCGTTCACGCTCGTGGTCACCCACGCCGATCAGCCCGACCACGTGGTCGCGGCGCGCCGTTCGTCGCCGCTGGTGGTCGGCGTGGGCGAGGGGGAGACGTTCGTCGCCTCCGACGTCGCCGCGTTCATCGAGCACACGCGGCAGGCCGTGGAACTCGGTCAGGACCAGCTCGTCGTGATCACCCGGGACGGCTACGAGGTCACGGATTTCGCCGGGGAACCGGCCGACGCCAAGCCGTTCAGTGTCGACTGGGACCTCTCGGCCGCCGAGAAGGGCGGCCACGAGTACTTCATGCTCAAGGAGATCGAGGAACAGCCCGACGCCCTGGCGAACACGCTGCGCGGGCACTTCTCCTCCGGCCGCGTGGTGCTCGACGAGCAACGCATGTCCGACCAGGACCTTCGCGACGTCGACAAGGTGTTCGTCGTCGCGTGCGGGTCGGCTTACCACTCCGGGCTCGTCGCCAAGTACGCCATCGAGCACTGGTGCCGCCTGCCGGTCGAGGTGGAACTGGCCAGTGAGTTCCGCTACCGCGATCCGGTGCTGGACCGGGACACCCTCGTGGTCGCGGTCTCCCAATCGGGTGAGACGGCCGACACGCTGGAGGCGGTGCGGCACGCCCGTGAGCAGAAGGCCCGCGTCCTCGCGGTCTGCAACACCAACGGTGCCCAGATCCCCCGTGAGTCGGACGCGGTGCTCTACACCCACGCGGGGCCGGAGATCGGGGTGGCCTCGACCAAGGCGTTCCTCGCCCAGGTGGCGGCGAACTACCTGGTGGGGCTGGCGCTGGCCCAGGCGCGCGGCACCAAGTACCCCGACGAGGTCGCCCGCGAGTTCGGTGAGCTGGAGGCGATGTCCTCGGCCGTGGCCAAGACGCTGGGCACGTTGGAACAGGTGCGCGCACTGGGCAAGCGGATGGCCGACTCGAAGGCCGTGCTCTTCCTCGGCAGGCATGTCGGCTTCCCGGTGGCGCTGGAGGGCGCGCTCAAGCTCAAGGAGCTCGCTTACATGCACGCCGAGGGGTTCGCGGCGGGTGAACTCAAGCACGGGCCGATCGCGCTGATCGAGGACGATCTGCCCGTGGTGGTAGTGATGCCGTCGCCGAAGGGCCGCGCGGTGTTGCACTCGAAGCTGGTGTCCAACATCAGCGAGATCCAGGCGCGGGGTGCGCGCACGATCGTGATCGCCGAGGAGGGCGACGACCGGGTGCGCCCGTTCGCGGACGAACTCGTCGAGGTTCCCGCCGTGCCGACGTTGCTCCAGCCGTTGGTGTCGACCGTGCCGCTGCAGGTGCTGGCGGCCGAGATCGCCCGCAGCCGGGGGTACGACGTCGACAAGCCGCGCAACCTCGCCAAGTCCGTGACCGTGGAGTAGGGCGACGATCGTGCGCGGCGTCTGGACCACCGCCCACGTGCGGGCCGCGGAGGAACGGCTTCTGCGGGTGACTCCCGAGAGGGCGCTCATGCGCCGGGCCGCGTACGGAGTGTCCGTGCACGCTGCTGACCTGTTGTCCGAGCACGCGGGGCGTGTGTCCGGTACGCGGGTGGTTCTGGTCGTCGGTGCGGGCAACAACGGCGGGGACGCGCTGTGGGCGGGATTCTTCCTGCGCCGGCGTGGCGTGGCGGTGGCCGCCGTGCTGCTCAACCCGGACAAGGCGCACGCCGAAGGGCTGGCCGCGTTCCGGCGTGCGGGTGGCCGCGTGCTGGACGCGGCGGACACCGACGCGGTGTCGGCCTTCCTCGACGGCGCGGACGTGGTCGTCGACGGGGTCGTCGGGATTTCGGCCCGGGGGTCCCTGCGGCCGGACGCGGCGGCGGTCTTCGAGCAGGTCAGTGCCCCGGTGCTCGCGGTGGATCTGCCCAGCGGAGTCGATCCGGACACCGGAGCGGTCGACGGTCCCGCCGTGCGGGCCACCCGGACGGTGACGTTCGGGGCGCACAAGCCCGTGCACGTGCTCGCGCCGCAGTGGTGCGGCGACGTGCTGCTGGTCGACATCGGGCTGGATGGTGAACTGGGTGAGCCCGACCTGTGTGTGCTCGACGTGGCCGATGTGGCCACCGCGTGGCCACTGCCGGGCCCGGCCGACAACAAGTACTCCCAGGGTGTGACCGGCGTCGCGGCCGGGTCCTCGACCTACCCCGGGGCGGCGGTGCTCGCCACGGCCGCGGCGGTACGGGCGACCGCCGGCATGGTGCGCTACGCGGGTCCGGCCGCCGACGTGGTGCGGTCGCACTGGCCCGAGGTGGTCGCCACGGGGTCGATTTTCGACGCGGGGCGGGTGCAGGCCTGGGTCGTCGGGCCGGGAATCGGCACGGGCGCGGAGGGGCGCGACGTGCTGACGCACGCGCTTGGGCAGGGCGTGCCCGTGTGCGCCGACGCGGACGCGTTGACGATCATCGCGGCGCGGCCGGAGGTGCTCGACGCCCGGGACCCGGCCACGCCCCTGGTTTTGACCCCGCACGACGGGGAGTTCGAACGGCTGACCGGGGCCGCGCCCGGTGCCGACCGGGTCGGCGCGGTGCGCGAGGCGGCCCGCCGGTTCCACGCCGTGGTGTTGCTCAAGGGGCACTGCACGGTCGTCGCCGACCCCGGGGGGCGCGTGCTCGTCAACCGGTCGCGGGGGGCGTGGCTGGCCACGGCCGGTTCGGGGGACGTGCTCTCGGGCCTGCTCGGCGCCTTGTTGTCGTCCGGGGTGGAGCCGTGGCGGGCGGCCGGTCTCGCCGCGGACGTACACGCCCGCGCGGGTGAGCTGGCCGCCGGTGGAGTGCCGACGTCGGCCTCGGGTGTGCTGGCCGCCGTGCCGGACGCGCTGCGCGGCGCCCTGCGGCTGAGCCCGTGACCGCACCTTCCGCTCCGCTCCCCGGCTGACCTTTCGCGCCCAGGTGGGCGCGCCTGCCGCGCTGACCGCGTTCTGCCCGCGAACCGTGGGTGGGGTGTGCCCGCCCGGCCACGGTTCGCCCGCGAAACGCGTTCCGGGGTGGGGTGACGCCCCGCCGGGCCGCGCGACCGAAAGTCGTTTCGCCCGCGAAATGTCGTTCGGTGCGTGGACGTGGGCGGCCGTCAGCGGGGAAGCTCTGCGTCATGAACAACAACGAGGTTTTGGTGGCGGGGGTCGACTCGTCCACGCAGTCGACCAAGGTGCTGGTCTGCGAGGCCGGGACCGGGCGGATCGTGCGGACCGGGCGGGCCGACCACCCGGACACCACCGAGGTGGACCCGGCCCGTTGGTGGGAGGCGTGGCGGTCCGCCAGCGACGGCCTGCTCGACGGCGTGTCGGCGATCGGGGTCGCCGGACAGCAGCACGGCATGGTCACCCTCGACGACGGCGGGGAGGTCGTGCGCCCCGCACTGCTGTGGAACGACACGCGCTCGGCGCGCGCCGCCGCCGACCTGACCGGCGAGCTCGGCGGCCCGGAGGTCTGGGCCGAGGCGGTCGGCAGCGTGCCCGTCGCGAGCTTCACCGTCACCAAACTGCGTTGGCTGGCTGACAACGAGCCGGAGAATGCCGACCGCGTCGCCCGCGTCCTCCTGCCACACGACTGGCTGACCTGGCGCCTCACCGGCACGGAGCCGGTCACCGATCGTGGTGACGCGTCGGGGACGGGGTACTTTTCGCCCGCGAAAAGCGCCTACCGCCGCGACATCCTCACCCGAGCGTTCCGGGGCCGTGACCCTGAGTTGCCGCGGGTGCTCGGCCCCGCCGAACCCGCTGGGCACACTCCGGACGGCACCCTCGTCTCCGCGGGCACCGGCGACAACATGGCCGCCGCGCTGGCTCTGGAACTCGGCGAGGGGGACGTGGTCGTCTCGCTCGGCACGAGCGGCACGGTGTTCGGCGTGAGCGAGACCCCGCCGGTGGACCCGGGCGGCACCGTGGCCGGGTTCGCCGACGCCAGCGGCCGCTTCCTGCCGCTGGTGTGCACGCTCAACGCGGCCAGGGTGCTCACCTCGACCGCCCAGCTCCTCGGTGTCGACCTCGCCGGGCTCGACCGGCTCGCGCTCGCGGCCGACCCGGGGGCCGGCGGCTTGACACTGCTGCCGTACCTCGACGGCGAGCGCACCCCCAACCTGCCGGACGCGGCGGGCTCGGTACACGGCCTGCGCCGCACGAACATGACCCCGGAGAACCTGGCCCGCGCTTCCGTCGAGGGCATGCTGTGCGGGCTGGCGGTCGGCCTGGACGCCGTCCGCGCCCACGGCGTCGCGGTACGCCGGGTGCTGCTCATCGGAGGGGCCGCACAGTCGGAAAGCGTGCGGGCGCTCGCGCCCACCGTGTTCGGGGTGCCCGTCGTGCTGCCCGAGACCGCCGAGCACGTCGCCGTCGGCGCGGCGC
>NZ_KB912696.1:86455-89790 GCF_000383795.1 Saccharomonospora saliphila YIM 90502
CTGGACCTCCCGGCCGACCCTGCGCTGCCGGTCAGCACCGTCTCGGTGTGAGCGACGCGCGTCGCGGTGCCGTGACGTGCCACCGCTCCACGGCCGTCCCGCCGGACGGCGCTCGCCCGGGTCCGGCGCTCCTGCCGGTGGCGAACCATTGCCCGAACGGGTGGTTGTGGGCGCGCGTTCGGGCGGGCCGCGGCCCGGGGACCGGTAAAGGTGACCCCGTCGACCACCCGGGGGAGCCCGGAACGCGGGCGGGACGCCACTGACCAGCCGTGGAGCTTCCGGGGTACCCTGGTTGCGCGGCTAGCACTCCGATGGCTAGAGTGCTAATCGCACGGCACCGCACACGCCCCGGCACCCGCGACGGCGGGGTGGTAGGAGCCGTATCCAACTAGGTACCTGCCAACGCTTTCGACGACCCGTGGAGGTCAATCCGGTGAGCGTGAACATCAAGCCGCTCGAGGACAAGATCGTTGTCCAGAGGAGCGAGGCCGAGGAGACGACGGCATCCGGCCTCGTCATCCCCGACACCGCGAAGGAAAAGCCCCAGGAGGGCAAGGTCCTGGCCGTGGGCCCGGGCCGCATCGACGACAAGGGCAACCGCATCCCGGTGGATGTCAAGGAAGGCGACGTCGTCATCTACTCCAAGTACGGCGGCACCGAGGTCACGTACAACGGCGACGAGTACCTCATCCTGTCCGCCCGTGACGTGCTGGCCGTCGTCAACTGACACGGTTCGCACGCGATGACGCCCCGGGCCCCCGCGACGAGCCGGGGCACCGGGGCGTTTCGCGCAGCCAGAGAGGTTTTCCATGCCAAAGCAGATCAACTTCGACGAGGACGCTCGTCGGGCGCTCGAACGTGGGGTTGACAGGCTCGCCGACGCCGTCAAGGTGACCCTCGGGCCGCGTGGCAGGCACGTCGTGCTGGACAAGAAGTTCGGCGGCCCCACCATCACGCTCGACGGTGTGACCGTCGCGCGGGAGATCGAACTGGACGACCCGTTCGAGAACCTCGGCGCGCAGCTGGTCAAGAGCGTGGCCACCAAGACCAACGACGTGGCGGGCGACGGCACCACCACGGCCACCGTGCTGGCCCAGTCGCTGGTGTCGGTCGGCCTGCGCAACGTCGCGGCGGGCGCCAACCCGACCGCGCTCGGCGCGGGCATCCAGGCCGCCGCCGACAAGGTGGTCGAGGTCCTCAAGGACAAGGCGACCCCGGTCAAGGGCCGCGACAACATCAGCCAGGTCGGCACCGTCACCTCGCGCGACGCCAACATCGGCGCGCTGCTCGGTGAGGCCGTCGAGAAGGTCGGCGAGGACGGCGTGATCACCGTGGAGGAGTCCTCCACGATGGCCACCGAACTGAACATCACCGAGGGTGTGCAGTTCGACAAGGGCTTCGTCTCGGCCCACTTCGCCACCAACCCCGAGGAGCAGCGCGCGATCCTGGAGAACGCGTACGTGCTGCTCCACAGCGAGAAGATCTCGGCGCTGTCCGACCTGCTCCCGCTGCTGGAGAAGGTCGCGGAGGAGAAGAAGCCGCTGCTGATCATCGCGGAGGACGTCGAGGGCGAGGCGCTGTCCACCCTGGTGGTCAACGCCGCGCGCAAGACGATCAACGCGGTCGCGGTCAAGGCCCCGTTCTTCGGTGACCGCCGGAAGGCGTTCCTCGAAGACCTCGCCGTGGTCACCGGCGGCACGCTGGTGTCCCCCGAGCTCGGCATGAAGCTGTCCGAGGTCGGAACCGAGGTCCTCGGCCAGGCGCGCCGGATCGACATCACCAAGGACGCCACCACCATCGTGGACGGCGCGGGCTCCAAGGACGACATCGACGCCCGGATCGCCCAGATCCGCAAGGAGATCGAGGTCTCCGACTCCGACTGGGACCGTGAGAAGCTGCAGGAGCGCCTGGCCAAGCTGGGCGGCGGCGTCGCGGTGATCCGCGTGGGTGCGGCGACCGAGACCGAGCTGAACGAGCGCAAGCACCGCATCGAGGACGCCGTGGCCTCCACCAAGGCCGCCGTCGAGGAGGGCATCGTGCCCGGTGGCGGGTCCGCCCTGGTGCACGCCGCGAAGGAACTCGAGGGCAACCTCGGCCTGAGCGGCGACGAGGCGACCGGTGTCAAGATCGTGCGGGAGGCGCTCACCGCACCGCTGTACTGGATCGCCAGCAACGCGGGCCACGAGGGCGCGATCATCGTGTCCAAGGTCAAGGAGCAGGACTGGGGCCAGGGCCTCAACGCCGCCTCCGGTGAGCTCACCGACCTGCCCGCCGCGGGCGTCGTGGACCCGGTCAAGGTCACGCGCTCCGCCGTGGCGAACGCGGCCTCCATCACCCGGCTCGTGCTGACCACGGAGAGCTCCGTGGTCGACAAGCCCGAGGAGGACGACGACGACAGCGCGGGGCACGGGCACTCGCACTGACACACGACGCGGCACCGTCCCCCTCGTGGTCGGTGCCGCGTGCGTGGTCGATGGCGAATGGGGCGGTACTCCCGGACGGGAGCGCCGCCCCATTCGCGTACCGGGTCGCCCACTCGCCCGTGCGACCTCGGTCGTGCGGCGGGGGTGTCGTCCCCTCGCCGGCTGACGGATCAGTGCGCGGTGAGAGTCAGCGAACGCCGCTGGGAACGGATGATGTTCTCGCGTTCCGACTCCGAAAGGCCGCCCCAGATCCCGTAGGGTTCGTGCACGGCCAGTGCGTGCTCGCGGCACATCCGCAACACCGGGCAGGTGTGGCAGATGGCCTTGGCGCGGGCTTCCCTCCTCGCCCGCGCTGGCCCCCTCTCGCCGTCCGGGTGGAAGAAGGAGCCGCTGTCCATTCCCCGGCAAGCCCCCTCAAGCTGCCAGTCCCAAACGTCCGCGTTCGGGCCGGGGAGTCTCCGCGTGTCTGCCATTCGTGACCGCCTCCGATGTCCGGCACCACGCTGCCGGATTCTGCAGTTGTAGTAGTGCGACTACTCCATTCGGTGCAACGGGCGTAACGCTAGAAGCCAGAACAACGGTTCTTCAAGAGTTATGTGTCATTTCAACCGATAGGCTTTACGGGTGACTGTGATCGGTGACACGCCGCTGAAAAGTGGTTCTTCCGTTTCACTCCAGTGAGGCCTTAAGCGTGTTTCGGGGTGAATCCGCCGTGACCTCGGCGTTCACCCGCTGTGCAGACGGCCACCCCATGAGGTGAGGAGGAAGGTCGTGTCAACCGTCGAGAGCGCCCTTCGGGAGGCGGCGTTCGGCGACCCGGCGCCCGGTTCGGGTGCCGTCGTCGGCGGTCCCGGGCCCGGAGACGCCCCCGGGACGAGCGCCATCCGCCGGTCCCCTGGCGCGGCCTCCGAC
>NZ_KB912696.1:89890-92265 GCF_000383795.1 Saccharomonospora saliphila YIM 90502
GGCGGCGCAGGAGGCGCCGGGCCAGGGGCTGTACTGGACCGCGGCGGCCGCGCACCCCTCGCTTCCGCGTTCCCGGTTCGCGGCGGGCGCGAGCCTGGATGTCGACCTCAAGACGTTGCTGCACGGGCCGACCTCGGACCCCGACGGCGTCGTGAACCTGTTCGGCGCGCTGCGCCGTGCCCTGGCGAAGACGGGCTACTCCGACCTGAAGGAGTTTCAGAAAGTCGGCCTCACCGTGCGCCCCTGACCGCGTTTCGCCCGCGAAACGCGGTCGCCGGCCCACGGTGCCGCGCTCCGCTCCCGCCGTTCGCCACCACGCGCTCCTCCTGGGCAGAGCGCGTTTCGCGGGCGAACCGTGGTCTCCGGCATGGCGAGCCGGACGTGAACCGGGGAGTAACTTACCTCTGGTCAGGAGCGGGGTCGGCGGATACGCTCCTTGGTGTGACTGGGCGTAACACCTCTCCGGACTACGATGTCGTGGTCGTCGGCTCCGGCTTCGGCGGGAGCGTCGCGGCGCTGAGGCTGACCGAGAAGGGATACCGCGTCGCGGTCGTCGAGGCGGGACGCCGATTCGCCGACGACGAGTTCGCCGCGACGTCGTGGGACCTGCGGCGGTATCTGTGGGCGCCGCGCCTCGGCTGTTTCGGCATCCAGCGCGTGCACATGCTCAAGGACGTGATGGTGCTGGCGGGCGCCGGCGTCGGGGGCGGGTCCCTTGTCTACGCCAACACCCTTTACCGCCCCCTCAAGCCCTTCTACACCGACCGCCAGTGGGCGCACATCACCGACTGGGAGGCCGAGCTCACGCCGCACTACGACCAGGCGAGCCGGATGCTCGGTGTGGTCACCAACCCCACCGTGACACCCTCGGACGAGGTGATGCGCAAGGTCGCGGCGGACATGGGCGTCGCGGACAGCTACCACCCCACCCCCGTCGGTGTGTACTTCGGCCCCCCGGGCGAGCGGGTGGCGGACCCGTACTTCGGCGGCGTGGGGCCGGAACGCACCGGCTGCACCGAGTGCGGCGCGTGCATGACCGGCTGCCGGGTCGGGGCGAAGAACACGCTGATGAAGAACTACCTCTACCTCGCCGAGCAGCGCGGGGCGCGGGTGGTGCCGATGACCACCGTCACGGGGGTGCGGCCGCGGGGAGACGGCACGATGGAGGTCGATCTGCGCAGGACCGGCACGGTCTCGCGCCGGTTCACCCACACCATCACCGCGGGCGATGTCGTGCTCGCCGCGGGCACCTGGGGCACCCAGCGGCTGCTGCACGAGATGCGGGACACCGGCGCCCTGCCCGGGCTGTCCGACCGGCTCGGCGAACTCACCCGCACCAACTCCGAGTCGATCGTCGGGGCCGCCCGCACCTCAGTGCACCCCGAACACGATTACAGCCGTGGCGTCGCGATCACCTCGTCGATCCACCCGGACGAGAACACACACATCGAGGCGGTGCGCTACGGCAAGGGCAGCAACGCGATGAGCCTGTTGCAGACGGTCGCGACCGATGGCTCGTCGCCGGTGCCACGGTGGAAGCAGGCACTCCGGTTCGCCGTCCGGCATCCGATCCGCACGCTGAAGCTGCTCAACAGCTACCGCTGGAGCGAGCGGACCGTGATCCTGCTGGTCATGCAGTGCCTGGACAACTCGATCACCACCTACACCAGGCGTGGCCTTTTCGGTCGCCGCCGTTACACCTCGCGCCAGGGACACGGCACGCCGAACCCGACGTTCATTCCCGCCGGGCACGAGGCGAACGAGCGGACCGCCGAGCACATCGGGGGCACCCCGGGTGGCACGTGGGGCGAGTTCTTCGACATCCCGCTGACCGCGCATTTCATCGGTGGGGCGCCGATCGGCACCAGTGCCGACGACGGGGTGATCGACCCGTACCACCGGGTGTTCGGCTACCCGAACCTGCACGTCGTGGACGGCACCGCGATCACGGCCAACCTCGGAGTGAACCCGTCGCTGACGATCACCGCGCAGGCGGAGCGGGCGTTCGCCCTGTGGCCGAACAAGGGCGAACCCGACCCGCGTCCGGAACAGGGACACCCGTACCGGCGGCTGGAGCCGGTGCCGCCCGCGCATCCCGCCGTGCCCGCCCACGCTCCGGCCGCGTTGCGCACCGGCTGACCCGTTCCGCGCCGAGCGGGCGGGAGCGGAACACCGCGGTCGCCGCACCCGGCGCGGGGGGCCGTCACCAGGCGTCCGGGAGACCCGCCGGCGGCTCGGCCGTGTCTACGGAGGCGGGCAGGATCGTGAGGCGCTCCTCGGTGATCCGCCGGGTCGTCGTGCCCACCGCCTCCGGACGGTGGGCCGGTGCGCCCGCGACGACGACCTGCCGCGCGCCTGCGTCGAGCACCGCCCGG
>NZ_KB912696.1:92365-95571 GCF_000383795.1 Saccharomonospora saliphila YIM 90502
CCTGCCCGTGCTCCGCGCTGCCACGCCGCCCGCCTCCGCGTGCGCGAGAGCCGCGTCTCCGCGCCGAGGTGGGGCGGCGCTTGGCGTGCTCACCACCCCGTCGCGCGGACGATCGCCGTCTCCAGCACCGGGGCGAGCGTGCGGGAGTAGACCGTGGTCAGGTGTGCGTCGTCGCGGTAGACGAGCACGTTGCCGACCACGGCCGGGCACTGTCCCTCCGGGCACACGTACCGGGTGAGGTCGGTCAGCGACACCGTCTCCGGCACGTCGGTCAGCGCGCGGGCCGGGTCGGAGGGAGCGTGGCTGTACGAGGCGGGGTAGAGGCACTCGTCCGCGCCGCGCGTGGCCACGCAGGAGGCGCCGTCGCCTTCGACGCGGGGCAGGTCGCGCACGCCGAGGACGTCGATACCGAGGTCGGCGAGTTGCCGCCAGCGTTCGACGAAGCCGTCGAAGGCGCGCTCGCCGTCGGCGGTGGCGCGGGTGGAGGAGGTGAGAACCACGTCCGGGCGCAGCCGGGCCAGTTCGGTCATGAGGTTCTCGCGCCACCGCAGGCACTGGGTGTAGACCGCGCCGTCGACGGTGTGCGGGGTGTCGGTGCTGAACTGGCAGGAGCTCTTGGTGATGTTGTGCACGCGCCAGCCCCGCTCGTCGGCGATCTCGCGCAGCGCGGGATACCAGTGGGCACTGCGCGAGGCGCCCACCACGGCGATGCTGTGTTCGGCCTCGGCCGGGCCGTGCGAGCACACGCGCGCCTCGGTCTGTTCCAGGCTCGC
Organism: Saccharomonospora saliphila YIM 90502; assembly: GCF_000383795.1. Taxonomy (GTDB): domain Bacteria; phylum Actinomycetota; class Actinomycetes; order Mycobacteriales; family Pseudonocardiaceae; genus Saccharomonospora; species Saccharomonospora saliphila. The sequence goes on from NZ_KB912696.1 coordinate 93,139, forward strand.
GTGGCAGCCCACGTCGTAGGTGTCGGGCACGTCCTCGCGGGCGTCCGCCGGGGCGGGCACCACGGGCGCGGACGGCAGCGAGGCCGCCAGCTCGGGCGAGGTCAGTACGCGCGCACCGGGATAGTCGCTCGCGTTCTCCTCGGTCACCGTGACCACCTGCCGGTCGTCCAGTCGCGCGGTCCACAGGGTCGTCACCACGAGCACGGGCGCCAGGAAGGCGGCGACGACGGCCATCGCCCAGCCGGGATGGGTCCGGGGCCGGGTGAAGGCGTTGACCGGCTTCTCCAGCAGCGTCCGGGTCAGGACCGCGAGCCCGACGGACACCGCGAGCACCGCGAGCCCGCCGGGCAGCGTGGCCACGGACCGTTCGGTCTGCGCGAGATACACCACCAGCACCGGCCAGTGCCACAGGTACAGCGCGTAGGAGATGGCGCCCAGCTGGGTCAGCGGCCGCCACGTGAGCAGCCGGTCGGCGGCGACGGGACTGCCGGTGGTCCCGGCCAGCAGCACCAGGGCGGCGGCGCCGACCGGCCACAGTGCCACGTAGCCGGGGAACATGGTCGAGACGTCGAACAGTGCGCCGCAGGCGATCAGCGCCGCGAGTCCCAGCCAGCCCAGCGCCACCCGCATCGGCCGGGGCAGGCGGATCAGGGGAAGGGTGAGCGCGAGGATGCCGCCGAGGGCGAACTCCCACAGCCGCGCGCCGAGGTCGAAGTAGGCCCACGCCTGGTCGGCGTCGGTGAGCAGTACCGAGTACGTCAGCGACCCCGCGAACACCGCGCCGCAGGCGACGAGGCCCGCCGTGCGCGTGCCCGCTCCGGCGCGGCGGGCCACGGCCACGGTCACGGCGATCAGCACGGCCCAGACGACGTAGAACTGGCCCTGGATGGACAGCGACCAGAAGTGCTGCACGGGGCTGGGCAGTTCGGTGCGGTCGAGGTAGTCCACGGCGGAGGTCGCCAGTGACCAGTTCTCCACGTAGAGGGCGGAGGCGACGGCCTCGGCGATGGTGCCGCGCCAGCGCGGCTCGGGCAGCCACAGCCAGGTCGCGCCCAGCACCCCGACCAGGACGACGCCCACCGGCGGGAACAGCCGTTTGAACAGGCGGCTGAAGAACGCCGCGAATCGCACGCGCCCGGCCGACTCGGTCATCCGCAGCAGCGACCCGGTGATGAGGAACCCGGTGAGCAGCAGGAACACGTCCACGCCGCCGGAGACTCGGCCGAACCAGATGTGGTAGACGGCCACGAGCAGCACGGCCACGGCCCGCAGACCCTCGATCTCGGGGCGGTGGCCCGCGGTCGTCGCCCGGCCGGGTGGTTCCGGAGCGGACGGGTCGGTGGAGGAGCCGGTCGCACCGGAGGCGGAAGTGTTCAGCGTCGTCGTCATGCTGCCTTGGGGTCGAGGCCGGACCGGGGACGGGGCCGCGGGGGTGGCCGGAGCCGGGGCGGTGCAGGCCCGCGTGCCCGGGGGCGGGCGCACGCGGTGCCGGGTCAGCGGGCGAGGTGCTCGCTCACCACCGTGCGCAGGACGGCGGAATCCTCCGTCGAGTTGAGGACCTTCGCCGCGGCGTCGGCGTTGCGTTTGAGGGCGCGCACCCGCTCCACGTCGAGCTTGGCCAGCGTGTCCCGCAGGGCCCGCGCCGAGGGGTCCGGGGCGATGGCGCCGAGGTCGTGGTCGGTGATGAGCCGGTCGGTCTCCGGGGCGGAGTTGAACACCACGCCGAGCCGGGCCTGCACGAAGTCGAAGATCTTGTTCGGCAGCATGAGCCGGTGGTTCGGCGTCAGCGGCGGCAGGCTGTAAATCCCGACGTCGTAGGCGTTGAGCGTGGGCACCAGTTGCTCGGTGCTCACCGGCGGATGCAGGCGGATGCGCTCGTCGCCGCCGATCAGCTCCCGCAACCGGTCGAGGTACCGGCCGCCGTCCCGGGCGGGCACCAGGTACAGGTCGAGGCTGTAGGTCTCGTCCAGCTCGCGTACGGCCTCGATGAGCGCTTCGATGTTGCGGCCCGGCACCGCGCCGCCGCTGTGCACCAGGCGGATGCGGTCGTCGGGCACCTCGCTCGGGGCCAGCTCGCGGTAGGCGCCCGCGTTGCGCACCGTGTGGGTGGACACGCCGAAGTGCTGCCGGTACAGCTCGCCGATGGAGTCGTTGACGGTGGTCACCGCCGCCATCCTCGGCAGGTAGGTGCGGCACTGGTGGGTCATGAACGGCTTCACCAGCAGCCGCCACGAGCGCACGTGCGTGCGCTCCTCGGGTGCCCACTCGTGCATGTCGGCGATCACGGGGGCGCCGTCGGCGACCTCGTGGGCCAGGGCCATCGCGCGCGCTTCGTTGGCGACGACGACGTCGAACCGGCGCCCGGCGAGCGCCTGGCGGGCGGCGCGCACGGCGGGCGCTGCCCGCTCGACACGGCGGAACCGGCGCAGCGCG
>NZ_KB912696.1:95671-97466 GCF_000383795.1 Saccharomonospora saliphila YIM 90502
GGTACTGACCGGCCGGGGACTGCTGTCCGCGCGGGTGCTGGGCGTGTCCAGCGGGCTTGGTGGTGTCGTGCTCGCCTGGCTCACCTGGTGGCACGGGCTCGGCACGTGGTCGACACCGACCCAGGAGCACGACCCCATCACGCACAGCGTGATCACCGCCTACATCCGCTACAGCGGCAACGCGGCCCCATGGCAGATGCGGCCCCTCGACGTCGTCGACGGCGACGCGGTCGTGTATTACCCGTCCGGCCTGCCCCGGCTGGCCGCCCTGGTCGCGGAAGCCGTCGGGGACCCGATGACCGCGCTCAACGTCGTCACGGTCGTGCTGGCCGCCGTCGCGTGGCCGCTGTCGGTCGCGGCACTGGCTGCGGTGGGCATGCGGCTGGCCGGGCTGGGCCGGGGCTGGACCGAACTGGCTGGTGGCGTCGCGGCGCTGCTGGCGGCGGTGGTCTACCGGCCGGTCATCTCCTTCGCCCACGACGGTGGGGTGCTGCCGAACGCCGCCGCGCTGCTGCTGGTGCCCGGGCTGGTGGCCGTGCTGCTGATCATCGGCAGGCGGCAGTGGCACGTGGCCGCCGCACTCGGCCTCGCCTGCGCCGGAGTGCTGTCGCTCCACCCGAGCGTGGCCGTGTCGGCGGCACTGACCCTGCTGGCGGCCTGGGCCGGTCTGCTGTGCACCGCGTCCGGCCGGGCCCGGTGGCGAGCCTCGCTGCCCCCGGTGCTCGTGGTGGGCGCGGTGGCGCTGGTGGCCGCCCTGCCGGTGCTGTGGCAGGGATTGAGCCGCGAGGGGTCGGTGAGCGCCGCGCCGGCGACGATCGAGGCGACCCCGTTCGGTGAGGCGCTGCGCAACGCGGTCCTGCTGCCGCATCTCGGCTACTTCGACCCGTCCGGCGAGCTCACGCAGCTCTCGCTCGGAGTCTTCGCCCTCGTCGGCGTACTCGCGGTGGTCGTGTTCGGCCGGGGGTGGCCGCTGTTGACGGCGTACCTGTTCTGGGTGGCCGTGTCGCTGACGTTCCAGCTCCTGCCCGGCTCGGGGTTCGGCGCGACGGTGGCGGGCGCCTTCTACAACTCCTTCGTCCGGGTGCAGGCGCACGTGAACCTGCTCGTGCCCGTGCTGGCCGCGGGCGCCGTCGTGCTCACCGCGTCGGCACTGGTGGCCTTCCGGCGCGGCGGACGGCTCGCCGTGCTCACCCACCCGATCACCGTCACCGTGGTGGTGGCGGCCGTGCTGCTGACCGTGGTGCTCACGTCGCTGCTCGGTCATGCCGCCACCAACGCACACGCCTTGACGCAGCGCTACCGCGACCCCGAGTTCGTCCGCTACGACGCGGCGGACGCGGCGGCGATGGAGTGGCTCGACGGCCGCGTGGCGCCGGGGGAACGAATCCTCAACAACGCCAACGACGGCTCGACGATGGCCTACGTGCGCTACGAGCTGCCGATCCTCAACGTGGTCTCGTCCGGGACCTCGCGTCAGCCCCGGGCCATCGAGCTGCTCGCGCGCTTCCGCGAGTACCCGACGAACGCGCGGGTGCGGTCGATCCTGCTCGAGGACAACGTCCGCTGGGTCTACGTCGACGAGCACGCCCCGCTGATCGGTGCGGTGGCGTCGGCCTGGCACGGGCAGAGCCAGTACTCGCTCGCGCCGGGCCTGACCGACCTCGACGGATTGCCGGGACTGACACGCGCCTTCACCGCCGACCACGTCACCGTCTACCGCCTCGACCACGCCGCCCTCCGCGGGTTGCCGTGACCGGCCCCTGCCCGCGCCTGCCGTGGCGCGGCGCCCGGTCCG
>NZ_KB912696.1:97566-102059 GCF_000383795.1 Saccharomonospora saliphila YIM 90502
CGGTGGGCGCGTCGGCTCCGGCGGGGAGTGTCCACCTGCGGTGTCCGGGGATCGTGGTCTCCTCGGGCGCGGGCTCGGCCTGCCGTGCCGGAGCGGCGTGCTGCTCGGCCCGCGCGTCGCGGTCCGGTGGCGGGGCAGGGGTCCAGGTTCCGGGAGCAGGGGTGTGGCGCGGCCGGGGGCCGTCTGCCGCGTATCGGTGCCGGACAGGGTCGATCCGGTGGTGCGCGGTGCCCGTCCGCGCCGGGTCGGGGGCATGTCGGTCGGGGACGTCGGGCCTGCCGTTCATGCCGGGTGGCCGCCTCCTCCTGCTGCCGCGCCTGCGGTGCCGTGGGCTGCACGGACACCGTCGTGCGGGCCGGGTGCACGTGCCGATGATCATGCATCCGCACGTGCGTGGGCGATCCGGGACGAACTTCCCGTGTCGCGACCCCTGCCCATCACGCCGGTAAGCGTAGGAGTTCCCGGCGCGATCGGCTGCTCAGAAGCACGGACGACCCGCGGGATTCACTCTGTCGGGCGCCTACTCGGCGGTACGGCGGAGTGATCCCGGGGCCGGTCGCGACGGACGCGTGCGTCCGTGCCCGCGGCGACGTGCCCTGTCGGTTTCGTGTCCGGCGGAGCGCGTGAAGCCGGGTCGGTCCCGGCCGCGCCTCCGGGCCGTCCGCATGGTCCGTCCGGTGCCGCGTCAGCCCCCGCTGCGGTATCGCGCCTGCGTGGACTGGAGGGCCTTGGTCGCCACCGCGCCCGAACCGGCCCCGAGAAGGATCGCGAGGACGTCCATCGCAGGGGGTCCCATGGTGAACAACACGGCGAGCAGTGCCACGGCGGTGGTGCCTCCGGCGATGGGCCAGCGGGATCGCACGTACCGCGCGATGGGCGCACCGCCCGCACGCTTGGTCGCGGCGCTGTTCAACAGGGCGAGGTATCCCGCGTGGCCCAGCGTGGCGAGCAGGGCGGCGAGCGTGATGACGACGGCGATCACCTGGATGACGGTGTCCATGACACCAGTGTGCCGCGAAACCGGGGTGTGGCGGTGGCACCGTGCCGGGTTCGTGGCCTCGGCCGCCGGATGCGGCCCCGCCGCAGGAGCCGACCCGGCGGTGGCCCGCCGAGCAGTGGCCCGGCCGTCGGAATGCTCAGCGGCCGAGCCTGCCCCGGCCGAGTTCGAGCAGCGCCATCGCGAGGGGCCTGCCCTCGGGGCCCAGCTCCCGGTACCGCGCGAGCACGTCCATCTCGCGGTTGTAGACGATGCGCGGACCACCGGCGGCCATGCGCGCGGCGCCGATCGTGCGGGAGACCTCGGCGCGGCGCTTGACCAGCCGCAGGATCTCGGCGTCCAGCCAGTCGATCTCCTGGCGCAGCGCGTCGATCTCCTCGGCCGTCGTCTCGGCGTCGGTCTCGGCGGTACCGGTCTCGGTGGTGTCGCCGACCTTCGCGTTCATCGTGACCTCCGGGTCGCTGGAGAGTCCGTGACGTGGGTCCCGAGGCGGAGAAAGCCCCGGGTCCGCGGACTCCGGGGCTTCGTGATGACTGCTGGGCACTACGCGATCACGGGAGCCGGAGCCCGGTTCCCGTAGAAAAATCGGAACGCGTCGTGCCGCATGTCTCCAGAGTATGCCACAGGGCAAGCGTGTCGGGGCCTGCAGGTAGCGTTGACGCACGATGAACACCCTGTTCGACCTCCCCTCGGAACGGCGCGAGCACACCGCTCTGCTCGACGATCTCAACCCCGCGCAGCGCGCCGCGGTGGAGCACAGCGGCGCGCCCCTGCTGGTGGTCGCGGGCGCGGGATCGGGCAAGACACGGGTGCTGACCCGGCGGATCGCCTACCTGCTCGCCGAGCGCGACGTGCACCCGGGTCAGGTCATGGCGATCACGTTCACCAACAAGGCCGCGGCGCAGATGCGGGAGCGGGTCGCCGAACTCGTCGGGGGCCGCGCGCGGGCGATGTGGGTGTCGACGTTCCACTCGATGTGCGTGCGGCTGCTGCGCAGGGAGGCCGCCGCACTGGAGATGCGGTCGAACTTCTCGATCTACGACGCCGACGACAGCAGGCGGCTGATGACGCTGGTCGGCCGGGACCTCGAACTCGACCCGAAACGCTATTCGGCCAGGGCGCTGGCCACCCACGTGTCGAACCTGAAGAACGAGCTGATCGACGTCGACACGGCGGGCGAGACGGCTTCGACCGATTTCGAGCGGCGGGCCGCCGAGGCCTACGGCGAGTACCAGCGCAGGCTCGCCCAGGCCAACGCGCTGGACTTCGACGACCTGATCATGCGCACGGTGGAGCTGTTCCAGGGCTCTCCCGCCGTGGCCGAGCACTACCGGCGCCGGTTCCGGCACGTGCTGGTCGACGAGTATCAGGACACCAACCACGCCCAGTACACCTTGGTGCGGGAGCTGGTGGGCACCGCGCCGACCGAGTCCGGGCTGGCACCGTCCGAGCTGTGTGTCGTCGGCGACGCCGACCAGTCGATCTACGCGTTCCGGGGCGCGACGATCCGCAACATCGAGGAGTTCGAGCGGGATTTCCCGGCGGCGCGCACGATCCTGCTCGAACAGAACTACCGCTCGACCCAGACGATCCTCTCCGCCGCCAACGCGGTGATCGCGCGGAACCCGTACCGCAGGGACAAGCGATTGTGGACCGACGCGGGCGACGGCGAGCGGATCGTGGGCTACGTCGCCGACAACGAGCACGACGAGGCGGCGTTCGTGGCCTCCGAGATCGACGCGCTGGTCGACAGCGGCGAGATCGGCTACTCCGATGTGGCCGTGTTCTACCGCACGAACAACCAGTCCCGTGTGTTCGAGGAGATCTTCATCCGGCTCGGCCTGCCGTACCGCGTGATCGGCGGGGTTCGGTTCTACGAGCGCCGGGAGGTCCGGGACGCGCTGGCCTACCTGCGCGTGCTCGCCAACGCCGAGGACACGGTGAGCCTGCGGCGCATCCTCAACGTGCCCAAGCGCGGTATCGGTGACCGGGCGGAGGCCGTGATCGCCACGCACGCCGAGCGGGAGCGGATCTCGTTCGCCGCGGCGCTGCGGGAGGCGGCGCGGGGTGGGGTGGACGAACTCAACCCACGTTCGCGTAAGGCGGTCGCGGCGTTCGTGGAGCTGTGGGACGGGCTGCGGGAGCTGGTCGACTCCGGCGCCGAGGTCGCCGACGTGCTGGAGGCGGTGCTGGAGCGGACCGGTTACCGGGCGGAACTCGACGAGTCGACCGACCCGCAGGACGCCTCGCGGCTGGAGAACCTGGACGAGCTGGTGACGGTGGCGCGGGAGTTCACCGAGTTCGCGCAGAGCGCCGCGGACGCGGCCGGGACGGAGGCCGCCGGGGACACCGGCGCGAGCGGGGACACCGACGCCGATCCCGACGGGGAGGAGGCAGCGGGGGTGCCCGAGCCCGGCTCGCTGCCCGCGTTCCTGGAGCGGGTCTCGCTGGTCGCCGACGCCGATTCGGTGCCCGAGCCGGACGGCGCGGACGACGAGCCGCGGGACGACCCGGGCACGGTGACGCTGATGACCGTGCACACGGCCAAGGGCCTTGAGTACCCGGTGGTGTTCTGCACCGGCTGGGAGGACGGCGTGTTCCCGCACCTGCGGGCTCTGGGCGATCCGAAGGAACTCGCGGAGGAACGCAGGCTGGCCTACGTCGCGATCACCCGTGCGCGGCGCAGGCTCTACGTCTCGCGTGCGCTGATGCGCACGGCGTGGGGGCAGCCGATGAGCAACCCGGCCTCCCGCTTTCTCGACGAGGTCCCGGCCGAGTTCCTGGACTGGCGCCGGCAGGAGCCCTCCGCTTCGCGAAGCCCCGGTACGCCCAGGACCGCGACGACGTTCGGCGGCCGGGCCGGGGCCGAGTGGACTCCGGGCGGTGCCACGGCGAACGGGACCCGCACCACCTCGGCCCGTCCCGGGCGCGACGACTGGAAGAACACCGTCGCGCTCAAGCTGGACGTCGGCGACCGGGTGAGTCACGACAAGTACGGGCTCGGCACAGTGGTCGCCACGGAGGGGTCCGGACCGCGGGCCACGGCGACCATCGACTTCGGCGGCACGGGCACGGTGCGGCTGATGCTGATCGGCAGCGTGCCGATGGTCAAGCTCTGACCACACTGGCCATCCCGGCCGACTCCCCCTCGGATGTGCTTCAGGTCACATGTCCTTCGCTGGGGTGTAGCGGCTTCGGTCCGCTGATTCTGTCGGTGCCGTCCGCTAGTGTTCTTGTCGAACACAGGTTCGAGTGAATGGCTGAAGGGTGTGCCATGGCGGTCGGCGTTGTCCGGGGTGGCCGCCCGACCGTGGCTGTCCGAGCGACCAGGTGTGCCGCGGAGCGGAGGGAGCGAATCGGGATGTGGGGGAGTCCGGAGCGCGCGCTGGTGGTCGGCCGAAGGGACGAGGTCGGCCATACGGCCCCCGGTCCCCGGCGCGGGAGGTCGCCGGGGACCGGGGGTTCGCGTCTCGTCGGGTCGCGCCGGGGGCGGCGG
>NZ_KB912696.1:102159-105258 GCF_000383795.1 Saccharomonospora saliphila YIM 90502
GGATCGACCCGCGCCCGGTGGAGCGGGTGCGCGCCGTCGTCGTGGCGGGTGTGGTCGCGGCCTTCGTCACCGTCGCGCTCGGCCCGCTCGCCGGTGGCGGGCTCGGCGGTGGCGTGTTCGACCCCGTCACGATGCGGGTGGAACTGTCCTCGGTCGCCGTGTTCGGGTGGATCGTGGTCTTCGGCGGTCCCACGGCGTGGTTCGCCGGTCCCCGCGAGTCCGCGAGCGTGGGCCGTGGGCGGGGTCACGGTCGCTCGGCCCCGCGTCGCCGCTGAGCGCGGCGTGGTCTCTAGGGTGGGGCCACCAGGTCCCGCGACGTGTGCCCCGGCGCACCGCCCGGCAAGGAGAAGCGTTCTGGTTACCAGCTTGCGACTGCCCACACCGGCGCGGCTCGTCGTTCTCGCCTCGGGGTCGGGGACCTTGTTGCAGGCGGTGCTGGACGCGGTGGCGCGGCCGTCGTACCCCGCCGAGGTCGTGGCGGTGGGTACCGACCGGCCCGGTGTCGAGGCCCTGGCGCGCGCCGAGCGGGTCGGCGTTCCCACGTTCTCCGTGCGCGTCGGCGATCACCCCGACCGGACCGCGTGGGACGCGGCGCTGACGGAGGCGGTCGCGGAGCATTCCCCGGATCTGGTGGTTTCCGCGGGCTTTCTCAAGATCCTCGGTCCGGAGTTCCTCGCCCGGTTCCCGAACCGGGTCGTCAACACGCATCCGGCGCTGCTGCCCGCGTTCCCGGGTATCCGGGCGGTGGCCGAGGCGCTGGAGTTCGGGGTGAAGGTCACCGGCTCGACGGTCCACTTCGTCGACGCCGGTGTGGATACCGGCCCGATCATCGCCCAGGAAGCCGTGGCCGTGGAGCCGGACGACGACGAGACGCGCCTGCACGAGCGGATCAAGGCCGTGGAGCGCGGGCTGCTCGTCGACGTCATCGAGAGACTGGGCCGTGCGGGGTGCACGGTGGACGGACGAAAGGTGAGGTTCGGGTGAGCGAGCAGACCGGTGGAGACAGGCGCCCGGTGCGTCGTGCGTTGCTCGGCGTGTCGGACAAGACGGGACTGTTGGAGCTGGCGACCGGTCTGCACGCCGCCGGTGTGGAGATCGTCTCGACCGGCGGCACCGCGCGCGTGATCGCCGACGCGGGGGTGCCGGTGACCCCGGTCGAGGAGGTGACCGGGTTCCCCGAGTCGTTCGACGGCCGGGTCAAGACGCTGCACCCGAGGGTGCACGCGGGGCTGCTCGCCGACACCGGCCGTCCCGAGCACGTGAACCAGCTGCGCGAACTCGGGATCAGCCCGTTCGATCTGCTGGTGGTGAACCTGTATCCGTTCGGTGCGACGGTCGCCTCCGGGGCCGATCCGGCCGAGTGCGTCGAGAACATCGACATCGGTGGCCCGGCCATGGTGCGCGCGGCGGCCAAGAACCACGCGTCCGTGGCCGTGGTCGTCGACCCGTCCCGCTACGAGTGGGTGCTGGAGCGTATCCGGGGCGGCGGGTTCGCCACGGCCGATCGCAAGCGGCTGGCGGCCGAGGCGTACGCACACACGGCGTCCTACGACGCGGCGGTGGCCGCGTGGTTCGCCGAGGAGTACGCCCCTGTCGACGACTCCGGCTTCCCCGACTTCCTCGGCGGAACGTGGCAGCGGCAGGAGGTGCTGCGCTACGGGGAGAACCCGCACCAGGCCGCCGCGGTGTACCGGGGGCCGGTACCGGGCGGGCTGGCCTATGCCGAACAGGTGCACGGCAAGGCCATGTCGTACAACAACTACGTCGACACCGACGCGGCCCGGCGCGCGGCGTTCGACTTCGCCGACCCGGCGGTGGCCGTGATCAAGCACGCCAACCCGTGCGGGATCGCCGTGGGGCTCGACGTGGCCGAGGCGCACCGTAAGGCACACGCGTGCGACCCGGTGTCGGCTTTCGGCGGGGTGATCGCGGCGAACCGCCCTGTGGATCTGGAGACCGCCGAGCAGATCGCGGACGTGTTCACCGAGGTGGTGCTCGCGCCGGACTTCGACGCCGACGCGGTCGAGGTGCTGACGCGCAAGAAGAACATCCGGCTGCTGCGGCTTCCGGCCGAGCAGGCCGACCGGCGCACCGAACTGCGGCCGATCTCGGGTGGGGTGCTGGTGCAGAGCGTCGACCGGATCGACGCCGAGGGCGACGATCCCGCGCACTGGACCCTGGCGACCGGAGCCGCCGCCGACGAGGCGACGCTGGCCGATCTGGCGTTCGCCTGGCGGGCGGTGCGCTCGGTGAAGTCGAACGCGATCCTGCTGGCCCACGACCGGGCCACGGTCGGTGTCGGAATGGGGCAGGTGAACCGGGTCGACTCGTCGCGGCTCGCGGTGACCAGGGCGGGCGAGCGGGCCTCGGGCTCGGTGGCCGCGTCGGACGCGTTCTTCCCCTTCCCCGACGGTCTCCAGGTGCTGCTGGACGCGGGTGTGCGCGCGGTGGTGCAGCCCGGCGGTTCCGTTCGCGATGCCGAAGTGATCGCGGCGGCCGAGGCCGCGGGGGTGACCCTCTACTTCACGGGGACGCGCCACTTCGCCCACTGACGCGCCCGCCACGCTTCTTGTCGTGTCGTCAAGGCCTCCTTCACTGCGTTCAGTGCAGTGAAGGAGGCCTTGACTGCGTCTGAGGGGTGTTCGCGCCCGCGCCGCGCTTGACAGCGGGAGCGCGAGGTCGTTTACTAGGACTGTCGAACACCAGTTCGATACGAATCGTTCGCCGTCTTCCCCGCGGCGCGGTTGCGGTGGTGCACGCCGTTCTCCGGTGTGCACCCCGTCGAGCAGCGCGAGGGAGGTGAGTTCGATGTCCGAGGATCCGGTGCCCGAGGGGCCGGAGGTGGGGCTCCGTTCCGCGCGGCCGGGAGAATCCAGGGCGACCGTCGCGCGGTTGGCCGCACTGCCGGGGGTGAGCACGGCCGGTGCGGTGGCCGAGGCGGCCGAGCACGGCAGGACCACGGGACAGGTCCTGCCGGTGCCCTCCGCCCTGTCCGGGCTGCTGCCGCGGCGGGGGTTGCGGCGGGGCAGCACCGTCTCCGTCCGGGGAGCGACCTCACTTCTGCTGGCGCTGCTGGCCGAGGCGACCGCGAACGGTTCG
>NZ_KB912696.1:105358-106892 GCF_000383795.1 Saccharomonospora saliphila YIM 90502
CCGGGCGCTGGGGCGCGGGCCCGCCCCGCGAGACGTGCGCGGCGGCGGCCTGTCGCACGGGGTCGGGCACCTCCGGGATGGCGAAGCCGCCCGCTCGGATGTGCTGCACGAGGTCGGGCTCGGGGGAGACGCCGTATTCGCGCAGGTAGTAGTTCACCGCGGCGGGCCAGATCCACGTTCCGTCGCTGTGGAAGGCGATGGGCACGGTGCTTTCCGGGGACGCGGCGAGTCGATCGGTGTCGACGCCGCGTCCGGGCACCACCACGGGAGCACCGTCGAGGTAGTCGAGCAGCCGGTCCTGCTCGGAGGCGTCGAGCTCGGGCCGGTTCACCACGGGGCGTCCCTCGGCGTCCAGACCGTCGAAGACCCGCGCGGTGCGGAACCGGGGCCCCGGCCGTTCCGGGCTCAGCCCAGCCATGCGGCGCATCAGCCAGTCGGGCACGTTCTCCTCGTCGCGGGGGAACATGCGCAGCTCGTCGGCGTAGGCCTGGGGCGGCGGCGCCAGGTCCCAGCGAGGCTCGTCCCGGTCGTACTCCAGGTTGTAGCTGGAGGGGTGGTCGAGCTGGTACCGGGCGTTGAACCAGGTCCCCCGGCCCTCCCGGTACATGCCCGTGCGGAGGCGCCCGAAGAGACTGGCGATGTCGTGGGTCGCGACCCACTCCTGGGTGGTGCCGTCCGCGAGGAGAACCTCCCCGGTCAGTTCGTGGTACCTCCCCACCGCGCGGTACTCGGCGGTCACCCGGCGCCAGTCGCGCGGGGCCGCCCGCAGCAAGGAGAGGCCGATCTGCTTGACCAGGGTGTCCTGCTCGGTTGCGTTCAGCTGGGTCGGTAGTGCCACGCCAACATCTTGACCAATGAACGCCACGGATGCACGGCACATGTGGACATCGTCGCCGTCCTACGCCGAACCTACGGCCAGGACACCGTCGCACCGAGTGCGGAGCGCCACAGTTCACCAGATCGAAGCAACCTGCGGGCGCCCGCGTCGCGGACAATCGCGGGTGATGGCTACCCCTCGTGCTCGCACACACGTCGATGCTCCCTCGAATGCCGCAATCGGTGTCCCTGCTCGCGCGAAACAGATCTGGGGGACCGCCCTCGCGGTCCTCACCGGGGCGGGCATGTCCGTGCAGAGCAGGATCAACGGCCAGCTCGGAACCGAGCTGGGGGACGCGGTCCTCGCCGCGGTGATCTCCTTCGGCGGCGGCCTCCTCATCCTGCTCGCGCTCCTGCCGATCTCGGCTCGGATGCGCAAAGGACTCGGACGAGCGGGCTCCGCGCTGCGCACCGGCGGGCTGAGGCCGTGGCACTTCCTCGGCGGTCTCGCGGGCGCCACCTACGTCCTCGGTCAGTCGGTGACCGTGGTGCTCATCGGGGTGGCGATGTTCACCGTCGGGGTCGTGGCGGGGCAGACGGTCAGCGGGCTGGTCGTGGACAAGGTGGGGATCGGCCCCGCGGGCCGGCAGGCTCCGTCCTGGCCGCGCGTGCTGGGCGCGGTGCTCACCGTGGTCGCCGTGGCGGGCGCGGTCGGCGG
>NZ_KB912696.1:106992-111366 GCF_000383795.1 Saccharomonospora saliphila YIM 90502
CCCGCCCGCTCGGCCCGACGGCGGCGTGAACCCGGCCATGCGCGCCGCCCGCGTCCGCTTCTCCCGCCCTGCGCGGCGGGTACCCTGCCCGGCGTGCTGACCGTGTCGACCGTCAACGTCAACGGCCTGCGGGCCGCCGCCAAGAAGGGCTTCACCGAGTGGTTCGCCGCCACCCGGGCCGACGTCGTGGCCTGCCAGGAGGTGCGGGCCAGCCCGGATCTGCTGCCCGCCGGGCTCCGTGAGCCGGACGGCTGGCACGCCGCGCACGCCGACTGCGCGGTCAAGGGCCGCAACGGTGTCAGCCTCTACAGCCGGATCGAACCCGAGGCGGTGCGGGTCGGGTGCGGCCTCGCCGAGTTCGACGACGCCGGTCGTTACGTCGAGATGTGGCTGCCCGGGCTCGTGGTGGCCAGCCTGTACCTGCCGAGCGGTGACGTGGGCACCCCCCGGCAGGAGGAGAAGCAACGCTTCATGGACGGCTTCCTGCCCTACCTCGGGGAGGTGCGGGACAAGGCAGCGGCTGACGGGCGCGAGGTGCTCGTCCTGGGCGACTGGAACATCGCCCATGCCGAGATTGACCTGAAGAACTGGAAGGGCAACCGGAAGAACTCGGGCTTCCTCCCCGAGGAGCGGGCATGGCTGACCCGCGTGTTCGACGAGGCCGGATACGCCGACGTGCACCGCAGGCTGGTGCCGGACGGTCCCGGCCCGTACACGTGGTGGTCCTACCGGGGACGGGCGTTCGACAACGACGCGGGGTGGCGCATCGACTATCACGTCGCCACCGAGAACCTCGCCGCACGCGCCAGGGAGGCGACGGTCGAGCGCGCACCGTCCTACGACGCGCGCTGGAGCGACCACGCCCCGTTGACCGTCACCTACGACGTCGACGTCCCCGTTCCGGCGCGGTGACGGAGGGCTGGGGCCTTCTCTCCGGGCCTGGTGCCGTGACCGGCCGCTCCAGCGACGGTGGGTGTCCCGCCGACCACGAGGCGTTCGGAAAGGCGACCCCCGCGAGGGCGCGGGTTCGTCCGACCGCTAGTCTCGGCGACCGCCCGTGGCACCCGATCTTGACACCGTCGGTAGCTTCCACGGGCGGCGTTCACGCCAGTGGGTGAGCGCGTGGGCGAACGTGGATTGACGACTCGGGAGGCACTCCGGTGCGCAACCCAGGCAGTGACCCGGTGCGGTCGGCCGTGCGTGCGGTCCGTCGTCCGGTGGTGATGGGCGGCACCACCGTCGGTGTCCTGGCGGTGTCGTCCGGGACGGCGGTGGCGGAGCCGGTGTCCTACGCGCTGCGGGCCGAGCCGAATGCGCTGACGTTCGGCCTGCTGGGGCCGGTCGGCCTCGCGGCGGTCGCCTTCGGCGTGCTCGGCATGGCCGCGGGCGTGGTCCGCCAGCGCAGGGGACGTGCCCGCGCCGCGGCCGAGGCGCGCGCACAGGAGGAGCCGGATTCCGGCTGCCATCCGGTCGGGCACGACACCGCCCTGGTCTCGGTCCCGCGCGACTGATCCGGACCCGCGTCGTCGTGCGTGGGCCACGAGGCCGACGGTCACGCCGTTACCGGTCCCTACCCTTCGGCAGGGACATAGCGGGGACGGCACAGGCTCGGAACGGCTAGCCCGTGCTCGCGGCACCAGGCTCGGGCTTGGTCCGGTCCGTCGAACGGGCCGGGGTGATAGTAGACGACGGCGGTCTCGGTGAAGCGGAATAGCACAGTGGTGTCCAGAGTCTCTTCCAATCGCTGAACACCGTCGTGGACCGTGTCGAGGCCGATAGCCCCGTCGGGGTCCGGCACGGTCTCCAGTTCAGTGGTCCAGATTCCCTCGACGGTGCCGCCGGCTCCGGCGGCGCGCAGCCGGTCGTACAGCTCCACCATGTGCGGCGAGTGCGTTCCCGGCCGGTCGATCGCCCGCTTGAGGGTGCGCATATGCGCGGCCACGCAGTCGGTGTAGCCGGGGGTGTGGTCGCCGAGTGTTTCCGAGACCATCCTCGCGATCGTGTCGTCGCGCTGCCAGGGCTGCATCAGCACGAGGTTCGGAATGGTCGCCACGATCTCGGAGTCGCGTTTCAGCCGCAGGTCTACCGTGAAGATCGTGCCCCAGCCCGCGTACGCCTCCGAGGCACTGGAGCCGAGGCTGATGAGGATGCGCTCCCTGCTCCGGCCGCCGAGGTTGAAGAGCACGGGTTCCCGCACCGAGCGGGACCGCAGCTCCGGGGGAATCCGGATGTCGTAGTCGGTGGTCACGTGGAGCGGTCCGGCGCCGCTACAGCCGGTGAGCGCGTCCTGAGCACGCACGACGACTTCGATCTCGTTGATGAGCGCGGGCTGCTCGCCCCGGTTCTCCAGCACGATATCGACGGCCGCCGCATCGACTTCCCGGACTGTCTCCTCCTCGGTAACGGCGCTCGTACTTGTCTGGGTGACGTCGGATTTGGTCGTCACGCGGTATTCGGCCACCCGCAGATCCGAGCCGAGGGCGGCCTCATTCGCCCGGCGCGCCTCGATCCACGACAGGACGCCGGCCACCGCACCGGCCGCGGCCAGTACGGACCCGGCCGCGACCCACACGCGCCGCAGTCGCCACCACGCCGTGGGCGGGGCGGAGGGCCGGGAGCGGTCGCCGGAGCCGGACCCGCGACGTCCGGCCACTCGCGGAATCCGCCGGTTCGGACGTTGTCTCGCGATCACTCGCCCCGCCCTCCCGGATGCGCAGGACACTGACGGCCGCGCTCGGACGCCCGCGGCCCCTCGGGTCACGCGCCTAGGTTATGGTGACCAAGAGAGAACCCGCATTCTCGCACCGTGACCAACTCGGTCAGGTGGCCGCCACCGAAAAGTGAGAGAGATCACTTCGGGTGATCCTGGCCTCAGCCGCCGTCGCGCGGGCCCTGTACCGGTGCACGCTCGGCGTATGGCCGATTCCGTTCCGCTCGCTCCGCCGGACCCGACTCCCACGCCGTCCGCCCTGCGCCGCGCACTGCGCCGGGCTTCCGACGGCGTGCCTCTCGACGTGTCCGAAACGGCCGTGCTGCTGCACGCGCGGGGGGCCGACCTCGACCGGCTACTGGACATCGCGGGCCGGGTGCGCGACGCCCACCTGCTCGATCAGAATCGCTCCGGGCTCGTCACCTACAGCCGGAAGGTGTTCATCCCCCTCACCCGCCTGTGCCGGGATCGGTGCCACTACTGCACCTTCGCCACGGTGCCGGGCAGGCTCGACGCGCCGTACCTCGAACGCGACGAGGTGCTGGACCTCGCCAGGGCCGGTGCCGAGGCCGGGTGCAAGGAAGCGTTGTTCACCCTCGGCGACCGCCCGGAGGAGCGCTGGCCGCAGGCCAGGGAGTGGCTCGACGCGCGGGGATTCACCTCCACGCTGGACTACCTGCGCGCCTGCGCCGTCGTGGTACTGGAGGAAACGGGACTGCTGCCGCACCTCAATCCGGGCGTGCTGAGCTGGGAGGAGCTGACGCGGCTCAAGCTGGTCGCACCCAGCATGGGAATGATGCTGGAGACCACCGCCGAGCGGCTGTACTCACAGCCGGGCGGGCCGCACTACGGCAGCCCGGACAAGGACCCGGCCACCCGGCTGCGCGTGCTCGACGACGCGGGCCGTGTCGGCGTGCCGTTCACCACCGGCATCCTCGTGGGCATCGGCGAGACCCGCACCGAGCGGGCCGAGTCGCTGCACGCCCTGCGCGCCCGGGCCCGGCAGTACCGCAACGTGCAGGAGGTGATCGTCCAGAACTTCCGGGCCAAGCCGGACACGGCGATGCGGTCCCACGCCGACGCGGACCTGGCCGAGACGGCCGCGACGGTCGCCGTGGCGCGGTTGCTGCTGCCGCCGGGGGTGAGCGTGCAGGCTCCGCCCAACCTCGTCGGCGCGGAGCACGACCTGCTGCTGCGGGCCGGGATCGACGACTGGGGCGGCGTCTCACCCGTCACCCCGGACCACGTCAACCCGGAGATGCCGTGGCCGGTGATCGACGAACTGGCCGGATGGACGCGGTCGGCGGGCTACGAGCTGCGCGAGCGGCTGACCGCCTACCCGCGCTACGTACGGGAGGCGGAGAAGTGGATCGACGTCCGGCTGCACACGCACCTGGACGCGCTCGCCACACCCGAGGGACTCGGCGCGGAAGGGGCACGGCCCACCGGGCTGCCCTGGCAGGAACCGGACGGCGGACTGGAGACGGTGGGCCGTGCCGACCTGCACTCGTCGATCGACACCGACGGCCGCAGCGGTGACCGGCGTGGTGACTTCGACACCGTCTACGGCGATTGGGAGGTGCTGCGGGAGCGGACGGGCCCCGCGCCGGAACGCCTCGGCGACGACGTGCGCGCCGGCCTGCGCCTCGCCGCCGACGACCCGG
>NZ_KB912697.1 GCF_000383795.1 Saccharomonospora saliphila YIM 90502
CTCGGCCGCGCGCGGGCGCGCCTTCGCCGCGCTCGTGGCCGCCCTGGCGCTCGGCTCGTTCGCGGCCTTCACGGTGGTGATGCACCTCGTGCCGCTGCTGACCGAACGCGGGCTGACGCCGGGCACGGCGGCACTGGCACTGGGACTCGGCGGCCTCGGGCAGGTACTCGGCAGGCTCGGCTACGAGCCCGTGGCCACACGACTCGGCGTGCGCGACCGCACGCTGCTGATCCTGATCGCCGTGGCCGCCACGACCGCGCTGCTCGGCGTCACGACGTCCGCACCCGTCCTGATCGCCGCGTCCGTCCTGGCGGGCGCGGCCCGGGGCACCGTCACACTGCTCCAGGCCACCGCCGTCACCGACCGCTGGGGCACCCGGCACTACGGGCAGCTGACCGGTCTGCTCTCGGCACCGGTGACCGTCGCGATCGCCCTCGCCCCCGGCGCCGGGGCTGCGCTGGCCGACCTGAGCGGCTACCCCGCCCTGTTCCTCATGCTCGCCGCGCTCGCACTGGGCGCGGCCGCCCTCGCCCCGGCGAGCGTTCCCCGCACACCTGTCCGCACGGAGTAACACACCATGAACGACATCCTCGTCATCGGCGGTGGTCAGTCCGGGCTCGCCGCCGCGCACGCCGCCCGCGCGCACGGACTGACCACCACGGTGCTCGAAGCGGGCCTGGAACCGGTCGGGGCCTGGCCGCGCTACTACGACAGCCTGACCCTGTTCTCGCCCGCCGGATACAGCGGCGCCCCGGGCGTGCCGTTCCCCGGCGACCCGGAGCACTACCCGACCCGGGACGCGGTGGTCGAGCATCTGCGTGACCGCGCGGCACGCGTGGACGCCGACATCCGCGTGCGCACGCGCGTGACCACCGTCGAGGCGGAGGACGGCGGCGGGTTCGTCGCGCACACCGACGGTGTCGGCAGCCACCGGGCTCGCGGTGTCGTCGCCGCCAGTGGTTCCTTCGGCAACCCCGTCGTCCCCGACCTGCCCGGGCGGCACCACTTCGCCGGGCGGACGGCGCACGTGGCCGACTACCGCACGCCGGAACCGTTCGCGGGGCAACGCGTGGTCGTCGTCGGCGGCGGGAACTCCGCCGTGCAGGTCGGCGTGGAACTCGCCGAGGTCGCCGAGGTCACCCTCGCCTCCCGCGCGCCACTGCGCTTCCTGCCCCAGCGCCACGGCGGGCGGGACCTGCACTACTGGCTGGACCACACCGGTTTCGACCGGCTGCCACCGGAATGGCTCGCACCGCTCGTGCCCGGCACTCTCGTGCTCGACACGGGGGCCTATCGTGCCGCGATCGAGTCGGGCCACCCGCGCCGCCGCCCGATGTTCACCGCTTTCACCGACGACGGAGTCGTCTGGCCGGACGGGACCCACGAGCGGGTCGACACGGTGCTCTTCGCCACCGGCTACCGCCCCGATCTGGCCTATCTCGAGCCACTGGGCGCGCTCGCGGACGGACTTCCCCGGCACACGGGCGGACTGTCCACCACGCACCCGGGCCTGGCCTACGTGGGCCTGGAATTTCAGCGCACCTTCGCGTCGAACACCCTGCGGGGCGTCCACCGCGACGCCGAGTACGTGCTCGCGGCGCTGGCCGCGCACGTCCGCGACGCGGGTGCGCTGGTGGCCTCCGGCGCCTGACGGCCGAGGTCGTGCCGGAACCGGCAGGCACGACGGACTGACATACTCGCCGCGTGGATGTGATCGACTGGGTGAACGCCCTTCAGGACGCGGGAGAGCGGCTGGCCGGCACCGCGCGGACGGCCGGGTTCGACGCCGAGGTCCCGACCTGCCCCGGCTGGCGGGTGCGCGACCTCGTGCGCCACACCGGCGATGTGCACCGCTGGGCGACCATGTACGTCACCACCGGCCACTCCGAGCCGGTCGCCGTCGACGAGGAATGGTTCGACCGCGAGGCGGTTCCGTCCGAGGACTCGGCGTTGCTGTCGTGGTTCACCGACGGGGTGGGCGTGCTCGCCTCCGCGCTGCGGGAGGCCCCGGCGGAGCTGACGTGCTGGACCTTCCTCGCGGCCCCGTCGGCGCGCGAGCACTGGGCCCGCCGCCAGGCGCACGAGACGACGGTGCACCGCATCGATGCCGAGAGCGCCGCCGGGACGGCCACCCCGGTCGATCCCGCACTCGCCGCCGACGGCATCGACGAGCTTCTGGCCTGCTTCGGTGTCCGCTCCCGGCGCCTGCGGTGGGAGACCGCGCACACGCTGCGGGTGCGGGCCGACGACACCGGCGACGAGTGGACCGTGCGCCTGGGACCGGACCGTCCGGTCGTCACCCGCACGCCGCCGGACGGCACCGTCCCTGTCGACCACCCCACGGCCACCACGACCGAGCTGCGCGGCCCGGCCGAGACGCTGTACCGGGCGCTGTG
>NZ_KB912698.1:0-3866 GCF_000383795.1 Saccharomonospora saliphila YIM 90502
CGCATCCCCGGGCGGCGGGTGGCCGTGCTGCTCGACCCCGACGACGTGGGCCGGGTTCTCACCCGCACGCCGTCCCCGTTCACCCCGGCCACGCGGGAGAAGCGCGCCGCGCTGGCGCACTTCCAGCCGCATGGGGTCCTGGCCAGCCCGATGCCCGTGCGCGCGCCGCGCCGCCGGTTCAACGAGGCGGTCCTGGAGAGCGGGCACGACACGCACACCTTGGCCCCCCACTTCGCCCGGGTCGTACGGGAGGAGACGGCCGCGCTGCTCGACGGCCGTTCCACCCTCGACTGGGACGCCTTCGCGGTGGCCTGGTGGCGGATCGTGCGGCGCGTCGTCCTCGGGGACCACGCCCGCGACGACGATGTGCTCACCGACCAGCTTGCCGCTCTGCGCTCGCGCGGCAACTGGGCGTTCCTGACGCGCCGGTCCACACGGCGGCGGGAACGGTTCCACGCCCGGCTGGCCGCGCACCTCCGTCGCGCCGAACCCGGCAGCCTCGCGGCGGTGGTCGCGGAGCACGGCGCCGACACGGGCGTCCACCCACACGGGCAGGTGCCCCACTGGCTGTTCGCGTTCGACGCGGCGGGCATGGCGACCCTGCGCACGCTCGCACTGCTGGCCAC
The DNA here is from genome assembly GCF_000383795.1 of Saccharomonospora saliphila YIM 90502. GTDB lineage: Bacteria > Actinomycetota > Actinomycetes > Mycobacteriales > Pseudonocardiaceae > Saccharomonospora > Saccharomonospora saliphila. The sequence goes on from NZ_KB912698.1 coordinate 627, forward strand.
CGATCGCGAGGCGGCCGTGCGAGCGCGCGCGGAGATCGAGGCCGACGACCGGCTCCCGTTCGTGCGGGCCTGCGTACTCGAGGCGGTGCGCCTGTGGCCGACCACCCCCGTGCTGCTGCGGGAGAGCACCACGGCGACGTCGTGGCACGGCGAGGTGCTCCCGCCCGGGACGCTGTTCGTGGCGTTCGCACCGTACCTGCATCGCGCCCCGGAACTGGTGCCCTTCGCGGACCGGTTCCGGCCCGCCGCCTGGCTGGGCGATGCCGTGCCGGAGGGTGACGTGCCGGAGGGTGACGTGCCGGGCGCGGTCGAGGGCTACCCCGGGCTCGTGCCGTTCAGCGCGGGACCGGGGCAGTGCCCGGGGCAGCATCTGGTCCTGCTGCTCGCGAGCGCGACGCTGGCCGAACTCCTGCGGGGCGGGAACTACCGGCTGCGCGCGCCACACTCACTGCGGCGGCGCGACGCCCACGACCGGCTGCCCGCCACGCTCGACCACTTCAGCCTTGCGTTCGCCCGTAGCCCCGCCGAGTCGGGTCACGAGGCGCGCGGCAACTCGCGGTGACCGTCGGCGGGGTCGGCGGCGCACGAGCAGCCGCCCTCGACGCTCTCGCACTCGATGACCAGCGTGTGCCGCACGACCTCGGTGGCGACACAACCCGCGTCGGTGCACTCGACGACGCCGTCGGCATGCCGTACCAGCGTGCCGTGGCAGTGGTCGAGACCCATCCGGCAGTCCGCGCAGCTCATGGTCTCCTTGGTAACACCCTCTGCCGCCCGGGTCGACGGCGACACGCCCCGGGGAGAGGTGAGCGGCGTCGCGTACGGACCCGCCTGCACCGCGACCGGTGAACGAGTGCCGCCATAGGTGCACCTTTTCGTCACTGACTCACCGGACGGCCTTGACCCCGCACACCGGCGATGTACCGTTTTCCCTAGGAGCGTGTCCTTCCTTACTGCGGTAGCACGGTTCCGTGAAGTGGAAAGGTGGAGGCGTATGCTCGGGTCGACGGTCGTCGACGCGCTGGTGGGCGCGGTCGGCGAGCAAGGCGTGATCTCCGACCCCGTGGGCCTGCGCAGCTACGAGTGCGACGGCCTCACCGGGGTCCGGCAGGCGCCCTCACTCGTGGTGCTGCCCACCGATACCGCGGGCGTGGCCGCCGCCGTCCGCGTGTGCCACGAGCACGGCGTGCCCTTCGTCGCGCGTGGCGCGGGAACCGGGCTGTCCGGCGGTGCGCTGCCCGTCGCCGACGGCGTGGTGATCTCCCTGCAACGGATGCGCCGCGTGCTCTCCGTCGACCCGCTCGACCGGCGGGCGACGCTCCAGCCGGGCGTGACCAACCTCGACATCACGGCCGCCGCCGCGCCGCACGGGCTGTACTTCGCGCCCGACCCGTCCAGCCAGCAGGTCTGCACCATCGGTGGCAACGTCGCGGAGAATTCGGGCGGCGCGCACTGCCTCAAGTACGGCTTCACCACCAACCACGTGCTCGAGATGACGGTCGTGCTGCCCGACGGCGAGGTCGTCACCCTCGGCGGGGACACCGGCGAGCAACTCGGTCCCGACCTGCGCGGGGTGTTCATCGGCTCGGAGGGCACCCTCGGCATCGCGTGCGAGATCACCGTACGGTTGCTGCCCGTGCCGGAGACCGTGCGCACGCTGCTGGCCGACTTCGACTCGATCCGCGAGGCCGGTGAGGTGGTCAGCGACATCATCGCGGCGGGGATCGTGCCCGCTGCCGTGGAGATGATGGACACGCTCGCCATCCGCGCCGCCGAGGAAGCCGTGCAGGCCGGGTACACCCTGGGCACCGCCGCCGCGCTCGTGGTGGAACTCGACGGGCCCTCGGCCGAGTGCGATACCCAGTTCGAGCGGGTCACCGAAATCTGCGAACGGCACCACTGCACGAGGCTGCACATCGCGGGCGACACCGCCGAGCGCGCGAAGATCTGGAAGGGCCGCAAGGCCGCCTTCGCGGCGATGGGCCGGATCAGCCCCGACTACATCGTGCAGGACGGCGTGGTGCCGCGCACCCGGCTCGCCGAGGTGCTGGGCCGCATCGCCGACATGGGCGCGGAGGAGGGACTGCGCGTGGCCAACGTCTTCCACGCCGGGGACGGCAACCTGCACCCGCTGGTGCTCTACAGCGAAGCGGCCGACGAGCAGGACCGCGCCGAGAAACTGTCCAAGCGCATCGCCGAACTGTGCGTCGAGCTGGGCGGGTCGTTGTCCGGTGAGCACGGCATCGGCACCGACAAGGCGTGCTCGATGCCCCGTATGTACGGTGAGACGGACCTCGCCACGATGGACCGGGTCCGTTCCGCGTTCGACCCCGAGCACCTGTGCAATCCGGGCAAGCTACTGCCCACGCCACGCCTCTGCGGCGAGGCACCGGGGCGGTACCGACCGCACCCGCTCGAGGAGGCCGGGGTGATCGAGCGGCTATGACGGCGACGATGCTGGCACCCACCGATCTGCGCACCGCGGCCGAGGCGGTGGCCGACACGGCGGGCCCCCTCGACATCCGGGGGGCCGGGACGGCGACGGGATGGGGCGATGCCGTGCGCCCGACTCCCGCCGTTCTCGACACGAGCCGGATGAGCGGTGTGCTCGCCTACAACCCCGCCGACATGACGGTCTCCGTGCGGGCGGGTACGCCCCTGCGGGAGTTGCGGGAGGAGCTGGCACCACACGGCCAGCGGGTGGCGTTCGACCCGCCCCGGGTGCGGCGGGGCGCCACCGTCGGCGGGCTGATCGCCACGGCGGACGCGGGGCCGCTGGCGCTGGCCCACGGATCGATGCGGGACCTGGTGATCGGCGCGACCGTCGTGCTCGCCGACGGCACCGTGGCCCGCACCGGAGGGCATGTCATCAAGAACGTCGCGGGCTACGACCTCGCGAAGCTGCTGCACGGCTCCTACGGCGCGTTCGCGCTGCTCGCCGAGGTCGTGCTGCGACTGCACCCCGTGCCCGCGGCCACCCGCACCGTCAGCGCCGAGTGCCCGCTGTCCGAGGCCGCTGAGCGGGCGCGGTCGGTGCTCTCGGGCGCCGCCGGTTGTCCGAGGCGCTCGGGTTGCCGTTGATCCGCTTGCAGTGCCACGAGGGAATCGACGCGGGGCAGGGCGCTGTACGAGTGGGACTTCCCGCGGCAGCTGCTGCACCTGCGCGCGCTCGAGGCCGTCGAGGGCGGTCGGATCGACGTCGATACCGCCGAGCAGTCCCTGTACACGGAGCGGTTCCTG
>NZ_KB912698.1:3966-8425 GCF_000383795.1 Saccharomonospora saliphila YIM 90502
CGCCCGGTGTCGCGGCCCCGGCGCCCGCGAGGCCCGTGTTCGTGGGCAGACCGGGCGCGTCGTGGGAGCCGTTGACCTGGCCCGCGGGTGCCTTCGGCAACGAACGGGGCCTGCGGCTGATCGCCGGGAGCGCCTGGTCGCGGGGGTCGTCCTCCGCGCTCGCCGAACCGGACTTGCCCTTGTCCGAGATTTCGCTGAGCAGGTCCGAACGCACCAGCACGATGGCCCGCGTCCCGCCGTAGGCGGAGTCGCGCAGCGTCACCGTGAGGCCGTGCTTGGCGGCCAGCCGCGCGACGACGAACAGGCCGAGCCTGGGCTCGTCGGACAGCGCCATGAAGCTGAAGTCGGGCGGGTTGCCGAGCATCTCGTTGAGCCGGTCGAGCTCCTCGGACTCCATGCCGATGCCCTGGTCCTCGACCTCGATCACCGCGCCCCGGCCGACCAGCTCGCCGCGCACCTCCACCCGCGACTGCGGTGGGGAGAAGGAGGTCGCGTTGTCGATCAGCTCCGCGAGCAGGTGGACAAGGTCGCCGACCACGGGCCCCGCGACGGCCGTGGCGGGAAGCTTGCCCATCGTGACCCGCTTGTACTCCTCGGTCTCGGCCGTCGCGCCCCGCACCAGATCGCTGATGGCGACCGGGGTGCGGAACTGCCTGCCGGGCTGCTCGCCACCGAGAATGATGAGATTCTCGGCGTTGCGGCGGGCGCGGGTCGACAGGTGGTCGAGCCGGAACAGCATGTCGAGCTGATCGGGGTCTTCCTGCTTGCGCTCGGCGGCGTCGAGCGCCTGGAGCTGCCGGTGCACGATCACCTGGCTGCGGTGGGCGATGTTGAGGAAGACCCGCTTGGTGCCCTCCCTGGTCTTGGCCTCGTCGACGGCCGCGGCGATGGCGGTCTGCTGGGCCTTGTTGAACGCGTCGGCGACCTGTCCGATCTCGTCGTCGCCATGGTCCAGGTACGACACCTCGGTGGACAGGTCCACGGACTCACCGCCGCGGACGCGTTCGACGACGCGGGGCATCCGTTCCTCGGCGATGTCCAGTGTCTCGGCGCGCAGCGAGGTGAGCCGCTTGATCAGCCCGTTCGACAGCCGCCATGCGATGAAGAACGCCGCCGCCGCGACGAGCAGCACGCCGACCGCCGCGAGCACCGACGTGGTGAGCTGGTCCTCGGCCTCGTCGAGCGCGAGATTCGTCGCGCTGGTGCTCTGCTGGACGTAGAGGTTCCACAGCCCGGTGCTGACCTCGGCCGCCGCCGTGCGCCACTCGGTTTCGGGGACGGGCAGGTTGGTCTGGTTGCCCCGCAGAAAGGCGTTCTCGACCGTCGTCAGCGTCTTCCACGCCGGACTGCTCACCAGCTGTTCGTACTGCTGGCGCACCGCCGGGATCATGTTCGGTTCCGCCTGCCGCAGCGCGGAGTGGTAGGCACCGACCTGGCTGATGTAGCTGCGGAACTCCTCTTCGGTCAGTCCGCCGCTCGCGATTCCGGCAGAGGCCAGCGCGTCACCGCGCGACATGGAATCGGAACTGGTGAACAGCGGCATCGCCATGAGCCGCTTGTAGGCGGTCTCGGCGCTCGGGGTCTCCTGGGCGACACCGTTGAGCCCGGCCGTGTACTCGTCGATGATCCGGTTGTAGAAGTCGTAGGCTTCCTGCAGCGAGACGTCTCCGCTGTCGACCCGCTCCCGGAACTCCGGCAGGGCGCTGACCTGACGCTGGGTACGGACGATGCTCTCCGCGACGTTCGCGGGCGCGTCCCCGCCGATGTCCTCGAGCGCCTTGCTCTGCTCCTGCGCGGTGGCGTTCGTCGCGGCGCGGGTCTGCTGGAGTTCCGCGCGCAGCGAACGCGAGTCCGACAGCTCCTGCAGCGTCAGGCGCCGTTCCTCACGCACGGCGGCGAAGAAGCGGCCCGCCGGTTCGGCGGCATCGTGCACCTTGGTGGCGAAGGACCGGACCTGAACCGAGTCGTAGATCAGGTAACCCGCGAGCGCCGACCCGGCGAGCAAGAAGACGAGACTGGGCAGGAACGCGATCGCGAGCACCCGGGTGCGGATCGTCGCACGCCCACGGCGTGAGGCGGTCTTCGTGTTCAACAACGCGCTCAAGGCCCTTTCAGCGACTGTTCCGTTTGGGCCCCCAACCCGGTGGTCCGCTCGCGCGACCCCGCACCGAGCCGACGCTGCGCATGGAGGCTATGCAGTCGCGCGAGCATCAGTCAATACGGTGACTCGCCGTCGACCACGGCACGGCGGCGCTGGTCACGGAGTCGGAAGCCCGCCTCACAGGCGAAATTTGTCAGACGGACTCTATGTGTCACACCAGGATGGGCGCAGCCCCTTGTGACGTGCGTCCTTACTGTGGCGTAGCTCATGTTCGAATGGTGTGAACCGCAGCGACGTAACCCTCGCGAGAGCCCCCGCGATACTCCCGGTGAGGCACACCGAGGAGGTGGTGTCGATGCCACGACGGTCCGCGCACGACGGTATCGCCCCGCGCCCGGTACCGCGGCGGGCGTTGTCCCGGGGGGTGCTGTTCCTGCTCGCCGCCGCGTTCGGCGGCACGGCGGGCGTGCAGGTCTTCCTCGCGGGAACGATGTCGGAGTGGTGGCCCGCCGTGCTCGCCGGGGCGCTGGCCGTGGCCGCGCTGTGGTGCCTGGTCACCGCGGTGACGTGGGACGACCGGCACGGGCACCCGTGACGCCGGCCCACCGGCCGGGACCACACCTGGTCCGCACCAGCCGAAAAAACACCGGTCTCGACCGCGCGCATCGGCCGGGAACCGCGTCGTCGACGAGTGTCACCCGTACCGGTCGAGTCCACGTGAGTCAGGTGCGGTCGGCGGCCAGGTCCCTGCGGATGGTGTAGGGCAGCACGCTGTTCGCGGCCAGCGCCTGCGCGTCGAGCGTTCGCGGGCGATAGGAGATCTCCGGGAACCGCTCGGTCATGCGCGTGGCCGGGTCGGCGACCGCGTCGGCACGGCCGGTGAGGAAGGCCCAGTCGAATTCGTCGGAGCCGTAGTAGAAGACGGTGCCGAAGACGTCGGTGAACCGGTCGTAGGCGCGCCGCAGCATGTCGTTCAACCACAGCGTGGGACAGCCGACCTGGGAGGTCACCACACCGCCCTCACGCAACGCCGAGGCGCACAGGCGGAGGAACTCGGTGCCGAACAGACGGTTGTGCTGCGCGGCGTCCTCCCGCTCCCCGGGCAGGTCGGCGACGATCACGTCGTAGCCGGGTTCGCCGGAGGACGCCGCCCTGCGCACGAACTCCCAGCCGTCGGCGTAGTGCATGGACACCGGCCCGTCCCCGCGCACGGCGCGGTCGAGGTCGTCGGCGCTGTAGCCGTAGGGCAGGTGGAGCGCGCACCGCTCGACGACCTCGCGGTCGATGTCGACGTGGTCGACGTGCGCCGCGCCCGCCTCGACCGCCATCTGGCTGATGACGCCCTCGCTGGAACCGACCGCGAGCACTCTCTCGACCCGGTCGGCGAGCAGGAGAGCGGGCACCAGCAGCGCCTCGTGGTAGTGCCGCTGGGCAAGCTCCGTGCTCTGCGGGTCGTTGTCGCAGAACAGCGCGACACCCTGGGACGTCCGCGCGATCACGGCGTGCTGATAGTCGGTATCGCCCTCCCAGATCACCTCGTCGAGGTCCCAGAGCTGGGCCAGCCCTCGCGTCAACGGCTCCTTCAGCTCGGACAACGAGTTCCACTCCTCTCGTGGTGCGCTCGGCGGCTCGGAACGCGACGGGACACCCGGCCCCGCCGCCGGGACCATCATCGCGCCGACGGCGCTCGCTCGCCGTGCGGGGACTGGGCGTGGGGACCGTGATGCCCGCGCGGTAAGGAATCCTTCACCGCGCGGGCGCGGCCGTGCCAGGCTGGATACGAACGGCGTCCGGGACGGGGGAGGGGCAGTGCGCGGCGACGAAGTGCGGCGGGACAAGGCGCGAGGATCGCTGTTCGGTCTGGCGCTCGGCGACTGCCTCGGCTCTCCGTTCGAAGGCATCGCCGACGTCTCCGATGCCGACATCGTCGCCGTCGAGCGCGACCGGACACCGCTGCGGCACACCGATGACACCGCGCTCGCCCTGGTACTGGCGAGACACCTGGCGCACCGCCGATCCCCCGGCGCGACCGACGCGACGGCGCTCGACCACGACGGGCTCGACCACGACGGGCTCGACCAGGACAGCCTCGACCAGGACGTGCTGGCCCGCGAACTCGCCGAGGCGTGGCGGGCCGAGCCGTGGCGCGGCTACGGCGGCGGCGTGGTGCGGACGTTCGAGCTGATCGTCGCCGGAACACCGTGGCGGCAGGCCACGCGCGCGGTGTTCGCCCAGGGCTCGTTCGGCAACGGCGGGGCCATGCGCGTCGCCCCGGTGGCTCTGGCGGGAGCAGGCCTCGACGCGGTCGCCGACCTGGCGCGCCGCAGCGCCGAGGTCACCCACGCCCACGCCGACGCC
>NZ_KB912698.1:8525-20957 GCF_000383795.1 Saccharomonospora saliphila YIM 90502
CGCGCTGCGCCTGGCGAACCGCCTGCTCGGCAATGCCGAAAACGACGCCGCCGTGGAAGTGACCCTGGGTGGTTTCACCGCATGGGCGTGCCGCGATCTCGTGGTGGCGGTGACGGGCAGGGCCGCCAGTGCCGTGTGGTCGAGCGGCCGGGCGGGCGCGTCGCGCACCCACAGGGTCGTGGTGGAATCCGGCCGGGCGGTGGAGACCCCGTCGGGCAGCGCCCCCTCGACGAACCGGATCTCGTAGTTGTCCACGAACGCGACGTGCCCGGGCGAGGGACGCACCGGGACGTCCTCGGGCGCGCCGACGTCGGGCCGGGCGATCTCCGTGGCCGACCACGTGGGACGGCCCGTGCCGAACACCGCGGTCGCGGTGGTGGCGACCGTGCCGTCCTGCGTCAGCGTGATCGACCAGTGCTGGCCCTGGGGCGTCTGGTGGAGCTGGACAGCCCCGAACCGGCCGCCACCCGGTGCCTGGAGATCGCCCTGACGGGCCTGCGCCACGGCCCCGCGCTGTCGGCGCCGTGAACGGCGTTCGGCGCACCGGGTGCGGTCGTGGCAGGAACACCATCGCGGGGCCGGGCGTGCTCAGCGCCCTTCGAAGATCACGTCGCTGCAGAAGTAGTACGTCTGGTCCATGTGCGAGGCCTTCCAGATCGTGTACACGATGTGGCGCCCCGTGCGATCGCCCGCGTTCACCGTGATCTCGGTGTTCTCGGCTGGTTCGGCGGGGCCCGACTCGGCGACCACCCGCAGGTCACCCCATCCGAGCGGGTGCAGGGTCGGGTCGAAGCCCTGCTTGGTGATGTAGACGCGGTAGTAGTCGGCGCCGTGTCGCGCGCCGTCGTAGACGTTGATCGTGAAGTCGTTCGGCCGTTCGGCGGCCTTCCACTCGCCGACGGCGTCGAACGCCGCGTAACGGCCGTCCTGAGCGCGGCCCGCACTGCACAACTGGCCGTCCGGAATGACGCGCCGGTGATCACCGTCCACACCGTTGCGGTAGAGGCCGTTCCAGTTCCACAGCGCCTTCGGGTTGCTCTCCCACGCCTGGTGGCACAGTGGGTCCTCGGTGGCCATGTCGGGCGACTGGTGGTTCTCACCCCAGCGCTCGTAGCACCCGTAGACGCGCGACGGCGGGTCGGTGACGGAGCCGTGCGCGGAGGCCGTGCCGACGCTGCCGCTGAGTATCAACAGGGTCGCGGCCGCGACCACCGGGAAACGCTTCGCCATGACCGGGTCCCTTCGTTCTCGCCGAGGCGCAATCCGAGAATTCGCACCAAGAGTGGGTTTCGCACCACCGGATGCGACTCGACCGTAACCAGGAGACTCCGCCACGCACAGTGTGTGAACCCGTTCGTGCGCCCGCATTCCCCCACTCCGACGACGCCCTTGTGTGTCGCCGTGCCGTGGAGGGCTCCTTCCCCGCATCCGAGACGGGAAAGGAGCCCCGAATGGCATCACGCGGTGACGCGGACCATCAGCGACCGGAGAAGATCACGTCGCTGCAGAAGTAGTACGTCTGGTCCATGTGCGAGGCCTTCCAAATCGTGTACACGATGTGGCGGCCCGTGCGGTCCCCGGCGTCCACGTCGAACGACGTGTTGTTGGCGGGCGGCCTCGGGCCGACCTCGGTCACCAGTTCCAGGTCACCCCAGCCCAGTTCCTGGGTGAGGGGATCGAAGCCCTGCTCGGTGATGTAGACGTGGTAGTAGTCCGCGCCGTGCTTGGCCTGGTCGTAGACGTTGACCGTGAAATCGTTGTCCCGCTCGACGGCCTTCCACTCGCCGACGGCGTCCATCGAGTTGTACCGGCCGTTGCTCGTCTGCCCGGCGCTGCACAGCTGACCGTCCGGAATGGCGCCCTGGTGATCGCCACCGACACCGTCGCGGAACAGGCCGTTCCAGTTCCACATGGCGTTCGGGTCGTCCTGCCACGCCTGCCAGCACATCGGGTCCTCGGTGGCCATGTCGGGCGACTGGAAGTCGTCGCCCCACCGCTCCCAGCACCCGTAGTTGCGCGACGGCGGGTCGGTGGCCGACCCGTGCGCCGAGGCCACCCCGGCAAGGCCGGTCATCGCGAGCAGCGTCGCGGCCAGTAGTGAAAGCGTCCTCTTCATCGTCGAAGGTCCTTCCCTGCACCGACAGTGTCGCGGTGAACGCACACCACCCGGCATCCGACGCCGGAACGGCACTGAACTGGAAGCGCTCCCATAGCGTCCCGTCGTCGGCCTTCGTGAAATTTCCCTTCCAATCATGGCCACACAGAACAAACAATGGTGATGCGCGTCACCGGCGGTTCACGGTAACGCAACAATCGTCATCCAGGGAACCCCTGAAACGATATTCATCAGGCAAAACAATAGTTCTCGAAACCATTTCGAGCGCGCGACCGGGAACACAGGCCGGCGATGAAATCTCGCCGGGCCACACCCGAGCCGACAGCGGGCGGCTCAAGCCGCGACGCCCTCCGCGGTGCGGGCGGAGGGCACCGGGGCGTCGGAATCCGGCCGCTCTCGTCGTGGCCAGACAGGCCGGAACACGGTTGTCAGGACAGGTTCTTCCGCTGGACGTCCCACTCGGTGCCGCACAGCCCGCAGTCCGCGCCGACGAACTGGGCGCGCGCGCTCAGCTCGCCCTTGAGCTGCCAGTCCAGCCACTCCACCCCCACCCGGCCGAACTCACCGCCGTTGGGCTCGGCGAACGTGCCGTAGTGGCCGACGTCGAGGTTGCCCATGAACGCGGGCAAGTCGCTCGGCAGGCGGTCCCAGTCGTCCATGGCGTTGTCGTAGGCGATGTCCTCGGGACCGCCGATGAAGTACGCGATCGGCGCGTGCAGGCCGCCCAACAGCCGCTTGTCGAGCGAACTGAACAACCCGCTGTTCCACATCACGGTGGTGGCGATGCGCGGGTCGTCGGCGACCTCCATGGTCTCGATCCCGCCGCAGGACTGGCCCATCACCGCGATGTTGTCGGTGTCGAGCTTGCCGCAGTACTCGCTCCACGGCCGCGAGTCACGTTCGACGGCCCAGTCGACGGCCTCGATCAGCATGTCGGAGTCGGTCGAGCCCGAGCCGCCGGGCTCGCCGTTGGCGATGACCAGGTATCCGTGCGAGGCGAACTCGGTGAGGATGTTCTCGAACCAGGTTCCGTCGGCACGGCAGGCCCCGTTGCCCCAGGCCACGATGGGCATCGGCTCGTCGGGGAGCGTGTCGGGCCGGTAGATGGTGTGATCGGGCAAGGTGAACGTCGTCTCGTAGTGTGCCGGGTAGGGCCCCGAGCCGCCGTCCGTCTGCGCGGTCGCGGTGGCCGGTGCCGCCAGTGCGGCGAGCAGGAACGCGGTCGCCGCGACGAATACACGGCGCGTCAACGCTGTCATGTCCGGTGCCTCCTTGCGCCTGAATGCCGGGTTCTCTGCCAAGGAAGCACCACAGCACCGGCCGCGTCACCGGATCAGGGGGAGAACCGGCGAGACTGCCGATGCCCTCGCGGATGGGCGGCACCGTCGGATCACCGCAGGCACCGGACCACGCAACGGAGACCGGGTACGCGCTCGAACTTCGTGTCCACCGTGAGCAGCTCAGCGTCCAGGAGCTCTGCCAGCGCGACATACGCGGCGTCGTAAGGCCACATGGTGTGCCGGAGTTCCCAGACCCGAGGGAGCAGGAGGTCGTGCTCGAACCGGCGCAGTCGCATCCGCCGCAACAGCGTGAGCGCACGCGCAGCCTCATCGGCGGAGAGCTTGCTCCTTCGGACGAGCCCGCGCAACGTCGATGCGCATTCCAGATCGATCGCATGCGGCGCGGCCCACGGTTGCCCGACGCCGCTCTCCCGCACCTTGTCGGCGATGGTGTCGCGACCTGCCAGGAACTCGATCAGCGCCGAGGGATCGACATGCAAGCATTATAATCCCATCGCAAGCACTATGGTCCTACGCGGGGACAAGCCGTGCGGGTCACGGTCCGGGCGGCGGGCCGCGTGTCGCAACGTCGTCAGCGAGGGGTGGCCACCCAGCTCCCAGTAACGCCGAGCGGGCCCGGAATAGCCTCGTCGTCGCTGAAGTTGACCTCGACATGACGACCACGACGACTCCCGAGGACGTTGTCCGGGAAGTCTTCCGCAGGGACGGCGCTGGTGACCTGGACGGGGCGGCGGCGTTGTTCGCCCCCTCGGTGGACTTCGCCATCCCCGGTGCTCCGGACATCCCGTGGATTCCGGACGCCGATTCCCCCGAGGGGATGCGCGAGTTCTTCCGTCGCCTGCACGACCAGCTCAGCCGGGAGAGCTTCGACATCACCCACACGCTGACCGACGGCGACGATGTCGTGCTCCTCGGCCGCCTGCACTCGGTCGTGAAGGCGACGGGACGTCCGATTCACTCGCGGTTCGCGATGCACATGACGGTGACCGACGGGCTGATCACGCGCTGGCACATGTACGAGGACGGCTGGGAGGTCGCCCGAGCAGCCGGGCTCGTCACGACGGACTGACGTCCGCGCGGCTCCCGGCGGCTCCGCTCACGGCGGCGTGTGGCCGGTGCGCTGCTGCGGCGGGTCCTCCAGCGGCATCGACTCGAAACCCGCCTGTGCTTCGGCCAGGCGCCGGTCCTGTTCGGCGGCGTGCTTGGCCTCGTCGAGGCTGCGCCGGGACCGTTCGATCGGGGACTCGTCGGTCTCGGCGTCGTCATCCCGGCGGGGCGTCGTCTCGTCGTCCGACACGGTGCACCTCCTCCGCACTGGGTTTGTGGGCGCATACCCGCCTCCGCCGTCACCCAAACAGCGAAAGACGCCCCGCCCGGTCACCGGGAGGGGCGTCTTCCATCACGCGCAGCAGGCAGGTGCGCGAGAATGAGCAGGCGCGGTACGACGCCGGTCGGTGCCGGCGCCCGTGGTGTGTCAGTCGGCGGTCAGAGACCGGGAAGCGGCAGCAAGCCGCCCCCGCCGAGATCGGCGAGCGAGTTCGCCGACCCGGTGCCGAACGCTTCGCCGAACAAGCCGAACGGATGCTGCATCATCTGCTGGCTGATGTCGAGCGCGGCCTGCTCCTTCTCCTTCTCGGTGAGACCCTGCTGCTCGGAGTCGTCGGTGGCGGGCTTCTCAGCGTCGTCGGCCTCGTGGTGCTGGGCGTTCTCCTCGTTCGTCGCGGGCTTCTGCTCCGCGTCCTGGCCCTCAGCCGGAACCTTGCCCTTGTCGGCGTCTGCCGGGGTCTTGCCCTCGTCGGTGGCCGCGGGAACCTGTTGTGCCTCCTGCGTCGCGAGGGGCTTGTCGACCGGTTCCGCCGACTCGGCCGGGGTCGCCTGAGCGACTCCCGCCGCCACCGGCAACGTCGCGGCGGCGAGGAACGCGCTCGCCCACACGCGCCGAATGCGAATCATGAGTCCTCCTTGTCGTCCCTGGCGACGCACCAGCGCCGCCGGGTCCGGACGCTAATGAGGACATCAACACACCGCGCGCCGAGTGCCCACATCGGGCGACACACGGGCGGACTCAGTCCAGTATGGATCATCCGGCGAGGACATTCCGCGTACAGCCGGGAATCAGGGCGTGGACGAAGTATGTTCCCGGTGGTACCGCAAGTACTCGGGCCTTACTCCATGACCGTCCACAGTGTGTAGTCTGGACACGATCTCCCCGGTCAGTGAGTCGACAACCCGGCCTCCCTCGTCGACATAGATCGCACCGGTGTCGAAGAGGACATGGTGGTTCGGACACAGGCACAGCATGTTGCTCACGTGGTCGGGCCCGTTGTGCGGTCTTCCCAACGCGCGAATATGCGCACCCTCCGCGTACGGGCCTCCTGCTGTCATCAACCGCAGGCCACACACCTGGCAGGTGAAGTCATACCACTCCTTCACCTGCTGCACCGCGCTTCTGTCGCGGACGATCCGTGCGCTCACCACGTTCGCACGCCGAGTGTCGGTCGGCACTGCTCTCGTGGAGGCTAGCCGGGCATCAGCGAGTTTCACGAGCCTGAATCGCCAGATCCGGTAACCGTCTCGGCCGCGTTCGTGCCAGTGCTCGGTGACCACGAAGAGGCCGTCATAACGCAACCCACGCTCGGGCGAAAAGTTGACGTTTCCACGCGCTCCCCGGACGACGCGAACAGGCCGAGAATCGAGTTCACTCCGAACGAGTCCGATGTTGCCGCGTTCCAACTTTTGGTCAGCGACCTGACGCCCGGTCGCCGGATTTCGTCCACCTTGGCCGGTATAGATAATTTCGTCACCGAAGTCTTCGTCGTCCGGATAGCCGCCGGATACGACGATGGAGTCAGCGCCGTCCTTCGCGCCTGAGATACCGCCCTGTAAGGGCCGATGCACGCCCGCTCGGGACAACTCGGTGCGGCTGGCGAACTCGCTGCCTTCCGGATAACCGGGGATCTCACCGTACTGCCGTCGCGACGCCACGCAGCCAGCATAGGACTACTATTGGCAATTCGTCAGTAACAGCACGGACACAGTCCCCCAGCCGATCCTTGGTCCCGCCTGTCGTGCGTTGCGGACAAGCTTGTCACCTGCCACGACATGCCACGCTGACCCCGTCAACCACCCTTCCTTGTTTCCCACCTACCCATCGAGCATCCGTTCCAGCGACCGCCGAAAAGCTTTCACGAGACCGGATCGCCGGGCACACCGGCTCACGCGCCTGTGCGCTGTGCGAGGGGCGCCGCTCCCAGCTGGTGCATCAGGTGCAGGTTGTCGAAGTAGTCCCGCTCACGGTAGATCTTGCCGTCGCGCACCTCGACCACGTTGCAGTACGGCTCCCTGATGCGTCTGCCCGTCGCTTGGACGCCAGCCATTTCCTGCTGGTGTGTACCGTTCACGGTCATTTCCATAATCGCCGTTCCAGCGCCGCAGTCATGGCTGGCGTGAACCTCGAAATCGAGGTCCGGAAACGCTGTCGTATAGGTCTCCGCGACGCGCACACCCCATCGGGTCCCGATTCCTGCTCGCCATCCGGACCCGCGTAGACATAGTCGGGATGATAGATCGCGCGCAGTGCCTCAAAATCATGATTCCGGATGTGTTCGAACATCTGCCGTTGCAGATCCGTAGCCTCGGACATGGCGCACACTCCTCTCCACAGGTCGTGCGGCCTTCCACGCTAATCCTCGTTCCGAGGACCTCATAGGGCCGTTCTGCCCCGTGACGAACTGACCAATAGCCGACGGGCGGCCTGATTCGACTCCGCGACACCGGCCCTGACGTCGTGTGCGCTGTCATGCTTCGAGCACAAGGAGGCTCACACCGTCTCACCGCGGAGGAGGGACCGGGGTCGACAGTGTCACCGCTCCCCACCGCTCACCGTGTTACGGCCGCTCGGTCCGCATGCGGGACGCCGGGACCGGCGCACCCTCCACGGTGTCGGCGCGGACCACAGAAAGCAGACAGGCCGGCCGCGGCGGGCCGCCCGTCCTGCGCACGAGGGAGGTTGGTAGCGCGACCTACCGGACGCGGTGCGCGAGGCGGTCGAGCCCCTTCCCGAGTGAAGCAAGGAGCGGATGTCGGCGATTCGTCAGCGGCGAGTGCGCCAACACAAAAACCCCAGGCTGTGTGACCTGGGGTTGTGGCGCGCCCGTAGGGATTCGAACCCCAAACCTTCTGATCCGTAGTCAGATGCTCTATCCGTTGAGCTACGGGCGCATCGTGTTCAGTTGTACCCGATCGGATCGGGCTGGTGCTCGGCGGGGGCCGAGCCCCGGCGGAGGCTCCGGGATTTGAACCCGGGAGGGGGGGTTACCCCCAACCGCATTAGCAGTGCGGCGCCATAGACCAGACTAGGCGAAGCCTCCCAGGTCGCGACCACTGCCCATAGACTACACGCCTCCGCCAGGGCCTTTCGAACCACCCCCCGTCAATCCACTGACCAGGTCATTCGCGCCCCACATAGGCGACGAAGGGGTCCAGCGCCTCCGGGTTGGCCAGGGCGTCGCGGCTCACGGCCCGGTCCGGGTCGGCCCCGGCGAGGATCTTCTTCACCGGCACCTCGCACTTCTTGCCGTTCAGCGTCCTGGGCACCGCGTCGACCACCACGAACCTGTCGGGGACGTGCCGCGGCGAGAGCGCCTTGCGCAGCTCCGCGCGCAGACCCGGCTCGATGTCGGCCAACGACGCTCCCTCGGACAGCACGAGGAAGCACAGCAGCTCCCCCTCCTCGTTCCCCGAGGTGTCGATCACCAGCGAATCGCGCACGTCGTCGACGCTCTCCACGACGCGGTAGAACTCGGCCGTGCCCATGCGCACACCGCCGCGATTCAGCGTGGAGTCGCTCCGGCCGTAGATGATCGCCGAGCCGCGGTCGGTGATCTTGATCCAGTCGCCGTGCCGCCACACGCCCGGATACTCCTCGAAGTACGCCTCACGCAGCCGCGTGCCGTCCGGGTCGTTCCAGAAGAACACCGGCATCGAGGGCATCGGCTTGGTGATCACCAGCTCGCCGACCTGGTCGATGAGCGCGTTGCCCGCCTCGTCGTAGGCCTCGACGGCGGCGCCGAGGCTCCGGCACGACAGCTCGCCCAACCACACGGGCACGTCCGGCGACGCTCCGACGAACGCGGTGCACAGGTCGGTGCCACCGGAAACCGAGGCGATCTGCACGTGCTCGCCCACCTCGTCGGCGATCCAGCGGAAACCTTCGACCGTGAGCGGGGCACCGGTGGAACCGAGCGCACGCATCTCCGAGAGGTCGAACTCCGCCGCCGGGCGCAGGTGCTCCTTGAGACAACCCTGCACGAACGGCGCGGACGTGCCGAAATAGGTCACCCGGTGCCGCTCGGCGAGCCGCCACAGGCTCCGCAGGTCCGGGTAGCCGGGGCTGCCGTCGTAGAGCACCACGGTCGACCCGACCAGCAGGCCGGAGACCAGGAAGTTCCACATCATCCAGCCGGTCGTGGTGAACCAGAAGAACCGCTCCCCTTGCCCGAGGTCGCAGTGCAACGCCAGCGCCTTGAGGTGCTCAAGGGTGATCCCGCCGTGGCCCTGCACGATGCCCTTCGGCAGGCCCGTGGTCCCCGACGAGTACAGCACCCACAGCGGGTGGTCGAACGGCACCGGCTCGAACTCGAGTTCCGCACCGGCGTGTTCGTCGAGCAGCGCGTCCCAGTCGAGCGCGCCCTGCATCCTCCCGTCGCCCTCGTAGTTCACGAGCACGGTGGCGGCCAGCCCCGGCAGCTCCTCACGCAGCCGCTCCACCGTCGGCCGCACGTCGAACGAGCGCCCGTTGTACACGTAACCGTTCACCGCGACCAGCACCGTCGGCTCGATCTGGGTGAACCGGTCGGCCACCGCGCGCACCCCGAAGTCCGGCGAACACGACGACCACGTCGCCCCGAGGCTGGCGGTGGCCAGGAACGCCACCAGCGTCTGCGGGCAGTTCGGCGCCAACGCGACCACCCGGTCGCCCCTGCTGACGCCGAGGTCACTCAGGGCCGAGCGCATCGCCGCGACCTGCGCGCGGAGCACACCGTAGGTCAGCTCCTCGCCGGACCCGTCCTCGCGCTCGAAGATCACTGCGATGTCGTCGTCGGATTTGGCCGCGCCCGCGACGTCGGCGCCCAGCGCGTGCTCCGCGTAGTTCAGCGTGCCGCCGGCGAACCACCGCGCGCCGGGCATCGTGGCGTCGTCCAGGACCGTGGTAGGCCGGTCGTGCCAGCGCACGCCCAGGTACTCGGCCACGGCCGACCAGAACTCCGGCATCGACTCCACGGAGAACGACCACAACCCCGCGTAGTCGTCCACCGCCACCCCACGCCGCTCGCGCAACCACCGGCGGAAGTCGGCCACACGGGTGCGCTCGACCTCCTCGGCACTCGGGCGCCACAACACTTCGGGATCGTCAGCCTCAGCACTCATGGCCGAAGCCTAGGACATCACCCGGCCGACTGACCCTGTGCGCACGCCACGTCCTTGGTCACGTCGACATGTGCGCCGCCATCTCCGCGACCAGGGTCGACGGGGCCGCCGACTCCTGTGCTCACCGGGTGGAGGTCAGCGCAAGTGGGCGTCGAACCAGGCCAAGGTGCGCTGCCACGCCTGGGCCGCGGTGTCCGGGTCGGTGTCGAAGCGGTGACTGACACCGGGATAGCGCACCACGTTCGTCGCCACGCGCGCGGCGGAGGCCGCGTCCGCGAGCCGCTCCACCTCGGCCTGCCCGGCCTCGTCCCCGTCGTCGCCGTACAACCCCAGCCACGGGCTCGTCAGTCCGCCCGCGATCTCCACCAGCGCGGGCAACTCCGGTGATGCCGGCGCACCGATGCCCCGTCCTCCGACACTCACGGCGGCCCCCAGTTCCCGGTTCGACGCCACGATGAGGGAGGCCGTGCCGCCGAGATCGAACCCGACGATCCCCAGCAGGTCCCCGCGCAGGCCGCGGTCGTCCACGAGCCACGCGAGCGTGGTGTCGGTGACCCCGAGCAGGTCCTGGCCGCTGTGGCTGCCGTCCAGGTCCTGCAGGTGCGGTGTCACCGCGAGCCAGCCCTCCGTGGCCAACGACGTGACCAGCGCCTCGGCGGCCTCGGTCACGCCGCCCACCTCGTGCAGCACCACGACGCCGCCGCGCACCGACCCCTCGGGTTCGGCGTAGGTCAGGCGCAGGCCCCGCCGGTCGGCGCGCTCGTAGTCCAGGGTGTGCGTCAGCGTCATGTGTCCACTCAACCACTGATACTGCACCCCAGGTCAACGTGAGCCACAAGATATGCGCGCGATATAGGTTGGACGCGACACGTTTTCCGCCAGCCGCCCGACGCGCCAGGAGCCGCCATGTCCCCCACCGTGCCGACCCGCGCCGACCTCGCCGCACTGCCCGCCTACGTGCCCGGACGCACCGTCCCGGGGGCGATCAAGTTGGCCAGCAACGAGGTGCCCGGCGGCCCGCTGCCCGGCGTCGCCGACGCCGTGGCACGGGCGACGACGGAGGTGCACCGCTACCCGGACATGGGCGCGTGGGGACTCGTCGACCGGCTCGCCTCCGAGCTGGACGTGCCCGCCGAGCGGGTGGCGGTGGGGTGCGGCTCGGTGTCGCTGTGCCAGCAGTTCACGCAAGCACTGTGCGAGCCGGGTGACGAGGTGCTGTTCGCCTGGCGCTCGTTCGAGGCGTACCCGATCATCACGCAGGTCACCGGCGCCACCCCGGTGCGGGTGGCGGTCACCGACGCCCACGCGCTCGACCTGCCCGCGATGGCCGAGGCGATCACCCCGCGCACCCGCGTTGTGTTCGTGTGCAACCCGAACAATCCCACCGGCACGGCGCTGCGGCGCGAGGAGCTGACCCGGTTCCTCGACACCGTGCCCTCCGACGTGCTCGTCGTGCTCGACGAGGCCTACCGCGAGTTCGTCACCGACCCGGACGTGCCGGACGGTCTTGAGTTCGCTCGCACCCGCCCCAACGTGGCCGTGCTGCGCACCTTCTCCAAGGCGTACGGGCTCGCGGGACTGCGCGTCGGGTACGCCGTGGCCCCGGACGCCGTGATCGAGGCCGTGCGCAAGGTCTACGTCCCCTTCAGCGTCAACGCACTGGCCCAGACCGCCGCGTCGGCCTCGCTGGACGCCAAGGAGGCGATGCGCGCCCGCTGCGCCGACATCGTGCGCGAGCGTGTCCGGGTGCGTGACGCGCTGACCGGGGCCGGGTACGCGGTGCCGGAGACGCAGGCCAACTTCGTCTGGCTGCCGCTCGGCGAGCGCACCGCGGACTTCGCCGAGCACGCGCTCGAGCACAAGGTGGTGGTGCGCCCGTTCGTCGGTGAGGGCGTGCGGGTGACGATCGGCACGCCGGAGGAGAACGACGCCTTCCTCGCGGCCGCGCGCTCGTTCCCGGGCTGAGGCGGCCGCACCGCGCCGTCGCGCCGACGTGGCCCTGGCGGAGCGGGGACCGTGTGCCGGGAGCCCCGCCCCGCCGGGACACGCGCCCTGGGCCGGCGGCACCCGTATGCGCGGGCGGGCTGATTTCCGAGCCAGGACGGGCAACTCGCACGTAGTAGCGGGCAACTCGCGAGCGGGAAAGGGCAACTCGCGAGCGGGAAAGGGCAACTCGCGGGCGGGAGGAGGGGGTTAGAACTGGCGGGCCAGGAGGTGGACCATCGCGGCGAGGCCGACCGCGACGATGACCGCGCGCAGCGCCACGGGGGAGAGCTTGCGGCCGATCCTGGCGCCGAGCAGGCCGCCGACGATCGAGCCGACCGCGAGGAGGCCCACCGCGGCCCAGCTGATCGGCGCGACGAAGGCGTAGACCGCGCCCGCGACGACGTTGACCACGGCGGCGAGCACGTTCTTGATGCCGTTGAGCCGCTGGATCGACTCGGTCATCAGCATGCCCATCACCGCCATCAGCAGCACGCCCTGCGCGGCGGTGAAGTAGCCGCCGTACACGCCGATCAGGAAGACGAGGCCGACCAGCAGCACGGTGCCGCCCCGGCCGCCCTCGGCCGCCGTGGCGGCCGAGCC
>NZ_KB912698.1:21057-27588 GCF_000383795.1 Saccharomonospora saliphila YIM 90502
CGTGGCGGCCGAGCCGGTGCCCTCCACAGCGCCGGCGCCCGATCCGGCCGGGTCACGCGCGGTCCGCCCACGCCGTTCGCGACGGCTCAGCACCCACGTCGCCACCCTCGGCTGCACGAGCACGAGCACCACGGCCAGCCCGACCAGGAACGGCACCACCGTCTCGAACGCGTCGGGCGGCAGCGACAGCAGCAGGATCGTGCCGCCGATCGCGCCGACCAGCGACGCGGGCGCGAACAGCAGCAGCCTGCGCCATTGACCTTTCAGCTCGTGCCGGTAGCCGACGGCACCACTGATACTGCCGGGCGCGAGGCCGATGGCGTTCGAGGTCGTCGCGGTCACCGGCGGGTAGCCGAGCGCGACGAGCACGGGGAACGTCACCAGCGTGCCGGACCCCACGACCGTGTTGATCATTCCCGCCCACACGCCCGCCACGGCGATCAGGACCGCGTGCCACCAGATCATCCCGCACTCACGTCGGCCGACCTTAAGCACGCGACCGACGACATCGGAGTCCCGCACCCGAAAGGGTGGCCGGTATCACCGCGCCGCACCCCCGCCGAAGATCGTCCGGACGTTTCACCTCCCCCCTACCGGGTAGTCGTGGGCGACGAGTGGTCGCACGAGGGAGGAACGAGTGGACACTGCGAGGTTGCGCGAGTTGGTCACGGCAGACGGCCCGTTCGCCTCGGTGTACTTCGAGGACACGCACGACACCGAGGACGCGGGCAAGCAGCTGGAGCTGAAGTGGCGTGACCTGCGGGAGCAGCTTTCCGAGCAGGGCGCGGGGGAAGCGACCCTCGCCGCGCTGGAAACCGCGGTGTTCGACAGTGAGCCTCCCGTGGGTGTCAGCGGCCGGGCACTGATCGCGGCGGGCGACCGTGTCCTGCTGGACCAGCGGCTCGGCGACGCGCCGGCGCGTGCTCTCGCGCGGGTGTCGACGATGCCGAACCTCGTTCCGCTGGTCGAGTACGGCGAGCTGCCGCCGCCGCACGTCGTGGTCGTCGCCGACAGCGTCGGCGCCGACATCACCGCCGTCGACGAGCTCGGCCGGGTGGTGGACGCGCGTACGGTTGAGGGGACCGAGCACCACGTGCACAAACCACGCGGAGGCGCGTGGGCGCACCGCACCATCCAGAACCACGCCGAGGAACTGGTGAAGCAGAACATCGAACTCGCCGCCGACCACGTCGGCACGGTCGGCAGGCGCATCGGCGCTTCCCTCGTGGTCGCCGCGGGCGCGCCCGAGGCGCGCAAGGCGCTGATCGAGGCGCTCCCGGAAACGGTGCGTGAGCACGCGACCGAGGTCTCCGGGGGCGGCAGGCACCAGGGTTCCGGCGAGGACACCCTGAACGCCGAGATCGACGACCTGCTCACCGAGGCCACCCGGCGGCGCAGGCAGGACGCCGCGGACCGGTTCTCGGCCGCGCTGTCGAAGCCAACCGGCCTGGCCGTGCAGGGCATCGAGGCCGTCACCACCGCACTGCGGGAGCACAACGTCGAGACGTTGCTGGTCGGCGACCCCGGTGACGCCGAGGTCTTCGCGGGCTCCGGCGACCCGGCCCAGCTCGCCGCGCAGGCCGAGACCCTGACCACTCTGGGCGTCGACCGGCCGGGCCGGGTCCGCGCCGACGAGGCGCTGCCCGTCGCCGCGGCGTCCGTCGACGCCGACATCGTCCATGTGGGTGAGAGAGTAGACCTCACCGAGGGGTTCGGCGCGATACTGCGCCACGACTGAGGGCGACACGGCGGATGACGACTACCGTAAGCGGGGAATCTTGAACGGTCAGCACGACACCGAGGTGACAGTGGCCGAGACCCACCAGCCGTCCGGCGCCGTCGGCGCGCAGGACGACATCGAACTACGACTCGGCGCGAGCCTGGTTCACCTGCCCATCATCCGTTCCGTCGCGGCGAGCATCGCGATGCGGGCGGACTTCGACCTCGACGCGATCGCGGACCTGCGGCTCGCCGTGGACGAGGCCTGCTCGACGTTGATCACCCGCGCGGTCGAGGGCAGCACGATGGTGTGCCGATTCACCATCAGCGAGAACCAGCTGCTGTTCCGGGGCGCGGTCGCCTCCGGCGACGCGGAGGCACCGAGCACCGCCTCGTTCGGCTGGCGCGTGCTGACCACGCTCGCCGACTCGGCCTCGGCCTGGGCCGAACCGGGCAGCCAGAACGGGCAGCGCAACTGGATCCACATCGAGCTTGCGAAACGGAAGCCGGCTTTTACGTGACCGAATCGACCACTCAAGGATCGCGCACCCCGTCGGACGACTACGAGCACCTGAATCCGCTGTTCGAGGAGTTCGTGGAACTCGGCGAGGACGACCCGCGCCGTGCCGAGCTGCGCCAGGAGCTCGTCACCGGGCACCTTCCGCTGGCCGAGCACATCGCGCAGCGCTTCTCCGGGCGCGGCGTGGCGAAGGAGGACCTGGTCCAGGTCGCCCGCGTCGGCCTGATCAACGCCGTCGACCGCTTCGACCCGCGGCGCGGGTCGGATTTCCTCTCGTTCGCGGTGCCCACGGTGATGGGCGAGGTGCGCAGGCACTTCCGGGACACGGGATGGGTCATCCGCGTGCCCCGGCGGTTGAAGGAACTCCACCTGTCGATCAACAACGCGAGCACGCAGCTCTCGCAACGACTGGGCCGCGCGCCGACCCCGAGTGAGATCGCCCAGCACCTCGGGCTGAACCCGGAGGACGTCTTCGAGGGGCTGGAGGCGGGCAACGCCTACCACTCGATGTCGCTGGACGAGGTGCTCTCCGCCGACACCGAGAATCTCGCGCTCGGTGACACGCTCGGCGAGGAGGACTCCGCGCTGGCGGGCGTGGAGAACCACGAGACGTTGCAGCCGCTGGTCAAGCAACTGCCCGAACGGGAGCGCACCATCCTCGCGCTGCGGTTCGTGCACAACATGACCCAGACGCAGATCGCCGAGCGCATCGGCATCTCGCAGATGCACGTGTCCCGGCTGCTCGCGCGCACGCTGAAGAAGCTGCGCGACGGGCTCGCCGAGGAAGATCCCTTCTGACCACGAACGAGTCATGACTGTGCGTCACCAGAGTCGGTCTTGATGCACTGAAGGGCGCATCTCGATAACCGGCGCCGTCCCTCGATGGGCGGCTCCGGTGTCCCCCGTCCGGTCGAGCGGCGCCGCGTGTGGCGGCCGTGCCCCTCTGTCGTGTCGTTTCCGCAGTTCAGGTGCGGGTATACAGCCCGCATGGCGGATCAGGACGCGCTGGACGCACGCGCTGCGACACCGCGCCCTCGACACTCGGAGGACGAGCGGGGAGGCGGGCGGCCACACGACAGACGATCACTCTGGGTGATTGAACGTTACGACGTGTCGAGCCTGCACTACGACTTCCGGCTCGAGATCGGCGGTGTGCTCGTGTCGTGGGCCATCCCGAGCGAGCCCTCGCTCGAACCCGGGGACAAGCGGCTCGCCATCCGCACCGACGACGTCGCCACGGCTCCCGCCAACCGTGGCGGCCCGGACGGCGGTGCGACCACGGTGCTGGTGTGGGATTCGGGGACCTTCGACAATCTCGCCGACGAACCGGTCGAACACGGGCTCGTCGGCGGACGCCTTCGCCTCTGGATCGTCGGGCACCGGCTGCGCGGCGCGTTCGAGATGGTCCGCACCCGTGAGAGCCCCACTCAGGAGCAGTGGCTGCTCATCAAGCGCGACGACCGCGAAGCCGGGGAGGGGGCCTCCCCCGGCCTGCGGGACCCGGCACTCGGCACGCTCGGCACCGGCCCCGGCGACGAGGCCGGGTGACCCGCGCCCGAGTGGCCCCCGATGACGGGCTGGGGCATGCTCGGAAGACACGGGAACCGTCCGGGTGGGGTGACCGGACGCGGTAGCGGGCCGACACGAGCCGGGAGGAGCCGTGGCACGAGCCATCTGGAGTGGAGCGCTGAACTTCGGCCTGGTCACGGTGCCCGTCGAGCTCTACAGCGCCACCCAGGACCACACGATCCACTTCCG
The DNA here is from genome assembly GCF_000383795.1 of Saccharomonospora saliphila YIM 90502. GTDB lineage: Bacteria > Actinomycetota > Actinomycetes > Mycobacteriales > Pseudonocardiaceae > Saccharomonospora > Saccharomonospora saliphila. Next base: position 25,055 of record NZ_KB912698.1, read on the forward strand.
CCAGTTCCAGCGGGACACCTCCGACCGCATCCGCTACCGGCGCGTCAACGAGCGCACCGGTGAGGAGGTCCCCTACGACCAGATCGTGAAGGGTTACGACCTCGGCGGCGACGAGTACGTGCTCATCGAGCCCGAGGAGCTGGAGGAGGTCGCACCCGGGCGCTCGCGGACCATCGACATCGACGCCTTCGTCGACCTGGAGGAGATCGACCCGGTCTACTTCCAGAAGACCTACTGGCTCGCTCCGGCCAAGGAGGAGTTCGGCCGCGCCTACAGCCTGCTCATCGACGCGATGGCCCGGACGAACCGGGCGGGGATCGCGCGGTTCGTGATGCGCGGCAAGGAGTACATCGCCGCCGTGCGCGCGGGCGACGGCGTGCTCGTGCTCAACACCCTGCTCTTCCCCGAGGACATCCGCGTCCCCGAACAGGAGATCAGCAAGCTCCCGGCTCCCGGGCAGGCCCGGGAGAAGGAAGTCGACATGGCGGTGAGCCTGATCGAGTCGATGGCCGAGGAGTGGAACCCCGAGGAGTACCACGACACCTACACCGAGCGCGTGCTGCAACTGATCGACGACAAGCGCGCGGGCCGCACGATCACCCCCGCTGAGCAGCCCCGGGAGGCCACGAAGGTCGTGGACCTGTTCGAGGCCCTGTCCCGCAGTGTCGAGGGGCGCCGGCAGGGTGCCGGACAGGCCGCCGGGGACACCGGGGAGGCCGGCGGGGAGCGCGAGGCGGACAGGACCGCCGCCGGGTCCACGTCCGGCGGAACGGCCCGCTCGACCCGCAAGGAGTCCAAGGCGGGGCGCACCGGCTCCGCGAAGGGCACCCGCGAGTCGGCCACGCGCTCGCGTGACACGGGCGGGGCCGGGCGAAGCCGGGCCGACGGCGAACTTTCCGAGCTGACCAAGGGCGAACTGGACCGGATGGCGCGCGAACTCGACGTCAAGGGCCGCTCGAAGATGAACCGTGCTGAGCTGGAGCAGGCGGTCCGGGAGGCCGGAGGCAAGGGCGCCCGGCGCCGCGCGTCCTGAACGCGGGCATGACGCAGGCGGCTCCCACGCCCCTACGATCTGCGGGTGACCACCGGGATCTCCGCACGCCGCCGCCTGCCCGCGCGCATCCGCACCGTGCTCCGCACGACGTTCGGGTTCGCCACGATCGGCTTCGGCACCAGTTTCTGCGGCGCCGCACTGGTCCTGCTCGTCCTGCTGGTGCAGGGAATCCCCGCCGAGGTCGGCGACAACCGCTGGATTCTGCTCGTCTGCGCGGGCGGCTACGTGCTGCTCTCCTTCGCCGTGGGCACGGTGTGGGCGGGATTCCTCCAGCGTCGCACGGTGCTGTGGTTCGTCGCGGGCCGCAGGCCCGGCCCGCACGAGGCGGCGAGGGCGCTGCGCGTCCCCGTCGACCTCGCCGTGGTCAGCGGCACGCTGTGGGCGGGCGGTGCGGTCACCCTCGGCGTCCTCACCACGGTGCTCGGCTCGTGGCTCGACGCGGTGGGCGTGGTGCTGGCGATCGTGCTCGGCGGGCTGGCGACGGTGGGCATGACCTACCTGGCCGCCGAGCGGACCGCGCGGCCGGTGATGTCGCTCGCGTTGCCCGTCGCGCTGCCGAGGGACCGCCACGACGGCCACCTGCCCGCGACCGTGCTGCGCAGGCTCGTCGTCACCTGGAGCCTCGCCGGTGGGGTCCCGCTGTTCGGGGTGCTGTTCGTCGTGCTGCCTCCGGACATCGGCACGGACGAGCCACGCCTGACGTTGATCTCGCTCGCGGCGATCGGGCTCGTGGTCGGCGCGCTGGGCACCGGCCTGCTCGCCCGGGCCGTCGCCGCGCCCCTGCACCGGCTACGGCTCGCGCTCGACGACATCGCGCGGGGACGCCGGGACATCGCCATCGGCATCGACGACGCCAGTGAGATCGGCATGCTCCAGGCCTCGGTCAACGATCTGGCCACCGGGCTGGCCGAGCGGGAGCGGTTGCGTGACCTGTTCGGCAGGCACGTCGGGGACGACGTCGTCCGGCATGTGCTGGAGCACGGCATCTCGCTCTCCGGCGACGTGCGGGAGGTGACCGCCCTGTTCGTCGACGTGGTCGACTCCACCGCGCTGGCCGCACACACTCCGCCCGAGGAGGTCGTGCGCAGGCTCAACGCGCTGTTCACCGACGTCGTCGAAGCCGTGGACGCCCACGGCGGGCTGGTCAACAAGTTCCAGGGCGACGCGGCGCTGTGCGTGTTCGGGGCGCCCGCACGACATGCCGACGCGGCCGGGGCCGCCCTGTGCGCGGCGCGGACCATCCGCGATGCCGTGGCGGCGCGCGGCGAACTGGACCTCGGCATCGGCGTGGCCACCGGACAGGTGTTCGCCGGGCAGCTCGGCGCGTTCAGCAGGCTGGAGTACACCGTCATCGGCGACGCCGTGAACGAGGCCGCGCGGCTGACCGAGCACGCCAAGCAGGTGCCGGGCCGGGTGCTGGCCTCGCAGGTCACCGTCGAGGCCGCCGCTCCCGCCGAACGCGCCCACTGGGACCACCACG
>NZ_KB912698.1:27688-31828 GCF_000383795.1 Saccharomonospora saliphila YIM 90502
CCCCCTGCCGCGCTCGGAGCCGGACTCGCGTTCGTCCTCACCGCCCGGGCGGCCGTCGGTCCCGCGCGGCACGCCCTCGGTGCGGTCTCGGCCGTAGTGCTCAACCACCGAGGTGAAGAGGTCCCAGGCCTGCGCGGCCGCCTGGCGCCCCTGCTCCGACCTCGCCTCCACCCGTGCGGCGGGAGCGGAACCCACGTCCGGCGCGGGCACGTCGACGCGGGCTGTTTCACCCAGCCGGACCACGGTGGCGCGGTCGTCGGCCCCGTCCGGACCCGAGCCCGCCGACCGCGCGGAGCCGGACACGTCCCCGGTACGAGCCTCAGTCACGGTGTCGGCATCCCCCACGTCACGCGCGTCGTCGGCGTCACCCTCGTCGTCGGCGCCCGGCTCGTTTTCCGGGTCGGTGTGGTCCGCGCGGGGGTCGTCGGTGTTGGCCGGGCCGGAACCGTACGGCTGAGGACCGGGCACCGGCGCGTCGGGCAGATGACGCTCGGAGTCCCCGGCCATGTCGGTCGGCCCACCGCCCACCGGGGCACCGTCGATGACCGCCGTGACCGCGGAGATCATCATCAGCACCGCCGCCGCCATCCCGGCGAAGCCCGACCGCGACGAGCGGCCCGACGCGGCGTAACCGTCGCCGTCGTCGTCCGGGTCGAAACGACGAGGCGGCCAACTCGCGCCGATGATCCCCGTGCGGTCGAGCACGCCCGCGTCGTGCGGCGTCCGACGCGGCACGTCGGGCGCCATCAGAGTCGTCCCTTCCTCACAGGTGCACCCCCGTTTCGCTGCCCTCCCCCATGCGCCCCCACGCATGCGCCCACTGAAAGATCCACAGGGTGTCTACCGCGCGCGCACGGGCAGTGTCACGCGGGCAGTTCGATTCCCTGACAAATCCGACCCCATCGAGTGAACACTGCCGAGAGCCGCATGGCTCGCCCGATGTGGGAGCCCGTCCGGCGGCCCACTCCACCGTGTGACGGAGACCCGGAGGCTACTTCACCGTGGGCCCGTGACGACAAGATTCCCCCGAATGGCGCATCACCTCAGCGCCAGTCGGACGTCTCTTCCTGTAGAGGACCGCACGCGCCAGGGCGGGCGGCACGGAGGGACGGGAGCGTGCCGTGGACAACGTGGACAACAACGCCGTGCACCAGAGCCAGTTCGTCTACCTCAACGGCTGTGCCACACCGGTGCTGTCGAGACTGACCTTCGCGGCGAGCGCGCCGTTCACGGTGGCGCTGGCCTTCCGCGTCGAGCCGGACGAGTGGGTCGAGTGGGAATTCGCCCGCGACCTGCTGCTGACCGGCCTGCGCGAACCGGCGGGAATCGGCGACATCCGCATCCGCCCGGACCTGTCCGACCAGGACGACGACGTGCTCGTCATCGAACTCGAATCGCCGGACGGGTACGCGACCGTGGAGATCAGCAGGCAGGACGTGCGCCTGTTCCTCGACGCCAGCATCGCGCTCGTGCCGCCGGGCTCGGAATCCGAACACCTGGACCTCGACGCGGTGATCGCGAATCTCACCACCGCGCGCCCCTGACCGAGCCCGCCGGTGCGTACGGGCCGGGTCAGGCGCAAGCGTCCTTGGCGCTGAGCACCCGCGTCAGCGACTCCCGGACACGCTCCTCGGGCAGTTCCCCGTCGGCCACCGCCTGCTCAAGACGGTCCAGCACCGGGGTCACGTCGCCGCCCGCCGACCACAGCGGCTGGTCGGCTCCGGCCTGCAGCGCCCTCAGGACCGCCTCAGGCAGCGGGTAGCGGTCGGAGATGGCCCGCATGGCGCCGAGGTCGTCGGTGACCACGAGCCCGTCGAACGCGTAGTCCTGCCGCAGCAGGTCGTAGGCGGGCGCCGACAGCGACGCGGGTTCGCCCTCGGTCAGCCCGGGCACGTTGAGGTGGCCGACCATCACGGCGGTGTTCCCCGGGTACTCGGGCAGCTGCTCGTAGGGCACCAGGTCGGTCTCGCGCAGCTCGTCGAGCGGCGGGGTCTCCACGAGTTCCTGGTGCGAGTCCCCGTCGGCGCGGCCGTGCCCGGGGAAGTGCTTGACCACCGGCTGCACCCCCGCCGTGGCCAGTCCCTCGGCGAAGGCACGCGCGTACTCGCTCGCCGTCTCCGGGTCGGCGCTGTACGAACGGTCCCCGATGACGCCCCCGGAGGGGCCGTCGGTGAGGTCGAGCACCGGGGCGTAGTCGACGGTGATGCCGAGCTCGCGCATCTGCTCGCCGCGCCGCTCGACCAGGTCGCGCACCTCCTCCGGCGACATCGTCCGCGCCATCTCGCGGGCACTGGGCATCGACCCGACGAGGTCGTCGATGCGCTGCACGCGCCCACCCTCGTCGTCGACGGCGACCGAAAGGGGGACCTCACCCGCCGCCTGCCGCACCTGCTCCAGCGAGTCTCCGGTGAGTAGCGCCGTGGCGTTGCCACCGATGAAGATGCCGCCGACCCGGTCGGTGCGCACCAGCTCGGTCGCCGCCGCCGGGTCGGCCGGGTCCACGCCCACGACCAGGAGCTGGGCCAGCCGCTCGCGCGGGGAGAGCTGGTCGATCACCTCCGCGCATTCCCCTCCGGGCGCCGGAGATGTCCCGGTCGTCGGACTCGGGGCCGAGGTGGGTCCACCGGTCGTACCGGGCTCGGGCGGGGTCGTACCCGGATCGGCGGACTCCTCGCCCGGCCCACCGCACCCGGCTCCCAGCAGAGCGGCGCACATCGCGCCCGCGAGTAAACGCTTCATCGTCGCACACGCTACTGCCACCGGCGGCGTCCCGCGCGCGCGAGGTGAGCTCCGGCCGCCGCCCGGAGCCGGGGCAGACCGCCCTCGGCGTCTCGCGCGCGCGAGACGGCCTCACCCGTCGTCAGCGGAACGCGGACGCGGATAGCGTCTCCGCTGCTGCACTGTGCCGTCCACCCGCTCCACCGTCAGGGTGCTCGGCGCTCCCTCCCGCGCGCACCGGGCCGCCTCGCGGACGGCGTCGTGCCTGCGGCACCACCGCGAGAGCACCTCGTCCCCGCGTTCGACCAGCCAGGTCAGCGAGTCCGGCGAGAACCGGAACACCACCCGATACCGCACCGCCATACCGTGCTCCCTCCAGGTTCGTCCCAGCACCGCTACATCGTTGCAGTAGCGCAACGACCGTGGCAGGAACGACACACCCCTGTGATAGTGAAAGAAGACGGAGGGAAGGCGAGGACATGGAAGGCCGGATGGACGCGCGCCGCCTCCACGACGCGCTCGACGCCCAGCGCCGGGCGCGCGGGTTGTCGTGGAGGCAACTCGCCGAGCAGGCCGGGGTCAGCCCGTCCCTGCTCAGCAGGATGGGAAACGGTCAGCGCCCTGACCTGGACGGGTTCATCGCGCTGGTGCAGTGGCTCGGCACGCCCGCCGAGGAGTTCATGGTCGGGCACGAGCCCCGTCCCGACCCGGCGCCGACCCTGGAGGCGCAGCTCGCGCTCCTGCTGCGCGCCCGCGAGGACCTCAGTGACGCGGACAAGGACTACCTGCTCGACATCGTCGGCGCCACCATGCGGCGGATCAAGGCGGGCCAGCAGGACGGACAGGATCGACAGGAGGGGTGAGTGTCCGTGCGGCGCGGATTCAAGGCCACGGCGAGCCGACTCGCCCTCGACGTCCGCGACGAGCTCGGGCTGCCCACCTTCGCACCGCTCGACCCGTACGCGCTGGCGCGGCTGTACGGCGTTGAGGTGTTCACCCTGGACCAGCCCTGGCTGCCCGCCGAGGCGGTGCGGCACTTCACCGGGCCCGCGGCCCCGGTGTTCTCCGGCGCGCTCATCTCGGTCGGTCCCGCGCGGGTGATCGTCGAGAACCATACGCACGACGCGACCCGCCGCCGGTCCACCGTCGCCCACGAGATGGCGCACGTGCTGCTCGAACACGACGTCGACGTACTGGTGACCGACGGCGGGCCATGCCGTCCCGCCTCACCTCCGACGGCCGAACACGAGGCGACGGAACTGGCCGGGGAACTGCTGCTGCCTCGCGACGCGGCTCGTGCGGCGGCGTTCCGCGACTGGACGGACGCCTCGGTGGCCCGGCACTTCCGGGTCAGCGAGCGGCTGGCCCGGTGGCGGATGAACGTCACGGGCGCGCGCCGAGTGGCCCGCCGCGCACGGGCCA
>NZ_KB912698.1:31928-38756 GCF_000383795.1 Saccharomonospora saliphila YIM 90502
TGGGCGGACGGGGACGGCGCGCCCGCCTCCGGCGAGCCGCGCGCCGCGCACCCGGACACCGACGGGCAGGACGGCGCCGACGAGACCGGTCTCCTCGACCCGCTGACCTCCCGGGAGCGTGAGGTGCTCGGCTGGCTCGCGGAACTGCTGACCACCGAGGAGATCGCCGAGCGCATGTTCGTCTCGGTGAACACGGTGCGCACCCACATTCGAGGCATCCTGCGCAAACTCGGGGTGAACCGGCGCAACGCCGCCGTACGCAAGGCGCGGACGCTGCGCCTGCTCGACGGGTGAGCGTGCCGGGTCGACTACGGCGGAACGGTCCGGCGGGAGCGGGCCGGGCGGTCCGCGCCTCGATCGAGATCGTCGCCGCCCGCGCCGTCGGGCCCGGGCCGCGCCGCGTCCGGCTGACCGCGACGGCGGGAACACGACGCGGGCGGCGGACCACTCAGCCCAGCTCGCGAAGCAGGTCGCTGTAGGAGCGCGCCTCCAGGTCGGCGGAGCGAATCTCCAGCAGCCGCAGGTACTCGTCGCACTGCGCCCGCAGCACGTCGGTGCCGAGGTCACCGTCGTAGTCGATCGCCTCGACCTCGAGGAACGAGCCCAGGTCCTCCACGGTGTCGAGGTGGAACTTGACGTTGCCGAGCCAGAGGATCCGCCTGCTCTTGCGCACCACGACGTCCCGGTCGAGCGCGGCGTCGAGCACCGCGTCCAGCGCGCGGTCGGTGCCCAGCGGGTACAAGCTGACCAGCGACTCCTTCGGAGCGTTGCCGTCGGGTCGGTCGTAGTGGATCAGGTTGTTCTCGATGCCGCCCCTGCGCAGCTTGAGGCGTCCCCTGGGCACCCTGTAGTAAACGTCGGTCTGCGCGTCGGTGCCCCGCTCCGTGGCTCCCAGCGCGAGCAGCCGCCGCGCGAGTCCGTCGGGATCGGCGCAACGCGCCTTCAGCTCGACATTGCGGTGTGTCATGCCGCCATGATCGCCGGTGGGGACGTCAGGGCGGCCACCACGGCGGCGCCCGGACGCCGCGGCACGGTCGTGCTCACGCTGGACGACGACCGGAGCCGACCTGGCGGAAGCGGGGGGATTCGAACCCCCGGAGCCTTTCGACTCGCTCGCTTTCAAGGCGAGTGCATTCGGCCGCTCTGCCACGCTTCCCTGCTCGCCCGAGGGTAACGCCTCAGTCGTCGAGCACGGACAGGTGTGTGAGGATGCGCGCGAACGCGCTGGCCACCGTTTCCTGGTCCGCCTCGCTCAGATGGTCGACGAAGTGCTCGCGCACGCCCGCCACGTGGGACGGTGCGGCACGCCGGAGGACCTCCGCGCCGAGATCAGTCAGTTCGGCGGTGACACCGCGGCGGTCGTCGGGATCGCGACCGCGGCGGACGTGGCCGACCCGCTCCAACCGGGCGATTTGGTGCGAGAGCCTGCTCTTGGTCGAGCCGAGCATGGTGGCCAGCTCGCTCATGCGCATCCGCCCGGCCTCGGCGTCGGAGAGGCAGACGAGCACCTCGTAGTCGATCAAGGACAGACCGTGCCGCTCGGTCATCTCGCGGTGGAGGCGCTGCCGCAGCATGAGCGTGGACACGATGTAGCTGCGCCAGGCCCGCATCTCGGTGTCGGACAACCAGCGCGCCTCGCCCGAATCATCGGTCATAACCACGCAGAGTAGAGAATCGACGCCGAGTTGCCACCACCGCGTCCACCTGTCCGAGCATTCCTGACGGACAGTGACAAATTGCGGTTGTCATATTGCTGCGAAAGGAGCAATGTTGAGGGTATGCGGGCGGGTCACCGGTTTCCGGGGTGGCCCCGCCCCGGGGCACCGGGTCGGCGACTCGGCCGGGAAGGGAACAGGTGGTGCCGTGACGAACGATTCCGCGCGGTCGGCCGATCCGCCCTCCCGCGGTGGGGACGCTCCCACGGCAGGACTCGGCGGGTGCTCCCGATCCCGCGGCCGGGGTGGAGAACCGGCCCGGTCGTGACGAGAAGAGGGCAGCGCTTCCGGGCGCGGACCCGGACGGCGGTCGACCGGATCGCGACACAATGGACAACCTCGGTAGGTCCCGGGTGCGACCAGTGGCGGTCGCACCCGGGACGCTGTCGGCACACTCGTGGCCGTGCGGCCGGTCAGGCCAGGGCGCTGTGGCCCTCGGCGGCCTGGGAGGCCATCATCCGCTGCGAGGCGCGCTGCTGGGCGATCTTGCCCCGGTCCTTCGGGCTCTGCGGGGCCACGCCGTTGACGTCCTCGGTGCTGAGGGCGTACTGGCCGGTCACGTAGGCCATCGCGTCGCCGTTGCGGTCCAGGGCCACGCGATCGACGTTGCCGAGGTGGTCGCACTCCGTGTGGTAGCACGGGTCGAAGGCCGCACCGGCCTCGCCGCCCCACTTGGCGGCCTGCTCCTCGGTCTTGATCACCTCGGCGCCGGTGAACAGACCGCCCGCCGGAATGCCCACGGCGATGAACTCGCCGTAGTCCGACCGGCCGTCGAAGTCGCGGCCCTCGGTGGGCACGCCGACGGAGTTCTCCAGGTAGTCGACGAAGGACGCTTCGATCTGTGCCGAGCCGTACGGGCCGGGGCCCGCGCCCTCACCGTCGGAGTCGTCGCCGTCGTAGACGAAGTACCCGGCGTTCGGCGATCCGATCATGTCGAAGTTCAGGTACAGCGCGACGTCGAGCTGCTGCTCGAACGACAGCGAGTTGACGTAGTGGGTGGAGCCCACCAGGCCGAACTCCTCCGCGCCCCACCAGGCGAAACGGACCTTGTTGTTGACCTTGGCGTTGCCGCCGAGGGCGAGCGCGGTCTCCAACAGGGCAGCCGAGCCCGTGCCGTTGTCGTTGATGCCGGGGCCTTCGGTCGCGCTGTCGAGGTGCGCGCCTGCCATCACGACGTTGTCGTCGCGGCCGGTCGTGGTCTCGGCGACGACGTTGTAGGTGGTGCGCTCCTCCATCAGGGCGCGCAGCTCCAGGGTCACCTCGGTGCCGTCCAGCTCGGCCAGCGCCTCGCCGTCGGCCTTGGTCGTACCGCCGATCGGGATGACGCCCGCGTCCGGGTCACCGAGGGTGCCGTTGACCATGCCCGCTTCGTTGTTGTAGACGAGCGCGCCCACAGCTCCCGCTTCCGCGGCAGCCTGGCCCTTCTGGGCGAAGGTGCAGGCGCCGCGCTGGATGAGCGCGATCTGCCCGGTCACGTCGCCGAAGTCGGAGGCCTCGCAGCCCGGTGTGTCGTCCGGCTCGATCGCGGCCAACGGCGCGGTGATGCCGCCCTCGGGGGTGGACGGGCTGTAGCTCATGATCGTGACCGGGTGGTCGGTGCCGTCCACGACGAGGCTCTCGGCGAGCGTCTCGCTGTAGGTGAACGGGAACTCTTGCCGGGTCACGTCGAACCCGGCCCGCTCCAGCTTGGCCGCCACGTACTCGGCCGAGCGCTGGTATCCCTCGGTGCTCGCGGCGCGGTTACCGCCGCTGCTGTCCGCGATGCGCTGCATCGCGATCAGGTGCCGGTTGACCTTGTCGGCGTCGACCTGCTTCGCGAGCCGGTCGGGCAGGTTGGGGTTGGCGAGCGGCTCACCCGTGGCGGTGGCCGCGCCCGCGAGCGTGAGACTCGCGCACGCCGCGAGGGCGACGGCTGGTCTCAACTTGGCCCGGATAGATGACATTCGCAATCCCCTTCGTCGTCACAGTGTGCGATCACTTTTGTTCCTCGACGTACGAAAATCAAGCTCCGTTCGTAGGAACGTGTCCCTGACGGCACTCGGGTGGTGGCCTACAGTCGCGGTATGCGAGCGATCATGCTGCGGGAACCGGGTGAAGCGGGCAATCTCGTGTGGACCGAGGTGGACGACCCGGTCGCGGGCGCCGACGAGGTCGTCGTCGACGTGGCCGCGAGCGCGGTGAACAGGGCGGATCTGCTCCAGCGGCAGGGCAACTACCCGCCACCGCCGGGCGCCAGCGACGTGCTCGGCCTCGAGTGCTCCGGCACGATCGCCGAGGTCGGCGCCGACGTGTCCGGCTGGCGGGTGGGCGACCAGGTGTGCGCGCTGCTCGCCGGGGGCGGCTACGCGCAGAAGGTGGCCGTGCCCGCCGGACAACTCCTTCCTGTACCGCCCGAGACGGACCTGGTGGCCGCGGCGGCACTGCCCGAGGTCGCCTGCACCGTGTGGTCGAACGTCGTCTCCCACGCGGGACTCACCTCGGGTGAGGTGCTGCTGGTGCACGGCGGCGCGGGCGGCATCGGCACCCACGCCATCCAGGTCGGCAAGGCACTCGGCGCCACCGTGGCGGTGACCGTCGGCTCGGACCGGCGTGCGGAGCGGTGCCGCCAGCTCGGCGCCGATCTCGCGATCAACTACCGGGAGAAGAACTTCGCCGAGGTGCTCAAGGCCTCCACGGGCGGCGCCGACGTCATCCTGGACCACCTGGGCGCGGCCTACCTCGGCGACAACGTCGACGCGCTCACCACCGGCGGCAGGCTCGTGGTCATCGGGTTGATGGGCGGCGCGAAGGCGGAGCTCAACCTCGGCGCGTTGCTGCGCAAGCGCGCGAGCGTCGCGGCGACCACCCTGCGGGCACGGCCCCAGGAGGAGAAGGCGCGCATCGTCGCCGACGTGCGCGAGCACCTGTGGCCGATGCTGGAACTGGGCACCGTGCGCCCGGTGATCGACCAGGCGATCCCGCTGCCGGACGCCGCCGAGGCCCACCGCGCGCTCGAAGCGGGCGGCGTGTTCGGCAAGATCCTGCTCACCGCCCGCTGACCACGCTCCACTCGCGCGTTGTCATGTCGTCAAGGCCTCCTTCACTGCACTCAACGCAGTAAAGGGGGCCTTGACGGCACGCCAACACGCCTTAGGCGAGGTCGTCGAGAGCGTGGACGAGGTGGGCGACCTCGGTGGTGTTGGAGTAGTGGGCCAGATTGACGCGCAGGGCGCCGCCGACCTCGCCGACGCCGAGCGAGGCGAACACCCCGCCGGCACCCTCGTCGGCGAACACGCACACCCCGCGTTCGGCCAGATGCCGGGCGACGTCGACGGCCTTGCGGTCGGTCACGGTGAAGGCGAGCGCGGGGATGCGCCGCACCGCGTCGCCGAGCACCATGACATGACGCATCGACCGCAGTTCGGTGGACAGCTGCGCGAGCAGCCCCGCCTGATAGGACTTCGCCGAGCCGAGCGAGGTCAACAACCGCTCCCGGCGCGAGCCCGCGGCCGCGTCGTCGAGTTCGGCGAGATAGTCCACCGACGCCGTGAGCCCGGCGAGCATCGGGAAGGCGTGCGGGCCGAGTTCGAGCCGTTCGGGCCCGCGGGCCGCCGGGTCGAGCGCCACGGGACCGACGCGCTCCAACAGCTCCGGATCGCGGAACACCAGCGCCGCCACCGCGGGCCCGCCCCAGGCCCGCGCGGAGACCACGAGCACGTCGGCGCCCAGGTCGCCGAGGTCCTGCGGGACGAACGGCGCGGCGTAGGTGGCGTCCACGACGACCAGTGCCCCGGCCCGCCTGGCGATCTCGACGACGGTGGACACCTCGGGCCGCGTGCCGACGGCACCGGACGCGCTGGTGACAGACACCGCCTTGGTGCGCGGTCCGACCAGCTTCTCGTACTGCCACGCGGGCAGCTCACACGTCTCGATGTCGATCTCGCCCCACCGGACCTCGGCGCCGACGCGCCGGGCGGCGCGCAACCACGGCGCGACGTTGGCCTGCTCGTCGATCCGGGAGACCACGACCTCGTCACCGAGGGTCCAGGTGTCGGACAGCGCGTCGACGAGCCGGGAGAGCAGCACGGTGGCACTCGGGCCGAGCACCACGCTGCCCGGATCGGCTCCGACGAGGTCGGCCACGGCGTCACGCGCGGAGGAGACGATGCCCTCCGCCTTCCGAGCGGCGGGGAACACCCCGCCCGGCTCCGAGACCGGCGCCCGCATCGCCGTGGACACCGCCGAGGCGACCTGCTCGGGCACGAGCATTCCGGCGGAACCGTCAAAATGCACCCAGCCGTCACCCAAAGCGGGGAACAACCCACGTATTCGAGCGACGTCGAACGCCATGCGGACACCGTACGGACGGGTAATCTCGCGCCGTGTCCGGGGTTGCCCTGGGCCGACCCCGCGAGGGCCGTGGCGACTACTCTGGGCAAGGGTGTCCGACGTAGGCCGCGTCGGTCGGCACGAGCATCCGGCGGCGGCCGCTTCGAACCAAGCCAGGATGGAGCGTATGACCGAGCCGAGAACACCAGATCCCCACGCGGACGGCACGCAGGACGACGGGTCACAGCACGTGATGGTGGTGGGGCCGGACGGAACACCGATGGGTTCGGCGCGGATCAACCCGGGCGAGCCCGACAAGAGCGAGTCGGTCGGCGACATGGTCGAGGAACCGGCCAAGGTCATGCGGATCGGCACCATGATCAAGCAGTTGCTCGAAGAGGTCCGCGCCGCGCCGATGGACGAGGCCAGCCGCAACCGGCTGCGCGAGATCCACTCGACCTCCATCAAGGAGCTGGAGCAGGCGCTCGCCCCCGAACTCCAGGAGGAGCTGGAACGGCTGGTGGCTCCGTTCACCGCCGAGAGCACGCCGTCGGACGCCGAGCTGAGGGTGGCGCAGGCGCAGCTCGTCGGCTGGCTCGAGGGCTTGTTCCACGGCATCCAGACCGCGCTGTTCGCCCAGCAGATGGCCGCACGGGTGCAGCTCGAACAGATGCGCAGGGGGCTGCCGCAGGGCCATGGCGGCGGGATGCCGGGTGCCGGCGCGGGCGAGCAGCCCGGCCCGGGCATGGCCACCGGGCAGTACCTCTGACGCGGACCTTCGGAACCCGGCGCCGGTGAGCGCGGC
>NZ_KB912698.1:38856-47550 GCF_000383795.1 Saccharomonospora saliphila YIM 90502
GGTAGCGCTCCGGTGCGCGCCGGACCGCCCAGGTCACGTGCTCGCGATGCGGACCGCGCGACGTGCGCGCCTGCTCGCGCAGCACCGGTACCCGCACCAGCTCGGCGTCGAACCCGCGGGGCAGCGTGCGCACGAGCGTGGTGCTGACGTAGTCCAACTCCGGCTGCGCCCGCCACAGGGCCACCACCTGCGCGAGCAGCGCGGGGTCGGCCAGCGGGCAGTCCGCCGTCAGCCGCACCACGGCGTCGGCGGGGTGCTCGGCGCAGGCCACGAGGAACCGGCCGAGCACGTCGTCCAGCGGCCCGCGCACCACGTCCGCCCCGTGCTCGCGCGCCTCGGCCACGACCGCGTCGTCACCCGGATCGGTGGAGGTCGCCACGACGACGGCGTCCACTCCGGGCGCCCGCGCCGCCGCGCGGATCACCCAGCCGAGCACGCTGCGGCCCGCCAACGGGCGCAGCACCTTGCCCGGCAGCCTGCTCGATGACACTCGGGCCTGAATGACGGCGTTCACGACGGGTCGGACTGGCATGCTGTGATGATGACGCAACGCATACAGTTGATCACAGGGAGGTGCTGATGTCCGAGCTCGCCGGGTCGAGCATCCTGCTCACCGGAGGTACGGGCTCGTTCGGCACGGCGTTCATCGGCCACGCGCTGCGGAGGTTGAGCCCGCGCAGACTGGTCGTGCTGTCCCGGGACGAGCTCAAGCAGTACGAGGTGCGCAGACGCTTCGGCGACGACGCACGGGTGCGGTTCTTCCTCGGCGACGTGCGCGACCGGCGGCGCCTCGCCCGCGCGATGCACGACGTCGACCACGTCGTCCACGCCGCCGCGCTCAAACAGGTGGACACCGGCGAGTACAACCCGTTCGAGTTCGTCGCCACGAACGTGTCCGGCTCCCAGCAGGTGATCGAGGCGGCGATCGACGCCGGGGTCCGCAAGGTCGTGGCGCTGTCCACGGACAAGGCCTCCAGCCCGATCAACCTCTACGGTGCGACCAAACTGTGCGCCGACCGCATGTTCATCAGCGCCAACCACTACGCCGCCGCGCACCGCACCCGGTTCGCGGTGGTGCGCTACGGCAACGTCATGGCTTCCCGGGGCAGCGTCATCCCGCACTTCCGGGCGCTGGCCGAGCGCGGTGAGTCACTGCCGATCACGCACAAGGACATGACCCGGTTCTGGATCACGCTCGACCGCGCGGTCCGTTTCGTCGTCGACTCGTTCGACGCCATGCGCGGCGGTGAGCTGTTCGTGCCCCGCATCCCGAGCATGCGGCTGGTGGACCTCGCGCAGGCCGTGGCACCCGGCAGTCCGATGCACGAGGTGGGCGTGCGCCCCGGCGAGAAACTCCATGAGGAGATGATCGCCGCCGACGACGCGCGACGAACAGTGCGCCTCGACGACCGTTACGTGGTGCAACCGCACCTCGCGGGGTGGGGCTACCGGCCGCCCGAGGACGGGGTGGCCGTGCCCGAGGGGTTCTCGTACCGCTCCGACACCAACGACCTGTGGCTCACCCGCGACGAGATCGCCGACCTCATCGCCGGGACCGGGGAGGCGTCGTGACCGATTTCCTGCCCTACGGACGCCAGTCGATGACCGGGGACGACCTCGCCGCCGTCGTCGAGGTCCTGCGCGGCGACCGGCTGACCACCGGGCCCGCCGTCGCCCGGTTCGAGTCCGACCTGGCCGCGCACACCGGCGGCACCCCCACCGTGTGCGTGACCTCCGGCACGGCCGCGCTGCACGTCGCCTACGCCGCCGCCGGGATCGGCGAGGGCGACGAGGTCGTGACCAGCCCGATGACGTTCGTCGCCACCGCGTCGACGGCGCTGCTGCACGGCGCCACGGTCGTGTTCGCCGACATCGAGCCCGATACCGGCAACCTCGACCCCGAGGCGGCCAAGGCCGCGCTGTCACCGCGCACGGCCGTCGTGGCCGCCGTGGACTACGCCGGTCACCCGGCCGAGCTGGACGATCTGCGCGCGGTGGCCGACTCGGCCGGTGCGCTGCTGCTCGAGGACGCCGCGCACTCGCTCGGGGGCTCGTGGCACGGCAGGGCGGTGGGCTCGCTGGCCGACCTGACCACGTTCTCGTTCTTCCCCACGAAGAACGTCACCACCGCCGAGGGCGGGGCGGTGGCGACGCCCTCGGCGGCGCTGATCGAGGCGGCGCGCGCCTTCCGTGAGCACGGCCTGGTGCGCGAGGCCGCCCGCCAGCGCACCCCGGACGAGGGCGGCTGGCACCAGGAGGTGCACACGCTCGGGCTGAACTATCGGCTGCCGGACGTACTCTGCGCGCTGGGCAGTTCCCAGCTCCGCAGGCTGTGGGCGTTCAAGCGCCGCAGGGCCGAGCTGCACGCACGCTACGACGCGGCGCTGGCCGACGTGGCGGAGGTCCGCACCCCGGCCCGCAGGCCCGGCGCCGACCCGATGTGGCACCTGTATCCGCTGCGCGTGCTCGACGGCGCGCGGGGCGCGCTCTACGACCACCTGCACCGGCGTGGCATCGGCGTCCAGGTGACCTACCTGCCGGTGTACCGGCATCCCGTGTTCGCCGACCTCGGCTACCGGCCCGGGCTGTGCCCGAACGCCGAGCGGTTCTACTCCCAGCAGCTCTCGCTTCCGCTGTTCGCCGACCTCACCGACTCCGACGTCGACCGGGTGTGCGCGGAGATCCGGAGTTTCTTCGGAGTGACTTGAGACCGCACGGTCAGAGCAGATCCCAGGTCAGCGGCGTGCCGCGCGTCGCCGCCGCCCGGAAGGGGCGGCCCAGCACGGTCGGAAGTTCCGAGGGCAGCAGCCCACCCGCCGGACGCACCGAACGGACCGAGCGCTCGGTGACGGGCTCGCCTGCCTGAACATCGGCGACGACGTAGAGGGAGCGGCGCAACCGCACGCCCGCGCGCTCGCTGGGCCTCGGACCGAGTGTCGGTTCCCCCAGCGCCTCCCAGGCCCGAGCGCACTCGGTCACGAGCGCGGCCAGCTCGGCAGGCTCCAGGGAGAACGCCGAGTCCACGGCACCGTCGGCGCGGTCGAGCGTCACGTGTTTCTCGATCAGGCTCGCGCCGTGTGCCACCGCCGCGACGGCAGCCCCGATGCCGGGAGTGTGGTCGGACAGGCCCACGGCGGTGCCGAACGCCCGTGCGAGCGTGGGCAGCGCCAGCACGTTGCTCTCCCGCACCGGCGCCGGGTACGAGGCGGTGCAGCCGAGCACCACGAGGTCGTCGTTGCCCGCGTCGCGGGCGGTGCGCACGGCGGCGTCGATCTCGGCGGGTGTCGCCTTGCCGGTCGACAGGACCAGTGGCCTGCCGGTGCGCGCGCACCGCTCGATCAGTGGCAGGTCCACCAGCTCCGAGGACGCGATCTTGTACGCGGCGGTGTCGAGCGATTCGAGCAGCTCGACCGCCGTCGGGTCGAACGGGCTGGAGAAGGCCACCAGCCCGCGCCGCCGCGCGCGCTCGAAGAGGGGCGCGTGCCACTCCCACGGCGTGTGCGCGCGCTCGTAGAGGGTGTGCAGGTGCTGCCCGTGCCAGGGTGAGTCCGGGTTGTCCACGCGGAACTCCGGGCGCTCAACGTCGAGGGTGATCGTGTCGGGCCGATAGGTCTGCAGCTTCAGGGCGTGCGCACCGCTGTCGGCCACGGCGTCCACGATCGCCAGGGCGCGGCCGAGGTCGCCGCCATGATTGCCCGACATCTCCGCCACGACGAACGGAGGGTGCCCGGGCCCGACCGCGTGCCCGCCGAGACGCACGCCGGTCATCGGCCCTCGCTCTCCCGCTCACGCCAGCGGTGCGCGCTCAACTCGTTCCACACGACCTCGCGCGGCTCCCCGTCGATCTCGGTGACCCAGCGGCGGGTCTCCACGAACCCGGTGCGCGCATGCAGGCGCAGCACCGGCGTGTTCTCCGCCAGCGTCGCCGCGCCGATTCTCTCGGCCCCCAGCTCCCCGAACGCGTAGGCGGCGGCCTCGCGCTCCAGTTCCTCCCACGCCCGGGCCCGTTCCGACCCCAGCCCGTCCACGTCGACGTACTTGCTCCACTCGACGACCTCGGAACCCACCCCGGCGAAGATCACCACCCCGGCGGGCACCCCGGCACGCTCGTAGATGAGCACCCGACGCGTCTCCTCGGCGCTGACGACGGCCCACCACGCGCGGTGCTCGACCGGGCCGATCTCGTGCGTGGTGAAGCTCGACCGCCGCACCTTCGGGTGGTTGCGCCACCGACGGATGACATCGACATCCGCCTCGGTCGCCGGACGGAGCATGGCTCTACTCCCCCGAGTCCGACGCTGCCGACTCCACGACGGCCGACTCCACGGCCGGGTGCGCCGCACGCTCCGGTGGGCTCGCGGCGGCTCCGTCGGAGTTCACCGCGGAGGCTACCTGCTCCTCCAGCCTGCGCAGACGATCCTCGTACCGCGCGATTCCGGACAGCCGGACCCGCACCTGGGCGTGCTGCCGCTGGATCTCCTCGACCAGGCTCCGCGCCCGCGCCAGTTCCGCGTCGTCGACCGGAGCGTCCGTGGCGAGCAGCGCCAGGTGCTCTCGCAGGTCCTCCAGCCTGGCCTCCTGGGCGGCGACGTGCGGGATGAGCCGCTTCACTTCCCCCGAGGTCCAGAGGAGGTCTCCCCGTACCCTGCCGAGGCCGTGCTCGAGCTCGTCGAGCCTGCGGCAGTGGTCGGCGGTGCGGTGCTCCTGCTCGGTCACACGGGCCTCGTGGCCGTCCAGGCGGGCCCGCGTGCGGTCGTCGACCCGGAAGTCGACGAAGCGGGCGAGCCGCCTGCCGGCGCCCGCGCGGAGCAGTGTCAACGGGTTGTTCGGGTGCATGACGGCTCCTCCGGCTCGGCTCTGCGTCTCGGTGGCCAGGTGGGCGGCGCGTGCGGGGTCATCGCGGTATCGGGTCATCGCGGTATCGGGTCATCGCAGTATCCGAGCGGTCCCGGCACCGGCCCACGACTCCAGCAGCGCGCCCTCGCTGGCGATGCGGTGTTCCGGGCCCACGGGGCACGAATCCCCGGCCGCGTGCCGCCACGACGTCTGGTGCGGGTCGTCGAGGAAGGAGAAGCCCGCCAGCACCAGTTCGGCCTCCGGGAAAGCCGTCCGCGCGATCCAGGCCGCCGTCGTGCCGGTCGTGGCCCAGACCGCCTCGTGTCTCGTCGGCAGGCCCAGTGCCCGGGACAGCGGCAGGGTGATCTCGCGGTTGGACACGGGCACGAATCCGAGATCCCCGGGCCACCACGCCGGGATGTCCTCCGGTTCCCAGTGCATCCTGCCGGGCTCGACCAGCAGGTACAGCTTGCGGCGGTAGTCGGCGAAGACCCACTTCGTCGCGCGCAGCGCCCGGTTGAACACGACCACGTGCGTCCGGGTGCCGACGGTCGGCGGCGCGCCGGGTTCGTCGCACACGTACCCGTTCACGCGAATCACCAGGTCACAGGAATCGATCACCCGGGCCCGGTGTTCGTCGGCGGCCAGCGGCTGGTTACCGACCACGGCCACGGCACGGGGGTCGGGCCGGTCGGCGTAGGCCCGCAGCAGCTCTGCCCGCGGGCTCGGTGACCGAACACCAGCGTCCATGCGCCGGGAAGCTATCAGGAGTCGCGATCGTACGCGAAACGTGATCTGTGATCGACACTGCGTGTCCGCGCCGCCCACCGGCCGACACGGCGGCCCCGACGTGCGGCGGCGAGACTCTGTCGGCGGAAACGGCCAGCTCAGCACCGGTCGACGCCGTTGAGGCGGACCGCGCGATCGGCCCGCGACTTCGCCAGTACCCTCATATCCCGTGCACGCCACAAGCACTGTCGACCCCACGGACACGACCACGATGACGTCGGCACCTCCCCGCGCGAACAGCCGGTCCTTCGCCCGCGCCTTCGGCGACCTCCGGGACGGGTTCAGGCAACCCGAGCTCTGGGGCCACCTGGCCTGGCAGGACATCAAACAGCGTTACCGCCGCTCGGTGCTCGGGCCGCTGTGGATCACCATCAGCATGGGGATCACCGCGCTCGGCCTCGGGTTGCTGTACTCGCAGCTGTTCGGCTCACAGGTCTCGACGTTCCTGCCCTACATCACGACAGGGTTCATCGTCTGGAACTTCCTGCTGGGTTGTCTCACCGAAGGCACCGACACGTTCATCTCGAACGACGGGCTGATCAAGCACCTGCCCGCACCGCTGTCGGTGTACGTGCTGCGCACGGTGTGGCGGCAGAGCCTGATGTTCGCGCACAACCTGGTCGTGTACTTCGTCGTGATCGCCATCTTCTGGGGCGCGGTGACCACACCCGGCTACACCCTGCTCGATGGCGGCGGTATTCCTCAGCCGGGTCTGAGCTGGAACGCGTTGCTCGCGATCCCCGGCTTCCTGCTGCTGGCGCTCAACGCGGGCTGGGTGGTGCTGCTGTTCGGCATCGCCTCGACCCGGTTCCGTGACATCCCGCAGGTCGTGACCAGCCTGACGAACCTGCTGTTCTTCATGACCCCGATCGTCTGGTCCACCGACATCCTCAGGGACCGGTTCGGCGACACCGTCGGCTGGCGCGACCTGGTGGCCGAGCTGAATCCGCTCTACCACTTCATCCAGATCGTGCGCGCGCCGCTGATCGGCAACCAGCAGAGCTGGCACCACTGGGCGATCGTCGGCGGTATCGCGGTCGTCGGGTGGGCCGTGGCGCTGCTGGTCATGCGCAACTACCGTGCCCGTGTCTCGTATTGGGTGTGACGAATCATGGTCAGCATTGACGTCTGGGACGCCTCGGTCGACTTCCCGATCTTCGACGCGAAGACGCGTTCACTGAAGAAGAAGGTGCTCGGCAAGGTCGGTGGCAAGATCGGCACCGAGAGCAAGGTGCCGATCATCGAGGCCCTGCACGACATCAACCTCTCGTTGTCCACCGGCGACCGAATCGGCCTGGTGGGCCACAACGGCGCGGGCAAGTCGACCCTGCTGCGCCTGCTCTCCGGCATCTACGAGCCGACCCGGGGTGCCGCCCGCATCCAGGGTCGGGTCGCTCCGGTCTTCGACCTCGGCGTGGGCATGGACCAGGAGATCTCCGGCTACGAGAACATCCTCATCCGCGGCCTGTACCTGGGCATGTCCCGCAAGCAGATGGAGAAGCGCGTCGACGACATCGCCGACTTCACCGAGTTGGGCGACTATCTGTCGATGCCGCTGCGGACGTACTCCACCGGCATGCGAGTGCGGCTCGCGCTGGGCGTGGTGACCTCCATCGACCCGGAGATCCTGCTGCTCGACGAGGGCATCGGCGCCGTGGACGCGGCCTTTCTGAACAAGGCGCGCGACCGGCTCGTCGATCTCGTGCGGCGGTCCGGTCTGCTGGTGTTCGCCTCGCACCAGGACGACCTGTTGCTGGAGATGTGCACCTCGGCCATCTGGATGGACGAGGGCCGGATGAAGATGCGGGGCTCGCTGCGCGAGGTGCTCACCGCCTACAAGGGCAAGGACCCGTTCGAGAACCTCAGCCAGGAGGCGCGCGACCGCATCGGTCAGACCCCGGCGCCGAGCGGTGGCTGACATGGACAGCCCCGTCCTGCCCGAGGACGCGGTCGTGGCCGTGGTCGTCACCCGGCACCGCCGCGAGCTGCTCGCCGAGTCACTGAAGGTGGTCACGGCCCAGACCAGGCCCGTCGACCATCTCGTCGTCGTGGACAACGGCCCGGACCAGCCCGCGCGCGACGTCGTGGCCGACTGCGCCGTGCCGTCCACCTACCTGCCCTCGCACCGCAACCTCGGCGGTGCGGGCGGGTTCGCCCTGGGGATGCTGCACGCGCTGGCGCTGGGTGCGGAGTGGGTGTGGCTGGCCGACGACGACGGCCGTCCCGCCGACGAGAACGTGCTCGCGGTACTGCTCGACGAGGCACGGCGACGCGGTCTGGCCGAGGTCTCGCCGGTCGTGACGAACATCGACAGCCCGGACCAGCTCGCGTTCCCGCTGCGGCGCGGGCTGACGTGGAAGCGCGCCGCCGACGAGCTGGGCGCCGACTTCCTGCCCGGCATCGCGTCGCTGATGAACGGCGCCCTGTTCCACGCCTCGGCGCTGGAGGTCACCGGGGTGCCCGATCTGCGGCTGTTCGTCCGCGGTGACGAGGTCGAGCTGCACCGGCGGCTCGTGCGGTCCGGTTTGCCGTTCGGCACGTCCCTGCGCACCGCGTACCTGCATCCGAACGGGTCGGACGAGTTCAAGCCGATGCTCGGTGGCCGATTCCACGCGCAGGACCCGGAGAACGAGGTCAAGCGCTACTACACCTACCGCAACCGGGGGTTCCTGCTCTCCCAGCCCGGGATGCGCAAGCTCGGCGCACTGGAGCTGCTGCGGTTCGGGTTGTACTTCGTCGGGGTGAAGCGCGACCCGAAGGCCTTCGCTCGGTGGCTGCGCCTGGTCCGGCAGGGTCGAAGGGAACGCTTCTACCGGCACTGACGGCCGGACCGCGGCGGGGTCTCGTCGTCCGGCCCCGGTGAGACGGCCGGACGACGAGACGCGCTACTGACCGATGACAGGGGGCGCGGTGCGCTCGTCGGTGCCGAACACGCTGTCCGGATCGGCTTCGACCAGGTACGTCGGACGCTGGTGTTCCTCGTCGTCACCGCCCTGGCCGCCACGGCCCGCTCCGGCACCCATCGGAGCGCCGGCCGCGCCGCCTCGCCCTGCCGCGGCACCAGCGCCA
>NZ_KB912698.1:47650-58459 GCF_000383795.1 Saccharomonospora saliphila YIM 90502
GGACGCGTGCCGCCCGGCACGGGAGCGACGCCGGTGTCCGGACCGCTCGGCAGAGGCGACGGTCCACCCGGGTTCACCGGGCCGCCACCGGCCACCGGCACGGTCCCGGCCATACCGGGCGCGGACCCGCTCGGCACCGAGCCCCCGCTGAACCCGGAGGCGCTCGTACCGGAATCGGGGATGGAGATCACGCCCGACCCCGCACGCTCGGCACCTCCGCTGTCCGCGCCGCTGAACGACGGCGGTTCGGCGAACACCGGCTGCTTACTTCCGGCGTCGTTCAGCTCGGTGTCGTACTGCGTCATCACCCGGGCGGCCTCTTCGTGCGCCTGGTGGCTGCGCTCCTGCTTCTCGATCGTCTCGCTGATCAATCCCGTGATGTCGAGGCCGCCGTCGCCCCACTTCTTCATCTCCTCTTCCATACTGAAGGGGATGGGCTCCGGCATACTGTTCTTCGCGGTCGAGGCGGCCTGTGTCTCGTTGTAAAAGGTCTGCGACGCCATCTCGGCGTTCCGCGAGTTTCCGTCCGCCCATTTCGCGAGTCCAGTGAAGTAACCGTGAGCCTGATTAGCCGCGGCACCCTCCCAACCCTGCATGGATTTGCCGACACTCTCCCTGAGCTCGTCAGAAAGCTCACGCAGCAACTTGTGCATGTCGTGGTAGGCGTTGGAGTACATCTCGATGTCGGCCAGCCGGACAACATCGAGATCGTCCTTCATCTTTTGATGAGGGGTCGCCGCATAGTTGTGGTCGGAGGCTGGCGGGCCGTCCCGGTACTCGAACCCGAACGACTCGAGTTCGCTCTGCCGCTCAGCGTTGATCGTCTGAGCTTGGATACCACCCCGCGCCATGGCCACGACCCTGGACACGATATCCGTCTCGCCCGCCTGTTCCCGCGCGATGATATAGGAATCCATCATCGGGGGCGGCAGCTCTCGCAATTGCGAGTCGGACAGTTTTGGTGGTACACCACCCTCGTCGAGATACCTTTGCATCTCACCCGAGGACTGTCTCAGGAATTCCTCTGCGCCAAGCTGTCTAGACATACGACGTCCCCTTGCTCCTTCTCACCCTAGAGGAAGTTTTTCATCGACCTGCTCGGCCAAGCGGGCCGCGTGCTCACAACGCGTTTTCTCGTCCGCGTGGGACAAGATGACGTCGACACGGGAGTCCGCACCGACCGCGAGCGACACGACACAGGAGATTTCGTTCGCAGTCTGGACCACGTCACGCCCCGACGAGTCGATCGACCCATTTCGACGTCCGTTGCCCAGGTCCGGTACAGCGTCCGTGCCGGCGTTGTCGAAGACAATGACATCAACGAGAGATGATTTTCCGGCTGCCGAGTCCGCCGCTTCTTGCCACATACATGACCGTCCCTGACCCGCCACCCGTGCGGTGGGGTCCCCGAAATCACCGAACTCGTCGAGTTCAGCCGCCGTCAGCAGTGAACACGGGTCTACTTTCCGCACGTTTCCGGGCGAGCCGGTCTGCCCGAGGGACGGCTCCCCACTACCCGGTACAGGCCTATGCGAATCGGCCATTTCCGGCGCACCCTGCTTCGTGCTCGAACAGGCTGTGACAGACAACGCCAGCACAACCACCGCGCCGACGAACCTCCATGGAAGCGGCATGTCACTCCTGACCAGAGTTCAGATTTCGAATCGTGCCTTCTTCAATTTCCTTGTACTTCTTCATCGCCGCTTCGAGGGCAACGACGGAATCGCTGATAGCTTCGTTCAACTGACGGAGTACTTCTGCCGCGGAACCCGGCCCCTCGGCAAGCGCCTGACGCTGGTGACTCGCCACTCGCTGGCCGTAGTCGTGGTCTCCCAGCGGGGGTTGCAGCGTGGCCACCGAAATCAGGTCATGCTCGAGGGTTTTGATTCTGTCCCGCATGGCCAGTAGCGTTGTCCTGAGCGGTTCAGCGGCGTCCTCGCTGACGCGGAATCCCCCCGACCGCGCGGAGTCCAGCATCGCCTTCGCGTCCGAGGCCATATCGCCGACCGAGGCTTTCGTCGCCGCGGCCACGGACGCAGCGGTCGCAGCATGCTGCCCCACGGGCGTACCGTCCGAGCCTTCGTCATCCCACGTAATGGCCATTGGCACCTCGCTTCCGCTTCGGGCTACGGCAACTCCAACGGTCACCTGCAGTGCACGGCTTGGTTCAAATCGACACCGACTCGGCTTTTGCCGGGGCCGGACGTGCGGAGCCCGGTCAGCCGCCCAGGGTGGTGCGGACCTGGGCCATCAGGTGCTGAATGATGCGGGCGTTGTCCGCCGGGGCGTAGGTGAGCCACTTCTGGCCGTCGTCCGCGGCGCGGCTGGTGCAGAAGACGCGGCCGTCCTCGGTGTCGAACCACGCCACGGGCTCAAGGTGACGCTGTTTGCCCTCGGTTCCTCGGGCGAATGCCGTGAACTGCCCCAGCCGCACCTTCGGCTTCTCGAACATTCGTTCCACCGCGCGCAACTGCGGGTTGGACCGCCCGCGTGGGGCGGACGTTCCGGCGAACGGATCGTAGGAGTCCTCTCCGGCCCGGCCTCGCGGTTCCGGTTGCCGCTCCGGCTTGGCCACCGTCACCGACTGGCCCGGCGCGGGCCGCGTCGCAGGCAGGAGATCCACGATCGCGGGGACAAGAGCCTCCGGGCGGATCTGCTCGAACACCAGCAGATTGCCCTCCTGCTTCACGAGGACCGCCGCCTGCCCCTCCGCGGCCGAGCGCGCGAACAGCCGGGCCTCGCCCTCGAGCATCGCCGCCGCCGTGATCGCCACGCCACCACGGGCGAACGTGGTCACCGCCGCCTCGACGTCGGCGTCCAGCCTGCCGCCGCGCACCAGCCCTCGACCTTCGAGGTCACGGAACACCGCGTCCCGGATCTGCCGCCGCGCGTCGTGCGTCTCCCCCAGATGCGGCACCTCGAAGGGAAACGGCGCACGTCCCAGTCCGCAGTGCTCGAACAGGATGTCGACAGCCGCCAAGGACAACGAAAACGACCGCACCATGCCCCGAACTCCCCCGGTATCGTTCGATATGTCGGGGATGCACGGTAGCAGTCACCACCCCTGACCACCGGCGATAGCCCGAACGGGTGGCTCCGGGCCGCCGTGCGGGCGGACCCGTGCGCTGTGAGCGAACCGTGTTGCTCGGCCGGGCCGCGCCTGCTGTGGTGATTTCATGGCCGAAGAGAAACCCACGCTCGTGCTACACCTGGTCAACGGCGCCGAGCCGTTGCTCTTTCCGCTCCGGCAGGAGGATGTCGCCGAGTTCACCAAGCGACTGCACCTGCACCTCGAACACGGGTCGGTGACCACCATCCACACCACCGAGGGGCTCGCCGTCACCGTCAACTTCGCGCACGTGGCCGTCGCCTACATCGACGACCTGCAACGCCAGGGCAAGGTGTTCGGGTTGCACTGAACCGCACGGGTGCCCGCCCAGCCGCACGGGTGCCGCACGGACACCGCACCGGGGCCGCGCGGCCTCACCACCGCACGACCCCGCCCGGTGCTCACAGCTCGTACAGGCGCTTCCAGTTCTCCCGGCTGGTCAGCTCGGGCATCGCCTGCCGGTACCGGGCCTGCACCGCACGCCCTTCCTTGCGCAGGCGGTTGATCACCAGGAGGCTCTGCCGTGCCAGTTCGAACATGCGCTGCCGGTCGTAGCGGCGCACACGCACGCCCTCCTGGGAGGCGTCGGTGACCACGGCGGTCTCGAACTGGGAGACGTGCCACCAGTGCGCCTCGTCGTTGGGGATCGCGCCGAGGCCGAAGCGGTGCTTGCCCATCAGGCGGTAGATGATGCGCTTGAGCAGCACCAGACGCTGAAGGCTGGGCCGCGGCGACGAGTTGATGATGCCGATGTCGTTGGACTCGATGCCGGGCACGTCGGTCGGGTCGTGCCGCTTGGTCTCCGGATACCGGGCGCGGATCTCACGGATGCGCTTCATCGCCGCGACCCCGCCGTCGTGCAGGATCTCGGGCCCCTCCAGGAAGTCCTCGACCGCCTTGATCAGCGTCGCGGTGAGGCCGTACTGCATCCCCAGCAGGTACCGCACGACCTGGGCCATCAGCACCCGGGAGAGCACGTTGAGGTCGAACGGGCTGTGCAGCGCCGCGGTGATGATCGAGTTGCGCAGGTTGAAGTAGCGGTGCCACTCGTCCCAGTCCTTCCAGTGGAAGTCCGCGTGCCAGACACCGGCGCCGGGAAGAGTGACGGTCGGGAAACCCTGAGCCCGGGCGCGGTAGCTGTACTCCGCGTCGTCCCATTGGAAGAAGAATGGCAGCGGGTAGCCGATCCGCTTCACGACCTCGTACGGGATCAGGCAGGACCACCAGCCGTTGTAGCCGGCGTCGAGCCTGCGCTCCTGCTTGTTCGGCTTGCCGGTGGTCTCGTCGACGCCGAGCAGGTCGGCCGTGGTCAGGCTGTGCTCGACGGGCTGCCCGGGCTCCAGCGTGTTCAGGTTGGCGTACTCGGCGCCGACGTGGAGCTGGTTCGGGTGCAGCAGGTTCAGCATCTGCCCACCGACGATCATGGGGTTCGCCGCGCGGTTGGAGAACGCGGTCAGCCGGATCACCAGATCCGGCTCGAGCAGCACGTCGTCGTCCATGAACAGCACGTTCGCGTGCTCGGTATCGGTGTGCCCGGCGACCTCGTACAGCCCGCGCGTGAACCCGCCCGCACCGCCGAGGTTGGGCTGCTTGATGTAGTGCAGCTTGCCTCCGAGGCGCCCGGCGACCTCGGCGAACCCCTCGCGTGAATCGACCGTGTCGGTGCCCTGGTCGGCGACGTAGATCGCGTCGAGCGTCTCCAGCGCGGGCAGCGAGTCGGCCAAGGCACGCAGGTTGCTCAGGCAGTCGTCGGCGCGGTTCATCGTGCAGATGGTCACCGCGGTCGGGCGAATCCGTTCGGGCGCGTCCACGGTCCAGCGCACCTCCGAGACGGTGAGCCGCTGCCCGGCCTCGGTCTCCAGGTCGAGCCAAAGCGCGCCGCCGTCGAGGAACTTGTCCAGTGGCGACTCCAGGCGGACCCGCTCGCCCTCGCCGCCCGGCGTGCGAACGGCGACGGTGCGGGGCTCACCCTCCATGTCGGACGCGCGCAGCGCGAGCCGCCCCGTCCCCGACACGGTCGCCTCCACCGTCACCGAGGACGCCGTGGTCCAGCGCTGCCAGTAGCTCGCGGGGAACCGGCCGAAGTAGGTGTTGCCGGAGATCCGCGCGGAGGGCTCCAGCGTGATGCGGTCGCGCTCGCGGGCCACGACCCCCTCAAGAACCTCCGCGTAGAGGTCCTTGCTCACCACATCGGACGGTCCCGCGTAGAGGCCGCGCTGGGTGAGGAGTCTGCCCGCGGACGCGTGCTCGGAGAACAGGGTCTGCTCCTCGCCAGCGGACACGGCGACGGGTGCCGAGCCGTCCGCGGCCTGCTGCGGCGGGGTGGCCGGTGCTGCTTTACCGGGCATGAGACCTCAGTCCTCCAAATGAAGAGTCTTCACGCGGGAGTCGTGCCGGTAAGGTACAGCCCCTCGTCGCCCGGGGCGGCGCCTGCCCGTTCACGGGCGTCGTTCCCGGAACACGACCCACTTGAGCATGATGAAGTTGATGGTGGTGGCGGTTCCCTGCGCCAGCACCCACGCCAGCGCCACGCGCCACGACGCGTCCGGCAGCAGGTGCAGGGCGAGCGCGTTGGTCCCGACATTGACGAAGAACGTCACGGTATAGAGCAGCACGAATCCACCGAGCTGCCCCGCCCCGCCCTTTTGTGCCCCAGTGAAGGTGAAGCGCCTGTTAAGGAAGAACGCCGCCGTGGTGCCCGCGATGAAACTGAGGGCCTTCGCCAGGTGCACCCACGTGCCCGCCTGCAACAACAGCCAGTACAGACCGGAGTCGACGAGCGCGCAGAAGCCGCCGATGAGCAGGAAACGCAGCACCTGGGTGAGCAGGCCTGGCGAGGACGGTCCCACCGCCTCGTCCGCACGCGAATCGGTCGCCACCATGCACTACCTCGTCGCCGCCTGTCGCCTCGTCCCTGCCGAGTCTAGGCCGGTCGTCCCGGCTACTCTGGTCAGGGTGAGTACCGAACGGCGGACACTGACCGGGTGGGGACGCACCGCGCCGACCACGGCGGACGTGCTGCGCACCCGCGAGGTCGACGACATCGCACGGGCGGTGACGCGGGCGGGCGAGCGGGGAGTCGTCGCGCGTGGCCTCGGCCGGTCGTACGGAGACCCGGCCCAGAACGCCGGGGGCCTGGTGATCGACATGACCGCGCTCGATGAGATCCACTGGATCGACCCGCACACCGGCAGGGTTGACCTCGACGCGGGCGTCAGCCTGGACGCGCTCATGCGCGCCGCGTTGCCGTACGGGTTGTGGGTACCGGTGCTGCCGGGAACCCGCCAGGTGACCATCGGCGGTGCGATCGCCAACGACATCCACGGCAAGAACCATCACACCGCGGGCAGTTTCGGCGACCACGTCGAGTCGATGGACCTGCTCACCGCCGATGGTAAGGTCCGCACCCTCACCCCGCACGGGCCGGAATCCGATCTGTTCTGGGCCACCGTGGCCGGTATCGGGCTCACCGGCATCGTGGTGCGGGCCACCATCCGGATGAAGAAGACCGAGACCGCCTACTTCGTGGTGGACGCCGACCGCACGGCCGACCTCGACGAGACGCTCGCCCTGTTCCGCGACGGCTCCGACGAGGGTTACGACTATTCCATGGCCGTGCCCGACCTGATCTCCTCGGGCGACCGGCTGGGGCGGGCGACGTTCTCCCGAGGCAGCCTGGCCACGGTCGAGGCGCTGCCGGACAAGCTGAAGGCCGACCCGCTCAAGTTCGACGCGCCCCAGCTACTGACGTTGCCCGACGTGTTCCCCAACGGGCTCGGCAACAAGCTCACGTTCAGCGCGATCAACGCCCTGTGGCAGCGCACGGTGCCCGAGCGTGGCGCGCGGGGCAAGGTCCAGAACCTGACGCAGTTCTACCACCCGCTCGACATGCTGGGCGAGTGGAACCGCGCCTACGGTTCCCGTGGTTTCCTCCAGTACCAGTTCTCCGTGCCGTTCGGCGCGGAAGACACTCTCAAGGCACTGTGCCGCCGGATCGCGACCTCGGGGCACTACTCGTTCCTCAACGTCATCAAGCGGATGGGCCAGGCCAACCCCGCGCCGCTGTCGTGGCCGTCGCCGGGGTGGATGCTCAGCGTCGACTTCCCGGTGAAGAAGGGGTTGAGCGCGTTCTGCGACGAGCTCGACGCCGAGGTGCTGGCCGCCGGGGGCCGCCTTTACACGGCCAAGGATTCGCGCACCTCGCCGGAGGTCTTCCACCGCATGTACCCGCGCCTCGACGAGTGGCGCAAGATCCGCGACTCCGTGGACCCCGACCGCATCTTCCTCTCCGACATGGCCAGGAGGCTCGAACTGTGATCGACGCCGTGGGCAACCCCCAGTCGCTGCTGCTGCTCGGCGGCACCTCGGACATCGGGCTCGCGATCGCGGAGCGTTACCTCTCCGCGCGGCCGCTGCGCGTCGTGCTCGCCGCGCGCCCCTCGTCGCGGCGCGACGCCGCGGCCGAGCGCATGCGGTCCGCCGGTGCGGACGTGACCTGCCTCGATTTCGACGCGAGCGACACCGCGTCGCACCCGGCCGTGCTGGACAAGGCGTTCGCCGCCGGGGACATCGACGTCACCGTGGTGGCGTTCGGTTTGCTCGGGGACGCGGAGCGGGCGTGGCAGGACCACGGCACGGCGGTGGAGCTGGCGACCGTGAACTACACCGCCGCCGTGTCGGCAGGCGTGGCACTGGCGGGCAAGCTGCGCGCGCAGGGCCACGGCAAGGTCGTCGCGCTGTCCTCGGTCGCGGGCGAGCGGGTGCGGCGGTCGAACTTCGTCTACGGCTCGACCAAGGCCGGGTTCGACGGGTTCTACCTCGGGCTCGGCGAGGCGTTGCGGCCCCACGGCGTGACGGTCACCGTCGTCCGGCCCGGTCAGGTGCGTACGAAGATGACCGAGGGCATGGGCAAGGCACCGCTGGAGCAGACCGCCGAGCAGGTGGCCGACATCGCGGTCCGCGCCGTGCGCGACGGCAAGGACCTCGTCTGGGCCCCGGGCACGTTCCGCTACGTCATGTCCGCACTCCGCCACGTCCCCCGCCCCCTCTTCCGCAAACTCCCCATCTGACGCCCCCTCGCGGCCCGCGAGTTGCCCTTTCCCGTCCGCGAGTTGCCCCTCGCGGCCCGCGAGTTGCCCTTTCATGTCCGCGAGTTGCCCCTTGCAGCGCCCCGGGATCGCGAGGTTCCCCTGGCCGCGCGAGGTGTCGTGCGACGCCCGGGAACGCCGAGGCTCCACGGCCCGCCGTATGAGTTCGTGAACGGGCTTTCAGCCGGTACGGGCCAGTGAGATGAGCGGCAACCACGGAAGGATCTCGGTCGAGCTCCGCGAGCCGACTGCCCGGGCTCGCGGGGCTCGCGACCACAGCTAGCGGGTTTCCAACACGCTTCACCGGCCCAGAGGCAACTCGCCACGCCGCACAGGCAGCTAACGGGGCGCGAGATACAACTCGCGGGTTGTCCGGAACAACTCGCGGGCCGCAGGGCCGCGCGGACCGAGAAGCGGGCAACTCGTCGGCCGGTGAGGGGCACCTCGCGGACCGTGAGGGGCACCTCGCGGACCGGAAGGGGCAACTCGCGGACCGGGAGGGGCAACTCGCGGGTTACTGGAGGAGCCAGTAGCCGAAGGAGGTGTACTCCGGGTAGGGGCTCAGCAAGGGGCGGACGGGTTCCAGTTCGATCGTGGGGTTCGCCGAGGTCACCAGATCGCCCGGGATGGTGAATCGCGCGGTGGACCAGCGGTCCGCGCCCGGGGGCAGCGTCCACACGCCCGCGTCACGACCGTCGACCCGCACCCGTACCTCGTGATTCGACCCTGGCGCGAGCACGCGCGTGGCCAGGGTGGTTTCCCGGCCCGGCACGAGGTCGTGCGCGGTGAACGACTCGCCCCCCACGACGATCCGGCCGCTGTCGATCACGTCGTCGTGCCTGCGGAGTGTGGTGTGCGGCTGGAGACCTTCCTGCTGCATCCGCACGGCGTAGTCGTGCCGCTGTTCGCTGTCGAGGTCGCCGGTGTTGAGGTAGTCGCGCACCTCGCCCGGAACCGGGGCGCGCTCGCCACTGCCCGCGAGACTCCAGTCCGCCCGGTGCACGCGCATGTCGGAGAACGGCACGATGCGGCGCCCGTCGAGGCTCGCGGGGGCGCGCACGGGGAATACCTCCAACGGCCGCTGGCCGAACAGGCCCGCGTCGGCGAACGGGCGCATCGAGGCACCCGGCGGCGGTTCGTACACCGCGAAGTGGGTCGGCCGCTGCTCCGGCGGCAGCCCGCGCAGCGCCTCGTAGAGGCTCCCGGGGCCGTTGTTCGACGCCTCGGCCAGGCCGTTGGTGGCCAGGCCGACGGTGTCGATCACCCTGCGGTGCCCGAAGTAGGCGATCGCGCCGACGTCCTTGACCGCCACGATCGCGTCCCGCGGCAGGTTCCGGTCGATCCACGCCGCCACCGACACGTCGGTGTCGCGGATGGTGGCCGCCTGCCTGCCCAGCCGCACCGCCCAGGTCGGCGTCGCGACGGTGGTGAGCAGCAACGCCACGAGCAACGCGGCGTGCAGCGCGTACCGGCGCGGCCGGGGCCGGGGCACCAGGCGGGTCACCCCGTACACGCCGCACACCGCGAACAGCAGGAACAGCGGCACGAACGGCTGAAAGTAGCGCAGCTCGTGGATCAGCGCGGTTGACAGGGTCGACGCCGAGGCCACGACGGCACCGAACCCGAGCGCCACGGCCGTGACCAGGACACGCCACCGCGGCCGGGTGGCGAACAGGTACGCGAGCCCCGCGACGCACAGCACGAGCGCGCCCGGGAAGGCGAAGTCGGTGTCGTTGAGCCCGCCGAACCGGTCGAGCACCCCGCGCACGTTGGCGACGGTGCGGTCGACGAACTCACCCAGGTAGAACACGGGCTGGTCGTAGAGGTGCGACTTCGACTGCACCCCGTTGGCGCGCACGGTGCCGGTGGCCAGTGCGTAGAACACGTACTGGGCCACCCCTGCCGCCAGCGGGAGCATGCTCAGCGACACCCACCGCGCCCGACCGCCCGTGTGCTCGCCCGCGCGCCCGCGGGCCCTCCGCCCGGCGATCAGCGTCCACGCCATCGCGCCGCACAGCATCAGGGCGAAGACGAGGCCCTCGGGCCGCACGAGAGCCAGCGCCACGCCGACGAGCGGGGTGACGACGAACCGGCCCGACGCGCGTTCCCGCACGAACGCGAGCACGGCTCCGACCACCAGCGCCGCCGTCAGCCCGACCTCCATCCCACTGACCGCGCCCCACAGAAGCGGGCCGCTGACGGCCGTGAGCACCCCGGCCCACGCGCCCACGGCCCTGCCGACGAGCAGCGTGCCCAGCCGTACCGTCAGGCCCGCCGCGAGCGCGACGCACACGACACCGAACACCACCGCGAACCACAGCAGCCAGTGGCCGCCGAAGCCGACGGCGTGCGCGGCCCCGAGCACGAACGCGTACAGCAGGCTGCTCGCCCCGGTGGAGATCGGATCACCGGTGTTGTACTCGAACGGGTGGCCGGAGCCGAGCTGCGTCCCGTACTGGAGGTGGATGTAGGCATCGTCGATCGGGGCGATGAGGTGGCCCTGGTTGTAAGCGAGGTCGACGACGACGAACACGACCCCGAGCAGCAGGCTCAGCGCGCCCGCGCCCCAGGCGACCGGGTCGCGCCCGGCGAGGGCGGCCCGCACGCCACGGC
>NZ_KB912698.1:58559-62821 GCF_000383795.1 Saccharomonospora saliphila YIM 90502
GGCGGTCGCGGTCCACGGCCGCGCCCGCGACGCCGAGCGCCGCCCAGCCCGCGCTGTGCTCGCCGAACAGCGAGAGCCCTCGCGCCGCCCGCAGCACGGCGGGCCGCGCGAGTCCGCGCTGGACGTTGACCAGGAGGGCGACCTCCCCGGACGGCCGGTCCTCGTCGCCCGCGGTGGGCAGTTCCACTTCAGCCATCGAGCGAGCCGTCCAGCGGAGCCCCGTCGGACAGGTGCGGCGCGATCTTGTTGTCGAACATCGAAAGGGCCGACCCGATCGCCATGTGCATGTCCAGGTACTTGTAGGTACCGAGGCGGCCGCCGAAGAGGACGTTGCGCTCGCGGGCCTCCTTCTTCGCCAGCTCGCGGTAGCGTTCCAGCTTGTCCCGGTCCTCGGCCGTGTTGATCGGGTAGTACGGCTCGTCGTCGTCGGAGGCGAAGCGGGAGAACTCCCGCACGATCACGGTCTTGTCGTCCGGATAGTTCCGTTCCGGGTGGAAGTGCCGGAACTCGTGGATGCGGGTGTAGGGCACGTCGATGTCGTTGTAGTTCATCACCGACGTGCCTTGGTAGTCCCCGGTCGGCACGACCTCCTGCTCGAAGTCGAGTGTGCGCCAGCCGAGCCGCCCCTGCGAGTAGTCGAAGTAGTGATCGAGCGGGCCGGTGTAGACGGTGGGCGTGCCCTCGGGGATCGCGCCACGCACGTCGAAGTAGTCCACACCCGTGCGCACCTCGATGTTCGGATGGTCGGCCATCCGCTCGAGCCACGCGGTGTAGCCGTCGACCGGCAGTCCTTCGTACGTGTCGTTGAAGTAGCGGTTGTTGAACGTGTACCGCACCGGCAGCCGCGTGATGATCGACGGGGAGAGTTCCTTGGGGTCGGTCTGCCACTGCTTGGCGGTGTAGCCGCGCACGAACGCCTCGTACAGCGGCCTGCCGATCAGTGAGATCGCCTTCTCTTCGAGGTTCTGCGCGTCCTTGGTGTCGATCTCGCTCGACTGCTCGGCGATCAGCTCCCTGGCTTCGTCCGGCGAGTGCGACTTGCCGAAGAACTGATTGATCAGGTGCAGGTTCATCGGGAACGTGTAGACCTGCCCCTGGTACTTCGCGAACACGCGGTGCTGGTAGTCGGTGAAGTCGGTGAACTGGTTGACGTAGTCCCAGACCCGTTTGTTCGAGGTGTGGAACAGGTGCGCGCCGTAGCGGTGCACCTCGATGCCGGTCTCCGGTTCCGGCTCCGAGTACGCGTTACCTCCGATGTGGTCGCGCCGCTCGAGGACCAGCACGCGTTGTCCGAGCTGGCTCGCGGCGCGCTCGGCCACCGTGAGGCCGAAGAAGCCGGAGCCGACGACTATCAAATCGAAACCGGAGTATGCACCGTTCGTGATCTCTGTGGTGTTCGTGTCCGCGCTCACGCCCCGAGAGGCTACCGACGTGCCGCGACCCTCGTGCGGCGAGGCCACGGTTGTCCCTCCCTGGACGGGACGACCGTGCCGCGCCGGTCCTCGTCCGCACGAGGGTCCGCGGCCCCTGTTCCCCCGGTGCCTCGCGGCGCCTGTGCCCACACCGACGTCCGCACCCACCCATACGGTTCCCGAGAACCCGCAACTCACCCATTCGAGTGACACACACGCCCAGTCGGGTACGCCTCGCACCACCGCGCGCATCACTCCGCCCACCCGCGCCGAGCCAGGGTGTGTGCGTCGGCAAGGCCCCCTTCACTGCGTTCAGTGCAGTAAAGGGGGCCTTGCCGACATGTCAACAAGGGTGCGTGCGGGGTTAGTCCTCCTCGGGAGGGGCCTTGTCCTCCTCGTCCGGGGTTTCGCGGCCCTGTACGCGGGGGAGCAGATCGTCGGCGATGTCCTCAAGGACGGCCTCGCGGCCCTGGTACGGCTCGCCGCTGCGCGGCCAGTGCACCACCACGTCGGTGAAACCCAGCTCGGCGGCGCGGCCGACGGCGTCGGCGAAGCTCTCGCGGCTGGTCAGCGAGTACACCGGCGCGGCGTCCAGGCTCAGGTACCGGCGCACGTGCTCCGGCTCGCGCCCGGCCTCGGCGACCGCGTCGGTGAACCGGGTGGCCAGCCGCTCCACCGACGACCACCATTCCTGCTGGCTCTGCCCCTCCGAGGGCCGGCCCGTGGTGACCCAGCCCTGTCCCACCTCGGCGGCGAAGCGCACGGTGCGCGGCCCGTCGGCGGCGAGCACGAACGGCACACGCGGACGCTGCACGCATCCGGGCAGGTTCCGCGCGCTTCGCGCCGTGTAGTACGCGCCCGAGTGGTCGTAGCCGTCGATCCGCAACAGGCCGTCCAGCGCGTCCACGAACTCGGTGAACCGGTCCACGCGCTCGGCCGCCGAGAGCTCGGGACCACCCAGCACCGTGCTGTCGTAGCCCAGACCACCGGCGCCGATCCCCAGCTCCACACGGCCGTCGGAGACGTCGTCCAGAGTGATGAGTTCCCGCGCGAACGGCACGGGATGCCGGAAGTTCGGTGAGGCGACGAACGTTCCCAACCGGATCGTCGACGTGACCATGGCCGCGGCGGTCAGGGTGGGCACCGCACTGAACCACGGCCCGTCGACCAGATGCCGCCAGCCGAGGTGGTCGTAGGTCCAGGCATGGTCGAAGCCGTACTCCTCGGCGGCCCGCCACTTCGGCTCGGCGGCCCACCACCTGTCCTCGGGAAGGATCACGATGCCAACTCGCACGGCGCCACACGCTATCGGTGAAGCAGCACACCCCGCAGCACGGGCGTGATCTGGGAAACTGGAGGTGTGCGCAGACCCCGCCTCATCGCTTCGGACGTCGACGGAACCCTGCTCACGCCCCTGGAGCAGGTGACCGAACGGACCGCGGGCGCCGTCACCAGGGCCGTGGGCGAGGGTGTCCCCGTCGTGCTCGTGACCGGCCGCCCTCCCCGGTGGATTCCGCCGGTCGCCGAGCAGACCGGGCTGACCGGCTACGCGGTCTGCTCGAACGGTGCCGTGCTGTACGACATCAACACCGATCGGGTGCTCGACGTGCACGGATCGCTCGACCCCGTGCTGCTCGCCGACGTCGCCGAAGCACTCGACGTGGCACTGCCCGGCTGCCGCCTCGCCGCCGAGCGGGTCAGCCACACCGCCATCGACCACGAGCTGCGCAACTTCGTCATCGAGTCCGAGTACCGTAACCCGTGGGGCGACGGCGAGGGCTTCGTCGTCCCCCGCGCCGAGGTGCTCGGCCACCCCGCGGTGAAGCTGATGGTCAGCCATACGAAGATGAACTCGGACGAGATGGCGGCCTCCGCCCGCGCCGCCCTCGACGGTGTGGTGGACATCACGTTCTCCTCGGGCGCGGGGCTGATCGAACTGGCCGCGCACGGCGTCACCAAGGCGACCGGCCTCGGCCAGGTCGCCGGGCTGCTCGGGCTCGGGGCCGAGGACACGATCTCGTTCGGGGACATGCCCAACGACCTCCAGATGCTGCGGTGGTCCGGGCACGGGGTCGCCGTCGCGAACGCGCACCCGGTCGTGCTCGACGCCGCCGACGAGATCACGGCGACCAACTCCGAGGACGGCGTGGCCCAGGTGCTCGAACGCTGGTTCTGACCCGGTGGCTCACCGGCAGGACACGTACTCGTAGTCCGGGTGGGCGTCGAGACGGTCGATGAGGTGGCCGGACAGTGCCGACCGGACGTACACGGTCACCCAGTACGGGCCCGCCGTGCGGCGGAAACTGGCGACCTCGAACAGCCCCGCGTAGGCGGGGTTGATCCCGCACTGCTGCTCGCGGGTGTAGGTCGCGTCCTCCACGGCCACCGAGGGCACCCGCGTGGTCAGCACGTAGTCGTAGTCCCGCGCGACGAACCGCGCGCCCACGAAGCCGCGCTGCTCGCCGTCGCGGGCGATGTGCTCGTCTGTCCTGCCGAACACGTCGACGACCACCAACGACGGGCCCGCGCGGTAGCCCAGCGCGCCGGTCGCGTGGGTGGCCACCACGGTGCCCATGGGCAGCGACTCCCCGAACCACGCGCCGACCTCCTCGAGCCCGGCCACGACCCGCTCGCTGTCGGCGGTGGCGGGCCGGGCCATCGGATGCATCGTCGTCACCACCAGCGAGAGTCCGGTGACCGCGAGCGCCGCGACCGGGGCGGTGCGCCTGCGCACGAGCGGCACCGCGCCGGGGCTGCTGCCGAGGAGGGAAGTCGTGACGTACGTGATCGTCGAGCCCTGTGTGGACGTCCTGGACAAGGCGTGTGTCGACGAGTGCCCCGTCGACTGCA
>NZ_KB912698.1:62921-70350 GCF_000383795.1 Saccharomonospora saliphila YIM 90502
CCGCGACCACGAGCCGGAGGTGCGCTGCGTACGCGCCCTGCGCGTGGACTCCACCGCGGTGATCGACTTCCCGGCGGTGTGCCGCGCCCTCGTTGACGTCCTCGAGCACGCGGGCGCCGACCTGCGGCTGCGCACCCCGGTGCGTGGTATCCGCCCCCGGGCGGGAGGTGGCGTCGAGGTGGCCACCGGATCGGGCGTGCTCTCCGCCGACGCACTGGTCAACTGCGCGGGCCTGCACGCCGACCGCGTCGCGCGCCTGGCCGGGCTGGCTCCGCGGGCGCGGATCGTGCCGTTCCGGGGTGAGTACCACGCGCTGCGTCCCGAGCGCCGTCATCTCGTGCGCGGGCTGATCTACCCGGTGCCCGATCCCGCGTTGCCGTTCCTCGGCGTGCACCTGACCCGCATGCTCGACGGCAGCGTGCACGCGGGCCCGAACGCCGTGCTCGCGCTGCGCCGTGAAGGCTACCGGTGGCGCGAGGTCGCCCCGCGCGACGTGGCCGAGACCGCCCGCTTCCCCGGCACGTGGCGGCTGGCCCGGCGCTACGCCTACCCCGTCGGGGTGGACGAGATCCGCCGGTCGCTGTCGAGGCGCCGCTTCGCGGCCGACCTGGCGCGCCTGGTGCCCGCGATCGGACCCGACGACCTCGTGCGGCACGGCGCCGGTGTGCGCGCGCAGGCACTGCTTCCGGACGGCAGGCTCGTCGACGACTTCCTCGTCGAGACGGCGCCGCACCAGGTGCACGTGCTCAACGCTCCCTCGCCCGCCGCCACCGCCGCACTGGAGATCGCCGCCCACGTCGCCGACCACCTGCGCTGACGGGCCACGCGGTAGTGCCGCCGACTCCGCGCGGTGCGCCCCCCGCGGGCTCCGCGTCGAACGCTCCGGCGTCTGCCAGTACGGGACCTCCTCGACGCAGCCGGGTCCTCAGGCGGGGCGCAGGACCTCGCGTCCACCGAGGAACGGGCGCAGCGCCTCCGGCACCCGGACCGAGCCGTCCTCGCGCTGGTGGTTCTCCAGGATCGCCACGATCCAGCGCGTGGTCGCGAGCGTGCCGTTCAACGTCGCGGCCGTTCGCACGCGGTTGTCCTCGTCGCGGTAGCGCACCGAGAGCCTGCGCGCCTGGTAGGTCGTGCAGTTCGACGTCGAGGTCAGTTCGCGGTAGGCCCGCTGGGTGGGCACCCACGCCTCGCAGTCGTACTTGCGCGCCGCGCTGGTGCCGAGGTCGCCCGCGGCCGTGTCGATCACCCGGTAGGGCACCTCGATCTTGGCCAGCATCTCCTCCTCCCAGGCGAGCAGGTTCGCGTGCTCGGCCTCGGCCTGCTCGGGACGGCAGAAGACGAACATCTCGACCTTGTCGAACTGGTGCACGCGGATGATTCCGCGCGTGTCCTTGCCGTAGGAACCCGCCTCCCTGCGGAAGCAGGACGACCAGCCCGCGTACCGGCGCGGACCGGCGGAGAGGTCCAGGATCTCGTCGGAGTGGTACCCGGCCAGCGGAACCTCCGAGGTGCCGACCAGGTACAGGTCGTCCTCGGGCAGCCGGTAGACCTCCGAGGCGTGCGCGCCGAGGAACCCGGTGCCCGACATGACCTCCGGGCGCACCAGCACCGGCGGGATCATCAGGGAGAATCCCTTCTCCGTCGCCTGGGCGGCCGCGAGGTTGAGCAGCGCGAGCTGGAGCTGCGCGCCGACACCGGTGAGGAAGTAGAACCGCGCGCCGGAGACCTTCGCGCCGCGTTCCATGTCGAGCGCGCCCAGTGCCTCGCCCAGCTCCAGGTGGTCGCGCGGGGTGAAGTCGAACTCGGCGGGACTGCCGACGTGCTTGAGCACGACGTAGTCGTCCTCTCCGCCTGCGGGCACCTCGGGGTGGACGACGTTGGGCACGGTCCGGTGCAGCTCGTCGAACTCCGTGCTCGCCCGGCTCTGCTCGGCCTCGGCGTCCTTGACTCGCGCCGCCAGTTCCTTCCCCCGGGCCAGCAGCCCCTCGCGCTCCTCGCCCGAGGCACCACCGATCCGCTTGCCGAGCTGCTTCTGCTCGGCGCGCAGGTTGTCGGCGGCGGCGATGGCGGACCTGCGCTCGGCGTCGAGAGCCAGCAGCCGGTCGACCACGCCGTCGTCCTCGCCGCGCGCGCGTTGCGAGGCGCGCACGACGTCCGGTTCGTCACGCAGGATCCTGAGGTCAATCACAGCGCCGAGGGTAGCCGTCCGGCCTCCGGCGGCGACGCACGAGGTCACCGTGTCGATCCGGCACCGGACGGGGCCCACCGCCCGCCGGGAGTCAGTCCAGGCCGCGCACGAAGTCGGCGATCACCTGGCCGAGCCGGGTTCCGGCGTCCTCCTGGAGGAAGTGGCCCGCGTCCGCGATCGTGGGGTGTTCCCGCGCCGCCGCGCCCGGCATCCGGCGTCGCAGGATGGGACCCATCGCCTCGGTGATCGGGTCACTGTCGGAGAACGCGCAGAGCATCGGGAGGTCCAGCCGGGTCAGCGTGTCCCACGCGGCCCGGTTGGCTTCGGTGGCCGGGTCGTCGGTGCTGGTCGGCACCAGGGCGGGCATGGCCCTCGGACCGGCCTTGTACATCTCGTTCGGGAAAGGCGCGTCGTAGGCGGCGCGCTCGGCCTCGGTCAGCTCCCGCAGGCAGCCGGACTGCACGAACCGGGCGACGTCGAGGACCGGCGCCTTCTGCACGGCGTCGTGGAAGGCCCACCACACGTCCGGCATGCCGTGATCGCCCGTGGGCAGGCCGGTGTTCGCGGCCACCACGCCCGCGAACCGGTCCGGGTTCTCGGCCACGAGCCGCAGGCCGATGAGACCACCCCAGTCCTGGCCGACGAGTGTGACACCACGCAGGTCCAGCGTGTCGAAGGCGAAGGCGCGCATCCACTCGACGTGCCGGGCGTAGGTGTGGTCCGCCACGTCGGCGGGCTTGTCGGAGCGGCCGAAGCCGACGAGGTCGGGCGCGATCGCACGCAACCCGGCGTCGGCGAGCACCGGCAGCACCGCCCGGTAGAGGAACGACCAGCTCGGCTCGCCGTGCAGCAACAACACCGGCGGGCCGTCGGGCGGCCCGGCCTCCACGTACCCGATGCGGACGACACCGAGCGTCGGGTGGTCCACGTCCGCGTACCGGGCGGGGTGGTCGAAGTCGGGCAGGTCGTCGAATCGGTCCTCGGGAGTTCGCAGTAACCGCACGTACTCCACGGTAATCCACCACGTCCACCCCGGGGGCGGCCGGAGACCAAGGTGATACCCGACCGCGACCCAGCCTGTTGGCGTGCCGTCAAGGCCTCCTTCACCGCACTCAACGCAGTCAAAGGGGCCTTGACGGCACCAGAGCCCCAGGGCGCCGGGACACCAGGGCGGCGTGCGGTCAGGAGATCGCGACCGCGACCACCAGGCCGAGAGCGACGTGGGCGGCGGCGACCACGAGGCTGGCGGGCGCGAACTTCTCGCGCTCGATCGTCGAGCGCACGTCGATGCGGGTCGCCCACTCCAGCGACCGCACCGCGAGCACCTGCGCGATGATGCCCACGAGCCCGTACACCAGCGCGGTGATCAGTCCCTCGGCGAGGTCGCTGGCCGAGGCCCAGATCGCCACGACCACGATGAACGCCATCGACACCAGACCGGAGGCGGTGACCATCACCGCGTTCGGCAGGCCGCGGCGCACCAGTTCGGACAGTTTGCCCGGCGTGGTGAAGTCGATGGCGTAGAAGCCGAGCAGCATCAGCAGCAGGCCCACGATCGCGTACAGCAGGATGGCGCCGATTCCCCGGGCCAGGTCGGTACCGAAGGTCTCGGACAGCGCTACGAGCACAGAGATCTCCCAGGTCGAGTCAACACGTTGCGGAAATGATCAGGCGAGCCGTGTCCTATCACGACTCGGGGATGCGGTGGGGCACGAACGCCGCGCCGTCGTCGGTGACCAGTCCCGACGTCTCCCGGATGCCGAGGCCAGCGGCGTTGTCGCCGACGATCCAGGCCCCGAGCGCGGGCCGGTAGCCGTCGAACTCCGGCAGCGGGTCGAACGCCTGGTAGACGTAGCCCTCGGCGCCGTAGACACCGCCCGTCGCGATCTCGTAGCCCGGGGCGACGATCTCCACGTTCGACCCCTCCCTGCCGAGCTTCGGCTTGCGCACGTACTCGGTGAGCAGGCCGGGCTGGTCGTTGAACGCGGGCAGCAGGTTGGGGTGGCCCGGGTAGTTCTCCCAGAGAATGCCGAGCAGCGCCTTGTTGGACAGCAGCATCTTCCACAGTGGCTCGACCCACAGCGTGCGCGGCAGCGACTCGACGGCGTGCCTGCCGAACTCCTCGTCGATCACCCATTCCCAGGGGTAGAGCTTCACGACGGTGTTCATCGGCGCTTCCGCCAGGTCGACGAACCGTGTCAGCAGCGGGTCCCAGCCGATCTCCTCGATGGCGAGGCCGACGGTGTCCAGACCGGCCTCGGCCGCGGTCTCCTGGAGGTAGGAGGTGGTGATGTGGTCCTCACCGGTGGGGTCGGCGCTGGAGAAGGTGAAGTGCAGCTCGGTCGACGGGAGCTGCCCGCCGATCTCCTCCCAGCGGGCCACGAGCTGTTCGTGCAGCGAGTTCCACTGGTCGTCGTGCGGGTGGACCTCGGTCTTCCAGTACCACTGCACCACCGCCGCCTCGAGCAGCGAGGTGGGGGTGTCGGCGTTGTACTCCAGCAGCTTGGCCGGGCTCCGGCCGTCGTAGCGCAGGTCGAACCGCCCGTAGACGTGCGGATCGCGCCGCTTCCACGACTCGGCGATGTGCGGCCACACCCACTCGGGCAGGCCGAACTCGGCGTAGCGCTCGGTGAGGACCACGTGGTCGACGGCTTCGAGGCACATCGAGTGCAGCAGCTCCACGTCGGCCTCGACGGACAGCACCTCGTCCATGGGCAGGACGTAGTGCACCGACTCGTCCCAGTACGGCCTCGGCCTGCCGGACGCGTACCGGGCGGGTGTGCCGAACACCAGCCCCTGCTCGCCGACGACGCGCTCCCAGTCACGGCGGGGCTCGCCGGTCTCCCTGCGCACCTACGAACCTCCGCCCTTGCCGAAGCTGCCGCCGCTGATGCCGAATCCGCCGCGCTGCACGGTGCTGCCGGAACGCGTGTTGATCTCCGCGTTGGACGGCCGGGTGAAGCTGCCGCCCTGGACCTTGCTGCCCACGCTGCCGCTGCCGCCGTAGTTGTAGCGGTACTGGCGGTAGTCACCGCCACCCGGCGACGGCAGGAACACGATTCCGCCGCTGTGGTAGCCGCCGTGACTGCTGGCGTAGTCGTCGTCGCAATAGTCGTCGTCGACCACCGTGCCGTTCTCGTCGACGCAGACGGCGGTGACCTCCTCCGGGGCGGCCACGACGTAGAACCCGGCGATGAAGCCCACGAGTCCTACCGTCACACCGCTGCCGATCAGCAGCTTCCGGCGTGACTCCGCCTTGCGCGCGGCCCGGTCGGCGGCCTCGGCCTCCTCCGCGCGCCGCTGCCGTTCCTGCTCCTCGGCCTGACGCCGCGCCCGCTGCTCGGCCAGGCTGGGCTGTCGCGGGGTGGTGCTCTCGGCGTCCTGGAACCGCATCGACCCGCGTGGCCGCCCGCTTTCGTTGTCGTCCGTCGGACCGTTGTTGTCGTCTGTCATCGCCCTACCTCGGGACCACCGGTTGCGCGTGATCACCTTAGTCGCCCGAGAGCACCCGCAGGGCGAAACAGGCATGATGGAGGCGATGTCCGCCCAGCCCGACCCCTCGTCGCCCGAATCGGCGCTGCGTACACGCGTGCTGATGGTCGGCGTCCTCGTCGGCGCCGTCGCCGCCATGTCCCTGAGCTGGCTGCTGTCCTGGACTCCGGTCGAGGACGACCAGGAGCAGCTCGCGCGGCAGCAGGAGCGCGAGGCCGAGCAGGTCGCCGAGATCCGCGAGAAGGCGTTCCGGTCACCTCCGGGTAGCTGCCTGAACTGGGAGGCCGCCGACGCGCGTGACGTCGCCAAGGTGGCCTGTGACGAAGAGCACCTCTTCGAGGTGGTCGGCCTGGCCGATCTCGCCGAGGACCACGGGCCGAACGCGCCGATGCCCGACGAACAGGGGTGGCGCGACCTCACCGAGCAGCACTGTGGCCAACTGGCCGAGGACTACCTCGACGACCCGCTCGACCCGGAGGGCAAGCTGACCGTCGGGGTGCTGCGTCCCGATGCCGACCGGTGGGCCGAGGGCGACCGCACACTGCACTGCGGGTTGCAGTGGGTCGGCCCCGGAGGCGGGTTGCAGACGCTGACCGAACCCGCGGCCGAGATGAACCAGTCCTACGTCTGGGAGACCGGAACCTGCCTCGGCATCGCCGAGGCGACCGTGAGCGATCCGGTGTCGTGCTCCGAGGAGCACTCCTACGAGATCGTCGGCCGCGTCGACCTGCGCGAGGAGTTCGACGAGTACCCCTCCGAGGACGAGCAGCACGCCTGGCTCGACCCGACCTGCGCCGGGATCGTCGAGGACTACACCGACGGCAAGACCGTCGAGGACCTGCGGGAGGCCGGTCTGATCCTGACCTGGGACCTGCGTTCACAGGAGAGTTGGAACGCGGGCTCGTCCCTGGTGAACTGCAAGGTGGGCGCCCTGCTGGACGACGACAGCGGGCTCGCTCCGGTGCAGGGCAGCGTGAAGGACGAGGCGAAGGAGAAGGGCGCCGAGAGTGACGACGGCGACGCGGGGTCCGGAGACGGCGAGAAGAGCGGCGGTGGCGACAGCGGCGACGCGGGCAGCGGCGACGGCGCCAATGGTGACGGCGCCAGTGGTGACGCGGGCAGCGGCGACAGCGGTAGCGGTGACAGCGGCAGCGGTGACGCGGGCAGCGGCGACGGCGGTGCCGACGGCGACACGAGTGGCCAGGACGGCGGGGACGCCGGTGAGTCGGGCGGCTCGGACGCCGCGTCCGACGGGACGGGCGCACCGGACGGGGGGTGAATCATGCCGGTGCGCATGACCCGGACCCGCTTCGAGGAACTGGTCGGTGACGCGCTCGACGAACTCCCCGAGCAGTTCGCGAACGCGATGGACAACGTGGTCGTGCTGGTCGAGGACCACAACGAAACCGAACCCGACCTGCTCGGGCTGTACCACGGGATCGCGCTGACCGAGCGCGGGCCCGACTACGGCGGCGTGCTTCCCGACCGAATTTCCATCTACCGGGAACCGATCCTGGCCGTGTGCGAGACAGAGGAGGAAGTCGTCGAGGAAGTGATGATCACCGTGGTGCACGAGATCGCACACCACTTCGGCATCGACGACGCACGTCTGCACGAACTGGGATGGGGGTAGCCACGGTGCGACAGCGGTCGCAGGACAGGACCACGACAACGACCACACCAGGGCCCCGGCCCGCCGGAGCACCGCACCGGCGCCGGGGACACGGGGGCCGGCGCGGCCCGGGACCG
>NZ_KB912699.1:0-2874 GCF_000383795.1 Saccharomonospora saliphila YIM 90502
CGGGGCGCGCGGCGAGGGCGGCGCGCCCGGCGAAGGCGAGGGGCCTGACCAGGGCGAGGGGCAGGGTCACGCCCGCGGGGACGGCGGGAGCGGGTTCACCCCTCCGTCATGAGCGCGTTGGCGATCAGTTCGTCGCTGAGTTCGCGCAGTCGCGCCCGTGCCACCTTCTTGTGCGCCTGCGGATGCGGCTCGGCCCGCTCGAAGCCGTTGAAGAACTGGCCGGTGACGCCGTCGACGTCCGCGCCGTGGATGAGGCGCAGCG
Organism: Saccharomonospora saliphila YIM 90502; assembly: GCF_000383795.1. Lineage (GTDB taxonomy): Bacteria > Actinomycetota > Actinomycetes > Mycobacteriales > Pseudonocardiaceae > Saccharomonospora > Saccharomonospora saliphila. The sequence goes on from NZ_KB912699.1 coordinate 263, forward strand.
TCGGCGCCGCCCCGTCGGCCACGCTGGTCGCGGGCTGCCTGCCGGACTGGCGCACCATCGCGGTGTCCATGAACGTCGCCGGGTGCAGCGCGTTGACGGTGATCCCACTGCCGCGTAGCTCGTCGGCGAGGTCGAGGGTGAACATGACCTGCGCGAGCTTGCTGCGCATGTAGGCCGAGGCGCCGCTGTACTGCCGTCGTGACTGGGGGTCGGTGAAGGAGAACTCCTGCTGGCCCGCCGAGGCCACGTTCACGATCCGCGCGGGGGCCTTCAGCAGTGGCAGCAGCTTGCGCGTCAGGTGGTAGCCGGCGAGGTAGTTGACGGCGAGCCGCAGTTCGACGCCGTCGGCGCTCTCCTGCCTGCGCGTCGGGTCGGGGCCGGTGCCGATCCCCGCGTTGTTCACCAGCACGTCCAGCCGGTCGTAGCGGCGCAGGATCTCCTCGGCCAGCCGGTTCACCTGGTGCAGGTCGGCGAAATCCGCGCGAACGACGTCGGCGTCCACCTCGGAACGCAGCGCGCGCAGCTTCTCCGCGTTGCGTCCGTGGGCGATGACGTGCGTGCCCTGTGCGGCGAGTTCGCCCACCAAGTGCCGCCCGAGGCCGTCGGTGGCCCCGGTGATCAGGATGGTCTGCTCGCTACGCGGTCTCATACCTCTGCCCGTCAGAGTACCCGTAGGGTGTGCTCATGGCCGTCTCCGAGTTACACAGATTCACCCTCGACAACGGCCTGCGGGTGGTGCTTGCCCCGGACCCGACGGCTCCGGTCGTCGGTGTCAGCGTGCACTACGACGTGGGCTTCCGCTCGGAACCGGAAGGGCGGACGGGCTTCGCGCACCTGTTCGAGCACCTGATGTTCCAGGGGAGCGAGAGCCTGGAAAAGCTCGCCCACTTCCGCCACGTGCAAAGCAGTGGCGGGACGTTCAACGGTTCCACCCATCCGGATTACACCGACTACTTCGAGGTGTTGCCGTCGGCCGCGCTGGAGCGCGCCCTGTTCCTCGAAGCCGACCGGATGCGCGCGCCGAAACTGACGCGGGAGAACCTCGCCAACCAGATCGACGTGGTCAAGGAGGAGATCCGGCTCAACGTGCTGAACCGGCCCTACGGCGGGTTCCCGTGGATTCTCCTTCCGCCGGTGCTCTACTCGACGTTTCCCAACGCGCACAACGGCTACGGCGACTTCACCGACCTCGAACAGGCCTCGCTCGACGACTGCGCCGCGTTCTTCGACACCTACTACGCCCCCGCCAACGCGGTGCTGACCGTCGCGGGTGACCTCGACGTCGAGCGCACCCGGGACCTGGTCCAGACCCACTTCGGGGATGTGCCCGCCCGGCCGAGGCCGCACCGGCCCTCGTTCGCCGAGCCGCGCCCGACGCGGGAGCTGCGCGACACCCATACCGACCCGCACGCGCCGCTGCCCGCGCTGGCCGTCGGTTACCGGATGCCCGACCCCGTCGGCGAGCTGGACGGCTACCTGGCGAACCTCGTGCTGGCGGGTGTGCTCACCGAAGGCGACTCCTCCCGGCTGCAACAGCGGATGGTGCACCGCGAGCCACTGGTCACCGACGTCAACGCGGGCGCGGGACTGTTCGGCCCGTTCGAGGCGCGTGACCCGGACACGTTCTCGGTCACGGCCATCCACGCACCCGACGTGAGGCCGGAGACCGTGCTCGGCGCGCTCGACGCGGAGCTGGACGCGCTGGCGAGCACCCCGCCGGGGGAACAGGAGCTGGCGAAGGTGACCGCGCGGTGGAGCGCCAACCTGCACTCCGACCACGACCGGTTGGTCTCGCGCACGCTGGCGCTGGGTTCGATGGAGCTGCTGCACGGCGACGCGGCGCTGGTGTACGAGCTGCCCGACCGCATCGCGGCCGTGACGGCCGAGCAGGTGTCCGAGGCCGCGAAGGCGCTGCGCCCCGACTCGCGGGCCGTCCTCGTGGTCGAACCCGAGCAGGGAGGAGCCCAGTGACCTCGACCGAGTTGACCGGAGGCCACCGCGACGCCGAGGAGATCGGCCGCACCGTACGGGGTCCGCGTGCGGTTCCCTCGCTCGGAGACCAGCCCGCGGCGCCGGAGCCTGCCCACACCGACACGGTGCTCGCCAACGGCCTGCGCGTGCTGGCGGTGCGCAAACCGACCGTGCCGATGGTGGAGGTGCGCCTGGCCATTCCCTTCGCCGGTGACGACCCGCTGCACCCGGCGACGGCGGAGGTACTCGCGGAGACGGTACTGACCGGTACCCGCACCCGCGACCGGGTCGCCGTCGACACCGACCTCGCGCTCATCGGGGGCGAGCTGGGTACCGTGGTCGACCCCGAGCACCTGGCCTTCTCCGGAAGCGCGCTCGCCTCGGGACTGCCCACGATGCTCGACGTGCTCGCCGATGTGCTCACCGGCGCGACCTACCCGGACGCCGAGGTCGCCCGGGAGTCCGACCGCATCGCCGAGCGGCTGGCGGTCGCGCGCACCCAGCCCCGCGTGATCGCCCGTGAGGCGCTGCAACGGCACCGCTACGGCGACCACCCCTACACCCGGGAGATGCCGACGGCGGAGGACGTCGCCCGGGTCACGCCGGAGGCCGTGCGCGCCCTGCACGCGGCCGCGGTGCTG
>NZ_KB912699.1:2974-9323 GCF_000383795.1 Saccharomonospora saliphila YIM 90502
CCCCGGAGCCGCCGCCGCGTCAGCCCCGTGCCGCGTCCGGCCGGCCCCGTGGGGACGCGGGTGCCCGGTTCGGCGCGTTCCGCCAGGCCCTGCGATCGACACGCCGGGACACCGGCGTGCCACCGGAGTCGGTACCGGACTCCGACTGATCGCGCGGGCAGCCCCATCCGACCACGGCCGACAAGGATCTCGTGATGACGACGACGAATCAGAGCCTCGAATGGCTACTGGAGAGCCTGCTGGAGCAGACCCCCGGAGCGCGGCACGCCCTGGTGCTGTCGAGAGACGGGCTGAAGCTGTGCCACACCCGGGAGCTCGGTGTGGACCGGGCCGACCAGCTCTCCGCCGTCGCGGCGGGAGTGCAGGCGCTCGCGCAGAGCGCGTCGATGGAGTTCGGTGACGGCTCCGGTGGCGTGCGGCAGTCCATGACCGAGTTCCACGGCGGGCTGCTGTTCATCGTGGAGGCGGGCGAAGGCGCGCATCTCGCGTTGCTGGCCTCCGAGGACGCCGACGTCGGCTTCATCGGCCACAAGATGAACGAGCTCGTCGAACAGCTCGGGCCGTTCCTCACCGCGCCGCCACGCAGGCCACGAACGGACCAGCCGGCATGACGCGGACCGCGGTCGACAACGAGGAACCCGACCGGCTCTACACGGTGACCGGTGGGCGCAGCCGCGCCGACGACAACGACCTCGACCTGGTCACGCTCATCGTCGGGGAGTCCGGCCCCGCTCCCGGGATGCAGTCGGAGCACGCGCGCATCCTGCGCGTCTGCCGGTATCCGACGGCGGTCGTGGAGATCGCCTCGGAACTGGATCTGCCGGTCAGCGTCGTGAAGATCCTCATCACCGACCTGCTGGCCACCGGTCACGTCACCGCGCGGCATCCCAGCGCACGCCGGAGGCCGTCCGAAATGCCCGATCCGGCTTTCCTCGAGAGGGTGCTCGTTGGACTCCACAATCTCTGACCCCGTCACACCGGCGTCGGACCGCACGCCGCTGCGGAGCACGGCGGCCGACGGCGCGAAGATCGTCGTCGTGGGCGGGTTTGGCGTCGGCAAGACCACACTGGTCCGTTCGGTGAGTGAGATCCGCCCGCTGAACACCGAGGAAACGATGACCCAGGCCGGGCTCGGCATCGACAACACCGCCGAGGTGGCCGCGAAGAACACGACCACCGTGGCGTTCGACTTCGGCCGCATCACACTCGACGAGGAACTGGTGCTCTACCTGTTCGGAGCGCCGGGGCAACAGCGGTTCTGGTTCCTGTGGGACCGGCTCTTCGCGGGCACCCTCGGCGCGGTGGTACTCGTGGACACCCGCCGCGTCGAGGATTCCTGGTATTCCATCGACCGGCTGGAGCACCACGGAACGCCGTTCATCGTCGTGCGCAACAACTTCCCGGGCGCCACGCACGATCTCGACGAGTTGCGCGAGGCGCTGACCCTGTCCGACGAGGTGCCGTTGATCGACTGCGACGCCCGCGACCGGGAATCGTCCAAACGAGTGCTCATCACACTCGTCGACCACCTGTACACCATGTCGAATCAGGGAAGAACGTCATGACCGACCTGCGGTCGTCGCTGGACGACGCCGAGCCGCTCTACGGGGAGCGGTTCACACAGGACCCGGCCGCGCTGTACGCGGAGATCCGGCACCGGCACGGCCCGGTCGCGCCGGTGCTGCTCGACGGTGACATCCCCGCGTGGTTCGTGGTCGGATACCGTGAACTGCACCAGGTCACCTCCAACCCGCGGCTGTTCGCGCGCGACACGCGGCGCTGGAACATGTGGGACCGCGTACCCGACGACTGGCCGCTGCTGCCCTACGTCAGCCACAACCCGTCGGTGATGTTCGCCGAGGACGACGAGCACAGGCGGCGGGCGGGCGCGATCGGCGACGCGCTGAACGCGTTCGACCAGTTCGAGATCGGCATGAACTGCGAGCGCGTGGCCGACTCGCTGATCGACACGTTCGCCGGGCGTGGCGAGGCCGAACTCATGGCCGAGTACGTGCTGAAGATGCCCCTGTCGGTGCTGGCCACCCTGTACGGCCTGCCCGAGGGCGAGATTCCGGACCTGGTGCGCGACATCCGCGCCTCCCTCGACGTCGGCCCGGACGCGGGCCCTGCCTTCGGCCGGGTGCGGACGGCGATGAGCGAGCTGCTGGCGCGCAAGCGCGCCGCCCCGGGCCCGGACGTGCCGTCCTACCTCATCGAGCACCCGGCCGGGTTGACCGACGAGGAGATCAAGCTCGACCTGCTGGTGGTGGCCTCGGCGGCGCAGCAGCCGACGGCGAACTGGATCGGGAACACGCTGCGGCTGATGCTGACCGACGAGCGCTTCGCCCTGACCCTGGCCGGAGGCCGGGAGAGCGTGGGGCAGGCGCTGACCGAGGTGCTCTGGCACGACACGCCGACGCAGAACTTCATCGGCCGGTTCGCCAGCAGGGACACCGAACTGGCCGGGTGCCGCGTGCGCGCGGGGGACATGCTCGTACTCGGGCTTTCGGCGGCGAACACCGACCCGACCGTGCGGCTGGCCCTGCCCGACGCGACGGGAAACCGCGCCCACATGTCCTTCGGGCACGGTGAGCACGGATGTCCCTACCCGGCGCCCGAGGTGGCCGAGGTGATCGCGAAGACCTCGGTGGAGGTGCTGCTGGACCGGCTGCCCGACCTGTCCCTGGGAGTCCCGAGCGACGACCTCGAATGGCACCCGTCGGTCTGGATGCGCGGCCTCCGCAGCCTCCCGGTCACCTTCACCGCCGCCCACTGACCCGCGAGTTGCCCCTCGCGGCACGCGAGTTGCCCCGTCCCGTCCGCGAGTTGCCCCGTCCCGTCCGCGAGTTGCCCCTCGCGGACGGCGAATCGACCCTAACGCCCTGCCGGGGTGAAGCGCACCGGCACCGACACCGGGCCCCGGGTGAACAAGCCCTGCTCGACCACGGTCTGCCCCTCGGTGAGGCACACGTCGGGCATCGCGTCGAGCAGCTGATCGACACCGACCTCGACCTCGGCCTTGGCCAGCAGCGCCCCGACGCAGAAGTGCCTGCCGAGCGCGAACGACAGGTGCTGCGCGGCGGCGGAGAAGGCCGTGTCCGTCGGCAGGTCGTCGCGGAAGACGTCGAACGTGTGCGGGTCGGTGAACCGCTCCGGGTCGCGGTTGGCCGCCCCGATCAGGCAGGTCAGCGTGCTGCCCGCCGGAACTACGCCGCCGCGCAGCTCCACGTCCTCCGCGGGCTGGCGCATGATCATGTGGACGGGCGGGGTGAAGCGCAGCGTTTCGGCGAAGACCCGCGGGATGAGGCTCCGGTCCGCGCGGACCGCGCGCAGTTGGTCCGGGTGGGCCAGGAGATTGCCGAAGATCCCCGCGATGGCCTTGTCGGTGGTCTCGCCGCCCGCGGCGAGCAGCAGGCTGACGAACGCCTTGATGTCCTCGTCACTCATCCGGGTGCCATCGACCTCGGCGGCGCACAGGGTGGACAGCAGGTCGTCGCCGAGGTTCTCCCGCCGCTCACGGATGATCGGGATCATGTACTCGGCCAGCTCGTCACGGGTGCGCAACCCGTCGGCGGCGATGTCGGGGTCCTGGCTGAGGTTGCCGAGGAACGCGATGATCGAGGTGTACCAGCGCTGGAACCGCTCGTGGTCGCTCCGGTCCAAGCCCAGCATGTCGACGATGACGTTGATCGGGAAATGCCGGGCGAAGTCGTGCACCAGATCGGCGTTGCCGGTGTGCCGGAACCGGTCGATCAGCTCGCGGGCGTTGCGCTCGATCACCGGGAGGAACTTCTCTCGCAGCTCCTGGCCCCGGAACGCGGGAGCCACCAGCGCTCGTCGCACCGAGTGCTCGCGCCCGTCCATCTGGAGAATGGTCCGGCCGTGCACGGGTTCGAGCTGCCAGCCGTAGTTGTCGGTGGTGAAGACGGGGTCCTTGAACGCCCGCGCCACGTCGTCGTAGCGGAAGACGATGTAGCTGCGCATGGCCTCGTGCCAGATCAGGGGCGGGCCGTCGAACATGGCGTCGTAGGCCGTGTAGGGGTCGGCGGCGAACTCCGGCGAGAGGATGTCGGGGGCTTCGGGTGCGGTGGTCATGACCCTCCTGTGTTCGTGCGCGCCCGGGCCCGCGCGCCGGGGCGTGCACGAGCCGGAACCGTGGTCGTCGGTCCGCATGTCGTTGACAGTGCGTCAGCGAGTGGTGACCGTCCGCGAGACTAACGACGAGGAGGGCGGTTTCTCTGCACCCGAGCGGCAGATTCCGACGGTCGGCCTAGCCGTGCGCGACGGACGCAGCACAGTGAGCACGGCATCCGTGGGAGGATCGCGGCATGGCTTCGACAGTGTCCGACGTGATCGCCGCGCTGGACGCGGCCTACCCCCGTGAGCTGGCCGAACCATGGGATGCCGTGGGGCTGGTGTGTGGAGACCCCGGCGAGCCGGTGGGCCGGGTGCTGGTCTGCGTGGACCCGGTCGAGCGAACGGTGGACGAGGCCGTTGAGCGTGGTGCGCACATGATCGTCGCGCACCATCCGCTGCTGCTGAGGGGCGTGCACGGCGTCGGCACCGACAGCACCAAGGGCAGGCTGGTGCACCGCATGATCCGCTCGGGCATCGCGCTGTTCTGCGCGCACACCAATGCCGACTCGGCCGATCCCGGCGTCTCGGACGCGCTGGCCGAGGCGCTCGGCCTCACCGTGCGAGGCCCGCTGGCGCCGCATCCGGACGGCGACGGCCGCACCGGGCTCGGGCGCATCGGCGAGCTGACCGAGCCGGAGCCGTTCGCGGAGTTCGTGCGCCGGGTGGACAGTGCCCTGCCCGCCACCCGGCCGGGGGTCCTCGGTGCGGGTGATCCGGACCGTCCGATCAGGACCGTGGCGGTGTCCGGCGGTTCCGGTGACAGCTATCTCGGCGCCGCTGCCGCCGCCGGGGTGGACGCCTACGTGACGGCGGACCTGCGCCACCATCCCGCGGGCGAACACCTGGAACAGGGCGGTCCGGCGCTGGTCGGGCTCACCCACTGGGCCAGCGAGTGGCCATGGTGCGGGCAAGCGGCGAGCGTGCTGCGCGCGGGGGGTAACGTCGAGGTTCACGTGTCGACGCGGTGCACCGATCCGTGGAACCTGCGAGCGTGAGGACGAACGGAGAAACGCAGTGAAGGCAGAACCCACCGCGCAGCGCCAGTTGCTCGACCTCGCCAAGATCGACGCCGAGCTGTCCCGGGTGGCGCACCGCCGCCGGACCCTTCCCGAGCTGGCCGAGATCACCGAGGCCGAGCAGCGCGTGCGGGACCGCTCCGACGCCCTCGTGTCCGTGCAGACCTCGGCCTCCGACCTCGACCGCGAGGTGACCAAGCAGGAGAGCGAGGTCGAGTCGGTGCGGGCCCGTGCGGAGCGGGACCGCAAGCTGATGGAGCAGGGGTCGGTCTCGGCCAAGCAGCTCACCGAGCTGGAACACGAGATGGACACACTCGCCCGCAGGCAGGCCGCGCTCGAGGACGACCAGCTCGAACTGATGGAGCGCAAGGAGGCCGTCGACGCCGACGTTCAGCGCACCGCCGCGGAGGTGGACGAGGCCGAGCGCGCTCTCGCCGACGCGCGCAAGCGCCGGGACGAGGCCGTGGCCGACCTGGACGCCACGCAGGCGCGACGCGAGGCCGACCGCGAGGGCGTGACACCCACGCTGCCGGAGGACGTGCTCGCGCTGTACGAGCGGGTGCGCGCGCACCGGGGGATCGGCGCGGCGCTGCTCAAGTCCCGGCGGTGCGGGGCCTGCCAGCTCGAACTCGACCGCAGCACGATCGCCGAGATCAAGAACACGCCTCCGGACGAGATCGTCCAGTGCGACAACTGCGAGGCCATCCTCGTGCGCACCCTGGAGTCGGGCCTGTGACCGGCCGCGTGGTCGTCGAGGCCGACGGCGGTTCGCGCGGCAATCCCGGGCCCGCGGGATACGGCGCGGTCGTGCGGGACGCGGAGTCCGGCGAGGTGCTGGCCGAGCGCCAGGAGGGCCTCGGGGTGGCCACGAACAACGTGGCCGAGTACCGGGGCCTGGTGGCGGGGCTCGAGGCCGCCGCCGACGTGGGCGCATCCCGGGTGGACGTGCGCATGGATTCAAAGCTGGTCGTCGAGCAGATGTGCGGCCGGTGGAAGATCAAGAACGCGGCGCTGCGCCCGCTCGCGGTGCGCGCCAAGGAGCTGGCGGACGGGTTCGCCGTCGTGCGTTACGAGTGGATTCCACGCGAGCGCAACAAGCACGCCGACCGGCTCGCGAACGAGGCGATGGACACCCAGGCCGGGCGGGACGCCGGCGGTGACACCGCGGCGGAGCCCGCGGCGCCGCCGGAACGGGC
>NZ_KB912699.1:9423-13561 GCF_000383795.1 Saccharomonospora saliphila YIM 90502
CCGGGCCGCGTCCGTCGAGGACCGGTGCGCGGTGTCCGAGGTCGCGGGCGAGTCGCCACGGCGAGCCACCGAGGGGGCGGCGCGGCCGCACGCGGTCGCCTGATCGGATGAATCGTCCTGTGCGTCGAGTGGTGTAGTGGTCGACGCCACTGAGCGAAGTTCTCCCCGGCCCCCCGTCGAGGCATGATTCACTGTCTTAGCGGTCACTGACCGAGGGAGTTGTGGCACAGACTGTGAGAGGGATCGGCGCACGTGCGGGAGTGGTCGTGCCCGGGAGGGAACCCCGGCCGGGCGAGGTCTGCGAGTGTGCACCGGCTCCGCGGGCCGGCAGGCGCGCGAGTGCCCGGCCGCGCGCCCCGGTGCAGACCCCGCAGCCAGGGAGGTGGAGTGGAGCAGCGGTCGCACGAGGGTGGACCTTTGACCCCCACCCCTCATCACGCCATGATGTTGTTTGAACACGGCTTGTGCCGGAAACCCGGCGCGGCGCACACCGGTGCGCGGCGCACCACACTCCGGGCGCTCGGGAGTACGCGATGACCACGATGACGCTTGCGACGCTGGCGCAGGCCGAGCTCGACACCAACAACGTCCGCAACTGGATCCTCGACAACATCATCCCGTTGGTTCTGCTCGCCGTCGCCCTGCTGTTGTTGTGGCTCGGTGGTGGCAAGGGCGACAACGCGGGCGTCATGCGCAGGCTCGCGGGTGTGGTCGTGGCACTGGCCATCGTCGGCCTCGCGGTCAGCGGCCTCGGGGTGGACGTCGGCGAGTGGCTCGCCGGACTGTTCACCACAACGGGTTGATGTAGGGCTCGCGCGGTGCGCATCCGGACTGACGACGAGATCTACCGCGTCGACGCGGTGTGGCTTGGGCCACCGAAGGCCACCTTCCCCTGGCGCGCGCGGTATGTGGCCTGGGGCGTGGGCATCCCGCTCTTTCTCGTGGTGCTCGGCGTCGAGCGGCAGATCGGCATCGGCTTCGGCTTCTTCTCCACGGCCTGGGCCTTCGTCATCACGATCGCGCTCACCCGGATCATCACGTCCAAGATCAGCCACGAGCGTCCGCTGGGGGCGGTGTTCTCCATGTGGCTGCGCGAGCTTCAGGCGCCTCGCGAGCGCCGCACCGGATCGGGCGGAGCCGCCAGCGCCAGCAAGATCCGAGTCAGAACCGAGCGACCCCGGCCACGGCACAGACGCCGGCGCCGTGCCCGCACGGACGAGTCGGCGCGTGAAGCCCCCAACCCGTCAGACAGCCCAGCACGAGCGCGCCGTCGCCCTCCGGCGGCGGTGGGGAGGTAGTCGTTGTTCGGTCGCGGCCGCAGCCGGAAGATCCAGTCTTCGGCACCAGCGCAACAGGCCGAGAGTGGCCGCGCGGGCAGGAGACTGCCCGGCGAGGAAGCCATTCCCAGCTACACGCCGTCGATCGCCGCGCGCTCCATCGACGGGCACCTGCTGCGCACCGGCAACGAGGTCTACGCCTGGTACCGCCTCGCGCCGCAGCGCTGGTCGTTCCGCTCGGACTCCCAGCGGCGTGACCTGATCGCCGCCATCGCGGGGCAGTACGCCGAGCTCCAAGGCCGCTGGATGCACCTGCGGGTCACCACACGGCCGTATCCGATCCGGATGTGGGCCGAGGCACACGTGCATAACGCCCACAGTCGCCCCTCCGACGTGCCCGGTTCGCTGTCCTTCGACGACTACCTCGTCGGCGAACAGCAGCAGCTCATGGGCCGTTCGATGGCCGAGAAGGAGGTCTACCTCGGTGTCCAGGTCCAGACCCGCCGGGTGATGGACCGCGCGGTGGAACGCGCCGCGCCCCTGTTGCGCAAGGTGCTTCCCGAAGCCGTCGACGCCGAGCTGGCGGCGCTGGACTCGGAGGTCGAGCACCTCGACCAGGTGATCGGCTCGGCCGGGCTGGAGGGCAGGCCGGTGCAGGCCGAGGAGATGTCCTGGCTGATGCACCGGTCGTGCTCCCTGGGCCTGCCCGCCCCGCGCAACCTGCCCGCCGTGCCGGGCGCGGCGTGGGAACCGGAGGACCTCGCGAGCTTCACCGACGCGGCCGACTTCCACTGCGACCCCTACGCGCCCACCGTCACCGTGCGCGGGCGCACGGGCTCGAACGCCGGGATCAAGCGCAACGTCGCCGTGCTCACCGTCGGGCAGATGCACGGCCTGCAGATCCCCGAGGTGGACGATCCCTGGGTGCAGCACGCCGACCGCCTTCCCTCGGCCGTGGAGTGGTCGGCCCGCATCTACGTGCGCAGGCCCGAGGAGGTCTCGGGCGAGTTGCAGCGGCAGATGAACAAGGTGCGTTCCCAGGTCAAGCACTACACCGACGAGCACGAGCTGGAGCCACCGCAGTCGCTGGCCCGCCAGGCCTCGCGGGTGCTGGAGATCGACGACGAGATGACCACCGGCTTCACCGCGTTGGCCACCCGTGTGCGGTCGTGGTGGCGGCTGGCCGTGTCCGGGCCGACCGAGCGCGACGCGTTGCGGCTGGCCCAGCAGATGCTCGACCTGTACAAGCCGAAGGTGGCCATCGAGCACCCCGAGGCCCAGTACGCGCTCGCCCGCGAGTTCATCCCCGGCGAGGCGCTGTCGTCCGGCGCGTACCTGCGCAGGGGCTCGGTGGTCTGGGCCGCGTCGTCGGTGCCCACCGCCACCGCCGAGGTCGGTGACCGGCGCGGAATCCTGCTCGGCGAGACCTGCACCGCCACGCGTCGCCCCGTGGCCTGGGACCCGTGGATGGCCCAGGAGATCCGGGACGGTTCGGGGCTCACGGCATTGGTGGCCGGCCTCGGTGGCGGGAAGTCGTTCCTGGGCGGCGGCATCGTCTACAAGACCCTGCGGGCGGGGGCGCACTGGACGATCCTCGACCCGTCCGGTCCGCTGTCCAAGCTGTGCGAACTGCCGGAGGTGCGGCCGTACGCGCGGCCGATCAACCTGCTCAACGCCCAGCCCGGCATCCTCAACCCCTACCGCGTGGTCGCCGAGCCGCGACTGGAGCATTTCCTCGACGAGGACGACCCCGAGCGCGCGTGGCGCAGGGAGCGCGCGCTGGCCAGCGCGACCCGGCGCAGACTCGTGCTCGACGTGCTCACCGGGGTGCTGCCCTACGAGGTGGCCCGGATGCCCCAGACGCGGATCGTGCTGCTGCGCGCGGTGCGGTCGGTCGGCGGGCGCTACGACGCCGATCCGGGACAGGTGATCGACGCGCTGCGCCGCGATTCCAGCGAGCACCACGAACACGCGGTGGTCGTGGCCGACTTCCTCGACGAGCTGCGCGAGCGCATGTCGCTGCTGATTCCGGAGTCCGGCGCCGACCCCTACTCCGACACCCGCGACGACCGGCTGACCGTGCTGTCGATGGCCGGGCTCACGCTGCCGAAGGAAAGCGTCGGGCGGGAGCACTGGACCGACGCCGAGGCGCTGGGCGTGGAGATGCTGAACCTGGCCGCGTGGCTGACCCAGCGCTCGGTGTACGAGAAGCCGAAGGAGCTGCGCAAGGGCGTCTGGATCGACGAGGCCTTCTTCCTCTCCGAGGTGCCCACCGGCCGGGTGCTGATGAACCGGTTCGCCCGCGACTCGCGCAAGTGGAACGTCCGGGTGCTGCTGTCCTCGCAGATCCCGGCCGACTTCCTGCGCATCCAGGGGTTCGTCGCGCTGCTCGACTCGGTGTTCGTGGGCAGGCTCGATGACGACGACACCCAGTCCGACGCGCTGCGGCTGCTCAAGGTCCCGGTCGGGGTGGGCTATGAGCAGGTCGTCTCGGCGCTGGGCAGGCGTCCCGGCTCGCGCCGCGAGGTCGAACGCGACACCGAGCCCCGGCAGTTCATCTTCGCCGACGGTGCGGGCGGGGTGGAGCGCATCCGGGTCGACTTCTCGGGGCCGCACCTGAAACACCTTCGTGACACGCTCGACACCACCCCCGGCGCGACCACCGACCGCCGGGCGGGTGCCGAGACCGGGCACGAACCGTCCGCACCGGACGCGGAGGCCGACACGGCCGCGGTGGCCGGGCCCGCCGACGCCGACCGGGTGCGCGAGGACGCCGACGACGACTTGGAGCTGGCCGCGGAACTGGAGGTCGGACTCACCGAGGAGGTGCTCGACGCCGCGGCCGACGACACCGGCGACGA
>NZ_KB912699.1:13661-19075 GCF_000383795.1 Saccharomonospora saliphila YIM 90502
CTGGCTCGCCGAGGCCCGGCGGGTATGGGGGGAGACGGCGCCGGTGCGCCGCCGGGCGGTGGTCCCGGTGTGGCGCAAGCCGTGGGTGGTGCTCGGCCGTGCCACCTTCGCCGGGGACGTGCTGCGCCGCGTCGGGGTCGAGCACGTTTACGCCGACCACGCGGACCGCTACCCCCGGCCGAAACTCGACGAGCTGCGCGCCCGGTTCGCCGATGGGGAGGCCGACCTGCTGGTGCTGCCGGACGAGCCGTACCTGTTCACCGACGACGACGGCCCCGGCCACTTCCCCGGGGTGCCGTACGCCCTGGTCTCCGGCCGCCACCTCACCTGGTACGGCCCGTCGCTCGTGCACGCCCGCGACACCCTGACCCGCGCACTCGACGCGCCCACCCAGCCCCCACCCACCTAACCCCGCGAGTTGCCCCTGCGAGTTCGCGAGTTGCCCCTTCCGGTTCGCGAGTTGCCCCGGCGGGTCTCAACCGCGGCCGGCGAACTTGTCCGTGGCGGCGCGCAGCGCGGGCAGTACACCAGGATCGGTGACCGCGTGCCCCGCGCCCTCCAGCACCGTCAGGGTCGAGTCCGGCCACGCCCGGTGCAGGTCGTCGGCCGTGACAGGCGGGCAGACGGCGTCGAAGCGCCCCTGCACGATCGCGCCGGGAATGCCCGCCAGCCGGTCGGCGTCGCGCAGCAGCGCACCCTCGTCGAGCCAGGCACCGTGGGTGAAGTAGTGCACCGCCAGCCGGGCGAAGGGCACGGCGAACGCGGGCGCGGAATAGACGGAGTCCCGCCCCGGCCGGGGCTCGATCGACACGATGGCGCCCTCCCACTCGCTCCACGCGACCGCCGCCCGCGCACGCGTGTCCGGATCGGACTCGTCCAGCAGCCTGCGGTACCCGTCCAGTGGGTCGTCCCGCCACCGCTCGGGCAGCGGCTCGACGAACCGCCGCCAGGCCTCGGGGAACAGGCGCGCCGCCCCGCCCGCGTAGAGCCAGTCCAGCTCGGCGCGGCGCGCGGTGAACACGCCCCGCAGCACGAGCTCGGTGACCCGGTGCGGATGCGTCTCGGCGTAGGCGAGGGCGAGCGTGGCGCCCCACGACCCGCCGAACAGCTGCCACTGGTCGATGTCGAGGTGCTCGCGGAGCCGCTCCAGGTCGGCCACCAGGTGCCAGGTGGTGTTGACTGCCAAGTCGGCGGCGGGGTCGGCGACGTGCGGCGTGCTGCGTCCGGACCCGCGCTGGTCGTACTGCACGATCCGGTAGGCAGCCGGGTCGAAGTGCCGCCGTGTGAGCGGGTTGCTGCCGCCGCCCGGGCCGCCGTGCACCACGACGACGGGACGGCCCCGCGGGTTCCCGCTGACCTCCCAGTACACCCGGTTGCCGTCACCCACGTCGAGCATGCCCTCGTCGTGCGTCCCGATCACCGGATACAGCCCTTCCACCGCGCCTCCACTCGCCGAACGGCTCCGACCCCGGCGGGCACCGCACCGCCGGGGTCGTTCCTAGCAGGCGCCGGGCCGATGTCCGAAAGGCACCAGCCGTATCTCGGGCGCTCAGTGGAAGGTGTGCTCCGGTGCGGGGAAGCGGCCCTCGCGCACGTCGTCGGCGAAGTCGCGCGCGGCCTGGGAGAGCACGCCCGCGAGATCGGCGTAGCGCTTGACGAAGCGCGGTACCTTGCCTCGGCGCAGGCCGGCCATGTCCTGCCACACCAGCACCTGGGCGTCGCAGTCCGGGCCCGCCCCGATGCCGACCGTGGGAACGCGCAATGCGTGGGTGACCTGTTTGGCGACTTCCGCGGGCACCATCTCGAGCACGACGGCGAAGGCGCCCGCGTCCTGGAGCGCCAGTGCGTCGGCGACGAGTTCGTCGGCACCCGCGCCCCGCCCCTGCACGCGGTAACCGCCGAGGTTGTGCTCACTCTGCGGGGTGAAGCCGAGGTGGCCCATCACCGGCACGCCCGAGGCCGTAACGGCCTCCACGTGCGGCGCGAAACGCCGTCCACCTTCGAGCTTGACCGCGTGCGCGCGCCCCTCCTTCATGAACCGCACCGAGGTGGACACCGCCTGCTCGGGCGAGACCTGGTACGAGCCGAACGGCAGGTCGGCCACGACCAGGGCACTGGTCACCGACCGGGTCACCGACCGCACCAGCGGCAGCATCTCCTCCACCGTCACCGGTAGCGAACTCTCGTAGCCGTACACGGTGTTCGCGGCCGAGTCGCCCACCAGCAGTACCGGGATGCCCGCCTCGTCGAACAGGGCGGCGGTGTAGGTGTCGTAGGCCGTCAGCATGGGCCAGGTCTCGCCGCGCCGTTTGCGCTCGGCGAGGTGGTGGACACGCACCTTCCGGCGCGGTGGCGCCTGCTCGTCCGGCGAGCCCTGCCCATACGGCGCCGGTGTGTCCCCGCCCGTGTCGGCCGTGGTGGCCGGTGCCGTGTCCGGAGCCGGTGTCGTGTTCGCCCTCGGGGTGGTCACGGCGTCCGGACCGCCCGTGGGGGGCGTGGCCGCGCCGGTCTCGTCGTGCGCGGAACGCGCGTTGTCTCGCGACATCGTCGTCGACCGTCCTTCCCTCGAGGCCCCGTCCGGGGTCCCCGGGTCGTGGATCGTGGGACACCTCCAGCCTCGCACCGGCCCCACCGGCTCCCAAGGGGCTGCGATGAGCTTCACAGGCGGCACACGCGCGCTGCCGGGCGCCCGCGTCTCGCCCCCGGTCACGGCGTGCGCTCGCCGTCCGGCGCGGCAGCGTCACCGACCGGTGCCGGTGACCGGCTACCTTCGCCGCGCGCGGCGTGATAAGTAGTTCGCCATGCTCTCGGTCCTGCGCCGCCCCGCGCCCTTCGGCGTGGTCCGGGGAACGGCCGTGCTGCTGCTCGTCGTGGGGTCCGCCGCCCACCTCGGGTGGCTGGCGGAGTTCGCGTTGGACACGGGCGTGTCCCCGCTGCACGACGTGCCCACGCGGCTCAGCGCGGACGGCGGGCCGTACCAGGACGTCTTCCGCCTGGCCGAGGGCCTGGCCGGCGTCGCGTTCATGCTGGCGAGTCCGCCGTTGCTGCGCGTCGCGCCGGTGCACCGGCAGGGCAGGCTCACCGTGCTGTCGATGTTCGTGTTCGGAACCCTGATGGTCGCGCGCGCCGGCTTCCCGCCCGACTGCGCGCCGACGTTGAGCGCCGCCTGCCTGGCGGGTCCGGATCTCTCCGTGGCGCACCGGGTCAACGTCGTCGTGTCCGTGCTGCTGGCCGTGCAGTACGTCGTCGGGCCCATCGTTCTGGCGCTGTGGTGGCACGGCCCGTGGCGGGCCGCCGCCTGCGCGGTCGTCGGGATCGAACTGCTCGCCGTGGGGCTGCTGGTGCTGCTGGGCACGTTCGCGTCGTGGCGCTACACCGGGCTGGTGGCCAGGGTGCAGTTGGTGGCGATGTCGGCCCTGCTCGCCGTGGGCATCGGCTACCTCGTCATGATCGCCCGGGGCGCTGGGAGCCGGGAGGCGTCGTGGCGCCTGAGAGCCCGCGCGACGACGTGCACGGACGGAACGACGTGCACGGACGGAACAGGGGCGTCACCGTGCCAGGCATGATCGGTCCGGTCGCCGACGAGCGGGAGGGTCTGCTCAACTACCTCGCCCAGCAGCGCTACGTGCTCTGCCTCGCGGCCTACGGGCTCACCGACGAACAGGCCCGCGCCACGCCCACGGCGAGCGCGCTCAGCGTGGGCGGCATCATCGCCCACGTCGCCGCGACCGAGCGGGGCTGGCTGGACACGGTGCTCGGCCGCGCGCCCTCGGGCGGTGGCGAGCCCGGCATGCCGCCGGGGCGGACGCTGGCCGACCTGATCGCCGACTACGAGTGTGTGGCCACGCGCACCGAGGAGATCGTCTCGCTGATCGACGACCTCGGCAGGCCGGTTCCGGTCCCGGCCGACGTGCCGTGGTTTCCCGACGACGTCGAGGCGTGGTCGGTGCGCTGGGTGCTGCTGCACCTCATCGAGGAGACCGCCCGCCACGCCGGGCACGCCGACATCATCCGCGAGAGCATCGACGGCGCCACGGCCTTCCCGCTGATGGCCGCGGCGGAGGGCTGGCCGCGCACGCCGTGGCTGACCCCGTGGCGACCGCCTCAGCAGTCGAACAACGCGGGCTGAGCGGCATGCGCGCCCTCGGCCAGCAGCATCCGGCGCTTCATGGGAACACCGCCGGGCGCGGAGAACCCGCCCGTGCCGCCCCCGGCCGCGAGCACGCGGTGGCACGGCACCACCGGTGCGAACGGATTGGCCCCGAGCGCGCGCCCGACCGCACGGGCCGCGCCCGGCTCCCCGAGCGCCTCCGCGACCTCGCCGTAGGTGCGTGTGTGCCCCGGGGCGATGGTGCGGACGACGTCGTAGACCCGCCGGTGGAACGGCGGCACGCCGCTGGTGTCGAGCGGCACGTCGGCTAGCGGGTCGTGCTCACCCCGCAGCAGCGCGGTGATGCCCGCGACGGCGCGTGCCGCGTGGCCCTCCGGGACGCGCTTGACCGCTTCCGGAAACGCACTCCGTACCCACGAGCGCAGCTCTCCGGCGTCGTCGGTGGGCAACCGGCAGCCGAGCACGGCCTCGGCACTGAACACGAGGCCGCAGACGCCGAGCCGGGTCTCGAAGACCGCGAACCCGCACCGGGCGGTCACGTCAGTGCACCTCGCGCCACGCGTTGGTCATCGGCAACCGCCGGTCCCGGCCGAACGCCTTGAACGTGATCTTGGTCCCCGGCGGGTACTGGCGGCGTTTGTACTCAGCGCGGTCGACCATGCGCACGACCCGGTCGATCACCTCGGCGTCGAATCCGGCCGCGAGCAGGTCGGAAAAGCCCCGGTCTCCCTCGACGTAGTCGTCGAGGATGTCGTCGAGCAGCGCGTAGTCGGGCAGTGAGTCGGTGTCGAGCTGGCCGGGGCGCAGCTCGGCCGACGGCGGCTTGGTGATCGAGTTCGGCGGGATCGGCGGCGTCTCGCCGCGCTTCTCCGCCTCGGCGTTGCGCCAGCGGGCGAGCTGCCAGACGTGGGTCTTGAAGACGTCCTTGATCGGTGCGAAGCCGCCGACGGCATCGCCGTAGATCGTCGAGTACCCCACGGCCAGCTCCGTCTTGTTGCCGGTGGCCAGCACCAGGTGCCCGTCCAGGTTCGACAGTGCCATGAGCAGCATGCCCCGCACCCGGGCCTGGATGTTCTCCTCGGCCAGCCCCGTGCCCGCCAGCCCCAGCTGGTCCACGTAGGTCGCCACCATCGTCTCCACCGGCTCCTCGCGGTAGTGGCAGCCCAGCCGCCGCGCCAGCTCGGCCGCGTCGGAACGCGAGTGCTCCGAGGAGTATCTCGACGGCATGGACACCCCGTACACCGCGTCCGGGCCGAGCGCGTCGACCGCTAGCGCGGCACTGACGGCCGAGTCGATCCCGCCG
>NZ_KB912699.1:19175-22110 GCF_000383795.1 Saccharomonospora saliphila YIM 90502
CGGCCCGGTCCGGTCCGCCGTCGTGGCCGGTTCCGTCGTGGCCGGTCCCGTCGCCGTCCCCGGTCCTGTCGTTGGCACCGGTCGCGTCGTTGCCGCTGGGCTCGTCGCCGGGGCCGCCGGGGGCGATCTCGGAGCCGGGCTCTCCCAGCCGCAGCACCTCGCCGTCGAGCACGAAGTCGTACTGCGCGCGGTCGGTCGCGCGTTGGACGTCGGCCTCACCCCGGGCGAAGCCGTACGGCCCCCCGTCGCGCGTGGCCACCCCCTCTACCCGCCGCACCGGCAGTCCGGGCATGGCGCCGCGGACGTGGAAGTCGAACCTCACGCTGTCCACCCCGGCCAGCGCCTCGGCCGCGCTGTCGACGAGGGCGCGCCCGTCCGGAAACGGGCCACTGGGGTCGGGGGAGGAGGCACACCCTCCCGCGACGACTGCCGTCAGCACGGCGGAGAGCACGACTGCGACCCTGCGGAGCACCATGCCGCTCACGGTATCCGCCCGCCCCACCCACCCCGCCCCATCCCACGAGTCGCCCGGGACCCCCGCGAGTTGCCCCCCACGTTTCGCGAGTTGCCCGAAGGCGCCCGCGAGTTGCCCCGAAGGTGCCCGCGAGTTGCCCCGAGCGCGTCCGCAGCTTGCGCGTCGGTGTTCGACACCCCTCGAACGGGTCAGCGCGGAAACCCCCGAAACACCGAGTTAACCTCGCGCGCATAGGGTCGCCGCATGGATCGCCAGCAGGAGTTCGTGCTGCGCACACTGGAAGAACGTGACATCCGGTTCGTGCGGCTCTGGTTCACCGACGTGCTCGGCTACCTCAAGTCGGTGGCGGTGGCACCCGCCGAACTCGAGGGCGCCTTCGGGGAGGGCATCGGGTTCGACGGCTCGGCCATCGAGGGGTTCGCCAGGGTGTACGAGTCCGACATGGTCGCCCGGCCCGATCCGTCGACCTTCCAGGTGCTGCCGTGGGAGACCCCGGACGGCGAGCACTACTCGGCGCGCATGTTCTGCGACATCGCCATGCCCGACGGGTCGCCGTCCTGGGCGGACCCGCGGCACGTGCTGCGCAGGCAGCTCTCCAAGGCAGGCGAAGCGGGATTCACCTGCTACGTCCACCCGGAGATCGAGTTCTTCCTCCTCGCGACGCTGCCCGAGGACGGCAGCGAACCGGAGCCCGCCGACAACGGCGGCTACTTCGACCAGGCCAGCCACGCCACGGCGACGCACTTCCGCCGGAACGCGATCGAGGCGCTCGAGGAGATGGGCATCTCCGTGGAGTTCTCGCACCACGAGGGCGCCCCCGGACAGCAGGAGATCGACCTGCGGTACGCCGACGCGCTGACCATGGCCGACAACGTGATGACCTTCCGGTACGTGGTCAAGGAGGTGGCGCTCACCCAGGGCGTGCGGGCCACGTTCATGCCCAAGCCGTTCACCAACCAGCCCGGTTCGGGTATGCACACGCACGTGTCGCTGTTCGAAGGCGACCAGAACGCCTTCTACAGCCCGGAGGACCCGTACGAACTCTCCGAGACCGGCAAGGCGTTCGTCGCGGGACTGCTTCACCACGCCCGCGAGCTCTCGGCGGTGACGAACCAGTGGGTCAACTCGTACAAGCGGTTGATCCGGGGCGGGGAGGCACCCACGGCGGTGTCGTGGGGCCACGCGAACCGCTCCGCGCTGGTGCGAGTGCCGATGTACTCGCCGGGCAAGGCCTCGTCGCGGCGCGTGGAGATTCGCAGCCTCGACTCGGCGTGCAACCCCTACCTGGCCTACTCGGTGGTCTTGGCCGCCGGGTTGAAGGGCATTGAGAAGGGCTACGAGCTGCCCCCCGCGGCCGAGGACAACATCTGGACCTTGTCCGACTCCGAACGCAAGGCCGCGGGCTACTCCGAACTGCCGCAGAACCTCGGCGAGGCACTTGTCGAGATGGAGCGCTCCGAGCTCCTGCCGGAGGCTCTCGGCGAGCACGTCTACGACTTCTTCCTCCGCAACAAGCGGGTGGAGTGGGACAACTACCGCAGCGCCGTCACGCCGTACGAGCTGCGAACCCTGCTCCCGGTGCTCTGACCGTTCGGCCCTCGGAACGACCGCCGGACCGCCTGGAGACCCGTCGCTTCCGGCGGTCGGCTTCGTACGGCCCCAGCCGGGGCCGGAACGTCCGGCGGCCGCGCCGTCGTTGTCCGGTGTCCCCGCCGTCGTCGTCCGGCCGAGGTCCGATGGTGTGCGGACACCACCCGTTCGGGTGGTTCTGACCTGGGGTTTCGGCCATGGGGGACCCCCCTGTTTCAGGGGTGTTCGCGGGGGTGTAATCTTCTTCGTGTCGCCAGGGACGGCCGGGGCGGCCGGGTGAGAAGCCCACAGGGGTTGCTTACTCGGAGTCTGGTCGGGTACCGTTGCTGGTTGGCCCTCGGTTGAGGGTCGCCCCCCCCCTTCGAAAGTCCGAACGGACGGTTGTTAGAGTGGGTGGCGCCTTCGGGCGAGACAACGAAGACACTTTTCGTGTTGTTTGAGAACTCAACAGTGCGCTAGTGATTGTCAGCTAGTAGAGCTTTGATGCCCCTTTTTTTGGGGTGTGCCCCTTTTTTGAAGGGTTTCTTTGAGATCATTTGGGTCTCGGATCGGATTCATTGTTGGAGAGTTTGATCCTGGCTCAGGACGAACGCTGGCGGCGTGCTTAACACATGCAAGTCGAACGCTGAAGCTCAGCTTGCTGGGTGGATGAGTGGCGAACGGGTGAGTAACACGTGGGTAATCTGCCCTGTACTCTGGGATAAGCCCTGGAAACGGGTCTAATACCGGATATGACATGTCTCCGCATGGGGGTGTGTGGAAAGCTCCGGCGGTACAGGTTGAGCCCGCGGCCTATCAGCTTGTTGGTGGGGTGATGGCCTACCAAGGCGACGACGGGGTAGCCGGCCTGAGAGGGTGACCGGCCACACT
>NZ_KB912700.1 GCF_000383795.1 Saccharomonospora saliphila YIM 90502
CGCTGCGCGCCACGGCCAAGGACTTCGCCCGCCGCGTCCGCGCCGCCGAACGTGCCGCCCGCGCGGCGGGCTACGACCCGGCCCAACTCGACCCGGACACCTGGCGCACCTTCTGGCCCACCTGAACCCCCCACCTTTTTTTGGCGTGTCGTCAAGGCCTCCTTGACTGCGTTGAGTGCAGTGAAGGAGGCCTTGACGACACGCCAACAGAGTGGGCGTGGGTGTGGGTGAGTCAGGGGTCGGTGAGGGCCACGCGGGCGGCGACCTGGCCCACCGCGTCGTGGTACTCGGGCAGCGGGTTCATCGCCGTGGCGATGCGCAGTTGTCCGAGCGCCTCGGCCATCCGGCCGAGGCGCTGCAACGTCCGTCCCAGTACGAACCGTGCATAGTCGTCGCAGGGGTCGAGTTCGAGCGCCCGGGTGAGTGCCTGCTCCGCGCGGCGGAGCTGGGCGGAGTGGAAGTAGGCCCGTCCGGCCAGCAGTTGCACGCTCGCCTTGTCGGGATCGGCGTGCAACACCGGTTCGAGTGCCGTGAGCGCTTCGAGCGGCCGACGACGCCGCACGAGGTCCTCGGCCGTCCGAAAGGCCGAGAACCGTGACTCGTCCGAAGGCCCCGGGGCCGTCGTCTCGTCCGCCATGGTCTGTTCACGATACCCGCCGAGAAGCCGAAACTCGACACCGTGAACTCACGACGGTCCCCCGCGAACACGGGGGCCACGGCTGCCTCCCGCGCCCCGCGAACACGGCGACACGGTCGGCACCCGGCGGGGTCTGTGCGCGCGGGACTGGGCCGATGTGGTGAACTAGCCGGTCATGAGCGACGAAGTCCCGAGCTATCTCGGCCTCGCGCCGTACCTGTACTACACCGACGCCACCGAGGCCGTGGAGTGGCTGACCCGCGTCTTCGGGTTCAAGGAGAAGCTGCGGTACGTCGACGCGGCGGGCGAGGTGTTCCAGGCGACCGTCATGGCGGGACAGGCCGAGATCCAACTCACCGCTGTCGACCCGACGTACTGGGAGGCCAAGGGCGTCGACGGGCCGGTCGGTCAGCTCAACGTCGTCTACGTCGACGACGTCGACGCGCAGTTCGACCGCGTGCGCGAGGCGGTGGGTGATTCGGTCGAGGTGACCCGGCCGCAGGACCAGCCCTACGGCGCCCGGTTGTTCACCGTTCAGGACATCGGGGGCAACAGCTGGGCGTTCTGGCAGCATGTCTCCGACACCGTCGACCTGCCGGTGGGCTGGCAGGAGATTCGCTCCGACGACGCGGGCACGGCCGACGCGGCGCGCGACGAGGACACCGGCGAGGGCGGCGGCGCCGACCGCGCCGGTGAGTCGACCGACGGGG
>NZ_KB912701.1 GCF_000383795.1 Saccharomonospora saliphila YIM 90502
CCGCGAAGGCGTCGCGGGTGACGTCGCCGACCACGCGCACGACCCGGTCGCCGTACACGGAGGGGTGCGCGACGTGCAACACGAGGCAGAACCGACCGTGCACGCCGTAGCGGCGGGCGAGCCTCTCGTGGGTGCGCAGCAGGTAGCGCGACGCGGCCCTGTTCGTGATCGCGGTCTGCCCGCAGACGACGAAGACCGGGCGGCCGTCGGTGGTGATCTTGGCAAGGGCCACGAACTCGGACTCGCCCGGGATGCGGCTGTAGGCCTGTCCGCCGACGCGGATGGTGAGGGCGGGACCGGCTTCGGCGAACGGGTCGATGGTCAGGCCGGGCAGGAAGGTGTCCAGGTGGGCCCGCGTCCGGGTGTTCGCGTCCGGACCGCCGAGGCAGAACTCGGGCTCGGCACCCACGGCGCTTTCGTAGAACTGGTGTGCGCCCTGCACCCGCAACCGCACCCGGGCCCCGCAGTCCCGCGCGATCGTGGCCACCTCCAGCATGGCGGCGACGTCGCCCTGGTGGACGCTGTGCGATGACGGGGACGAGGCGTGCCGTGGCGCGACGATCAGGCAGTCCGCGCCGGGCCCCATCCCGAAGAATCCGCGCCTGCGGCCGTCGCGCCTGCGCCGCCGGATGAGCCCGGTCACCCACACGGCGGTGCCCGCGATGACACTGGCCACCAGGTTGACGACGAGATCGCCGACGCTCGACAGCACGTGCTCCTCCCCGGGCTCGCGTCGCACACCGTAGCCGAATCCGTGGCACGGGAGGTACCGCGGTGCGCGGCCCGTTGCTCTGAACGGTCGGATTTGCCCGGGGACGGTCGCCACGACCCGGGGACCGCCGGTACGGAAGGGCGTGACGCGGTGCGGCGTGCGCGGGATCGGGACCGGCCGGGAGGCACCGTGCTCGCCCATGCTCGACGATCCGGGAGTGACACGATGAACACCACCGAACGAGCCGTGACGGCGGTCGCGGCCCTGTTCCTCGCACTGGCCTTCCTGCTCGTGGGAGTGAGCCGGGACTGGCCGTGGTGGGTGGTCACACCACTCGTACTCGTTCCCGTCGCGGCGGCGGTCCTCATGGACCGGGTGGCCGACCGCGGGCGGCGGCACGGTCACGTTTTTCCCCGCTCGGCCGCGCAGCGTATCCCGCCGCAGGCTTCGTCCCCGGCCACCGCGGCATCGCCACCGCAGCGCCCGGACGTCCGGCGGGAGATCGTCTCGGACATCTCGCTGCGCAGCTCCGCGCCCGACTACCGGTTCCTGTTCTCGGCGACCGTGTGCTGGATGATGGAACCCGAACGCCGCCCGCAGCACCCCAACCCCTCGGCGCTGGCCCGGGACGCCGTCGTGGCGCGGGCGCGGGATCTGCTGGCGAAGCAGAGCCCGGAGGAGTACAGCGTGCTCACCGAGTGGCTCAATGCCGAGCTGGGCACGATGATGGCGGTGGCACGACACCACGTCTACGTCTGGGCCACCGATGTCCTCATCGATCTGTCCGAATCAGACCGTGAGCGACTGCGCAGGCTCGCCGACATGCGCAAGGACGAGGAGCTTCAGGAACAGGAGCGCAGGAACGAACGCGGCCTGCGCGAGTATCTGGCGGACGACGCGCTCGCCGACCCCGGACGTGCCGTGGTCTGGTGGATGGCCCACAACGCCACGAACGGACGCGTCGACCTGCGCGGCACCGTCGCCGACCTCGACCGGCTGCGCCGGCTCACCGCCGCCGCGCACGCCACCGAGGTGCCACGCCCGGACACACTCCCGCACGAGGACGCCGAGCACGCCCGGGACCGGCGCCCCGCGCCCGCGGAGCACTCCGCCGGCGAGCCGCCGGACGAATCCGGC
>NZ_KB912702.1:0-2745 GCF_000383795.1 Saccharomonospora saliphila YIM 90502
CGGTGGCCTGCCCGCCGGGCGGTGTGCCCGGCTGCCCCGCGAGCGGTCCGGGCTGGCCGGTGACCTGCCGGGCGTGCAGCGACACCAGGTGCCTTGCCTGTGCGGCGGAGATGCGCGCCTCCGGCGAGGTGATCATCAGCCCCATGATCGCCGAGGCCAGCGGGCCCTGCGCCCGGGACAGGTAGGGCACGTCGTTCATGATGGCGTGCAGGGTCGCGGCCGTCGTGGAGCGCTCGAACGGTACCGACCCCTCGACCGCGTAGAAGAGCGTCGCGCCCAGCGACCACAGGTCCGAGGCGGGCAGGGCCTCGTGGCCCGCCACCCGTTCCGGCGCCATGAAGGCGGGCGAGCCGACGAGCATGCCGCTGGTGGTCAGCCGGGGGTCGTCCACGGCCTGGGCGATGCCGAAGTCGGTGAGTTTCACCCGCCCATCCGGGGCCACCATGATGTTGCCCGGCTTCACGTCGCGGTGCACGATGCCCGCCTCGTGCGCGGCCGCGAGCGCGGTCAGCACCTGCTCCCCGATCGAGGCCACGCGCTCCTGCGGCAGCGGGCCGTGCTCGCGCACCAGATCGGCCAGCGTGGGGGCCTCGACCAGTTCCATGACGATGTAGGTGGTGTCGCCGTCGGCGACCACGTCGAACACCGTGACCACGGCCGGGTCGTTGAGCCGCCCTCCGGCGCGCACCTCACGCAGGACCCGTTCCTGGAACACGCCCGTGTCCTCGGCGCCCTCGGGCAGCCTCAGCTCCTTGATCGCGACCGGCCTGCCGATCAGCGTGTCCTCGGCGCGCCACACCACGCCCATCCCGCCTCGCCCCAGCTCCCGCGTGACGGTGTAGCGGCCGGAGATCGAGCGCGACGACGGCGCGGCGGGCGTCGGTCTGGTCTGTTCGTCGGTCACTGCGGTCCCCCTCGTCAGCGGCGCGGACATGGTAGCCGCACCTCCGGGGGCACGGTTCAGACCCCGGGCACCTCGTGGCCGGCCTCGCGCAACGCGGCGACGGCCCGATCGAGGTCGTCCGCCCGCACGAGCAGGTGGTCGGTGTCATAGGTGGACAGCGCGAACAGCGACACCCCCGCGGCGGCGAGTTCGTTCGACAACGCGGCCATGATGCCGGTGAGCGTGAACGCCAGCGGACCGCGCACGGTCAGCAGCCGCCACCCCGCCTCGACCCGGGCGCCGTCGGGCGCGGAGTCCACGGGACATACCACGGAGAGCTCCTCCCCGGTGCGGGTCACCGACACCAGCGCTCCGTCACCCGGGGCGAGCAGCGCGGCGGGCACCGCGTCGGTGGAGTGGAGCCGGGCCACCGCGTACTCCCCGGGCCTGAGGTCGACCGTCAGCTTTCGCACGCCTCAGCCCTCAGCGACCCGCGGGCTGGAGGCGACCTCGGTGCCGTCCGGCAGCGTCGAGATCGTGAAGTCGGCGAAGGCGTTCTCGGCGACCTTCTGGAGCTGGCGCAGGCACTCCACGGCCAGCGCCCGGATCTCGACGTCGGCGTGCTCGGTGGCGCGCATGCCGATGAAGTGGCGCCAGGCACGGTAGTTGCCGGAGACGACGATGCGGGTCTCGGTCGCGTTGGGCAGCACCGACCGCGCGGCCTGGCGGGCCTGCTTGCGCCGCAGGGTGGCGCTCGGCGCGTCCGCGAACTTCTCCTCGAGCCCGGCGAGCAGCTCGTTGTAGGCCCGCACCCCGGCCTCGCTGGCCGCGAGGAACTTCTCGTGCAGCTCGGGGTCCTCGGCGATCACCTCGGGTTCGACGACCGCGGCGTCCCGCTCGGGGACGTAGCGCTGCGACAGTTGTGAGTAGGAGAAGTGCCGGTGCCGGATGAGCTCGTGCGTCAGCGACCGGGAGATGCCGGTGATGTAGAAGGTGACGCTGGCGTGTTCGAGCACCGAGAGGTGACCGACCTCGATGATGTGGTCGAGGTAGCCCGCGTTCGTCGCCGTCCTCGGGTTGGGCTTGGACCACGACTGGTAGCACGCCCTGCCCGCGAACTCCGCGAGCGCCTGTCCGCCGTCGGCGTCGGTGGACCACGGAACGTCGTCCGGCGGGACGAATTCCGTCTTCGCGATCAACCGCACCTGGGGCCTCACCGTCTCGGCCACGTCCGACTCCCTCCGCCTGGTTCGACCCCCGCAGCGTATCTCCCGGCTGAGTGGCATCCCACGGGCATCACCACGACAGCAGAACAGGGGTTGTGTGACGTCAATCCTGGCACCATAGTGGTGTCATGGATTTGAATCCGTATCTCGCGACGCTGCGGGAGAACCTCGCGACCACGGCGTCGGCGGGCGACGAACAGCTCCAGCGCGCCGCCGCGGTGCTGTCGGCCTCGCTCGAACCCGCCGCGCGACTCACCCTGATGAACGCCCTGTCCGATCTGGCCGCCGAGATCACCGCACAGGTGCCCGACCATGTCGTGGAGGTCCGGCTCGACGGCAGGGACGTGCGCGTGGTGGTGGACGGCAGCCGGGACGACGCCCCGGGCACGACCGACCCCCCGCCCACGCCACCGCCCCCGCCGCAGGGCGAATCCGGCGACATCTCCCGGATGACGTTGCGCCTGTTCGAGCAACTCAAGCACCAGGCCGAGCAGGCCGCCTCGGCCCAGGGGGTCTCGCTGAACACGTTCGTCTCACAGGCCGTCCAGGGCGCGCTCCAGGGCAGGCACCCGTGGGGCCCGGGCCACGGTGGGCGGCCCGGTGGCGGTCCCGGGCAGCATCCGGGCGCCGAGGGCC
>NZ_KB912702.1:2845-5936 GCF_000383795.1 Saccharomonospora saliphila YIM 90502
CGTCGGCGTGGGCGAAGCGGTGCAGCCCGCGCACCGCGGCGAGGGCCCGTGCCGCCGACGACTCGGCCAGCGGATGGTGTCCCTCCTCGCCGTCGCGCAGGGTCACCGCGAACCGCGTCACGTGCCCCGCGGTGACGTCGGTGATCCGGGTGACCCCGGCCCGGCTCAGGTGCTCCGTGTAGCGCCGCAAGTCGCGCGCGTAGCCGTCCAGGGTGTTCCGGGCGATCCCCCGTTCCACGACGAGGTGGTTCAGATACGCCGTGACGACCCCGCCCACGGTGTCCGCTTCCGCACCGCTCGGCCCGCCCCGTGCCACGCGTCCACTCTAGAGGCCGGCCGCTCCCGGCACGGGAGCCTCACGGCCGCGTGTCGCGGCCCCGGCGCGGCGCGCCCGTCCCTGGCCGCCGAGACGCCGTGACCGGAGACGCCGTTACCGGAGACGCGCGGAGAACCGGGTGGGGCGGTATCGCCACTCGGCGTCGGTCGGCCGCGTGTCCAGTCCGGTGCGCAACACCGCGTGCGCGGCGAGCAGACCCCCGACGGTGGCCCCGTTGACGATCTCTCCGGCGAGCACCATGCGCACCGCCTCGTCCAGCGGGACCCGGGTCACCACCAGGTCGGCTTCCTCCTCGCCGTGGGCCTGCCGGTCCACCACCGTCAACTCCCGCGCGAGGAAGACCCGGAGGACCTCGTCGGTGAACCCGGGTGAGGCGGCCACGTCGACCAGCGTCTCCCAGCGGTCGGCCCGCAGGCCCGCCTCCTCGACGAGCTCGCGTCGCGCGGTCTCGACGGGCTGTTCACCGTCGGCGTCGAGGAGCCCGGCGGGCAGTTCCCACAGCCGGTCGCCGAGCGGGTGGCGGTACTGCCGCACCAGCGTGACCGAGTCGTCGTCGTCGACCGCGCACACCGCCACCGCGCCGAGGTGTTCCACGACCTCGCGGCGCGCGATGTCCCCGCCCGGCATCAGCACCTCGTCGACGCGGAGTCCCACGACACGTCCGATGTGGACGTCCTCGGAGGACACCACGGAGAACTCGTGGCTGCCCGGCTCGCTCACCGCGCACCCACCGCGGTCCCGGGCAGCTCCACGGGCAGCCGCTCGGCGGTGCGGTAGTCCACCACCGCGCGAACGAAGGCGTCGAACAGCGGGTGCGGGCGCGTGGGCCGCGACTTCAGCTCCGGATGCGCCTGCGTGCCCACGAAGAACGGGTGCTGTTCCTTCGGCAGTTCCACGAACTCCACGAGCCGTTCGTCCGGCGACACCCCGGAGAAGACCAACCCGGCCTCGGACAGCCGCGCGCGATAGGTGTTGTTGACCTCGTAGCGGTGCCGGTGCCGCTCGGAGATCTCGCTCGCGCCGTAGGCGGCTGCCACCTGCGAGCCCTCCACGAGCCGCGCGGGGTAGGCACCCAGCCGCATCGTGCCGCCCATGTCCCGTTCACCGGCGACCACGTCCTTCTGCGTGACCATCGTCGAGATCACCGGGTTCGGCGTGTTCTCGTCGAACTCCGCGGAGTTGGCGTCCTCGATCCCCGCGAGGTGGCGCGCGGCCTCGATCACCATGCACTGGAGTCCGAGGCACAGCCCGAGCACCGGGATGCCGTGCGTCCGCGCGTAGTGGATGGCGCCGATCTTGCCCTCGATCCCGCGGATGCCGAACCCGCCCGGCACGAGGATTCCGTCCACACCGGACAGCGCTGCGGCGGCACCGGCGGGCGTGGTGGCCTCGTCGGAGGGCACCCACACGATCTCGACCTTGGCGTGGTGGGCGAATCCACCCGCGCGCAGTGCCTCGGTGACCGAGAGATAGGCATCCGGCAGGTCGACGTACTTGCCGACCAGTGCCACCCGGACGCGCTCCGACGGGTGATGCACACGGCCCAGCAGATCGCCCCACACCGTCCAGTCGACGTCGCGGAACGGCAACCCGAGCCGCCGCACCACGTAGGCGTCCAGCGCCTCACCGTGCAGCACCTTGGGGATGTCGTAGATGGACGGGGCGTCCGGGCACGCGATCACGGCCTCGGTCTCCACGTCGCACATCAGGCCGATCTTGCGCTTGAGGTCCTCGGACAGGTCGCGGTCGGCCCGGCACACCAGCGCGTCCGGCTGGATACCGATGTTGCGCAGCGCGGCCACCGAGTGCTGGGTGGGCTTGGTCTTCAACTCCCCCGAGGGCGCGAGGAACGGCACGAGCGACACGTGCAGGAAGAAGCAGTTGTCCCGGCCCACGTCGTGCCGCACCTGGCGGCAGGCCTCGAGGAAGGGCAGCGATTCGATGTCACCCACCGTGCCGCCGACCTCGGTGATGACCACGTCCGGCCGCGTTCCGCTGCCGTCGTCGGTGGCCACCGCCATGATCCGTGACTTGATCTCGTCGGTGATGTGCGGGATGACCTGGACCGTGTCGCCCAGGTACTCGCCGCGGCGCTCCTTGGCGATGACCGACGAGTACACCTGTCCCGTGGTGACGTTGGCGGTGCCGGTCAGGTCGCGGTCGAGGAAGCGCTCGTAGTGCCCGATGTCCAGGTCCGTCTCGGCGCCGTCCTCGGTGACGAAGACCTCGCCGTGCTGGAACGGGTTCATCGTCCCGGGGTCGACGTTGAGATACGGGTCGAGCTTCTGCATCGTGACCCGGAGTCCGCGAGCGGTGAGCAGTTGCCCCAGGCTGGAAGCGGTGAGTCCCTTACCCAGGGAGGAGGCGACGCCTCCGGTGACAAAGACGTACTTGGTAGTCCGCGGCTGAAGTCCCACGGGCTTCCACCTTATCGCACTCCGCGGCCCCCGTGCCCGACGGCTGCCCTGTGACGACGGCCCCTTCCTGTGCCAGAGTGAGCGCGTGGGCGAGGACACCTTCTGGGCCGCTCCGGCGGCCACCGAGCAGCTCGACGCCACGGTGCGCGTGCCGGGCTCCAAGTCGATCACCAATCGCGCCTACGTGCTCGCGGCGCTGTCCCGCGGCGAGACGGTGGTGCGCGAGCCGCTCGACTCCCGCGACACCCGCCTGATGCTGGCCGCGCTCGACGCCCTCGGCGCGCGCTCCGAGCCCACCACCCACGGCGTCCGCATCCAGCCGCTGACCGACGGTGAC
>NZ_KB912703.1 GCF_000383795.1 Saccharomonospora saliphila YIM 90502
CGCCTTCCGGGGCCGTGTCGTGCGCGACGGCGCCGTGCGCGGTCGTGGTGTCCCGGGTGGTGGTGTCGGGGGCGGTGGTGTCCGGGTCGAGGCGGCCGAGGTCGACCACACGCCGCGTGCCGCCGCGCAGGGCGGCGATAAGGGAGTCCACCGCGGCATCGGCGTCGGCGGGCACACCGAGCGCGCGGGCGAGGTCGTTGCCCGTACCGCACGGCACCAGCCCCAGGGCCGGACCGGAGTCCGCGCAGCACTGCACCGCCTGGTGCGCCGCACCGTCACCACCGAGCACCACCAGCGCGTCCAGGCCCGCCCGGCGGGACCGCTCCACCCGCGCCCGGAACGCCTCCGCGGACTCGGCGGTGATCACCTCGAGCTGGTCGGCCTCGGCACGCAGCCGGGCCGCGACCGTATTCGCGATCCGGGCGGCCGCGCCCCGGCCCGACCCGGGATGCACGGCCAGCGCCACGTGCCGGCCCACGCCGATCAGGTCACGTCGTCGGTGTCGGGCCGGGACCGGGACGTCCCACCCGGGGCCGACCCTCCGTGCGCCGCGCCGGCGGAGGGCGTGTCCGTCTCGTCGGCCGAGGTCGGCGTGTACTCGAACGGCGCCGCCTCGTCGTCGGCGAGACCGTCGAGGCCCTCCTCGGCGCGCAACCGCGCCCGCTTGCGATCGTGCAGCCGGGTGATCTGCAACGCCAGCTCGAACAGCAACGTCAACGCACCGGCCAGCGCGATCATCGAGAACGGGTCCGCGGGCGTGACGAAGGCGGCGAACACGAAGAACACGAAGATCAGCCCGCGCCGCCACTTCGCGAGCTGCTCGTAGCGCACCACGCCCACCCGGTTGAGCATGACCACCAGCAACGGCAGTTCGAAACTCACCCCGAAGATCAGCAACAGCGACAGCACGAACGAGACGTACTTGTCACCGGTGAACCACGTGTCGAACGAGTCACCGCCGAAGTTGGTCAAAATCTCCAGCGCGTACGGCACCATCACATACGCCAGCACCGCGCCGAGCGCGAACAGCACGCTGGCGAAGCCCACGAACGTCAGCGCGTACTTGCGCTCACGCGAGTACAGCCCCGGCGCCACGAACGCCCACAGCTGATACAGCCACAACGGCGAGAACAACACCGCACCGGCACTCAACCCGACCTTCATCTGGATCATGAAGGCCTCGAACGGCACCGTCTGCAGCAGCCTGCACTCCTGGCCCTCACTGGAGAAGCGCTGCTCGGCCGGGATCGCGCAGTACGGACCGGTGACCAGATCACCGAGCGACGGGATCGGCCCGACGCGGGTGTTGAACCAGAGGAACCCCAGCACGCCGCCCGCGATCAACGCGAGCAGGCCGTAGCCGAGCCTGCGGCGGAACTCGTAGATGTGTTCCACCAGTGTCATCGTGCCGTCGGGGTTGTACCGACGGCTGCGCTTGCGCCGCTTACCCGTGCGCCGCCCGCCCTGGTCCGCAGAGTCCGCCACGAACAGTTTCCGTTCTCGTCAAGACGTCGACACGAGCGGCCGGTCCCGGCCACCCGTTCACACCCCACGCGCGGTGTGCGCCGCACGGTCCCCGGCGGCGCACACCGCCTCGG
>NZ_KB912704.1:0-2965 GCF_000383795.1 Saccharomonospora saliphila YIM 90502
CGCGCGGTCGCGGCCGCGCTGCTCGGCGCGGGCATGCCCGAGGGCGCACCGGTCCCGGTGGTGCTGCCGAAGGGATGGCGGCAACCGGTGGCGGTGTTCGGGGTGCTCGCCGCGGGCGGTGCCTACGTCCCCATCGATCCGGACTGGCCCGACGAGCGCATCGCGCATCTGCTGCGGGCCACCGGCGCCGAGCACGTGGTCACCGACCCCGGCCTGGCCGACCGGGTCGCCGGGCTGGGCACGGTGTCGGTGCACCCGGTCCCCACCGGGCACCGGCCCGGGCCGGAGGCACCGGCCGCCGAGCGCAGGGAGCCGACGGATTTGGCCTACGTCATCTACACCTCGGGCTCCACGGGCACGCCCAAGGGCGCGGCGCTGGACCACCGGGGGCCGCTGAACACCATCGCCGACGTCAACGCGCGCTTCGGCATCGGATGCGACGACGTCGTGTTCGGCATCTCGTCGCTGTGCTTCGATCTGTCCGTCTACGACGTCTTCGGCTCGGTGCACGCGGGAGCACGGCTCGTGCTGCCCGCCGCCGAGAGCCTGCACGATCCGAGCGCCTGGCTGGAGACGATGCTCGCCGACGGGGTCACGGTGTGGAACTCGGTGCCCGCGCTGATGCAGCTCGCCGTCGAGGAGGCCGAGGCCCGCGGCATCGAGCTGCCCGCGCTGCGCGTCGTGCTGCTCAGCGGGGACTGGGTCCCGGTCGACCTCCCCGAGCGCATCCGGCGCGTCGCGCCCCGCGCACGCGTGGTCAGCCTCGGCGGCGCCACCGAGGCCTCGATCTGGTCCATCCTCCACCCGATCGACTCCGTCGATCCGGCACGGCCGAGCGTGCCGTACGGACAGCCGATGGCGGGTCAGACCTGGCACGTGCTCGACGAGCAGGGCGGCGATGCCCCGACGTGGGTGCCGGGCGAGCTCTACATCGGAGGGATCGGCCTCGCGATCGGGTACTGGAACGACCAGGAGCGCACCGACGCCGCGTTCGTACCGCACCCGAGGACCGGCGAGCGGCTGTACCGCACCGGCGATCTGGGCCGGTACCTGCCCGACGGGACGATCGAGTTCCTCGGCCGCGCGGACTTCCAGGTCAAGATCCAGGGCTTCCGCGTCGAACTCGGCGAGATCGAGCACGTGCTGGCACAGCACGCCGACGTCACGCGCGCCCTGGTCACCGCCCGCGACACCGCCTCGGGCAAACAACTCGTCGCGTTCGTCGTCGCCGAGGCAGGCACCGACGACGACGCGCTTCGCCGCTTCGCCGAGCAACACCTGCCGCACTACATGGTCCCGACGGCCGTCGTCGTCGTGGACCAGCTCCCGCTGACGGCCAACGGCAAGGTCGACCGCGCGGCGCTGGCCGCGCTCGAACCCGCGGAGTCCGGCGGGCAGCGGCCGGAGTACGTGGCGCCGCGCGACGACCTGGAGAAGACCGTGGTCGCGATCTGGGAGGACGTGCTGGAGACCTCCCCCGTGGGCGTGCACGACGACTTCTTCGAGCTCGGCGGCCAGTCGTTCGCCGGGTTGCGCGTGATCGCGCGGATCACGCGGGAGCTGGGCACCCGGCTGTCGCTGGCCGCGCTGCTGTCCGACCGGACGGTCGAGGCACTGTGCGCTCGGCTCGGCGCCCCGCAGGAGTGGTCGCCGTTGGTGCCGCTGAGCCGGGCGGAATCGGCGACGTCCCCGACCGGGGCATCCTCGACCGGGACGTCCCCGACCGCGATGTCCCCGACCGAGACGTCCCCGGCCGGGACGTCGCCGACCACGCTGTTCCTCGTGCACCCCGCGGGCGGAAGCGTGTTGTGCTACCGCCCACTGGCCGACCGGCTCGGCACGGACTGCTACGCGATGCAGGCGCCGGGCCCGGACGAGCCCTGCCCGACCGAGGTCGCCGGGTTCGCCGCGCTGTACGTGGAGCATCTGCGCGCCCTGCGCCCGCACGGCCCGTACGTGCTGGGCGGGTGGTCCTCCGGCGCGGTGATCGCCGCGGAGATGGCCCACCAGCTCGAACGGCTCGGTGAGCAGGTCACGACCCTGTTCGTCGTCGACTCCCCCGCCCCATTGCCGGAGCCAGAGGTCGACCCCGTGTCGCTAATGCTGTGGTTCCTCGAAGACCTCGACCTCGGTTTCCGCGCGGGGGACGCCACCGCCGACGTCCACGCCCGCCTCGCGGCCGTGGACGAGGACGACCGGCTGCGCGCCGGACTCGACCTCGTCGCCACGCGCACCGGCGCGACCGTCCCGGTGGACGACGACCACCTGCGGCACGCGTTCGGGGTGTTCCGGGCGGTGGTGGGCGCGTGCCGCAGGCACCGCCCCTCCGTCGTCGGCGCCGACGTGGTCGTGCTGCGCGCGTCCGACGGGGTCGTGAGCGAGTTCGCCGACCACCCGCACGGCTCCGACGACGACTGGGGATGGCGCGCGGTCACCACGGGGTCGGTCACGGCCACGCGCGTGGCCGGCACCCACTACACCGTGCTGACCGAACCGAACGTCGCCCGAGTAGCGGACACGGTGCGTGCCCACCTGTTGTCCGACACCCGGCAGGACACCACGCAGGAGAGGGAGATCCGGCAGTGACCACGACCTCGACCGACCCGCTCGACCCGCCCTTCGTCTCGCTGGTCTCCGCACTGCGCGACCACGCACGCACCCGGCCGGACCATCCCGCGCTCGTCCTGCTCGCCGACGGCGAGACCGAGCACGCGAGGTTGAGCTACGCACGGCTCGACGCACGCGCCCGCACCCTGGCCGCCCGGATGCAGCGCGACGGGCTCGCGGGCGAGCGGGTCCTGATCCTGCTACCCACCAGCGTCGAGTACGTGGTGTCCCTGCTGGCCTGCCTGTACTCGGGGGCGATCGCCGTGCCGGTCAGCCCGCCGGCCAAGGGCGCCCACCGCGAGCGCGTCGAGCACGTCGTGGCCGACTGCCGCCCCGCCGTGGCGATCGTGCCCGACGA
>NZ_KB912704.1:3065-11362 GCF_000383795.1 Saccharomonospora saliphila YIM 90502
GCGCGCCGCCATGCGCGCGGACGGGACCTACCTCGTCACCGGCGGCTGGGGCGCGCTCGGACGTATCACCGCGACCCTGCTGGCGCGGGCGGGCGCCCGGCACCTGGTCCTGCTCGGGCGGCGCGCTCCGAACCCTGTGCCCGCCTGGATCGAGGAACTGCGCGCACACGACGTCGAGGTGGTGCTGCGCGAAGCCGACGTCGCCGACGACGCGGCGGTCGGCGCCGTCGTGCGGGAGATCGCCGAGACCCTGCCCCCGCTGCGCGGTGTCGTCCACTCGGCGGGAACCACCGACGACGCCCCGCTCGAGAACCTCGACCGGGACCGCTTCGACGCCGTGTTCGCCGCGAAGGTGCGCGGCGCCTGGCACCTCCACCGGCACACGCGCACCCTGCCGCTGGACTTCTTCGTCCTGTTCTCCTCGGTCGCGTCGGTGCTGGGCTCGGCGGGACAGGCCAACTACGTCCTCGCCAACGCCTACCTCGACGCGCTCGCGACGGCGCGGCGGCACGAGGGCCTGCCCGCGCTGAGCCTCAACTGGGGGCCGTTCGACGAGGCGGGGATCGCCGTGCGGGGCGCGACCACCGAGAGGCTCGCCCGGGCGGGTCTGCACGGGATCTCCGAGTCCGAGGGCGCCCGGGCGCTGGCCCGGGCGCTGTCCGCCGACGCGACACAGCTCGCGCTGGCGAAGGTGGACTGGCAGCGGTACGCCGCCGCGACGGTCACGACCCAGCCCCGCACCCTGCTGGCCGACTTCGACCCGCGGTTCAGCGCGACCGCGACCGAGGAACCGGGCACCGCTGAGATCGAGCGGCTCGCGTGCGCCGACCCGGACGCGGCCGAGGCCGCGCTCGTCCGGCTCCTGCTGCGCGAAACGGCGATGCTGCTCGACCTGGAGCAGGCCGACCGGAGGGAACTGGAGGACGACTTCGCGCACGCCCGCTTCGACACGCTCGGACTGGACTCCCTGATGTCGGTCCGGCTGCGTAACCGGCTGCTCCGCGAACTCTCCGTCGCGCCGCCGGACCGGATGCTCGTCGACGGCAGCACCGTCGCGGACGTCGCCCGCGACCTGTCCCGGCGGCTGGCGGTCCGGCAGCTCGTCGCCGCACCCGACGGCGATGAGGCCACCGGTGAGGTGGAGGTCGTGCGCCTGTGAACCGTGCCGGCGGCGCGGGCGTGGCCTTCGTTCCGCGCCGCCGGCACCCGGCCCTCCCTGCCGCAGGCCGGACACGCTCCGCGCACATCCCGCAGTCCGCACCACACGGTCGGGGCTGGAGAGCAGGCGTTATCCGGCCCCACTCCCCTGCGCTGTGTGACCACACCGGGAGTTCCCGTAGCCCGCCGGTGTCATCCGTCGCTTTCCGGCTCCTGTCACTAACCTGGACCACACCAAGGCGACGATGTATTCTGACCCCGTCCCGGCGCCGAACAGGGAAACGGAAGTCCGGACGATTCGGCACTGACCGTCGCCGGAGGTCACTCCATGTCAGCGTCGATGCGACCGAGGCGTTGCGCGCACACAAGGGGAATCCGCGGGAGGGGCTTTTGACCGACACACTCTTGCCCATCGACAGAATCTCCCGGGAATCGGGGATCGCGTCGTCAGCACTCCGCTACTACGAGCGGTGCGGACTGATCAGCGAAGGCACCAAGATACGGGGAAAAAGACACTACTCACGCTCCGTTCTGGCACGACTCTCCGTCATCAAAGCATGTCAGGCCATGGGTTTCAGCCTGAACGAGATTTCGGAGATCCTCGAGGCTAACTCGCCGTCCAGTGCGATGTGGCGCCAACTGGCACAACGCCGGAAAAGCGACATCGAATCACAGATCGAACTTCTGAGGTCCATCTCGGGAGCGCTGGACTCGGCACTCGACTGCCATTGCCCGACCCTGATCGACTGTCCGCTGATGAGTTCCGGCGGAACACTGGCCGAACCCGCACGTCGCGCGCCCTTTCCCCGTCGCGCGACCTCCGCGCGGGATACCCCCCGACTATCCGCGCGAACTACTCCGACCGTCGCATTCGCATTCGGCGGAGCGGACGCGGGCTAGAACGCGCGACTTTCGTACGACGCCCGGCCCCGGGCCACTCGGAAGGCTACACTGGCGATATGAGCACCGTGGGCGGAGAGCACGCGGGCATGACGGTCGCCGTCCTCGCCCGCAGGGCGGGTGTGAGCACCGACAGCGTGCGGTACTACGAGCGCGTCGGGCTGTTGCCCGAACCACCCCGGACCCGATCGGGTTACCGGCACTACGACGACGACGCGATCGACCGCATCCGGTTCATCCAGGGCGCGCAGCGTCTCGGGCTGCGCCTGCGGGAGATCTCCGATCTGCTGTCGATCCGGGACACCGGCCGGTGCCCCTGTGGTGACGCCGCCGTGCTGTTGCGCGACCGCATGGGCGAGGTCGACCAGGAGATCGACCGGTTGATGAAGCTGCGCGGCCAGCTCGCCGAGATGGTCGAACAACTGCCGAGCACGGACTGCCCGAACCCGGAACCGGGCGTCTGGCGTCCTCCGGCACCCGCCCGGGGATGAACGCCGGACTGTGCCGGCCCCGCCGTGGCGGGGCCGGCACAGCCGTTGGGGACCTCGGATCACTTCGGCCGTGCCGCGGCCCTGCGGGTCAGGTACGAGATCGGAATGATCAACACGGTCACACCGACCCCGACCGCGATGACGTCACCACCCCATTGCGCACCGCCGAAGACGAGCACGGCCGTGTTGAAGAGAGCGAGCACGACCGCGATGCCGATGAACGGGCGTCCGAGCCGGACGGTGCTGTGGGCTCGGTCCGGTTGCCTGCGCAGCGTCAGGTACGCGATGGGCAGCAGCACGAACACGGTCAGATAGCCGAAGGTCGCCGCGGCGACGACGTTGACGACGTCGGTACCGAAGACCACCAGCATCAGCGCGATCACCAGCCCGTCCCCCACGATCGACCCGACCGGGGCGCCCCGCCGGTTCACCCGGCCGAAGATGCTCGGCAGGTGCCGGTCCTGGGCCATCTGGTGGATCGTCCGTGAGGAGCCGATGATGAAGATCTCCGCGCCGAGCAGGAGCACCGCCGCCAGGCCCAGCCCGACGATCAGCTCGCCCGCGGGCCCGAAGGTGATGCCGCCGATCTCGGCGAAGACGGTGAACGGGTCGCGCTGCAGGCCCTCGACGCCCACGACTCCGAACAAGACGATCGGCACGATCGTGAACAGCACGATCGCGATTCCCGCCGAGAGGGACATGATGCGCTTCATGTGCCGCTGCGGCTCCCGGATCTCCGAGCACACCGTGGACGCCATCTCCGCGGCGTAGGCGGCCCACGTGGCGATCATCGTCCACTTCAGGATGATCCCGGCCACACCCCAGAATCCCTCGGGCGCCTCGGCGGGCAGCGCGCTCGGCAGCACGTTGCCGAACTCGAAGGAATCGGTGTGGAACAGCGGGGTCGTGACGATCACCGCGATCACCACGAGCGCGACCGAGGCCAGCACCGCGTTGACGATCGTCGACAGCCGCAGGCCCAGCGCGGTGACGACGTAGAGAACGGCGGCGATTCCGAGGGAGAGGACGATGACGTCGGCCTCGGGCCAGAACAGCGACTTCAGGTAGGTACTCGCGAGGATGAGGTTCACCGCGATCCCGGGCGTCCAGGCGAACCAGTAGCACCACGACGACAACGCTCCGAGGGTGGGTGAGCCCCGCGTCGTGGCGCCGTAGGCGAACTGGGCGGTGCCGCCCGCCCTGCCCGGGAACCGCGCGGTGAGCTCGGCGATCAGCAGGCACTGGAACGCACCGACCACCGCGGTCACGATCCAGATCCAGATCGAGACGTTGCCGATCTCGGCGGCCATCTCGGCCAGCGACACCGACACCATCAGCGAGGCACCGGTGGCCACGAGCACCGAGGTCCACCACGACGACGTGACCGGAAGCTTGCTCTGCCCCGGAAAGACCAGTCCCCGTCGTGGCCGCGGGTCCGTTTCCGGCTCCGCCACCGTCATGGTGCCCGCCGGTGCGCGCACGCTCTCCGTCTCCGACATGTCACTCCTGTTGCGACTCGACATCGAATGGAGCCGAGGTCCGAATACACTCCCCCAAACGGACGAACTCGACTACGGAATACAGCAGTCACGAAGCGAGCGAATCGACAGCGCATGTTTCCGGAACCTGCGAAGGTATCCGCGTTCCGGGAATTCCGGATTGGACGGAGTGGACTGTAGGGCGCGGGCACCCGGGCGGCAA
This sequence comes from Saccharomonospora saliphila YIM 90502, assembly GCF_000383795.1. GTDB lineage: Bacteria > Actinomycetota > Actinomycetes > Mycobacteriales > Pseudonocardiaceae > Saccharomonospora > Saccharomonospora saliphila. Next base: position 7,316 of record NZ_KB912704.1, read on the forward strand.
TCACCACGGCCACACTTCACCGGAACGGCTCAATCTCGCAACCAAAACCGGTGTTTCAGTTACTCTGCATGATCAGCTTCGTCCGTTTCAGCGACCCGGCGGGGCCGGCAACGATGGCCGAACAGGCGAAGACGCGCCGGAAAACGGGGTTGACTTAAACCCGAGTTCAACCACAAGACTACCTCGGGCAGCAGGCACGACCAGAACCGCACGCGAGACCCCTCCGGTCGCGATCGGCCGACCCGTTCGGGACCCACACTCCCGGGGCCCGGCGGCGGGCGCGGCCCGTCGCTTCCGGACATTTCGGTCGACCACCGGGTCGACACGCACGACACGCACAGGAAGTGGAGCCGCTCCGATGACCAACCTCTTGAAGAAGGCGTACGACGCGACGTGGGGGAAGTACGTTTTCGCCGGAATGTACGACAAGTTTCTTTCGAGAGTGGAAAAGTACGGTCTCTCCGAAAAGCGCGCGGAAATGCTGAGGCCCGCCTACGGGAAGACAGTGGAAATCGGCACCGGAACAGGCCTGAACCTGCCGCACTTCCCCGACACGATCTCCGAGCTGATCCTCACCGAGCCCTACCCGCACATGGTCACCAAGCTCGAGGAGAAGGTCCGCGACCACCCCCGCCGCATCCAGGTCACCGTCGCGGGCGCCGAGCGCCTGCCGTTCCCCGACGCCAGCATCGACACGGTCGCGGCGGCGATGATCCTCTGCACGGTGCCGGACCCGGACGTGGCGCTCGCGGAGATCCAGCGCGTGCTCAAGCCCGGCGGGCAGTACCTGTTCCTTGAGCACGTCCGCAACAGTGATCCCCGCATCGCGAAGAAGCAGGACATCATTCAGAAGGGCTGGTACCTGTTCGGCAACGAGTGCCACTGCAACCGGCCGACGATCGAGACACTGCGCTCGTCCAGCCTCGAGATCAAGGAGCTCAAGGAGGACAAGATGCCGGGAGCGTGGGAGTTCATCGAGGCCATGGTGATCGGGCGCGCCGTCCGGCCGGAGACCGACGCTCCGCTGGCATCGGTGTCGGCCTCGACCGGCGCCGGCTCCGACTGCCAGGACCCGAACTGTTCCTGACACACCTCGTCACGGCGGGGCACACAGCAGCGGCCGGCTCCTCCACCGGCGCGGGACCCGGTCAGCCGGCCGCTTCGCCGAACATCGCCGAGACCAGCCCACCCGCTTCGGACGGTGCGCGGACCTCAAGCAGCAGGCGGTCCCGCCGCAACGAGAGATCGAAGTCGAAGAAGGGGCAGCACCGCTGTTCCGCGGCGGCGAGCCGGGCGACCTCCACGACGCGGTCGCCCGGCACGCTCAGCCGGAGACCGCCGGGGATCGCCTCGCGCCGCGCGTCCTCCAGCAGGGCGTGCCACTGAGCTTCCCGCTCGCCCTGCTCGGTCCCGGTCAGCGAGCACGCGACCGGGATCTCCTCACGTCCGGCGCCCTCCGAGCCCGCGGCGGCATCCGCCCGGTCGGCATCCGCGCGGTCGGCCTCGCCGGGCTGCTCGGCCGGGCCGCCCGCCTCCGCTCGCTCGGACAGGGACAGATCGTCCAGGACGTCGCAGTCCGGGTCGCACGCACTCGTCCGGTCGGGCACCGTGTCCACCCGGTCCAACACCGTGCGCAGCATCGTGAGGGTGTCGGACAGCGCGTCGGCCTCCGACTGGGCACGCCGGATGCGGTCGGCGAGCACCGACCTCAGGTGTTCGCGCGCGTCGCGGCAGGCCCCGGCCTCCCGCACTGACATCAGGTCCTGGATCTGTTCCAGCGCCAGCCCCAGATGCTTGGCCGTGCGGATGAACGCCACGCGCTCGACGGCGTCGTCGTCGTAGGTCCGGTACCCGGACGTGGTCCGCTCGGCCGGGAGCAGCCCGACCGTCTCGTAGAACCGCAGGGTGGTCGTCGGCACCCCGGTGCGGTCGGCCAGTTGCGAGATCCGGTACTTCCTCACGCCGCCACGGTAAACCTTCGAGTCGACTGGAAGGTCAAGCCGAACGGCGGTGTACGGTCGAAAGTCACCGCACCGGGTGACCCACGCGCCGCGGGACCGCGGGGTAACGCGGCGGACGGCAGCACCGACGGGAACCAGAAGCGCGAGTCCGACAACTTCACTCAGTTTCCACCGGGTTTTCCTCGAAGCACGTGGGAAAATGTGCGATCCTGTGCGCGACACCGCGTGGGCCGGTGTCGTGTCGCCGGTGGAGTGAGGGAGGAACGCGCCTGATGTTGGCGAGTCAGCGCCGATCGCGAATCCTGGAGGAGGTGCGGCGGTCCGGTGCGGTGCGGGTGAGCACACTGGTCGAGCACCTCGGCGTGTCGGACATGACCGTCCGCCGCGACCTCGAGGTGCTCGCGCAGGAGGGCAAGGTGCGCAAGGTGCACGGCGGTGCGGTGCTTCCCGGCGCGCGCAGCACCGATGAGCCCGGGTTCGCGGCGAAGTCCCACCGGCAGACCCCGGAGAAGCAGGCCATCGCGGCCGAGGCGGTGCGCCTGGTCGAACCGGGCATGGCACTGGGTGTCTCCGGCGGTACCACCACCTGGACCTTCGCCCGCCTGTTGCGCGACATCCCGGACATCACCGTGGTGACCAACTCGACCCAGGTCGCCGACCTCTTCTCCGCCGAGCCGCGACTCGACCAGACCGTCGTGCTCACGGGCGGCACCCGCACGCCGTCCGAGTCGCTGGTCGGCCCGTTCGCCGTGTCCGCCATCCGGTCGGTCAACCTCGACATCGTGTTCATGGGCGTGCACGGCATGGACCTCGGCAGCGGCTTCACCACACCCAGCCTGCTGGAAGCCGAGGCCGACCGGGCGTTCGTCGATGCCGCGCGCCGGTTCGTGGTGCTGGCCGACCACACCAAGTACGGCGTGCTGGGTATCAGCACCATCGCCGGTATCGACGCCGCCGACGTGCTCGTGATTGATTCCGGGCTGGCCGAACAACACCGCGCCGCACTCGCCGAGCGGGTCGGCGAGCTGGTGGTGGCACGGCCCGACGACGGGCAGGCGCCCGCCGACCCGGGCGAGCCGACGGCATGAGCGCGCGAGCGGAGACGGCGGCCCGGGTGTTCACCGAGACGTTCGGCCGTGCCCCCGACGGGGTCTGGTCGGCGCCGGGGCGGGTCAACGTGATCGGCGAGCACACCGACTACAACGACGGCTTCGTGCTGCCCATGGCGTTGCCGCAGGGGGTGCTGGCGGCGGCGGGCCGCAGCGCGGAACCCCGGGTGCGGGTGGTCTCGCGCCAGGAGCCGGGCGCGCCGGAACGCTTCGACCTCACCGTCCGGCCCGGCGCGGTCACCGGGTGGCCGTCCTACGTGGCCGGAGTCGTGTGGAGCCTGCGCTCGGCCGGGTTCGACCTCGGCGGGGTGGACCTGGTGGTGGACGGGGACGTGCCCGCGGGCGCGGGTCTGTCGTCGTCGGCCGCGCTCGAATGCGCCGTCGCCGGTGCGCTCGCGGACCTGTTCGACCTGGACCCGGACCCGGGCGAGCTGGCCCGGCTGGCGCAGCGCGCGGAGAACGACTTCGTCGGCATGCCCTGCGGCGTCATGGACCAGATGGCGTCGATGCGCTGCACGGCGGGGCACCTGCTTTTTCTCGACACCCGCTCGCTGGCCACCGACCAGGTGCCGTTCGACCCGGGCGCCCGAGGGCGCACGCTGCTCGTCGTGGACACCCGCGCGCCGCACCGTCTCGTCGACGGCGAGTACGCCGACCGGCGCCGCGCCTGCGAGAAGGCCGCCTCGCTGCTGAATGTGCGTTCCCTGCGCGAGATCTCCACCGACGCGCTGCCGGAAATGCTGCCCCGGCTGGCCGACGAGACACAGCGGCGCCGCGTGCGGCACGTGGTCACCGAGAACGAGCGGGTGCTGCGCACCGTCGAACTGCTGCGCGCGGGCGAGACCGACGGCATCGGCCCGCTCCTGTCGGCCTCGCACGCCTCACTGCGCGACGACTACGAGGTCACCGTGCCCGAACTGGACACCGCCGTGGAGGCCGCGCTCGGGGCGGGGGCGCTCGGCGCCCGCATGACCGGG
>NZ_KB912704.1:11462-28063 GCF_000383795.1 Saccharomonospora saliphila YIM 90502
CCCACCGACCGCGCCGACGCCGTGTCGGACGCGGTACGCACGGCGTTCGCCGGGGCGGGCTTCGCCGAGCCGAGCGCGTTCGCCGCGTCACCGGAACAGGGAGCCCGCCGACTGCGCTGACGCTCGTCGCGCGGCCGGTGCCGTGCGAGGACCCTCCGCCGCGCTGTCCGGCGGCGGAGGATCCTCGCACGACGATCCCCTACTCGCGGGAGGCCAGCGCGGCGACCTCGTCGTCGGACAGCGCCCGGTCGAAGATCCGGACGTCGTCGACGTCGCCTCGCAGGTGGTCGACCTCCGCGCCACCGTACTGGGCGCGGCCGATCACCGTGGTCCCGTCGGACTCCCCGGCCGAGCACGCGTTGACCGTGTCGACCTTCTCACCGTCCACGAACAGCGACATGGTTCCCTCGGCCGCGTCCCGCACGCCCGTGAGGTGATACCAGCGGCCAGGTTCCGGCTCGGCGGGCGACAGCGCCCGCAGCCCGACGAAGCTCATCGCCCAGCGCCGGTCGACGCCCGAGTACTGGAGAAAGAAGGCACTGTTGTGCCCGGTGTCCTGGCTGACCACCGTCTGGAATGCGCCGGTGGTCTCGTCCAGCTTCACCCACGCCGAGACGGAGTAGCTGCCCGCGGTGTCCACCAGCGAAGCGCCCGTGTCGGCCTCCCCCGCGCCGGAGAAGGACACCGCACCGCCGTCCACGCCGTCGGTCCACTCGGTGCCGGTCAGCGCGGCGTCGGCCTCGCCGACCACATCCGCCGTGACCGAGCCCGATCCCTCCTCGAACGGGTAGGCGTGCACGCCGTCGAGTCCCGGTGTGCCCTGCCCGGGCGGGGCCCCGCCGCCACTGCCGTCCGCGCTGCGGATGATCTCCTCGTTGATCGCCCGGACGCGCGCGAAGTCCATCTTCTCGACCTGCCGGTCATAGGTGAGCAGGCCGTTGACCTCGTGTTCGACGTCGGTGATCTGGGTGTAGACCGCCCCGCTGAGCGCGCAGTCCCGCGCGGCGCGCAGCACGGCGCGCTGGTTGTCCACGTAGGCGGCGGTCAGCGACTCGGAGTCCGGCAGCATCTGGTAGGCGTGGCCCTCGCCGAACCACATGTGGCCGTCGACCTCCAGTCCGAACCCGCCGTGCTCACCGTCCATCGCCACGCGCCGCCCGTCCGGCGCCGGAGTGGCGGGGCCGACGTAAGCGTGCCAGTCGATCACGTCGCCCCGGCCGGAGTCACCGAGGGAGGCGCAGCAGTTGACGCCGCTGTGCGCGTTGACCAGGCGGGTGGGGTCCCGCTCTTTCAGCTCGTCGGCGATCCGGCCGGTGGCCTCGCGCGACCACTCACCCCAGCCCTCGTTGAACGGCACCCAGCCGATGACCGAGGTCCAGTTCTTCTTCTCCTCCACCAGTTCGTGCAGCTCGGCCTCGAACTGGCGCTGCGCGGGCTCGGGAGGACGGCCTCCCGTGCGCATCGACGGCATGTCCTGCCACACCAGCAGCCCGAGCCGGTCGGCGTGGTAGTACCAGCGGTCGGGTTCGGTCTTGATGTGCTTGCGCACGGTGTTGAACCCGAGGCGTTTGTGCTGTTCGAGGTCGAACCGCAGCGCCTCGTCGGTGGGCGCGGTGTAGAGCCCGTCCGGCCAGTAGCCCTGGTCCAGCGTCGACATCTGGAACAGGATCTCGCCGTTGAGGGTCATTCGCTTCCTGCCGTCGGCGCCCTCGGCGATGCCGATCTCGCGCATCCCGAAGTAGGACGACACCCGGTCCAGGGGCCGGTGCTGGCGCTTGAGCACCACGTCGAGGTCGTAGAGGAAGGGCGAGTCCGGCGACCACGGCTTGGCGCCGGGCACGGGCACGTCGATGGGGTCGCCGGGCGTTCCCTCGGTGCGGCTGACGACGCGGCGGCCGTCCCGGACCGTCGCCTCCACGGTCACGCCCTCGGTCGGCCCCGCGGTGTTCACCGTCAGCCCGAGGGTGGAGCGGTCCAGGTCGGGCACCGTGTCGAGGGTGGTGACGTGGGAGGTGGGCACGGGTTCCATCCACACGGTCTGCCAGATGCCGGAGGCACTTTCGTAGAAGATGCCGCGGTCGGGCACCCGGCGCTGCTTGCCGACCGGCTGCCACGTGGCGTCGGTGCGGTCGGTGACCGCCACGACGATCTCCTGCTCTCCCGTGCCGCGCAGCGCGTCGGTGATGTCGGCGGAGAACGCCCCGTAGCCGCCCCGGTGGCTGACGACCTCCTGTCCGTTGACGTAGACGGTCGCGTCGTAGTCCACCGCGCCGAAGTGCAGCCGCAGCCGGTTGTCCGCGCCGATGCGCCAGTGGCGCGGCACCTCCACCGTGCGGCGGTAGAACATGTGGTCGGTGTGCCGCTGGATGCCGGACAGGGCCGACTCCGTCGGGTAGGGCACGAGGATGCGCTCGGGCAGCGTGGTGCCGAACGGCACCTCCTCGTCGGCGGAGGCGCCCGCGAATTCCCAGACGCCGTTGAGGTTGCGCCATTCGGGCCGGGTGAGCTGGGGCCGGGGGTACTCCGGCAGCGCGTTGTCCGGTGAGACCTCGTCGGTCCACGGGGTGGCCAGGCGCGGCTCGCCCCGCTCCCAGCCCTGGTCCGTCCGGGCCACCTCCGCCGAGGCCGCGGCGGCGGGAGCACCCAGCCCGGCGAGCAGCAGCGTGGACAGGACCACGGCCGCCGTGCGCAGCCGCGGACCGGGTCTGACGTGTCGTCGGCGTCGGGCGGATCTCGGGGGCCGGTCGCCCTGCCGGTCTCCGTGTCGGTGGAGTCGTCGGTTTCCGTGTCGGTTCGGTGAGGCGAGTGACAGCACTGTCGAACACCTTTCGACGGAGCGGACCACGCCAGCGTGTGCTGGCGGCGTCGGTACCGGCGGCCGCGACGGCCCGCGACCATGACTCCGGCGTGAAGCATTGCACACACGTTGCGTCACTTTGTCAACACAGACGAGCAACACCGAGCACGTTCCAACAGCGGAGGACGGTCGCCGGGCCGCTGGGCGCGACCCGCACCGACGTTCGGAGGCCACCGGCGCGTCCGCGCGGGACGGGACACCGGGAACCGCGGCAGGTGGAGCACCCGGTCTGTTTGTTTCTGTCCAGTTGTGGTTGAATGCGGTCGCCATCGGTGCGACGGGGCAGCAAAGGAGTGCGGACACCCGTGAAGAAGACGAGCACGACCCTGGCGGACGGCCGTGAACTGCTCTACTTCACCGCCGACGACGGTGTCGTGGACGCACCCCCCGATCCGCGCGACCTGCCCACGGTCAGCACCGCCTCGCAGATGCGCAGGGACCCGCTGCTCGACGAGTGGGTCATGATGGCCTCCCACCGGCAGCACCGCACGTTCAAGCCCGCGGAGGCGGACTGCCCGCTGTGCCCGTCGGGGCCCGGACGGCACACCGAGATCCCCGCGACCGACTACACGGTGGCCATCTTCGAGAACCGGTTTCCGAGCCTGTCGACGGCGGCGGGCCACGACCAGGCGCCCGACCTCGGCCACCCGCTCGTGGACGTGCGCCCGGGCTACGGCCGGTGCGAGGTCGTGTGCTTCACCAGCGACCACCACGCCCGGTTCGCCGACCTGACACCGGAGCACGCCCGCCTCGTCGTGGACGCCTGGGCCGACCGCACGCGCGAGCTGTCCGCGCTGGACGGTGTCGAGCAGGTGTTCTGCTTCGAGAGCCGGGGCTCCGAGATCGGGGTGACCCTCCAGCACCCGCACGGCCAGATCTACGGCTACCCGTTCGTCACGCCCCGCACCCGCCGGGTGCTCGACGTCGCACGGGAGTACCGCGCCCGCACCGGTGGCGACCTGCACTCCGACGTCGTCGCCGCCGAACGCGCCTCCGGGGACCGCGTGCTGATCGAGACCGAGCACTGGGTGGCCTTCGTCCCCGCCGCGGCACGGTGGCCGGTCGAGGTGCACGTCTACCCGCTGCGACGCCTCCGGACCATTCCCGAGCTCACCGGAGCGGAACGCGACGACTTCGCCGCGCTCTACCTCGAACTGCTGCGCCGGTTCGACCGGCTCTACGACGCGCCACTGCCCTACATCTCGGCCTGGCACCAGGCTCCCGCGTCGGACGACGAGGACCTCAGCCACCTGCACCTCGAGCTGTTCTCGATCCGCCGCGCGGCCGACAAGCTGAAGTACCTCGCCGGCTCGGAGTCCGGCATGGACGCGTTCATCACCGACGTCCTCCCCGAGGACGTCGCCCGTCGTCTGCACGCGGTCCGCTCGCGGTGAGGAGGTCCACGGTGCGCACGTGAGTGAAATGAACGGCCCCCGCTTTCGCGCGGGGGCCCGCTGTGTCCCGGCCCCGGTCCGGGTTTCCTTCTTCCGACCACTGTTGATCTGGAGGTGGCCGTGCACGTCCTCGCTGAGGCGGACCTACGGCTCGACGCGAACGCGATCGACTACGTGTTGCTCGCCTTCTACTTCGCCCTGGTGCTGGGTATCGGGTACCTGTCCCGCAAGCAGGTGTCGTCAAGCCTGGACTTCTTTCTCTCCGGCCGGTCGCTGCCCGCGTGGGTGACCGGTCTGGCCTTCGTGGCCGCGAACCTCGGCGCGATCGAGGTCATGGGCATGTCGGCCAACGGCGCCCAGTACGGCATGCCCACCGCGCACTACTTCTGGATCGGCGCGGTCCCCGCGATGCTGTTCCTCGGCATCGTCATGATGCCGTTCTACTACGGCTCCAAGGTGCGCAGCGTGCCCGAGTTCATGCTGCGCCGGTTCGGTAAACCCGCGCACCTGGTCAACGGCATCAGCTTCGCGGCCGCGCAGATCCTCATCGCCGGAGCGAACCTGTTCCTGCTCGCCACCGTGGTCAACCTGCTGCTGGGCTGGCCGATCTGGGTGTCGGTGATCCTCGCCGCGGTGATCGTGCTGGCCTACACCGCCCTCGGTGGACTGTCGGCGGCCATCTACAACGAGGTGCTCCAGTTCTTCGTCATCGTGGCCGCGCTGCTGCCGCTGACCATCGTCGGTCTCTACAAGGTCGGTGGCTGGGAGGGCCTCGTCGAGCGCGTCTCGGCCGACCCCGGCGGCCCCGCGCAGGCCAGCACCTGGCCCGGCAACGAGCTGACCGGCTTCGGCAGCAACTTCCTCTCGGTGCTCGGCCTGGTGTTCGGGCTCGGCTTCGTGCTCTCCTTCGGCTACTGGACCACCAACTTCGTCGAGGTCCAGCGTGCGATGGCGTCCAAGAGCATGTCGGCGGCCCGGCGCACCCCGATCATCGGCGCGTTCCCGAAGATGCTCGTGCCATTCATCGTGATCATCCCGGGCATGATCGCCGGGGTCACGGTCACCGAGCTGATGGGCGAGAACAAGGCCGCCCTGCTGGAGACCGGGTCCGCGCCGAGCGGCGCCACGTTCAACGACGCGCTGCTGCTGCTCATGCGGGACCTGCTGCCGAACGGGATGCTCGGCATCGCCATCGCCGGCCTTCTCGCGTCGTTCATGGCGGGTATGGCCGCGAACCTCAGCTCGTTCAACACGGTGTTCACCTACGACATCTGGCAGTCCTACGTGGTCAAGGACCGCCCGGACTCCTACTACCTGGTCGCGGGCCGGGTCGTCACCGTGATCGCCACACTCCTGGCGATCGGCACGGCGTTCATCGCCTCCACCTACAGCAACCTGATGGACTATCTGCAGCAGCTGTTCTCGTTCTTCAACGCGCCGCTGTTCGCCACGTTCATCCTCGGTATGTTCTGGAAGCGGATGACGCCGACGGCGGGCTGGACCGGTCTGGTCAGCGGTACGCTCGCGGCGGTCGGCGTGTTCCTGCTCGCCGAGACCGGCGTGTGGGACCTGCCCGGACAGGGTGCCTCGTTCGTCGGTGCCGGTGCCGCCTTCGTGGTCGACATCGTGGTCAGCGTGGCGGTCACCTACGCCACGCGGCCCAAGCCTGCCACCCAGCTCGTCGGCCTGGTCTACTCGTTGACGCCGAAGGAGGACCTGCGGCACTCCACCCGCGGTGAGGACGCGGGCTGGTACCGCAGCCCGGGCATCCTCGCGGGCATCGTGCTGGCCGTCACCATCCTGTTCAACATCATCTTCTTCTAGGAGGTCCCGTCATGGCGGACGACACCGGTAAGCGCCAGGTCAAGGCCTTCGACGTACGGATGATCATCGCCCTGCTCCTGGGTGTCTACGGGATCGTGCTGACGGTCCTCGGCCTCGGTGTGACCAGTGAGGCCGAGATCGCCCAGTCGGCGGGCATCAACATCAACCTCTGGGCCGGGCTCGGCATGCTCATCGTCGCGGTCGCGTTCGTGGTCTGGGCACGCGTGCGGCCCGTGGTCCTGCCCACATCCGACGAGGAGACGACCGAAGCGGGCTGAGCGGTCGTTTCGGACCGCACCGACGGGGTGGGCACCGGCGCTCTCGGCGACCGGCGCCCACCCCGTTTCTTCGCACGGCCCGCGGCCGGAGGACGGCTCAGCAGGTGGCGAGCATGTCCTCGAGCGCGCCCGTCTCGGCGGCGGTGACGGTGAGGTCGTAGACGTACTTGACGTTGATCCAGGACCGCGCGTACATGCAGTGGTAGCCGGTGTTGCCGGGCTGCCACTCCTCCGGCTCGGCATCGCCCTTCGACAGGTTGCTCGACCCGGACACCGCGATGAGCTGCTGGGTGTCGAGGTCGTTGGCGAAGGTCTCCCTGCGGGTGCCGGTCCAGTCCCGCGCGCCGGTGCGCCACGCCTCCGCCAGCGGGACCACGTGGTCGATGTGCACCTGGGAGTCGTCGGAGACCCACTGCCCGTCGTACACGCTGTACCAGCGGCCGCCGGTGGGCTCGCACTCCTCGTCCACGGTCACGTCGACACCGTCGCGGCGCAGTACCACGTCCCGGGTGTCGCAGGTGCCGTCCCGGGCACCCCAGTGCGGGAACAGATCGCGGTCGTAGCCGTCCATCGACCCGTCCGGGGCCACGGTCAGCCGCGCGAGGTGATCCCGGGACACCGCCTCGCCGGGCGGTGCGGGTGGATAGGCCGACGCGGGCTGCACCAATGGACCCGCCACCAGTACCGCCGCACCGACACCGGCGAGCACGGACACACGGCGCATCGCGAGCCTCCTGACCTTCCCGACGGCACGGCCGCCTCCGAGCGTGCCCGGAGGCGGCCGTGCGGGAAAACCGACGGAGGTAGGAAACGGCGGTCAGACGTCGTAGTCGACCACGACGGTGTCCGACTCGGGCAGGGACTGACAGGTCAGCACGAACCCGTCGGCGATTTCGGACTCCTCGAGCGCGAAGTTGCGGCGCAGGTGCACCCTGCCGTCGGTGACCTTCGCCCGGCACGTGCCGCACACCCCGCCCTTGCAGGCGAACGGCAGGTCCGGCCGGACCCGTTGCGCGCCGTCGAGCACCGGGGTGTCCCGGGGAACCGCCACCGTCGTCGACCGGCCGTCCAGCACGATCGTCACGTCGCTGCCCGGCCCGTCGGGCACGCTGTCCTCGTGGCGCACCGGCGCGGGCGGGGCGTCGTCGACGAAGAACAGCTCACGGTGGACCCGCTCGGCGGGCACCTTCTCCTCGGCCAGCCGGTCGGTGACCCCGGTCACCATGTCGAACGGGCCGCACAACCACCAGTGGTCCACCCGGCCGAACTCGCCGAGCACCGGGCGCAGGGCCTCCAGCTTCGCCGCGTCGAGCCGGCCGGTGAACACCTCGGCCTCCCTCGGTTCGCGGGAGAGCACGTGCACCAGTTCCAGCCGGGTCGGGTACCGGTCCTTGAGGTCGGCCAGCTCGTCGGCGAACATCACCGTGTCGGCGCGCCGGTTGCCGTAGAGCAGCGTCACCGTCGCCTCCGGTTGCCGCAGCACCGTCGCCGCGATGGAGAGCACGGGGGTGATCCCCGACCCCGCCGCCACGAGGACGTGGTGCCCGGGCACGCCCGGATCGGGACTGAAGGTGCCGGTGGGCGTGCCGACCTCGATCTCGTCTCCCGGCCGGACGTCGCGCACCAGCCACCGGGAGAACAGCCCGTCGGGCACCTCGCGGACTCCGATGCGCGGCGGTGCGCCCTCGGGCGCGCAGACGGAGTACGACCGCCGCTCGTCCCGGCCGTCCACCACGCGGCGCAGGGTCAGCGACTGGCCCGCACGGAAGGCGTACCGGTCGGCCAGTTCGGGCGGAACGTCGAACGTGACCGCCACCGCGTCATCGCACAGGGCGGTGACGTCGGCGACGGTGAGGGTGTGGAACTCGCCCCGCAGCCGGGATGTCGTGCCAGTGGCCACCTCAGATCTCCTTGACGTGCTCGAACGGTTCCCGGCAGACGGCGCAGCGGAAGAGCGCCCGGCAGGCGGTGGCGCCGAACTCCGAGACGCGCTCGGTGTCGGCGGCACCGCACAGCGGGCAGCGCACATTCCGCCGCGGCGGCTCCAGCGTCAGTGGCACCGGACCGCTGTGCCGGGGGGCCGCCCCCGGTGGGGAGATGCCCGCCTCGGCGAGCCTGCGGCGGCCCCGCTCGGTGATCCAGTCACTGGACCACGCGGGACGCAGCACCGTGCGCACCTCGACGTCGGCGTAGCCTGCGTCGGACAGCGCGTGCACGAGGTCGTCGCGGATGGTGTCCAGGGCCGGGCAGCCGCTGTAGGTCGGGGTGATCGACACGACCACCCGGTCGCCGGACTCGGTGACCTCGCGCAGGACGCCGAGATCGGCCAGGGTGAGCATGGGCAGTTCCGGGTCGGTCACGGCCTCGGCCACGGCCCGGGCCGTCGTCGCGGTGGTCACCAGGTCGCCTCCGGATACGTCCGCGCGATGCTCTGCAGCTCGGCGAGCAGGTAGCCCAGGTGTTCGGTGTGCAGCCCGTCGCGGCCGGCACGGCCGGACACGCCCGCTCGCGGCGCGGCGCCGGGCCGGGCCAGTGTCGCCGCCGTGAACACCTGGTTCAGCACGTCGTCGGCCTCGGCGCGGACCTCGGCCGGGTCCACGGCGACACCGTCGGCGGACAACCGCGACTCCACCGGGTGCGGGATGAACAGCTCGTCCACGTACGGCCACACCGTCTCCAGCGCGCCCGTCATGCGCTCGTGGGAGAGAGCGGTGCCGTCGCCCAGGCGCACCGCCCACCGCGCGGCGTAGTCGCGGTGGTAGGTCAGCTCCTTGACCCCCTTCTCCGCCACGGCCGAAAGCACCGGGTCGGCCGAGTCCCTCAGCCGCTGGAACACCGCCAGCCGCCAGGTCGAGCACACCAGCAGGACCGCGACGAGCTCGGCGAAGTCGGCGTGCGGCAGTTCGGTCAGGCGCGCGTTGCGGAACGCGGGCTCGGGCCGGTGGTAGGCGAGGTCGTCCTCGCCGCGCCCGCTGCCGTCGGCCCGGCCCGCCCGCGCCAGCAGCAACCGGGCCTGCCCCAGCAGGTCGAGCCCGATGTTGGCCAGCGCGACCTCGTCCTCCAGCTCCGGGGCGCGAGTGCACCATTGCTGGAGCCGGTGGGAGAGCACGAGCGCGTCGTCGCCCAGCATCAGGCAGTACGCGGCCAGGTCCGCGCCGTCCACCCCCGGCGGCACGGTCGTGTCCACACCGGACAGCGGGTCGGCGAATCCGGTACCGAAGGCCCACCGGGCGTCGTTGTTCTCGGTGATCGCCTCATAGGCGTTGTCGAAGGACACTCGGGACCACCCCCTCACATGTGCGGGACGTCGTCGGGGATGTCGTAGAAGGTCGGGTGCCGGTACACCTTGTCCCCGCTGGGCGCGAAGAACGGGTCCTTCTCGTCGGGGCTGGACGCGGTGATCTCGGCCGCTCGCACGACCCAGATGCTGACGCCCTCGTTGCGGCGGGTGTAGAGATCGCGGGCGTGCCGCACGGCCATCTCGTCGTCGGCGGCGTGCAACGACCCCACGTGTACGTGGTTGAGCCCGCGCTTGCCCCGCACGAACACCTCGTACAACGGCCACTCACTCATGCCTGCTCCCGCCTTTCGTCCCGCGCGTGCGCCGCGGTGTCCCCGGCCGCGTGCGCGGCGGTGTGCTTGGCCGCGTGCGCGGCGGCGGCCTCGCGGACCCAGGCGCCGTCGGTGTGCGCGGCACGGCGATGGGCGATCCGCTGCGCGTTGCACGGCCCCTGGCCTGCGAGCACACGCTTGAACTCGGCCCAGTCGATCTCACCGAAGTCGTAGTGCCCGCGCTCGGCGTTGAACGCCAGCTCCGGATCGGGCAGCGTGACGCCGAGCGCCTCGGCCTGGGGCACGGTCATGTCGACGAACCGCTGCCGCAGCTCGTCGTTGGTGTGTCGCTTGATCTTCCACGCCATCGACCGCTCGGTGTTGGGCGAGTCGCCGTCGGGCGGGCCGAACATCATCAGCGACGGCCACCACCAGCGGTTCACCGACTCCTGCACCATCTCCCGCTGAGCGGCGGTGCCGCGCATCATCGTCATCAGCAGCTCGTATCCCTGCCGCTGGTGGAACGATTCCTCCTTGCAGATGCGGATCATCGCGCGGGCGTAGGGGCCGTAACTGCTGCGGCACAGCGGCACCTGGTTGCAGATCGCGGCGCCGTCCACCAGCCAGCCGATCACCCCGACGTCGGCGAAACTCACCGTCGGGTAGTTGAAGATCGAGGAGTACTTCTGCCGCCCGGTGACAAGCTTGTCGGTCAGCTCGTCGCGGTCGGCGCCCAGGGTCTCGGCCGCCGAGTACAGGTACAACCCGTGCCCGGCCTCGTCCTGCACCTTCGCCAGCAGGATCGCCTTGCGCCGCAGCGACGGCGCACGGGTGATCCAGTTGCCCTCCGGCTGCATTCCGATGATCTCGGAATGGGCGTGCTGGGCGATCTGGCGGACCAGCGTCTTGCGGTACTCCCCGGGCATCCAGTCCCGGGGTTCGACGCGCTCCTCGCGCGCGATGGTGCGCTCGAAGTGTCGTTCCAGCTCGTTGCCGGACAGTTCGTTCCCGGAGACGGTGGCGGTCATGACTGCTCCTCGCTCATGCCGGACGACGGCGCCTCCTTCGCGACCAGCGTGAGGACGTCGTACTTGGCCACGGAATCGCCGTCGGCGTTGGTGACGTCGGCGTCCCAGCGCACCTCGCCGTAGTCGGCGCTCTCGCGCGGGGTGATCCGTTTGCACGTCAGGGTCACGGTCAGCTCGTCGCCCGGCTTGACCGGTGTGCGGAAGCGCAGGTTCTCGAGGCCGTAGTTGGCCAGCACCGGCCCGGGTTCGGGTGAGACGAACAGCCCCGCCGCCAGCGACACCACCAGGTAGCCGTGCGCCACGATCCCGCCGAACAGCGGGTTCTCCCGCGCGGCGGCCTCGTCGGTGTGCGCGTAGAAGGTGTCGCCGGTGAACTCGGCGAAGTGGGCGACGTCGTCGGCGGTGACGCGGCGCGGGCCCGCGACCACGCTGTCCCCGACGCGCAGCTCGGACAGCGCCTTGCGGAAGGGGTGCGTGCCCTCGGCGCGCGGCGCGCCGGGAACCCACTCGCCACCGACGGCGGTGAGCACCGAGGGACTGCCCTGCACGGCGGTGCGCTGCATGTGGTGCAGCACGCCGCGCAGGCCGCCCATCTCCTCACCGCCGCCCGCGCGCCCGGGTCCTCCGTGGACGAGCTGCGGCATCGGCGAGCCGTGCCCGGTGGACTCCCCGGCGTCGTCGGCGTCGAGCACGAGCATCCTGCCGTGCCACGGTGCGGCACCGAGCACGACCTCGCGGGCGAACGCGGGGTCGCCGGTCACCACGGACCCGGCGAGGCTGCCCTGCCCGCGCGCGGCGAGCGCGACGACCTCGCCGGTGGAGGTGTAGGGCAGCAGGGTGGCCACCGGCCCGAACGCCTCGACCTCGTGCGGCTCGGCGCGCTCCGGGTCGTCGCAGCGCAGCAGGACCGGCGACAGGAACGCACCTCGTTCGGGGTCGGCGTCGACGACCTCGACGTGGTCCGGGTCTCCGGAAACGACGGTGGCGACGCCGGTCAGCGCCTTCAGCGAGCGGCGCACCTCCTCCCGCTGCTCCAGGCTCGCCAACGCCCCCATGCGCACGCCCTCGGCGGTGGGACGGCCAACGGTGATCGTCGCGAGCCGGTCCCGCGCGGCGGCGGCCACGTCGTCCATGCGCTCGGCGGGCACGAACGCACGCCGGATCGCGGTGCACTTCTGCCCCGCCTTCACGGTCATCTCGGTGACGAGCTGTGTGACGAACAGGTCGAACTCGGCGGTGCCCGGTGTCGCGTCCGGACCCAGGATCGAGCAGTTCAGCGAGTCCGCCTCGGCGTTGAACCGCACCGCGTGGCGCACGATCGCCGGGTGCGTGCGCAGCTTGCGCGCCGTGTCGGCCGACCCGGTGAAGGAGACGACGTCCTGGCCGGTGACGTGGTCGAGCAGATCGCCCGCGTCGCCGCAGAGCAGTTGCAGCGCACCCTCGGGCAGCAACCCGGAGGAGACGATCAGCTCGACCAGCTTCTCGGTCAGGTAGGCGGTCTGGCCCGCGGGCTTGATCAGGCTCGGCATCCCGGCCAGGAAGGCGGGCGCGAGCTTCTCGAGGGGGCCCCACACGGGGAAGTTGAACGCGTTGATCTGCACGGCCACACCCCGCAGCGGGGTGGCCAGGTGCCTGCCGAGGAAGGTGCCGCCCTTGCTCAGCGGTTCGACCTCGCCGTCGAGCAGGACGGTGTCGTTCGGCAGCTCCCGCTTGCCCTTGCTCGCGTAGGCGAACAGCACACCGATGCCGCCGTCGACGTCGAACTTCGCGTCGCCCGGCGTGGCGCCCGTCCGCGCCGAGAGCGCGTACAGCTCCTCGCGATGTTCCCGCAGGTGCGAGGCCAGCGCCTTGAGCAGGGCGGCCCGCTGGTGGAAGGTCAGCTCCCGTAGCGCCGGGCCGCCCACGCGGCGCCCGTACTCGAGGGCGGCGGCCCTGTCGATGCCCGTCGTCGACAGCCGCGCGATCTCCTCGCCGGTCGCCGCGTCACGCAACGGCGTGCCCTCGTCGGCGGGGGTGTGCCAGCCGCCGGAGACGTAGCTGCGCAACAGCGGTGTCGCGTGCTCACCCATCGGACCCTCCTGATTTACCTACCGAACGTTCAGAAAGTCATCGTAGCGTGCCGGCGCGCCCGAGGGAAGCCGCGACCACGCCGCCGCCGGGGTCAGCGCCCGCCTCGACGGACTCGCGTCCGGTTCGCGACCGGGTCGAGACCGGACCCCTCCCGAACTCAGGTCCATTCGTGAAAGCCCCGGCCGGTCTTGCGGCCCAGCTCTCCCGCCGCCACCTTGTCCCGCAGCAGCGCAGGCGGCGCGAACCGCTCGCCCAGCGTGGAGTGCAGGTACTCGGCGATGGCCAGCCGCACGTCGAGCCCGACCAGATCCGTGGAACGCAGCGGCCCCATCGGGTGCCGGTACCCGAGCTCCATGGCGTTGTCGATCGCCTCGGCGTCGGCCACGCCCTCCTCGAGCATGCGGATGGCCTCCAGCCCCAGAAGCACGCCGAGGCGGCTCGTGGCGAACCCGGGCGAGTCCCGTACCACGACGTCGGTCTTGCCCAGTGCCCGCACCCAGCCGACGGCACGTCGCCGGGTCAGTTCGGCGGTGCCCGGCGCGGTGACCACCTCCACCAGCCGCGAGGCCGGAACGGGATTGAAGAAGTGCATCCCGAGAAACCGCCCCGGCTCCCGCAACACCGCGCCCAGCTCGGCGATCGAGAGGGAACTGGTGTTACTGGCCAGGACCGTGTCCGGCGCGACGGCCTCCTCGGCACGGGCGAGCACATCGGCCTTGAGGTCGGCGCGCTCGGGTACCGCCTCGACCACCAGCTCCACCCCGGACGGCAGAGCGCGGGGGTCGGTGCGTACCGTCACCCGCTCCAGAACGGCCGCAGGGGCCTCGGTCAGTTTCCCGCGCTCGACGGCGGTGTCCAGGTTGGCCGCGATCCGGGTGCGGGCCGCCTCGGC
This sequence comes from Saccharomonospora saliphila YIM 90502, assembly GCF_000383795.1. Taxonomy (GTDB): domain Bacteria; phylum Actinomycetota; class Actinomycetes; order Mycobacteriales; family Pseudonocardiaceae; genus Saccharomonospora; species Saccharomonospora saliphila. The sequence continues at coordinate 25,358 of NZ_KB912704.1, forward strand.
CGCCGCCGCGTCACTCTCCACGACCGACACCGCCGCTCCCCCGACGGCGAAGACCTGAGCGATGCCCGCGCCCATCCTGCCACCGCCGATCACCCCGACCGTGCCGGGCACCCGGTTGTCACTCACATGTTCCTCCTGTCGGCCTTCGGGGCCGTGTCCGTGCCGGGCACGCCCTTGACAGCGGCCCACCCGCTCGTTTTGATGTCATTATTAACCGTCCATTCGGTCAGTAAGCAAGGCGGTGGCTCCTGGTGTCACGCTCCGTGTCCGAAATCGCGGAACCGGCCCGTGCGATGCTCGAGGCGGACACCGCCTCGGCCGACCTGGGCATCGAGGTCCTCAGAGCACGGAACGGACAGGCCGTCGCCCGGATGCGCGTGACCGGCCGGATGGTCAACGGGCACGCCATCGCACACGGCGGATATCTGTTCACCCTGGCCGACACCGCGTTCGCGTGCGCGTGCAACAGCCACGGACCGGTGACCGTGGCCGCCGGGGCCGAGATCTCGTTCGTCGCCAGCGCCCTGCTCGACGACGAGCTGACCGCCGTTGCCGAGGAACGCACCACCTTCGGCCGCAACGGCATCTACGACGTCACCGTCTACCGCGACACCCCCCGGGGGCGCGATGTGGTGGCCGAGTTCCGCGGCCGCAGCCGCACGATCGCCGAGAGCACCGACTCCAGGAGTACCGCATGACCACCACGCACAGCGACGTGCCTGACATCGGGCGGACCGGTCCCGCACCGGCCACGGACGCCGTTCCGGAAGCCGAACGGCTCAGCGAAGCCGAACGGATCAGCCTCGACGAACTGCGGGCGCGGCAACTGGACCGTCTGCGGTGGACACTCCGGCACGCGTACGAGAACGTGCCGGTCTACCGGCGCAAGTTCGACGAGGCCGGGGTGCACCCCGACGACTGCCGCGACCTCGCCGATCTGGCGAAGTTCCCGTACACCACCAAGCACGACCTGCGCGAGGCCTACCCGTTCGGCATGTTCGCCGTGCCGCGCGAGCGGGTGCGCCGCCTGCACGCCTCCAGCGGCACCACCGGAACCCCGACCGTCGTCGGCTACACCTCCGACGACCTCGACACCTGGGCCACCGTCATGGCGCGCTCGATCGCCGCGGCGGGCGGACGTCCGGGGCACACGGTCCACATCGCCTACGGCTACGGCCTGTTCACCGGCGGGCTCGGCGCGCACTACGGCGCGGAGAAGCTCGGCTGCACGGTCGTACCCGCCTCGGGCGGCATGACCGCGCGGCAGGTGCGGCTGATCACCGACTTCCGTCCCGAGGTCATCATGGTCACGCCCTCCTACATGCTCACGCTGCTCGACGAGTTCGAACGCCAGGGCATCGACCCGCGCACGACCTCACTGCGCGTGGGCATCTTCGGCGCCGAGCCCTGGACCGAGCGGATGCGCCGGGAACTGGAGGAGCGCGCGGGCCTCGACGCCGTGGACATCTACGGCCTGTCCGAGGTCATGGGCCCCGGGGTCGCCCAGGAGTGCGCCGAGACCAAGGACGGCCTGCACATCTGGGAGGACCACTTCTACCCCGAGGTGATCGACCCGGTCGACGGGAACGTCCTGCCCGACGGTGACACCGGCGAACTGCTGTTCACCTCGCTGACCAAGCAGGCGCTGCCGGTCATCCGCTACCGCACCCGCGACCTGACCGCCCTGCGCCCGGGCACCGCGCGCCCGGCGTTCCGCCGCATGGACAAGGTCACCGGCCGCAGCGACGACATGATCATCCTGCGGGGCGTGAACGTCTTCCCGACCCAGATCGAGGAGATCGTGCTGGGCGTCGACGGTCTGGCGCCGCACTTTCAGCTCCGGCTGAGCAGGACCGGCAGGCTGGACGAGCTGACGGTCGTGGTGGAGGCCGACGCCGAGACCCCCGCCGAGCGCCGCACCGGCGCGGCGGCCGAGATCGTCGCGAAGGTGAAGGACGGCGTCGGCGTCAGCGTCGGCGCCGAGGTGGTCGATCCGGACACCCTGGAACGCTCGGTGGGCAAGTTGCGCCGCGTCGTCGACCACCGGCCCTCCACCTGAACCGGCCTGGGATACTTGCGGCCATGACCGACACCCCCTCCTCCCGGCCCGCCCGGCGCGGCAGGCCGGGCTACGACCTGGAGTCGCTGCTCACGGTGGCGGTCAGGCTGTTCAACGAGCGCGGCTACGAGGGCACCAGCATGGAGGACCTCTCCCGCGAGCTGGGCATCACCAAGTCGGCCATCTACCACCACGTTCCCAGCAAGTCCGAGCTGCTGCGCCTGGCGGTCAACCGCGGCCTCGACGGCCTGTTCGCCGAGGTGGACCGGCTCGACGCGGTCGAGGGCCGGGCCGTGGACAAGCTCGAACACCTCGTGCGCGCCAGCGTGGGCGTGCTCATCGAGCAGTTGCCGTTCGTGACGCTGCTGCTGCGGGTGCGGGGCAACACCGAGGTCGAGCGGGACGCGCTGGCACGCAGGCGCGAGTTCGACCAGATCGTCACCGACCTGGTGAGCAAGGCCGCCGCCGACGGCGACCTGCGTCCGGACGTCGACCCCGCCACGTCGGCCCGCCTGCTGTTCGGCATGGTGAACTCGCTTGTCGAGTGGTACCGGCCCCGGGGCGGCGTCCGCGCGGACACCGTCGCCGACGCGGTCGCCACCGTCGCCTTCGACGGCCTGCGGGTACGCCGCGGCGCCTGAGCCCGC
>NZ_KB912704.1:28163-33975 GCF_000383795.1 Saccharomonospora saliphila YIM 90502
CGCCGGGGCGCGGGGGCGGTGGCGCCGGGGGCGCGTCCGCGCGCGGCCGGTGGTCGAGACTACTGGACAAGGCGTTCCACATCCTCGCGCGCCGTCGCCAGCAGCGCGGCGTAGTCGGCGTCCGGGGTCAGGGAGCGTTGCAGGGTCGGCACGAGCACGTCGTCGACGATCCGCTGCCAGCTCGGATGCGCGGGCCGGGCCGCCGTGGCGGGCCCGGACAGCGTCGTCAGCAGCGCCTCGAAGTGCTCGTAACCGGGTTCCGAGGCGTAGGACTCCAGCGCGGAGCGGCGGGCGGCAAGGCCCAGCGACGAGTCCACGGCGAGCACGTTGTTCTCGTAGGCGAACTCGACGAACTCCAGCGCCAGGTCGGTGCGCGCGCCCGAGGCGGGTGCGGCCAGGTACCACGGGCCGGGCACCGCCCCGATCCCGGCGTCGCCGCCGATCATCGGTGCGACGCCCACCTTGCCGTGCACCGGCGAGTCCTCGCCGATCAGCGGGTACGCGTGCGCCCAGAACCGCATCATGGCGGTCTTGCCCTGGGTGAACAGGTTCTGCGCACCGGCCCAGTCGAGCTGCGCGCCGCCCGGTGGGCTCACGCCGAGACGGGTGGCGAGGTCGCTGTGGAAGCGCAGCGCGGCCAGGTGGGCGTCGTCGTCGATGATGACGCGGCCGTCCCGGTCGAGCACCATCCCGTCCGCACCGGCCTGGAGCACGTGTGCCAGCCACTCGGTCTCCACGGCTCCCTTGACGTCGGTGCCGTAGAGGTCGGTGCCCCGGGTGAAGAACGTCGCCGCGTCCTGGAACTCCCGCCACGTCGTCGGCGGCCGCAGGGGGCGGCCGAACTCGCGCTCGAACGCGCGCGCCTCACCGGGGTCGTCGAACAGGTCGGTCCGGTAGAACAGCACCTCGGCGTTGGTCCACGCCGGCATCCCGACGAAGGTGCCGTCGACCTGCGCCTCCCGCACCAGAGCGGGGAACAGGTCCGCGCGCACCCGCTCGCCGAACAGCTCGTCGAGCGGGGCGAGCGCCCCGGCGAAGGTCGCCAGCCACACCGCGTCGAGCGCGGCGAGGTCGAACGACACGGACCCGGAGGTGAGCTCGCTGTTCAGCCGGTCGAACAGACCCTCGTAGGGCAGCTCGACGAAAGTGACCTCCCGGCCGGTCCTGCGCGTGTAGGCCTCGGCGATCTTGGTCAGCTCGGATTTGCCGCCCGCCTCGCAGAGGATGCTCAGCGGCCCGGAACCGCCGCCCGCGGCGCCCCCACCCGCGCCGCACGCCGTGGCCAGTGCCGCGAGTCCGGTCGCTCCGCCGATCCGGAGGAACCCGCGCCGCGACAGACCCGCGCGTGCTCCGCTGTCGCTTCTCATGTCAGTCGTCTCCCATCCGTGGGTGGTCGGGCGTGCGCGGCTCAGGCCCCGAACGCCGTGCCGTCCGGGCGTCCGGGGTTCAGACCCCGAACGCCGTGCCGTCCGGGCGTTCGCGGCTCAGGCCCCGAACGCCGTGAGGTCCTGGAACTCGGCGGTGCCGTCGAAGACGTTCATGCCGAACCGTCCGGCCGTGTAGGTCGCGTCGGTCACGTCGAGCACCGGGTCGGCGGCGTCGTTGAGGAACACCCGCAGCCGCTCTCCCCTGGCCTCGACCCGCAGCCGATAGGTCCGGCCCGTCTCCACCGGTACCGGCGCGGTGGCGAGGTCGGCCCCGGGCCGCCACAGTTTGACCAGCCCCGCCGCGTCCAGCGTGGCCGTGTAGTGGCCGGAACCGTCGTCGGTGGCCCGGAACGTCAGCCCCGCCGCGCCACCCTCGACGAGCCGGATCTCACCGGTGTAGAGGGCGTCGTCGGCGGTGGTGCGGCTGAGCTGGAACGCGTCGCCCGACGCGGTGCCGCGCCGGCCGCCCGCCGTGGAGGTCCAGCTCCCGCCGAGCGTGTCGAACTCGGTGCCGAGGGTGCCGCAGAAGCTGTCCCCGCCGACCTTGAGCGCACCGAAGTCGGCCGTGCCGTCGAAGACGTTCACGCCGAGGTGCCCGGAGGAGTAGGCCGAGTCGGCCACGTCGATCAGCGGCTCGGCCGCGCCGTCCACGAACACCCGGAGCCGCTGTCCCTCGGCCACCACCCGCAGGTGGTGGGTCCGGCCCGCCCGGACCGGATACGGGGCACTCGCCAGGTCGGCGCCGGGCCGCCACAGCTTGACCAGCCCCGCCGTATCCAGCGTGGCCGTGTAGTGGCCGGAACCGTCGTCGGTGGCGCGGAGCGTCAGCCCCGCCGCGCCACCGGCGGCGATGCGCACGTCGCCGCTGTAGGTGACATCGTCCGCGGTCGCGGCGGCGAGCGAGAAGCCGTCCCCCGCGGCGGTGCCCCGGCGCCTGCGGGACGGCTCGGTCCAGTCGCCTGCGACGGGATTCCACGGCCCCGCGAGATTGGTGCACACACCGCCCGCGCCGACGGCCGCGTTGTTCACCGCCGCCGTGCCGTCGAAGACGTTCACGCCGAGGTGCCCGGAGGAGTAGGCCGAGTCGGTCACGTCGATCAGCGGCTCGGCGGACCCGTCGAGGTACACCCGGATTCGCGGCCCTTCGGCCACCACCCGCACGTGGTAGGTCCGCCCGGCTTCGACCGGCACCGGCGCGGTGGCGAGGTCGGCCCCGGGCCGCCACAGTTTGACCAACCCCGCGGTGTCCAGCGACGCCGTGTAGTGCTCGGTGGCGTCCGCGCTCGCGCGGAAGGTCACCCCGGCCGCCGCGCCGTCGAGCACGCGCAGGTCGGCGTCGTAGGTGAAGTCGGACTCGACCCGCTCGCCGAGGTAGAACGCGTCACCGGAGGCGGTGCCGCGTTTGCCCGCCGCGATGTCGGTCCAGGTGCCGCCCACGGCGTGCCAGGGTCCGAGGTTGCCGCGCAGCGTCGCCTCCGCCTCGCTCTCCCGCCAGGCCGAGGCAAGGTGGTGCAGTTTCAGGGAGACCAGCTCGACCTCCCCGCCCGTGGCGAACACGCTCACCCCGCGGCTTCCCTGCGCGGAGTCGAAGTCGACGTTGTCCGAGTAGGACAGCGCGCCGTCGTTGCCGAAGATCGCGAGCTGTCCCCGGTCGACGAGCAGGCGCATCCGCACGCGCCCGTTCTCGGGCGGCAGCGGCGCGCCGTAGAGCGTCCGCGCGCCGACGTCGTAGGTCACCGCCCGGTCGTAGGTGCCGTCGGAACGGGTGTGCAGGCGCAGCCCGAACTCGTCGGCGGTGGCGGTCACGACGTCGAACTCGGCGCTGATCTCGTAGGTGTCGGCGGACACCCCGGCCAGCGGGTCGCTTGCGGCCTCGGGCGTGATCGTGCGGTCCGACCAGCTTTCGGTGCGGGTCCGTAGCGTGGCGATCTCGTCGATGGGCTCCCGGGTCACCCGCACGCCCTCCGGCGTGCCGCGCAGGCCGAGTTCGGCGGGGAAGGTGGCGTTGCCGGTCCACACACTGCCCTGGTTGGAAGGCTGCCACGCGAGTTGCACCACGCGGTCGTCGGGCATGTGGGACACGGTCAGCCCGGCATAGAAGGTACCGCCGTCGAACGAGGTCCGGCCCTGGTCCATCTTCTGCGGCGCCGTCCAGTCGGTGGTGAACGTGGTGCCGTCGAAGTCACCCACGACGTACTCGCCCTCCGCGTCGGCGAGGACCCACCGCCGCCGCTGCGGATCGCCGTCGACCGGCAGTGCGACCAGGTCGGGGCACTCGTACAGCCACGGCGCGTCGACGCGGCTGCGGAACGTCCAGTTCAGCAGATCCGGCGCGGTGTAGATGTCGACGCCGTTGCCCCCGTGATCGGACCAGATCACCATCACCCAGCGTTCGTCCGGCTCGTACCAGAACACCTTGGCGTCCCGGCTCGTGCCTTCGGGTACCACCACCGGTCGGCCGTCGTCATGGCTCTGGAACGTCTCACCGCCGTCGGTGCTGTAGGCCACCCGCACGCCGTCGGTTCCGGTGAATACCACGATCGGGTCATCGACGCCGTCGCGCAGGCCGGAGGTGTTCGCGGTGTCGACCACGCCGGACCCCGACCACAGGTTCCCCGGGTGGACCCCGGGTTCGAGGGCGATCGGCTTCTGGGTCCAGTGCACCAGGTCGGGGCTGGTCGCGTGTCCCCAGTGCATCGTGTCCCAGTCGAGACCGTGCGGATTGTGCTGGAAGAACAGGTGGTACTCGCCCCGGTAGTACAGCGGCGCATTGATGTCGTTCATCCACCCGCCACGCGGGCTGAAGTGGAACTGTCCGCGGTGGGGCTCGGTGTAGTCGGTGGCCTCGTAGGGAAATTCGGGGTAGGTCACGGTGTCTCCGGCCCGGGCGGGCGCGGGCGCGACGAGCGTCGCGCCGACGAGGACGGTGGCGGAGGCCAGCACGAGGCCGGCGCGCGGGGCGTGCGTCGTCACCATTGACGAACTCCGTTCTGTCGTCACGGCCCGCGCTCCACGCGGATGGCGGGCCGCGGGCTGGTCGGCGGGCCTGCCGGTCAGGGGGTGGGGCGGAGGGTGTAGTCGGACGTGTGCGCCACGACCTGCTCGGTACGGCCGCTGTCGAGCACGGTGGTGCCGGTGGTGCTGGCGTCCAGCACGACCGTGTTGCACGCCAGGTTGCTCACCACGTGATTGTTGGTGACGTGGTTGGCGTGGCCGGAGGCGATCAGGATCATGGTCGGCTCGGCTCCGGACGGGCTGATCTCGGCGCTGTCGACGTGGAACGCGATCAGGTTCGTGGTGACCATGTTGTTGTCGCCCCGCAGGTGGACCACGCCGTACAGGTCGTCCTTGCCGTTGTCGTAGTCCCGCATCGGCGGCCACGGCTCGACCTCCCTGCGGAGGTGGTTGCCGCTGATCAGGTTCTCCTTGTTCAGCCCGTCGGAGTCGATCATTCCCGGGTAGAACCCGTGCAGCCGGTTGCCGGTGATCGACGAGCGGTGGGTGTCGCGCAGGTGCACCAGGCTGGCGCCCCGGGGGAAGATGTTGTTACCGGAGACCAGCAGCTCAACGTGTCCCTCGGCGAGGACGGAATAGCCCACATAGCCCGCGCCGATCAGGTTGTCGGACACCTTGCTGGCCTGTCCCGAGCCGATCAGCTCGACGCAGTTGCCACACTCGGCGATGAAGTTGCCGCTCACGCTGAGGGCGTCGGCGTCCCGCACCACCAGAGCGTGCTCAAGGTAGACGAAGCCCATCCGCTCGACGCGGAAGGCGTCGTTGGCCGTGTCGGCGAGAATGCCCGTCTTGCCGTTGGTGTAGGAGTTCTCGTTCGAGCCGAAGCTGAGGCCGTCGAGGCAGAAGTTCTCGAACACCACCGAGCTCAGCCGCGGGTCCCCGGACCGGGCCACGAGGAAGGCCTCGCCGTTGCCGTCGTCGTTGTCCACCATGATCCGGCTCGAACCCGGCCAGATCTCGTGCCAGTCCGAGGTGTCCCCGCTGTTGTAGCGGATGCTCGACGAGGTGAAGCCGTGGCCGGAGCCCTTGATCGTCAGGTAGCTCACGTCCACCAGGACGCGCGTCCGCAGCGGATAGTCGCCGGGCGGCAGGTAGATCACCGCGCCCGGCTTGGCCTCCTGGTCGGGCTGTTGCCTCTTGACGTCGGCGATGATGTCGTTGATCAGCGCGCCGACATCGGTGAAGCAGGTGATCGACGAATCGCTTGAGTGCGTCCAGGTCGTGACATCGTAGAGGGTCGACACGGCGGTTCCTTCCGTTCGCGGGCGGGATCGTCAGACGACTCCGATGAGCGTGTTGTGCGGCGGGCGCGGGCGGCTCCGCTCCGGGGCCGCCGGTGCGGGTTCGGTGGCCCGCCCGCCGCGGGGCAG
>NZ_KB912704.1:34075-59861 GCF_000383795.1 Saccharomonospora saliphila YIM 90502
TACGAGACGACGGAGGTCCTCAGCACGGTTCTGCGATCGACGACGTGCTCCGGCTCGGACATGCGTTCTCCTCTCCCCATCAGGCCCGGGCCTCCTCACCCGGGCCGGTGGCGATCTCGGTGCGCCACGGCGGCTGCGCGCCGGGCCGGGTGCAGGTCAGTCCGGCGACCAGGCCGGCGTGGGCCAGCGCGCGTTCCAGCTCGGTCCGGGAGAGCCCGCGCAGCCGCGCACGGTCCAGGCAGTCTTGAGTGGACAGCCAGTCGAGCAGCCCGCCGCTGAACGCGTCCCCGGCTCCGACGGTGTCGGCCACCGGCATGGTGCGGGCCCGCACCCGTACGGTCCGTCCCGCGTGGACCGCGACGGCGCCGTCGCCGCCGAGTGTGACCACGACCAGCACCGGGCCCAGGTCACGCCGCCACCGCTCGGCCGCCACCACGGGGTCCTCGCCCGGATACACCCAGGCCAGGTCCTCGGCGCTGACCTTGACCACGTCCGAGGCGGCCACCAGAGCCTCGAGGCGCTGCCGGTACCCGGCGCGGCACCCGGCCAGCGCTGGCCGGATGTTCGGGTCCAGGCTGGTCACGTGCCGCGCCCGGCACTCGGTGAACCACCGGGCGAGCACGTCGGCTCCCGGCGGCAGCGCCAGCGCGAGCGAGCCGGTGTGCACCGCGCGCACCGACTCCGGCAGAGCGGGGAGTTCGGCGGCCGACCAGTGCCAGTCGGCGGTGCCCGTGACGTGGAAGCCGTAGGTGACGTCGTGGGCGGCACCGGCCGTCACGACGGCCAGGCTTGCGGGCTCGGGAGCGGCGACGGCGTGCCCGAGGTCCACCCGGTTGTCCCGCAGGTGCTCGCGCAGCAGCGCGCCGAACCGGTCGTCGCCGAAACGACCGAGGAAGGTCACGGGTGTGCCGAGCCGGCCGAGCGTGATCGCGGTGTTGGCCGGGCCGCCGCCCGGAGCCGCGACGGGGTGCCTCGGGTCCTCGCCGACCAGCAGGTCCACGATGGCCTCTCCGGCCACGGCCACCACCGGTTCCCGCGCCGCGCTCACGAGCGCATCACCCGGGGCGAGGCCACCGATTCGCGGGGCACCAGCGGGCACGGCATCCGCTGGTGCCGCGTCACCACCCCGGCCTCACCGGACAGGTGTTCCAGCACCCGGCGGGCGGCCCACTCCCCCATCTCGTAGTGCGGCAGCGCCACCGTGGTCAGGCCGGGCGCCAGACCGTCGGCCACGTGCTCCTGGTCGTCGAACCCGACGACCGAGAGGTCTTCGGGAATGCGCAGGCCGAACTCGCGGGCCGCACGGTAGGCGCCCATGGCCATCCGGTCGTTGTAGCAGAACAACGCGGTCGGCGGCTCCGGCGACGACAGCAGCCGCGCGGCCGACCGGCGTCCCTCCTCGGCGTCGCTGCCGTCCACCTCGGACACCAGGCCGGGCTCGGGGCGCACGCCGCGCTCGGCGAGAGTCTCCCGGTAGCTGCGCAGACGCGCGTGCACGGCGGGCACGTCGGCGGTGTCGGTGCAGTACCCGATGCGGGTGTGCCCGGCGTCGAGCAGAGCGCTCACCGCCGCGCGGGCTCCGCCCTCCTCGTCCGGCACCACCCAGGACACGTCCGGGCCGTCCTCGGCCGGGCGGGCGTCCAGCACCACCAGCGGCAACGCGGCGGGCACGGCGGGCAGTTCCACCTCCCGGTGATACATCGACGCGTAGATCAGCGCGTCCACGTTGCGCTGCACCAGCGCACCGACGGCCTCCTGTTCCATCTCGACGTCGCCGCCGGAGTCCACCAACAGCAGCAACCTGCCCGTCTCCCACGCCGCGTTCTGCGCACCGGCGAGCATCCGCCCGGCGAACGGGGTGCTGGCGACGCGGTCGGAGATCAGCCCGATCGTCTGGGTCCGGCTCGTGCGCAGTCCCCGTGCGAGCAGATTCGGTGCGTACCCGAGCTCCTCGGCCGCCGCGCGCACCCGACGGCTCAGCGCGGGTTTGACCCGGCCGCCATCGCGGTCGTTGAGCACGAGCGACACGGTCGACACCGACACCCGCGCGCGGGCCGCGACCTCCCGCAGCGTCACCTTCGACACCAGTCCTCCCAGCGCGTCAAACGTTTGATGCGTCAAACGATTGACAGGACTATGCGCGAGACCACAGGAGCGTGTCCAGACCTGACCCCCTGGTCGTTACCGCGCCGTTACCTCGCTCGTCGTCGCGGACAGCGCGCTCGCGGCGGCACGCGCGGGTCCCCGTACCGCGCGGGGTTCGCGGCGGCGCCACTATGCTGCCCCGACCGGCCGACCGGTCGGTCACGCCGACGAGAGCGGGTACACGTGCGATTCTCGGAACTCGACTGGCGGCGGACGCCGTTGGGCGATCTCGTCCTGCGCCGCCGCTGGGACCCCACGGTCGAGCGGGACGTCCACGAGATCAAGCTCGGTGACGAGTTCCTCATGTCCAGCCTGTTCACCGTCTCCGAGACCGAACTGGGACGCCGGGGAGTGGCGGAGCTGTCCGGCCGCGCGGAGTTCTCCGGCAGCGCAGGAGTGTCCGGCCGCGCCGAGCTGGACGTGGCCGTGGGCGGACTCGGGCTCGGCTATACGGCGCTGGCCGTGCTCGACGAGCCCGCGGTGCGCTCGCTCGTGGTCATCGACGCGCTCGCCGAGGTCATCGAGTGGCACGAGCGAGGGCTGATTCCCGCGGGGACACGCCTGTCGGCGGACCCGCGCTGCCGTCTGGTGCACGGCGACTTCTTCGAACTTGTCCGCACCGGCGCCCCGTTCGACCCGGACCCGCCCGGGCACCCGCCCGACACCGACGCGCCGGAGCGCCGGTCCGGCGCCGAGGGACCGGGCCGCCGGTTCGATGCGGTGCTTATCGACATCGACCATTCCCCCCGGCACCTGCTCGACCCCGGCCACGCCGACTTCTACTCCGACGAGGGCCTGCGCGCGCTGGGCACCCGGCTGCGTCCCGAGGGGGTGTTCGCGCTGTGGTCCAACGACCCGCCCGACGACGAGTTCACCGCGCTGCTCACCCGGCGGTTCGCGCGGGCGCGCGCGGAGGTGGTGCGCTTCGCCAACCCGTTCCAGGACCGCGAGGCGACCAGCACCCTCTACATCGCCGGCTCCCCGGTCGCGACCTGACCGGATCCTCACGTCGAGGTAGAGTCACGGGAAGGTCCCGTCCGTGCGAGCCCCTTCGGCGCGGGGGAACCTCGCGGCGCGCCCGGTCACCGTGCCGGGTCGCCGACGGCACCGGACCCGCTCTCGGAGGAAAGGACGCGGCGTGAGCGAGCGGATGCAGATCGGGGAGGTCGCCGAGCGCACCGGCCTGTCGCTGCGCACGATCCGCTACTACGAAGAGGTCGGTCTGGTCGTGCCGAGCGCCCGCAGCCAGGGTGGTTTCCGGCTCTACACGCAAGCCGACGTCGACCGGCTCACGCTCACGCGGAGCATGAAGCCGTTGGGCCTTCACCTTGAGCAGATGCGCGAGTTGCTCGCGATCCTGGACCCCACGCCGGACTCCCCCGCGGTGGCCGACCCCGACGCCCGCCTGACCGAGTTCGCCGAGCTGGCCGAGCGCCGCTGCGAGGAGATGCGCACGCAGCTGCACCGGGTCGAGGAGTTCACCACGATGCTGCGCGTACGGCTGCGCGCGGCCCGGCGGGAGGAACCGGAGAACGCCCCCGCCAGGTCGGCCGCGCGCCGCTGAACGCCGCGGCGCGCGGCAGGGCACCCGTCTGTACGAGCGCTCGACACAGCGTCCGGTTCAGACTGTCTCGACCACGATCCGGTCGAACGCGCGCCTCCTGCGGGTGAGCTGGTAGCGGCCCGGCGCGAACAGGTGCGGGTCGCCGTCGAGGGTGCCCCGTGCGGGCTCGTCGAGGGTGATCGTGAGCGACCCGCCGCGCGGGTACCGGAGTCCGCGGCCTGCCTCGCCCGCATAGCGCACGACGACGCCGCTGTCGGACACCTCGACCGAGAGCTCCGTCGCCGCCGTGCGCGCGGAGCCGGACACGCCGTAGGCGAGGGAACCGCTCAGGTCGAGCCGGGAGGCGATGCTGTCCCGGCCGCCCTCCGGGGTGATGAGGTCGACGGCCGTGGCCGCCCGGTGGCTCCAGTGCCACGGATCGGCCGTGACCGCCTCCGGCTCGAGCACGCTCGCACGCCAGTAGGCGGCGCACCGCTCGGCCAGCCGACGCAACGACGGGCGTGCGACCACGACCAGCTGCACGTCGTCGGCAACGGGCATGCGGCCGACGCGCGGCACCATGGGTAGGTCGACCAGCGACCAGCCGTGCCGCCGGGCCACCGCGCGCGTCGCGTCGCGCAACTCCCGGCTGTCCCGGTCGAACCCGCGCAACAGGGCCACGGTCCCGTTCCGCCCGTCCGCCGGAGGTCGCCCGGCGGTGTCCAGCACGTGCTCGACGGCGTCCCGCACGGACGTGGTTCCGCGGCCACCGGCCCGCGCGGCCGGCCTGTGGGTCGTGAGTTCGTGTCCGCGAGTGAGCACAGTACTCCGTTTCGTTCGTCCGACTGTGTGTTCTGCGACTGTGTCTTGTGCGACGCGTTCGTGCGCGGACGGCCCAGTGGGTCGCCACCCGTACGGGTAACCACCTCGCGACTTCGCTACTCCTGGCTGTCTGGCTGCGCTCTGCGAGGGTACGGGATCGGCGATTCGCGCGATCGAACCGGCACGGCGCAGCCACGGCGAGTCAACGGGTGGTCGAGTACGGCGGCTCGCCACCTCCGTGGTCGCGCCGGACGCCCGGAAGCCACGTCGCTGATCTCGTGCGAGTGACCGGCCCGTAGCGACCGCCGGTGCGATCCCGCACTTCGCGAGAACATCCCGTCGCGTGAGAGTCGCGGTGTCATGAGGTCGGTCATCCTCCGAGCGCGGGGACGTGGAAGGGGCGGTGGGCCGCGAGCGCGTCCGAAACCCGGCCCACCGCCGCCGGAAAGCATACTGTGACGCGAGGGTAGAGTTGAGGCGGCAGGGCGACAGCGAGGACGGAGGCCCGCATGACAGCTGAGCACACGGTCGCGACCGACGGCTCCGGCGTGCTGACCGAGGCGCGTCGCCGACGGTCGTTCGCGGTGATCAGTCATCCGGACGCGGGCAAGTCCACCTTGACCGAGGCGCTGGCGCTGCACGCACGGGTCATCTCGGAGGCAGGCGCGGTGCACGGCAAGGCCGGGCGCGCGGGCGTGGTGTCGGACTGGATGTCCATGGAGCGCACCAGGGGCATTTCGATCACCTCGGCCGCTCTCCAGTTCGCCTACGGCGACTCGGTGATCAACCTGCTCGACACGCCGGGCCACGCGGACTTCTCCGAGGACACCTACCGCGTGCTCTCCGCGGTGGATTCCGCGGTGATGCTGCTGGACGCGGCCAAGGGACTCGAACCGCAGACCTTGAAGCTCTTCGACGTCTGCCGTCACCGGGGCATCCCGGTGATCACGTTCATCAACAAGTGGGATCGGCCCGGCCGCGAGGCGCTGGAGCTGTGTGACGAGCTGATCGAGCGGATCGGGTTGCAGCCGATGCCGCTGACCTGGCCCGTCGGCGTGGCCGGCCAGTTCCGCGGGGTCTACGACGTGACCGGCGGCGACTTCGTGCGCTACGCGCCGACGGCAGGAGGGGCGACGCTGGCCGCCGAGGAGCGCCTTTCCGGGCGGAGCGCGGAGGCCGATGTGGGGCCGGACTGGACCCGGGCCACGGAAGAGGCCGAACTGCTGTCCAGTTCGGATGGTGCCTTCGATCCGGCGCGGTATTTCGACGGCTCGGCCACCCCGGTGCTCTTCGGTGCCGCGGTGCGCAACTTCGGCGTCCGGCACCTGCTCGACCTGCTCGTCGAGCTGGCCCCGCGCCCGGAACCGCGTCCGGACGTCGACGGGCGCGACCGCCCGTTGGATGCCGACTTCTCGGCCTTCGTGTTCAAGGTGCAGACCGGGATGGACCCCGCCCACCGGGACCAGGTGGCCTTCGCCCGAGTGTGTTCCGGAGTGTTCGAGCGGGGAATGGTCGTCACCAATGCCACCACGAAACGCCCGTTCGCCACCAAGTACGCCCACCAGGTCTTCGGCCAGCAGCGTTCGACCGTGGAGACCGCCTACCCCGGGGATGTCATCGGCCTGGTCAACGCCACCGCACTGCGCGTCGGCGACACGCTCTACACCGGCAAGCCGGCCGTGCGCTTCCCCGGCCTGCCCAGCTTCGCGCCCGCGCACTTCGCCGTCGCCCGCCCGGCCGATCTGTCCAAGGCCAAGCAGTTCCGCAAGGGAGTCGACCAGCTCGCCTCCGAGGGCGTGATCCAGGTACTGACCTCGGACCTGCGCGGAGACGCATCGCCGGTGTTCGCCGCCGTCGGGCCGATGCAGTTCGAGGTCGCCGCCCACCGCATGGAGCACGAGTTCCACTCGCCGGTCCGCCTGGACCGGTTGCCCTATTCCGCGGTGCGCAAGCTGGCCGACCCGGAGCAGCGCGGCGTCATCGACGCCGCACGCACCAGCGAGGTCCTGACCCGGACCGACGGCACCGACCTCGCCCTGTTCCACGACGAGATGAGCATGCGCATCCTGTTGCGGAGTCACCCGGACCTCGCGCTGGAACCCCTGGTGGCCGAAGGCACCTGAGCCGCATCGTGTCCACCGGGACCACGACCGCGACCGCACCCGGAAAGGCGTACGCCCCCGCGTCATCCTGCCGCAGACGAGCGCCGGGCTGATCGCCACCTTCGCACTGGGCTGGCTGGCCGAGTGCTTCTCCGACCGCGTGCTCGTCCCTGTTCGTCGCGCTCGGACACGACGTCGCGGCGGGTTACCGGCCGGTGCTGCTCGTGCTCACGCTGCTTCCGCTGGCGGTGGTGCTGAGCGCCGCGCTGGTTCCCACACTGCCGCCCGTGCCGCCCGGACGGCGGTGACTGTCCTGACCGGTCGCCGTCGGAGCCGACCGGTCAGGCCGCCGCGCCCCGGCCCGCCTCGCGCAGCAGGATGTCCACGGCCTCGTCGTTGCGCCGGGTCTCAGGGCCGATCCGCTCGTCCGGCGGATAGAAGCCGTCGAGGCCACCGGCACTGGCCGGGTACATCTCGAAGGTGAAGCTGAAGATCTTGTGCTCGCCCCACATCCAGTCGTTGACGGACCCGTCGGTGATGTAGAGGTCGCTCGACTGCTGCGGGGTGTAGCCGTTGCTCGCCGCCATGCGCTCGCCGACGTCGCGGAAGCGGTCGGCCTCCGCACGGGTCATGCCCTCGGCGGTGTCGTCGTAGGTGTAGCCGTAGGGCCACAGCACCAGCTCGGAGTAGCTGTGGAAGTCGAGGTGCGCGGTGATCTGCTGGGTGCCGTCGACCACCCGGGAGTCAACGAAGTCGGCCACGGCCCTGGTCTCCGGCGCGGAGAACGGCGACGAGCCCCGGTAGGTGTCGCTGTAGGGCCATCCGCTCGACCCGCCGCAGCAACCCCACTGGTAGCCCCAGTTGCGGTTCAGGTCGGTGCCCGAGCCCTGCCGGTTCTTGCGCCAACCGTGGTAGCTCCCGCCGGAGATGTCGTACTCGGCCCCGTCCGGGTTGACCGTGGGGATCACCAGGATCTCGCGGGTGTCGACCAGCTCGGTGACCGTCGGGTCGCTGCCGTAGTCGTCGGTGAACCGCTGCACGATGCGCAGGCACATCTCGGTGGTCAGGTGCTCGCGCGCGTGCTGGTTGCAGGTGAACAGGACCTCGGGTTCGTCCTCGTCGCGCGCGGCGTTGTCACTGATCTTGATCAGGTGCAGGGAACGTCCCTCGTACGATTCGCCCACACTGGACAGTCGTGCGATGTCGCCGTGGTCGGCCTCGGTCCGCTGGAGTTCGTCGGTGAGCTCGGAGTAGGTGTGGTAGTCCTCGTCGCCCGGGGGGAACTCGTCGGCGGCCGCGCGCGTCCCCGTGCCGCGTTCGGCGAGCATCCGGTCGACATCGCCGATCCGGTCGAGATCGAATCCGTCGGCACGCAGGTCCCGCGCCTGCCCGGCGGTCGCGATCATCGTGACGGTGCCGTCCCGGACGCCGAGCACGTCCACACCGGCCCGCACCAGTTCCGTACGCTGCTCGGCATCGGCCGCGTGTGCCTCGTACAGTCCGCGCTCCCCGGACGGCTGCGCCACGGCCGGCGCGGCGACGGTGGCGAGCAGGACCAGACCTCCGACAGTGGCGAGTGCTCGACGTGTTCGGCGCATGCCGACCAGAGTCTCGGGGTGGGAAACCACTGACAACCGCCGAAAGTGGGGAACGCGGTCATCCACTCGACGCCGGGGCCGGCTTCTCCCGCCCTGCGCGCGCGCCGGAGCGCTCGGCGGTGTCCCGGGTCCGCGCGGACGTGGACCGCGTTCCGGGCAGCAACAACGCCAGCGCCAAGGCGGCGAGCGCGGTCACCACGCCGATCCCCATCACGACACGCAGTCCCGCCTGTGACGGCAGCGCCGCACCACCGAGCGAGACCGTCATCTGGGCCAGCACCGCCCCCACCACGGCGCTGGAGACCGACGTGCCGACCGACCGCATCAGCGTGTTGAGGCTGTTGGCGGCGGCCGTTTCCGACACCGGGACGGCCGCCATCACCAGGGCGGGCATCGCACCGTAGGACAGGCCGATCCCGGCGCCGATCACGCAGGAGACCGCCACCAGGTGCCAGACCTCGGACATCAGTGCCATGGTGAGCCCGTAGCCACAGGCCACCACGAAAGCGCCGACCATGAGCGTCGCCTTCGGCCCCCGTGCCGCCGAGATCCGCGCGCACACCGGAGACATCGCCATCATCACCAGTCCGGACGGCGCCATCACCAGACCGACCACGAGCATGGTCTGTCCAAGTCCGTATCCCGTCGCGACGGGAAGCTGGAGCAGTTGCGGCAGCACGAGCGACATCGCGAACATGGCGAAGCCGAACACCGTCGAGGCGGCGTTCGTCACCAGCACCTGGCGACGCGCGGCGACCCGCAGATCCACCAGCGGCCGGGCGGTGCGCAGTTCCCAGCGTCCCCACACCGCGAGCACGACGACGGCCACGGCGAACAGGCCCGTGGTCGGCACGCTACCCCAACCCCAGTCGGCGCCCTTGGAGATCGCCAGCAGCAGGCAGACCAGCGCCACGGACAGCCCGAGCGCACCGACGAGGTCGAAGCGTCCGCCGGTCCGGCGGGACGACTCCGGCACGACCGTGCCCACGAGCAGGGCGGCCACCGCCCCGAATCCGGCAGCGGTCCAGAACAGCACGTGCCAGTCGGTGCTCTCGGCGAGGAACGCGGCGGCGGGCAGGCCGAGCGCACCGCCCACGCCGAGGGACGCGCTCATCAGCGCGGTGGCCGAGGCGAGCCTTTCGGCGGGTAGTTCGTCGCGCATGATGCTGATGCCGAGCGGGATGACCCCCGCCGAAAGTCCCTGAAGCGCGCGCCCGGCCACCAGGACGGCCACGCTGTCACTCACCGCGCAGAGCACCGACCCGGCCACCAGTGTGCTCAGGCTGATCAGCAGCATGCGCCGCTTGCCGTACATGTCGCCGAGCCGCCCCATGGTCGGCGTGGCGACCGCCGCGGCGAGCAGGGTGGCCGTGACCGCCCACGACGTGTCCGACACCGACGCGTCGAGCAGCCGGGGCAGCTCGGGCACCAAGGGGATGATGAAGGTCTGCATGAGCGAGACGACGATGCCGGACATCGCCAGCACCGCGACCAGTGTGCCGGGTCTGGGTACGGCCGCGTTCTCGCGGTCGGCGGGGCGCGCGGGCTCAGCGGGCACGGAGTACCTCCGATCGGGCCACGAATGCGGATTTAAGTCAATCAATTGACTGACTCTAACGGATCGCGGTTCACTGGTGGCGGATCACCACCCCACACGAGGAGGGCCCGCCCATGAGCCGAGGCCAGCACGAGCAGAGTGGCGAGCACGCACTGCACTACCCCCTGCCGAGTCCCGCCGCGCTCGAACCCCCACCGGAGTGGGCGCGACTGCGGGGCTCGTGCCCCGTCGCGCGGGTGCGGTTGCCCAGTGGAGACGAGGCGTCGCTACTCACCCGCTACGACGACGTCCGGCGGGTGCTGGCCGATCCCCGGTTCAGCAGGCAGCTCAACGCCGAGGGCGCGGCCCGCGTCGCCGACACCGAGTCGGGCGGGGTGTTCAACGACTCGATGGCCGCGACGCTCCCGCAGAGCGGCGAGGGACACCTGCGGTGGCGGCGCTCGGTCGCGAAGTGGTTCACGGCCCGGCGCATGGCCGCGGTGAAACCCCGGATCGAGACGATGACCGACCATCTCGTCGACGCCATGGTCGACCGGGGAGCGCCCGCGGACCTCAAGGCCGCGGTCGGCTTCCCGCTTCCGGTGTGGGTGATCTGCGATCTCCTCGGCGTTCCCGACTCCGAACGGGACCGCTTCTCCTACTGGTCCGACACCCTGCTCAATCTCACCCGCTACGACCAGGCGGAGATCGACGCCGCGCAGGCGGCGTTCACCGAGTACATGACCGGCCACGTCGCCGCGCGACGGGCCGAGCCGGGCGAGGACCTGCTCAGCATGCTCGCCACCGAAGGTTCCGAGTCCGGCCCCGGCATGTCCGACGCGGCACTGGTGGCCACGGGCAAAGCACTCCTGGTGGCCGGGCACGAGACAACCGCGAACATGATCGGCAAGATGGTCGGCATGTTGTTGGCCGACCGGAGCCGGTGGGAACGGCTGCTCACCGATGGCGCGCTGGTCCGTACCGCGGTCGAGGAGGCGCTGCGGTTCGACGCCAACCCCGGCATCGGCATGCCCCGCTACATACCCGAGGATGCCGAGATCTCCGGCGGAACCATCCCGGCAGGTACGACGGTGATGTGCAGTATGGCCGCGGCCAACCGCGACGAGCGCACGTTCTCCGAGGCCGGGGAGATGGACCTGGCTCGCAGCCCCAACCCGCACCTGGCTTTCGGAGCCGGGCCGCACTCCTGCCTGGGCCAGTCACTGGCACGCACCGAGTTGCAGACGGTACTCGAGGTGCTCCTGCGGCGTCTGCCGTCGCTGGAGCTGGCGGTGCACGCCGCCGACCTCCAGCGGGTCGAGGGCTTGGTCGTCGGCGGACTGGCCACCGTGCCGGTGCGGTGGTGACCGGACGATGTCAGCACGGACCCACCGCGCCGAGGACACCCGGGAGGCGATCCTGGTCACGGCGGAGCGGCTCTTCGCCGAACACGGCGTCTACACGGTGTCCAACCGGCAGATCAGCGAGGCCGCAGGGCAGGGCAACAACACCGCCGTCGGCTACCACTTCGGCGGGAAGAGCGACCTTGTCCGCGCCATCGTGCGCAGGCACTCCGTGCCCATCGAACGACGCCGCGCGGAGCGAGTGGCCGAGGCCGACGGGAGCACCGAGGTCCGCGACTGGGTGGCCTGCCTGGTCCATCCCGTGGTCGACCACCTCGCCGCCCTCGGCGTGCCGACGTGGTTCGCGCGCTTCGGCGCCCAGGTCATGAGCGACCCCACGTTGCGCACCGCCATGTCCGAGGAGGCGATGAGCGGGCCCTCGCTGACGTACCTGCTCGACCGGCTCAACCAGTGCCTGCCCGAGCTGCCCCTCGACGTGCATCTCGAACGCGGCGTGATGGCGCGGCACCTGATCGTGCACATGTGCGCCGAGCGAGAACGCGCTCTGGCCGACGGCACGCTCACGCCACGGGCGAGCTGGCAGGAGGCCGCGAACGGCCTGGTCGACGGCATCACGGGATTGTGGGTGGCCCCGGTGACCACCCACACCGGTGGGCACGACCGGCCCCGCGGCGCCTCCCGGGACCCCGGGCACACCGACCACATCCGAGACACGGAGGAGAGAGCACGGTGAACATCAGCGTCGACGAGGACAAGTGCTGTGGTGCGGGCCAGTGCGTCCTGCTCGCACCCGAGGTGTTCGACCAGCGTGAGGACGACGGCATCGTGGTCCTGCTCGACGCGCACCCGCCGGAGTCTCTGCACGCGACGGCGCGGGAAGCCGCCGACGTGTGCCCGGCGCGGGCGATCCGGGTCGGCGACGACTGAGCCGGGCCACCACTGTCCGAACAGGTGTTGTGCCGTAGCCTGCCCGCCGACCGTGCGTGACGGCGGCGACGTGGAGCCGCCCCGTTTCGGGGTCGTTCCACGTCGCCGGAGCCGTTCGCGATCCGGGCCGCGGGCTAGCTCACCCGTGCCCCGGTGTGCAGGGCCACGCCGTCACGGGCGCCGACGTCGGCCCGGAACCAGCCGTTGGCGTCGACCCGGTAGGACGGGCCGGTGCAACCGCCGTCGACGACGTCACCGTGCAGCACGTCACAGTAGGTGCCCTCGGGCAGGTCGGTCTCGAACCAACGCCCTGTCACCGGTCCGGTCTCGTCGTTGAGCACGACGTAGCCGTCGCCGCCGCGTCCGAACGCGATGACGTCGTTGCCGTTGTCCCACCAGTGCACGACCGGTGCGTCGCCCACCGCGTTGCGGAACCCGACCATGTTGCGGATCGGCCGCCAGTCGTGCTCGCACTGCCAGGCCGCCGAGGAGCAGTCGGCGTCGGACGTGCGACCGGAGCCGTCGGACGGCGGGCCCGCGTCGAAGTCGTCGTAGGAGTAACTGCTCATCACCTTCGGCGTGCCCACCGGCCAGGCGAGCATGAACGCGTTCGCCAGCGCGTACCGGTCGCCGTCGTGGAAGCTCATCGTAGTGCCCTCACGCTGGCTGTCGTGGTTGTCCACGAAGGCAACGACCTGGTCGGAGGGCACGGCCGTGCCGAAGTTCTCCAGGTAGGCCAGCCGTTCCGCATTGAAGATCCGGGCGAGGTCCCGGGCGTAGCGCTGGTCGTAGACGTCGCCGTTGCTTAGGTACTCGTCCGGGGTGACCGGCTCACCCGCGCCGTAGAGCACTTCCTGGTAGACGTAGGCGGGCTCGGACAGCCGGGACACGATCGCGCCGACGTCCTCGGCGGCCATGTGCTTGGCCGCGTCGACGCGGAAGCCGTCGACACCGAGCGCCAAGAGGTCGTTGAGGTAGTCGCCGATACGGTCCCGGACATACTCCGCACCGGTATCGAGGTCGGCGAGGTTGAGCAGCTCGCAGTTCTGCACCTCGTAGCGGTCGGTGTAATCGGCGATGTCGTCGTCGCCGTTTCGCCCGCAGTGGTGGAAGTCGTCGTAGCCGTACCCGGCCTCGGGATACTCGTAGTGGCAGTACGACGAGCCCGCGCTGCCCGTACCGCATTCCTCCTGACCGGTCATGTGGTTGACCACCACATCGGCGTAGACCGCGACCCCGGCACCGTGGCAGGCCTCGACCATCGCGCCGAACTCCGCACGCGTCCCGCGCCGGTTGTCGTCGATCCGGTAAGAGACGGGCTGGTAGTCCTGCCACCACGGGTAGCCCTCGTCACCGAGGACCACGTGCTCGGAGGGCGGGGACACCTGCACGGCGCCGTAGCCGTTCGGACCGAGCTGGTCCTGACAGGCCCGGGCGACGCTGTTCCAGTTCCACTGGAACAGCGTCGCGATGACGTCGCGGTCGCCGGGCGGGCCCGCCTGCGCCGGTGGCGCTCCCTGCGGCGGCAGGCTCACCAGCGCGGCCACGAGCGTGGCCGCCACCAGGACACGTGGGAACATCGTCGACCCTTTCGTGTTCGCGTAGTCGGACGGCCACCGGTGGTGACAGACGATGAGAGCGGACCGCCGACACCCCTGTCAAGAAACTTGCAGAAAGTTGCGCAAGGCCCTCGGGCGCAGCGCCGCGACCTGCGCGGACACATCGCCGCCTTGCACGAACAGACTCGTCGCCGCCGTGCACGAACAGACACGCCGCCGCTTCGCACGAGCAGCCAGGCCGCGGCTTCGCACGAGCGGACTCGCGGCAACCTCGCACGCGCGGACACACCGCAACATCGCACGAGCGGACACGGCCACCGACCCGCGTCAGCCCATCACCCGCGCGCACGGCAGGCGCGTGGCCGCACCGACCGGCCCGCGGCGCCGTACCCGACGACCATCGCACCCGCCGGTACCGCACCCGCGAGGCGACCGGCTATCTTGTCACGGTCCGCGTCCGACACGCCACGGGAGACGACCATGGGCGATTCCGCGCACGCACCCAGCTCCACGCCGGTCGGGGTGGACCCGAACCGGGCCAGCATCGCCCGCGTGTACGACGCCGCTCTCGGCGGTAAGGACAATTACGCCATCGACCGCGAGGTCCTCGACGCGATCAAGACCGCCGCGCCCGAGGTCCGCGACATGGCGTGGGGCAACCGCAACTTCCTCATCCGCGTGGTGCGGTTCCTGGCCAACCAGGCGGGCATCACCCAGTTCCTCGACTGCGGCTCGGGCCTGCCCACCGCCGAGAACACCCACCAGGTGGCCCAGCGCATCGACGAGCAGATCCGCGTGGTCTACGTCGACAACGACCCGGTGGTGCTGGCACACGGCAACGCGCTGCTGGCCGACAACGAGCACACCTGGATCGCCGACGCCGACATCTACCGGCCCAACGACGTCTACGAGCACGAACTCGTGCGCAAGCACCTCGACTTCGGCGAGCCGATCGGGCTGCTGCATGTCTCCACCATCCACCACTATCTCGGCGACGACTACGCCGACGTGATGCGCGCCTACGTCGACCCACTGCCGTCCGG
Source organism: Saccharomonospora saliphila YIM 90502 (assembly GCF_000383795.1). Lineage (GTDB taxonomy): Bacteria > Actinomycetota > Actinomycetes > Mycobacteriales > Pseudonocardiaceae > Saccharomonospora > Saccharomonospora saliphila. The sequence continues at coordinate 48,716 of NZ_KB912704.1, forward strand.
ATCGTTCGTGGCGGTGTCCCACTTCTACGACCCCGAAATTCCGGAGCTGTCGGCCACGGCCCGGGCGATGGAACGCGCGATGCTCGACAGTCCGATGGGCTCGGGAGTGTTCCGCACCGGCAGCCAGATCCTGGAAATGGTGCCCGGTCTGGAAGTCATCCCCCACGCCGCCGGATCGCCGCCCGAGGTGGTGGCCTGTGACCTGTGGTGGCCCGACGGGCCCCAAGTCCGCCCACTCAACGACGCCCAGCGCCTCGTCGGGTGCGTGGTCGCCCGCAAGCCGTAGACGCGGACGCGGAGTCCGCGACGGTGTGATCACACGGCGCACGCAGCACTGGTGCGGCACCGTCAGAACGGTGGCGGATCGGCCCCGCCTGCCGATCGTGGTGGGTGAAGCGGCTCGGGGTCGGTGCCGTGGGTCTGGCCCGACGGCCCGCGCACGGTGAAACGGTGAGTGGCCCGGTCGAGGTGGAAGGTCCAGCCGGGCGCGTCCTTGAGCCGGTGGTGTCGTCGGCACAGGCCGATCAAGTTCTCCGTATCGGTCCGGCCGCGACGACCGCGACCCCACTCGGTGACGTGGTCCAGGTCGCCGAACTGGCTGGGACGATGACATCCGGGAAACCGGCAGTGCCGGTCGCGCACGCGCACGTACTCGTCGGTGACCGCCGGAGGCCGGTAGCGCCGTCGTCCCACGTCGACCGGGGCGCCGGTAAGCGGATCGGTCACGATCCGCCGCCACGTGGAACGCGGGCCGAAGGCGATCTCGCGTGCCACCCGGGCCGGAACAGGGCCGTGTCCGGCGAGTTCGCCCGGTCGCTCGGCGATCCCGGCCAGGGTGGGCAGGTCGACGTAGACGAACACCTCCGCCCGCGCCGCCGCCGGCCACGCGGCACCGCCGGTGACGTCGGTGGCGGCCGTCGTGCCCAGCAGCAGGTCGGCGAGCACGTCGGCACGCAACTGGTCGGTGGTGCGCTGTTCGCCCCGACCACGCAGCGCCCGGGCCCTCCGGTCGATCCGGGTGTACGCGGCGGTGGCGACCTCGGCGGGGAGATCGGCGAACAGGGTCGCCATCCCGTCATGCCCGTGCACCAGTTCCACTCGGCGCTCGGCCCGGCGCCGCCGCGCGCGCTCGGACGCGCCCCCGGGGTCCACGCGCGCCACCAGCCTGGTCACCGCCCGCCGGATCCACCCCGGCTCGCGCCCCGCGAGCCTGCCCGCCAGCGCCGCGTCGACCTCACGGGCGTGCTCATCGGACAGACAGGCCGTCGGTTCGGCCACCTTGGCGGCCTTGTCCGCGCCGAGCTGACCGGCCTCCATGGCCGCCAGGGTATGCGGGAGACGGTCCGTCAGCGTGAGCGCGAGATCGAGTTTCCTCCGTGCCTGGTTCTCGCTCAGCGCCAGCGCCAACGCGAGTTCGGCGGCCACGTCCGGCGCACCGCCGCGCCGCCGGTGGTACTCCGCGATGTCCCGCAACTGCGCCGCCTCCAGCCGCGCGAGGCACGCTCCCCACTCCCGGACCCGGTCGAGGACCGAGCCCTCCGGCACGTCGTCCGACCGCTCCCCCAGTTCGCTCATGTGTTCGACTATAGCGGCGTACCGAGGGAGGCGGCATCGCTGGATCGAGCGATCCGGGACCGGCCACGACGCGGACGCCCGCGGACGCCGACGCTGCGTCCTCAGAACGCGCACGCGAACGCTGCGTCCTCAGAGCCAGCGGCCGAGCTCCGGCACCTCCGGCGCGTTCTCCGCGCGGAGGCGGCGCGCTCCCCGCCCGGTAATCCAGCGGGCGAGGTCGGCAGCGGACCCGGTGACCACCACGCCTTCACGCGAGGCGAGCTCGACCCGGTACTCGACGTCGCGGTCGGCCGGGCGCAGAACCAGCGCGGGGCCCTGCTGTCTGCGCTGCCACAATGCCGTCACGTCGGCCAGCAGCGCGTCGACGACATCGGGCGGGAAATCGGCGAAGTCACCACTGTTTCCGAGGTCGACGCCGTGAATCCACACCTCCCGCGCCCGCATCCACGGCGTCTCCGCGGCGGGCACCAGCCGCCCCTGCGCGGTGCGCACGTGCTCGTCCCACCTGTCGGCCGGCAGATCGCGCCACAGCACGTCGAGCTGGATCGCGGCGTGCTCGCTCAGGTTGCGCAGCGCGGCAGGCGTCAGCGTGGCGCCCAGTTCGATCTCGGCGTCACGGGCCTCGGGTGAGGCATACATCGGGTTCTCGACGCCGGTGGCGGCCCACTCGACCAGCCGGGCGATCGCCCGCGCGTTGTAGCCGACGTGCGCGACGAGGTGCCGCCGGGTCCAGCCGGGCAGCGCCGTCGGTTCGTCCAGCTCGGCGTCGCCGAGCTCGGCGAGCTGACGGGCGAAGTAGGCGGTACCCCGGCGCGCCCACAGCAACCTCCGCCGGACCAGCTCCGTCGACACGGTCACGACATCCCGCCTTTCCCGTCCCGGGCCGCGGGCCGGATCATTCGGCCCTCGCGACGTTGACCAGTTCCCCGATCCCGGCCACGCGGGTCACCAGCGTGCTGCCCTCGGTCAGGTACCGGGCCGGGGTGCGGGCGTGCCCGACCCCGCCGGGCGTGCCGCTGGCGATGACGTCGCCAGGGTTCAACGGCAGGATGCCCGAGATGTAGGAGACGAGTTCGGCGGGGCCGAACACGAGGTCCGCGACGGTCGACCGCTGCATGACCTCGCCGTCGACCTCCGTGGTGATCTCGGCATCGAGGTCGGCCTCGTCGGTGGTGACCAGGTGGGGGCCGAACGGCGTGGTCGCCTCGAAGGTCTTGCCCTGCAACCACTGCTTGGTGCGGTACTGGAAGTCGCGCGCGGTGACGTCGTTGAGCACGGAGTACCCGGCGATGGCCCGCTCCGCGGCGGCGGTGCCAGCGTGCCGCACCCGCTCTCCGACGACGATCGCCAGCTCGGCCTCCCAGTCCACGGCGCCGGAGGCCGCGGGGAGCACGACAGGGTCACGCGCGCCGATCAACGCCTCCGGATACTTCGCGAACAGTGTCGGGTACTCGGGCAGCTCCCGGCCCATCTCGAGGATGTGGTTGCGGTAGTTCAGCCCGACACACACGATCTTGCCCGGCTCCGGCACCACGGGCGCGTAGTCCACTCCGGACAACTCGTGCCGTGCTCCTCCGGTGGCGGCGGCCTCGGCGCGCCAGTCGTGGCGGCGCAGCAGGGTGCCGACGTCGGGCGCGGGCAACTCGACGGCGTGACCGCCGTCGACGCGCGCCGCCGTGGTCACGCCGCCGACGCGCAGTGTGGCCAGCTTCATGCCTGTCCTTCCTCGATGAACACTCGGGACTGGTTGAGCCGCTCGAAGACCGGCTGATCGGAGAAGCGGAAGAGGTCGAACCCGCGATCGGTCCGCAGCGACCACCGCGCCCACGACGGCACGACGAACAAGTCGCCCGTGGACACGCGGTACCGCACGTCGCCGAGCTCGACCTCGCCCTCGCCGTCGAACACCTGCCACACCGACGACCCGACCTCGCGCCGGGTCCGGGTGCGGGCACCGGCGCGCAGGCGGTGGAACTCCGCGCGGACGGTGGACATGACGTCGCCGCCGGTGGTGGGGTTGCTGTAGCGGACGGCGGCGTGCCCGGGCTCGACGGTGGCTGGGTGCCCCTCGTCCTCGAGGGCGAGCTGCTCGCGCAGCGCCGCGTCGGTGTGCTCCCAGCGGTAGGCCGCGATCGGCGAGTTCGGTGTGTCGTCGAGGCCGGACAGCGGACGCAGCCCCGGATGCGCCCAGAGACGTTCCGAACGGGACACACGCGGGGTGGCCGCGTCGGTGACCTGCTCGGAGCCGAACTCGAAGAACCCGGAGTCGGTGTAGTTGACCAGCGGGATGTCCAGCCCGTCGAGCCAGGCCATCGGCGAGTCGGTCTCGTTGTGGTGGCCGTGGAAGTTCCACCCGGGCGTGAGCAGGAAATCACCGCGCCGCATGGCGACCGGATCGCCGTTGACGACGGTCCAAACGCCCTCACCCTCGACGACGAACCGGAAGGCGTTCTGGCTGTGCCGGTGTTCCGGTGCGACCTCGCGGGGGCCCAGATACTGGATGGCCGCCCACAGCGTCGGGCTCGCGTACGGAACGCCGCCCAGTCCGGGGTTGGCCAGCGCGATCGCGCGGCGCTCGCCGCCCCGGCCCACGGGCACGAGGTCCCCCGCCCGGCGCGCCAGGGGGTACAGCGTCGACCAGCGCCACACGTGCGGCACCGCGCGGGGTGCGGGCCGCTCGGGCATGAGGTCGCCGAGCTGGGTCCACAGCGGGTTGAGGTGCTCGGCGGCGAAATCCGCGTACAACCGGTCGAGCCGGGGGTCCTGCTCGGTGCCGGGGTCGGTCGCGGTCATGGGTCCTCCCTCGGTACGGGGCGCGGTCGGGCCGTGCGGGGGACACGTCCCTGTCCTGCGCCGCGATCGTAGGCAGGCGGTTCCACTTGTCGGAACGAAATTCCGCTCTCAGGAATCGTAAGGACGGCTGAGAACCCGGCTGCCGTGCTCGGCGAGCCGGGTCCCACCGCGAGGTCGTGCGCTGCGGCACCAAAGCCCCTCGGACGGAGTTCACCCGTCGGGCAGCATCGCCAGGTCCCGCTCGGCCCGCGTGACCGTCCCGGCCATCTCCCGCGCCACGTCCGGGACGCGCGCCCGGTCGAAGCGCGCCGACGGCGCGGAGACCGAGAGCGCGGCGAGCGGTTCCCGGTCCCGTCCGCGCACGCACATCCCCAGGGCGGAGACCCCGGTCTCGGTCTCGTCGACGTTGAGCGCGAACCCCCGGGCCCGCACCCCGTCGAGCGCGCGGATCAGCGCGGGCCAGTCGACCTCGGTCCCGGTGCGTTCGCCCGGCGTCGCGCCGGACTCCGCCTCGCCCGCCTCCGGCCGGTACAGGCGCCGGAGCTGGTCCTCGGGCAACTCGGCCAGCAACGCCTTGCCACCCGAGGCGAGATGGGCGGGCAGGATCGTGCCCTGCCGATCGCCGACGCGCAGCACCTGACCGGATTCCACTGTGGACAGGAACCGCACCTGCGTTCCGACGCGCACCATGAGATTGACGGTCTCGCCCACCCGGTCGCACAGCACCTCCATGTGCGGCGCCAGCGCCCGCCGGAGTCGCGCGAGTGGACGGCCCACCACCCGGCCCGCCGTCAGCGCGGGTCCGGGGACGTACGTGCGGTGGTCGTCCTGCATCGCGAAGTCCCGGTACACCAGCATCGCCAAGAGCCTGTGCGCGGTGGACCGCGCGATGCCCAGCTCGGCCGCCGCCTCGCTGACGCGCAGGCTGCCGTGGTCCCGCAGCAGGTGCAGCAGCCTCAGCGCGTTGTCGACCGAGCCCAGCGCGTAGGGAGGCCTGTTCTTCATATCGGAATTGTATTCTGCTCAGGCGAACAGGTGCCTACCGTGTGCTCCCGGCGTCCTCGCCAGTCCCGGACGCCTCGACCAGAAGGGACGCACGATGAGCGACAACCGGACCTCGACCAGCGCCGACTCGCCCGACGTCGTCGTGGTGGGCGGCGGCATCGGCGGCCTGGCCACCGCCTACGCGCTGGCGAGGACGGGACGGTCCGTGCGGGTGCTGGAACGCGCCGCCGAGTTCGGCGAGGTCGGCGCGGGCCTGCAGATGGCGCCCAACGCCACCCGGATCCTGGCCGAGTGGGGGCTGCTGGACGAGATCGTCGCGGTGGGCGTGCTGCCGAAGCGCGTCGTCCTTCGGGACGCGCTGCGCGGGGACGAACTCAGCCACCTCGACCTCGCCTCGGTGCACCGGCGGTACGGGGCGCCGTACGTGGTCGTGCACCGCACCGACCTGCACCGCGTCCTGGTCGAGGCGTGCACCCGGGCGGGCGTCGACCTGCGCACCGGGCGCCCGGTCACCGCGGTCGAGACCGTCGGCGACATCGCGCTGACCCACTGCGCCGACGGCGAGGTGCACCGCAGCGCGGTGACGCTCGGACTCGACGGGCTGACCTCCACGCTGCGCCGCTCCGTCGTCGGCGACGATCTGGTCGCCTCCGGTTACGTGGCCTACCGGGGCGCGGTACCGCTCGAAGAGATGCCCGTGGACGTGGACCTCGACGACGTGGTCTCCTGGGTGGGACCACGCTGCCACCTCGTGCAGTACCCGCTGCGACAGCGGACGATGATTAACCAGGTGGCGGTGTTCCGCAGCCCGGCGTTCGACCGGGGTGAGCGCGACTGGGGTGGCGCGGACGAACTCGACGACGCGTTCGTACACTGCCATCCGCACGTCCGCACGTCGCTGGGTTCGCTGTGGCGCGACCGGCAGTGGCACATGTACGACCGCGAACCCACCGGCACCTGGGTGGACGGACGACTGTGCCTGCTCGGCGACGCCGCCCACCCGATGTTGCAGTACCTGGCCCAAGGTGCGAACCAGGCGGTGGAGGACGCTTACGTCCTCGCCGCCGAGGCCACCCGGCACACCGTCGACGACCTGCCGGACTGGCCGGCCACCCTGAAGGCGACCACGCACCGGCGGGCCCCCCGCACGGCCGAGGTGCAGCGCACGGCCCGGTCGTGGGGCGAGCTGTGGCACGTCGACGGCCTCGCCCGCGCCCTGCGCAACGAACTGCTGACCACCCGCGACGTCCACGATTACCGGCACGTCGACTGGCTCTACGGCCGCTGAACGGCACACCGGACCGCACGAAAATCATTCACACGTCACTTCCCGAATCGGACGGGAATCGTTAGGCTGCGGAGACGCCGGACCCGGTCGCCCGGACCCGGCTCGGGTCCCGGGCTTCCGCGCGCCCACCGGCCGCCACGCCTCGCCCACAGCCCGGACCGCCTCGCCGCGCCGGGCAGACGGCCGGAGTCGGCCCCCTCGAAACCATTCTTCCAGCGTATTCGCGGTATACATCGTGATACTACTGGACAAATAAGTGCGTACTTGCGCGAATCGATCCGTTCACCAACGATTCGGGTATGACCCCAGCAGGCAGAGCAGTGTCCAGACCGCGCCCGCAACGGGTGACGACCAGCCCGGACTGGTACGAGAAAGCGAACATCTCCTTGGGCATCCGGGCCAACGGTTTCGTCTTCGTTTCGGGACAGGCTCCCGTGGACGAATACGGGAACACCGTCGGAACGGGCGATTTCGACGCGCAGGCGCGCCAAGCCTTTCTGAACGTCGCGTCGGTCCTCAAGGCGGCAGGCGGCTGCCTCTCCGATGTCGTCAAGGTGACGATTTACGTGACCGACGCCCGTTACGTGACGGACATGGTCGAACTCCGGCGCGAGCATTTCTCGCGACCGTATCCCGCCGACTCGTTCGTCGAGGTCTCGGCCCTTGCCAGGCCGGAGTGGATGATTGAGATCGACGCGATCGCCGTGGCGAACGGATAGCACGCGCCCGAACGACGCGATGACCTTGTTGACCGTGCTCGAATTCGTGAGATGGATTTCCCATGGGTGACAACACTGACACCGACGTGACGCTCGGCGGCGAGGGCCCGCCAGCGAGCCCCGCGCGGCACAGATGGCTGGTTCTGGGCATTCTCTGTGTCAGCCTGCTTCTGATCGGAATGGACCTGACGATCCTGCACGTCGCGGTGCCCACCGTGTCCCAGGACCTTCTGCCCAGTACCTCGCAACTGTTGTGGATCGTCGACATCTACGCGCTGACGGTGGCGGCGTTCTTGGTCACGTGCGGCACCTTGAGCGACCGGATCGGCCGCAAGAAGGTGCTCCTCGGCGGGTTCGCCGTGTTCGGACTGGCCTCCGCGGGCGCGGCGTTCTCCACCGCGCCCGAACTGTTGATCCTCACCCGCGCCGCACTGGGCTTCGGCGCGGCGATGGTGGCCGCGGCCACGGTGGCCGTGATCCGGATCGTGTTCCCCGACGACCGGGAACGCGCCTTCGCCATCGGCCTGTGGTCGGCCAGCCACAGCGTCGGCGCGGCGATCGGCCCGATCACGGCGGGCCTGTTGCTCGAGCACTTCTGGTGGGGCTCGGTGTTCTTGATCAACGTGCCGATCGTGGTGGTGGCACTGATCATCGGCGCGGTCGTGATCCCCGAGTCCCGGGACGAACACCGCCGTCGCTGGGACGGGCTCAGCGCCGTCATGTCGATCCTCGGGCTCGGCGGGCTGGTATACGCGCTCAAGCAGTTCGGTGAGCACGGCGCGATCTCCCCTGCCTACGCCGCGGTCGGGCTCGTCTCGATCGCCCTGTTGGTCCTGTTCGTCCTCCGCCAGCGCAGAATCACCGAACCACTCCTCGAACTGTCCCTGTTCGCGAACAGGAAGTTCTCCGTGGCCACCGGCTCGATCCTCGTCTGCTTCGCCGGCTACATCGCACTGATGTTCTTCGCGACGCAGCGGTTCCAGCTCATCTCGGGCTACTCCCCGCTGGCCGCCGGGGTGGCGCTGCTGCCGATGGCGGTCGCCAACGCGGTCGGGGCGGTGTTCGCGCCGAGGATCGGGATGGCGCTCACCAACAGGGTCGCGGTCACCACCGGCCTGCTGGTCTTCGGCGGGTCGATGTTCGGGCTCGCGGTACTGAGCGCCGACAGCGGGTACGCCTCGATCGTCGCGCTGCTCATGGGCACCGGCCTCGGTGCCGGCGTGGTGACCACCCTCGGCGCCGACACGATCATGTCGAACGCCGACCCCAGCCGGGCCGGAGCCGCGGGCGCGATCCAGGAGACCTCCTTCGAGCTGGGCTCCGGACTCGGCATCGTCATCCTGGGTACGGCGCTGAGCGCCATCTACCGGATCACGCTCCACCCGGTCGACGGAGTGCCCCCGGCGGAGTTCGCGGAAGCGCAGAACTCTCTCGGTTCCGCCGTGGAGGTGGCCTCGCGCCTGAACGATCAGGCCGGCGCGACGCTGCGCTCGGCCGCCGAGACCGCGTTCCACAACGGATTCACGATCGCGGTATCCGTCGGCGGGGCGATGTTGCTCGCCATGGCGGTCGTGGCCTGGCGCCTGCTGCGCGACCGGCGCGAGGTGGACGACCACGACGACGCCACGACGTCCGCGCAAGCCTAGGAAGACGAGGAAGGCGAGTACCGCGCCCGGGCCCCGGCTTCCGTGGAACCGGGTCCGGGCGCGGGCGCTGTCGTGGTTCGGACCACTTCTCACACGGTCCAGAATCCCACGGCCGACGTAGCCCGCGAGGTGATGGCGTTGCTCGGTCCAATCGACGCAGTAGCGGACCGGCGGGTCCTCGGGAAGGTCCACGCCGAAATCGGCGAGCAGTTCACGCCCCCGCGCGGACAACCGGTAGTCGTGATCCCGTCCCGGTCCGGACAACCGGTCGGACGCGCCCTCGCGGTAGGCCGCAAACCCGTCGTGGCACACGTGGCCATCGGGGCCGCTCGGGGCCATTCGGGCCTTTCAGGGGCGCGGGGCCGCTTCCCACGCGTCCTGGCTGGCGAGTGTGACGTCCGGCCGCAGGATCTCCGGTTCGAACGGCCGCGGGTCGCGGCCGGCCGCCAGGCGCAGGGGCCAGTCGGGATTGGCGAGTGCTCCGCGTCCCAACGCGACCAGGTCGGCCTCCCCGCCTGCCAGAATCGACCGCGCCCGGCCGAGCGCGTGCATCCCCCCGTTGGCGATGACGGGAAGCCCGGTGGTCTTCCGGGCCAGGCGCGTGACCGTGCTCCCGTCGTCCAGCGTCGCGCTGTCGGCCCAGTCCTGTCCTTCGCTGGCGAGGTGCAAGTAGTCGACGCCGGCCTCGGCGACCGCACGGAAGATCACCTCCGCCTCCCGCGCTCCGCCCGGCCACCGGTAGCCGACATCGTTGACCTTGCTCTGGGAGAGCCGGATGCCGACCGGGAAGTCCGCACCGACCGCCTCCCGCACGGCGCCCACGACCTCGGTCGCGAAGCGGACCCGGCGGTGCGGGTCGCCGCCGTACTCGTCGTCGCGCACATTGGTGTAGGTGGTGAGGAACTGGTCGACGAGGTAGCCGTTGGCGCCGTGCACCTCCACGCCGTCGAACCCCGCCACCCGCGCGGCGGCGGCGGACCGCGCGAAGCCCTCGACGGCCTCGGCGAGCTCGGACCGGGTGGCCGCGCGGGGCGTCCGGTAGGGCCCCTCACCGCCGTAGGCGGACATCTTGGTGCCGGCCGGGGGCACCGCGGACGGCGCGATCGTGTCCGTGCGATGGCGGTTGTGCTGGGACAGGGCTCCGGCGTGCATGAGCTGCAGCACGATCCGGCCCCGTGCCTCGTGCACGGCCCGGACCACCCTCCGCCAGCCTTCGATCTGCGCGGCGGACACGATCGCGGGCTGGTTCGGGTAGGCCTGGCTGTAGCGCTGGTCGGTGTAGGTGCCCTCGGTGATCACCAGCCCGAAACCACCGTGGGCGTAGCGCGCGTAGTACTGGGCCATCCGGGCGGTGGGCACACCGTCCCCGCTCGTGCTCACCCGGGACATCGGGGCCACCGCCACCCGGTTGGGCAGTTCCAGGCCCGCGATCCGCACCGGCGTCAGGGCGACGCGATCCGACATGACGATCCTCGATTCGTCGAACGACACATACCGCGGCGGGCCGGCATCGTCACGGACGCTTCCGTCGTGCCCCCGCGACGTCCTCCCGGGCGAGGAGGCGTCCCCGCCTCGGCGCGGGACAGCGGCACGACGATCATCGTGCTGGCACGTCCGTGTACGCAAGTACAGTCTTCGATGTGCCGTAGTATCGGTATGTATACCGTCGTCGGAGGTCGCTCGTGCGGGACCCTGTTGAGGACAAGCCCGACTACTGCATGATCGAGGCGGTCATGGAGGTGGTCGGCGGCAAGTGGAAGATGGCCATCGTGAAGCACCTGTTCGCCGGACCGCAGCGCTTCGGGCAGCTCCGGCGGGCGATGCCGTCGATCACGCAGCGCATGCTGACCCGACAGCTCAGGGAGCTGGAAGCCGACGGGATCGTGGTACGGACGGTGTATCCACAGGTACCGCCGAAGGTCGAGTACAGCCTGACCGACACCGGGGCGAGCCTGAAGGACATCGCCCTCAGGCTGGAGTCCTGGGGCCACTGGTACCGCGAGCAACGCGGCAGCCCGGAGGCGGCACACGAGTGACCGCGCGGACCCCGCGCACCCGTGCCCGCTCGGCTCGGCGGAGCCGGGCGGCCCGTCACCGAGCGGAGGCCGCCTCGTCCGCCG
>NZ_KB912704.1:59961-67583 GCF_000383795.1 Saccharomonospora saliphila YIM 90502
GCACGGCCCGCGCCCCGCGCGACGCCCCGGCGCGGTACCGAGGTCCGGTACGGCCACGGTACCGCGCCGGGGCAGAAAGCTACGGGCGCGGGATGTTGCGGAGGTTGGCGCGGGCCAGGCGCACCATGCGGCCGACACCACCCTGCAAGACCATCTTGCTGGTCGCCAGCGCGAACCCGGTCAGTTGCTGACCGGTGATGTGCGGGGGCAGCGACAGCGCGTTCGGGTCGGTGACGACGTCGAGGAGCGCGGGACCGTCGTGGGAGAGCACCGCGCGCAGCCCGTCCGGCACCTCGCGCGGGTCGGTCACCCGCACGGCGTGCGCCCCCGCCGCGCGGGCCAGGGCGGCGTAGTCGGTCTCCGGATAGCTGGTGCCGTACGGGGGAAGGCCCGCGACCATCATCTCCAGATCCACCATGCCCAGCGACGAGTTGTCGAACAACACGACCTTCACGGGCAGTCCGTACTGCACCACGGTGAGGAACTCGCCCATCAGCATGGCGAAGCCGCCGTCCCCGGACATCGCCACCACCTGCCGGGAGCGGTCCGGAAGCTGCGCTCCGATCGCCTGGGGCAGGGCGTTGGCCATCGACCCGTGCGTGAACGACCCGATCACGCGCCGCCTGCCGTTCGGGCTGATGTAGCGCGCGGCCCACACGTTGCACATCCCTGTGTCCACAGTGAACACCGCGTCCTCGGCGGCGATCTCGTCGAGCACCGAGGCGACGTATTCGGGGTGGATCGGGCGGTGCCGCTCGACGCCCGTGGTGTAGGCCGAGACCACGGTTTCCAGCGCGTCGGCGTGCTTGCGCAGCATGTGGTCGAGAAACGTCCGGTCGGTCCTGGCACGCACCCTCGGCGTGAGGCACCGCAATGTCTCGGCCACGTCGCCGCAGATTCCGAGATCCAGCCGCGACCGGCGGCCCAGCCGTTCGGGCCGGATGTCCACCTGCACGATACGCACGTCGTCGGGCAGGAACGGGTGGTAGGGGAAGTCGGTACCCAGCAGCACGAGCAGGTCGCACTCGTGCATCGCCTCGTAGGCGGCGCCGTAGCCGAGCAGCCCGGACATCCCCACGTCGAACGGGTTGTCGTACTGGATCCACTCCTTGCCCCGCAGGGCGTGCCCCACCGGCGCGAGCACCCGTCCGGCGAAGTCCATGACCTCGTCGTGCGCACCGGCGGTGCCCGCGCCGCAGAACAGGGTGACCCGGCGTGCCTCGTCGACGATGCGGACCAGCTCGTCGATGTCGGTGTCGGCCGGGCGGACCGTCGGCGTGCGGTCCACCGGAACCATGGCCGCCGACCCCTGCGGTGATTCCTGCCCCGCCACATCGCCCGGCAGCGTGAGCACCGATACGCCGGAACGCCCGATCGCGTGCTGGACGGCGGCGTGGGCGACCCGGGGAAGCTGCGCGGGCGTCGAGATCATTTCCGAGTAGTGGCTGCACTCGACGAACAGGCGATCCGGGTGGGTCTCCTGGAAGTAGTCGGTGCCGATGTCCTCGCTGGGGATGTGCGCCGCGATCGCCACCACGGGCGCCAGGCTGCGGTGGGCGTCGAACAGCCCGTTGATCAGGTGCAGGTTGCCCGGCCCGCAGCTACCCGCGCACGCGGTGAGGCGCCCGGTGATCTGTGCCTCGGCTCCGGCGGCGAACGCGGCGGCTTCCTCGTGCCGGACCTGCACCCACTCGATCTCCGCGCTGCGGCGTACCGCGTCGGTGATCGGGTTGAGGCTGTCGCCGACGACGCCGTAGATCCTGCGCACGCCGGCCCGCACCAGCAGCTCGACCAGATGCTCTGCCACCGTCCGTCCCGCCACGGCACGCACGCTCCCTCCGTGTCCGGCGCACGCCACCGCACGCCGGGCGACGCCCATCGGGGGAACATAGCCGCGACCGGCCGGGGTCAAACCCGGGAGGGCGGCCCGGATGCTCGGCACGGCGGCGGAGGGCACCGGCCGCACTCCCGGTCGCTTCCGCGCGGGACACGATTCGCGCGAACGGCGCTATACGACACGACAATCACACGTTACCGTCCATTACTCAACATAAAACCACACAGCTGAACAGGAGTGGACATGCGCTGGTCAGCCGTGCGCGACGCCGCCACGGTGGGCGTGCTCGCCGCCCTCGTCGGCACCACCCTCACCACGCCACCGGCCCACGCCGAGCAGGCCGACTGGACCGTGACCGGGCCCGGCTCCGAGCTCGCGGCCGTGGTCCGCCTCGCCGACGGCACCCCCGAACTGGGGGTGACGCGCGACGGCTCCGCCGTCCTGCCGCCCTCCGCGGTCGGCGTGGTCACCGAGAAGGCCGACCTCTCCCACGACCTCACCTTCACCGGACGCGCCGACCGCACCGTCGTCGAGAACTACCGCATGCCCACCGGGAAACAACGTGACCGGCACGCGGTACTGCGCGAGTCCACCCTGAGCTTCGCCTCCGCCGACGGCACCCGGCTCGATCTCGTCGTCCGGGTCGCCCGCGACGGAATCGCCTACCGCTACCACCTGCCCGACCCGGACGGCACGACGGTGCTGCGGGAAGCCTCGTCCTGGGACGTTCCCGCCTCCTCCCCCGCCTGGATGCTGGAGCACACCTCCTGGTACGAACAACCGCGCTTCGCCACGACCGCGGGCTCGGCCCCCGAGGGCCACTACGGCCACCCCGCGCTCTTCCGAGTCGGTCACGACCGCGACGGCACGCACGTGCTGCTCACCGAGTCGGGCATGACCTCGGCCTACCCGGGCGGCAGGCTCACCCACGACGGCGGTGGCGACTACCGCGTGAGCCTGGTCGAGCAGCCACCCGCCTCGGACGGGCCGCTGACCACGCCGTGGCGGGTGGCCGTCGTCGGCGACCTCGGCACGGTCACCGAGTCCACCCTCGTCGACGACCTGGCACCGGACTCGCGGATCGCCGACACGTCGTGGATCCGGCCGGGCAGCGTGGCGTGGTCGTGGTTGCCGGAACACGACAGTCCGCGCGACCCCGAGCGCCAGCGCGACTACATCGACCACGCCGCTGAGCACGGCTGGCCCTACGTGCTGATCGACGAGGGCTGGGACGCGTCCTGGGTACCGGAGATCACCCGATACGCCCGCTCGCGGGGGGTCGACGTGCTGCTGTGGTTCCGCTGGTGGGAAGTGGACACCGCCGAGGAGATGGATTCCTGGTTCGGCCGCCTCGCCGACTGGGGCGTGCGCGGCGTCAAGATCGACTTCATGAACGACGGCGGCGGGCACGGCGAGGGCGCCTCCCGGCACGACTGGTACGAACGCGTGCTGGAAGCCACCGCCGAGCACCGGCTGATGGTCAACTTCCACGGCTCGACCATCCCGAAGGGGCTCGCCCGCACCTGGCCCCACCTGATGACCTACGAAGCCGTGCGCGGAGCGGAGTACTACTCCTTCAGCGCCGACCACGGCGTCACCCCGGAGCACAACACGACGCTGCCGTTCACCCGCAACGTGGTCGGCTCGATGGACTACACCCCGGTGACCCTGTCCCAGGAAACGCGCCATACCTCGGCCGGGCACGAACTGGCGCTGCCGGTCGTGTTCGAGTCGGCGCTGCTGCACCTGGCCGACCGCCCGGAGGTCTACGCCGAGTACCCGGTCGCCCACCGGTTCCTCGATCAGGTGCCCACGGTGTGGGACGACACGGAGCTGCTCAACGGCGAACCCGGCGACGAGGCGGTTCTCGCCCGGCGTGCCGGGGACCGCTGGTTCGTCGGCGGGATCGCCGCGGGCTCCGCGCGCACCCTGTCGGCGCCGCTCGACGTTCTCGGCGACGGCCGGTGGCGGGCCGACGTCTACCGCGACACCACCGACGGTTCCGGGCTGGCCCGCGAATCCACGACCGTGCGGGCGGGCGAGACACTGTCGGTCCCCGTGGCCGAGAACGGCGGATTCGCCGCCGTGCTCTGCCCGGCCGAGCCGGACCGGGACCACTGCGACGAGCCGGTGCGCACCGTCCCCGCAACGACCCTCGATCTCGACCCGGGGTCGGCGACCGTGCCGCCCGGCGGGTCCGTCGAGGTCGCGGCCACGTTCACCCTCGACGAGGGGCACCGGGTGCGCGACGTCGTGCTGCGTCCCGACGCCCCCGAAGGCTGGACGGTCGCGGGCGGCCCCGTCCGCGAGGCCACCCTCGCCGTCGGCGAGCCGGTGAGCAGCACATGGACCTTCACCGCGCCCCGCGACGGCGCACGCGGCCACACGGACCTGCCCGTGGCCGCCGAGTACCACCTGCCCGGCGACCCGGCCACGCGGGAGCCCGTGCACGTCGAACGTGCCGTGACGGCGCTGGTGCCGCCGGAGGCGCCGCGCGGCGAGACGCACGTCAGCGCCCTGGAGTTCGTGCACGCGGGCAACGGGTGGGGCCCGGTCGAGCGGGACCGGTCGAACGGGGAGCAGGAGGCAGGCGACGGCGGTCGGATGACCGTCGACGGCACCACGTTCGACCGGGGGCTCGGGGTGCACGCGCCCTCGTCGGTGGAGGTCTACCTCGGCCGACGCTGCGACCGGCTCGCCGCCGAGGTCGGCGTCGACGACGAGGTGGGCGAGCAGGGATCGGTCGTCTTCACCGTCTCCGGGGACGGGACGGTGCTGGCGGAGTCGCCGGTGCTCACCGGCGCCGACGGACCGCACCCGCTGCGCGTCCCCGTCGACGGTGTCGAGCTGCTGCGGCTCGACGTCGGCGATGCCGGGGACGGCATCAACCACGACCACGCGGACTGGGGCGGGCTGCGGTTGTCCTGCCGACCGTGACCCCGCCGGCGCCGACAACGGCCGCGGTGGGGCATCCTCGGAGGCGGAACCGAGCGCCCACCCGGCACCATCCGGACGGATACCACGAGCGGAGCGGCGGTGCGCATGTCCGAGCACAAGCCCGGAGCCCGGCCCGAACACGGGCCCGGAGGGGACGCGGCCGGAAGCAGGCCGTGGCGGCGCCGGGAGGTGGAACGGTTGCTCGGCTTCGCCGCCCGGTCGGCACTCGACGAGGGCGGGTTCGGCCACCTCGATCGGCACGGCACGGTCGACGTGTCCCGGGACCGGGAGCTGTGGATCACCTGCCGGATGACGCACGTCTTCGGCCTGGCCGCGCTCGCGGGCCACTCCGGTGCCCGCGAGCTGGCCCGGCACGGGGTGGACGCCCTGCGCTCGGCGTTCCACGACGACGAGCACGGGGGCTGGTTCACCGCGCTGGACCCGCGCGGCGCGCCCCGCGCGAGCGGTAAGGCGGCCTACGACCACGCCTTCGTGCTCCTGGCCGCCTCCACGGCGCACGCGGCGAGGCTGCCCGGGGCGGCCGAGCTGCTCGACGAGGCGTGTGAGGTCGTCGACGTCCGGTTCTTCAGCGAGGAGGAAGGGCTCTGCGTCGAGTCCTTCGCCCGGGACTGGAGCGGGTGCGAGGACTACCGGGGCGCCAACAGCAACATGCACGCGGTGGAAGCCTTCACCGCCTGCGCCGCCGTCACCGGGCGGAGCCGTTGGCACGCGCGGGCGCTGTCGATCGCGGAGACGCTGATCAACCGGCACGCCCGCGAGCACCACTGGCGGGTGCCCGAGCATTTCACCCCGGAGTGGTCGCCGATCCCGGACTACAACGACGGCGCCCGCGCCGACCCGTTCCGGCCGTACGGCACGACGGTCGGGCACTGGCTGGAGTGGTCGCGGCTGCTGCTCGGCCTGCACGCGGCGGACGACCGGGCGCCGTCCTGGCTACCGGAGGCCGCGCGGGCGCTGTTCGAGGAGGCCGTGCGCCGGGGGTGGGCGGCCGACGGACGGCCCGGGTTCGCCTACACGTTGGACTGGGACGACCGGGTCGTCGTCGCCGAACGGCTGCACTGGGTCCACGCCGAGGCGCTGCTCGCGGCCGACGCCCTGCACCGCGCCACCGGCCACGCCCGGGCGGGCGAGCTGGCCCGCGCGTGGTGGTCGTTCGCCGACGAGCACTTCCGCGACCCGGACACCGGGAGCTGGCACCACGAGCTGAGCCCGGCTCTGCGGCCGTCGACGACGATCTGGAACGGCAAGCCTGACGCCTACCACGTCTACCAGGCCCTCGTCCTGCCCGATCTGCCACCGGCCCGCGCTCCGGCTGCCGCACTCGCCGCCCGGGGTGCCCGGTGACACCGTGCGGGCCCCGGTGTGGCGAACCGGTACCCGCACGGTTTCTCCCGGCGGCGCCGCGGCGGCGTCAGCGGTAGACGGCGGCCTCCTCGGCGGTCTCGCCGATGCCGTCGGGGCCGTGGAAGAGGCGCTGGCCCCAGCCGGTGAGCCGCGCGGGGTCGAAGTCGTGGACGAGGTCGAGGTAGTCGACGCCCCCGCTGTTGCCGCTCCACGACCAGCCGAGGTAGCCGACCCCCAGTTCCCTCGTCGTCGCCAGGATCGCGTCCTCGTCCGGGTCACCGTCGGAGTGCCGGTGCCCGAACTCCCCCACCATGATCGGCAGACCGGCTCGGGTGAACGCGGTCAGGTAGTCCCGCACCCTCCACGCGGTGTCGTACACGCCGTACATGTGCACCGAGAACACCGTGTCGCGCGCGGGGTCGCTCGCGAACACCTCGGCGGCGTTGTCCCGCATGGTGTGCGTGTGGTCCTGTCCCCAGTTGGGCGCGTCGGCCACGAGCGTGTGGTCGAATCCGGCGGCACGGAGCCTGCCGATCGCCGTGATCGTCTCGCCGGTCCAGTCCTCGAAACCCTGGTTGCCGAACGGCTCGTTGCCGATGTTGAGCAACACGTGGTTCTCCTGTCCGGCCAGGGCCTGCCGGACACGGATCCAGTAGTCCACCGCGCGGGAGAGCGGGGCCGCGGCGGAATCCTCACCGTAGCCGGTGGTGTCGTGCACCTCCAGCACGCAGATCAGGCGGTTGGCCCGGCACTCGGCGACGACGTTCGCCACGTCGTCTGTCGTGTTCTCGGTCCAGCGGTCACCGCTGGAGAGCACGACGCGCACCGCGTTCGCGCCGAGTGCCTTGATGTCGGACAGCGCGCCGAGTTCGTGGGGGAACCAGGCGTGCGGGTGGTTGACTCCGCGGAGGACGAAATCGTTGCCGTTCGCCTCGACGAGCCTGCCGTTCTCCACGCGGAAACCGGTCGCGGGCGCACCCGGAGAATGCGCGGACGCGGCGGCCGAGGCGGTGACGACGGAGACCACGACGGCGACCGCGAAAGCCACCGCGGCCCGGACACTCGTTCTCATCGAAAACCCTTCCCGATGTCGGATTTCGTCGAATACTGACGGCCTGGACCGCCGGGTTTGACCGGGCCGGGGGGAGAAGTATGCGCGCGAGCGACGCGAGCGGTCAACCATTCCCCGTTTCTATTCCACCGACGAAATCCGCGTTCTCACCACAAAGAACGGGAGTATTGTTCCGTTGGCGAATCGTTTCACCGAAAAAAGGCGGATGCCCTGGTGAGCAGCCCGCTCGGTGGCGGCGGCACGGGAGCGTCAGCGCACCCGCACTCCGGCGCGCCAGACGGCGTGGGTCAGGGGCACCCCCGGGCGGTAGGCCAGGTGTGCCGCCGACGGCGCGTCGAGCACGTGGACATCGGCGCGGGCACCCGGGCATCCGGGGCACGTCGGGCCTGAGTTCGTGCAGCCGGGAGAGTT
>NZ_KB912704.1:67683-70080 GCF_000383795.1 Saccharomonospora saliphila YIM 90502
AGCGACTGCTCGTGGTCGGCACCACCGGCCTGCTCGCCCTGCTGTGGCTGCTGCTGTTCGGAGCCGCCGCCACCACGCGGGGAACCCCGGCCGCGCTGGCCGGTGGGGCCGGCGTGCTGGCCGTGGTGGTGGTGCTCGGCGGCGTGTTCGACGTGACGTCGCTGAGCCTGCACCCGTTCTACCGGGAGCGGCTGGCGCGCGCGTTCGCCGTGCGGGCGGTGCGCAGGCACGACGACGACCAGGTGGTGGCCGTGCCGTACGACCCCGCCGAGCACACCACCCTGTCCGCGTACGGCACCACCGCCGAGGGGGTTCCGTTCCCCGAGGTCATCTTCGCGGCGGCGGCCAACCTCAAGGGCGAGCACCGGACCCCGCCCGGGCTCGGCGCGGTGTCCTACACCATGAGCGCACGGTGGACCGGCGGGCCCGACGTCGGCTGGGTCCGCACCGACGACCTCGAACGCATCGCGCCGGACCGACTCCGGCACGACCTCACCGTGCAGGGCGCGGTCGCGTTCAGCGGCGCGGCCTTCGCCTCCTCCATGGGCCGTTCCAGCCGCTGGTTCCAGGTGTTGCTGGCCGTCTCGGGCGCGCGGCTGGGCTCGTGGCTGCCGAACCCCGCGTTCCTGCGCAGGGCACACGAAGCCGCCCGGGCGGGCGACTGGGCCTACCCGTGGCTGCCCCGCGCGCGCAGACTGGGTTACCTCGTGCGCGAGGTGTTCGGCTCGCACCCGCACCACGAGCGTCTCGTCCACGTCAGCGACGGCGGCCACTACGACAACCTCGGCCTCGTCGAGCTGCTGCGCCGCCGTTGCACGCTGATCTACTGCGTCGACGCCAGCAACGACACCCCGCCGACCGCGCGCACGCTGGCCGAGGCGTTGGAGCTGGCCTGGCAGGAGCTGGGCGTGCGTGTCGTGCTCGACGACCCGTGGCGGGTGGACCCGGGAAGCGGGGAGTCCGACGCGCCCGGCAGTCCGCTGGCCCCGCGCCTGGCGCACACCCCGGTCGTCACCGGCACCGTGTACTACCCGCGGGAGAGCGGCCTGCCGGGCCACGTCACGGGGCGTCTGGTGGTCGGGCGTGCCGTGTTGTGGCCGGACCTGCCGTACTCGCTCCAGTCGTACGCGGCCCACCATCCGGAGTTCCCGTACGACAGCACGGGCGACCAGTGGTTCGACCACGGCCAGTTCTCCGCTTACACCGAACTCGGCCGCCACGTCGGCGCCGAGGCCCGCCGCGTCCTCCGGAACCGCACCGCCACCTCCGCCGACGACCACCCCTGACCCGCGAGTTGCCCCGCCCGGTCCGCGAGTTGCCCCTCCTGGTCGGCGAGTTGCCCCTCCCGGTCCGCGAGTTGCCCTTCCTGGTCGGCGAGTTGCCCTTCCGGGAACCGCGAGTCGCCCCTCCCTCCATGACTCGGCCGGCAAGATTCCGCGGCTGTCGAGCACCACAGGTGCGACCTGGCGGAGCCGTGAGACGACGAAGAGCCTGATGTGGGCACAGCGCACGTCGTTCGGGCCCGGAAACGGGGATGACCTCCGACCATGCGGGGCAACTCGCCGACCGTAAGGGGCAACTCGCGGGCCGTGGGGGGCAACTCGCGGGCCGTGGGGGGCAACTCGCGGGCCGTAAGAGGCAACTCGCGGGCCGTGGGGGGCAACTCGCGGGCCGGGGGGGCGGTCCACGGGCGGTCCCCGCTCCGTCGCGGGACGTGACATGATAAGCAGGACCCTGCTATCGACGTCGCAGGCGAAGCTTGGCAGGATACGGCTTTCGCCGACACAGCTCGCAGCTGATGGGACACCGCCGTGGAGGGACCTTCAGTGAACGCCAGGACCAGTCAGGTCGACGACCTCCGGCTCGTCGCGCTGCCCAGCGCCGTCAACTGCGCCGACCTCTTCGTCCGGTTCTCCCTCACCGAATGGTCCTTGCGGAGTCTGTTCGACGAGGCGGCCGACGCGGCGCGCACGCTCGTCAACGCCGTCGTCGAGACGACCGACCAGAAAGACCCCGGCTTCGTCACCGTGCGGCTTCGCCTTTCGGGCGACTGCCTGGTGGTCGAGGTCGAGGACGACCAGCTCGACCGCGTCCACGACGACGCGCCCGAGGTGCGCGGGCGCAGCACCGGCGCCGTGCCGCTCGAAGGCCGGGGCAAACTCGTGTGGTGCGAGGTTCCGCTGCCCGACGGCGTCAGCGCCACCCAGGTCCGGCTCCCCCGCCGTGACGAGCGGCGCTCGCAGGTCCCGGAACCGGAGCCCGGCCAAGCCGCGGGCCCCGACCCTGAGCTCGTCGACCGGGATCATCGAGGGCATGGGCGAGCTCCACCTCGAGGTGCTGGTCAACCGGATGAAGACCGATTTTCAAGGTCGAGGCGAACATCGGCAAGCCTCAGGT
>NZ_KB912704.1:70180-71488 GCF_000383795.1 Saccharomonospora saliphila YIM 90502
CTCCGGAGAGAGTGGCCCGCGCCGTCGTCGACGCGGTGGAACGCGACCGGCGCGAGGTCTTCGTGCCCCGGTGGCTCCGCGTGCCCGCCCGGGTGCGGGGGCTGGCCCCGGCGGTCACCGACGCGTTGCAGCGCCGTTTCGGGTGAACTCCGCGCCCGGGTGGTACCCGGACCCCTCGGTCACAGACCCCGCGCCGCGCGCAGCGACTCTTTGAGCGATCCCATCGTCGCCAGCACCGACGTCGGCTCGTACCCGCAGTGCGCCATGCAGTTCGCGCATCGCGGGTCGCGGCCCCGGCCGTACTTCTCCCACTCGGTCGTCTCGACCAGCTCGCGGTAGGTCTCCGCGTACCCGTCGCTCATCAGGTAGCACGGCCTCTGCCAGCCGAACAACGAGTACGACGGCACGCCCCACGCGGTGCACCCGAAGTCCACCTTGCCCTCGAGGAAGTCGAGGAACAGCGGCGAGTGGTTGAGCCGCCAGCGCGAGCGGTTGCCGCCCGCGAAAGCCTTGCGGAACAGTTCCCGCGTCTCCTCGACCCCGAGGAAGTGCTCCTGGTCCGGCGCCTTCTCGTAGGCGTAGGCCGGAGAGATCATCATTTCGTCGACCTCGAGGTCGTCGTTGAGGTAGTCGAGCACCTCGATGACGCTGGCCGGGGTGTCGGTGTTGAACACCGTCGTGTTCGTGGTGACCCGGAACCCCCGGCGCTTGACCTCCCGGACGGCCTCGACCACCTCGTCGAACACGCCCTCCTTGTCCACCGCCGCGTCGTGCCGCTCGCGCAGCCCGTCGACGTGCATGGCGAAGGCGAAGTACTTCGACGGGCGCAGGTCGAGCTTGTCGATCTTCTTGCGCAGCAGCGCGGCGTTCGTGCACAGGAACACGTACTTCTTGCGCCGCACCAGCTCGTTCACCATCGTGTCGATGTCCGGGTGCATCAGCGGTTCACCGCCCGCGATGGACACCATCGGCGCGCCGCACTCCTCGATCGCGGCGACGGCCTGCTCCACCGGCATCCGCTGCTTGAGCACACTGGCCGGATGCTGGATCTTGCCGCACCCCGGACAGCCGAGGTTGCACGCGAACAGCGGTTCCAGCTCCACGATCAGAGGGAACTTCTCCCGCCTCTTCAGTTTCTGCGCCACCAGGTAACGCGCGATGCGCACACTCTGGTGCAGGGGCATGTTCATCGGTACCGCACCTCCTCGCCAGTGCCGGATTCGCCCATCTCCCCCCTCCGTTCCGCCCAGCGCCGCAACGCCGGACCGGCCCGCCGCAGCGCCGCGAGCGCCGCGAGACCGCCGGGCA
>NZ_KB912704.1:71588-73770 GCF_000383795.1 Saccharomonospora saliphila YIM 90502
CGCCGTACCGGCGGCCACCAGGTGCGCCCGGCCGTGCATCGTCCCGAGCAGGTCCTCCACCGACGGCGCGGCACCGCTCTCGGCGGGCAGGCGGCACCATCCCACGCGCAGGTGCTCGGCGAGGGGCCGCCAGGTCGCGGGGAGGGCGTCGTGCTTGGCTTCACCCGCCGGGTCCAGCACGAGTACCACGGGCGCGTCCTTCGGACCCTGCCACACCACCGCCGGACCGGAGGCCCGGACCTCGTCGTCGAATTCCCGCATCCCGCCCGGCTACCCGCGCCGGCGCGGCCGTATGCCACGGCCGGGTCAGAGGCCGGGCGTGACCCGGCGTCTTCCCGGGCGTCACACGTTCAGGCGGACCGTGCCGGTGAGGGCGTGATCAAAACCTGTCAACGTCAAGATCAGGCGTAGACTGCGTCCATGCCCCCTCGCCCCACCTACCACCACGGACACCTCCGGCGCGCCGTCATCGACGCCGCCATCGACGTCATCGAGCGCGAGGGCACGGGGTCGATCAGCCTGCGGGAACTCGCCCGCCGCGCGGGCGTGTCGCACGCGGCCCCCGCGCACCACTTCCGGGACAAGGCCGGCCTGCTCACCGCGATCGCGATCGAGGGCAACGAGATCCTCGCGAACTCGCTCGCCGAGGCGCTGGAGTCGGAATCGAGGGCATTGCTGGAGTTCGGGGTGCGCTACGTCGAATTCGCCCACACCCACCCGGCCCATTTCGAGGTCATGTACCGGCCCGACCTCCACCACCGCGACGACCCGGCCCTGGTGGCCGCGCGCCGCAGGACGGAGACGCTGCTGCGCGCCGGGGTCGCCACCCTCCCCGACGAGAACGGGCGGGAGACCGAGGTGGGTGCGATCGCATCGTGGTCGCTGGCCCACGGGTTCGCGACCCTCTGGCGCAGCGGCAACCTCGACGACATGCTCGGGGACCGCCCACCGGCCGACCTGTTCCGCCGGGTGGCCGAGTACGCGGCGCGCGGGCCCGCGCGCTGACCTTCCCGCACCGGCCACGCGAGGGCTCCCCCGCACCGGCGCCCGGCCCGCACGTCCTTGTGGTCCGACCCAGCATGTGGGAGCGCTGGACCGGGCGAGTGCCCTCCTGTCACGATCACCCGTCATGGGCAGGCACACGGCTGGGCTGGTCGAGCGTCGGCACATCGACCTGCTCCGGGTGAGCTCCTCGATGTGCCGGAACCGCTGACGAGTCGTTCTCCCGGCTCATTTCCGACCTGGCGTTTCGCTCCCGTACCGCCGGCACCGCCGCGCGGCCCCGAACCCGAGGTTGCCCATGCTCACCCTGTTCCTGTTCGGTCTCGCCGGTTTCCTCGCCCAGCTCGTCGACGGTTCCCTGGGGATGGCCTTCGGCGTGACGGCGACCACCACCCTGCTCGTGGTGGGCACGGCACCGGCGGTCGCCTCGGCGGCGATCCACCTCGCCGAGGTGGGCACGTCACTGGCCTCGGGCGCGGCGCACTGGCGGTTCCGCAACATCGACTGGCGCACCGTGAGCATCCTCGCGCTTCCCGGCGCGGTCGGCGCCGTGCTCGGCGCCTTCGTCCTCACGTCGTTGTCCACCGGCGCGGCCTCGGCCTGGATCAGCACGGTGTTGCTGCTGCTCGGCCTGTACGTGCTGGTCCGCTTCGCGTTCCTGCGGCTCGGCAAGCTGATCACCGCCAAGCGCCCCGGCGCGCGGCTGCTCGGTCCGCTGGGTCTGATCGCCGGGTTCATCGACGCCAGCGGCGGAGGCGGATGGGGCCCGATCGCCACGACCACCCTGCTCTCCTCCGGCAGGCTCGAACCCCGCAAGGTGGTCGGGTCCGTCGACACGGCCGAGTTCATCGTCGCGCTCGCCGCCAGCGGCGGATTCTTCGTCGCGCTCAGCGGTGAGCACCAGCTCGACTACACCGTGGTGGCCGGGTTGATGATCGGCGGCGTGCTCGCCGCACCGCTGGCCGCGTGGATCGTGCGCAGGCTCCCGCCGCGCGTGCTCGGCACCGCCGCGGGCGGCATGATCGTGCTGACCAACGCCATCACCCTGCTGGACGTCGCCGCGCCGGGCGCCGCCGTGACGGCCCTCGTGCTCGTCGGCATCGTCGCCCTGTGGGCCGCGGGCCTGGTCACCGCCGTCCGCTCCGTGCGGGAGGAACGGCGGATCAACGCGCTCGCGGGC
>NZ_KB912704.1:73870-77485 GCF_000383795.1 Saccharomonospora saliphila YIM 90502
GGCTCGGTGCCCATGCCCGGCCCGAGGCCCGTGTCCGGCCCGAGGCCGACGCGCCCTCCGGTCTCGGCGCTCTCGCCCTCGGTCGTCGCCTCCTGCCTCGTCCCCTCGGCGGGCGCCGTCCCAGCAGCCTGCGTGCTCTCCTCGGGCATGGCCGCCCTCGGCGCGGGCAGGTCGTAGTGCCGGTACAGCTGGGCGCTCTCCTCACCCGAAAGGTCGGCGTCGGTGTCCGTCCGGGGCGCCTCGGAGACCTGATCCTTAGACACCTGGACGTGGACGCCATCGCTTTCCAGGTGCGCGCCCTGTAACGGCACGAAGCTCTCCTTGTGACCGAAGAGTCCCGTGCGTACGGTCACCCATTCCGGCTGTCGGCTCTCGTCGGAGAGGTACACGGTGCCGACCTTGCCGATCTTCCGGCCCTGCGCGTCGACCACCGCGTTGTCGACGAGTTCCTCCGGACGCAGTGTCGCTGCCACGATCGCTGCCTCCTTTCCGTCTCGCGGTCAGGAATGCCGGACAGTCACCCGTCCGAACTCTTGATCCCGAATGTCCATCGACCCGGGAGTGAAAACGGCCCGCCGCGCGAACCACCCACCCGGGTGGGTTCCACCCTGTCGCGCAGGGTGGTCGTGCACGGGGAGTGAGCCTTCCGGTCGAGATGGGTGGCAGGGCGGCGAACCCCCGGGTCGGCCGTGCCACGGGCGGGCCGAGTCCTGGAAGCACATTTCCCACTATGGTGTCGGACACACTCGGTGCCCCCTCGACGGCGAACCGTGGTCGGATACCGCGACCGGACGAGTCCCCCGACGTCGTGCGCGCGGGCGAGGCGAGAGGCGGGAGGCGGATGGCCGAGCTGGCACTCGACGACGTGCTCGCGGTGCTCGACCTGGACGCGCAGGGACCCGACACGTTCGTCGGCGTGAACCAGTCCCTGCCCGCGCACCGGGTCTTCGGGGGCCAACTACTCGCCCAGTCGATCGTCGCGGCGAGCCGCACCGTCCGCGATCAGGCGCCGATCCACTCGCTGCACGCCTACTTCCTGCGGCCGGGCGACCCCGCCGCACCGATACGCTACGCGGTGGACCGGACTCGGGACGGACGGTCGTTCACGGCGCGCCGGGTGGAGGCCACCCAGCACGGCAGGACCGTGTTCCAGATGCTCGCCTCGTTCCAGGAACCCGGGCCGGGCCCGCGGCACCAGGACACCATGCCATCGGTGCCCGCTCCGGAAACCCTGGAGACCTGGTACCCGTTCGGCGCGGGAAGCGGCCCGCTGGAGATGCGCCGCGTCGCCGCCGAGGACACCGACCGGGCCCGCTCCGCGGTGTGGGTGCGCCCGACAGGGCCGCTCCCCGACGAGGCGCTGCCGCACACCGCGCTGCTGGCCTACCTGTCCGACTTCTCGATCCTGCACGCCGCGATGCGCGCCCACTCGCTGCGTCACGACGGCGTCCGGGCGAAGACGGCGAGCCTGGACCACGTCATGTGGTTCCACCGCAGGGCACGCGCGGACGATTGGCTGCTCTACGACACCGAGAGCCCGTCGGCCTGCGACGCCCGGGCACTGGGAGTGGGCCGCCTGTTCCACCGCGACGGCACGCTGCTGGCCACGGTCGGCCAGGAGGGCATGGTCCGTGTGCTGACCGGGTAGGGCTCCGCCGACGCGGGTGGGGCGCCCCGGACCGACGGGTCCGGGACGCCCCACGTCCGAGCGGTCAGCCTCCGGTGATCACTTGCCCACGTCGGAGCGGGCGGCGGCACGCACGAGTCGTCCCTTGTCCCGCTTCTCGATGATGCCGGCCTCGGCCAGCTCGCTGGGATCTTTGCCCCGACGGACCACCCCCGCACGCGCGGGGAAGACGCGAACCTTCGGCGCCGGGGTCCACCAAATTTTGGACCACCCCCGCACGCGCGGGGAAGACACGCGGTGTCGCCATGTAGTCGGCCCCTGCTCCGGACCACCCCCGCACGCGCGGGGAAGACCGCGAGCGGCCCGGCGACACCTACCGGGGTGTGGGACCACCCCCGCACGCGCGGGGAAGACCCGACCGCGACGACGCCGCGCACTACGACACGTGGTCTTCCCCGCGTGCGCGGGGGTGGTCCTCGAGCCTCGTTCCGTCATCACAGGCTGCCCCCCGTCTTCCCCGCGTGCGCGGGGGTGGTCCCGACGCCGCGTTCACGGTCTCCTGGACCCAGGAGGTCTTCCCCGCGTGCGCGGGGGTGGTCCCGACATCGCCCGCGCGATCTGCCTGATCGGCAAGTCTTCCCCGCGTGCGCGGGGGTGGTCCATTCCCGGGGCCGCTCGGCCTGCCCGGGCGCGCCGTCTTCCCCGCGTGCGCGGGGGTGGTCCCCACGTCGCGCCCGCCTCCAAGTCGGCCCGGAAGTCTTCCCCGCGTGCGCGGGGGTGGTCCGGGCCGTGTCGCCGTGGTGGTGCAGAACCACCGGTCTTCCCCGCGTGCGCGGGAGTGGTCCGATCAGCCGGTTCCGCTTCTGTATTAATCGAATCTTCTCCGGTGCGCGGGTGGTCCTGGCGTGGGTATGCGTTCACTCATGGCAGCGGGTGTTCCCCGCACGCGCGGGGAACACGACGAGGTAGCCGGCGGCCAGGTCCCGGGGCAGGAGGGGCCACCCCCGCATGCGCGGGGAAGACGTTGGTCATGGCCGCCGCGGGCACGGGGCCGTTCGGGCCACCCCCGCATGCGCGGGGAAGACACTTGACGACCTGCATCGATGTCGGACGGGAGGCTTTTTTTGTTCACTTCTGACGCGCACCCTACCCGCCCTCGGCCCATTTCCACCCGGCGTGTCGCCCTCGACCCGTAGGCTGGCGGAGCGTCCTGACGGGAGGTGGGTATGGAGCGGGTGCCGCCCGAGTTGTTCCGGTTCAGCGTGGGGGAACACGCCGACGTCTACACCGCCGTGCTGCACGCCTTCTCCGAGGCGAACGAAGAGTTGGAGACCTCGCTCGGGCTCTACGAGGTGCGCGCGCGGCTGCGCGAGACCGGGTGGTTCGACGCGCTCTCCGACGACGACCTCGCCCGCGCGCTCGGCAGTCTACGGGACTGGGGGCTGGTCGACGTCACCCAGGACCACGGCGGGAACTACCGCACGGCCGAAGAGTTCGAGCGGCGCAACCTGCAGTACTCGCTGACCCGGCGCGGCGAGGCGGCGTTCGCCGGGGTGCGGCAGGCGTTGTCCGTGTTGGCCTCCAGCGGGGCGTTACAGACGGCGGTCCTGGACGCGATCGCCGACCGGCTCGCCCAGCTGCACCGGCTGCTCACGGACCCCGCCTCGGCCGACCGGACGGTGTACACCACGCTGTCCGAACTGGAGCACCACCTGGAGGCGCTGCGCACGAACACCACGCAGTTCAACGGTGAGCTGCAACGTCTGCTGCGCGACGACGGGGCCGATCTGACCACCTTCCACGAGGTGAAGAACGCGACCGTGGCTTACCTCCAGGAGTTCGTGACGAACCTGGACACCCGCGCGCACACTATCGCGGGCGGCATCACCCGCGTCGAGGAGCACGGTGTCTCGGTGCTGCACGAGCGGGCGCTGGCCGGGGCGGACCTGGCGCCGACGCCGGGCGGCGACCCGGCGCCCGCATGGCTG
>NZ_KB912704.1:77585-81145 GCF_000383795.1 Saccharomonospora saliphila YIM 90502
CAGCACCGTGCTCGTGGCCGGTCTGCGCTGGGACGGGACGGGTCCAGCGTGCGCGGTGGCCCGCGCCTGCGCCGACGCGGGTCATGCCGCGGCGCTGACGCTGGCCCAGCTCAGGGACAGCGAGATCACCTGGGCGCCGCCGGAGATGTGGGTTGTGGAGAACCCGAGCATCCTGGCGATGGCGCTGCGCCGGTTCGGCACCCGGTGCCCACCGCTGGTGTGTACCTCGGGCTGGCCGAACAGCGCGGTCCTGCGCACCCTGCGCCGCGCCGCCGACCTCGGCACCCGACTGCACCACCACGGCGACTTCGACGGCGACGGCCTGCGCATCGTGGCCCACGTGGCGGACCGGACCGGTGCGCGGCCGTGGCGCATGGGCACCGGCGACTACCTCGACGGCCTCCGCACCGACGTTCCGTCGCCCGCCCCCGGCCGGGTCACCGACGCGCCGTGGGATGCGGACCTCGCCCCGGCGATCCGGTCACACGACCGGGTGGTGGCCGAGGAGCAGGTCGCCACCCGCCTGCTCGACGACCTCGCCGAAGCCGCACCGCCGGGGGACCGTACCGACGCCGGTGCGCGACCGTGGGCCGTCCCGAGCCGACCCCTCGCGACCCCCTGGATCGACATGTGAAGTACCGTGCTACATTCAGCGTAGCACTTTCCGTGCTACGGTCGGACCATGGAGCGCATCGGTGTCCGGGAGCTGCGGCAGAACGCGTCCCGTTACCTGGCGAGAGTACGAACGGGGGAAACCGTGGAGGTCACGGATCGCGGCGAGCTCGTCGCGCTACTCGCACCGCCGCATCGGACGACGGCTGCGCGGGACAGGCTGATCGCCCAAGGCACGTTGATCCCCGCAGCGAACCCGGACGGCCTCCGGCACCTACCGGAACCACCTCCGGCGAGCAGCGCACAGTCGACGCTCTCCGTTCTCGACGAGCTGCGCGAGGAGCGGTTGTGATCTACCTGGACTCCTCGGCTCTGCTCAAACTCGTCGTCCGGGAGGCGGAGACCGACGCGTTGCGCGACTGGCTCGGCGACCACACCGAGCCAGTCTGCAGCAGTGAACTCGCCAAGGTCGAGGTGACGCTCGCCACCCGGCGCATCGCCCCGGAACACCTGCCCACGGCCCGAGCCGCGATCGCCGGGCTCGACCTGCTGCCGCTCTCCAGCGCCACCATCGCCCTCGCGTCCGAGACCGAGCACCAGCTGCGCAGCCTCGACGCACTTCACCTCGCATCCGCACTGCTGCTCGGTGACGAGCTAACCCGGTTCGTCACCTACGATCATCGACTCGGGTCCGCGGCCGAGGCCGTGCGGCTGGCCACGACGGCACCCGGTTGCTGAAGCACCGTGCTCGCCGTGCGGCCTGAGCCACTGCCGCACGACGCCCTCGAACGCGAGTGGGGCGCCCCGGACGGATCCGGGGCGCCCCTGCTGTCCCTCACCTACCGATGATCACTTGCCCACGTCGGAGCGGGCGGCGGCACGCACGAGGCGTCCCTTGTCCCGCTTCTCGATGATGCCGGCCTCGGCCAGCTCGTCGGACACCTCCGCGACGTGGTCGACGAACGCGCCGTGGTTGGCGTACTCGCCGTCGGCGTCGATCACATCGCTGACGGTGCACCCGTTGCCGGTGTCGACGTTGGCCACGCCGGTGTCGTGGTCACCGATGACGACCGTCTCCCGGGTGTCCGAGTCGGGGCAGGCGTCGTCCCCGCCCGCGACCACGGTGAACGAGACATCACCGTCGGCGGTGTTCTCCGCGTTGTCGGTGGCACGGAACCGCACGGTGTAGTCCCCCGGGCGGTCCAGCGTCACCGGGCCCTCGTAGAACTGGAACTCGCCGTCGCCGACGGCGTACTCCACCGAGGCCACACCCGACTCGGCGTCACTGGCCGACACCGTCACCGTCGCCGACCCGACGTAGGCACCGTCGGCGTCCCGCTCGCCGGTGACCTCCGCCGAGACCTCCGGCGGCGTCGCGTCCTCAGGCACCGGATCCACGACGGTGAACGACACAGACTCCGCTTCCGAGGTGTTGCCCGCGTTGTCCGAGGCGCGGAACCGGACGGTGTGCTCGCCCGCGGCGTTGACCACCACCGGGTCCGTGTACGGCTGGAACGCCTCGTCGCCGACGGCGTACTCCACCGAAGCCACACCCGAATCGGCGTCACTGGCCGACACCGTCACCGTCGCCGACCCGACGTAGGCACCGTCGGCGTCCTGCTCGCCGGTGACGTCCCCGGAGACCTCCGGCGGGGTGGTGTCACCCGGCTCCGGCTCCACCACGGTGAACGACACCGAGCCCGCCTCCGAGACGTTGCCCGCCTCGTCGGTGGCGCGGTAGCGCACCGCGTGGTCGCCGGGCTCGTCGACGGTCACCGGGCCGTCGTAGGCCGTGAAGCCCTCCTCGCCCAGGGCGTACTCGATCGAGGCCACACCCGACTCGGCGTCGGTGGCCGACACCGTCACCGTCGCCGACCCGAGGTAGTTGCCCCCGGCGTCCTGTTCACCGGTGACGTCCGCGGAGACCTCCGGCGGTGTGGTGTCACCCGGATCGGGCTCCACCACGGTGAACGACACCGAGCCCACCGACGAGGTGTTGCCGACGCTGTCGGTGGCACGGTAGCGCACGGTGTGCTCACCCGGCTCGTCGACGACCACCGGCTCCGAGTAGGGCGCGAACCCGGCTCCGTCGAGCTCGTACTCGGTGCTGTCCACACCGGACTCATCCGTCGCCGACAGCGCGACCGTCGCCGAGCCCACATAGGCACCGTCGGCATCACGCTCACCGGTCACCTCCGCCGAAACCTCCGGCGGCGTCGTGTCACCCGGATCAGGCTCCACCACGGTGAACGACACCGAGCCCACCGACGAGGTGTTGCCCTCGGTGTCGGTCGCCCGGTACTGCACCGAGTGGTCACCCGGCTCGTCCACCGAGACCGGTTCCGAATACGGCTGGAAGCCGGTGTCGTCGAGCTCGTACTCGATACTGTCCACACCGGACTCATCCGTCGCCGACAGCGCGACCGTCGCCGAGCCCACATAGGCACCGTCGGCATCACGCTCACCGGTCACCTCCGCCGAGACGTCCGGCGGCGTCGTGTCGCCGCCGCCGGAGCCGTCCGTGACGACGAGCTCGCCGACCATCTGCCCGTGCCCGGGCATGTCGCAGTAGTACCGGTAGGTGCCCGGGGAGAGCTCCACCTGGGCCTCGTGCCTGCCCTGGTCGGCGTCGAACGGGCTCGCCACGATGTTGAGGTCGACGTCGTGGTTGTAGCCCGGCGTGCTCGTGTCGAACGTCAGCGTGTGGGCGACACCCGTGGTGTTGCCGGTGGCGGTGCTGTTCTCGAACACGATCGTCGCGGTGCCCGCCGTGGCCGTCTCCGGAGCGGACGCGTAGGCGTCGAGCCGGTCGTCCGCGGTCCACGTCAGCACCTGGTCCTGCGCGGCCGTGGCCTCACCCGTGGACGCGGCGCCGGTCGACTGCTCCATGGCCGAAGCCGGAGCGAGCCACAACGCCGCGACGAGCATGCCGAGCACCGCCGGACCCG
>NZ_KB912704.1:81245-86277 GCF_000383795.1 Saccharomonospora saliphila YIM 90502
CGCGTCGCCCGCCTCCTCGGCAGGGCCCGCGTCCTCGGCCGCGGCCCCGCGTTCCGGGCCGCCCTGGCGGTTCTGCTGCCCGGGGGCACCGAGGCTCGGTGCCGTGGACAGGCCCAGCGCCACCGTCATGCTCGTCAGCAGAACCAGGCCACGCCGTAACGGCGTCGATCTCCCACGCCCGTCACGGGGTAGAGCTGACCATCTCCGTCGACTCATCTCTACTCCTTACTTGGGGTGTCGGCACACCGGTCGCGGTGTGCGCTCACCAGCCGGCGACTCAGGCGCCGGCATGCCCGTGGTACCGGTCGAGCGCCTCCTGGGCGCCCGGCGGCATGCTTCCGTCCTCGTTGCGGACCAGGAACACACCGGCCATCCCGCCGTCGGAGTGGAACTGCACATGGCAGTGGTACATCCACGCGCCGGGACCCACGCCATCCCCCGCGATCACCTGGAACCCGAACGAGTCCCCGGGATTGAGGTCGCGGTTGTCGATGACCCGGCTGGGGTCGTTGGGACCCTCCAGGTACCCGGTGCGGTTGTCGGCCCACTTGTGGGCGTGCAGGTGGAAGGTGTGGAAGTTGTTGCCGTGCCCGATGGCGATGAACTCCACCCGTTCCCCGAGATTGGCCTCGAGCACCGGCACGTCGGGCGCCATCCGGTTGTTGATGGTCATGTCGTTGAACACGACCGTGAACTGGCGGTCGGGCAGGACATCGCCCCTGCGCCGCACGATGAGGGCGCCGTAGAGGCCCTTGCGCAGACCCTCCGTCCCGTGTGGAGTGCCCATCGCGTGGTCGTGGTAGTGCCAGTACCCCGCGC
The DNA here is from genome assembly GCF_000383795.1 of Saccharomonospora saliphila YIM 90502. Taxonomy (GTDB): domain Bacteria; phylum Actinomycetota; class Actinomycetes; order Mycobacteriales; family Pseudonocardiaceae; genus Saccharomonospora; species Saccharomonospora saliphila. Next base: position 82,065 of record NZ_KB912704.1, read on the forward strand.
TGCCGGGCATCCACAGCTTGCCCGGCCCCTTCGACTGCGGCCGGGAACGCCAGACGTAGGTACGGGTCTCGCCCGGCTCGTTGAACGAGTCGTTGAGCGGGGCGCCGTCGGAGTCGACGCTGTAGTCCACGCCGTGCGGGTGGATGGACAGCCGCGTGTCGGTGGTGTTGACGAGCTCGATCTCGAGGGTGTCGCCCTCCCAGATCTCCAGGATCGGGCCGGGGACGGTGGCCTTGCCCGGTTCGAGCCCGTACCCGATCATGCCGTCCGGCAGTTCCTCCGCGTACATCGTGATGCGACGCGTCTCGCCGTCGTGGCCGTTGCCCCGGCCGTTACCGGGGTCGGCCGCGACGGCCGAGCCTCCGCCGAGACCGGCGACGGCGACCGGCGTCACGACGCCCGCCGCGGCACCGGCCAGCATCGAGCGGCGTGACACTCCTCGTCCGAGCGGATTGTCCCGGGCGTTGCCATCGGTCATGTGATCTTCGCCTCCCGCGAGAACAGATTCCGTCGGGACGTTAATTACTTAGGGCCAGCGCGTAAATATCTACGATCGGAAAAGTCCGACTTCTGATGCAACAAAGCAGAAGTCTGTACGCTGAACGGAGTAGCGAGTTGCGCCGACCGGCCCAAGAACGCGCGGGGCGGGGGCCACGACGCCCGTGACCCCCGCCCCGCGTGGCGGACTCTCGCGCTTAGGCCGAATGGCGTACCCCAGTGCTCTCCCCGCCCCGGCAACGTCGTCCGGCTCGCCGGTGGGACGCGGGCACGAGACTCAGCCGGGCCGCGCGCACCGGACACGACGAGGCCCCTCCCCCGTTCACCACGGGGAAGGGGCTTCTCAGCAGGGACGCGGAGTGCGTTCAGGAGGTGGTCGCGGTGCGCTGCCGGGGCGCGGCCGCGGCGGCGGGCGCGAAGCTCGTCGTCCCGCGCACCTCCAGGTTGACGAACCGCGGCTCGCCCTCACACAGAGCACGCAACCGGTCCGCGAACCGACCCGTCTCCGGGTTCTCCGAGTTCACCCGCGCCTGCTCGGCGTTGGGAAACTCCACGATCTCGACGTACTGTTCCGCCCGGTCCCTGTCGGCCGCCAGCACGCCCCAGCGCGCGGTGCGGTCCGCGCCGATGGCATCGGCCCACTCGTCGGTCAGCCGCTCGACCTCGTCGATGCGGCTCGTGCGGAACTCGATCAACTGCACGAACGCCCCCGGCTCCGTGTCGGCCACCGGCTCGTCGGCCAGATCGTGCCGGATGCCCTCACGCAGGGTGTCGTCGTCGGTGTGGCCGTGCACGTCCACCATGTGCGTCGCCGCCGCGCGGACGAGTTCCTCCTCCTCCCCGCTCATCGTCAGCGTGCAGCCGGCCACGCTCGGTGTGCTGCGGCAGTCCACGTACTTCCTGGTCATCGCGGTTCCCTTCTCGCGCGGTCGTTCCGTTGTCGCTGTGCTTGACTTCACCAGGCACGCGGGCGCAACGTCGATACGCACACCACGCACGACAGGGCCGCACGCCATGTACCTCCCCCTCGACACGGTGCGCAGAGTGGTATCCCTTGTGGACTCACTGTCCGCGCCGCGGGATCAGGACCAGTTCGCACGGCAGTCGCTTCCGCTGCTGTCGGACATCCTGTCGTGTGACACGCTCACCTACCACGAGGTGTGGCTGGCCTCCGGAACGATTCACCACCTCCGGCTCCACCGGGTCGGGTCGTGCCCGCCGCCTCCGGGGACGCGCTTCCACGCGCGCCTGACACTCGCCCCCGACCCCGGCTTCCGCGCGGTGCTCACCTTCTCCCGATCCACCCGGGCGTTCTCCGACGTCGAGCACGACGTGCTGTCGCTGCTGCGGGACCCGCTGACCTCGGCGCTCGCGCGGTCCCGGGAGCACACCGATCCCGCGGCGGCCACCGACGGCGACGGCGGCGGGACCGTCACACTGACCGGACGCGAACGGGAGGTCGTCGCCCTGGTCGCGCGCGGGCGGACCAACGTCGCCATCGCCCACGAACTCGCCGTGAGCCCGAGGACAGTGGCCAAGCATCTGGAACACATCTACCGCAAGCTGGAGGTGGCGGGGCGGGCCGCGGCGGTCGCCCGGGTCCTGCGGTGACCGGCGCGGCCCCGAGCGCTACGGTGTGCTCCCCGCGCGGCCTCGACGCCGACGACGCCCCACCCCACGCGGGCCGCGCGGGTCAGTCCCGCAGCTCGTAGATCAGGTTCATCTCGCTGGAGGCCGCGACCTCCGCCGAGCCGAACCCCGCCTCGTGCGCGAGCTCGCGCATGCGGCTGGGTCCCACCTGGTTGCCGAGCCCGTAGGCGGGCGTCTCGGACAGTCCGCTGGGCAGGCAGATCAGCATCGACGCCCCCGCGAGCAGCCGCCCGAGCGGGTTCACCGCCTCCGACAGCGCGTCCCAGCTCATCGGCTCGACCAGCATCACCGACCCGCCCTCGGCCAGCGACGCCCGCGCCGCGCGCAGCGCCGCCATCGGGTCAGGCATGTCGTGCAGGCAATCGAAAAAGGTGATCAGGTCGTAGGTGCCCTCCAGCTCGTTCGCCCCCGCCGTGCGGAAGGTGATGCGATCGGTCACCTCGGCGTCGGCGGCACGCTGCTGTGCCAGCACGATCGACGGGGCGTGGTAGTCCAGGCCCACGAACGTGCTCGCGGGGTAGGCCCGCGCCATGAGGACGGTGGACGCGCCGAGGCCACACCCGACATCGGCGACCCGGCCCCCGGCGAGCAGCTTCTCCTCGATCCCGGTCAGCGCCGGAATCCAGGAACCGGTGAGGTTCGCCAGGTAACCCGGGCGGAAGAACCGCTCGGTGCCGACGAAGAGGTCGTCGTGGTGTTCGTGCCAGGCCACGCCCTCCCCGGTGCGGAAGGCGTCGGTCAGCCGGTCGAGCATGCGGGTGGCCGCCGTCAGCGTCTGAAACGCGCCGGCGACGTAGCCGGGGCTGTCCGGGTTGGTGAACGCCTCAACCTGCTCCGGCGCGAGGTGATACCGCACCGCCGCCGAGGAGCCCGCGTCCGCCCCGTCGAAACTGACATAGCCCGCCGTGGCCATCGCCATCAACCACTCGCGCACGTACCGCTCCCGCAGGCCGGTGCGCTCGGCGAGCTCGGCCGAGGTCATGGGTTCCTTCCCGGCGAGGGCGGTGAACAGGCCGAGCCGGTCGCCGAGAAGCGCCAACGGCACGGTCACGGCCGCGCCCGCGTCGGTGACGACCTGACCGACCAGTGCCTCCAAGCGTTCCTGGAGTTCGGCATCCGGTTCCGCCGTGGCCGTGGTCCCGGCGCCCACGTCGTCCGGTGGTTTCGTCGAGGTCATGGGTCTCTCCTTTCGTCCGCCCTCAAGCAGACGTCCGCGGCCTCACGTGGGTCCATACGCACACCGCGCGCGTGCCCGGTCGACTGACTGATTCGCACCAGCGCGGGCGGCGCTTAGCGTCCCGCCCATGACGCCCCGTACAGCCACCCCCGACGAACCGGACCCCGCCCCAGCCGTCCCCCCGTCCGCGCCCCGGCAAGCCGGACCCGCCCGCACCCGCTGGGCGGGTGTGGGCGCCCTGGCGCTGGCGATGCTGGTCGTCACCTCGGAGATGAGTCTCGCCGGGGTGGTGATCCCGCGCATCGGCGCGGACCTCGACGTCGCACCGGCGGTGACGGCGTGGGTGCTGCTGGCCTACGCCCTGCCGATGGCTTCCGTGTCGATCCCGGCCGGACGCTGGATCGACGGCGCGGACCCCCGCGCGGCACTGCTGCTGTCGATGACGGTGGTCGCGGTGACGAGCGTGCTGGCCGCGCTCGCGCCCACGATCTGGCTGCTGCTGCTCGCCCGGCTGATGCAGGGACTCGCGGCGAGCCTGACCCTGTCCGGCTACATGCCGCTGATCGCCCTCACCGTGCGCCCCGCACAGCGCGGCCGGGCGGTCTCGCTCGTAGTGACGATCATGACCGTCGGCGGGATGGCGGGCGCCTCCGCGGGCGGGCTCGTCGCGGGAGAGCTCGGCTGGCGTGCGGTGCTGCTGCTCAAGTTGCCGCTCGTCGCGGCGGTGCTGTGGTTGGCCCGGCGGGCGATGCCCCGGACGGGGCGGGGCCTGCCCCGGCCCGGGGCGTCGACGACGGTGGAAGCGTTTCTCCTGGGAGGCGGCGTCGCCGCGCTGCTGCTGGCGGTCGAGAACACCGCCGAGTCCCCGGGCCTGGCCGCCGCGCTCGC
>NZ_KB912704.1:86377-89178 GCF_000383795.1 Saccharomonospora saliphila YIM 90502
TACGTCACCGCGCGCGCGGAGGCCTCGCCCGTGGCGCTGCGGGCCACCGAGCCGGTGCCGGACACGCACCTCGACGCCTTCGACTGGGGCGAGGGGGTGCTCACCCTGCGCACGCGGGCGGGCGGCCGGTACCTGTCGTTCGGTCCCGACCGCACGCTCGTGAACAGCGCCGACCAGCCCCACGGCTGGTATGTCCAGCAACAGTTCCGGCTGGTTCCGCACGGCGGCGGGCACGTCCTCGAGTACGCGGGCAACGAGACGGGCGAGGCGTGGTTCGGTGACCGGCGGTACGTGCTGGTGCGCGCCGACGGCGTGCTCGGCGTCGACGCGGCCTCGGCGGACGAGGCGACCGTGTTCGCCCGCGAGGTCGTGCGCGACGGCGTCGAGGAGAGCGTGGCCGCGGCCCGGGACGCCGACGCGGCCGTCGTCGTGGTGGGCAGCATGCCGTTCATCAACGGCCGGGAGGCCGACGACCGCGCCAGCACCGACCTGGCTCCCGGCCAGCAGGCGCTGCTCGAGGCGGTGCGCGCGGCCAACCCGCGCACGGTGCTGGTGCTCACCACCAGCTACCCGACCACGATCACCTGGGCGGACGAGCACGTGCCCGCGATCCTGTGGACCACCCACGCGGGCGCCGAGACCGGCAACGCCGTCGCGGATGTCCTCACCGGGCGGGCGAACCCGAGCGGGCGGCTGACGCAGACGTGGTACCGCTCGGTGGAGGAGCTGCCGGACATCCGCGACTACGACATCATCTCGCGCCCGCGCACGTACCAGTACTACGGGAAAGACCCGCTGTATCCGTTCGGACACGGACTGTCGTACACGACGTTCGAGTACGGCAGGCCCCGGCTGAACCGCCGGGTCGTGTCCGCCGAGGGTGCGGTGTCGGTCGAGGTTCGCGTCACCAACACCGGCTCTCGGGCGGGCAGTGAGGTGGTGCAGCTCTACACGCACCAGCGCGGCTCGCGCGACCCCCAGCCGAGGCTGCGGCTGCGGGGGTTCGAGCGGGTCACGCTCGACGTGGGGGCGAGCACGACGGTGCGGTTCCGGCTGCGTGCCGCCGACCTGGCGCACTACGACGTGACGCGCAGCCGGTGGGTGGTGGAGTCGGCAGTGCACGACGTGCTGGTCGGCGCCTCGGCCGGTGACCTCCGCGGCCGGACGGTCCTGCGGGTGTCGGGCGAGCGAATCCCGGCGCGGAACCTGTTCACGGTGACCGAGGCGGAGACGTTCGACGACTATACCGGGGTGACGCTCACCGATCGCGACAAGGAACGGGGCACGGCGGTGACGCCGGAGGGCGAGCGCGGGTGGATCAGGTTCCGGGATGTCGATCTGCGTGGTGGCGTCCACGGGATCACGGTCGAGGCGGCACGGCCGGAACCCGGCCCGGGGCGCGTCGAGGTACGGCTGGGCGGTCCCGAGGGCCGGGTGCTCGGCGTGCTCTCGGTGCCGAGCACGGGCGACCGGTACGCCTACACGACCGTGCGTACCCGGCTGTCTCCGGCACACGGCCGCCGCGACATCTGCCTGGTCCTCGACACCCCCGCCCGCCTGGCCACCCTCCGCCTCCACCGCTGACCCACCCTCCCACCCCGCGAGTTGCCCCTCCCTGGCCCGCGAGTTGCCCTTGCAAGTCCGCGAGTTGCCCTTGGGAGTCCGCGAGTTGCCCGAAAGAGGTCCGACCTGCCTCCCGAGGCATCCGGTCCCACGAGTCCCGCGCTGCCGGCCGGGAGGGCGCGGCCTCGGATGTCTGTTCGCGAAGCCGAAGGGGCAAATCGCGGGCCAGAAGGGGCAACTCGCAGGCCAGAAGGGACAACTCGGCGACCAGAAAGGGCAACTCGCGGGGTGGGCGGGTTAGGCGTGGAGGAGGTGGAGGGTGGGGTTGTCGCTGACGGAGAGATCGAGGATGCGGGACAGGGCGCGCGGCGGGTTGTGCAGGATCAGCCGCGCCGGGGCGATGCTGTTCGCCAGCTCACCCAGCGCGTGCACGCCCGCGACGTCGATGAAGGTCAACTCGTCGAGCCACAGGTGCAAGTCGTCCCGCACGGGCAGCGCGTCGAGCGCGATCGTGAACACGTCGCGGGAGGCGAGATCCAGTTCCCCGCGCAGCCGCCAGGAGTCCGTGTCGTCCACGTCGGCGTAGAGTCCGGTGTCGACCGCGAAGGTCTTCCGCTGGCGAATCGGGTGTACGAACGACATCGCCGCGGCGGCCTGCCGGTCCACCAACCTGCCGTCGTAGCCACACAGCAGCAGCAACGGCGAGCGCGCGGCGAGCTCATCGATCACGAGTTCGGAGTGGACGAACCGGCGTGCGTCGTCCGGACCGACGATGGGCTGCGCCGATTCGGCCGCCAGCCGCAGACACCGGTACCCAGCAGCGACGGCCTCGTCGGCCGCGGTGCGCACGCTGCTGAGCTGGGCCGCCACCGCCGGTCCGCCGACGACCCCGCGCACGGGTGCCGACGGCAGCAGCACGAGCTGCCCCGAGCTGAGCAGGTCGTCGCGCAGGGAAAGCCCGGCCAGATCCTCCGCCAGCTCGGACTCGCTCTTGTCCGCCACGTACAGCAGGCGTTCGTGCCGCGCCACTCCCTCGCCGAAGAACGGCACCAGAGCGTCGGTCCAAGTGTGCCCTCCCTCGTGGAACCAACACGCGTGATCATGCCAGCCGTATCCGACGGGCCCGGCGAGCGTGCTTGACCGGCGCATATGTCCAGCCTAGGCGCGCACGCGGCGGGCGGCAGCGCCGCGCCACGACCGGGGTCACCCACGCGGGCCCGGCCACGCGGACGAGCACC
>NZ_KB912705.1:0-5556 GCF_000383795.1 Saccharomonospora saliphila YIM 90502
TCAGAGCACGTCCGGCCCCCGCGCCGCGCCGGTGCCGCCGGTGGCGGTCGGGCGGTACGGGGGCCGGTGCTACCCGGTTTTTCGCGGGCGGGTCACCCGGTCGGCGTAGGTCTACTTGGACACGGTGTCGTCGACCTTCGTGACCTCGCCGGAGCGGATCTTGTCCCGGAAGTTCCGGACCTCACGCTTGACCACCGGCATCAGCAGGTAGAGACCGATGATGTTGAACAGCGCGAGCAGGAACAGCGCCGCGTCGGTGAGGTCGAGCACCGAGCTCAACGTCAGCACCGAGCCGACGACGATGAAGCCCAGGAAGATCGCCTGGTAGATGCGCTCGCTGGCCTTGGTCTTGCCGAACAGGAAGGTCCAGGCCTTCTGCCCGTAGTAGCCCCAGGTGATCATCGTCGAGATCGCGAACAGCACGACCGCGACGGTGAGCACGTACGGGAACCACGGGAGCACGGTGGCGAACGACTCGGACGTCACCGTGACGCCATCGGCGGTCTCGCCGGACTCGACGTAGGCGTTCTTCGCGTCCTGCCAGAACTGGGTGCGGGCGATCACGATGGTCAGCGCCGTCATGGAGCAGACGATCACCGTGTCGATGAACGGCTCGAGCAGGGCGACGAATCCCTCGCTGGCCGGGTGCCGGGTCTTGACCGCGGAGTGCGCGATCGGGGCCGAGCCGAGCCCGGCCTCGTTGGAGAACGCCGAACGCTGAAGACCGATGATCAGCGCGCCGATGGCGCCGCCGACCACGCCGTCGGCGGTGAACGCGCCGCCGACGATGTCGGCGATCGCGGCGGGCACCTCGGTGACGTTGACGAGGATGACGATGAGGCAGGCGGCGACGTAGACGATGCCCATCATGGGCACGAGCCGGCTGGTGACCCGGCCGATCGACTTGATGCCGCCGATCACCACGGCACCGACGACGGCGGCGAGGATGATGCCGAACACCAGGGCCGAGCCGTCGCTGCCGAACAGGCCGTCGTCGCCACCGGTGACGTCGCGCAGCTGCGCGTAGGTCTGGTTGGCCTGGAGCATGTTGCCGCCGCCGATGCCGAAGGCGAGCAGCATCAGGGCCGCGAGCACGGCGAGCACCTTGCCGAGACCCGCGCCGAAGGCGTTCGGGAAGCGCTCGGCGATGCCCTTGCGCAGGTAGTGCATCGGGCCACCGGAGACGGTGCCGTCCTCGTGAATCTCGCGGTACTTCACACCGAGGGTGCACTCGACGAACTTGGTGCACATGCCGAAGAGGCCGGCGAGGATCATCCAGAACGCGGCGCCCGCGCCGCCAATGGTCACGGCGATACCGACACCGGCGACGTTGCCCATCCCGACCGTGCCGGAGCATGCCGAGCTCAGCGCCTGGAAGTGGGTGATCTCGCCGGGGTCGTCGTCGCGACTGTACTTGCCGCGCAACAGCTCCAGGGACAGCTTGAAGCTGCGGAACTGCACGAACCCGAAGTACAGCGTGAAGACGATCGCGGCGATGATCAGCCAGGCCACGATCCAGGGGAAGGAGATACCGAACACGCCGACCTCGGCGAAGACGAAGCCGTAGATCGCGTCGGAGACCGGGGCGACCGTCGTGTTGATCCATTCCTCGATCGAGGCGAGGGTCCCTCCCTCGGCCGCGAGGATGTGCGGGGCTGTGTCGGCCGGTGGGCTCGACGAGGCAGCCGTGGCGATGTTCACAGACATGGTCCGGTATCTGACCCTAAAGGGGCACCGCTGACAAGAGGGCGCCGAAACATGTTACGCAACGTTACCTCCCGAGGTGGTCAGCGGAGTTGCCCTTGAGTGGAACACACTCAACTTTTCTTACGTTGTCCTTGTCGAAGGCCCGTGCCGCGGCACGAGTGCGGGGTGGGGCGGTGGCCTGGACCCGAGCCCTCGCGTCGAGTTCCTGGCACACCTGATAACCCCGGCACGGGCGCCCGGAGCCGACAACACGACAGGGACCCACTGAAGAGGTGAGGGATGGACGCGTTCAACCCGACCACGAAGACCCAGCAGGCGATCTCCTCGGCGGCGCAGGCCGCCACCATGGCGGGCAACCCGGAGATCTCCCCGGCGCACCTGCTCGGGGCCCTGCTCGCGCAGAGCGACGGGCTCGCCCAGCCGTTGCTGACGGCGGTGGGGGCGGACTCCGGCGTGGTGCGCAAGGAGCTCGAGCCGATCACGTCGGGCCTGCCCTCGGCGACCGGGGCGACCGTGTCGTCCCCGCAGTTCGACGCGCACGCGGTGAAGTCGCTGACCCACGCCCAGAAGCTCGCCACCGAACTCGGCGACGAGTACGTCTCCACCGAGCACGTGCTGGTGGGACTCGCCGCCGAGGGCGGTCCCGTGGCGGGCCTGCTCCAGAAGCACGGGGCGACCGCCGACGCACTGCGGGAGGCGTTCACGCGGGTGCGTGGCTCGGCACGGGTGACCAACCCCGATCCCGAGGGCACCTACAACGCGCTCGAGAAGTACGGCCTCGACCTCACCGACCGCGCCCGGTCGGGCGACCTCGATCCGGTGATCGGGCGGGACACCGAAATCCGGCGGGTGGTGCAGGTGCTCTCGCGCCGCACCAAGAACAACCCGGTGCTCATCGGCGAGCCGGGCGTGGGCAAGACCGCGATCGTCGAGGGGCTCGCGCAACGCATCGTCGCCGGTGACGTGCCCGAGTCGCTGCGCGGCAAGCGGGTGGTGGCCCTCGACCTCGGCTCGATGGTCGCGGGCGCGAAGTACCGGGGTGAGTTCGAGGAACGGCTCAAGGCGGTACTCGCCGAGATCAAGGATTCCGAGGGTCAGGTCGTGACCTTCATCGACGAGTTGCACACCATCGTCGGCGCGGGCGCCGCGGGCGGCGGCGACTCGTCGCTGGACGCGGGCAACATGATCAAGCCGATGCTCGCGCGCGGTGAACTGCGCATGGTCGGTGCCACCACGCTGGACGAGTACCGCAAGCACATCGAGACCGACGCCGCACTGGAACGCCGCTTCCAGCAGGTGCTGGTCGGGGAACCGTCCGTTGAGGACGCGGTCGGCATCCTGCGCGGGTTGAAGGAGCGCTACGAGGTCCACCACGGTGTGCGGATCACCGACGCCGCGCTCGTGGCCGCCGCGACGCTGTCCGACCGCTACATCACCGCGCGGTTCCTGCCGGACAAGGCCATCGACCTGGTCGACGAGGCCGCGTCCCGGCTGCGCATGGAGATCGACTCGCGCCCCGTGGAGATCGACGAGGTCGAGCGCACGGTCCGGCGCATGGAGATCGAGGAGATGGCGTTGTCCAAGGAGGACGACCCCGTCTCGCGGGAGCGGCTGGAGACGCTGCGCGCGGAGCTGGCAGCCCGGCGCGAGGAACTCACCGCGCTCACCGCGCGCTGGCAGAACGAGAAGGGCTCGATCGAGCGGGTCCGCGAGCTCAAGGAACAGCTCGAACAGCTACGTGGGGAGGCCGAACGCGCCGAACGCGACGCGGACCTCGGCCGGGCTGCCGAGCTGCGCTACGGGCGCATCCCCGCGCTGGAGAAGGAACTCGACGAGGCCACGCGTGCCTCGGAGGAGGCCGAGACGGCCGAGGTCATGCTCAAGGAGGAGGTCGGGCCCGACGACGTGGCCGATGTCGTCAGCGCGTGGACCGGCATCCCGGCGGGCAGGCTGCTGGAGGGTGAGACCGGCAAGCTGCTGCGTATGGAGGACGAGCTGACCCGCCGCGTGGTCGGCCAGGCCGACGCCGTCAAGGTCGTCTCCGACTCGGTGCGCCGGGCCCGCGCCGGGGTGGCCGACCCGGACCGGCCCACCGGTTCGTTCCTGTTCCTCGGGCCCACCGGGGTCGGCAAGACGGAGCTGGCCAAGGCACTGGCCGAGTTCCTGTTCGACGACGAACGGGCGATGCTGCGCATCGACATGAGCGAGTACAGCGAGAAGCACTCGGTGGCCCGGCTCGTCGGCGCCCCACCCGGCTATGTCGGCTACGACCAGGGTGGTCAGCTCACCGAGACCGTGCGCAGGCGGCCGTACTCGGTGGTGCTGCTCGATGAGGTGGAAAAGGCCCACCCCGACGTGTTCGACGTGCTACTCCAGGTGCTCGACGACGGCAGGCTGACCGACGGGCAGGGCCGCACCGTCGACTTCCGCAACACGATCCTGGTCCTGACCTCGAACCTCGGCTCGCAGGCTATCGCCGACCCGTCGTTGACCGAGCAGCAGCGCACCGACTCGGTGATGGCCGTGGTGCAGCAGCGGTTCAAGCCGGAGTTCCTCAACCGCCTCGACGACATCGTCGTCTTCCACGCGCTGGACACCGAGCAGCTCGGCGCGATCGTCGACATCCAGGTCGAGCGGCTGGCGCGGCGGCTGGCGCAGCGCAGGCTCACCCTTGAGGTCACCCCGGCCGCGCGGGAGTGGCTCGCGCTCAACGGCTACGACCCGATCTACGGCGCCCGGCCGCTGCGCAGGCTCGTGCAGTCGGCCATCGGTGACGAGCTGGCGCGCAAGCTGCTCGGCGGGGACGTCCGCGACGGCGACACGGTCCACGTCGACGTGCCGGAGGGCCTGGACACCGGCGACGGCCACCTGACGGTGGCGAGCGTCTCCTGACCCCGCGCCCCTCCCCTCCCTTGTTGGCGTGTCGGCTTGTTGGCGTGTCGGCAAGGCCTCCTTTACTGCACTGAGCGCAGTGAAGGAGGCCTTGACGGCACCCGGCCGCCGGCGCGCGCGGGTGGGGTGATCGGAAATGCTCCGAACGAGTCGGGGCGACACGGCCCGCTGATCTTGGTCGGTGGCTCGTGCGGGCTACCCTGTGCGCCGTGGGTATTCCAGCGTGGATCTGGTTCGTCATCGCCGCCGTCGCAACGGTGGCCGGCCTCGCCCTGCTCACCGTCGACCGCGCCAGGGAAAGTTCGCGCAACCGCGAGCGCGCACGCTGGGCCGAGCTGCGCGGATGGCAGTACGTGGAGGAGGACGAGCGGCTGCCGCGTCAGTGGACGGGCGGCGCGATCGGCTACTTCGCGGCACAGGGAGCGGTCAACGTCGTGGCGGGCTCGACGTTCACCTCCGACGGGCGTCGCCCGGTGTTCGTCTTCGACATCGAGTCCGACGGGGTGATCCCCGCCGTGATCGTCGCGGTGCGGTGCAACCGCGTGCACCCGGTCCTGCTCGAACTGTGGCTCGCCAGCGTGCCGTTCCAGCGCGCCGAGATGCCCGAGCTGCTGGGCCCGGTCGGGCAGCGTTACGCCTTCGCCGACGACGTCGGCGCGGCCCGCGCGCTGATCAGCCAGGACCTCGTGGACGCCGCCGACGGGCTCGGTGGCGACGTGGGCGTGGCGTGGCTGGAGAGCGAGTGGGTGATGGCGAGCGTGGCCCCGAACGTGGGCCCCTCCCGGCTGGAGCGGTTACTGCGTGACCTCGGCGAGATCGCCGACATCGTCGACCCGTTCGAGGAGGACCCGGCGCCCGCCGCGGCCGCCTTCGTCAACGCCGATGCCGACCGCGCCGAGCTGGACCGCGCCGAGCTGGACCGTACCGAGCGTGGCCGCGCCGAGCCGACGGGCACCG
>NZ_KB912705.1:5656-8032 GCF_000383795.1 Saccharomonospora saliphila YIM 90502
CCCCCGTGCGCTGGCGCGCGGGCGAGCGACATGGTGAGGTCCCCGTGCCTGCCGTGACGGCGCGGGACACGCTGGGCGCCGGGGACGTGTGGCACGGTGCCCTCGCGGCCCGCCACGGCCGCCTCGACCTGCCCGACCTGATCGAATTCGCGAACGCCGTGGCCGCCGAACGGGTACGGCACGAGGGTCCTCGTGCCTGGACGGGCCCGGTCAAGGCGATGATGGGAGTGACATGACCTCGTTCGAGGACCTGCTCGACCGCGCACGCGCGCTCGCCGACGGCAACGACCGCGCGGTGCTCGGCATCGCGGGCCCGCCCGCGTCGGGCAAGACCACCCTGGCCTGGCGGCTGGCCGACGCGCTCGGGTCGAGCGCGGCCGTGGTCGGGATGGACGGGTTCCACCTGGCCCAGGTGGAGCTGGCCCGGCTGGGACGCACGGACCGCAAGGGCGCGCCCGACACCTTCGACGCGTACGGCTACGTGCATCTCATCCGCAGGCTGGCCGAGGGCACCGAGCCGGTCTACGCGCCCGAGTTCCGCAGGGAGGTGGAGGAGCCGATCGCCTGTGCCGTGCCCGTGCCGCCCAGCGTGCGGCTGGTGATCACCGAGGGCAACTACCTCCTGCTGGACACCGAGCCGTGGAACGCGCTGCGCGGGCTGATCGACGAGGTCTGGTTCCTCCAGCCCGATGAGGACGACCGCATCGCCCGGCTGGTGAGCAGGCACCGCAGGTTCGGTCGTTCCCTGGTGGAAGCCCAGCAGCGAGCGCGGGGCTCCGACCAGCGCAACGCCGACCTCATCGCGCCCAGCGCCGAGCGCGCCGACCTCGTGGTCCGCGAGATGGAGCTGCCCTACTTCGCGGTCTGACCCTCCGGGCGTGCCCGCCCGCCGCCGGGAGCCCGGGACTCCGCCTGCCCGGCCCCCCGGCCGCCGAGATCAGGTGCGGGCGGCGGTCTCCGGGTCGGTCTCGACCGGCCTGCGGATCTCCTGGAGGTAGCGCCAGACCCCGTACACCGTGCCGCCGACGAAGAACGCGATGCTGCCCCAGACCAGCGCGGTCTTCACCCACGGCAGCGAGTCCAGCAACCCGGCGCCGTAGTAGCCGATGAGCACCAGTGTCGGCACCCAGAGCAGCGCGCCCGCGGCGGTGGCGGCCAGAAAGCGGCGGTTGTTCATCCCGGCGGCGCCCGCGATCAGCGGCGCGAGCGTGCGCACCCACGGAATCCAGCGCGCGGCCACGATCGCGAAGAAACCCCTGCGGTCGAGAAACGCCCGTGCCCGGTCCAGGTTGGCCTGGTTGAGCACCGTGCCGCCCCGTCGCGCGACGAATCGCGTGCCGGTCTGCCTGCCGATGTGGTAGCCGACGTGGTTGCCCAGGACCGCCGTCACCAGCGCCACGCCCGACAGGGCCCATGCGTGCCCGTCCGCGCCGTGCTGGGCCAGCACCACGCCCGCTCCGAACAGCAGGGAGTCCCCGGGCAGGAACAGGCCCACGATCAGGGCGCACTCGACGAACACGAAGCTGAGCACGATGGCCCAGACCAACAGGGGTCCCGCCGTGGCGAGCCAGTCCATCCCGACCGCCGAGGCGGTGTGCACAACGTCCACGTCGGCAGAGTACGTGTCCGATTTCCCGCGTGGGACAGCACAGGCGAATCCGTGCTCCGACCGACACACGCGGTCAAACTCGCACTACCAGGTGAATTCGTCAGCGGTCCCGCTCAGGCCCCGTCCGGCCGGGGTCAGGACGACGCGCGCCCCGTGTCATCGCCCGGCGTCCCGCGCGGGAGGCCGCCCGGTGGCTCGCACGTCTCGATGGCGGTGTTGAGCCGGTCGAGCAGGCCGGTGAGGGCGGCGCGGTCGGTTTCCGGCCAGTCGGCGAGGACCTGCCCCAACCACTCGTTGCGCTGTCTGCGGTTCTCCTCGAACACCCGGACGCCCTCGTCGGTGGCGGCGAGCAGGGAGGCGCGGCCGTCGTCGGGGTCGGCGCGCCGCTCGACGAGCCCGTGCCGCACGAGTGATCCGCACTGCCTGCTCACCGTGGAGATGTCCGAGTGCACCAGCTCGGCCAGTGCCCCGGTGCGCTGCGGGCCCCGCTCGATCAGGGTGAACAGGATCGCGTACGCGGCTCGCTCGACGCCGTCGGGCCCCGGGGCGACGGTGTGCTGCTTGGCCCGATGCATCAGCCGGGTGAGCCGGACGAGCTGGCGGGCGAGCGCGTCGGTGGGCCCGGCCTCCTCGGCCGCGCACGGCTCGGTCGCGCCGGGACCGTGGGATACGGGGGTCATGCGGGAACCTTCGTCGGACATGCGGCGCGCGATCGCGTCGAATGGATCAAGAGTGCTCCGCCGCCGTGAGCGCGGACACGAGCGTGA
>NZ_KB912705.1:8132-14593 GCF_000383795.1 Saccharomonospora saliphila YIM 90502
GGCCTCGCGCGCGCCCCGGGCCGAGATGTCGGCCAGTGCCCGTTCGTCGGCCGCCGGGACGCGGGAGCGGCTGCCCAGTTCGATCAACGGGGGCAGCAGCGCCCGGACGAGTTTGACCGCGCCCACCCACCGGGGCACGTGGATCGTGCGCGCCCGCCGCCGGACTCCGGCGTGGAGCGCGTCGAGGCAGACCTGGAGCGGGTAGGTCCGTCCGAACACGCCCGGCATCCCCGAACGGAGCTTGCCGAACACCGGGTGGGCGTCCGCGCTGTCCACCAGGTCGGTCTTGATCCAGCTCGGGTGTGCGACGCCGACCCGCACGCCCAGGTGCGCGACCTCGGCACGCAGGCTGTTGCAGAAGGCCTCGACACCGGCCTTCGCGGCGGCGTAGTTCGCCATACCGGGCGCGTGCGCGATGGCCGCGAACGACGAGACGGCCAGCAGGTAGCCCTTGCGCGCGATGACGTGGGGAAGGGTGACGCGGAAGGTCCGCCACACGCCGAGCAGATCCACCTCGAAGACGCGCTCGAACGCCGTCGGGTCGACGGAGCGCACGAATCCCGTTGTCGCGATTCCCGCGTTGGCGATGACGATGTCGATGCCGCCGAAGTGCTCCACGACACCGTCGGTGGCCTTCTCGAGGGCGGCCCAGTCGGTGACGTCGGCTTCCCACGAGCGGGCCGACGGCCCGATCTCCTCGGCGACCCGCCGTTGCTCGTCCGCCTCGATGCCGACGAGGGCGACCTTCGCGCCGTCGGCCGCGAGCCGGTGCGCCAGCCCCGCGCCGATGCCCCGGGCCGCGCCGGTGATGAGCACGACCTTGTTCCTCACGTTCCTGCCGGTCAACAGCGCCACGCCTGCCTCCATCGCCGGGTGTCTCGTCTCTGGGACGCGCCAAACTTACTCGAAGTAGGCTACTGTGCGGTAGGCCCAGAGGGAATGCGATCACCCACGCCCGGTGTTGGGATGAACCATGACCGCGAATCTCGGCAGGATCGGTATCTGGCGGTGGGTGGACGGGCTGAACGCCGACCTGGCCGCCGAAGTGGAACGGCTCGGCTACGGCACGATCTGGATCGGCGGTTCCCCACCCGCCGACCTCGGCATCGTCGACACGCTGCTCGACGCGACGGAGAACATCACGGTCGCCACCGGGATCGTGAACATGTGGTCCGACGACGCGGCGTCGGTCGCGCGCTCCTACCACCGGATCGTCGCCAGGCACCCGGGCCGCTTCCTGCTCGGCGTCGGGGTCGGCCACCCCGAGGCCACCCGCGAGTACTGCAAGCCCTACGACACGATCGTGTCCTACCTGGACGAGCTCGACGCCGCCGGAGTTCCCGTCGGCGACCGGGCGCTCGCCGCCCTGGGGCCGAACGTGCTCGCTCTCGCCGCCGAGCGCACCGCCGTCGCGCACCCGTACCTCACCACGCCGGAACACACCCGGTGGGCGCGGGAGATTCTCGGCGACGGCGTGCTGCTCGCGCCCGAGCAGAAGGTCGTGCTCGACACCGACGCCGCACGCGCCCGGCGTACGGCCCGCCCCGCGGTGGCCACCCCGTATCTCTCGCTGACCAACTACGTCGGCAACCTGCGCAGGCTCGGGTGGAGCGACGACGAGATCGCCGACGGCGGCAGCGACCGGCTGATCGACGCGCTGGTCGCGCACGGTGACGCCGAGGCCGTGGCCCGCGGCGTCGCCGCGCACCTCGACGCGGGAGCCGACCACGTGTGCGTGCAGGCACTTCCGCCGGACGCCGACCCGCTCCCGGTCTACCGCGCCCTCGCCGACGCGCTCCACGACCCCTCGCGCTGACCCCCGGCGCTGTTGAATTGCCGTCAAGGCCTCCTTCACTGCGTTGAGTGCAGTCAAGGAGGCCTTGACGGCACGACAACAACGGGCGAGCCGGGCCACGGCCGCCCGCGCCGGGCCGGTGGTCCTCGTAGGATGCGGGCAAGGGACTCGTGTTCCGGGCCGCGTCGCCGCGCCCGCGCGGCGGTGGCACGCGCGTGGGCACGGGTCCGCCCAAGCGCCCGCATCCGAGGAGGACATCGATGCCCATCGCGACCCCCGAGGTCTACGCCGAGATGCTGGACCGGGCCAAGGCGAACGAGTTCGCGTACCCGGCCATCAACGTGACCTCGTCCGAGACGCTCAACGCCGCGCTGCGCGGTTTCGCCGAGGCGGAGAGCGACGGGATTATCCAGTTCTCCACCGGTGGTGCCGAGTTCGCGTCGGGCCAGAAGGTGAAGGACATGGTGACCGGGGCGACCGCGCTGGCCGAGTTCGCCCACGTCGTCGCCGACAAGTACCCGGTCAACATCGCACTGCACACCGACCACTGCCCCAAGGACAAGCTGGACGGCTTCGTCAACCCGCTGATCGAGATCTCGAAGGAGCGGGTGGCGCGGGGACAGAACCCGCTGTTCCAGTCGCACATGTGGGACGGCTCGGCGATCGACCTCGACGAGAACCTCAAGATCGCCACCGACCTGCTGGACCGCGCCGCCGCCGCGAAGATCATCCTGGAGGTGGAGATCGGCGTCGTCGGCGGTGAGGAGGACGGGGTCTCCAACGAGATCAACGAGAAGCTCTACACCGCCGAGGGCGACTTCCTCAAGACCGTCGACGCGCTGGGCGCGGGCGAGAAGGGCCGGTACCTGCTCGCGGCCACCTTCGGCAACGTGCACGGCTCGTACAAGCCGGGCGCGGTGCGGCTGCGCCCCGACGTGCTCAAGCGCGGCCAGCGCGTGGCCGCCGACAAGCTCGGGCTCGGCGAGGACGCCAAGCCGTTCGAGCTGGTCTTCCACGGCGGGTCCGGCTCGCTGCTCGAGGAGATCCACGAAGCCGTGTCGTACGGCGTGGTGAAGATGAACGTGGACACCGACACCCAGTACGCGTTCACCCGGCCGATCGCCGACCACATGTTCCGCAACTACGACGGCGTGCTCAAGGTCGACGGCGAGGTCGGCAACAAGAAGGTCTACGACCCGCGCAGCTACCTGAAGGTGGCCGAGGGTGCGATGGCCGACCGTGTCGTCGAGGCCGCGCAGAGCCTGAAGTCGGCGGGCACGAAGCTCTGAGCGCGTCGCGGGCCGCGTCCGGTCCGGTGTCGCCGCGGTGGGTGGCGTCGCCGGGCCGGGCCGACCGGGGCGTGCGGAATGCCGCACAATGGCAGCCATGACGCACGGCAACCTCCTCGAACCCGACGCCACCCGACTGCCCGAGCGGCCCGACGCGGAGGCCGCGATGGACGCCGGAACGGACCCGGCGGAGGTCGCCGCCGAACACCCGGACTTCAGCGAGGCGTGGGCCGCGCTGGCCGAGCGTGCGCTGGACGGCGACGAGCACGTCGCCGCCTACGCCTACGCCCGCACCGGCTACCACCGCGGGCTCGACCAGCTGCGCAGGTCGGGCTGGAAGGGCTTCGGCCCGGTGCCCTGGGCGCACCGCCCGAACCAGGGCTTCCTGCGGGCTACCGCCGCGCTCGCCCGCGCCGCGGGCCGCATCGGCGAAACCGACGAGTACGACCGCTGCGCACAGCTCATCGTCGACTCCGATCCGGCCGCCCAGCACCTCCTGCCCACGGAGTGAGCCGCCGGGCTCTTCGGCGTCGCGAGCGTGCGTGAGCCGAAAAGCCCGCGCCCGCTCGCGTGCTGGCCCCGACGCGCTCAGCACCGGTCGAGCATGTCCTCGAGCGCGGACTTCTCCTCGCGCTCGATGGTCAGCTCCCAGGTGTGTTTGACCTCGATCCACAGCACGGCGTAGGTGCAGTGGTAGTCCGCACGCGGCGGCTGCCACTCCTCGGGCCCTTTGTCGCCCTTGGACTGGTTGACGTTGTCGGTCACCGCGAGCAGGTTCACACCGTCGAGGTCGTTGGCGAAGCGTTCCCGCTCGTCGGTCGTCCAGTCCGACGCGCCGGTGCGCCATGCTTCGGCCAGCGGCACCACGTGGTCGATGTCGACGTCCGACGGGTCGCTCCACGTCTCGCCGTCGAACGGGCTGTGCCAGGTCCCGGAGATCGGGTAGCAGTCGTCGCCGGTGCGGACGTCGTCGCCGTCGCGTTCGAGGACGACCTCGCGGGTGTCGCAGTTGTCGCCCTGGGCGCTCCAGTGGGGGAACTCGTCGCGGTCGTACCCGTCGAGTGTGCCTTCGGGTTCGACGGTGAGCTGCTCCAGCCACTCGCGCGCGGCCCGTTCGTCAGCGTCGGCCGAGCCGGACGAGTCGTGACCGTCGGCCGAGCCGGACGTGGTCGCCGTGCCCGGGACCGCCGAGCCGGACGGAGACGCGGCGCCGAGGTCCTCGACGGCGGCACACGCCGTCAGCGTCGCGAGTACACCGACGGTGGCGAGCGAGATACGGAGCGCGCGCGAGGACAGCACGCTTCGACTCTGGCCGAGGCGGGCGCCCGAGATCAACATTTCGGGGTGGTGGTACGCGGGATGAGACGAAGATCGCGATCGGTCGGCGCACCCGGTGGACGGGCGCGCCGACCGCATGTGGCGACTCCCGCGGATCGTCAGGGCGACCCGCCGGAGTCCCCGGCCGACTCCGACCGCCGACGGCGACTCGCGGGTTGCCAGGGGCGACTCGCGAGTCGGGACGGGGCAACTCGCGGGCCCGGAAGGGGCAACTCGCGAGGCCGGAAGGGGCGACTCGCGGGTGGGGAGGGGCGGTCAGGTCAGGGTGGGGCAGCTGTTCGGGGCCTGCTCGCCCGCGAAGCGGTCGGAGATCCAGGCCACGGCCTCCGGGTAGGCCCGGAGCATGCCGCCGACGTGGCTGGGCACCAGCGACGGAGTGAACCGCACCGTCGCGCCGCCCGCGCACCAGTCCCGCGCCATCTGCCTGCCCTGGCCGTAGGGCACGATGTCGTCGAGCTTGCTGTGCACGACGAGTGTGGGCACCTCGGGCGCGCGGTGCCCGATCCGCTGCTCGGCAACGCGGGAGGCGTAGGGCTCGATCTTCAGGTAGTCGGTCAGGGACCGGCCGTCCACGGTCAGGTCGGACGAACGGGTGAACGCGTGGGCCAGCAACGCCTCCGCGGTGCACTGCTCGGCGACCTCGTCCAGCATCCGCCTGCCCTCGGCGTTGAGCAGCGACTCGATGTCCAGCTCCGGGTAGGCCGTGTCCAGCGAGAGCAGCGAGTAGCCGAGGAAGGCGGCCGCGTAGTGCCCGTCGAGTCCGGGCGCGACCTCGGCGAGGTCCGCGGGCGGCGCGCCCGCGTAGGCACCCTTGACGTCCAGCTCGGGCGCATAGGCAGGCTGGACCTCGGCCGCCGCCGCGGACGCTCCGCCACCCTGGGAGTAGCCCGCGATCGCCACCGGGCCCGCGTCCGGCACGTCCACACCCGGCAGGCGCTGTGCGGCGCGCGCGGCATCGAGCACCGTGTGCCCCTCCGAGCCGGTGTTGACGTAGGTGTGCGTACCGGGGGTGCCGAGCCCTTCGTAGTCGGTGATCACCAGGGCGTAGCCCCGGTTCAGCAGGCCCGCCACGAACGGGCCCTCGTACTCGAGGCCGAGCCGCATCTTCTTCGACGGCGCGCAGTCGTCCCCGACGCCCTGCGTTCCCGGGGCGTAGCTGACCAGAGGGCGCTCGCCCTCTCCTCGCCACGGCGCGTCGGGCACCAGCACGGTGCCGGTGACCGCGATCGGCTCGCCGTGGGTGTCCCGGCTGCGGTACATGATGCGGTGCGCGTCGGCCTCGGGCCGGATCAGCTTGACCGGGTCGAGGTAGAACTCGGACTCTTCGTGCTTGATCAGGTCTCCGTCGGCGCCGGGCGGCAGCGGCGACGGGGGCGTGTAGAAGTCGGCGGCGCCCTCCACGGCGGTGCTCTCGGCTTCGGCGGTCTCGGAGACGTCGGCGGTCTCGGTGTGGGCCGCGTGGGCGGTGGTGGTGAGCAGGGTCAGTCCCGTGGTCG
Source organism: Saccharomonospora saliphila YIM 90502 (assembly GCF_000383795.1). GTDB lineage: Bacteria > Actinomycetota > Actinomycetes > Mycobacteriales > Pseudonocardiaceae > Saccharomonospora > Saccharomonospora saliphila. The sequence goes on from NZ_KB912705.1 coordinate 14,051, forward strand.
CGGCCAGCAGTGCGACGAGGGGGCGGTGAATCCGGCCAGGTGGACGCATCGGAGCTCCTTGTGCACGGACGGTGACGTCGTTGTCCAGGAGCCGATTTCCGCAGCGACAACGGACGTTGTCAACGAATGCGGAGATTTTCGTCCGAGCCCGACAAGCACCGGCCGTACAACGCTGGCCCGGGTACGAATTTCCCGGCGGTACCGCCGATGCCCGGCTCAGCGCACCAGCCGGAGGTCGCTGGTGTGCCGGTACCAGGTCCAGCCCCGCATCGACCTCGGGAACTCGACACCGTCCGAGACCGGCACCATCGGGTCACAGGCGAGCTGGAACGCGCGCCCGCGCAGCACCGACCGGCGGCGGACGAACCTGCCCCGGGTCACGGTCACCGCGAGGCCGATCGCCTCGTCCGGGCGCACCTCGATGGAGCGCACCGCGCCGTGCAGCGCCACCGTGTCGTCGCAGTAGCCCCGTCCGCGCACGCCGGTGAGCACACCCCGGCCGACGAGCACGCCGCCCGAGTCGTCGCGCAGCAGCGGTACCGG
>NZ_KB912705.1:14693-19875 GCF_000383795.1 Saccharomonospora saliphila YIM 90502
CTCGGGCGGGGGCACCTCCGGCGGGGGCGGCGCGGGTGGTGGCGGCCTCGCCGGGTACGGGTCCAGCGGTCCGCCGCCTTCGAGCGGTCCCCCGCCCGGCAACGTCGAGCAGTGGATTCGCGAGGCCATCGAGATCCTGCGTGCCAACGGCGTCCCGGTGACCGAGGACAACATCGACGAGATCTGGACCATCATCGAGAAGGAGTCCGGCGGCGACCCGCACGCGCTCAACGACTGGGACTCGAACGCGGCCAAGGGCACCCCGTCCAAGGGCCTGATGCAGTGCATCGACCCGACGTTCCAGGCGCACGCCCTGCCCGGCCACGGCGACATCTGGGACCCGGTGGACAACATCATCGCCGGGGTGCGCTACACCTTCGACCGCTACGGCGGCTTCGACGGCCATCCCGGCCTGGCGTCGATGGCTCAGGGCGGCGGCTACCAGGGCTACTGAGCGGGAAAGCGGCGGGATCGGGGCCGGAGGCCCGACCCGGAACGCCCACCACTACGGTGCTTCGAGTTCACGCATCGTTTACGAAAGGGTGGGTCCCGTGACACACGAGACGTTGGCGGAGCCCTCGCTGTCCCTCCCGGCCGCGCGGGTGCCGACGCGGCTGCGGCTGCGCAAGGCCGGGTACGCGCTGCTCGGCGTCTCGGTGTCGCTGAACCTGCTCAGCATGGCCGTGCCCGCGCTGATCGACCACCCGCTGACCCGCGATCGCGGTGAGGTCCAGAACTACCTCGACGTGTTCGTGGAGGGCAACCTGCCGACGTGGTGGAGCACCGGGCTGCTTGTGGTCGGCGCCGTGCTCTACGCGCTGGTGGCCGTGGTCGCGCGCGCCACGTCGAAGGCCGACGCGTGGGCGTGGTCGTGCGGTGCCGTGCTGCTCGGCCTGCTCTCCCTCGACGACCACACCCAGCTCCACGAGCGCCTCGACCGCATCGGGCGCGAGCTGGTGAGCTTCGACGGGTTCCCGTTCTACTGGCTGATCCCGGGACTGCTCGCCGGTGCCGTGGTGGCCACGGGCCTGGCGTATCTGGCGCGGCGGCTCCGGGGGCGGCTGCGCTGGGGCGTGGTCGGCGGGTGCGCGGTCCTGCTCGGCTGCGCCCTCGGCATGGAAGGGCTGCAAGGGCTGCTCATCGCGGCCGACGAGAGCGGCCCGCTGTACGTGCTCACCTACCACGCCGAGGAGCTCGGCGAAAACCTCGGCGTGCTCCTGCTGATCGCCACCGCCGCGGCCGCACTGCGGATCGAGCGGGACGGCCGGGCGACCGTGCTCCACTACGACGGCGGCCACGACCAGCGCTGATCCGCGCCCCGCGGCGATCCCGAGGGCGCGGCTCGTGTCCCCACGGCGCGGCCCCGTCTCCCTGTGGCGCGGCGCCGTGTTCCCACTGCGCGGCGCCGTGTCACAGTGAGACGCATGGTCGAACCCGTGTCGTTTCCCGGGCCCGCGCGTCGCGCGGACGTGGCTCCGTTCCACGTCATGGAGGTGCTCTCGGCCGCGCGGGAGCGGCAGCGCACGCACGGCGACGTGATCGCGTTGTGCGCGGGCCAGCCCACGGCGGGCGCGCCGCGCCCCGTCCTGGAGGCCGCCGAACGCGCCGTGCGCGACGCGGATCTGGGCTACACGGAGCAGCTCGGCATCCCGGAGCTGCGGGAGGCGATCGCGGGCCACTACGCCCGCGTGTACGGATTGCGGGTCCCGCCCGAGGACGTGATCGTCACCACCGGCTCGTCCGGTGGGTTCCTGCTGGCGTTCCTGGCGGCGTTCGACGCGGGTGCGCGGGTGGCGCTGGCCCGCCCCGGCTACCCTGCCTACCGCAACCTGCTCACCGCGCTCGGGTGCGAGGTCGTGGAGTTCGACACCGACGAGAGCACGCGGTTCCAGCCGACCGTCGACCGGCTCGACGCGCTGGGCGAACTCGACGGCGTGGTCGTGGCGAGCCCGGGCAACCCGACCGGGACGGTACTCGGGCACGCGGAGCTGGGAACGATCGCGCGCTGGTGTGAGCGGCGCGGCGTGCGGATGATCAGCGACGAGATCTACCACGGCATCACCTACGAACGCGATCCCGGTTGCGCGCGGGCCAGCTCGGCGGAGGCCGTGGTGCTCGGTTCGTTCTCGAAGTACTTCGGGATGACGGGCTGGCGGCTCGGCTGGATGCTGGTGCCGCCCCGGCTGCGCCGGGCCGTGGACGTGCTCACCGGCAACCTCAACATCTGCGCGCCCGCGCTGGCCCAGCGCGCCGCCGTGGCCGCGTTCACCGAGGAGTCCTACACCGAACTGGATGCCAACGTGGCCGCCTACCGGGCCAATCGCGACGTGCTGCTGCCGGGGCTGCGCGAGATCGGGTTCGGACGCCTCGCCCCCGTTGACGGCGCCTTCTACGCCTACGCCGACGTTTCCGCGCACACCGGCGACAGCCTCTCCTGGTGCGGGAGGATGCTGGAGGAGACGGGAGTCGCGATCACTCCCGGCATCGACTTCGACCCCGTGCACGGCGGCCGGTTCGTGCGCCTGTCGTTCGCCGGGGCCGCTGCCGAGATCGCCGAGGCCGTGGACAGGCTGGGGGACTGGCTGCCCAAGTCCGGGCGGTCAGGGGCGACCCCGAATTCTCCCTGAACGTCGGCCGTCTCGGCGGCGGTGCGGGGGCGGCCCGTGCCAGTCTGGAGGCAGGACTCGGCGAACACGAAACGGGCCCGAACCCGAGCGCGGTGGAGGAAGCATGTTCTGGAAGATCGTCGGCGGTCTGCTGCTGGCGTGGGTGGCGTTCATGGTGATCGGGTCGCTGGTTGGCTTCCTGGTCAAGGCGGTGTTCTGGATCGCCGTCGTGGCGGGCGGTGTCTTCCTCGGCGCGGCCGCGTACGGCGCGATCAAGGGCAAGGACCAGAAGAAGCAGATTCGCCCCTGACGCCCACCCCGCCGTGCCGTGCGGGACCCGCCCTCCGCGTTCGGCGCGGTGAGGGCGTCCCGCACGGTCCCGATGGGGCGACGGTGTCCTGCACGGCGTCGTGCGGCGCTCAGCGCCGCGTGCGCAGGAGCGTGCGGGCGTGGTCGGCGCCGCGCCACAGGTGGGCGTCGAGGCCCACCCGGCGGGCGGCGTCGACGTTGGCGGCGCGGTCGTCGAAGAACACGCAGTCGGCGGGGTCGGCGCCCAGCCGCTCGACGAGCCGGTCGAAGATCTCCCGGTCCGGCTTGGCGACGCCGAGGTCGGCGGAGAACAGCGTCTCGTGGAAGCGGGACAGCCACGGCTGGCGCCGGGTGTGGGCGGCGAACGAGGCGGGCGCGTTCGACAGCAGCGCCAGCGCGGTGCCGTCGTCGGCCAGCGCGTCGAGCAGCGCGCGGCAGCCGAGGTCGTGCCGGGACCACCCGTCGATGTCCCGTTCGGTCAGCTCGGCGACCGCCGCGGCGTCCACCGTCACGCCCACGGTGTCGGCGACGGCCTCCCAGTACCGCGTGTCGGAGGCGCCCCGGTCGTAGGCGTCCCGGTGTGCCCAGTACGCCGGTTCGAACCTCGCCCGCGGGACACCGAGCCGTTCCGCCATCGCGGGCAGCGCACCGGTGCGCTCGCTGATCACCTCGCCGTAGTCGAAGACGACCCAGGACATCTCCCACCCCTCCTTTCGTGCTCTGCCCGGAAACGCCGCACCGCCCCGGACGTGCCCGGCCGCGCGCACCCGCTCGGGCAGGCACGCCGTTTTCCGCTCACCCGTCGCCGGTACGCAGGCGCCGGAGTGCCTCCTCGACGTCGGCGGCGGAGAGGTCGCGGTGCAGCACGAACCGCACCTTGCCCGCCATCGGCAATACCCGGATGCCGAGCGCGTCCAGCGACGCCAGCGTCGTGGCCAGGTCGGCGCGCTCGGCCAGCACGATGTTGGTCTGCGGTTCGACGACGTCCCAGCCGAGTTCGCGCAGCCCGGCGGCCAGCGTCCGGGCCTTCTCGTGGTCGGCCGCGAGGTCGGCGACGCGGTCGAGCGCGATCAGCCCCGCCGCCGCGAGGACTCCGCCCTGGCGGACGCCGCCGCCCAGCATGTGCCGCATCCGCCGGGCCTCGTCGACGAACTCCGGATCGCCCGCGACGACGGAGCCCACCGGAGCGCCGAGTCCCTTGCTGAAGCACGCCGAGACGGTGTCCACGCCGACGGTCAGCGCGGCGGGCGGGACCCCGAGCGCGGTCGCGGCGTTCCACAGCCGGGCACCGTCGAGGTGGACCCGCAGACCCGCGTCCTGGGCCGCGGCCACGAGGCGTGCGTGCTCGTCGGGCGGAACCACGGCCCCGCCCGAGGCGTTGTGGGTGTTCTCCAGGCTCAGCAGGGTCGTGCGCAGGGCGAGGTAGAACCCGTTTCCGTCGCCCGCCGCGGCGCGCACGGTCTCGGGAGTGGGCCTGCCGGGGCCCGCGTCGTGGTCGAGCGGGTCGGGCATACCGCCCGCGAGCCACGCCGCCGAGCCGAGTTCGTTGACCAGCACATGGGCGTCGCGGGGTGCCAGGAACCGGTCGCCCCGGCGCAGGTGCAGCGACAGCGCGATCAAATTGGCCATCGTGCCGCTCGGTGTCCACAGGGCAGCGGGCTTGCCCAGCGTCCGCGCCGCTCGTTCTTCCAGCTCCCGGACGGTCGGGTCGGCGTCGAGGACGTTGTCACCGACATCCGCCCTCGCCATCGCCGACCGCATGTCCTCGTCCGGCCGGGTCACCGTGTCCGAGCGGAAGTCGAGAGGCGAAGTCGATTCGGAGGTCACGAGGAGATCACATCACATCCTTAGTTGATCTCACAACTATCCCTCCGGCGGGTGAATCGTTGACCGACGTGCAACCGTAGGGCCGGACGGTTCCGTCCCCACCGTCGACAACACGACCGACCGGAGCGCATCCGCGTGGTTCACGATGACGATCAGGAGTTCGCGGAGTACTTCGCCGCACGGCGGGACTCCGTGCGTCGCACGGCATACCTGCTGTGTGGCGACTGGCACCGTGCCGACGACCTCGCGCAGACCGCGTTCGTCGCGCTGCACCGACGGTGGCGCAAGATCCGCGACCGCGCGGCCGTCGACGCCTACCTGCGCAAGACACTCGTGCGCGCGGCGATCGACGAGTCCCGCCGACCGTGGCGGCGGGAGCGGCAGACCGACGACGTGCCCGAACCGCGCGCGCCGGGCGGGTCGAGCGTTTCCGACTCCGA
>NZ_KB912705.1:19975-38438 GCF_000383795.1 Saccharomonospora saliphila YIM 90502
GCCGCGCCGGTGGCGAGCCACTCGGCGAGCGCGGCCCGGTCCCCGTGCGGCTCGGGGGAGAGCTCCCGCAGGGCGGTGTCGGGTGGCGGTTCCGTCGCCGCCGTCCGCACGATGGTCTCCACCCAACGGTGTCCCGCGCCGACGTGACGCACGAGCTGGGCGAGGTTCCACCCGGGGCAGGTCGGCACGTCGGCGGTCAGGTCGGCCTCGCGCGTGAGCGCGGTCAACGTGCCCGTCCACGTGACGATCTCGGCGCAGTGCCGTGCGTGGGTCATGCTGTGCACGCTCTGGTCCATGATGGTGCGCTCTCCCCCAGTCCCGGAACTCATCGGTCGGTGTCGTGCCGAACCCGGCCGTGCCGGGCCTGGCCACGGTGCCGCCGTGGCGGAGGTGCCGTGGCCGGGTGAGGCGTGCGACGGCGGCGCCGAAGGACAGTGGCAGACTATCCGGGCATGACCTCCGCAGCCAGTACGCCGAAGGGGGAACGCAGGCGTGCCGCGCTCGCCGCCGCGGCCGCCGAGCTGCTGGTGGAAGGCGGCTTCGACGCGGTGCGTCACCGTGCGGTCGCGGAGCGGGCGGGCCTGCCGCTCGCGTCGACGACGTACTACTTCGACTCGCTCGACGACCTGGTCCATGCCGCGATCGAGCACTACGGCCGGGAGGAGCTGGCCCGGGGGCGCGAGCAGCTCGCCACGGTGGGCACCGAGCGGCGCGGGGTGGACCACCTGGTCGAACTGGTGCTCGACCAGTTGCTCGGCACCGACCCGCACTACGAGGCCGTGGTGCTGCGCTACGAGCGGCTGGTCGGTACGGGGCGCAGGCCGCACCTGCGCCCGCTGATGCGCACGTTGTCGGCCGAGCTGCGAGAGCTGCTCAGCGAACTCTTCGCCCGCTCGGGATTCGAGATCGACGCCCACCGGTTGGAACAACTCATCGCGCTGGTGGACGGTGCCGTGGTCAACGCGCTCGTCGAGGTGGACCCCGACCCGAGGGCGGTCGCCGCCCGGATGTTGCGGGACGCGCTGACCTGATCCCGTACCGGGTGACGGTGGACTGCTCGAACGGGGTCGAAGGGCCCGGACCGGCACCGCACTGGGTTGATCACCACGGGCGTGGCTAGCCTGAGCGTGTGACGGACAAGCCCCGAATCCCGAACGTGCTCGCGGGTCGCTACGCCTCCGCCGACCTGGTGCGGCTGTGGTCGCCCGAGCACAAGGTCCGACTCGAACGCGACCTGTGGATCGCCGTGCTCGCGGCCCAGCGTGAACTCGGCATCGACGTGGACGAGGCCGTGCTCGCCGACTACCGGAGAGTGCGGGACACGGTGGACCTCGACTCCATCGCCGCCCGCGAGCGCGTGACCCGGCACGATGTCAAGGCCCGGATCGAGGAGTTCAACCACCTCGCCGGGCACGAGCACGTGCACAAGGGCATGACCTCGCGCGACTTGACCGAGAACGTCGAGCAGCTCCAGATGCGGCGCTCGCTCGAACTCGTGCGCGACCGGGTCGTGGCCGTGCTCGCGCGTCTGGGGGACCTGGCGGCGCGGCACGCCGATCTGGTGCTCGCGGGCCGGTCGCACAACGTGGCCGCACAGGCCACGACGCTGGGCAAGCGCTTCGCCACCGTCGCCGACGAGCTGCTGGTGGGCTTCGCCCGCGTCGAGGAGCTGCTCGCGCGCTACCCGCTGCGCGGGATCAAGGGCCCCGTCGGTACCGAGCAGGACATGCTGGACCTGCTCGGCGATCCGGCCAAGCTGGAACAGCTGCAACGCCGCGTGGCCGAGCACCTCGGGTTCGAGCGGGTCCTGACCAGCGTCGGGCAGGTGTACCCGCGCTCGCTGGACTTCGACGTGGTCTCCACCCTCGTGCAGCTCGCCGCCGCTCCGTCGAACCTCGCCACCACGATCCGGCTCATGGCCGGGCACGAGCTGGTCACGGAGGGCTTCCGTCTGGGCCAGGTGGGGTCCTCGGCGATGCCGCACAAGATGAACACCCGCTCGTGCGAACGGGTCAACGGGCTCGCGGTGGTGCTGCGCGGGCACCTGTCGATGGTCGGCGAGCTGGCGGGCGACCAGTGGAACGAGGGCGACGTGTCCGATTCCGTGGTGCGCCGGGTCGCGCTGCCCGACGCGTTCTTCGCGCTCGACGGGCTGCTGGAGACCTTCGCCACCGTGCTCGACGAGTTCGGAGCCTTCCCCGCCGTCGTCGACCGTGAGCTGGCGCGCTACCTGCCGTTCCTGGCGACCACGAAGGTGCTCATGGCCGCCGTGCGCGCCGGTGTGGGCCGGGAGACCGCGCACGAGGCGATCTCCGAGCACGCCGTGGCGGTGGCGCTGGACATGCGGGAACGGGGGCAGACCGACAACGACCTCGTCGAGCGGCTCGCGGCCGACGAGCGAATTCCGCTGGGCGTGGGGGAGCTGAAGGCCCTGCTCGACGACCGGTTGTCGTTCACCGGCACGGCGGCCACCCAGGTCGAGACCGTCCTCGGCAGGGTGGCCGACGTCGTGCGCCGGTTCCCGGACGCCGCGGCGTACACGCCCGGGCCGATCCTGTAGGCGGCGCGCGTCATGCTGACGCTGGTGCTGTTCGGCCTGGCCGGATTCCTGGCACAGTTCGTGTCGGGGACGCTCGGCATGGGCTACGGCATGACCTCGACCACGGCGCTGGTCGCGTTCGGCACCGCGCCCGCCGTCGCGTCGGCGTCCGCGCACTTCGCGCAGGTCGGCACCTCACTCGCCTCCGGGGTGTCGCACTGGAAGTTCCGTAACGTCGACTGGCGCACCGTGGGCATCCTCGCGGGGCCGGGCGCGGTCGGCGCGGTGTTCGGCGCGGTGCTGCTCGTCTCGTTCTCGGGCGAGTTCGCCAGCGGCTGGATCAGCGTGATCCTGTCCCTGCTCGGCCTGTACGTGCTGGTCCGGTTCGCGTTCCTGCGCCTGGGCAGGCTCATCACGGACAAGCGGCCCGGTGCCCGGTTCCTCGCCCCGCTGGGGCTGGTCGCCGGGTTCGTCGACGCCACCGGTGGCGGCGGGTGGGGCCCGGTCGCCACGACCACGTTGCTGTCGAGCGGGCGACTCGCACCGCGCAAGGTGGTCGGGTCCGTGCAGACGGCCGAGTTCGTCGTGACGGTCGCGGCGAGCCTGGCGTTCCTGTCCGCCCTCTCGCTGCGCGGGATGAACTTCGCGGTGGTACTCGGTCTCCTCCTCGGCGGGGTGCTGGCCGCGCCGCTCGGCGCCGTGCTCGTGCGCAGGGTGCCGCCCCGGCTCCTGGGCACCGCCGCGGGCGGGCTCATCGTGCTGACCAACGGGTGGCTGCTGCTCGGCGTGCTCGGTGCTCCGGCCGTGGTGGTGGGCGTGGTCTACGCGTTGATCGTGCTGTTGATCGCGACGGCGGTGATGGCCTCGCTGCGCTCGATGCGCGAGGAGAAGCGGATCAACGCGCTGGTCGGCGAGGACGACCCGGTCTCGGGCGACCGCGCCCGGCGCTGAGCGCGTTCGCGGGCGGGGTGTGCGGCGCGGCGGGTGTGCGGGGTCGGAGCATCGAGCGCGGAGGTCAGAGCGCCAGTGTTTCGCCGTGCGGGGCCGGGCGTACCTCCGTCCCGTCCGGGGCGAGGTTGGTGAACAGGCCGATATGGCCCTGCGGACGAGCGAGGACGGCCTCGTGGATCGGCACCGCGAGCCGGGGCCGCACCGCGCGCAGGAAGTCCACCGCCTCGGCAGCCTTCAGCCACGGCGCGGCCGTGGGCACTCCGAGGACGTCCACGCGCCGGGCGGGCACGTGCAGGGCGTCGCCGGGGTGGTAGAAGGTCTCGCCTCCGCTCTCGGCACCGGTCCCGGCGATGTCACCGACGACGTAGCCGACGTTCGGCACCACCGCGATGTCGGGGTGGACGATCGCGTGCTCGCCGCCGACCACGGACACGGTGACGCCGCCGAGTTCCAGCGTGTCGCCGGGGCGCGCCGTGGTGGCGGGCAGGTCGAGCTTGTCGACGGTCGTGGTGGTCCCCGGGTCCACCACAAGGCGGGCCTCCGGATTGGCCGCGAGCAGAGCGGGAAGGCGTTCGGCGTCGATGTGGTCGTAGTGCTGATGGGTGATCAGTACGGCGTCGAGGTCGCGCAGCGACTCGAACCCGTCGGAGAACGCGCCCGGATCGAACAACAGCCGGGCTCCCGCGGCGTCGAGCAGTACACAGGAGTGCCCGTAATGCGTGAGTTCCACGACGTGCTCCCTCGCTCCGGCGGGATCGTCCCTGCTCGGGCGACCCCTTGTTGGCTGATTGTCAGTAGCGTGGGGCCCCTCCTAGGGTGTCCAGCATGACCAGCATCGCGCAGGCCGTCGAGAGCTTCGACTCGCTCGATCCCGCCACCGGTGCCGTCGTCGGGACCCACCCGGTGCACGGGGAGGCCGACGTGGACGCCGCCGTCGCGCGGGCCCGCGCGGCCGCCGGGTGGTGGGACTCGCTCGGCTTCGGTGGACGCGCCGAGCGCCTGCGCCGGTTCAAGGGCGTCCTCGCCCGCCGGATGACCGAGCTGTGCGAGGTGGTCGCCGCCGAGACCGGCAAACCCACCGGAGACGCCCAACTGGAAGTCGTGCTGGCGATCGAGCACATCGAGTGGGCCGCCCGCAACGCGCGCACGGTGCTCGGCAGGCGCCGCCGCTCGCCCGGACTGCTGCTGGCGAACCAGGCGGCGACGGTCGAATACCGGCCGCTCGGCGTGGTCGGCGTGATCGGCCCGTGGAACTACCCGGTCTTCACGCCGCTCGGCTCGATCAGCTACGCCCTGGCTGCGGGCAACGCGGTGGTGTTCAAGCCGAGTGAGTACACCCCCGGGGTCGGCCGCTGGCTGACGGACGCGTTCGCCGAGGCGGTGCCCGAGCACCCCGTCTTCGATCTCGTCACCGGCTTCGGTGCCACGGGGGCCGCGCTGACCCGCGCCGACGTCGACAAGATCGCTTTCACCGGCTCGGCGGGGACCGGCAAGAAGATCATGGCCGCGGCGGCCGAGCGGCTCACCCCCGTCATCATCGAGGCGGGTGGTAAGGACCCGCTGCTGGTCGACTCCGACGCCGACCTCGACGCCGCCGCCGACGCGGCGGTCTGGGGCGCGTTCTCCAACTCGGGGCAGACCTGTGTGGGCGTGGAGCGCGTCTACGTGCACGACGCCGTCTACGACGACTTCGTCGAGCGGCTCGTGCGGCGGGCCCGCGCGGTCGAGGCGGGCACCGACTACGGGCCGATGACCATGCCCGCGCAGCTCGACGTCGTGCGCGGGCACATCGCCGACGCGCTGGCACGGGGCGGGCGCGCTCTCGTCGGCGGTGCCGACGCCGTCGGGGACCGGTACGTGGCGCCGACGGTGCTCGTGGACGTTCCCGAGGACTCCGCCGCCGTGCGCGAGGAGACCTTCGGCCCGACCGTGACCGTCACCCGGGTCGCCGATATGGACGAGGCCGTGGACCGGGCGAACGACTCGGCCTACGGGCTGGGATCGACGGTGTTCTCGAAGCGCCGTGGCCCCGAACTGGCACGCAGGCTGCGCACGGGTCAGACGGCGATCAACGCGCCGCTGTCGTTCGCCGGGATCGCGTCCCTGCCGTTCGGCGGGGTGGGTGACTCCGGCTTCGGCCGCATCCACGGTCCCGAGGGACTGCGCGAGTTCGCCCGGCCCAAGGCGGTGGCCCGGCAGCGGTTCCCCATGCCGTTGGCGCTGACCAGCTTCGCCCGCACCCCGAAGACCGAGGCTCTGGTCGGCAAGCTGATCTCCACCCTGCACGGCCGCCGCCGCTAACCCCCGTCCTAGTGAACTGCCGGCAAGGCCCCCTTTCCTGCGTTGAGTGCGGTCAAGGCCTCCTTGACTGCGTTGAGTGCAGTGAAGGAGGCCTTGACGGCACGCCAACAAGGCGGGGTGCGGTCACGGTGTGTGAGGGCGGCGGGGTGGGTTCCTCCGGTCCGGGGAATTCGGGGATCGCGGCGGTCGTCGAGCAACGTCGTCGGGACCTCACGCGTCTTCCGGTGTGAGAGTCGGGTAAAGACGTGACTCGGAGGCCGAGGGGTGTCGGGGGCTCCTCGGCCTCTGGGTTACGCTCGTCGGGCATCGACCTGCGCGAACTTGAGGAGCAGCCAGTCGTGGCCCGAGTAGTCGTCGACGTCATGCCCAAACCCGAGATTCTCGACCCCCAAGGCCAGGCCGTCGCCGGCGCGCTCGGACGCCTCGGCTTCCAGGGCGTGGGCGGGGTCCGTCAGGGCAAGCACTTCGAGCTGGAAGTCGACGACGACGTCGACGACGACACGCTCGCCCGGATCGCGGAAGGCTTCCTGGCCAATCCGGTGATCGAGGAGTGGACGGTGCGGAGGGTCGAACGGTGAGCCCGCGCATCGGCGTCATCACCTTCCCCGGCACGCTCGACGACGTCGACGCCTGCCGCGCGGTGACGTACTCGGGCGCCGAGGCGGTCTCGCTCTGGCACGGCGACGCCGACCTGCGCGGTGTGGACGCCGTGATCGTGCCCGGCGGGTTCTCCTACGGCGACTACCTGCGCTGCGGCGCCATCGCCCGGTTCGCCCCCGTGATGGGCTCGGTCGTCGAGGCCGCGGGCCGGGGCATGCCGGTGCTGGGCATCTGCAACGGCTTCCAGATCCTGTGCGAAGCGGGCTTGCTCCCGGGCGCGCTGGTGCGCAACGAGAAGCTGCACTTCGTGTGCCGGGACCAGTGGCTGCGGGTGGAGAACACCACCTCGGCGTGGAGCACCCGCTACGAGCCCGGCGCCGAGATCCTCGTTCCCCTGAAGTCGGGCGAGGGCGGCTACGTCGCCGACGAGGCGACCCTGGACGAACTGGAAGGCGAGGGTCGGGTCGTCTTCCGTTACGTGGACGGCAATCCGAACGGCTCCCGCCGCGACATCGCGGGCATTCGCAGTGCCGACGGCCGTGTGCTGGGTCTCATGCCGCACCCGGAGCACGCGATCGACGCGCTGACCGGACCGTCCGACGACGGCCTCGGGGTGTTCTACTCGGCGCTCGACGCGCTGGCCGATGCCCCGGCACCGGTGGGCTGACCCGCCGCTTCCCGACTACCCGCCCGGTTAGGCTGAAAGACGTGGCAGCACCTGACGTGGACACCCCCGCCCTCGACACCACCGCGCACGCCGAGCGGACCCCGGAACTGACTCAGCCGTACCGGGAGCTGGGCCTGGCCGACGACGAGTACGTCCGCATCCGCGAGATCCTCGGACGCAGGCCCACCGACGCCGAACTGGCGATGTACTCGGTGATGTGGAGCGAGCACTGCTCGTACAAGTCGTCGAAGCGGCACCTGGCCTACTTCGGCGAAACGACGACCCCCGAGATGAAGGCGAAAATGCTCGCCGGAATCGGGGAGAACGCCGGTGTCGTGGACATCGGTGACGGCTGGGCGGTCACGTTCAAGGTCGAGAGCCACAATCATCCGTCCTATGTGGAGCCTTATCAGGGTGCGGCGACCGGCGTCGGCGGCATCGTGCGTGACATCCTCGCGATGGGCGCGCGACCGCTCGCCGTGGCGGACCCGCTGCGGTTCGGCCCCGCCGAGGCCCCGGACACGCGGCGCGTGCTGCCGGGCGTGGTCGCCGGGGTCGCGGGGTACGGCAACTGCCTCGGCCTGCCCAATGTGGGCGGCGAAGTCGTGTTCGACGAGAGCTACGCGGGCAACCCGCTGGTGAACGCCCTGTGCGTGGGCGCCATGCGTACCGAGGACCTGCACCTCGCGCACGCCTCCGGCACGGGCAACAAGATCATCCTGTTCGGTGCGCGGACCGGCCTCGACGGTATCGGCGGCGTGTCCGTGCTGGCCAGTGAGACCTTCTCCGGGGACGAGAGCGGCGGCGGGCGCAAGAAGCTGCCGAGCGTGCAGGTGGGTGACCCGTTCGCCGAGAAGGTGCTCATCGAATGCTGCCTCGAACTGTTCGACAAGCGCCTCGTTGTCGGCATCCAGGACCTCGGCGGCGCGGGATTGTCCTGCGCGACCTCGGAGCTCGCCGCGGCCGGAGACGGCGGTATGCGGGTCGATCTCGACCGGGTGCCGCTGCGTGCCGAGGGGATGACCCCTGCCGAGATCCTGTCCAGCGAGTCGCAGGAGCGCATGTGCGCGGTCGTGCGTCCCTCCGATGTGGACGACTTCATGGCGGTGTGCCGGAAGTGGGACGTCCTCGCCACGGAGATCGGTGAGGTCACCGACGGTGACACCCTGGTGGTGCGCTGGAACGGGGAGACCGTCGTGGACGTGCCGCCGCGCACCGTCGCGCACCAGGGCCCGGTCTACGACCGCCCGTTCGCGCGGCCGAAGGAACAGGACACCATCGAGGCGGACACGCCCGACCGGCTCGCTCGTCCGTCCACTCCGGACGAACTCAGGGAGACCGTGCTGCGGATGGTCGCCTCCCCCGAACTCGCCTCCCGGGAGTGGGTGACCCAGCAGTACGACCGGTATGTGCGCGGCAACACGGTGCTGGCCCAGCCCTCGGACTCGGGCGTCGTCCGCGTCGACGAGAACACCGGACGCGGAGTCGCGGTCGCCACCGACTGCAACAGCCGCTTCGTCCGGCTTGACCCGTACGAGGGAACGCGGCTCGCCCTCGCCGAGGCCTACCGCAACGTCGCCACGAGCGGCGCGATGCCGGTGGCGGTGACCAACTGCCTCAACTTCGGCTCGCCGCACGACCCCGGCGTGATGTGGCAGTTCGAACGCGCCGTGCACGGTCTCGCGGACGGGTGCGCGGAGCTCGGCGTCCCGGTCACCGGCGGCAACGTCAGCTTCTACAACCAGACCGGTGAGCAGGCCATCCTGCCCACCCCGGTGGTCGGCGTGCTCGGGGTGCTCGACGACGTGCGGCGGCGGATTCCGACCGGGATCGGCGCCGAGGCGGGCGAGAGCCTGCTGCTGCTCGGCGAGACCCGCGACGAGTTCGGCGGCTCGGCCTGGGCGCGGGTGGCGCACGGCCACCTCGGCGGAACGCCGCCGACGCCGGACCTCGCCCGCGAGCGGCTGCTCGCCGAGATCCTGGTCGCGGCCTCCCGCGACGGTCTCGTCTCCGCGGCGCACGACCTCTCCGACGGCGGACTCGCGCAGGCGGCCGTGGAGATGGCGTTGATCGGGCAATGCGGCGCCCGGGTGGTGCTCGACCCCGACGCGGACCCCTTCGTGCAACTGTTCTCCGAGTCCGCGGGCCGGGCGCTGGTCGCGGTGCCGCGCAGCGAGGAGCTGCGCTTCACCGAGATGTGTTCGGCACGCGGGCTGCCCTGGCGCAAGACCGGGGTCGTGGACCCCGGGGCCGGGGCGCTGCACATCCAGGACGTCGGCGACTTCGGGCTCGACGAACTGCGCGCGGCGTGGGAAGGCACCCTGCCCGCGCTGTTCGAGTCCTGAGGCGCCGACGAGCGGACATCGCCCGTCGCGAGCGAGAACGTCGGCCGTGGGCCGGCCGGGACACCGGCACATCCGCGGCCGACGTTCTTCTCCGGCGGTCCGGTCAGAAGCTGAACGCGCTGACGCAGAAGGAACCGTCGACGTCGGCGATCGCGATCCCGCCGCCGGTCGTCGTGCCGTCGAGTGAGCCCGTGACGACGACCGAGTAGATGTCGACGCCCTGGCTCTGCGTGGCGTGTGCCGATTCGCCAGGGGTGAGGTCGGCCGAGCCGTTGACCACCTTGTCGACCGAGGACTCCACATAGGACTCGGCGCCCGAGCAGACGGTGCCCATCGCCGCTTCCTTGTCACCGCTGTTCAAGGCACTGACGAACTCCTCGGCGACCGAGTCGACATCGCCGGTGCTCGCCCCGCCCGCGCCGGAGTCGGTTCCCGTTCCCGGGTCGGTCCCCGTTCCGGGGTCGGTGCCCGCGCCGGGGTCCGTACCGGCGCCGGAGCCGGGACCGGCCGCACCGAAGGTGAGGTCCTGCCAGCACCAGCTACCGTTCTGCCGCGCGAGCGTGTTGCTCACGGTGACCGTGTCGCCCTGGAACTCGGCCGTCGCGTCCACGGTGGCCGTGTTCCCGGACTCCTGCGGGGCTCCGGTCATGGTGACGTTCCCGATCTGGGAGGACATGGAGATCGTCTGCTGGACGTTGCTCGTGGCGTCCGCACAGGTCAGACCGGTGAGCGTGGCCGTGTCCCCGTTGTTGAGCGCGGCGGCGATCCGCTCGGCGACCGCGGTGGCGCCGCCCGAGTCACCTCCGCCCGGGGTGCCGGACGCGGTGTCGCCCGAGCCGCCGCTGTCGTCGGAGTCGTCGCCGAGCAGGAATCCCGGCGCGACGAGTCCGGTGATCAGGAACGCGACGACCGCGACCGCCGCCGCGGACAGGCCGATCCACAGGCCGGTCTTGCTCTTCTTCGGAGGCTCGCCGCCGAACCCGTCGCCCGGCTGCCCGTACGGATGCTGCCCGTACGGGGGCTGGCCGTACTGCCCGTACGGAGGCTGGCCGTACTGCCCGTACTGCCCGCCGGACGGGTCCTGCTGCGGGTAGGACGTTGTGGGCGGGTACTGGCCACCCTGCTGCGGGAAGCCCCCGGACTGCGGGTAGCCACCCTGGTCGTAGGTGCCGGGCTGGCCGCCCGGCTGCTGTCCGTACGGCGGTTGGCCGGGCTGGGGTGGGTACGTCATGACGTCAGTGCTGCCTTCCGTGGATCGCGGCGCCCCTGGTGCGCTTTCCGGTCGTCAGACGCCGGCCCGGAGGCAGTGGTTCCCCCAGACCACGCTTGACCCGCGCATTCTGCCCCTCCGGCCCCTCTCGGGTTCAGCCGGGGCGTCAGGCACGGCGCGCGCGGACAGGTGCCCGGCGCCGGTGAGGACGGACGCCGGGCACCTGCCGGGTGCCGCCGTGTCAGCCGGTGGCCAGCACCTGCAGCCGGTCGTAGGAGCCGTTAAACACGTTCTGGTCGATCGGCGTCGACGTGTACTGCCAGAACGTGTGGTACGGCCAGTCGTACGGCAGGGGGCCCACCGAGGAGTCGTACCGCGCGACCCACAGCGGGGACGTCTGCGAGAAGCTCTGTGCGCTGCCCACGCACTGGTCCCACCAGCTCGTGGAGGTGTAGATCACCGGATAACGGCCGGTCCGCGAGTGGTAGGTGTCGTGGAAGTCGCGCACCCACGCCGCCATCTGCGACTTGCTCTTGCCGTAGCAGGTGGGGCCGTACGGGTTGTACTCCATGTCGAGTGCTCCCGGCAGGGTCTTGCCGTCGGCCGACCAGCCGCCGCCGTTGTCGACGAAGTAGTTCGCCTGTTCCGCTCCCGAAGAGCGGTCCGGCAGCGCGAAGTGGTACGCGCCCCGGATCATGCCCACGTTGTAGGACCCGTTGTACTGCTGCGCGAAGTACGGGTTGGTGTAGCCGGTGCTCTCGGTGGCCTTGACGTAGGCGAACCGCTTGCCCTGGTTCCACCAGTACGACCAGTCCACGTTGCCCTGCCAGCTGCTCACGTCGATTCCCTCGACGGTCGCGTACGCCTCGGTTCCGTCGGAGTTCAATCCGCGTGGTTGAAGCGCGCTGCGTTTCGAGCTCGGTGTGGAACGGTCGCCCTCGACCCGCTTGATCTGCGAGCCCATCGCGTGGTCCTGCCGCTGGTCCGCGGTGTCCTCGCCCGCAGGGTCCGCGTTCGCCGGGGCCAGTGCGCCGAGCAGGAGCGCACTGACCGAACCGGCGATCACGGCGGCGATGGACCGCCGTCTCGTCCGCCCGACATTCATCGGTTCTGTCCCTTCTTCCTGGTAATGCCCTCGCAGTGGACGACTCACCGAATGTGTTCGCCCACGTGTTGATTGTGCCCACACCGCGCCGGGTATGTCACCAACTGGCGGGAAACAACCGGAAAAGGTGGGTGATTTTTTTTCACCAGGCGGAACGGTCGTTAGCGATTGCGGGCGAGAGCGAGAACGAGGTCGCCCGCGGCGATCCGCGCCGTGGCGACATCGTCCGGATTGAGCACCAGCGGATGTCCGGCCAGGCTCTCGACGATGTCCCGGCCGCGCACCGCCCTGGCGCACGGCCAGCCGTCCGGCGCCAGTGACCGGTCGGTGCAGGCCGGGACGACCACGGTGCCCTCCACGTCATGGAACCCGACGAGGGTCCGCTGCGCGGGGGAGTACGCGTAGACGTACAGCGTCGCGTCGAGCACGGCGACCGGGAGATCTCCGGCAGGCCGGTGGCCGGTCTGCACCAGTTGGAGAAGGTGTTCGAGATCGGTGTGCGGGTCCGGGTAGCCGAGCGCGCGCGGCGAGGGCCGATAACGCTCGTTCGGGTGGAAGTCGTCGATGATCTCGCCGTTGGCGTTGACCGGGTAGGCGCCCACGACAGCCCAGGACGGCACGCGGCCGTCCGGGTCGAACGCCTCGTCGATCACGTAGAGCCAACTGTTCGGGTTGGCCCGGGCGTTGGCCCGCATCTCCCGTGTGATGGCCGGCTTCCTGGTGGCCGCGGTCGGCCCGGGCACCAGGCGGTCCGCGTCGTCACGCTGCGCCATGTGCTCCCCCACGTCGTGCCGTGTGCTCGCTGGTGGGCCCACCTTACTGTGGGGACATGCCGAAATCACGGTCCGTCGATCCCGGCGAGTTGCGTGCCGCGATGGCCGCGGTGGACCCGTGGCTGCGTGGGCAGGCCCCGCCGCCCGCCCGCCGTGACCTGGCCACGGCGGTGCGGCTGAGCCTGCGCGCGCTCGCCGCCGACGCGCCGGGGCGCAGCGTCGAGGTGCGCGTTCCCCCGTACGCCGCCGTCCAATGTGTAGCCGGGCCACGGCACAGCAGGGGAACCCCGCCGAACGTGGTCGAGACCGACCCGGAGACCTGGCTCGCGCTCGCGGCCGGGCGTCTGGAGTGGACCGACGCCGTGGAGTCCGGCCGGGTCACCGCGTCCGGCACCAGGGCCGAACTCGGGTCCTGGCTGCCGCTCGTGCGCCTGTGAGCGAGGGGTGTGGCCCGCGCGCCCCGGCCCGCGTCGAACGGGTCCGCACGGGGCGGCGTGCGGGTGAGGCGGTGACTTGACTGGCACGGCTCGCGGTGTACTTTCGGTGATCGGATGGTTTCCACCGGTACGATTCTGCGGGCCGGACGAGGAGCTCGGCGTGTCGAGAGAGAGGAACGGAAGGCGGCATGGCTGCGCGCGACGACTCCGTCGCTGAACCGGGCACCGGCCCCACCGCCCGGAGAATGATCCTCGGGGCTCAGCTGCGCCGTCTCCGCGAACGCGCGGACATCCCGCGGGCCGACGCCGGATACCACATCCGCGCGTCCGAGTCGAAGATCAGCAGGCTCGAACTCGGCAGGGTCGGGTTCAAGGAGCGCGATGTGCAGGACCTGCTGACCCTGTACGGCGTCGCCGACTCCGAGGAGCGTGCCGTCTTCCTCGACATGGTCAAGGAGTCGAACCAGCCCGGCTGGTGGCAGAAGTTCAACGACTACATGCCGAAATGGTTCGACGACTTCGTGGGTCTCGAAGAGGCCGCCTCGCGGATCCAGACCTACGAGCTCCAGTTCGTGCCCGGGTTGTTGCAGACCGAGGACTACGCCCGCGCGGTCATCACCCACGGCTTGCCCGAGACGGCCAGCGCCGAGGCCGAGGGCAGGGTGGCGCTGCGCATGCGGCGCCAGCGGCTGCTGTTCCGGCCCAACGCGCCCCGCCTGTGGGCGGTGCTCGACGAGTCGGTGCTGCACCGGCCCATCGGTGGCGGTCGTGTTCACCGGGAGCAGCTCGACCACCTCCTTGAGATGATCACGCTGCCGCACGTGACCGTGCAGGTGGTGCCGTACGAGCGCAGTGGGTACGCCGCCGAGGGCGCGTTCACGATGCTGCGGTTCTCCGAGCCCGAACTGCCCAACATCGGCTACATCGAGCACATCGGCGGCGGGCTCTACCTGGACCGGCCGGACGAGATCGAGCTGGTCGGACGCTCACTCGACCGGCTCGCCGTGGACGCCGAGACTCCCGAACGCTCCCGCCAGATGCTCCTCAAAGTGCGCGCCGACGCCTGACCCGCCCTCTCGCCCCGCCCCGGCCGGCGAGTTGCCCCTTCCGGTGCGCGAGTTGCCCTTTCCCCGCCTGCGAGTTGCCCCTTCCGGTCCGCGAGTTGGTCTTTCTCCCGCCCGCCGCTCGTTCCTCCGGCTCGCCCATCGCCCCGACGCCTGCGAGTTCCCCGTCCCTCTGCGAACCGCCTTCCCCTTCGCGACGGGCCTTTCCGTGCCGCCCGCATCCGGGGCGGGGTAGCTCTCGGTCGGTAGCCACATCGCGGACGTGAACAGTCCGCTCCCTGGCCATGAACAGGTCCGGCGCGACGGACAACTCGCTGGGCTCACGGCTCACGGGGTAATTCGCGCGCCGGGAGGGGCAACTCGCGCGCAGGAAAGGGCAACTCGCGGGCCGGGAGGGGACAACTCGCGCGGGGTGGTTGTTCCGGTGTGAGTTGGGTCATGGTGTGACGAAGAGCTGATGCCCGTGTATCTGCACGTGCATCCACACCTGCACGGGCACGTGCTACGGTCGGTGCACAACCAACTGCACATGCAGATGCATCCTCCAATGGTGTAAGTCGGGAAGGTGAGGATCATGGCGAGGACGATTCGCAACGGAATCTCTTCGGAGCTGCTCACGGACGTGGCGTGGCGCAAGAGCGCGTACAGCGGCTCGATGGGCAACTGCGTCGAGGTCGCGTCGCTGCGCACCGGCGAGATCGCGATGCGGAACTCGCGTGATCCCCGCGGTCCGGCGCTGGTCTACACCCGCGCCGAGATCGCCGCCTTCCTCGACGGCGTGAAGGACGGTGAGTTCGATGACCTCGCCGTCTGAGACGACCACTGTCGACGGTGCCACTCCGAGCGGGGGCACGACGCTTCCGGCCGCCGGGCACGAGGCCACCGGCCAGCAGGCCACCACGTCCCAGCCCACGGAGCAGGAGGGTGGCGACAACGACGCGGCCGACGTCGAGCGCGCGCTCGGGCGCCTGATCGAGCAGGGCTTCCAGTTCGTGCATCCGCGCGACGACAGCGGCGAGATCGTCACGATCGTCGGTGTCCGGGCCCACGGGCCGGTCGTCGACGTCGTCCGCCTCGACGCCGAGGACGAGGTGACGGCGAGCCGGATGCCGGGCGACGAGGACAACATCCTCGCGCCGCGCACCGTTCTCTGGCAGCGCACGGGCGAAATGCGCGAGGTGATCGACGACCTGCTCGCGTTGCCCGAGCCGTCGGTCGAGCCGCAGAGTGGGCGGCGCACGGCGAGCGCGCGCGGTTGCTGGGTTCCGGGCACCCGCGGCCGAGCCAAGTGGCTGGCGGCCACGGGCTGACCGGCGCGAGACGGCCGCCGACCGCGCATGGGCACGCCGTGTCCAATCGCGCGCGGGCAGGCCATGGCCGACCGTGCGCGGGCACGCCGTGACCGCCGCGCTGAGCGCGACATCACGGGAACGGGCCGCCCCCTCGGCACTACACTGGGGGCGGCCCGTTCTCGTATGCAGGGGAGCCTTCCGGTGGAACAGATCGAGGCCGAGCCTCGTGAGGAGTGCGGTGTCTTCGGGGTGTGGGCGCCCGGTGAGGACGTCGCCAAACTGACTTACTACGGCCTCTACGCTCTCCAGCACCGGGGACAAGAGGCGGCGGGGATCTCGGTCTCGGACGGTGGCCAGATCGTGGTCTTCAAGGACCTCGGGCTGGTCAGCCAGGTCTTCGACGAGCAGGTGCTGTCCTCGTTGCAGGGGCATGTCGCCGTCGGGCACTGTCGCTACTCGACCACCGGAAGCGGGAGCTGGGAGAACGCCCAGCCGACGTTCCGGACGACGGCCGCGGGCACGGGTCTCTCCCTGGGGCACAACGGCAACCTCGTCAACACACACGAGTTGGACGAGCGTGCGCGGGAACGCGGTGTCGTCGACCGTGACGGCGCCACCACGGATTCCGACCTGCTCTGCGGCCTGCTGGCGGACGCCGCCGCCGACAAGGGGATCGAGACGGCCGCCGCCGAGCTGTTGCCGACCGTACGCGGCGCGTACTGCCTGGCCTTCGCCGACGAGGACACCCTCTACGCCGCGCGCGACCCGCACGGGGTCCGCCCGCTCGTGCTCGGGAGGCTGGAACGCGGCTGGGTGGTGGCCAGCGAGACCGCGGCACTCGACATCGTGGGCGCGTCGGTCGTGCGCGAGGTCGAACCCGGTGAGCTGATCGCCGTCGACGCGAGCGGCCTGCGCTCGGTGCGGTTCGCGAACCCGGAGCCGAAGGGCTGCGTGTTCGAGTACGTCTACCTGGCGCGGCCGGACACCACGATCGCCGGGCGCAGCGTCCACGCCACCCGGGTGGAGATCGGCCGCAAGCTCGCCGAGGAGCACCCGGCCGACGCCGACCTGGTCATCCCGGTGCCCGAGTCCGGCACCCCCGCCGCGATCGGCTACGCGGCGGCCTCCGGCGTGCCGTACGGGTCGGGCCTGGTCAAGAACGGCTACGTCGGGCGCACGTTCATCGAGCCGTCTCAGACCATCCGTCAGCTCGGCATCCGGCTCAAGCTCAATCCGCTGCGCGAGGTGATCCGCGGCAAGCGGCTCGTCGTCGTGGACGACTCGATCGTGCGCGGCAACACCCAGCGTGCGCTGGTGCGGATGCTGCGCGAGGCGGGGGCGCTGGAGGTGCACGTACGGATCGCCTCGCCACCGGTGCGCTGGCCCTGCTTCTACGGCATCGACTTCGCCTCCCGGGCGGAGCTGGTCGCCAACGGCGCCGACGAGGACGGCATTCGCCGGTCGATCGGGGCTGATTCGCTGGGTTACGTCTCGCTGGACGGCCTGGTCGCCGCGTCGGAGCAGCCCGCGTCCCGGCTGTGCGCCGCCTGCTTCGACGGCCAGTACCCCATTTCGCTGCCGGAGGACGCGCTCATCGGCAAGCATCTGCTGGAGAATCTGGGCACGGGTGAGCGGAGCACGGTGTCCGCCCCGACCACGCCGGAGGGGTACGGTGCCGAGGATGCCGTCCGGCGTCCCTAACCCGTCGAAGTGAGGATGGAGTCCGCCTCGTGACCGAGTCCACGAGCGCCACGTACGCCGCTGCCGGTGTCGACATCGACGCCGGTGACAAGGCAGTCGAGCTGCTGAAGCCGCACGCCGCCCGCGCGGGCAGGCCCGAGGTGGTCGGCGGTGTCGGCGGTTTCGCCGGGCTGTTCTCGCTGAAGGCGGGACGCTGGCAGGAACCTCTGCTCGCCTCGTCCACCGACGGGGTCGGCACCAAGATCGCCGTCGCGCAGGCGCTGGACAAGCACGACACCGTGGGCATCGACCTCGTGGCCATGGTCGTGGACGACCTGGTGGTCACCGGGGCGGAGCCGCTGTTCCTCCAGGACTACATCGTCGTCGGCAAGGTCGTGCCCGAGAGAGTCGAGGCCATCGTCGCCGGTATCGCCGAGGGGTGCGTGCAGGCGGGCTGTGCGCTGCTGGGTGGTGAGACCGCCGAGCACCCGGGCATGATGGGCGAGCACGAGTACGACCTCTCCGCCACCGGAGTGGGAGTCGTGGAGGCCTCCGCCGTGCTCGGGCCCGAGCTGGTGCGGCCCGGTGACGTCGTGATCGGTCTCGGGTCGTCGGGCCTGCACTCCAACGGGTACTCACTGGCCCGGCACGTGCTGCTGGACGTCGCGCGGATGCCGCTGGAGGGCCACGTCGAGGAGTTCGGCCGCACGCTCGGGGAGCAGCTGCTCGAACCGACCCGTGTGTACGCCAAGGACTGCCTCGCGCTGGTCGCCGAGGCCGACGTGCGCACGTTCGCGCACATCACCGGTGGTGGACTGAAGGCCAATCTCGCGCGGGTGATGCCGGAGGGACTCGTGGCCCACCTCGAACGGCACACCTGGACCCCGGACCCGGTGTTCCGGCTGATCGAGCAGCGCGGCCGGGTCGAGCGGGTGGAGATGGAACGCACGTTCAACATGGGCGTGGGCATGGTCGCGGTCGTCTCCCCCGAGGACGTGGACCGTGCGCTGGCCGTGCTCACGGCGCGGCACGTGCCCGCGTGGGTGCTCGGCGAGGTGCGCCGCGCCGAGGACGACGACGAGCCGCGTGCCGTGCTCACCGGTGACCACCCCCGGTTCTGAGGCCGGACGGTGTGGCGGTGCTGGACGAGCTGCGGGTGACGGGGCGCCTCGTGGTGCCGGAGTCGGAGCTGTCCGAGCGCTTTTCGCGGTCCTCCGGCCCCGGTGGACAGGGCGTGAACACCACGTCGTCGCGGGTGGAGCTCTCGTTCGACGTCGCGCGTTCGCCCGCGGTGCCGGACGACCTGCGCAGGCGGCTGCTCGCCCGGCTGGATCACCGGCTCGCGGGTGGTGTGCTCACGATCGTGGCGAGTGAGCACCGTGCACAGCGGCGCAACCGGCAGGAGGCGCGCAGACGGCTGGCGGCCGTGCTGCGCGAGGCCGCCGCGCCGCCGCCGAGTCGCCGCCGTCCGACGAAGCCGACGAAGGGCTCGCAGGAAC
>NZ_KB912705.1:38538-47006 GCF_000383795.1 Saccharomonospora saliphila YIM 90502
GCACACCGCCGCCGGGTCAGCGCGACCGTCCGGCGGCGGGGAATCCGCCGTCACCGCGCCGGGCGGGCCAGCCAGTGGTACTGGCGTTCGGGGCGGCCCGTGCCGCCGTAGCGAAGACGTACCTCCGCGCGGCCCGTCTCGGCGAAGTGTTCGAGGTAACGCCGGGCGCTCGGCCTCGACAGGCTGGTCAGACGCGCGCACTCGGAGGCCGAAAGGCCCTCGGGGTGCGCGGTGAGCGCGTCGCGGACCAGCTCGGCGGTCTGCTCGGTGAGTCCTTTCGGCAGGGTTGCCGTGCCGGGTGTCCTCCCGCCGAACACGGCGTCCACGTCCTGTTGCCGGGCGGCCGCGTCGGCCGAGAGGCGCTCCAGTGCGCGGTGCCGTGAGCCGACGTGGTCGAGCTGCTCGCGCAGCGCGGGATAGGAGAACGGCTTGATGAGGTAGTGCGCCGCGCCGCCGCGCAACGCCTGGCGCACCGTGTCCACGTCGCGCGCGGCGGTGATCACGACCACGTCGACGTCCGAGGTTTCCCGCTCGCCGCGCAGTTCCCGCAACACCGCGAGGCCGTCGAGGTCGGGCAGGTAGATGTCGAGCAGCACGAGGTCGGGCCGCAGGTCGCGGGCCGCCCGCAGCGCCTCCGCGCCGGTGTGCGCGGTGCCCACCACGTCGAACCCGGGGGTGCGGCGGACATAGCCGCCGTGCACCTTCGCCACCATGAAGTCGTCGTCGACCACCAGCGTCCGGATCACGGGCTCACCCTCTCCGGGGCGCGGACGTAGGGCAAGGTCGCTGTGAGCACCGCCCCGCCGTCGTTGCGCAGCTCGACCGAGCCGCCACGCCGCCGGCACGCCTGCCGCGTCAGCGCGAGGCCGAGGCCGCGCCCGCCGCCGTGCTCGGCCGCCTTGGTGGTGAATCCGTGGGTGAACACCTCGGTCGCGATCTCGGGCGCCACGCCCGGTCCCGAGTCGCGCACCCGCACCGACACGGCGTGGTCGTCCTGCCGGATGTCCACCTCCACGAACGCCTCGGCCGCACCGCCGGAACGTGCCGCGTCGAGCGCGTTGTCCACGAGGTTGCCGAGCACGGTGACGAGGTCGGACGACAGCCGCTCGTCGGCCTCGCCCAGCGCGCTGTCCTCGGTCAGGCGCAGGCCGACGCCCTGCTCGGCGGCGAGGCTGGCCTTGGCGATCAGCAGCGCCGCCACGGCCGTGTCGTGCACGCGGGCGCCGACGTGCTCGTGCCACTCCTCGCGGGTGCGTCCGATCAGGTCGACGTAGTCGCGGACCTCGTCGTACTCGCCGAGTTCGATCAGCCCCGCGATGGTGTGGAGGCGGTTGGTGAACTCGTGTGCCTGGGCGCGCAGCGTGTCGGTGGAGCGGGTGGCGGCCTCCAGTTCCTCCCGCAGCGTCGTCAGCTCGGTGCGGTCGCGCAGGGTCACGACGGCGCCGAGGGTCCGGCCGGACCGCTCCACCGGCATCCGGTTGAGGACGAGCACCCGTCCCGCCCGCAGCACGATCTCGTCGGTGCCGCCGGTCCGGCCGGTCAGCACCTCGCGGAGCCGGGAGCTGATGTCGAGTTCGTCCACGGTGGCGCCGACACAGTCGTCCGGCAGGGTGAGCAGCGTCCGCGCGTGGTCGTTGACCAGCGTGATCCGGTGTTGCTGGTCGAGGGCCACCACACCCTCGCGGATGCCGTGCAGCAGCGCCTCCCGATGTTCCACCAGCCCGGTGATTTCCCGGGGCTCCAGGCCGAGCGTCTGCCGCTTCACCCGGCGTGCCAACAGCAGCGATCCGGCGATGCCCAGCACAGTCGCGATCCCGATCAGCGCGAGCGTGTCGGCGGGCCGGTTCGCCGCGCTCTCGAAGAGGCCGGGTGTGCGTGTGCCCGCGACGACGATCCCGGTCAGGGCTCCGTCGTCGCCGATCACCGGAACGTGGGCCTGAAGGGAGTCGCCGACCGTCCCGACCCAGGCCCTGCCCCGCTCGGCGGTGCTCGCGCCCAGCGGCAGGGCGGTGCGGAGCTGGTCCGGGTCCGGGGAGGTCAGCACCGTGCGGTCCGGACCGGTGATGATGACGTGGTCCACGCCCGACAGGCTGCGCGCGCTCTCGGCGAAGACGGGCAGCGCGTCTCGGTTCACCGGGTCGGCCAGGCTCCGCCGCATCCCGGGTGTGGCCGCGACGCGTTCGGCCACCGACAGCAGCTTGCGCCCTTCGACGTCGGTGAAGTTCGCCCGCGACTCCAGCACCGAGAAGCCGACCACGCAGCCGAGCACGGCGAACACGATCACCAGTTGCCAGCCGAGCAACTGCCGGGCCAGCGATGGCCTGCCACGCATGG
Organism: Saccharomonospora saliphila YIM 90502; assembly: GCF_000383795.1. Classification (GTDB taxonomy): domain Bacteria; phylum Actinomycetota; class Actinomycetes; order Mycobacteriales; family Pseudonocardiaceae; genus Saccharomonospora; species Saccharomonospora saliphila. Next base: position 40,873 of record NZ_KB912705.1, read on the forward strand.
GCCTCACTATGACACCCGCGACGGCCCCCCGGGCGTGACCACAACGACCACAACAACCGTTGTGCGCGCAACCGAGACAGGTGCGTGCGTGCGGCGCAGGATGTCCCCCGGCCCGGCGCGACCCGGGCCGTCCGAGTGTCGAGGCTCACAGTGAGGTGAGAATGAGCAGACCGAAGACGTGGTTGTCCGTGCTCTGCGCGGCGCTGCTCGTCCTGGTGGTGCCGCCGCTGGTGTCAGGCGGCGACGACGACACGGGAACGCGCATCCCCGGGCTGCGCTTCCTCGTGCCGAACACTCCCGGCGGCGGGTACGACATCACCGCGCGCACGGCGGCCAAGACCATCGAGGACAACGACCTCAACGGGCCGATCGAGGTGTTCAACCTCCCCGGGGCGGGCGGCACGGTCGGACTCGGCAGGATCGTCGGCGAGCGCGGCAACGGCAGGCTCGCGATGTCGATGGGACTGGGCGTGGTCGGCTCGGTCTACACCAACTCTTCGCCCGCCACGCTGGACGACACCACGCCGATCGCGAAGCTGACCGAGGAGTCGGACATCATCGTCGTCGGCAAGGACTCGCCCTACCGCGACATCGGGCAGTTGCTCGACGCGTGGCGGGCCGACCCCGGCGGCATGCCCGTGGGCGGCGGGTCGTCCCCGGGCGGGCCCGATCACCTCGCGCCGATGCTGACCGCCGAGGCGGTCGGCCTGTCCCCCACCGAGGTCAACTACATCTCCTTCGACGGGGGCGGCGAGCTGATGGCGGCCGTGCTCGGCGGAGAAGTGGCGTTCGGGGTGTCCGGCATCGGTGAGACCCGCGACCAGATCGAGGCCGGGGAACTGCGTGCGCTTGCGGTGACCGCGCCGGAGCGGGTGCCGGGCATCGACGCGCCGACGCTGCGCGAGGCCGGGGTCGACGTCAGCTTCACCAACTGGCGCGGCGTCGTGGCCCCGCCCGGACTGTCGGCCGAGGCACGCGACCGGCTCATCGACCTGTTCACCCGCCTGCACGGCACCGAGCAGTGGCGCCAAGCGCTGCGGCGCAACGGGTGGAGCGACGCGTTCGCCACCGGGGACGAGTTCGCGTCCTTCCTCGCGGACGAACGGGACCGGGTGGTCTCGGTGCTGACGGAGCTGGGGCTGGCATGAGCACGACGACACACGACGACGCGGCGCGCCCCGCCCGGGGGCGGCACTGGTGGCGGGAACACTCCGAACTCGGCCTGTGCGCGTTCCTGCTGCTGCTCGGGGCGCTTGTGCTCACCGACGCGCTGACCCTGTCCACCGACTTCACGCAGCGTGGTCCGCTCGGGCCCACCGCGGTGCCGATGGTGGTCGGCTCGCTGCTCGTGCTGGTGGCCGTGCTGCTCGCCAGGGACGTGCTGCGCGGCGGGCGCGGTGAGGCCGAGGGCGGAGAGGACGTCGACCTCGACACCGCCGTGGACCTGCGCACCGTGCTGCTGCTGTCCGGGGTGTTCCTCGCCAACGCGGTGCTGATCGAGCTGATCGGGTTCCCGGCGTCCTCGGCGCTGTTGTTCTGGGGCGCCGCCTACGCGCTCGGCAGCCGGAACACGGTGCGCGACCCGCTCGTGGCCGCCGGTGTCTCGGTGCTGACCTGGGTGGCGTTCGACCGGTTGCTCGGCGTCCCGTTGCCCACCGGACCGCTGATGGGGGTGGTCTAGTCATGGAGACGATCTCACTGCTGCTGGACGGGTTCGGCGCGGCGCTGACCCCCGCCAACCTGGCCTTCGCCGCCCTCGGCGTGGTGCTCGGCACCGCGATCGGAGTGTTACCGGGTATCGGCCCCGCGATGGCCGTGGCCCTCCTGCTGCCCGTGACCTACGGACTGGAACCCACGGCGGCGTTCATCATCTTCGCGGGCATCTACTACGGCGGGATGTTCGGCGGGTCGACGACCTCGATCCTGCTGAACACGCCGGGAGAGAGCGCCTCGGTGGTGACCGCCATGGAGGGCTACCCGATGGCGAAGCGCGGCCGGGGGCCGCAGGCCCTCGCGGCCGCGGCGATCGGCAACTTCGTCGGCGGCACGGTCGGCACGCTCGCACTGGTGTTCCTCGCGCCGATCGTCGCGTCGCTGGCGGTCAACATCGGGGCTCCGGACTACTTCGCCGTGATGGTGCTCGCCTTCGTCGCGGTGACCTCGGTGCTCGGCCGGTCCCGCGTGCGCGGGTTCGCCTCCCTGCTGACCGGGCTCACCATCGGGTTGATCGGGCTCGACGTGCTCACCGGGCAGGAGCGGCTGACGTTCGGTTCGCTGCACCTTGCCGACGGGATCGATGTCGTGATCGTGGCCGTCGGGCTGTTCGCCGTGGGGGAGTCGCTGTGGGTGGCCGCGCGCCTGCGCCGCACACCCGAGCGGGCGCTGCCCGTGGGCAGGCCGTGGCTCGGACGCGACGAGCTGCGGCGCACCTGGCGCCCGTGGCTGCGGGGGCCGGTGATCGGCTTCCCGTTCGGCGCGATTCCCGCGGGCGGTGCGGAGATCCCGACGTTTCTGTCCTACGTCACCGAGAAGCGGCTGTCGCGCCACCGCGACGAGTGGGGACACGGCGCCGTCGAGGGCGTCGCGGGCCCGGAGTCGACGGCGAGCGCGTCGGCCGCGGGCACGTTGGTCACGATGCTGACCCTGGGCCTGCCCACCACGGCGGTGGCCGCGGTGATGCTGGCGGCGTTCCAGCAGTACGGCATCCAGCCCGGCCCGTTGCTGTTCGAACGGGAGGCGAGCCTGGTCTGGACGTTGATCGCCAGCCTGTTCGTGGGCCTGGTGCTGTTGCTGGTCATCAACCTGCCGCTGGCGCCGCTGTGGGCGAAGCTGCTGCGCATTCCGCGTCCGTACCTCTACGCCGGGATTCTGTTCTTCGCCTCCCTCGGGGCCTACGCGGTGGGTGGCCAGCCGATCGACCTGGTGCTGCTGTTCGTGATCGGCGTGATCGGGTTCGTCATGCGCCGGTACGGGTTGCCGGTGTTGCCCGCCGTGGTCGGGGTGATCCTCGGGCCCGCTGCCGAGTTGCAGATGCGGCGGGCGCTCCAGATCAGCGAAGGCGACCTCGTCGGGCTGGTGAACTCGCCGATGGCCGTGACGGTCTACGCCGTCGTCGCGCTCGTGCTGCTGTGGCCGGTGCTGCGCCCGCACGCGCGCCGGGCACTGGACCGCCGTCGCACACCCACGCCGCGCTGACCGGTGCGAGTCCGGCTCCGCCCCCGCACCCGGCTCCGCGGGGTCTCCGTGCCGGGGGCGGAGCCGGTCACGCGTCGGAGGTGGCGCCGGTCACGGCTCGGCGACGCGTGCGCAGTCGGCGAGGACGCGCTGGAGGTGCACCCCGCGTGTGACGTCGCAGGGGTGGGTGCGGATGCCGCTGTCCACCAGCGCGGCGAGATCGTCGAGCAGCGCGGTGTACGAGGTGGCCGCGCCGTCGGGCTCGCGGCCGAGCAGCCGCAGCCCGTGCTCGCCGTACACCGCGAACTCGACCGCCGTCGGGGTGACGGGCAGGCGTGCGGCCAGCGTGGCGGTACTGGTCGCCCCGCCCGCGTGTTCGAACAGCACGTGCCACAGGTCGCCGTCGGTGTGCCGCGCGGCGAGCACCGAGGTGATCTCGCCGAGCGCGGCGTCGAGCAGGTCGAACACGTGCGGGCCGATGTCGCCGAGCGCGCCCAGTTCGTGCCGCCACACGGCGTTGCCGTACCGGTCGGACAGCAACGCGCCGGAGAGCCAGCGCCCGCTGCCGCCCGCCCAGCCACCGACGTCGGCGAGCCCGGCGAGCCAGTCCCGCGTCGGCAACGCGTACCGCAGGGTCAGCATGAGTAGTGCCGCCACACCGGCGTCGGCCACCGACTCGGCCACCCGCTCGGCGCGGGCGAGGTCGGGCGCGAGCGGCTTCTCCAGGATCAGGTGCTTGCCCGCGCGTGCCGCGTGCGGAGCGAGTTCGGCCTGCACCGACGGCGGGACGGCGAACGCGACCGCGTCGACCCTGTCGAGCAGGTCCTCGAAGCTACCGGCCACCTCGGCGGCGTGCTCGTGCGCGAGCGCGGTCGCCGCATCGGGCCGTCGCGTCCATACGGCACTGAGCACGGTCGCGGGGTGATCGGCCAGGCCGGGTGCGTGCACCCTGCTCGCCCACGAGCCCGCACCGACCAGCCCGACTCGGAGCTGGGAATCCACGAGCGCAGGGTATCGGCCCCGCCGCCGGTCGGCGCGCGGGCGGGTACGCGTGGGGTCTCGCGGAGTGCCGGACGTGGAACGCGAGGGCGAACTCGGGCCGTGGTGCCCGGGTTCACCCTCGCGCACACGGCGATTCAGCGGCGGTAGTCGTCGTACCCGTCGTCGTACGGGTCCTCGTACCGGTCCTCGTCCTCATGGCTGTCGTTCGACGAGTTGCTCGACAGCTCACGTTGCAGTGCATCGAAGTCCGTGGTGGGAACGCTGTACTTGAGCTCCCGGGCCACTTTCGTCTGCTTGGCCTTAGCTCGGCCGCGCCCCATGGCTCGACCCCCTTGCACAGGGGCGGGGCGGCCGGGGGAAATCGGCGGCCCCGCGTCGTCTCGACTACTTTCCTCAATACACCGTACCGTGCCGACCGGCGGCCGTGCGACGTGGCACGGTGTGCGACGGCTGACAGTATCTCCCGACTTCCCGGCGCGGGACCAGCCGGTGCCCGGCGATCGTCGCCGACGTGTCACGATTCACGGGTGCTTCGTCCGTTCGCGGCCTACCTCCGGGTGTACGAACCGCTCTCGGTCTTCGGCGACCCCCCGGACGCGCTGCTGGAGAAGGCCGTCGAGACGGCCGAGCTGTCCCCCGGCGACGCCGTCGCCCGCGAGCAGGAGCTGTGGCTGCGGTCGCAGGTCTCCAGCCCCGCGCGTGTGCTGCCCGCCGAACGGCCGGACGGTCGGCCGACCACCAGCGCGCTGACGGACGTACTGGTGCTCGACCCCGGCGAGGTGCCGGTGACCGACACCGATCTCGACCTCGGTACGGAGCCGCTGATCTGCCCGCTCGAGGTGCGCGTCCGCGCGGCCGCCGCGCTGACCAGCTTCCTCGACGAGTCGCACCCCGCGCTGCGGGCGGCGGTGCTCGATTCGAGCGGTGTCTCGGCCGAGGAGGTGCGCGGCCGGGCCAACGCGGCCCTGCGTGACCTGCGCGGGACGACCATGCACGTGCTGTCCACGAACTGGACCGTGCCGTTGCCGTGGTTCACGCTCGTCGACCCGGACGAGCGTCGCATCGTGCTCGGCACGGGACCGGACGACCCGATCCGGGAAGTGTCCTGGCGGGTGGCGATGTCGGAGGCACAGGACCGCGTCATCGAGGCCGAACACCTGGTCTCCGAGGTGGTGGGGGACAGCGGCGGCCCCGCGCGCATCCTCGCCGAGACCCGGCGTTGGCTGGCCAACTTCCACCCGAATTCCGCCGTGGAACTCGACTACGGCGGCCTCGTGCAGCTCATCGAGGACCCGGTGCTGGCCACCGACACCTCGGCCGACGAGGTGCACGCCATCCTCGACGCCCTGCGCCGCAACGCGGTGGACGAGGTGTCCGAGGCGTTCGAGAACCTGCGCGACTACTGGGGCGAGCTGGCCTCGCGCGAACGCTTCAACTGAGCGCGGTGTCGAGTGCGGTGTCCAGCGCGGCGGCGCACGCGGTGCCCAGAGGGTGTCGCTGGCACGCAGCTCGCCGACGGTTCCCTCGAAGACGACCTGCCCTCCGTGATACCCGGCTCCGGGGCATGCGCTCGGAGCGAATCAACACCGCGTTGCCACTGAAGAAGATGGGCATGGACTCCCTGATGTTCATGGAGTTCCGCAACCGGGTCGAGCACGAGTTCCAAATCAACTCCCACCGTGAAACTCCTGAACAACGGATCGATCACGACGGTGGCCCAGAACGTCCGCGAATCCCTGTCCACCGAGTCCGCGTCCGCACGCAGGGCCGAGTCCGAAGCCGTGGACACCGGAGGGTCCGTGAATCCGGGTTACCCGACGACCCGGGCACCGAGCGGCGCGATCCGGAACCCGCCTCACCCGCGACGCCGCGGTCGATCAGGTCGAGGGAGGCTGGTCGAGCTGGCGGCGGCGGTGCTGGGCATGCGCTCGGAGCGAATCAACACCGCGTTGCCACTG
>NZ_KB912705.1:47106-51515 GCF_000383795.1 Saccharomonospora saliphila YIM 90502
CGGGAGTGGTGGCGGCCTGTCGGCGGGTCGGCCCGGGTGGTGGGTGCCGGCGGTGCGCGCGTGGTGGGTGGTCGGCGGGCACGATCGAGGGACGGGCGGCGAGAAGCGTGTCGCGGGTGCCCGCGGGGTGCTGGTGAGTACGGTGGGTCCATGCGCGTGCTCGCCTTCCTCGACGGAACCCTCGCCGACCCCGACCAGCCGCACGTCCGTGTCGATGACCTCGGGCTGCTGCGGGGGGACGGGATCTTCGAGACCGTTCTGGTGGCCGACGGCGTGCCGAGGGAGCTCGGGCCGCACCTGGACCGGCTCGCACGCTCGGCGCACATGCTCGATCTGCCCGAGCCCGACCTCTCCGCGTGGGAGCGCGCCGTCCGGCTGGTCATCGACAACTGGAGCGGTGGCCCCGAGATCGCGGTCAAGCTGGTTTACACGCGCGGCGTCGAGGGCGATCCGTACGCCGAGCCTCTCGCCTATGCGCTGGGGATGGAGATCGAGGAGAAGGTCCGGCGGGCGCGCGCCGAGGGCGTCGCGGTGGTGAGTCTCGACCGGGGCTTCGCGTCCGACCTGGCCGAGCGCGCGCCGTGGCTGCTGCTCGGGGCCAAGACGCTGTCCTACGGCGTCAACATGGCGGCGCTGCGGGAGGCGGCCCGGCGCGGCGCGGACGACGTGGTGTTCACCGCCACCGACGGGTCCCTGCTGGAGGGGCCGACGTCGAGCGTGGTCGTGGCCCGGGGGCGCACGCTCTACACGTCCCCGCCGACCGTGGGCATCCTGCCGGGCACTACCCAGCGTGCCGTGTTCCGCGCGGCCGAGGCCGCGGGCTGGGCGACGAAGGTGGAGCCGGTGCCCGGCGAGGAACTCCACACGGCCGACGGCGTGTTCCTGGCGTCATCGGTGCGCAAACTGACCCGTGTGCACACCCTCGACGGCACCCCGCTGCCCGACTCGACATCCGCGCACGCCGAACTGGCGCGGGCCTACGACGCCCAGTACACCTGATCTCACCGCACGCCCACTGGCCCGCGAGTTGCCCCTTCCGGGCCGGCGAGTTGCCCGGTCGCGTCGGCGAGTTGACCTTGGCGGGTCGGCGAGTTGCCCGTCGCGGAACCCTCGGGAGAGCTGTGCCGGGCCGACGGACCCGACGACCCCGCCAACCCGGCAGGGGAGGAACCCGGTCCGGTCCGGGCTCAGCCGACGGGGTGCCGGTGTCGGCCCACCCGATGAGGCTGTTCGTGTCGGCTCAGCCGACGGGGTGTTCGTGTCGGCTCAGCCGACGATGCGCTTGAGCAGAGCCGAGCAGTGCGGGGTCATCTGCTGCCCCTGCATCGCCCGCTCCTCGACGTAGCCGAGGTCGCCGTTGTTGACGATGCCGTAAAGCCGCTTGGCCGCCGTGACTTCCTTGGCGCTGGACGAGCGCACCACCGCGTCGGTGCCCAGTTCCCACGCCGCCTGGTTCTTCGGCTTGCCGTAGTACAGCTCGAGGATGCCGGTGGAGTGTGTCAGCAGCAGCTCGATGGTGTCGTCGGGCTGGGGCCGCCACCACCCCGTCTCACGGGCGGCAGGGCGAAGCACCTCGCCGTCGTCGTCGAGCAGCCAGGCGCGGGCTTCGTGGTGGAGGAACGGCCTGCCGTCGTGGGAGATCGTGATCTGCTGCGCGAACCGGTACGAGCGCTCCATCGTCGGATAGCTGACCTCGCCCTCGCCGCGCCACACGCCGACGAGCGGCAGCAGCGCCAGGCAAGCGTCGTTGAACTCGACGCCCTCGCGCAGGTTCGCCGTATCCGTCGGGATGGGCAGGTCGTCGAGCTGTGGGATGTTGCGCCTGCCGGTCACCTCGGCCCGCTCGGCGGCGGCCCGGATCGCGTCGTCACCGCTGGTCATCGGACTTTACGCTCAGCGCTTGTCGGAGTAGAGCCGGTACACCACGTAGCCGCCGAACCACGTGGACGCGACGATGGCCAACACCAGCAACGTCGTAAAGATAATCTCCACGCCCGGCAGGATAACCCGTCCTCGACCGCGCCGACCGTCCCCCGGGCCTCACGTCACACCGCACTCCCGGTGCAGTCAAGGCCTCCTTCACTGCGTTCAACGCAGTGAAGGAGGCCTTGACGACATGACAACAGGGGTCAGGCGACCGGGATCGTCACCTGGTGGACGCCCGGGGCGTCGGCGGTCACCGAAGTCTCACCCGAGCCCGTGCGGTGCAGCGCGCGCACGGTCCAGGTGCCCGGCGCGGCGTAGAAGCGGAAGTCACCGTCCGGGGAGGCCTGCACCTCGCCGGTGAACTCGCCTCCGGAGTCGAGCAGCCGCACGAAGGCACCGCCGAGCGGACCGTCGCCGCCGGTCACCCGGCCCGCGACGACCACCTGGCCGTTCGTATCGGCGTCGGCCGCCGTGGCGGTCTGCGCCGGGGCGCCGCATCCGTCGCTCATCACTTCTCCCCCGTCTCCACCGGCACGCCCACCAGCGAACCGTACTCGGTCCACGAACCGTCGTAGTTCTTCACGTCGGACAGCCCGATCAGCTCGTGCAGGGCGAACCAGGTGTGGCTGGAGCGCTCGCCGATGCGGCAGTAAGCGATGGTCGGCTTGGAGGTGTCCAGCCCCGCATCCTTGTAGAGCTGCTCCAGCTCCTCGGCGGACTTGAACGTGCCGTCCTCGTTGGCCGCCTTCGACCACGGGACGTTGACCGCGCTCGGGATGTGCCCGGCCCGCTGCGCCGTCTCCTGCGGCAGATGGGCGGGCGCCAGCAGCTTGCCGGAGAACTCGTCGGGCGAGCGCACGTCCACCAGGTTCTTCGTGTTGATCGCCTGCACGACCTCGTCGCGGAACGCGCGCAGCGACGGGTCCTGCTCCTGCGCGGTGTAGTTCGTCCGCTCCCGCGTCACGTCGCCGGTGACCAGCTCACGCCCGTCGAGCTCCCACTTCTTGCGGCCACCGTCGAGGAGCTTGACCCGGTCGTGGCCGTAGAGCTTGAAGTACCAGTAGGCGTAGGCGGCGAACCAGTTGTTGTTCCCGCCGTAGAGGATCACCAGGTCGTCGTTGCCGATGCCCTTCGCCGACATCAGGTTCTCGAACCCGGCCTTGTCGACGAAGTCGCGACGCACCGGGTCCTGCAGCTCGTTCCTCCAGTCGATCTTCACGGCGCCGGGGATGTGCCCCCCGTCGTAGGCGGTCGTGTCCTCGTCGACCTCGGCGAACACCACACCGGAGGTATTCAGGTTCTGCTCGGCCCAGTCCGTGGTGACCAGGACGTCTTCGCGACTCATGGGCGGCACTCTCTTTCTCTCACTCGCAGGAATCGATCAGGGGTCGGGCGCGGGCGCTGACGGCCGTCGTGTCCGGTTCAGGCGCGCTCGGTACGGGGTGTGACCCGCTGCAACAGCAGATACACCTGGCAGCCGAGACAGACGTTGAAGACCGCGTTGAGCAGCGCCGCGAACAGCGCGAGCGCGGTCGCCACCATGCCGAGGGCGGTGAGTCCGGCGACGTAGCCGACGGTGCCGACGACGGCGAAGGCGAGGCCGACCGCCTGGGCGAAACGCAGCGGCGCCACGGATTCGCGTTCGGCGGGCGGTGCCAGGCGGCCCGCGACGAACCGGCGGTACAGCAGCGCGTACGGCGTGGCCGTCGGCCCGGCGAGGGCGCCGACGGCGAACACCACGGCCTGCGCGGCGAGTACCGGCCACCAGCCGGTGACCAGCACGACCGCGAGGACGACCGTGGTCACGGCCGCCGCGAAGCGGGGACCGCGCGGGTCCACGCGTGCTGGTGCGGGCATGTCACCTCCGAGATCCGGACGCGGGCGGGGTCAGCGCCGGGGCGAACAGAGGCTGCTGCGCACGCGGCACAGGTCCACCGCGCGCCGCCGCGTCAGGAGGTGAGTAGGCAGCCTGTTCACGCCGCCGAGCGTACTCAGTCGGCCCCGGAGCGGGAACCGTGTTCACTCTGTGGGACACGCCGCGTGCCGCGTGGGCGCTCGCGGGGCCGCCGGGCTCCAGCGGTGTGCCCTGACCGCGAGTGGACCGGACTGCTCCGTTTCACCGGCCGTCGCCCTGGTGGGCCTCCACCAGCGGGGCCAGGGCGGGGCGCAGCCGGTCGAGCTTGGGCACCCCGGAGACCCGCAGCAGCTCCGCACCGTCGGCGCTGTAGGCGATCGTGGTGGGCGTGCGCAGCACACCGAGCCGCTGGCCCACGTGGGGTCGCTCGGTGATATCGAGGTCGACGTGCCGCACCCCGGGCGTGGTGTCGGCCACCGTGCGCAGCACCGCCCGCGCGTGCCGGCACGGAGCGCAGAAGGTCGTGGAGATCTGGACGAGTGTGATGCCGTCGGCGGCGAGCGAGTCGGCGACCGGGCCGGGCAGTGCCTCGCGCCCGCCCCGCTGAGGGCCCGGCGTGTCGGTGTGA
>NZ_KB912705.1:51615-54343 GCF_000383795.1 Saccharomonospora saliphila YIM 90502
CGCCCAGCGCCCGCAACACGGCCACGGCCAGCGGGCCGCGCGCCCGCGCCGCGCCGTCGTCGATCTTGAAGGCGACCGTGCCGCCGTCGGGAAGCGTCATCGCCTGCACACCCTCGGCACCGCTCTTGGCCAGCAGCCCGGGGACCGCGAGCATGAGCAGCGTGTCCTCGCGGCCGGTCCCCGCGACCAGCCACGGTTCGGCCCGCATCACCTCGCCGACCCGGGTGGCGGACGCGGCGCCGAAGGCACGGGCCAGCCCGGTCAGCGAGAACGCGAACAGCGGGGCCCCGCAGCCGTCGGTGGCCGTGGCCGCGATCGGTTCGCCGGTCAGCTCCGTCACCGTCTCGGCGATCGTGCGTTGCAGCGGGTGGCCGGGGTCGGTGTAGTCGGCGGTGGACCAGCCCCGGCGCAGGCACGTGCGCAGCATTCCCGCGTGCTTGCCCGAGCAGTTCATCGCCGCGCGGCGAGGCTGCGGGGGACAGTGCAGGTCCGCCTCGGCGAGCCCGCCCGCGTGCAGAAGCGCCAGCGCCCGGTTCACGTGTCCCGGCTCGCCCGTGTGTGAGGCGCACACCAGCGCCAGGTCGGTGTCGTCGACCTCGAGACCCGCGCGGAGCATGCCGAGCGCCTGGAACGGCTTGTTCGCCGACCGCGCGAACATCGGGGTGTCCACGTCGCCGGCCGCGGCGCGCACCGACCCGTCGGGTGCGGTGACCACGAACGCACCCCTGTGCACGCTCTCGACGACCCCGGACCGCACGACCTCGACGAGCACCGGGTTGTCGTGCGACGGGTTCATCGGCTCGCGTCTCCTTCCTGTGCGGGCCCGCTGCGCGCGGACCCGGTCGCCGGGGGCTGCTCCTCGCCGAACCCGTGGTCGTCGGCGTCACCGCGTTCACTGGCCAGCAACTCGTCCACCGACGCGGTGCCGCGTGCGTAGCGGCGGGCGATCTCGGCGTTGAACGCGTCCACGACCAGCTGCACCTCGCGCCGCCGCTGGGAGACCGAGCGCTCCTGCTCACGGTAGGTCTCCAGCGCGCCCGCGAGCGTGTCGTCGGAGAGCGCGGTGACGTCGGACAGGTCGGCGTCGCCGATCAGTGCCTCGGCCTTGCGCCGGTACTCGCCCGCGCGGGACGGTTCGAGCGGCTGGTGCCGTCCCGAGCCCGTGGCCGGGCCGAGCGCGTTGTCCGCGAGGATCGTGCTCAGTTGTTCCACCACGCTCGTGGCCTCGCCCGTGGTGCGGCGCTGCTGCTCGGCGCGCACGATGTCGATGCGGGCGTGCAGCAGTCTGCGCAGGTAGGAAAGGTCGGTCTCCTCCTGTGCTGCCTCGTCGCGCCGGGTGCGCAACGTCGGCATCGGCAGCCGGTCGAGGTCGCGCGCGTAGCCGTCGGCGAGGACGCGGTCGATCCGGCGGCGCCCTCCGGGGCGGACTTCGATCACGTGGTCATCCTGCTCTTCGACGGTGGGACACGCCAGTGCCGAGGATCATGTCATCCCCGCAGCCGCTGCGCCGCCTCACGTCCCGGGGCCACGTGCTCGGCGGGCAGCGAGTCCGGATCGATCTTGGCCTGGACGGCCCGCTCCTGTTCGGCGTCGCCCGCGAGCAGGTCGGCCTCGGCCGGGACGGAACGCTTCACCAGCGCGAGCGCGACCGGCCCCAGCTCGTGGTGTTCGGCCACGCTGCCCACCCGGCCGACCGTGCGCTCGCCCCGCACGACCGGGTCGCCGGTCTCGGGGTAGATCTCCGGCGAGCCGTCCAGGTGCAGCAACACCATGTGCCGGGGCGGTTTGCCCACGTTGTGCACCTTGGCCACGGTCTCCTGTCCCCGATAGCACCCCTTCGCCACGTGCGCGGCCGTGTCGATCCAGTTGACCTCGTGCGGGATGGCCCTTTCGTCGGTGTCCACACCGAACCGGGGCCGCAGGGACTCCACCCGGAGCGCGTCGAACGCCCACGACCCCGCGGGGCGCGCACCGGCGTCGATGCCGCGACGCCACCACTCGGCCAGCTCCGCGCGCGGCACGAGCAGGTCCACGCTGGAGCGTCCCGGCCACGGCATCCGCCGGGCGAGGCCGCCACCGGGCAGCGCGGCGACGGCGTAGGCCTGCTCGCCCAGCTCGACGCCGAGCGCGTCGAGCACCCGGCCCGCCTCCGGACCGAGCAGCGTGAGCACGGCGAGCTCGCCCGTCGCGTCGTGGATGTCCACCTGCGACCAGAACTTCATCGCCTCCAGGTAGGCGGCGAGGCTCTGCTTGCCGCCCTTCGGCAGCGCGCTCGTGGCTTCCGCGCCGGGGTCGGTGTCCAGGTACACCGTGCCGTCCAGGTGGCCGAGCACCATGTGCGTGTCGACGCGCCCCCAGCTGTCCAGCACCAGGGCCTCGGTGCCCTCTCCGTCGGGCAGCGACGTGACGTGCTGGGAGATCACCAGGTGCAGCCAGGACAGCCTCTCCGGACCACTGACGGTGAGCACCTCGCGGTGTGAGCGGTCGACGATCGCGACGCCGCGCACGGCGGTGCGTTGCTCGGCGAACGGGTCGCCCCAGTGCCACGGAACCCCCTCTTCGGGGTGCCCCTCGGGAGCGGAGACGGCGCCGGGACGACCGAGCAGGACGGACTCGTAGGGCATGTCCCGATCGTAGGCGGCTCGTTCGGGTGGCGGCCGGTCGGCGGGCGCGGAGCCCGTGGCGGCCGGTCGGGGGCGGGAGTGGTGGCGGCCTGTCGGCGGGTCGG
>NZ_KB912705.1:54443-64543 GCF_000383795.1 Saccharomonospora saliphila YIM 90502
CGGGGCCGTGTCGCGGGTCCGCCGGACGCGGCCGTCGCGCGCCAGCAGCAGCGCGCCGGTCAGCAGTCCCGCCGCCACGGTGCCCAGCAGCACCCACGTGCCGGTCATGGTCGTCTCGGTCCTCCTCGGTCTCCGCCCGGTCACCCACCGAGCGCGCTCGACGTCCCGGCGAAGGTCACGTCCTCGGCTTCACCGTGCAGGGTGAGCGAGCCGGACGCAACGCTGATGCCGGTCGGAGTCACGGTGAACGGCATCTCACCCGCGTTGATGTCGGCCTCGAAGCTCGGGAGCAGCCGCTGTTGCACGGCCTCCGGCACCACGGTGGTCTCCTGGTCGTTGCCGAACTGGATGCGGTGCGGGGTGATGCGGACGGTCGTCCCGTCCAGTTCGATCATCGCGAAGGCGAAGATCTCGATGCGCTCGCCCGCGATGTCGGCCTTGCCGGAGAGCCGCACCCCGGCGGTGGAGTCGTCACCCTGCCCGGAGCCCTGGCCGTCGTTCTGGGCGCCGGGGCCGTCGTCGCCGCTTCCGTTGGTGCCCTCTGTCGTGGCGCCGTCCTCGCCGCGGCGCACGTACTCCTCCGACGACGGCTCGATGCGCAGGTCGTCGATGTTGGTCAACGGCGCGACCCGGGCGATGTCGCTGTCCTTGAGTGTGATCCGCCCGGCGAGCCTGCCGACCTCGATGTCGCGCACGTTGCCCGCCGTGAGGTCGGACAACGGAGCCGAGACGTCGTGCAGATCCGCGTCGAGCGAGACGTCGCGGAGCTGCTGCACGGGCACACCGTCGGCGGAGACGCTGATGTGGGAGTAGTTCCCGGAAAGCGCCTGCGTGGTGAACGGGAATCCGTGGATCGTCACGGCGGGATCGTCGGAGAGGCCGAGCTGCTCGCGCGCCTTCTGCGACACCGTGTGCTCGGCGAAGGCGGCGGCGGCGAAGTCGGCGCCCACGAGCAGGCCGAGCAGTACGACCAGCACGATGACGAGGCGTTTCACGCGGCGTCGGCCCTTGCTCCGGTCCTGCGGCTGCGGCGCGGCTACAGCAGTGTTCACGATCACGTCCGTCCTGTTAAAGGCATGTTTCGAAGTGCCCGAAACGGTGTGACGCCGGTTTCAGGTCTTCGGGGCGAGTCCGGTCCCGCACTATTCTCGACATGCGGCCGGAGTTCGACTCCGGCGGCTGTCGGATCGAACAACACGGGGTGGTGGCCATGAGCCTTGACCTGCTGGTGCTGACGTCGGAATCGCAAGCCACCTCCGTCCTGCCCGCGCTCGACCTGCTCCCGCACACGGTACGGGTCCGGCCGCCCGAGGTCACCGCACTCCTCGACGCGGGTCACCGGGACGTCATCCTGCTCGACGCGCGCACCGACCTCGCCTCGGCCAAGAGCCTGTGCCGCCTGCTCACCGGCAGCGGGGAGGACGAGCCCGCCACCCCGGTGATCGCGGTGGTCGGCGAGGGCGGACTCGTCGCCGTCAGTTCCGAGTGGCGTGCCGACGACATCGTGCTGCCCACCGCGGGGCCGGCGGAGCTCGACGCCCGGCTGCGGCTGGCGACCACCCGGGAGGGTGCCGTGTCGGCGGCCGACGCCGAGCTGCGCGTGGGAGACCTCGTGATCGACGAGGCCACCTACACAGCGCGGCTGCGCAAGCGCACGCTCGAACTGACCTACAAGGAGTTCGAGCTGCTGAAGTATCTCGCCCAGCACGCCGGCCGCGTGTTCACCCGGGCGCAGTTGCTCCAGGAGGTCTGGGGTTACGACTTCTTCGGTGGCACCAGGACGGTGGACGTGCACGTCCGGCGGCTGCGCGCCAAGCTCGGCCCCGAGCACGAGCAGATGATCGGCACCGTGCGCAACGTCGGCTACAAGTTCGAGCGCCCCGCCAAGAGCGGCGCGCGCGGCCTCTCCCGGGCTGAGGGCAGGACGGGGACACGGCCGGAGTCGTCCGGGGCCGGTACGGATTCCGTGCCGGCCCGTTCCGAGCGGCCCGAGTTCCGCACCCGGGTGGTCACACGTCGTTAAGCTGGCGCCATGCGTGACCTCGTGTGGGCCGACGACCTGACCGCCGAGCGCGCCGACGCGGTGCGCCACCTGCTGCTCGCGGCCCGCGAGGCCGACGGGCGCCCCGACATCGAACCGGACGGACCGCTGCCCGGTGAGTTCCGCGGGCCGCGCCACCTGCTGGGCTTCGCACCGGACGGCGGCGGCACGACCTCGGGCACCGAGAGCGCGCCGCCGGGCGCGGGAGGCACCGACGTGCTCGTGGCCTACGGGCACCTGGACACCGCGGGGGATGCCTTCGGCCGTCGCGTCGCCGAACTGATCGTGCACCCCGGCCACCGCGGACGCGGCCACGGTGCGGCGCTGCTGGACGCCCTGGTCCAGCAGGCGCCGTCGGGCCTGCGGGTGTGGGCTCACGGTGACCACCCGGCCGCAGCGCGGCTGGCCTCCCGGTTCGAGATGACGCGAGCCCGCGAGTTGCTGGTGATGCGGGCCTTCGGCGCCGAACAGGAGTGGCCCCCGCCGCGGCTGCCGGACGGCATGACCCTGCGCACGTTCGAGACCGGCCGCGACGAGCGGGCGGTCGTGGAGGTCAACGCGCGCGCCTTCGACTGGCACCCCGAACAGGGGGCCCTCGACGTGGCGCAGCTTGAGGCGACCGAGCGGGAGAGCTGGTTCGATCCGGACGGCTTCTTCCTCGCCGAGGACGCCGACGGGCGGCTGGCCGGGTTCCACTGGACCAAGATCCACCCGCCGAACCCGCGTCGCTTCGGTGGCGAGGCGGTCGGCGAGGTGTACGTGGTCGGGGTCGACCCGGCCGCGCAGGGCGGCGGACTCGGCAAGGCGCTCACCCTCGCCGGGTTGCGGTACCTGCGGGAGCGGGGGCTGCGGCAGGTCGTGCTCTACGTGGAGGGCGACAACGCTCCCGCGGTCGCCGTGTACCGCCGACTCGGCTTCGACACGGCCGAAACCGACGTGCAGTACGCCCTCGACCCACCCGCCTGACCAAACCGCCCCGCGAGTTGCCCCTCCGGGCCCGCGAGTTGCCCTTGTGGGTCCGCGAGTTGCCCTTGCCGGGCACGCGAGTTGCCCTGCCGGGGCCCGGGAGGGCGCTCCAGCGCGACCTCGGCCACGACGGACGACACCGCGCCGAGTTCACGGGCGGTGTTGATGATGGCGCACCCGCGTCGCGCGGACCGTGACGAGTCCCTGCCGGTGCACCAGCGGTCCCGGCATCGTCGACACACGGACCACACCGCCCGACGGCCGGTGGCTCCTGGCCGCCCCGGCGTGCCCTGGTGCCCGGCTCGCTGGGGCATCGCGCGCGCCGCCAGGGGCAACTCGCGCGCCGCCAGGGGCAACTCGCGGACCGGCAGGGGCAACTCGCGCGCCGCCAGGGGCAACTCGCGCGCCGCCAGGGGCAACTCAGCCGAAGCGGCCGGAGATGTAGTCCTCGGTCGCCTTGTTCTGCGGGGTCGAGAAGATCGTGGTGGTCTCGTCGATCTCCACCAGTTCGCCGGGCTCTCCGACGCCCTTGAGGTTGAAGAACCCGGTCGTGTCACTCACCCGCGCGGCCTGCTGCATGTTGTGGGTGACGATCACGATCGTGTAATTCGCCTTCAGCTCCAGCATCAGGTCCTCGATGGCCTGGGTGGAGATGGGGTCGAGGGCCGAGCACGGCTCGTCCATCAACAGCACGTCCGGCTGCACGGCCACCGCCCGCGCGATGCACAGCCGCTGCTGCTGCCCGCCGGACAGGCCCGAGCCCGGCTTGTTCAGCCGGTCCTTGACCTCGGTCCACAGGTTCGCCGAGCGCAGCGAGCGCTCGACGATCTCGTCCATCTCGTCGCGCTTGAGCCGCTTGTTGTTCAGCTTGAGGCCCGCGGCCACGTTGTCGTAGATCGACATCGTGGGGAACGGGTTGGCCCGCTGGAAGACCATCCCGATCTGCGTGCGGACCCGCACCGGGTCCACGTCCGGGGCGTAGAGGTCCTGGTCGTCCATGAAGACCTGGCCGTCCACCCGGGCGCTCGGCACGAGCTCGTGCATGCGGTTCAGCGTGCGCAGGAAGGTCGACTTGCCGCAGCCGGAAGGACCGATCAGCGCGGTGACCGACCGTGGCTGGATGGTCATCGACACGCCCTGCACGGCGAGGAACTTGTCGTAGTAGATGTCGAGGTCCTTGACCTCGATGCGCTTTGCCACAGTGCTTCCTATCCAGGTTCCCCCCGCGTCACCCGCGGGTCTTCGGTGCGAACAGTCGGGAGATCAGCCGGGCGACGAGGTTGAGGGCCATCACGATGATGATGAGCAACAGTGCGGCGGCCCACGCTCGCTCCAGTGCGGGTTCCGGGGGCGTTCCGGGGCTGACGTACTCGTAGTAGGCGAACACCGACAGGGTAGCCATGCGACCGTCGAACGGGTCGAAGTTGTCCCCCGAGGTGATACCCACCGTGATCAACAGTGGGGCCGTTTCGCCGATGACACGGGCGATGGCCAGGGTGACGCCGGTGGCGATGCCCGCCAGCGCGGTGGGCAACACCACTTTGAGGATCGTGCGCCACTTCGGTACGCCGAGCGCGTAGGAGGCCTCCCGCAACTCGTTCGGCACCAGCTTGAGCATTTCTTCGGTGGAGCGCACGACCACCGGGACCATCAGCACGCTCAGCGCGACCGCGCCCATCATGCCCATCCGCACGCCGGGCCCGAAGATCAGGGCGAACAGTGCGTAGGCGAACAACCCGGCCACGATGGACGGGATGCCGGTCATCACGTCGACGAAGAAGGTGATCGCCTTGGCCAGTTTGCCGCGCCCGTACTCGACCAGGTAGACGGCGGTGAGCATGCCGACCGGCACCGAGATCGCCGCCGCCAGCCCGGTGATGATCAGCGTGCCCATGATGGCGTGGTAGACGCCACCGCCCTCACCGACGATGCCGCGCATCGAGTAGGTGAAGAACTCGGCGTCGAACCGGGCGAGGCCGTTGGTCAGCACCGTGATCACCACGGACACCAGCGGCAGGAGGGCGAGCAGGAACGCGCCCGTGACCACCGCCGTGACCAGCCGGTCGGTGGCCTTGCGGGCGCCCTCGACGCTGCGGGACCAGGCGTAGACGACGACGGTGTGGCCGAGCGCGGCGACCACGGCGGCGGCCACGACGTTCCAGCCGGACAGCCACAGCCCGGTGCCCGCCACCAGCGCCGCGAGCAGGACCGCCCATGGCGCGTACTTGGGCAGCTGCCCGTGGGTCAGTGGCACCCCGGACAGCGGCGCGTGCAAATCGGTGCCCTCGATCTCGTCCGAGGTCGTCGGTGTGGGCATCAGTTGGCTCCCGAGAATTCCTTGCGCCGCTCGATCACCGCGCGCGCCGCCATGTTCACGAGCAGGGTCAGGGCGAACAGCACCAGGCCGGAGGCAATGAGCGTGTTCACGGCGACACCGGTGGACTCGGGGAACTGGAGTGCGATGTTCGCCGCGATCGTCGACGGGTTACCGGTACCGATGAGGTTGAAGGTGACGCCGCCGGAGACCGAAAGCACGATGGCCACGGCCATCGTCTCGCCCAGCGCGCGGCCCAGTCCCAGCATCGACGCGCCGATGATGCTCGACCGGCCGAACGGCAGCACCGCCATTTTGATCATTTCCCAGCGGGTCGCGCCGAGGGCGAGCGAGGCCTCCTCGTGCAGCCTCGGCGTCTGGCGGAACGCCTCACGCACCACGGCGGTGATGATCGGCAGGATCATCACGGCGAGCACGATGATCGCCACGAGCATCGTCCGGCCGGTGGCCGAGGGCGGGCCCGCGAAGAATGGGATGAAGCCGAGGTGCTCCGACAGCCACGTGGTCGGTTCGATGGTCAGCGGCGCGAGCTGGGTGAATCCCCACAGGCCGTAGATGATGCTGGGCACGGCGGCCAGCAGGTCGATCAGGTAGCCCAGCGCCTGGGCGACGCGGCGTGGTGCGTAGTAGGTGACGAACAACGCGATCGCCACGGCGAGCGGCGCGGCGATCACCAGGGCGAACACCGCCGAGAGCAGCGTGCCGAACAGCAGCGGCCACACGTAGAGGGCGACGCCCTCGCCGCCCGGGATCTCGTCGGACGGGGCCGTGAGCGCGGGCCACGCCTCCACCAGGAGGAACGCGGCCACACCCGCGAGGACGAGCAGGATCAGAACGCCCGCGCCGGTGGAGGCGCCGGCGAAGATTCGGTCCCCTGGCCGCCGCGGGGCCTGGGCCGCGGGTGGCCGTTGGGCTGTGCTGGGCAATTGCCTTCCTTCCTTGTGCTGGTCCGCCCCTCACACGGGCGTTCGGGTGGTCACCCTGACAGGCGACCACCCGAACGCTGTGCGGTTGTCGGCGCTCAGCCGGCGGAACCGATCGCGTCGACAGCGGGCTGGATCTGCTCGCGCAGCGAGTCGGAGATCGGGGCGGAGCCCGCGTTCTCGGCGGCGGTGGCCTGACCGTCGGCGCTGATCATGTAGTCGAAGTAGGCCTTCACGAGTTCGGCCGTCTCGGCATCGTCGTAGTTGGCGCAGGCCAGAGCATAGGAGACGAGCACGATCGGGTAGGTGCCGGACTCGGTGGTGTCACGGGCGAGGTCGTAGGCGAAGCTGTATTCGCCGCGTCCCTCGATCCGCTCGGAGACCTCGAGCACCTTCGCGGCGGCCTCGGGGGAGTAGTCGACGAACTCGTCGCCCACCCCGACGCTGACCGTGCTCAGGCCCCCCGCCTGGCTGGCGTCGGCGTAGCCGATGGCGCCGTTGCCGTTGCGGACGGCCTGCACGACACCGGAGGTGCCCTGCGCGGCCTCACCGCCGGCGACCGGCCAGTCGCCGCTGACCTCGTGCGGCCACTGCTCGCCCGCTGCGGCGGAGAGGTACTCGACGAAGTTCTCCGTGGTGCCCGACTCGTCGGAGCGGTTCACCGGGGTGATCGGGGTGTCCGGCAGGTCGGCCTCCGGGTTGTCCGCGGCGATCTCCGGGTCGTTCCAGGTGGTGATCTCCTGGTTGAAGATCTTGGCGATGGTGCCGGGCTTGAGATTGAGGTTGTCGACACCTTCGACGTTGAAGATGATCGCCACAGGGGACACGTAGGTCGGGACCTCGACGACCTGGCCGCAGCGCTCCTGCGCGCCCGCCAGCTCCTCGTCGTCGAGGTAGGCGTCCGACCCGCCGAAGTCCGAACCACCGTTGACGAACTGCTCGCGGCCACCGCCCGAGCCGATCGGGTCGTAGTTCACCGTGACGTCGGGGTTCTGCTCCACGAAACCCGCCTGCCAGGCCGTCTGCGCGGACTCCTGCGAACTGGCGCCCGCACCCGAGATCGTTCCCGAGAGTCCCGAGCCGTTGCCGCCTCCCGCGCTCTCCTCGTTGGCCGACCCGCACGCGGCCACACCGAACGTGAGCGCGGCTGCCGCCGGGAGGGCGACGACACGGCCCAGGGCGTAACGCTTCACAGTAAACCTCTTCCGAAGGGTCGTGGTCGGCGCGAGCCGACCTCTGGGGATGCTCACGGGCGCCGACGCTAAGGCCGGGACGTGACACCGCAGGGCAGTGTCGGTGAACAGAATCTGAACGACGACCGACAACGACCGGACGTCACGGCGACATCACAGGGACATGACACAGCGTTAGCATTCACTCGTCCGGCGGGCGTCCGATGGGTGTCCGGCGGCCGATGCCGATGTGGCTCGGCCGCCCAGCGTCACGCCTCGGTGGCCGAATACCCCGGCATACGACCGGTGACGACGAACACCATGCGCCGCGCCACGGAGACGGCGTGGTCGGCGTAGCGCTCGTAGAACCGGCCCAGCAACGTGATGTCCACGGCGGTGGACACGCCGTGCTCCCATTCCTTGTCCATGATCACGCTGAACAGGTGCCGGTGGATCTCGTCGACCTGGTCGTCGTCCGATTCGATGCTGCGGGCGGCGTCGATGTCGCGGGTCCGGATGACCTGCTCGGCCTGGCGGGCCAGCCGCACCGCGGCCTCGCCCATGTCCGCGAAGTACTGCCGCACGTCGGTGGGCAGCACCGGGTCCGGGTGGCGCCTGCGCGCGGCCTTCGCGACGTGCAGGGCCAGATCCCCCATCCGTTCGAGGCTCTCGGCCGCGTGGATGGCGGCGAGGATGACCCGCAGGTCGGTCGCGACGGGCGCCTGGAGGGCGAGCAGCGCGTACGCCTGCTCCTCGCAGTCGGCGCGGGCGTCGTCGACGAGGGTGTCGTCGCTGATGACGCGCTCCGCGAGTTCCAGGTCGCGGTCCAGCATGGCCCGGGTCGCCCGTTCCATCGCGTCGGCGACCTGCACGGACATGTCGGCCAGTTTCGTGGCCAGGTTCTCGAGTTCGACGTGGTAAGCCTCGCGCATGCGGCTCACTCTACGTCCGGGTTCACACGGACGCCGCCTCCCGAAGTGAACCCCGCCTGAACCGGAGGTGTAATTCCGCTACACCCCGGCCGCGCTCCGGGCTCCGGGTGTCGCACCGGACGCCGATCGCCGCAACGTCTCACCCGGTAGGGCCTCGTCCGCCCCCTCCGCGCCGCCGGCGGGGCCGGGCGCGTGTTCGCCGGGTAGCGGGGTGTTCTCGATGAGCGCCTCGAACAGCGCACGCGTGTCGCGCTCCAGCAGCACTTCGTTGCCGCGCTCGTTGGCCTCGCCGACGGTCGGCACCGTCAGGAACGTGACGTTGCCCGAGTCGAGCCCGCGCATGGACCGCGCCAGGGTGAGCATCTGGTCGACCCCGATGTTCTCGCCGAAGGTCGAGGCGGCGAACGCGTCGACGAAGCCGCTCAGCTTCCCCATGTCGAACAGCACGTCGCTGGACAGCGTCGTACTCAGCAATGCGGACAGGAACTGCTGCTGACGTCGCATGCGCCCGTAGTCGGAGAACGTCGGGTCGCCGTAGACCTTGCGCGCCCGCACGAAGCTCAGCGCCTGCTCGCCCCGCAGCACCACGTCCCCGGTCTCGGCGACGACCATGCCGAGTTCGGCGTCCTCCATCGGCTCGTCGAGGTGCACGGTGACCCCGCCGACCGCGTCGACCATGCCCTTGAAGCCCTCGAAGTCGATGCCGATGAAGTGGTTGATCCGCATGCCGGAGATCCGCTGGATCACCTTCGTCACGCAGCGCGGGCCGCCGATGTTGAACGCGGAGTTGAGCTTCACCGCGTCGGCGGGTGGGACCGGCTCGCCGTATCGCCCGGTCCCGGAGTCCCAGCGCGCGCACTCCGGTCGGGAGATCTCCAGGTCGCGGGGAAAGGAGACCACCACGGCCCGCGCGCGATCCTCCGGCACGTGGGCGAGCATCACGGTGTCCGAGCGCGCGCCCGGGACGCCGTCGGCGTCTCCGGCCCGCTGCTCGGTCTCGGCGCCCGCGCGGGTGTCCGAGCCGACGACGAGGAAGTTCGCGTCACCGAGCTGTGCGGCGGCCTTGCGGATGTCGTCCGACTCCTCGTCGAGCGCGGCGACCTCGGTGAACTGCCCGTCGAACCACGTCTTGGCGCCCCAGCCGACGCCGGTGGCCAGGAAGACGAGCACCGCCAGCGACGTGGCGGCCGCGCGTGCCGCCCGGCTCCGGGCGGCCGCTCGCTCCGGCTCGGACTCGGAGTCCGAGTCACCGCCCTTCGAGCCCCGGTCACCGGAGCGGTCGGGAGCGCGGTCGCCACCCCTGCCGCCGTTGCGGGAGGAACCGGACTTCGGTCCCACCGAGACGACGCGTTGCAGCGCTGTTCTGGTCTGCTCGATGCGGGCGGCGAACTTCTGCCGTTTCTGCCTGCGCTGCCGCTCTTCGGCCTCGAGTTCGTCGTGCGCGGCCGAGAACCGCGCGAGCGACTCGTCGATCTTGCGGCGGTACATGGTGGCGTCGTCGACCGGCTCCATCTGGTCGGTCATCGTCAGCCGGTCTTCGAGCGAGCGTTCGGCGCTCGGCGGAGCTTCCCGCCGCGGGCCCGCGGGCGCGTCGTCCTCGTCGTGTTCGGCCTCCCCGGAACGCTCGGGGAGCTCAGGGTGCGGAGCGGGGTGCCGGGGCGATTCCTCCGCCGTCCGAACGGCGAGCGGGCCACGAGCGCCGACAGCTCCCTGCGCATCGCGACCCGGGCC
>NZ_KB912705.1:64643-69565 GCF_000383795.1 Saccharomonospora saliphila YIM 90502
GCTCGGCCTGGGCGCCCTCCGCCGCGCGGCGCTCGGCCGCGTGCCGGGCGACGACCTCGGACACGCTGATGCCGCCGTTCTCGTCGAGGGAGCGCCGTCTGCGGCGTTGCGCTTCTTCCCGGTTGCGCCGGGCCCGGGCCCGCCATTCCTCAGCCTGGGAGGTGACTCCGGGAGTGCCGTGGTCGTCGGACACGCACGCTCCCTTCACGCTCGGTTCCCCGCCCGGGGAATTGGTGACGCCAGCTACTGTGATCGTCGCGTGGACGGCGTTCGTTATCGTACGGATATCCGACGCCCGCGACGACACCTCGGCGTGACTTTTTTACCGAGCGTTGCGATTGGACACGCTCTGGGGTCACCATGAGGGGATTCCCGTTCGGCTTCTCAGGTGGTTGTGGCCCGCACCACCTTACATACCGTGTTCCATCACGGTGCGTCACGAGCGGTCCCGCGTGGGCGGCTCAGAGCTGGAACAGTGTCGTGAACGTGGTCAGCAGGCCGGGATCGCCGTGGAGCAGAACCTGGCCGTCCTCGACCGCGCGGGCCGGGGTGATCTCCCCGCTCAGCAGGGCCCGCACGGCGGGGCCGGTCCGCACGACCAGGTCGGCGTGCGCGGCGGGCCCCTCGGCGAGGTGCAGGGTGCCCTCCTTCACCTCGGCGGTGAGGACCACGTCGGCGACGTGCAGCTCGAAGCGGACCGTGTGGTCGGTGGCGCGCTCCGGACGGAAGGCCGCGCGCAGGGCGATGATCATCGAGTCGGCGGTGACGGTCTCGCCCGGTTCGGGCTCGCCCAGGGCGCGGGCGCCCCACCGGCCGAGAGCGAGCACGGCGTCCTCCAGGTCCCTGCCGTAGGCGGTCAGCTCATACACCACCGAGCTGGCGGGCCTCGGCAGCACGCGGCGGGTGACGACGCCCTCGGCCTCCAGCCGCTTGAGCCGCGCGGAGAGGATGTTCGTCGGCACGCGACCGAGACCGCGACGCAGGTCGGTGAAGCGCTTCGGCCCCACCAGCAGGTCGCGGACGATCAGCAGGGTCCAGCGTTCCCCCAGCACGTCGGCGGCCTGCGCCAGACCGCAGTACTGTCCGTAACGTCGCTGGCCCATAACGCGAATACTACTGCACCGTGTATCCGGGACAACCACGGTTGTTTTTGACAAGCGCGCGTGCGCGGTGCGACCGGATTTCCGTGACGGGAATCACCCTCCGGAATGCATCACATCCGCGCCCTCGGGCACGCACGGATCGTCCGGATCGTCCAGCCACCCGTGCGGGAGGGTGACCTTGCCGGGCGACCCCTGGCGACCCCGGGGCCCGAGCGCGTCCGCGGGGAACGGCGCGTCGTGGTCCAGCAGGCCGATCAGCTCGTCGAGTTCGCCGGGCGAGGACACCATCGCGAACCGGCGGCGCAGTTCCGATCCCACGGGAAAGCCCATGAAGTACCAGGCCATGTGCTTGCGCAGGTCGCGCATCGCCTTGCTCACCCCGTCGTGCTCGACCAGCAGCTCCGCGTGCCTGCGCAGGACGCGCGCCACCTCGCCGAGCGCAGGGCCCTCGGGAATCGGCCTGCCCTGGAAGGCCGCTTCGAGCTCGCCGAACAGCCACGGCCTGCCGAGGCAGCCGCGCCCGACGACCACGCCGTCGCAGCCGGTCTCGGCGACCATGCGCAGGGCGTCGTCGGCGGTGAAGATGTCGCCGTTACCGAGCACGGGGATGCTCGTGACCGCCTCCTTGAGCCGGGCGATGTGCGACCAGTCGGCCTGGCCGGAGTAGCGCTGGGCGGCGGTGCGGGCGTGGAGGGCGACCGACGCGGCGCCCTCGGCTTCGGCGATGCGGCCCGCGTCCACGTAGGTGTGGTGGTCGTCGTCGATGCCGACCCGGAACTTCACGGTGAACGGGACGCCAGCGGGCTCGGCCGCCTCCACGGAGGCGCGGACGATGTCACCGAACAACCTGCGCTTGAACGGCAGTGCCGCGCCGCCGCCCTTGCGGGTCACCTTGGCGACGGGACAGCCGAAGTTGGCATCGATGTGATCGGCGAGTCCCTCCCCGACGACGATCTTCACGGCCTCCCGCATGGTCGCGGGATCGACGCCGTAGAGCTGCATCGAACGGGGATACTCGCCCTCGTCGAAGGTCATCATGTGCCAGGTGCCGGGGTGCCGTTCGACGATCGCGCGGGCCGTGATCATCTCGCAGACGTAGAGGCCGGCGCCGTATTCGCGGCACAGCCTGCGGAAGGCGACGTTGGTGATCCCGGCCATGGGCGCGAGCACGACGGGCGGGTCGACCGAGTAGGGGCCGATCCGCAGCGCGGGCGTGGTCAGGGTCGCTGTCACGCCCGCCATTGTCGCCGGTGACGTCGACCGCGTGCGAACGGGCCGCCGGGTACCGTCGGCCACCGGCTCGCGCGATCCCGCATGATCCGGCGGCCCCGTGCGCTCGCGCCGTGGCTCGGGGCAGGTTCCTCGGCACCGACCCTCCCGGTTCGCTCGGCGCTCAGGTGCGTCAGAGTCCGCTTAAGAGACCAGGTCCGTGTCAGAATCGGCATCGACCCAGGTCGAGGGCTGCGTTCCGGCCGGTCAGGACGTCCGGCACACGGCTGTGGCCGTTGATGAATCGACCGAGTTCGTCGTCGATGAACCCAGCCATAGCGATCAGCGACTCATGGTCCTTGTCGAGGTTGCGACGGTACAGGGGTTCGTGGTGGGCGACGCGGTTGCGGAACTTGCGGAGCAGCTCGACCCGCCGGACGAACTCCTTCCTGCCTTGTTTTCCCGGCTTGTAGTGCCAGTTCGGGAACGCCTTGTGCAGGCAGGTGTGCCAGTACCTGTTCTGCTCGAACGCGTTGCTCGGTCATGCGGCGACCACGTCGTCCGGGTTCGGTGTCGGCGCACCGCGTATGCGTGCTCGTTGCCTGCGGAGCCGGGCCTCTTCGTCGCGCGCTTTCGCGACGTCCGCCTGATTCAGTGAGGGAGCATGCCACCAATCCGGCTGGCCGAGGTGCGCCGTGAGCGCTTGATGGACAGCGTTTCTGAAGGCGACCTCGACTCCGCTGATGGGACCCCAGAACGCTGCGCTTACCTCGATGTTCCAGACGTACAGCCGCCGTGCTTTGCGTGCATCCCCGTGGCAAGCCCGGCGGTAGGGGGCAAGCCGTGCGGGCGTGAGGTGGCCGTCGAGCGCCGGGTAGTCGGCTGGATCCACTGCAGCAGGGTAGAGCAGGCAAGAAAAAGGCCCGGCACGGGTTCCCAAGGGAGACGATCCGGCCGGGCTTGCGAAGCCCACTTTACGCGGCCGGTGTTACTACAGCAACCGAGCGGCGTGCACGGCTGCGTGGAACGCGCGATCGAGTCATCGGCAGGCGCATGCAGGACGCTGACCCGCGCCGGTCGGAACGGGACTGCCTGGGCCGGCGTCACCTCTGAACGGCGGTGACGCCGGCCCCGTTCCCGCGGCGACCGGAACCGACCGCGCTCGTGGTGTCCGGGTTACGCCCCGCGGCTCCCGAACCCGGACGGTCCGTCGGCGGCCTCAGAACGCGACGTCGAGGCAGGCCAGGCGTGCGCCCGCGACGCCCGCCTCGCCGGGGGCGGTGCGGGTGTGGTGTTCGTGGAGCACGACGGACGCGGGCTTGCGGTCGTCGGGGATGGTCCAGTCGACGTGCGAGGTCGCCGAGCCCTTGCCCGCCTTGTCAGTGGTGAAGTCGAGCCAGATCTCGTTGTCGGGGTTGGCGTAGGCGGGGTCGGTGGAGGGCTGGTCGGGGTCCTGCCGGTACTGGAAGTGCGGCCCGGAGGCGGCCGGGTCGGGTCCACACGGCTCGGTGTGCACGTGGGCGCCGTACCCGCGTTCCGGCTTCAGCCCCGTGACCGTGAGTTTTGTCTTGGTGCCGGCCAGAGGGCTCGTCGCCGAGACGACCTTCGCCTCGGCGCCCGCCGGGACGAGGTCGGGGCGGTAGGTCACCGCGGAGCTGTCGGCGCCGTTCTCCCGGAACGTGGCCTGGGCCGCCGTGAGCGTGATGGCGGTGAACGGAATCTGCATCGACATGGTGCCCTCGGCCAGCAGCGACTCACTGACGTCGATCGAGTCGTCCAGGATGGCGGAGTCGCCGGGGTCGGTGCTGTCCGGTGTGCTGGTGTTGTCCGGTGTGCTGGTGTTGTCGTCCTGCTGCGCGCCGGCGACTCCCGCGCCGCCGAAGGCGAGCGCGGAGACGAGAGCCGTGGTGGCGAGAACTGTGGAAGTCGTTCGGTTCCGCATGTCTTCTGCTAACCAGAAGTAGTCAAGTATCGCAACGAGTAGTCGCCCGGTCAGGTGGCGCGGCACAGAGTCCGACCAGGCTCGCCACCGGGGTCGGCTCGTAGCCTGGACGCGTGACATCGACGGCGGAAACGGGTCGGGACGCGCGTGGTGCCGACCGGACGTGGCTGGTCGCCATCGCGGCGGCGCTGTGGGGAACCGACAGTTTGTTGCGGCTGCCACTCGCGGAGGAGCTGCCCGCGGCGAGCGTGGTGTTCTGGGAACACCTGATCGTGGCCGTGGTGCTGCTGCCACTGCTCCCGCCTGCTGTGCGGGCGCTGAGCCGCTGTGGGCCGCGTGAGTGGATCGCCGTGCTCGTCATCGGCGGTGGCGCGTCGGCCGGTGCGACCGCGCTGTTCACGATGGCGTTCCAGACCGGCGACCCGGTGACGCCGCTGGTGCTGCAGAAGATGCAGCCGCTTTTCGCCATGCTGGCGGCCTTCGTGCTGCTCGGGGAACGGCTGCGGCGCGGGTACCTGCTCTTCGCGGTGCCCGCACTGCTCGGCGCGTGGATGCTGGCCTTCTCCGACCCGCTCGACGTGCGGATCGCCGCGTTGCGCACGGCGCTGCTCGCGCTCGGCGCGGCGGCACTGTGGGCGGCGGGCACCGTGCTCGGCCGCCGGGTGTCG
>NZ_KB912705.1:69665-75142 GCF_000383795.1 Saccharomonospora saliphila YIM 90502
GCCGAGCTGGGAGCCGGGACCGGGCGCCCCCGCGGCCGCGACGGTCCGCTCGAGCAGCGCCGTCTTGCCGATGCCCGCCTCCCCCTTGAGTACGAGGGCGCCCCCGCGGCCCTCGCGGGTATCGGTGACGAGCCGTTCCAGAGTGGACAATTCGTCGGCGCGGCCGAGGAGTGTGGGTCCCGTACTTCGCATGGGACCAGGATCAGACTTCGAGTAATGTCGAAGTCAAGCTCGGAATTTCGCAGGTCGTGTTTGTTCTCCGCGTGCAGTCACCCGGAGTACGGACGCTCGGCGCGGGCCTGTTTGAGAGTGACCGCCCACCAGTGCAGCTGGTCGAGCATCTGCTTGGCCGCCGTGTCCGCCCCGGACTCCGACGGCGTGCCGTCGTCGTCGAACACGGTCGGGTAGTTGTGGAAGCTGAGGCTGTTGCGCATCGTGACGGCGTGCAGCTCCGCGAAGACCAGCCGGAGCTGCTCCACCGCGCGCAGGCCCCCCGCCATCCCGCCGTAGGAGACGAACGCGACCGGCTTGGCCTGCCACTGCTCGTGGTAGTGGTCGATCGCGGTCTTCAGCGAGGCCGGGAAACTGTGGTTGTACTCGGGCGTGACGACCACGAACGCGTCGGCCTCGGCGAGGCGGTCGCCCAGCCGTCCCACGTCGGGGGTGTCGTCGAGGTTCTCCGGAAGGCCGTAGTCGGCCAAGTCGATGAGGTCGACCGGCATGGCGGCGTGGGCCCGTGCCCGCTCGGCGAACCATGCGGCCGGGACGGGCCCGAAGCGGCCGGTGCGGGTGCTGCCGATGAGCACGGCGAGCCGAGGGGCCCCGACGTCGCCGACGGCGGAGTGGGAGGTGTCGGAATGGGTACTGACCTGGGATGTCGTCGTGTTCGGCATGCCGCTGACGCTACGGACGAGGTGACGGGGGCGGCATCTGTCGACCGACTGGGATCGCGGACCGGACGGAGGTCCCGGCCCACCGGCTCGCCTGCCCGCGAAGGGCGGTCTCGCGCCCGGGACGGTGGCACGCATTGTCACGTAGTGACGCGACCATGTTTCACCCTGGCAGTGGTTCCGAGGCACCAGGCCGGTTACCTAGCGTGTGAGGCGGTGGCTCGAACACCACGATCCGGAAGGATGGTGAGACTGCCATGCGTAACTGTGGTTGCTGCGGCTCCTGCAGCGGTCCGAACTGCGGCTGCTGCTCGAAGTGCTGATCGGACGAGCGTCGCGCTCCAAAGGACCCCTTCCCCGCGGCTGACGCGGCGAGGGGGTCTTTCGCTGTGGTGGACGCGGCCTCGCCGCACGGCACACCGGTTGTACCGCCATACCCGCCGGGCGGACAGCGCCGTCTCGGGCGTCGTCGCACCGGACAGCGCCGTACCGGGCTGCGGCGTACCGGACAGCGGCCCCGTGCTCAGGGGCGGACGTCGTCGGAGGCGTCCGGCGCGGGGAGTTCACCGTCGAGGCGGGCGGTGATCTCGCCACGGGTCTCCTCGTCGCCCGGCCGCACCTCACCCTGCCGGTCGATGTCCACGTCCGCGTCACGCACCGCGTCGGCGATGTCGCCGGGGAGCTGATCGGTGCGGAAGTCGCCGGGGTCGAAACTCGGGCCGGGGCTGACGTCCGGTGGCGGGGGCACCGGATGGTTCGACATCTTGTCGATTCGTTTGTTTATCTCGGCGGCCACCTTCTCGGCGGTGTCGGTGGTCGAGCGCAACAGCTCGTCAGCGGTGTCGGTGAACGACTGGATCACCTCGCCCGGGTTGGAACCGCCGACCGTGCCCGCGTCCGCCTTGGCCACCTCCCCCGCGATGAGTGAGCCCGCCATGCCTCCGGTGGCGGCGACCACGCCGCCGAGCCCCCCGGTGACCAGGCCGACGACCACCCCGGCCGTCGCCCAGGCGAGCATCCGGCCCCACGCGGGACTGGAACTCTCCTCGCTTTCCCGGAACTGCTCTGCCGAGCGGTGGAAGGAGTCGGCCAGCTCCACGAGGTCCTGGCGCGCGGTGGCGATGGCCTCTCGCGCGGAGATCACGCCGCCCGCGAGTTCGCTGATCAACAACGCGCTGCCCTGGAACGCCTGCTGCAACTTGGCGACGTAGAGGGTCGCCGCCTCCGCGCCCTGGCCCTCCCAGGTGCCGTCCAGCAGGTCGTAGGCGCGCCGCAGCTCGGGCAGTTCCTCCGGGTCGTCGGCAGCCATGTTCGGGGTGAAGCGCGCGAGTACGCTCTCGTAGCCGTCGATGAGCTCCGTCATGCCCTGGACGTCGTGCCCGGACAGCACCTTGAACGGCCGCATTACCCGCGGCTTGGCCTCCTCGATGGATTCGTGCCACCAGAGCTCGGAGAACCCGTCGCCTTTGAGGAGGTCGCAGGCATCGAGCGCCTGGTTGGCCGCGTCGAGCAGTTCGTCGTCGATGCCGTCGAGCAACGTCGTGCGGTCCTGCAGCTCGCCCGAGACACCGCTGATCTCGTCGGTCATGGTGGCGTCACATCCGGTTCGCGTCGTCGGCGCGCTGGTAGATCTCGGCGACCGCGTTCAGCGCGTCGCTCCCCGAACGGGCGCTTTCCTGGAGGTCACGCAGGTGCTGCCGCATCGCCTCGACGTGCTTGCTGTAGGCCCACGCGATGCTGTCGAAGCCGACGCTGTCGCCGAAGACGTGGGAGGCCTCTCCCGTGCCGTAGCGGTCCGTCCACCCGAACGGGTCGGGCGCGGGCCACGGTGCGTCGACCTGCGAGTCGCCGACTCCGGTCGCGGCCTGGTCAGCGAGCTCGGCGGCGTCGCCGACGTACCCCGCGGCCGAGCGGAGCTGGTCGAGCTCGACTCCGAATCCCGTCATGTGTCGTACCCCCAGTGTTCGCCGTGCAGTGTCAGCCGTCACCCGCTGGTTCCGGCAGCGGGCGGCCGCGCCACCCGTGCGGGTGATGCTACGCCCGCACGACCGTGGGCGGGGGTGTACGCAGAGTTCAGGACACGGGCCCCGCCTGCCGTGCGTCGGCGAAGTGCCAGTCGTTAGACTTCGCCACGCGGGCCGTTAGCTCAATTGGCAGAGCTGTGGACTTTTAATCCATAGGTTCCGGGTTCGAGCCCCGGGCGGCCCACCAACACCCCAGGTCACGCCGTTGTCGCACCGACCGGCGCAGGGCAGGCCCACAGTTTTCCCACAGGGAACTACTCGGACTAGTTACCGAGCACGTCCTCCAGCGCCGATGCAGTACTCACCCGAGCAGACCCGCGATCGCGATCACGACAAGCACGGCCGCGCGCACCTGTTGCCGTGTCGTCAAGGCCTCCTTACCTGCGTTAGACGCAGTAAAGGAGGCCTTGACGACAGGACAACAGCGAAGGTGGGGCGTCAGCCCGCCTCGCGGGGTGTTGCCTTCGCCGGGTCCACCACCACGACCTCCACGCCGCGTTCCCGGAAGGGGGCGAGCTGGTCGGGGGTGGCCTCGGAGTCGGTCACCAGGGTCCAGTCATCGCGCAGTGGCGCGTGGGCGTGGAACGGGCGGTGGCCCAGCTTGGCCGCGTGCACGAGGACGTAGACGTGCTCGGCCCGCTGGGCCATCAGCTCCTTGAGCCGGGTCTGGTCCAGATCCGCCTCGCAAATGCCGTGCTCGGCGGTCACCCCGTCGGCACCGAGAAACGCGCGGTCGAACGTCCGCCGCTCCAACGCCGCCTCGGTCAGCGACCCGACGAATCCCTGGCTGAGGTGCCGCAGCGTGCCGCCGAGGCATTCGACCCGCACGCCCGAGGCGTTCACCAGCTCCTGGAGCACGGTCAACCCGGTGGTGACCACCGTCAGCTCCCGCCTGTCCGAGAGCTCGCGGGCCAGCGCCCCTGTGGTGGTGCCCGCGTCGAGCAGCACCGTCTCCCCGGCAGCGACCTGGTCGGCAGCCCAGGCCGCGAGTGCGCGTTTGGCCTCGAACGCCTGCCCGCTGCGCTGCCGTAGGGACGTTTCGTGGTGGGCGTCCAGCGCCATCGCGCCGCCGTAGGTGCGCGCGAGCTGTCCGGCCGACTCCAACCGCGCGAGGTCGCGCCGGATCGTGGATGCGGTCACCCCGAACGTCCTGGACAGCTCCTCGACGCTGGTCAAACCGGAGGTACCGGCCAGCCGCAGGATGGCGGCACGGCGTTGGAGTGCTCCGCGGGGCATCCTCGTCCCTTCCCACTCAGGTGTCGGGCCCGCCGGCCTCGGCCGAGAGCTTCGCGGCCTGGCGGATGGCCTCGATCATGCTATCGGCGCTCGCGGTCCCCGTGCCCGCGATATCGAAGGCCGTGCCGTGGTCGACCGAGGTCCGGATGACCGGCAGCCCGACCGTGACGTTCACGCCCGCCTCGATGCCGAGCACCTTCACCGGTCCGTGCCCCTGGTCGTGGTACATCGCCACGATCAGGTCGTACTCGCCGCGCGTGGCCAGGAAGAACGCGGTGTCGGCGGGCAGCGGCCCCCGTGCGTCGATGCCGTCGGCGCGCAGCTTTTCCAGCGCCGGGACGATCTTCTCCTCTTCCTCGCCGTAGCCGAACAAGCCGTTCTCACCCGCGTGCGGGTTGATGCCGCACACGCCGATCCGGGGCTCGGCGATCCCGGAGTCACGGATGGTGGCGTGCCCCCGGCGCACGGTCCGTTCGACCAGACCGGGCTCGATCCGCGCGATGGCGTCGATCAGGCCGATGTGGGTGGTCACGTGGATGACCTTCACCGTGGGCGTGGCCAGCATCATCGACACCTCGTCGGTGCCGGTGAGGTGGGCGAGCAGTTCGGTGTGCCCGGGGTAGGGGTGCCCGGCGGCGTGCAGCGCCTCCTTGTTCAGCGGTGCGGTGCAGATGCCCCGCACGGCACCGGAGACGGCCAGCTCACAGGCGATGCGCACGTACTGGTAGGCGGCCTCGCCCGCCACCGGGGAGACCGCGCCCCACGGCAGGTCATCGGGCAGCGGGCCCGGGTCGATGACATTGATCCGGCCGGGGGCCGACACCGCGTCCGCGACGGAGTCGATCGTCACGATCTCGGTGCGCAGCCCGAGAATGTCGCGGGCCCGGCGCAGCCGTCCGGCGTCGCCGACGACGACCGGCAGGCAGCGCGCGGTGGTGGCCTCGTCGACCAGTGCGCCGACGGTGACCTCCGGGCCGATGCCCGCGCCGTCGCCCATCGTCACGGCGATCACGGGTGAGGTGGGTGCGCTGCTCACGTGTTCAACCTTCCGTCGAGTGTGCTGGCCCGCAGGTGTTCGACGATGCGAACCAGGCTGTCCGTGTCCCCGAAGCTGCCGGGCCTGGTGACCACGGCGGTGCCGTCCGGGGTGCGGCTGTGCACGGCACCGTGGTGAATGCGTGCGACCGGCACGAGGTCGGCGACGTCGAGCGCGTCGAGCACGCTCCGCGCCGTCTCGCCGCCGGTGAGGACGAGGTCCACCGGCCTCTCGGCACGCGCGACCACCCGCGCGACGGTGGTGGCGAGCCCGTCGACGAGCTCGCGCGCG
>NZ_KB912705.1:75242-80158 GCF_000383795.1 Saccharomonospora saliphila YIM 90502
CCGGGCCGCGTGCGCCGTCGCGCGGCCCGGGTTGTTTCGCCGGGCCGCCGGGGTAGCCGACAGGCAGCGCCCCGGCGGGACACGGGCGCCCGGCGACTCCAGGAGGTTCCATGCACACCGCCGACACCCCGACGCCCTACTCGGGTCTCGACCGGATGCCGCTGGACGGCACGTGGCGGCCGGGTGGTTCCGGGGCCGTCGCCTCCGACACGAACCCCTACACCGGTGAGGTCCTGACCGAGATCCCGCTCGCCTCCGCCGTGGACGTCGACACCGCCTACCAGGCCGCGCGCCGGGCGCAGCCGGACTGGGCGGCGAGGCCGCCGGGCGAACGCGCCGAGGTGTTCCTGCGGGCGGTCCGCATCCTGGACGCGCGGGCCGCCGAGATCGCCGACTGGCTGGTCGCGGAGGCCGGTGCGGCGCGTTTCCGCGCGGAGTTCGAGGTCGCCCTGGTGCGGGACGTGCTCTTGGAGGCGGCCTCCTTCCCGTCGCGGGTGGCAGGGCGCATCCTGCCGAGCATGGTGCCGGGCAAGGAGAACCGCGTTTACCGGGCGCCGGTGGGCGTGGTCGCCGTGATCAGCCCGTGGAACTTCCCCCTCCAACTGTCGAACCGGTCGGTGGCGCCCGCGCTGGCCGTGGGCAACGCCGTGGTACTCAAACCGGCGGGGGACACCCCGGTGACCGGCGGCCTGCTGCTGGCCCGGCTCTACGAGGAGGCCGGCCTGCCACCGGGTCTGGTCAACGTCGTCGTCGGGAAGGGCTCCGAGATCGGAGACGCGGTGGTCACCCACGACGTGCCGAGCGTCGTGTCGTTCACCGGGTCCACACCGGTGGGCGAAGGCATCGCGCGCAGCGCGCCGCTCAAGCGGTGTGCGCTGGAACTCGGCGGCAACGGCCCGCTCGTGGTGCTCGACGACGCCGACCTCGACCGCGCCGTGGACGCGGCGGTGTTCGGGTCGTTCGTCCACCAGGGGCAGGTGTGCATGGCGACGAACCGGGTGATCGTCGACGACTCCGTGCACGACGCGTTCGTCGACCGGTTCGCCGAGCGGGTGCGCGGGCTGGAGGCGGGCGACCCCGCCGCCGAGCGGACCCGGATCGGCCCGATCATCAACGCGAGCCAGCTCGCCTCCGTGCGGGACACGATCGCCCGCGCGGTCGACGACGGGGCGCGGCAGCTCGTCGGCGGCGAGCCGTTCGGGCCCGTGGGGTCGGTGCTGCCGCCGCACCTGCTGCTCGGTGACAACGACGTCGCCACCGCGGCCGAGGAGGTGTTCGGTCCCGTGGCCACCGTGGTGCGCGCCAAGGACGAGCAGCACGCCCTCGACCTGGCCAACGACACCGAATACGGTCTCTCCAGCGCCGTCTACAGCGGCGACGCCGAACGGGGCGTGCGGTTCGCGCGGCGTGTGCGGGCCGGGATGACCCACGTCAACGACACCACGATCAACGACGACCCGAACACGGCCTTCGGCGGGGAGAAGGCCTCGGGCCTCGGCCGGTTCGGCGGCGACTGGGCCATCGAGGAGTTCACCACCGACCACTGGATCAGCGTCCAGCACACGCCCCGGAGCTTCCCGCTCGCGTGAGCGGGTCTCGCGCGTGCGCGGTGTCCTCGCGCGGGTGCGTGAGCCGCGGTCCGGGCCCGTGGCCGACTGAGACGCTGTGGGCTCGGTGCCCCCTCGGGTGCGACGAGGCGCACGGCGTCGCTTCCGGTCGGCGGCGACTCAGCCTCGGGGCACGAGCGGTTCCCTGGCCGCGAGCGGCAACTCTGTGTCGTCGGAGACCGGCCAGCGCAGCGGGTCCGGGCCGAGCGTGGCCAGCTCGTCCACCTGCCGTGCGCACCACGGTGAGACCGCGTCCGGGGCGCGCCGCACCTCGGTGGCGAACTCGCGCCAGGGCACCCACGCGGCGTCGTCCACCTCGGCCGGGTCCGGCCGCAGCTCCGGGCGCGTGCCGACGGTGGCGCGGTAGACCGGGCACACCTCGTTCTCCCGCACCCCGTCGGCCATCGTGGCCTGGTAGGCGAAGGCGGGCAGCACCAGATCGATCGTGTCGACGACAACGCCGAGTTCGTCGGTCAGCCTGCGGGCCACCGCGTCGGGCAGTACCTCGCCCGGCCCCGGGTGGCCGCAGCACGAGTTGGTGCGCACGCCGGGCCAGGTCTTCTTCGTGGTGGCGCGCCAGGTGACCAGCAGCGCGCCCTCGGGGTCGAAGACGTAACAGGAGAAGGCCAGGTGCAGCGGCGTGTCCTTGTGGTGGACCTCGGACTTGGGCGCGTATCCGACGCGTTCGTAGTCGGCGCCGCAGAGCACGACGTACTCGACGTTCGGATCGAGTGCTGAGGTCATGGC
This sequence comes from Saccharomonospora saliphila YIM 90502, assembly GCF_000383795.1. Classification (GTDB taxonomy): domain Bacteria; phylum Actinomycetota; class Actinomycetes; order Mycobacteriales; family Pseudonocardiaceae; genus Saccharomonospora; species Saccharomonospora saliphila. The sequence goes on from NZ_KB912705.1 coordinate 77,597, forward strand.
CCACCCCTGACGGTTCACACAAGCGGTCTCGGTTGCACTCTGGTGGGTGGCGCCGCCCACGGCAACCCGGTCGCCCGAACACGTGACCCCGCGCCCCCCACCGGCTCACCACGCCGAGCCCCCTGGGGCTCTTTGGCATGTCGTCAAGGCCTCCTTCACTGCGTTGAGCGCAGGAAAGGAGGCCTTGACGACTCGACAACAGGGGCGAGGGTCGCGGCGAGGCGGGCGATGTCGGCCGGCAGTACGCGGCAACAGCCGCCGACGATCGTGGCGCCCTCGGCCAGCCAGCGGTGCGCGTCGCCGGGCGCATAGCGCGCCGGACCCCTCCACTCGCGGCGTCGCGCGTCCCAGTCCTCGCCGCTGTTCGGGTAGGCGACCACCGGTTTGCCGGTCACCTCCCGCGCGCACGCCACGGCCTCGGGCACTTCGTCCGGTGCGCAGCAGTTGACCCCCACCGCCACGATTCCGGGCGCGTCGGCGGCGACGGCGAAGGCGTCGGCCATCGGCTGCCCGGCACGGGTACGCCCGCCGTCGACGGTGAACGTCAGCCACGCAGGCACGCCGAGCCCCTCGACGGCCGCGACGAGCGCCTCGGCCTCGTCGACGTCGGGCACCGTCTCCAGGGCCAGCACGTCCGGACCGGCCTCGGCCAGCGCCTCGACGCGAGGACGGTGCCAGGCGCGCAACGCGGGCACGCTCACCCCGTACCGGCCGCGGTACTCGGACCCGTCGGCCAGCGCCGCGCCGTAGGGTCCGACCGAGGCGGCGACCCAGCGCGGCGTGCCGTCTCCGGCCAGCTCCGCGCGTGCCCGGCGGGCCAGCTCGACGCCGCGCCGTAGCAGCCCCGCGGTCTCCGCGCGTGTCAGCCCGCGCGCGGCGAAGCCGTCGAACGACGCCTGGTAGGTCGCCGTCGTCGCCACGTGCGCTCCCGCGCGGTAGAAGTCGCGGTGCGTGGCCACGATCTCGTCCGGCGCGTCGAGCAGGAGCCGGGCCGACCACAGCGCGTCGCTCAGGTCGTGCCCGCGTGCCTCCAGCGCGGAGGCGAAGCCCCCGTCGGTGAGCAGGACCGGACCACGGGAATCGGACGTCACGGCTCCACCCTAGGCGGTGTCGCCCCGGTGCCGGGCCCGTTCACGCACCGCCGGGAGGTCCGGGGGTGAACATCACCGGCAGCGAGGTCAGGCCCCGCATCCACACCGACTGCCGCCAGGACAGCGGTGGGGCGCCCGCGGCGAGGTGGACGTCCGGAAGCCGGTCGAGCAGGACCTCGATGCCACCGTGCACGAGGGTGGTCGCGATCTCCTGCGCCGGGTACGGGCAGCCGTGCTCGCCGTGGCTGAACGACAGGTACGCCTCGTTGCCGACGGCGCCGTCGTCGCCCCCGGCCGGGCACCGCCGGGGTCCTCGCGCGTGCGGATCGGTGTTCGCGGCGGCCAGGCCGAGCACGAGCATGTCACCCCGGCGGATGCGCTGGCCTCCGAGGTGGGCGTCGGCGGTGGCGAACCGGCCGATGAAGTTCTGCGTGGGCGGCTCGTACCACAGCACCTCGTTGAGCGCCTGGCCGATGCTGCGGCGGCCACCGGAAAGCGTGATCGCGAACCGGTCGTCGGTGAGCATCAGCCGGAGTGTGTTGCCCATCCAGTCGGCCGTGGTGAGCTGGGCCGCTGCCAGGGTCAGGAACAGATCGGTGGCGATCTCGTCGTCGCCGAGCGCGCGCGGGTGGGCGAGGATGCGGGACGGCAGATCGGCCCCGGGGCGGTGGCGCTTGTCCCGCACCAGGGCACGCATGAGCCGCACGATCCGCTGGTGCGCGCGCACGGCGTCGTGGCCCCGGTCGGCCGACAGCGCGACGTCGCGCACGAGCCCGGGTACCTCGTGTCCGGGCAGCCCGAACAGCCGCGCCAGCATCAGCAGCGGGAGGCGGTGGGTGTAGGAGGCGACGAGGTCGGCCGTGCCCCGGCCGACGAAATCATCGATCAACCGGTCGGCGATCTGGGCGATCTGCGCGCGCAGTTCCACCTGGTCGACGGCGGCCAGTGCCTCGTGCAGCGGCGCCGAGAGGCGGCGGTGCTCCTCGGCGTCGGTGAGGATCGACGACGGTTGCGGCTCCACGTACGGGCGCAGGGACCAGTCCGGCGAGACCCGGTGCCAGCTGTGCCAGTGCCGGGAGGTACGGGCGAACCTCTCCGGATCACTGGTCACCTGGTACAGCTCGCGGTAGCCGAGGACCAGCCAGGCGGGGACGTCTCCCCCCAGCAGAACGGGTGCGACCGGGCCGTGCCGCCTCCGGATCTCCTCGTAGACCCGGGTGGGGTCCTTGGTGAACCGCGGCCCGTACAGCGCGGTGATCTGCTCGGAGGGGCTGGTCGTCATCGGGTGCTCCGGACGGGCGAGACTGCGCGGGCGGTGGGAGGCCAGATTGTAGGCCCCCCACTTCGGACCGTGACGGCTGTCGCGCGTGCCGGACGTGCGGCGTGGAGTGGACGCGCGCCTGCGTGCCCGGGCGTGGCCCGAGCCCCCGGCGTGCCTGGTCAGCCGTCTCGCGGCCGGGTCATCCGGGCC
>NZ_KB912705.1:80258-88084 GCF_000383795.1 Saccharomonospora saliphila YIM 90502
GGGAACCGGGCGCGGCACGGGCGGCGGCACGGGCACCGGCAGCGGGACGGGCACCGGAACCGGCACCGGGTCCTACCCCGGAAAGCCACGCAGGACGTCGTCCCGGCGCTCGCGGCGTGGCAGGCTCGGCGCGGGACTGGTGGAGGTGCCGCAGGTTCCCTACCGCGACCCGGCCGAGGCCGTGCTCGACGACCCGGTGGTCGCCGAGGAGAAGCGCTACTGCGGTCACTGCCACGCCAAGGTCGGCAGGAGCGCCGACGGCCGTCCCGGCAGCCCGGAGGGCACCTGCGCGAAGTGCGGCACGCCGTACTCGTTCGTGCCGAAACTGCGCCCGCACGAGCGGGTCGGCGGCCAGTACGAGGTCATCGGCGCGCTGGCCTACGGCGGTCTCGGCTGGATCTACCTCGCGGCCGACCACAACGTCAGCGGTCGCTGGGTCGTGCTCAAGGGACTGATCAACACCGGCGACGCCACCGCCGTCGCGGCCGCGGTGAACGAGACCCGCTTCCTCGCCGAGGTCGAGCACCCGAACATCGTCAAGATCTACAACTTCGTCCAGCATCCGGACCCGGACACCGGCAACTCCGTCGGCTACATCGTCATGGAGTACGTCGGCGGGCAGTCACTGCGCCAGCTCGCGCTGGCCCACCACCGGGAGAGCGGCCGGGCCGAGCCACTGCCGATCGGCCAGGTGATCGCCTACGGGCTCGAGATCCTGCCCGCGCTGGGCTACCTGCACAACCAGGGCCTGCTGTACTGCGACCTCAAGCCGGACAACGTCATCCAGACCGGTGAGCAGCTCAAGCTCATCGACCTGGGCGCGGTCCGGCGCACGGACGACTACTCCAGTCCGTTGTTCTTCACCAGCGGCTACAGCGCGCCGGAGCTGCCGACCCAGGGCGCCTCGGTCGCGTCCGACCTGTTCACGGTCGGCCGCACGCTGGCGGTGCTCAGCTTCGAGTTCACCGGCTACACCAGCAAGTACAAGACCACCCTGCCCAGCCAGGACGACGTCCCGCTCTTCCGGCTGTTCGACTCGTACTACCGCTTCCTGCGCAGGGCCACCCACGCCGACCCGGACCGCCGTTTCGTCTCGGCCGAGGACATGGCAGACCAGCTCACCGGCGTGCTCCGCGAGGTGATGGCCCTCGGAACCGGCACGCAACGACCGGGCTCGTCCACGGTGTTCGGCCCGGAGACCAACACCTTCGGCGCCGAGCTGGTCGTCCCCGAGCACGGCGGGCCGGTCCCGGTGCCGGACATGGGCGAGGTCGTCGCCGGGCTGCCGATTCCGCAGGTGCACACCGACGATCCGGGCGCGGGGGTGCTCGCCACGCTGCTCTCGGCCGACCCGAGGTCCGCGATCACGGCGCTGGCCCACGCGCCGCGCGAGTCGATCGAAGTACGGCTGCGGATCGTGCGCGCGCGCATCGAGCTGGGCGAGCTGTCCGAGGCGAACCGCCAGTTGCAGGCCGCGCAGTACCTCGCGATCAAGTCGGGATTCCCGCACGACTGGCGGGTGGACTGGTACCGGGGGCTCATCGAGCTGGCGGGCGGACGCGCGCGAGTGGCGCACGTGGCCTTCGACTCGGTCTACGACGAGCTGCCCGGCGAGACCGCCCCGAAACTCGCGCTGGCGATCGCGGCCGAGGCCGTGGGCGATTACTTCCGCGCCGCACGGATGTACGAACTCGTGTGGCGCACCGACCGGTCGTATGTCAGCGCGGCGTTCGGCCTGGCACGGGTGTACCTCGCGCAGGGCGGCAGGAAGTCGGCGATCGAGGTCCTGGAAAGTGTCCCCGCGTCCTCGACGCACCACGCCGCCGCCCGGGTCGCCGCGGTCACGATCACGGTCCGGAGGGGGCGCGACGGGCACCAGCTGACCGAGCAGGACCTGGTCGAGGCGGGAAGGCAGGTTGAGGGGCTCTCGCTCGACGCCGAACGCCGGACCCGCCTCTCGGCGGAGGTGCTGGAGGCAGCGTTCGACTGGGTGCGCCGTCACCAGGCCGACCGGCCCGGCACCGCCGTGCTCGGGCGGTCGCTGTCCGAGCGGGACCTGCGTTTCGGTCTTGAGGAGTGCTACCGGTCGCTGGCCCGCCTCGCAGGCGACGAGCGGCAGCGCATCGAGCTGGTGGACCGGGCCAACGCCGTGCGCCCGCGCACACTCACCTGACCCGACGCGCCTCGCTCGCCGGGAAGGGCCCGCGCCGCCTCCGACCACGGGCACGGAGTCCTCGCACCCGGACGCCGCCCGCCTGCGTCTCTAGCGGGATGCCGGGCCCGCGCGCAGTTCGACGACCGTGATGTCCGGCGGTGCACCGACCCGCACCGGCGGCCCCCAGAACCCGGCGCCCCGGGTGACGTAGAGCTGGGTGTCGCCGAAGCGGTAGTGCCCGGCCACCGCGCCCTGTTGCAGGGAGACGGCCAGCTCGAACGGCGAGAGCTGGCCGCCGTGCGTGTGCCCGGCCAGCATGAGATCGACGTCGTGGTCCACGGCGTCGGTCACGTCCACCGGCTGGTGCGCCACGAGCACGGCCGCCCTGCCGGGGTCGCGGCCCGCGAGTGCCGCGCCGACGTCGCCCGGGTCCTGCCACAGGTAGCCGGTGTGGTCGTTGATGCCCGCGAGGTCGAACACCCCGCCGTTGTGCTCGATCACGACGCGCTCGTTGCGCAGCGGCGTCATGCCCAGCGACGGGACGAACTCGACCCACTGCCGGTATCCCACGTAGTACTCGTGGTTGCCGGTGACGTAGAAGGTGCCGTGGGTGCTGCGCAGGTCCGCCAGCGGCTCGGCCGCGTGCGCGAGGTCGGCGACGTCGCCGTCGACGAGGTCGCCCGCGATCGCCACCGCGTCGACCCCTTCGGCGTTGACGAGGTCCACGATCCTGCGAGTGAACGACCGGCCGACGATCGGGCCGAGGTGGACGTCGCTGATCAGCGCGATGCGGAATCCCGCCGCGCGCGGGTCGAGGCGGGGCACGGTGATCGGCGCGTGGGTGACCGTCGGCGGTCCCATCGCGACCGTGACCCCGTAGCCGGTGAGCCCGGTCGCCACGGCCCCGGCCAGCAGGGCCGAACCCCGGGCGAGCACCAGGCGCCGGTCCACCGGCCGACGGCCGGACAGCCGGTCTCCCCCGTCCTCGCCCGTCCGCGACACCTCCGGAGACTCCGCCTCGCCCGGAGTGGCCGGGGACACCACCTCGTCTTCCGAGGTCGGGGACACCACCTCGTCTTCCGAGGTCGGGGACACCGCCTCGGCCTCCGGTGCCCGCCCGTGCCGGACCCACGGCCGCAGCGCCAGGCGTGGCAGCTCCAGCACCAGCAGAGCCAGCAGCAGATAGAAGAACAGTGCCAGCCACAGGTAGCCGGGCCAGGCGAACCATCGCGCGATCTCCGGCGAGACGCTGGTGCCCAGGCTGACCGCGGCCACCATCAGCGCCACCAGCACCACCAGCGCCGCCGTACCCGTCCGGCGCGCGGCCGAACGCCGGGGTGTGGTGTCGCCGACCAGCCGCTTCCAGAGATAGAGGTGGCACAGGACGATCCCGGCGGTCAGGATCGCGAAGACCATCAGGGGTTGATGTCCCAGTCCGAGCGCTGAACGCCGAGGTCACGCACCTGTTCCACGTCGCCGTGGGTGAGGAAGTGCTCGACACCCACGCTGACGAACAGCGCGCGTGCCTCGACCGCGACCGGCCCGTCCTCGGCGTCGAGGCGGCCGTCAGCGCTGACGTAGATCTTGCGGCCCGCGATGCCGTCGAGGCGGGCGACGATGTAGAGGGTGGAACCGACCGGCACGGGCCTGCGGAAGTCGGTCTCCAGCTTGCCGGTCACGGCGGGACGCCGGAGCAGGTTGCCCACGGTGGACCCGAGTGCTTCGTCGAACGCGCACGCGAGCAGCCCGCCGTGTGCCAGTCCGGGGGCGCCCTGGTGCGCGGAGGTGACCGTGAACTGGGAGACGACGACCTCGGGGTCGTCGCTGTCGACGGCCGAGTGGAGGTGCAGCCCGGACTCGACCTCGTCCCCGCAGCCGAAGCACCCGCCGTAGTGGGCCCCCAGCTTGCTGCCCGCGGCGGGCGCGTCGGCGTGCGGCACGGCAGGCTCGACCGCGACGGGCGGCCAGGTGTCTGGATTGCTCACTCCGCCACGTTATCGCCCGTTCGCCGGGATACCGGAGCACCCGGCCCCGGAAGCGGCGAGCGCCACAGCCCCCGGCCGATGCGGCCCGGAGCGTGGCGCTCGCCGTGCGGGACGCGCACGTCAGCTCAGCGCCGACATCCCGGTCCACTCGTCCCAGGAGTAGATCCAGTCGTGGTAGTCGCCGTCACGCGGGGTGAGCGGCTCGGAGCTGCCCTCCACCTCGAAGGGATCACCCATGAGCACACTGTCGTAGTACTCCTTGGCGTCCTCCGGCGCGAGGTTGACGCAGCCGTGCGAGACGTTGCGGTGTCCCTGGTCGCCCACCGACCACGGCGCCGCGTGCGTGAACTCCCCGTTGTTCGAGATGCGCACCGCCCACTGCACCTCGAAGTCCTCGTAGCCGTAGCCGGGATTGTTCATGAAGTAGGTGGCGTGCTTGCTCATCACCACGTGGGTGCCGCTGCGGGTGACACGCCCCGGGTCGGATTCGAGGCCGAAGCTGGCGGGGTAGTCCGCGATCTGTTCGCCCTCACGGAAGACCTTCATCCGGTGGGTCTGGGTGTTGGCCTTGACGATCTGCTCGCGCCCGATCGAGAACGAAACGGTCAGGTCGTTCCCGCCGTAGGCGCCGCCACCCATGTCGACGCCGTAGATGTCGGCGCGCACGTCGACCTCGGTGCCCGGTTCCCAGTACTCCTTCGGACGCCAGTGCGCGGAGGTGCCGTTGTGCATCCACGCCCACGACCCCTCGATCTCCGGGTCGGTTTCGACGTGCAGGGCGCGCTCGACCTCGGCGCGGTTCTCGACCGGGCTCTCGAAGGTGAGCGCGATCGGCATGGCCACGCCGTAGGTCTGGTCGTCGCCCACGTTCGACCGGACGCCGATGGTGCTGCCGGGCGTGACCGTGGAGAACGATCCCTCGATCGCCTGCCGGGTTCCGTCGGCGCCCACCGCGTGCCCGGAAAAGGTGTAGGTCTTGCCGTAGCCGAGCGGCTCGGTGACCGACCAGCTCGCCCGGTCGTCAGTGAGCTGGCCCTCGACCTCCTCGCCCTCCGGGTTGGTCAGGGCGACGGATTCGATGGTGCCGTCGGTCACCGACACGGACACCTCGTCGCGGGGCGCGACGCTCTCGCTGCCCGCCTCGGGCGTGAGCGTCACGGAAGGAGGGGGCGGGGCCTCCGGTTCGTCGCCGCCCTGAGGGGTGCCGCCCCCACCCTCGGCGCCGGTGCAAGCGCTCAGGCCGAGGAGGGCAGCCAGGAGGAGAGCCAGGAGGGCCGTCACCGGCGATCGTGCTGGTGCGGACGTGCGTGTTGTCAAAGCTGAACCCCTTTTCCCCGCGTACCTGACTGACGCTGCCCAATGTCTGTTCGTTGCCCGCCACGAAACGTGATCACACTCACACGTTCGTGAGTGGGGTCGGGTGCGGCGGCGCCGCCGGCCGCGCTCCGTGGTCGCTGGCCGGGCGCTCGGCGGCTCGTGGCACCACTCGTGTGGTTGATCGTCAGACGGACCGTGGACGCAACCCCTCCGCCCAGGATGCGCCCGGTCGGACCAACCACGGGAATGAGGGGTTCGCAAACGCCGGTAGACCGGTAGGCTCGGAGGTGGCCGTCGTTTTGCGTGTTCGTGGCTTCACACTCGCGGAACTTCTGACGCGGGCCGGTAGCCGAACGCGCTGGCGTGCTCGTCTCGTTGGAACCGCCCGGGACGGCCGGGACATCACCCGGTGGTGGTGTCCACGCGGAACAGCAACGAGGAGTACAGCGGTGGCGCAAGGCACTGTGAAGTGGTTCAACGCCGAGAAGGGCTTCGGCTTCATCGCCCAGGACAGCGGTGAGGGCGATGTGTTCGTCCACTACTCGGAGATCGAGGGACGCGGCTTCCGCACGCTGGAGGAGAACCAGCGCGTGGAGTTCGAGGTCGGCCAGGGCCAGAAGGGCCCGCAGGCTCAGAAGGTCCGCACTCTCTGAGGCGGGACATCACAGACGACACCCGGGCCCCCGGCGGACGTTCCGCCGGGGGCCCGGGTGTGTCCGGGTGTGGTGCGTCGAATCGCCGGGTACCGGAACCGGCTCGCGTCGCTTCCCGGGCGCTCGCGCCCGGCCTCGGTGAGGTCAGCGGATGCCGCCGCGCACGTGCTCCGACCACTGCCGGAGGTCGTCGAGGCGGATCTCGTCGGTCGGCGGGTCCTCCGGGTCGCGGGCCACCGGGCCGCGGTGCCGGTCCGCGGCCTGCGCCTCCCACGCGAGCCGTTCGAGGACCCACTCCCGCGCGAGCGCGCGGGGCGAGGTTCCCCGCTCCGCGGCGACGTCCTTCAGTTGCTGGCCCGCGAGCTGGCTGAGCCGGAGCTGGTAGACCTCGGCGTCGCCGAAGCGGTGTCCCGATCCGGTGCTCTCGGGATCGGCCTCGGGCGCGAGAGCGGCGAGGTAGCTGGACAGTTCGTGGTCGTCGTCGGCCGCGTCCGCCTGCCGACCGGGCGCACCGTCCTGGTGGCCTGCTGTGTGCGCGGCCTTGCTCTTGCTCCGGCTGCGTCCGAATGCGGGAAGTGGCACGCCCTCACGATAACGTTCGTGTCTCGACCGTCATGACACTGTGACCCGACCCACACTCACGGTCGCTGGGCTGTCGCGGACCGGCCGCCGTTCGGGCGATCACCGGACCTGTTCGGAGCAGTCTCCGAGGCTGTCGGGTGTGCTCCGCGTACGCCCGCCCCGGGCGTGGTCGGTGCCGAGTCGGCTCGGGCGTGGACGTGCCGGGTGTCGACATGGAGAGGCCCCCGCGCCAGGGGGAGGAACGCGGGGGCCGGAGGGGATCTCCACAGGCGCTGACCGGGGGTGTGTCAGCACCACGATTCTTACACGATGAGACGCCGGACCGCGAGTGGTGACAGCAAAAAACCCTGCCGAGCTGTCACCCGTCCGTTGCCGGACGTTCATCCGTGGGGGAATGCCCGATCGGAGGTCTCAAGGTCGTCGCCCGGAACTCAGCGTGGCGGCGAGTTCACTCTCCGGGGGGCTGCGGCCGTTCTCGCGCGCTCGTTAGCCTCGCGGCCACATCGACGAGCCCCGAGGAGGAGCCATGAGCAGGTCGGCGGAGATGCGGCAGTTCCTCCTTCGATACGAGGGAGAAGGGCAGGGAGCGCGGTACAGCGGTGTACCGGCTCAGCGGGCCGACCAGGCGGAGGCTCCGCGAGTCTCGGACGACCAGGTGCGCCGCGCCCGGGTCGCCGTGGCGCACGGCGCGCACGGGAGGCAGGACTGCGCCCGGCTGCTGGAGATGCTGGGGCTGGCCCCGGACGACGACGGAAACGTGCCGGTCCAGCGCTGACGGGACGCGCGCACGTACTCGTACTGCCCAGGTGCACACCCCCTGGTCGTGCACCTGGGCAGTACGGGGTCAAGTTACTGGTCCGGACCGCTCGCGGGCAATCGATTCCCGCTGATCATCCGGCGATGCAGGAAATCCTTTCACATTCGCGAACACGACAGCAGGTTTTTCATAACACTGTTGAGCCGTACGGACGCTCTCCGTGGCCCCGCCCGTGCGGCTTGCGACATGGATCCGACGCGGTCCCGTGGACCTGGTCCGACGCGGTGGGACGTGTCGCGGTCCCGCGTGCGGGTGCCGGGCCGGGCGTCGGGCTCCCGTTCCGCCTGGCGACGGCGGGCGGCCCTGAGACTGCCAAG
>NZ_KB912705.1:88184-121315 GCF_000383795.1 Saccharomonospora saliphila YIM 90502
CTGCCAGCAGGCCTGACGCTGGACCGCCATCAGGCACCCCGCTCAACTGCGGGAGCCGCCGAGCGTGTGACGGTGAGCGGGTGGCGGTGAGCGCGTGGTGGCGGCGTTCCGGGGGCGGTCGCGACAGCGGTGCGAGCCGTGTGACGGCGGGCCGCGCCGGCTGGTGGCGACGAGCCAAAGGGTGCCGGTATTATCGCAGGTCAGAGGTTGTTGGAGGGGTTAGCCGACCCCCCTGTGAAAGGGCTTGTGAGGGTGTCGTAGACTAGTATCCGCTCCCAGGGGATGACCTGGAGGGCGCGGTCGGTGGACCAGCCGACTGAGCTCCCATCGTCCAGCGGCCTAGGACTCCGCCCTTTCAAGGCGGCAACGCGGGTTCGAATCCCGTTGGGAGTACGCAGAACTGAAGAGATCATGGCCCTGTGGCGCAGTTGGTCAGCGCGCCGCCCTGTCACGGCGGAGGTCGCGGGTTCAAGTCCCGTCAGGGTCGCCAAGGCGTTCGGTGTCGCACCGGCGTTTCGGCCAGGTAGCTCAGTTGGTACGAGCGTCCGCCTGAAAAGCGGAAGGTCGGCGGTTCGACCCCGCCCCTGGCCACACCGCTAACCAGGACTTGTACGGCCCGGCTCCAATGGAGCCGGGCCGCTTTCATGCGCGGGGTGCTCAGTTCAGGTCTCAGTGACCTCCCAGAAGTACCCGTTGAGCCGTTCGGCCACGTCCCTGCGGATGTCCTCGGTTATGTGCATGTAGCGGGCCTTCATCGAGGCCGTTGACCAGCCCATGACGTCCATGACCGTGCGATCGGGCACACCGAGGATGAGCAAGACCGTCGCGGCGGTGTGGCGAGCGTCGTGCAGCCGAGCTTCCCGAACTCCGGCTTCGGTCAGCAGGCTCCTCCGTTGCTCATAGTCCGCTCTCGGGTCCAGTGGCTTGCCGTTCGGCTGGGTGAAGATCCAGTCTCCGTCATGCCACTCCGTGCCGGCGTGCTCGCGCTCCCGTTTCTGCCGCTCGCGGTGCATGAGCAGGAGACTGAATAGCTCTTCCGGGAGCGGAAACGTCCGCCGCCCTGCCTTCGACTTCACGTCGACCTCTACCAGGCCGCCACCGTGGCGGTGGGGGCAGTTGCGCGCGTGGTCGGTGCAGTGCGGTGGACACGGTTCTGGGCATGGCCTCGTGTGTCTGGCGCATGGTTGCTTGCACCGTCTCGTGCGATGGTGGGCAGCACCGCACTCATGTGGGTCGTTGCACCCGTGTTGCCACTTCTGCCGTTGCAGTGCCTTCCGTACGCGGAGTGTCTTTCGTTGCTCGTCGAGGTGCTCCCATTTGAGGCCGAGTGCTTCGCCTTGGCGCGCACCCAGCGCGAGGGCGAGAACGAAGCGCACGCCATTCCTGCGTTGGAGTGCCGCGGCCAGAAGCCGCTGGATCTCCTCGGCGTCCAGCGGCTCAACTTCCTCCTCTTCGATACGCGGGGCCTTCGCGATCGCGGCGGCATTGCGCGTGAGGTGGCCGCGACGCTCGGCTTCCCCGAACGCAGTTCGCACCGTGCGGTGTACCTGGTGCGCAGTGCCCGGCTTCAAACCCGAACCGAGCAGCTTGGCGTAGAGCTTCTCAAAATGCTCGGGCTCGATCCGTTCGAGCCGGTGCGCTCCTATACCAGGGATCAGGTGCCGGTACACCGCGGTTTGGTAGCCGCGCAGCGTCTTGTAGCGCACCGTCAAAGGAGCGATGTGCTCAATCCAGTGCCGTAACCACGCCTCAACCGTCCAACCACGGCCCTTCTTGCGCACTGTCCCGCGATCACGCTCGTCGAGAAGCTTCCGGTACTCCTCGCGTGAAACGCGGGCGCTCCGCGAGGCGATGCGGATGAGCATCCGAGAGTTCGCCGCACACCTCGGGGTCAGCGAGCGCATGATCTCGAAGTGGGAAGCGGGCGGCGAGAGCGCCACGCCGCAGCCGGTGAACCAGGCAGCGCTTGATACCTGCCTGACCAGGGCGGACCCCGACGCGCAAGCACGGTTCTCGTTCCTGACACAAGACTCGCTCGTACCCGCCGAGGCTGCCGCCGAGCAGCCGCCGATGATCGGCGAGTCGAAGGTCCGGCACCCGAACGACGCCAGCACGATGGTCAAGGTCGAGGGCAGCGTCTTCCTGTCCGGGCCGAGCAACGAGCCGGTGTGGGTCCCGGCGTACTACATCGACGTCTACCCGGTGACGAACGCCCAATACGCCCGATTCCTCGAAGCGACCGGCCGCGAAGCGCCCCAGCGCTGGGAAGACGGCAAGTTCCCGGCAGGCCTCGACGACCACCCGGTGGTCTTCGTGACCTGGCGCGACGCGACCGCGTACGCCGAGTGGGCCGGAAAGACCCTGCCCACGAGCCAGCAGTGGGAGAAGGCCGCGCGCGGCACGCGCGGGACCGTCTACCCGTGGGGTGACCAGCCCACCCCGGCCAAGTGCAACGTGCGGGAAAACGGCGTCGGCGAGACAACGGCCGTCGACTGCTACCAAACCGGCATCAGCCCGTACGGCGTCTACGACCTGTGCGGCAACACCTGGGAGTGGTGCTCGACCGAGTCCAAGCCCGGTCGTCACGAACTCAAGGGCGGCTCCTGGACGACACCGCTCGAGCGCTGTACACCCTCGACGTTCAACGACGCCGCCGAAACCATGTGCGACGACGACACAGGCTTCCGCTGCGTAGCGCCGGTTGAGGCGTTCGAGTAAGTGCAGCAGTTCAGCGCAAGTCGTTACGCCTCGTCAGGACCTCGCAGCTCAGGCGGCTGCTCCAGGTTCTGCTGCCGCTTCTTCTGCTCCGACTTGAGGCGATGGACTTGATCTGAAAATTCCGCCAGGGCTTCCTCTTCATCTTTGATATGCTTGTACCTGCCGACTCCGATTTCGAAGGCTTCCCACTCTTCCTCGATCGAGTCTGCTGTCTGCTGCAGATAGAAGCTGCGCTCCTTGTACTTGAAATAGCCTAGAAAACCACTAGATATACCTACAACCAGTGTCACGCCAAGAATTACCCAGCGAACGTCTGGTATTGCACCAGCCACTCCGGCAGCGCCACTGGCAGACAGTGAACCTACAATTAGGACGCCTTGCAGGTAGTTGTTCACGCTGCGGTACTTCTTGCTTTCAGATCGAAGTTGCTCTATGTCCGAGTAGGCGTCTTCTTTGTAGGCCAGTCTGCGCACTTTCTGGTCGAAACCAGCGTCAGATATCGTGAGCTTACGCGATTCCCTAAGCCGGGCAAGTTTGAGCTCAAGTTCCCCTTCTTTCTCCCGGAGGCGGGTGCCTCCAGTATTGGTCTTCAGCGGCCCACCGGGCTTGAATTTGGCATATGCTGCGTAAGCGGCAAATGCTAGGCCGATTGGAATTCCGGGAATTAGTATGGCCTGGTAGATCTCTGGGCTAAGCCAAGGGATCCAGGCGAGAACGTAGAACACCAGGAGAAAGATGGGGCCGAGGGCAACTGAGATGTTGCCCAGTTTTCTCCTCCTTCTCGCCACTCTGGCATCGTGCTCCACTTGCCTAATCTCGTGATTCAGAACCAGAAGCTGCTCGTTTGCTGCTTGTCTACCTTTTGTGACAGGCAAGAGTTTCCCCAATGGAATTCAAGGTCGCATTTAGTGCCGGTGAACCCTATCTTATGTCACTGATAATTTGAACAAGGGATTAGGATCATGCTAGAGTTCGAAATCTTATAAGCGTATCCCCTGGATGCAAGCATGGCCCCTGTGCAGAAATCGACGATTCTGATTGCAGTAGGATTATCGGCGACGGAAAGGTCGACTACGGCAACCTGGTTAGATTGCATGCTTCTATGGATATCCTGAATTGCGTCTCTGTAGCTGACAGGGGCAAGTTTGGTCGTGCCTCGAAGGTGAACGACCGGATCGGCTTGTGATGGCACCATTAGCGACGTCAGCTCTTCCGATTCGCTGATCGAAGTTCCCAGGTGAGCTAGCGAGTCTTCACTGGGCCGCGGAGTATGAGGCGCTGAACTCTCGGGCGTCTGAGAGCCTCGTCGCGACCTGAAGTACAGGACAAATCGTGCGATCACCCCGACGCAGAGCATGAGGGTCAGCGGCCAAATCAGTACGCTCACAAAGTCCAAGGCTATGAGTTGTGGCTCCACAGGGTCATGGTATGACGCCGCTCTGTTGTCGTCCGGCGTTTGGACAACTTCGGCAGTCGACTATCAAGTCGCGTGCTTGTGTGGCAGTCGGCGGCGCCGACGCTGAACCTAGGCGACCCGTGGGTCTGCCTCGAACCGCTTCTCCGCAGGTCCGTCGGGGTGCTCAGTTCGGGTCTCATTCATGGGTGTTCGGTGGAGGTTGTCGACGTACATATCGTGGCGCTGACGTGCAATGTTGATGATCCTGACCGCCCGCGAACCGAGAACCAGAGACCTGAAAAGCGGAAGGTCGGCGGTTCGACCCCGCCCCTGGCCACACCGCTAACCAGGACTTGTACGGCCCGGCTCCAATGGAGCCGGGCCGCTTTCATGCGTCAGTGACCTCCCAGAAGCACCGGTTGAGCCGTCGGCCACATCCCTCCGGATGGAGCTCGTACCGGCCCCTCCGCCAGGCAGTTCGCGTGGTCGACGGCGTCCCGGCCAGCCCGCGCAGCGTTCATGAGCTCGTGTCGGCCTTCGACGTCAGGCTTGCCACGACGACAGGGCTACCGCTGTCCCATTGGCCGATCAAACTCCTTTCGCCGCCCGGATCGGTGCCCAGCACGTGCGGGATCGTCAGCCGCATGGTGCCCACGGTGGCAGTCGCCGCAGGCATGTCAGGCTCAGCCGGCCCAGGACCGGGCGTGAGAGTCACGCGTACTCCCGTCTCCCTGCGGGCGATGAACTCATTGCCTTCCCAGATCTCCATATCGGCTTGTTCCGCCTGTCCGAGCAGGGCCCTGACGTAGCAATCAACGCCCACCGAATCACTCGTCGCCAGGTAGATCCAGCGAGTCCCGAGCGCGGAATGCTCCATCGTGCTCAGCGGCACGGCCCCCGCGTCGTCCATCGGTGCCCCCCGGTAAGTCAACGGCAGCTGAAAGGACGTTCCCCCGCGGTGTACGACGAGCGATTCGACACCCACCTCCCCCGCCGGATCGTCGAAGCGATAGCTACCCAGCATTTCGACGTGGCCTTCAGCTCCCCAAGGCTGCGAGTCGAGCCATGCGGTGACGATCTCCTGCTTGGTTGGCGAGATGGTCGCTCGGTGCACTATGGCCATGACTGAAGGCTAGTGCAGTGGGCCGGTGGATGACCGGCGTTCGGAGAACTGACAAGCGGAAGGTCGGCGGTTCGACCCCGCCGAGCCCGGAGAAACCTGTTGGGCCGCCGCGCCGGTCTCGGCTAGGTTCCGCCCATGGTGGGACACCGCGACGAGCAGGCCGACGTGCTCGATGCCGAACGTGCGTTGCTGGCCCCCGAGGTCCGGGCCCGCCCGGAGCGCGTCACCGAGCTGCTGCACCCCGACTTCGTCGAGTTCGGTGCCTCGGGCAGGCGCTTCGAACGTGAGAGCCTGCTCGCGATGCTGCGAGAGGAGTCTCGCGAACCGGTGCCGCTCACCGACGCCGACATGCGGGCGACGAGACTGGCTGACGACGTCGTGCTGGTGACCTACCTCGTCTCGGCGTCCGGCGCGCGCAGCAGGCGGAGCTCGGTGTGGCTGCGGGCGGCCGACGGTCGTTGGCGGCTGTACTTCCACCAGGGCACGCCGGTCCCGGACTGACCGGATGCCGGCCAGGGCGCCGGAGCCGAGTGAGGCGTCCGGCGCGGCTCTCAGCGCACCGCGGTGCGGGTCTCGTCGGGGACCGAGCGCATGACGTCCACGACGGCGCGCACGTGGCTCGGCACCGGGTCGCGCCAGGCCGCCCAGGTTCGGATGTCGAGATCCGTTCCGCCCGCGTCGAGGTCCTTCACCGGAATCCAGCTCCAGTCGGGCAGGTGCCGCCGGGCCGACGAGTGGGTCACGAGCACGGCGTCCACCTCCGAGGCCAGCGCGATCAGCCAGCTGTGCTCGGAGAACCGCCGGAACAGCCACTCGGTCCGCGCTCCGGCGGCGGCCGACGCGCGTTGCACCCTGCTCACCTCGACGTCGACCTCGCCCGCCGCGTGGGCCATGACCGTGAGCCCGTCCAGCTCGGCGAAGCTGATCGTCGACCGCTCCGCGAGCGCGGACCCCGACGGCACGGCCACGCCCATGCGCTGAGTGAACAGGAGTTCGCAGCGCAACTCCTGGGCGTCGGTGTGCAGCAGGCCCAGATCGATCGTGCCGTTCTGCAGCAGCTGCCTCTGCTCTTCGGTGGTGGCCTCGTGCAGGGAGACCCGGACATCGGGCAGATGCCTGCCGAGCCGGTCGAGCAAGGCGAACCCCCACGGTTGCGGCAGCCCTTGCGGCACCCCGATGCGCACGAGCCGGAGCTTTCCCGCCGCCGTCCGGACGACCTCGGGGATGCGTTCGACCTGCTCGAACACGGTGTCGAGATGGTCGAGCAGGCCGAGCCCCGCGGGGGTGGGCTCCACGCCGTGCGGCGTGCGTTCGAGCAGCTCGTGCCCCAGTTCCCGCTCCAGCGCCATGATCTGCCTGCTCAGGGACGGCTGCGTCATGTGCAGCACGGCGGCGGCCCTGCTGAACGACCGCACCTCGGCCACGGTGCGGAAATAGCTGAGCTGCCGCAGTTCCACCTCGTCAGGCTAGCCCGGTGGGCACGGCGGTGTGCCCTGCGTGGCGGTTCCCGGAAGGACGCCGAGGTATGCGCACGGCGCATGGCCTCCGCACGCTTTCGGTATTGGACGTATGGCCCCGGAGAGGTCAGGCTCACAGCAATCGGGATGTGAACTCCCGGTTTCGAGTGACGAACCAGTTTCGGGGTGTAGTGAGGTGGAACGGCGAATGCCCACGGACTTCGACGTCGTGGTGGTCGGAGGCGGGGCGGCAGGCATCGCGGCCGCCGTCGGCGCCGCCCAGACGGGTGCCACGGTGTGCGTGATCGAGCAGTACGGGTTCCTCGGCGGCGCGGCCACCAACAGCTCCGTGCTCACCCACTGCGGCTTCTTCGACCAGACCGGCACGCAGGTGGTCGCCGGTGTCGGGCAGCAGGTGCTCGACCGGCTCGACGAGCGGAACCTGTACCACACGCAGACCATCGCCGAGACCGGCAACACGGTCGTGCTCCTCGATCTGGAGACCACCAAGAGTGTCTACGACCGGGTGCTGCGCGAGGCCGGGGTGACGCTGCTGCTGCACAGCAGGCTCGTCTCCGCCACGACCGACGCCGACCGGGTCACCGAGGTCGAGGTCGTCCACCGGGGCGGGCACCGCCGGATCACCGCGAAGGCGTTCGTCGATTGCAGTGGTGACGGGGTGCTCATCGCCGAGGCCGGCGCCGAGATGCTGCTGTCCGAGCCGGACGAGCGGCAGGCATGCACCCTGGTGATGCGCGCGGGTGACGTCGCGGCCGACGCGGACCTTTCCCAGGAGGGCATGGCCGCCGCTGTGGACAAGTACCGCGCCGCCACCGGGCACACGCTCGTGCGTGACAGCGGCATCGCCGTCCGGATGCCGGTCAGCCGCGAGATCATGCTTCTGCTCGCCGACCAGCACCGGGACGTGCTCGACGTCGACGAGCTCACCGAGGCCGAGCTGCGGGCGCGGGAGCTGAGCTGGCGTTACCTCGACGCCTTCCGCCGCTTCCTGCCCGGCTGGGAGAACGCCTACCTCGCCTCGACCGGTCCGCAGATCGGCATTCGCGAGGCGCGCAGGCTCGCCGGGCGCGACACGGTGCGCGCCGAGGACGTCTCGGCCGGGCGCAGGCGCGAGCACGACGCGATCGCGCGGTGCGGCTGGCCGATGGAAAAGCACGTCGCCCCCGGCGTCACCGAGTACGGCGGCATCCGCGACAAGGGCTGGTACCACATTCCCCACGGGGCGATCTGCTCCGCGTCCACGGACAACCTCTGGGCCGGGGGCCGCCTGGTCAGTTCGGACAACGCCGCATACGCCTCCCTGCGGGTGATGGGCACGTCCTTCGCCACGGGCCACGCCTGCGGTGTCGCGGCGGCGGCCTACGCCGGAACGGGCGAGCACGACTACTTCGCGGTGCGCCGCGAGCTGGACCGGCAGAAGGCGTTGATCTGATGGCGGCACGGCACGAGCACGGCGGTGCGGCGACGCGGATCGCGCTGACCGGCGCGGCGGGATCGCTCGCCACGGACGTCCTGCCGGGGCTGTCCGGGAGTGGCTACCACGTCGTGGGCGTCGACCGGAGGGCGACCACGGAGACGGCCGCCGCCGCGTGCCAGGACTGGGCCCGCTGCGAGATCACCGACACCGAGGCGCTGCGCACCGCGTTCGCCGGGTGCGGGGCGGTCGTGCACCTCGCGGGCATCCCGCTCGAGGCGGACTGGGCGACCGTGTCCCGGATTAACATCGACGGCACTCAGGCGGTACTGGAGGCGGCGCGGCGCGCGGGCGTGCGCAGGGTGGTGCTGGCCAGTTCCATCCACGCCGTGGGCTACGTCGGGGTGCCCGGAGACGGCCAGCCCGTGCCGGACGACGTCCCCCCTCGGCCGGACACCTTCTACGGGGTGAGCAAGGCGGCGCTGGAGGCGCTGGGCAGCCTCTACCACGACCGGTACGGACTCGAGGTGGTCTGCCTGCGGATCGCCTCGCGTTTCGACCGCCCCCGGGACGAGCGCATGCTGTCCACCTGGCTCTCGCCCGAGGACGCGACTCGCCTGGTCACGGCGGCCCTGAGCGCACCCGACGTGGGCTTCCGCCTCGTGTGGGGGGTTTCGGCCAACACCCGGGGCTACCTTTCCCACGCAGGCGGCGCGGCACTCGGCTTCACTCCGCACGACGACGCCGAACGCTATGCCGACGTGCTGCTGGCCGACGCCGAAACCAATCCGGCCCTCGCGGCCTCGGAGGAGGATCGACGGTTCATCGGAGGGGTCTTCTGTTCCGACCACCCCCCGATGTTTGAATGTTGAACTGAAAAGGCGGCTCACGCACGCCGGTAGTCCGGCACCATGCCGATTGTGAACAGGATCTTGGTATGACCACAGCCTCAACGACAGCGGCTACCTCGACCGATGCCTTCGTCGTCTCGGACGTGTCGAAGATCTTCGTCGGGAAGAATCAGGTCCAGGCGCTCGCCGACATCGATCTCTCCTTTCCCACGGGGTCGTTCACCTGCATCGTCGGACCCTCCGGGTGCGGGAAATCGACGCTGCTGCGCATCCTCGGCGAACTGGAGACCGCCACGGCGGGAGAGGTTCGGAACCATCTCCCGAAGGGCCGGGTCCCGCGCTCGGCATTCGTTTTCCAGGATCACGGGGTGCTGCCGTGGTTCACCGTTCTCCAGAATGTGGCGTTCGGTGAGCAGATGGCCTCGGTGGGTAAGAAGGAACGCGAGGAGCACGCGCGGCACTGGATCGCCGAGGTCGGCCTCAGCGGATTCGAGCGCGCGTATCCGCATCAGCTTTCCGGCGGTATGCGGCAGCGCATCGCCATCGCCCGCGCCTTCGCGACGGGCTCGCCGTCGCTGCTGATGGACGAGCCGCTCGGCGCGCTCGACGCCCAGACCCGCATCCTCATGCAGGAGCAGCTCGTCGAGTTGTGGGAGGCCGAGCGCAAGACGGTCGTGCTGGTCACCCACGCGATCGAGGAGGCCCTGCTGCTCGGCGACCGCATCGTGGTGATGTCGGCACGGCCGGGGCGGGTCAAGGAAGTGATCGACGTTCCCTTCGGCAGGCCGCGCAGCGTCGAGATGGAAACCGACCCCGAGTTCGCGCGCATGAAGCAGGACATCTGGGAGTCACTGCGGGACGAAGTTCAAGCATCGTTGAGGTTCTCATGACACAATCGTTGACGCGCGACGACCGCGCCACCCGCGAGGATTCCGCCGACGCCGCCCTGCGCGTCGCCGTGGACCGCGAGCACCGCAGGCACCGGAGGCTGCGGGCCCGTGATCTCGCGTTGGCCGTGCTGACTCCGGTGGCCCTGCTGGCGCTGTGGGAGATCGCGGCGGCGGCGGGGATGCTCGACGCCCGGCTGTTCACCCCGCCCAGCGAGATCGTCGCCCGGGGCTGGGACATGATCGCCACAGGGGAACTGTGGGTGCATGTCTGGTCCACCGTCGGGCGGCTGGTGGCCGGGTTCGCCCTCGGCGGCGTGTGCGGTGTGGCCGTGGGCCTGGTGATGGGCGTGTCGCGGCCGTTGCGGGCCGCGCTCGGGCCGACCTTCACCGCCCTCTACGCGCTGCCCAAGATCGCCATCCTGCCGCTTCTGCTGCTCATCTTCGGGCTCACCGAGACCCCGAAGGTGCTCTCGGTGGCGATCTCGGTCTTCTTCGTGGTGCAGATCAACACCCTCGCCGGGATCGTGCAGATCGACAAGCGCATCCTGGAGGCCGCCCGTGCCTACCAGGCCACCGGCTGGAAGCTGTTCCGCTACGTGCTCCTGCCCGGTGCGACACCGTCGATCATGACCGGGCTCCGGGTGTCGGCGGGCATGGCCGTGATCGTGGTGACGGCCGTCGAGTTCGTCGCCTCGAACAACGGACTGGGGTACCTGATCTGGAACTCGTGGCAGTTGTTCCAGCCGCAGACGATGTTCGTCGGCCTGATCACGGTCTCGATCATCGGTGCTGTGGTCACCGGGCTCATCATCCTGGCCGAGCGTGCGTTGCTGCCGTGGCAGCACTCCGGCGGGCCCCGAAAAAAGGGAAAGGTTCAATGAGGAAACTGACAGCTATGGCAGCGGCGTTGCTGCTGGGCGTCGGCCTGTCCGCCTGCGGGACGGACGGGGGCAACGCGGGATCGTCGTCCGGCGACGGAACCGTGGACGTCGGCTACGTGCAGCTGCCCATCTTCGCGCCACTGTTCGTGGCACAGGACAAGGGCTACTTCGCCGACGAGGGCATCCAGGTCAACCTCGAGAAGGTCAAGTCGGGCCAGGACGCGATCCCGCTCGCCTCCAGCGGCAAGCTGGACGCCGTGCTCGCGGGCTTTTCCGCCGGGATGTTCAGCGCGATCAACAGCGGGCTCGACGTCAAGGTCGTCGGCTCGATGGGCGTGGCCGACGGCGACACCGAACGCCCACCGTCGGCGTTGGTCGTGCGGCAGGAACTGATCGACAGCGGTGAGGTCAGCTCGCTGGCCGACCTGAAGGGCCGCAAGATCGGCGCGCTCGGCGGCGAGTCCGCGACCAGCGCCTTCTACGTCGGCATGGCACTCGAAGAGGCGGGCCTGTCCGTCACCGACGTCGAGTTCGTGCCGATGTCGAACCCGGACATCCCCACCGGCCTGCGCACCGGCGGCATCGACGCGGGTTTCGTGTCCGCGCCGTTCTGGGAGATGGCCGTCTCCGACGGTGTCGCCGAGAAGATCTGGACGACGCCGGAGGGCACCTCCGGCACCGGCACTCTCTACGGCGGGGAGTTCGCGGCCAGCGAGGACGCGCAGAAGTTCCACAACGCGCTGGCGCGGGCGGCGCAGGACCTCCAGGGCGAGCAGCGCTACTCCGAGGAGAACCTGCGGATCATCGCCGAGGCGACCGACCAGAGCGTCGAGGACGTCAAGTCGGTGCCGCTGTACGCGTGGCTGCCTGATCTGGCTCCGCTGCCCGACCAGCTCGCCGCGATGGAGCAGAGCTGGATGGAGATCGGCGCGCTCCAGTACGACGAGCCGATCCCGCAGGAGGAGTACGTGGACACCTCCTTCGCCGACAACGTCGCCGCGAGCGAGCCCCAGCAGTCCGGGGCCACCGACGAGTGACGCTCGTCGGTACCGACGCCGACGAGTGAGTCCCGTCGGAGTCGACCGGCTCCGCGGGCCGGTGCCGTGGGTGGTGGGCCTGAGAGTCCGGCCCGCCACCCACGGCCCGGCTCACCGCCGGGCGGGATCGACGGTCCGGCTCATCGCCGGGTGACGACCTCCTGCCAGAAGGCGTGGACCCGGGCGTTGAACAAATCGGGGACCTCCTGGAACGGCTGGTGGGCCTCTCCGGGCAGGACCTCGAACCGGGCACCCGGGATGCTCTCGGCGACCGCGCGCCCCAGCCGGGGTGGTGCCGCGATGTCCACCTCCCCGGCCAGCACCAGGGTCGGCACGGCGATCTCGGCGAGCCGGTCCGTGGTGCGGTGGGCCCCGAAGGCGTCGAGCTGGCGTTGGAAGGCCTCAACCGACTGCGGGTGTGGGAAGGCCAGTGTCTCGTCGATGAGCCGGGCGACGGTGCCGTCGGCGTGCGCACGGGCTGTGTAGACCCAGAGGTAGAACGCGTCGAGCATCGACCGCTCGTCGGGAGCGCGCTCGGCCATCCAGCGCCAGAAGCCGAGCATGGTCCGGAAGAACGCGTCGGGCTCGGCGACGGTGCTCATCAGCACCAGGCTGCGGACCAGGCCGGGATGGCGCAGCGCGAGTTCCTGGGCGATCATACTGCCACCCGAGAACCCGGTGACGTGTGCGGAGCGCACGTCGAGCGCCCGCAGGACCCCGGCCGCGTCGTCGGCCAGCATCGGCACCGACAGCGGTCCGTCGGGGAGCGCCGTGCGGCCCACGCCCCGGTTGTCGAACGCCGTCAGCCGGTAGCGGTCCGCCAGCCCGTCGAGCTGTGCCTGCCACACCTCGGCCGGATCGCCGAGTCCCGCGATGAGCAGGATGTCGGGGCCCTCCCCGCGTCGCTCGGCCCAGATTTCCACCCCGTCGACATCGATCATCTCGCCCATGGCCGACCTCCGGCGTCGCGGTTCTCCTTCGGGAGTACCCAGCCATCAGGCACGTCACCGGGGTCGCGAGGTGGCGTGTGTCAGCCGCCGGTGGACTCGCGGACGACCAGCTCGGGCTTGACACGACGCGCCGGTGTACCGACTCGATGTCGTCGTCGGCTTTCGGTCAGCCGGGCACGATGTCGTGGTGGGTCCATCCGACCGAGGCGGGTCTACCCCCGTGGGCGAGAAACTCTCGCACTGCCGTCGCCAACGAATCCACCGGGATCTCGACCCCTGCGGGGAAGGTCTGGTGGGCCCATTCGTCAACGGCGTAGGCGACCGGCTCCGCGTTCTGCCCACCCGAGGTGATCAGAGTTTCGTCCCCGCAGGCCCAGATGAGCAGACCCACGCCAGGGCCGACATAGATGTCGAGGTCAGGCCCCGTCGTGGTGCCCCAGACATCGTCGTGTGTCGTCCAGTCGGCCCGTTCCAGGACGGCCACTTTCCGGCGGACAGCGTCGGCTCGTCGAGCGTGGTCGTGGATCGTGTCGACGATCGTGCTCGCCTCGTGAACTCTCATTGCGGATTCTTGCCCTCGTAGCTCGCGATGAAATAGCGCCGACCGTGGTCGTCGGTTCCGTACACGTGGAGTGTATGTCCCTGTGGGAGGAACCCTTGGAGAAACTGGTGACAGCCCGCCTTGCGCTGCGGTTCTAGATCTTTGCGGTAGCCACACGGCGTTCGGTTCACGATGATCTCCGCTTCGCTGCTCCCGGAATCGACCATCCAGGTCGCCGCTTGGATCTCCACGTGGTGTGTGATGTTGGCCCGCCAGAAGGCGGCGGGTGGTTTGATCGACTTCGCTCGCTCCGTGGCACGCCGCGACCAGTACTGCTGTCCAGGCTTGAACTCGTGCGTGACGTCCTGCCCGACGCCTCGAACCAAGGCGGTGACCGGTATTCCGCTGCCCGGCGGGGAGTACCGGTCCATCAGGTGCGCTCCCCAGAATGCTTCGACGGGATAGCGGTCGCCGTCCGGCGATTCGGAGGTCGTCGGACGTGCACGACTCGGCGAATGATCGGTGGCACTGGTGGGCGGCTCCGTGCCTGATCGTTTCAGGGAGTCGGACGGTGCGGGCGAGACGCCGATTCGAGCGAGGTAGTCCCGGAGTGCGCCTTCCAAGGCGGCGAGCCGCTCGTGCACCAGTGTGAGGTTCGCCTGGCATTGCTCGCTCAGGTACGTCGGCTCGGAGCCCTCCTCGGCAGCGCCCGCGAGAGCCGCGAACCAGATCTCGTGGGCTTGGGCCAGCGTGTCGGCGCCGTCGGCAAGCGACTGACGTGCGTGCGCTATCGAACTGAGACCGCGGTGCAGCGCGGCCGCGAGTTCTTTGATCGACATGGACCGTCCCCAGGCACTTCGAGGAGGCCATGATGCCACAGGTGGTCGGGTGGTAGCGGACTGTCAGGTCGGTCACCGGGGTCGCGAGGTGGCGTGTGTCAGCCGCCGGTGGACTCGCGGACGACCAGCTCGGGCTTGAACATGATCTGCTGGTGGGCGTGGGTGTCCGGGTGGTCGCACTCCTCGGCCAGCAGCTGAGCGGCCGCGCGGCCGATCTGTTGCGTGGGCTGGCTGATCGAGGTCAGCGGCACGGCCGCGTCGGCGGCGAACTCGATGTCGTCGTAGCCGACGATCATCACGTCGTCCGGGACGCGATGGCCGGAGTTCAGCGCGCCCCGCAGCACGCCCAGTGCCATCAGGTCGTTGGCGCAGAACGCCGCGGTGGCGGCCACGCCGTCGGCGAAACGCGTACAGGCGGTCTCGTAGGCGGTGCGCGCGTTGAGCGCTCGCAGCTCGACGACGTCGATCACCTCGTCGGGGTCGAGTCCCGCGGCCTCGACCGCGTGGCGCAGGCCCGTCAGCCGGTCGGCGCACTGGCTCAGCGTCAGCGGGCCGGTGTAGTAGGCGATGCGCCGGTGGCCCCGCTCCAGCAGGTGCTCGCCCGCCAGCGTCCCGCCCGCCACGTCGTCGACCGCCACCGAGCAGCAGTTCACCCTCGGGTCGTGCCGGTCGACCAGTACGGCGGGGGTGCCCCGCCTGCGCAGGGCGTCGAGCCGCTCCGAGTCCACCTCGACGGGGGTGATGAGCACGCCGCGCACCCGCTGCTCCTCCAGCACCTGGAGGTAGCGGTTCTCCCGGTGGACCTGCTCGTCGGAGTTGCACAGCACCACCGCGTAACCGAGCTCGTCGGCGACGTCCTCGACGCCGCGTGCGACGTAGTGGAAGAACGGGTTGGCCATGTCGAGCACGATCAGGCCGATCGAGCGGTTCGTGCCCGCGCGCAGTTGCGCGGCCTGCGAGTTGCGGACGAAGCCGAGCGTGGTGATGGCCGTGAGCACGGCGTCCCGCGTGCTCCGTGACACGCGCTCAGGGTGGTTGAGCACATTGGACACCGTGCCCACCGAGACACCGGCGTGCTCGGCGACGTCCTTGATGCTCGGTGACATACTCGCGTCCGCACCCCCGTGGTGAAACGTCTCAATCCAGCGTTTCGTCGATGTCCCTGGCTTGCCCTCGCAAAGTAGCACAGGGTCTTGACGGTCGGCCGTCGCTCGCTTAGCTTGACTCCACTCGTGAATGAAACGTTTCACGGTCTCCAACGAAGGAGGGAATGGTGGAACCACCGGAGCGCTCCTCCGAGCCACCGTTGCTGGAGCTGCGCGACGTCACCAAGTCGTTCCAGGCCGTCCGGGCGCTGCGCGGCGTCTCGCTCGCGCTCCGGGCGGGGGAGGTACACGCTCTGGCTGGTGAGAACGGCGCGGGCAAGTCGACCGTGGTCCGGGTCATCGGCGGCGAGCACCAGCCGGACACGGGCGAGGTCCGCCTCGACGGCCACGCCACGAAGTTTTCCTCACCCCGGGACGCGCAGCAGCGCGGTGTCGCGGTGATCCACCAGGAACCGATCCAGTTTCCCGACCTCTCGGTCGCCGAGAACGTGTTCATGGGCAGGCAGCCGTTGCGGCCGGGAAGGCGCATCGACCGGCGCGCCATGCACCGGCGTACGGCCGAGGTGTTCGACCGGCTCGGAGTGCCGATCGACCCGGCGGGGCAGACCAAGGGCCTTTCGATCGCCGACCAGCAGATCATCGAGATCGCCAAGGCACTGGTCTCCGACGCCCGCGTCATCGTGATGGACGAGCCCACCGCCGCGCTGTCGTCGGTGGAGGCCGAGCGGCTCTTCCGCGTCGCGCGTGGGCTGGCCGCCGAGGGCGCCGCGCTGCTGTTCATCTCGCACCGTCTCGACGAGATGTACGCGCTGTGCGACCGCGTCACCGTGTTGCGCGACGGCGCGCACGTCGACACCGCGCGCATGGACTCGATCGACCGCGACAGCCTGGTGCGCCGCATGGTCGGCCGGTCGGTGGAGCAGCTCTTCCCCGACCGTGGGAACGAGGCCGGTCAGGAGGTGCTCGCCGTCGACGGGCTCACCCGCACGGGCGTCTACTCCGACATCTCCTTCACCGTGCGCCGCGGGGAGATCGTGGCGCTGGCCGGGCTCGTCGGCTCCGGCCGCTCCGAGGTGGCGCGGGGCATCTTCGGCGTGGACCGCCGCGACGCGGGGACGGTGACCGTCGACGGGAGACGGCTCGGTGAGGGTGACCCGAAGAAGGCCATCGACGCCGGGCTCGCGCTCGTGCCCGAGGACCGCCGCGAACAGGGCCTGGTGCTGGAACTGCCGATCGAGCGCAACGCCGCTCTGGCCCGGCTGCGGCAGGTCTCCCCGGCCGGGCTGACCCGCCGCGCGCGCGAACGGCGACTCGCGCGGCACTGGGGTGATCGGCTGTCGCTGAAGTGCGGCAGCCTGTCGGACCCCGCCGCCACCCTCTCCGGCGGCAACCAGCAGAAGGTCGTGCTCGGCAAGTGGCTGGCCACCGAGCCGTCGGTGCTGATCGTGGACGAGCCGACCCGGGGCATCGACATCGGCGCGAAGGTCGAGGTCCACCGGCTTCTGTCCGACCTGGCCGAGGACGGGCTGGCCATCCTGCTCATCTCCTCCGAGCTGCCCGAGGTCCTCGGCATGGCCGACCGCGTGCTGGTGATGCACGAGGGCAGGCTCACCGCCGAGCTGGCCGGCGCCGAGGCCACGGAGGAGTCCGTGATGTACGCGGCGACGGGGAACGGGGCGGCGGCATGAACCGGATCCGCGAGGTGCTCTCCGGACGCGAGCTGAGCATCGTCGGGGCCTTCGTGGCCGTGGTCGCGGCCACCACACTGGTCAACCCGGACTTTCTGAGCCCGCAGGGTGTGCACGACCTCTTCCTCAACGCCTCGATCATCGCGCTGCTCGCGGTCGGGCAGACGCTGCTGGTGATCACACGCAACATCGACCTCTCCGTCGGGTCGGTGATGGGCCTGACCGCCTACATGTCGGGGCAGATGTTCCTCGCCGACCAGGAGACGCCGACGATCGTGGTGATCCTGGCCGGCATGGCGCTCGGCGCGGCGTGCGGCGCGTTCAACGGCGCGCTCGTCGCCATCGCCAAGGTGCCCGCCCTCGTGGTGACTCTCGGTACGCTCTACGTCTTCCGAGGGCTCGACTACGGCTGGGCCAGTGCCACCGGTGTGCACCAGGTGGGCGCGGCCCAGATGTCGCCCGACTTCCTCGCCTTCGGCAGTGGCTCGATCCTCGGCGTCCCGCACCTGACGCTGATCGCGCTGCTCGCCCTCGTGGTGGCCGGGTACGCGCTGCACAGCTGGCGTTCCGGGCGCGAGCTCTACGCCATCGGGTCCAATCCGGACGCCGCGCGGCTGGCGGGTATCCCGGCGGGCAGGCGCGTGTTCACCTCGTTCGTCGTCTCCGGCGCGCTGGTCGGGTTGGCGGGCGTGCTGCATGCCTCGTACTTCGGCACGATCAACGCTTCGGTCGGCACGGGCATGGAGCTCAGCGTCGTCGCGGCGGTCGTGGTCGGCGGCGTCGCCATCTTCGGCGGCAGCGGCACCGTGCTCGGCGCGGTGCTCGGCGCTCTGTTGCTGACCACCATCAGCAGTGCGCTGCCGATCCTGGGCGTGCCCGCGTTCTGGCAGCGGGCCGTGGACGGCGCGGCGCTGCTGCTGGCCATCTCGCTGGACCGCGCCGTGCAGCTCCGGGTGTCCGAGCGGATACGCAGGGAAAGGAGTGAGCGGCGTGCGTGAGAAGGTGCTGCGCTGGGAGACGATTCTGCTCGCGCTGTGCGTGGCCGTGTTCGTCTGGGGTGCGCTGAGCACACCGGGCTTCACCGGGCCGGACAACATCAGCTTCCTGCTCCTGGACTACACCGAGATCGCGCTGCTGGCCCTGGCCCTGCTGCCGATCATCGTGACCGGGCAGATCGACCTGTCGGTGGCCTCGATCCTCGGGTTCTGCTCGGCGCTGACCGGCGTGTTGTGGAACTCCGGAATGGCCTTCGAGACGATCGTGCCGCTGGTGCTGTTCGCGGGCGCGCTGCTCGGCTCGCTGAACGCGACGCTGATC
The DNA here is from genome assembly GCF_000383795.1 of Saccharomonospora saliphila YIM 90502. GTDB lineage: Bacteria > Actinomycetota > Actinomycetes > Mycobacteriales > Pseudonocardiaceae > Saccharomonospora > Saccharomonospora saliphila. The sequence goes on from NZ_KB912705.1 coordinate 106,414, forward strand.
GTGAAGTTCGGCCTGCCCGCGCTGGCCGTCACCATCGGCACGCTCGGGTTGTACCGGGGGCTGGCCTACGTCGTGCTGGGCGACGGCGCGGTCACCGGCTTCCCGGACAACTACCGGCCGCTGGCCACCGACACGCTGCCGGGCACGTTCCTGCCCTACGCCACGCTGGTGGTGCTCGTGGTCGGCGCGCTCGCCGCCGTGGTCGTGCACCACACGCCGGTCGGCCGGTCGCTGTACGCGATCGGCCTCGGCGAGCAGACAGCGCGGTTCTCCGGCATCCGCGTCGACAGGCTCAAGTTCACGCTCTACATCGTCTCCGGCGTGCTGTGCGCGGTGGCCTCGCTGATCTACACCCTGCGCTACAACAGCGCCCGTGCCGACAACGCCTACGGCATGGAGCTGACCGCGGTCGCCGCCGTGCTGCTCGGCGGGGTGTCGATCTTCGGAGGCCGGGGCACGGTGGTCGGGGTGTCCAGCGCGTTGCTGCTGATGGCGGGCCTGCGCAACGTGCTGTTCCTCAATGACGTGACCAACGAGATCCAGAACGTGATCAACGGGATGCTGTTGATCATCTCGGTGCTGATCCCGGTGCTGACGACCACGCTGCGCGGAAGGCGCCGTTCAGGCGGCACCGAACCCGCGCCGCCGCCCCCGTCGCGGACCGGACCCGGCGCCGTGCCCGTGGCCGCGGCCGCGGGAGCCGGCCCGGACAAGCCGCTCGCCGTGCACCCGGACCCGTCCAGAACAGAGGAGGACCAATGACGATCCACTCCCGCCGCGGCAGAGGCCGCACCGCCCTGGCGGTGACCAGTGCCGGACTCGTGGCCGCGCTGATCACCGGCTGCGGGGGCACCACCAAGGGGTCGGACGCGGCCGAGGGCTCCGGCTCGGGTCCACAGCGCGACGCGAGTGCGAATCCCGACGCGCCCATCAAGGAGGACCTCACGATCGCCTTCCTGCCGAAGGAGATCGACAACCCGTACGAGAACATCGTCGACGAGGGCGGTATCGCGGCGGTCGAGGAACTCGGCGGCAGCGCCAAGGAGGTCGGGCCGTCCGACGCGTCGGCGTCGTCCCAGGTCTCCTACATCAACACGCTGGTGCAGCAGAAGCAGGACGCGATCGTGATCGCGGCCAACGACCCGAACGCGGTCGCGCCCGCGCTGAAGGACGCGATGGAGCAGGGCATCTCCGTGGTCACCTACGACTCCGACGCCGCGCCGGACGCCCGTCAGGTGTTCGTCAACCAGGCCGACTCGGAATCCATCGCCCGCACGCAGATCGAGATGCTGTCCGAACAGGTCGACGGTGCGGGCAAGTTCGCGATCCTGTCGGCGACGCCGAACGCGACGAACCAGAACACCTGGATCGAGTTCATGAAGGCCGAACTCGACAAGCCCGAGTACGCCGACCTCGAACTGGTGACGGTCGCCTACGGCAACGACGACGACCAGACCTCGTTCCAGGAGACCCAGGCACTGCTCCAGACCTACCCGGACCTGGAGGCCATCGTCTCGCCGACCACGGTCGGCCTCGCCGCCGCCGCCCGCTACCTCTCCTCGTCGCCCGCGAAGGGCGAGGTGGAGCTGACCGGACTGGGCACGCCGAACCAGATGCGCCAGTACATCGAGGACGGCACCGTCGACCAGTTCGCGCTGTGGGACCCCACCCAGCTCGGCAGGCTCGCCGGACACGCCGCCGCCGCACTCGCCTCGGGGCGGATCACCGGTGCCGAAGGCGAAGTGCTCAAGGCCGGTGACCTCGGCGAACGTGAGATCGGCGAGGACGGCGAGATCATTCTCGGCCCGCCGACGGTCTTCAACGCCGACAACATCGACGACTACGACTTCTAGGCGTTCGTCGTCGCGATCCGAGCCGGCCGTGGGTGGGCGGGGCGAGGCCGTGCCGCCCACCCACGACCCCGAACACCGACCGCGGGGGTATGTGATGACCGACGCGAACCCCGGTGCCGCCGACGCGACGGGAACCGGTGGCGGGAGGAGGCGGGTGTGCTTCCTGCTGCGGGTGAAACCCGACCGGATGGAGGAGTACCGCGCACGGCACGCCGAGGTCTGGCCCGAGATGCGCCAGGCGTTGTCCGAGACCGGATGGCACAACTATTCCCTGTTCCTCGCCCCGGACGGCCTGCTCGTGGGCTACTTCGAGACCGACGACCTCGACGCTGCCCTTCGGGGGATGGCCGAGCGCGAGGTCAACGCCCGGTGGCAGGCGGAGATGGCGCCCTTCTTCGAACACCTCGACGGCGACCCCGACGAGGGCATCGTGCCGCTGACCGAGGTCTTCCACCTCGACTGACAGGCGCGCACGGTCGCGACCACCGGCACGCCCCGACCACCAGCACGCTGTCGACGACCAGCACAGAGAGGATCCCATGTCCGACCACTCCGCCGTGAAACAGGCACTGCGGGCGCTGCACATCGAGACGCCGTCGTGGGCCTTCGGCAACTCGGGGACGCGGTTCAAGGTCTTCGAACAGCCCGGCGTCCCGCGTGACCCGTTCGAAAAGATCGACGACGCCGCCACGGTGCACCGGTTCACCGGCGTCGCGCCGAGCGTGGCCATTCACATCCCGTGGGACACGGTGCCCGACTACGGCGCCCTCGCCCGGCACGCCGAGGACGCGGGCGTGCGCATCGGCGCGGTGAACCCGAACGTGTTCCAGGACGACGACTACCGGCTCGGCAGTGTCTGCAACCCGGACCCGGCCGTGCGCCGCAAGGCCGTGGACGCGATTCTCGACTGCGTCGACATCATGGACGTCACGGGCTCACGGGATCTGTCCCTGTGGCTGGCCGACGGACTGAACTACCCGGGCCAGGACTCGCTCGCCGACCGGCAGGCCAGGCTGGAAGAGGCGCTGGAAACCGTCTACGCCCGGCTGGGCGAGGACCAGCGGATGCTGTTGGAGTACAAGTTCTTCGAGCCGTCGTTCTACGCCACCGACGTGCCGGACTGGGGGACCAGCTACGCGCATTGCGTGGAACTCGGACCGAAGGCGCGGGTGCTGGTCGACACCGGCCACCACGCCCCGGGCACGAACATCGAGTTCCTGGTGTCGCTGCTGCTGCGCAAGGGCAGGCTCGGCGGGTTCCACTTCAACTCCCGCTTCTACGCCGACGACGACCTGATGGTCGGCGCGGCGGACCCGTACCAGCTCTTCCGCATCATGGCCGAGATCGTGCTGGGCGGCGGACTCGACGCGAGCGCGGGCGTGGCTTTCATGCTCGACCAGTGCCACAACATCGAGCCCAAGATCCCCGCGCTGATCCGCTCGGTGCTCAACGTTCAGGAGGCCACGGCCAAGGCCCTGCTCATCGACGTCGACGCCCTGCGCGCGGCGCAGGCCGAGGGGGACGTCCTGGGCGCCAACGAGGTGTTCGTGGACGCCTACTCCACCGACGTGCGCCCGCTGCTGGCCGAGATGCGCACCGAGATGGGTCTGGACCCGGACCCGGTCGCGGCTTACCGGCGCAGCGGACACGGCGAGAAGCTGACGGCCGAGCGGATCGGCGGTGGCGGCGCCGGGTGGGGGGCCTGACATGCGGACAACGACACTGGCCGCCGCCGCGCTGCTCACGCTCTCGCTGACCTCCGCCGCCGCTTCGGCCGACCCCGGCCCGGCACACGGGGGGCGGCACGACCCGCACGCCGACGGGCCGTCGGTGACGAAACTGTCGGACACCGTGCTCGACGAGCGGGCGCTGTACTTCGTCTCCTACGACGGGCTTGTCAACAACAACTCCTTCCAGCAGGACGCCCTGCTCACCCATGCCGGATACCAGTACGCCACCTGGTACACCGAATCCCGGCACGCCGTGGTGGCCCGGCGGGCGCTGCGCGGCGCGGACACCGGCTGGGAAACCGCCCTGCTGCCGCATCGCCTCAGCGCCGACGACTCGCACAACGTCATTTCGCTGGGAATCTCCCCGGACGACGGTCGGCTGCACGTGGCGATGGACACCCACAACACGCGCCTGTACTACACGGCCTCCGTGGCGGGACTGGCCTCGCGCCCGGCCGCGCACGAATGGACGGCGGAGGCGTTCGGCCCTGTGCGGCGCACGCTCGGCGATCTCGAACTCGGCGGCATGACCTACCCGCGCTTCCTGCGCACCCCGGAGGGCAGGCTCCAGTTCAGCTACCGCACCGGCGGCTCCGGTGACGGAACGATGGAACTGGCCGAGTACACCGACGGCCACTGGCGCCACCTCGGCGCGTGGTCGTCGCCCTCGGGCCGGTGGACAGGCCCGAACGGCGAGGTCTCGCACACGCGGAACATGTACCCGCACGGGCTGACCTACGACGACTCCGGCCGCCTGCACGCGTCGTTCACCTGGCGCGAGGGCAACTGGGACGTGCTGTGCCATCCGGGCGGACTGACCAACCACGACACCGGCTACGTCTACAGCGACGACCGGGGCCGCACATGGCGCAACGACGCGGGGCGCGTCGTGGGCGTGACCGGGTCCGATCCGGTGGGCATCGACGATCCCGGTCTCGTGGTGGACCCGCTCGGGCCCAACCACGGGCTGATGAACCAGGAGAGCCAGGCGGTCGACGCCCACGGCGATCCGCACGTGGCGATCAGTTACGTGCCGGGCCGGTTCACCCAGTGCGTGACCGACTACGCCGCCGACCGGGCGCGGTGGGGGCACACGTTCCACGTCTACCGCGACGACGACGGCTCGTGGACCAAGCGTGAGGTGCCGGTCGCGCCGGAGCACACCCAGCGCAGCAAGCTCGTCTTCGACGGCGCCGACAACGCCTACCTGGTGCAGCCGAGGGGCAGGATCGTGGCGGCGAGCGCGGAGTCCGGCTGGACCGACTGGACGGTGCTGTTCTCCGAACCCGGCATGAACGCGTTCGGCGAGGTGAATGTGGACACCGCGCGACTGGACGACGAGGGCGTGCTGTCCGTGCAGTACCAGCAGACCTCGGAGGGGACAACGCCGTCGCCCATCCGAGTCGTCGACTTCCGACTCGGTTGAAGAAAGGAACAGGTGTGTCTGCCGAAACCCACCAGGCCGTCGCCGAGCTGCTCGCACGGTCCCACCAGCTCGGCTCCGACCGGCGCAACACCAACTACGCGGGCGGCAACGCCTCGGCCAAGGGCGTCGACACCGACCCGGCCACCGGCACCGACGTCGAGCTGATGTGGGTCAAGGGGTCCGGCGGCGACCTCGCCACGCTGACCGAGGCGGGGCTGGCCGTGCTGCGGCTCGACCGGATGCGCGCGCTCGTCGACGTCTACCCCGGCGAGGCGCGTGAGGACGAGATGGTCGCCGCGTTCGACTACTGCCTGCACGGCAAGGGCGGCGCCGCGCCGAGCATCGACACGGCCATGCACGGCCTCGTCGACGCGCCGCACGTGGACCACCTGCACCCGGACTCGGGCATCGCGCTCGCCACGGCCGTCGACGGCGAGGAACTGACCCGCCGGGTGTTCGGCGACACCGTGGTGTGGGTGCCGTGGCGACGACCCGGGTTCCAGCTCGGCCTCGACATCGCCGAGATCAAGGAGCGCAACCCGCAGGCCATCGGGTGTGTGCTCGGCGGGCACGGGATCACGGCGTGGGGCGCCTCCAGCGAGGAGTGCCGCCGCAACTCGCTGCACATCATCCGCACGGCCGAGTCCTACCTCGCCGAGCACGGTGACCCGGAGCCGTTCGGCCCGGTGCTGCCCGGCTACGAGCCGCTGCCCGCCGAGGCGCGCCGCGAGCGCGCCGCCGCGCTGTTTCCCGTGCTGCGGGGACTGGCCTCGACCGACTCGCCGCAGCTCGGGCACTTCACCGACAGCGACGAGGTGCTGGAGTTCCTCTCCCGCGCCAAGCACCCGGACCTCGCCGCGCTGGGCACCTCGTGCCCCGACCACTTCCTGCGCACCAAGGTGGCGCCGCTGGTGGTCGACCTTCCCGCGACGGAACCCGTCGAGCGGGTGATCGAACGCGTCAGGGAGCTGCACGCCGCCTACCGTTCCGACTACGCCGCCTACTACCAGCGCCACGCCACGTCCGACTCGCCGCCGATGCGCGGCGCCGACCCGGCGATCGTGCTCGTGCCCGGCGTCGGCATGTTCAGCTTCGGCCGGGACAAGCAGACCGCCCGCGTGGCGGGCGAGTTCTACGTCAACGCCATCAACGTGATGCGCGGCGCCGAGTCGGTGTCGACCTACTCCCCGATCCCGGAGTCGGAGAAGTTCCGGATCGAGTACTGGGAGCTGGAGGAGGCCAAGCTGCGGCGGATGCCGAAGCCGAAGCCGCTGGCCACCCGCGTGGCCCTCGTGACCGGGGGCGGTTCGGGCATCGGCAGGGCCACGGCGCTGCGCCTGGCCTCCGAGGGCGCGTGTGTGGCCGTGGCCGACCGGGACCTCGACGCGGCCACGGCGGTCGCCGGGGAGATCGGCGGCACCGACCGGGCGGTGGCCGTGGAAGTCGACGTCACCGACCCGGACGCGGTGGCCCGGTCGGTGTCCGAGACGGTGCTGGCCTTCGGCGGGGTCGACCTCGTGGTGAACAACGCGGGCCTGTCGGTGTCGAAGCCGCTGCTGGAGACCTCGGCCGACGACTGGGACCTCCAGCACGACGTCATGGCCCGGGGCTCGTTCCTCGTCGCACGCGAGGCGGCGCGGGTGATGGTCGAGCAGGGACTGGGCGGCGACCTCGTCTACATCGTCAGCAAGAACGGTGTCTTCGCGGGCCCGAACAACATCGCCTACGGCGCGACCAAGGCCGACCAGGCCCACCAGGTGCGGCTGCTGGCCGCCGAGCTGGGGGAGCACGGCATCCGCGTCAACGGCGTGAACCCGGACGGGGTGGTGCGTGGCTCGGGCATCTTCGCCTCGGGCTGGGGCGCGCAGCGCGCGGCCGTGTACGGGGTTCCGGAGGAGGAGCTGGGTGCCTTCTACGCGAAGCGGACCCTGCTGGGGCGTGAGGTGCTGCCGGACCACGTCGCGAACGCGGTGTTCGTGCTCACCGGGGGCGACTTGTCGCACACCACCGGCCTGCACATCCCGGTGGACGCCGGCGTCGCGGCGGCCTTCCTCCGATGAACCCCACCCCCGTCGAGCGTGCTGCCGCTCCCGCGACCCCGTCATGTGTCGGCAAGGCCTCCTTCACTGCATCAGACGCAGTAAAGGAGGCCTTGCCGACATGCCAACAGCGCTCGGGAGGCTCGGGGGCGAGTGAGCGAGGGGAGGTGTGAGGATGGAACCCGCGTTCGTCGCGGTCGACCTCGGCGCCACCAGCGGGCGGGTCATGCTCGGACACGTGCGGGACGGGTCGGTGACGCTGCGGCAGGTGCGGCGGTTCGCCACCGGGCCCCGGGATCGCCCGGACGGCGGCCTGCGCTGGGACGTCGGTGAAATGCACGCCGAGATCCTGACCGGGCTGTGCGAAGCGGCTCCCGAGCGGCCGGTGTCCATCGGGATCGACTCCTGGGCCGTGGACTACGGGCTGATCGGCCCGGACGGGGAACTCGACGGCGACGTCCGGTGTCACCGTGATCCCCGCACGGACGGCATGGCTGAGCGGCTGGCCGAGCTCGTGGACGACGAGACGCTCTACCGGATCACCGGGTTGCAGTACCTGCCGTTCAACACGATCTACCAGCTTCTCGCCGAGCCACCGGAACGACTTGTCGACAAGACGATGTTGCTCCTTCCGGATCTGCTGGCCTACCAGCTCACGGGCGCGATCGGTGCCGAGGTCACCAACGCCTCCACCACCGCACTGCTCGATGCCACCACCCGCCGGTGGTCGACGGAGCTGGTCGGCAGGGTCGGGCTCCCCCCGGGGCTGCTGCCCGCGCTGCGGTACCCCGGCGATCCGATCGGCACGACCGAGAACGGCACTCCGGTGGTCGCCGTGGCCTCCCACGACACGGCCTCGGCGGTCGCGGCGGTGCCCGCGGCGAGGCCGGGCATCGGCTACGTCTCGTGCGGTACCTGGTCGCTCGCGGGCCTGCGCCTGTCCGCACCCGTACTCACCGAACGGGCGCGGGCGGCGAACTTCACCAACGAGGCCGGCCTCGACGGCACGGTCCGCTTCCTGCGTAACACCATGGGCCTGTGGCTGCTCAGCGAGTCCTTGCGGGCCTGGCGGGAGGCCGGACTCGACATTACGCTCAATCGAGTGCTGTCAGAGGCGATGCGGGAACCGGCGTTCGGTGCTGTAGTGGACGCGAACGACCCGACGTTCCTGCCGCCGGGTGACATGCCTGCGCGGATCGGACGTTACTGCCGCGACACCGGGCAACCGGTGCCGGACACGCCGCCCGCCGTGGTGCGCACGATCTTGGAGTCGCTGGCCATCGCCCACGCGGCCTCCCTGCACACCGCCGCGTCGCTGGCGGACGAGCCCTTGACCACGGTGCACGTGGTCGGCGGCGGGTCGCTCAACGAGCCGCTGTGCCGGTTCACCGCCGACGCGTGCGGGTTGCCGGTCGTGGCGGGGCCCGTGGAGGCGAGCGCGCTCGGCAACGTCCTGGTGCAGGCCAGAGCGGCCGGGGTGCTCGGCGACGCCGACTTCGCCTCGGCCGCCGCCCCGCACGCCCGCTACGAGCCCACCGACGACCGGGCGGGGTGGCGCGAGGCGGCCCGCCGCGTCGGACTCGCACTCGCCGAGGAGGCCCCGTGAGCGACGATCGTTGGGGCGTTCGCGGGGCCGACCGGGTGCGGGTGTCCCGCACGGACGCTGGAGGCCCCGTGAGCGACGATCGTTGGGGCGTTCGCGGGGCCGACCGGGTGCGGGTGGCGCTGTTCGCCACGTGCCTGACCGACACGCTCTACCCGGACACGGCCAAGGCCGTCGTGCACCTGCTCGAACGCCTCGGCTGCGAGGTCGACTTCCCGCTCGACCAGACCTGTTGCGGGCAGATGCACTACAACACCGGCTACCGGGACGATGCCGAGCCGCTGGTCCGCCGGTACTCCGAAATCTTCTCCGGTTACGACTACGTCGTGGCGCCGTCCGGGTCGTGTGCGGGCATGGTCCGCGAGATTCACCCGACCGTGACCGGCACGAGCCCGGCCGTGCGGCGCACCTACGAGCTGAGCGAGTTCCTGGTGGACGTGCTCGGGGTGACCGACGTCGGCGCGTACTTCCCGCACCGGGTCACCTACCACCCGACGTGCCATTCGCTGCGGATGCTCGGGGTGGGCGACCGGCCGTTGCGGCTGCTGCGGGCCGTGCGCGGGCTCGACCTCGTCGAGCTCCCGCAGGCGGAACAGTGCTGCGGGTTCGGCGGCACGTTCGCGCTGAAGAACGCCGAGACGTCCACGGCGATGCTGGCCGACAAGATGCGCCGTGTGCAGGACACCGGCGCCGAGGTGGTCACCGCGGGCGACAACTCGTGCCTGATGCACCTCTCCGGTGGCCTGACGCGCCTGCGCACCGGGGTGCGCACCGTGCACCTGGCCGAGATCCTGGCGAGTACGGAGGAGCAACCGTGGGCCGCAACCCCGTGACGTGGCTGGGCACCCCGGCCTTCCCCGACGCGGCGCGTACGGCGCTGGCGGACACCCAGCTACGCGGCAACCTGCGCAAGGCCACCACGACCATCCGCGGCAAGCGTGCGGACGCGGTGGGGGAGCTGGACGATTGGGAGCCACTGCGCCGTGCCGGTGAGGCGATCAAGGACGATGTGCTCGCCCACCTGGACACCTACCTGGTGCGGTTGGAGGAGGCCGTCACCGCGCGCGGAGGGGTCGTGCACTGGGCGCGGGACGCCGAGGAGGCCAACCGGATCGTGCTCGACCTCGCACTGGCGAAGCAGGCCGACGAGGTGGTCAAGGTCAAGTCGATGGCCACCGCCGAGATCGGGCTCAACGAGCACCTCGAAGCCGGGGGCGTCCGCGCGATCGAGACCGACCTCGCGGAGCTGATCGTGCAGCTCGGCCACGACCGCCCCTCGCACATCCTCGTGCCCGCCATCCACCGCAACCGCGCCGAGATCCGGGAGCTCTTCCGCAGGGAGATGCCCGACCCGCCAGACTCCGACGACCCGTCCGAGCTGGCCGAGGCCGCCCGCCGGTACCTGCGGCGGAAGTTCCTTTCGGCCAAGGTCGCGGTCTCGGGGGCCAACTTCGCCGTGGCCGACACCGGCTCGATCGCCGTGGTCGAGTCGGAGGGCAACGGCCGGATGTGCCTGACCCTGCCGGAGACGCTGATCACCGTGATGGGCATCGAGAAGCTGGTGCCCACTTGGCGGGACCTCGAGGTGTTCTTCCAGCTCCTGCCGCGGTCGTCGACGGCGGAGCGGATGAACCCGTACACCTCGGTGTGGTCGAGGGTCACCCCCGGCGACGGGCCGAGCGAGTTCCACCTGGTGCTGCTGGACAACGGGCGCACCCACACGCTGGCCGACGAGGTGGGCAGGCAGGCGCTGCGCTGCATCCGGTGCTCGGCGTGCCTGAACGTCTGCCCGGTGTACGAACGCACCGGCGGGCAGGCGTACGGGTCGGTGTATCCCGGGCCTATCGGCGCCATTCTCGCCCCGCAGCTGGGCGGCGACCTCACCGACGAGCAGGCCGCGTCGCTGCCGTACGCGTCGTCGCTGTGCGGGGCGTGCTACGAGGTGTGCCCGGTGCGCATCAACATTCCGGAGGTGCTCACGCACCTGCGGGGTGAGGCGGTGCGCGCCAAGGGCAGGCGCACGCCCGAAGCGGTGGCGATGTCGGGCGCGTCCTGGGTGTTCCGGGACCGCCGCCGGTACGAGGCCGCACAGAAGGCCGGGTCGCTCACCCGGCTCCTCGCGGGCCGCGACGGGCGGATCACGAGCCTGCCCTGGCCCGGGTCGAAGTGGACGTCCACTCGCGACTTCCCCGCTGTGCCGAAGGAGTCGTTCCGCGCGTGGTGGAGGAACAACCGTGGCTGACGCACGCGAGGAGATCCTGGGCCGTATCCGTGCCGCCGTGCGCGGCGCGGAGCCGGTATCCGTGCCGCGCGACTACGAGCGGAACCGCACCACCGCCGATCCCGCCGGACTGTTCGCACAGCGGGTGGCCGATTACAAGGCCGTCGTTCACCGCATCGGCGCGGGGGAGGTGGCCGAGCGGATCGCTCGGTGCCTGGCCGGGCGCGGGGTGTCGACGATGGCGGTGCCCGCCGACGCCGACCCGGCGTGGCGGGTGGACGGTGTGCACTGGGTGTCCGACGACCCGCCCGACGCGGCGTTGTCGTTGTCCGAACTGGACCGGGTGGACGGAGTGCTGACGGGATGCGCGGTGGCGATCGCCGAGACGGGCACGATCGTGCTCGACGCGGGCGCGAGGCAGGGACGGCGGATGCTCACGCTGGTGCCGGACTACCACCTGTGCGTGGTCCCGGCGGGGCGCGTCGCGGTCGGTGTGCCGGAGGCGCTGGCACGGGTGGACGCGGTGCGCCCGCTCACCTTCATCAGTGGCCCGTCGGCGACCAGCGACATCGAACTCGATCGCGTGGAGGGGGTCCACGGTCCACGAACCCTGGAGGTACTGGTGGTGGACGACTCGTGACCAACATCCAGCGACCGGTGCTCGCGCAGCAGGACGTCGAGCTGCTGCGCCTGCTCGCGACCGGACTGCCGCTCGAATCCGTGGCGCGTCGCCTCGACATGTCGGAACGCACCGTGCGCAGGCGCATCCGGCACGTCTGCGACGAGATCGGCGTGTCGACCCGCATCGAAGCGGTGGTCTGGGCCGTCCGCACGGGGCTTCTGTAAGCGCTGTCTGTAAGCGCTCTCACCGACCCGCCGTGCCCCTCCCCGGCTCCCGTTGTCCTATTGGCGTGCCGGCAAGGCCCCCTTACCTGCGTTCAACGCAGTGAAGGAGGCCTTGCCGGCACGCCAACAACGGCATGGGCGAGGGTGGGTGGCCGGTTTCGGTAATGGGGTTGGGTGGGGGTGGCGGGCGGATTAGGGTCCTTTGAAACGTTTTATCGACGGACGTTCCGTGGGGCCACTCCACGTCGACTCGCTTGGGAGCAACGATGCGCCAAGGTCAGACCGCACGCGGGATCGCGCTCGTCTCCGCCCTCTGCCTCGGGATCGGCCTCGCGGTCCCCGTGCAGGCGGCGTCGGGGCAGCCCCGCAACACGCCTCCGCGCGCGCCGCAGGGGTTGACCGTCGACGACCTCGCGGCCGACGGCACGCCGATGCCGGTGTCGATCCGCGACACACCGCTGTTCGGGTGGTTGCCGACCGACCGCGATCCCGGCGAGACCCAGACCGCGTACGAGGTCGAGGTGACCGCCGTCGACTCGGGTCACACCGTGTGGGACTCCGGTCGGGTCGCCTCCGGTGAGCAGTCGTCGGTGGCCTACGCCGGTCGCGAGCTGAGCCCGGGCACGGACTACGAGTGGCGCGTGCGCACGTGGGACCGGGCTCGGGCCGTGTCGCCGTGGTCGGAGCCCGCGCGGTTCACCACGGCGATCGGCGACGGCGACTGGGAGGGCGCCGAGTGGATTCGTCGGGACACCGACGAGGCCGACGACTACACGCTGGCCCGCACCACGACGCGGATCGCCGACAGCCCGGTGGTGCGCGCCCGCGCCTACACGGCCGCGAACCACACCTACGAGGTCTTCCTCAACGGTGAGCGCGCCGACCGGGGCGCGTCGTTCGGCTACCCCGGCGAGGGCTACTACCAGGCCGCCGATGTGACCGGCCTCGTCGAGCCGGGCTCCGAGTTGACCGTCGGCATCCGCTACCACTGGTACGGCGGTGGCCAGGGCCGCCCGGCCTCCGAACGCGGCCTGCTGCACAAGCTCGTCGTCGAGTACGCCGACGGCACCCGGCAGGTCGTCCGTACCGGCGAGCACTGGCGGGTCACCCGGGACACCCGGTTCGTCGCCGACGCCGACCGCCGCAACGGGGAGGGCGACCGGATCGACCACCAGGACGGCCGCAGGGTGCTCGACGGCTGGTCGGACTTCGGCTTCGACGCCTCCGGCTGGCAGCCCGCCGTCTCGGCCGGTGCGCACCCGACCGAGACGTTCACCCACCTCATCGCGCAGCAGACCCGGGTGGCCGAGACGACGGTGACGCCCGAACGGCTGCTCACCGCCGACGACGGCACCGTGGTCGCGGACTTCGGTGCCGTCATCCCCGCACGTCCGGCCGTGCGGTTCGACTCCGGTACCGCCGGGCACCGGGTCGACATGCGCGCCGGGTACGAACTCACCGGCGACGGCCGCGTGGACACCTCGACCCTGTCCACGCAGAGCACCGACATGTCCTTCCCGTACGTGCAGGCCGACGGCGCGCAGCACTACCGGGCCTTCACCCACCTCGCCTTCCGCTACCTGGAGATCCCCGACCCCGGTGAGGAGGTCGCCCGCGACGACGTCTCCGCCGTGGTGGTGCACACCGACGTGCCCGACGGCGCGCGGACGGAACTGAGCACGTCGAACGACACGCTGAACGAGGTGTGGGACATGCTCCAGCGCTCGGCGCTGTACTCGGTGCAGGAGCAGTTCGTCGACACCCCGACCCGCGAGAAGGGCCAGTTCCTCGGCGACGCGGCCGCCATCTCGTACGCCACCATGCAGGGCTTCGGCGAACGGGTTGCCACTCGGCAGGCGATCCGCGAGTTCCTCGCCTCGCAGCGGCGGTACTGGTCCGACGGCGCCGACTCCGGCCGGTACAACGCCGTGTACCCGAACGGCGACGGCAAGCGGGACATCCCCGACTACACCGAGATGTTCGTCGACTGGGTGTGGCGCTACTACGAGGTCACCGGGGACGAGCACCTGCTCGCCGAGGCCTACCCCGCCATCCGGGCCACCGCCGAGTACGTGCTGGACCACATTCCCGCCGACGGACCGACCGCAGGGCTGGTCACGAACCTCTCCGGCGGCAGCGGCCCGTACGAGTACGGCATCGTCGACTGGCCCGCGCCCGGCCGGTTCGGCTACGACATGGACACCGCCGCACGCACCACGGTCAACGCGCTCGGCGTCGAGGTCCTGCGGCGCACCGCCGACATGGCGCGGGTGCTCGGCGAGTCCGGTGAGTCGGTCGCGCGGTACCGCGACGCCGAGCACGCACTGGTCGAGACGATGAACGAGCGGCTGCGCGCCGACGACGGCGTCTACACCGACGGGCTGCGGGCCGACGGGACCCGCAGCGAGCACACCGGACAGCACAGCACCTCCTACGCCATCGCCTTCGGCGTCGCTCCTGAGAGCGACCACGACGCCCTGGCCGAGCACCTGGCAGGCATGGGCATGCGGCAGGGACCGATGACGGCGCACTGGCTGTTGCGGGCGCTGTCCGAAGCCGACCGCCCGGACGCGGTGCTGGAGCTGCTGACCAACCCGGACGATCACGGCTGGGCGAACATCCTCGCCCGGGGCGGCACCTTCACCTGGGAGGCGTGGACGCTCGACGAGGGCACGAACTTCAGCCAGTCCCACGGCTGGGGCGCGCAGGCCGCGGTCGACGTGGTCGAGACCCTGCTCGGCATCCGGCCGGGCGAGCCGGGGTCGGCGACGGTCGACGTCGTCGTGCCGGGTTCGGGCCTGCGACAGGCCGACGGCACGGTGCACACCGAACGCGGGCCGGTCTCGCTGGACTGGGAGCGCACCGGCCGCGGGGTGCGTGCCGAGGTGGAGATCCCGGTCAACGTGCGGGCCACGGTGTCGCTGCCCGAGGTGGACGGCTTCACCTACCGCCCCGCGGGCCGGACGAAGGCCACCCACGTGGCGACCGAGGACGGACGAGTGATCTTCGAGGTGGGTTCCGGTGACGCGCGATTCGTCCCGGTGCCCCGGAAAGCGGAACGGTGACGATGATCGAGAACACCGCGGGACACGACCGGGATGACGACCGCGCGGGCCTGACGCGGCGGCTGTTCCTCGCGGCCACCGGTGCGGCGGCGACGGCGGTCGCGGTCGGCACCCGCGCC
>NZ_KB912705.1:121415-129281 GCF_000383795.1 Saccharomonospora saliphila YIM 90502
GCCTCCGCCACGCCCGGAGCGTCCGGACCCGGAGCGCCCCAGGGGTTCGCCCGGGCGTTCGCCGGTCCGCCCCGCGACACGCAGGCGCGGTTTCGCTGGTGGTGGCCGCACGGCATGGTCGACCCCGCCGAGATTCGCCGCGAGATCGACGTGATCGCCGACGCGGGCTTCGGCGGTGTGGAGATCGCCGACGTGCACCACAGCGTCGAGGAGGCACTCGACCCGGCGGGCACCGGGTGGGGCACTCCCGCCTGGGTGGACGCCCTGCGGGCGGCGCTGGAGGCGGGCAACCGGCGCGGCGTCACCGTCGACGTCACCATCGGGCCGTCCTGGCCCGCCGCCGTGCCGTCGATCACGCCGGACGACGATGCCGCCGTCAAGGAGCTCGCGCACGGTGTGGTCACCGTCGCGGGTGGGCGGCGCTACTCCGGGCCGGTTCCGGAGCCCGTCGTCGCGCCCGCCGAGGGTGTGCGGCGGCGGGAGCTGTTCGCGGTGCAGGCCGCACGGGTGGCCGACGACAGCTCCCCGGACGCCGCGCGCCCGAGGCTGGAGGCCGACTCGGTCGTCGATGTCACCGATCGTGTGCGCGGGGAGACCCTCGCGTGGACGGCGCCGGACGGCGGAACCTGGCTGCTGATCGCGTACTGGCTGCGTGGCTCGGGCCAGCGCCCCGAGCGGGGCCCGCACACCGAGCCGGTGTCCTTCGTGGTCGATCACTTCGGCCGCGCGGGCACCGACGCCGTGACCGGCTTCTGGGAACGGCACATCCTCACGCCGGACGTGCGGCGGCTGCTGCGCGAGTCGGGCGGGGCGATGTTCGAGGACTCCCTCGAAATGGAGACCGACGCGACACTGTGGACACCCGAGCTGCCCGCCGCGTTCGAGCGCAGGACGGGTTACTCGCTGTCGCCGTACCTTCCGGTGATCGTGCGGCACGACGAGGACCCGGTGTTCGACTTCGCCGGGGTCGACGCGGGCCGTGTGCGCGACGACGTCAACGACGTGCTCAGCCAGCTCTATCTCGACAACCACCTGCGCCCGTTGCAGGACTGGCTGCACGGGCTGGGTATGCGCCTGCGCATTCAGCCCTACGGGCTCCAGACCGACGCCGTGGCCAAGGCCGCCGCCGTGGACATCGCCGAGGGTGAGACGCTGGGCTTCAACAACCTCGACGACTTCCGCTCCCTGGCCGGTGGCCGCGACATGGGTGGCGGGACGATCCTGTCGAGCGAGGCCGCCGCCGTCTACGGCGGCTCGTACAGCGTCACCTGGCGGCAGGCGGCGGGCACCCTCGGGCGGGAGTACTCGGCCGGGGTGAACCAGGCCGTGCTGCACGGCTTCTCCTACGCCGACGCTCCCGGGGCGCAGTGGCCGGGCTTCGCCGCGTTCACGCCGTACGACGGTGGTGTCGGCTACAGCGAGTCCTGGGGACCGCGCCAGCCGACCTGGCGGCACGTGGCCGACGTGGCCGGGCACCTCGCCCGCACCCAGTTCGTGCTGCGGGCGGGCACCGCCCGGTGCGACGTCGCGTTCCTGCGGCAGAAGGGCTACGCCGGGTCCGGCTTCGGCGCGGCCTGGTTCACCGGTACCGGCGTGCGCGAGGGCTGGACGCACGAGTTCCTCAGCCCTCGGCTGCTGGACCTGCCGAGCGCCACGGTGCGCGACGGCAGGCTCGCGCCGGACGGGCCCGGGTTCACACTCCTGGTCTTCGAGGGCGACGCGTTCTCGGGGCGGGCGGAGACGATGCCGCTTCAGGCGGCGCGGAGGCTGCTGGAGCTGGCCCGCGCCGGCCTGCGGATGCTCGTGGTCGGGCGGTGGGACTCCCCGACGGTGCCCGGCCTGCCGCGGCCGGGGGAGAACGAGGAACTGGCGCGGGTGTTCGCACAGCTACTGGCCGAGCCGGGCGTGCACCGGGTGGCCGACCGGGAGGGGATTCCGGACGGAATCGCCGCACTCGGATCGCGGCCCGACGTGCGTTACTCCGAGCCGTCCCCGCTGCTGCACGCGCGTCGGGCCGACGGCGAGGTCGAGCACCACTACTTCGTCAACGGCTCCGACGACGAAACGGTCGATCACGACGTGCGGCTGCCGAGGCAGCAGCGGTCAGCGGTGCCGTACACACTGGACACGTGGACGGGCACGGTGCGCCCCCTCGCCCGCTACACCACCGACGACGGCAGTGTCTCGGTGCGGGTGACCCTGCGCCCGGGCGAGTCCACCGTGGTGACGGTGGGCCCACCGACGCTGGTGCCGGGGACGCCCGGGCCGGGCGTGCACGTGGTGGACGGTGAGGCGGTCGAGCTTCGTCGCGAACGCGGAAGGCTGTGGGCGCGGCACACCCGGCCGGGCACGTACGCGGTGCGGCTGTCGACCGGGCGCACCCGGCGTGTGCGGCTGGACGACGTCCCTGCCGAGCGGACGGTCTCGTCCTGGACGCTGCGGATGTCCGACTGGCGTCCCGGCGCGTCGGCGACCGAAACCGAGACGGTGCGGCACGACCACACGCTGACCGAACTGGTGCCCTGGTCGCGGCTGCCGGGGCTGGAGGACGCCTCGGGGATCGGTCACTACCGCGCGACCGTGGACCTGCCCGCGGCGTGGACCGGCGGGCACGGTGCCTACCTCGATCTCGGCGCGGTGACCGACACCGCCCGGGTGTGGGTCAACGGTGCGCAGGCACCGCCGGTGAACCTGTTCCACCCGGTCGTCGACCTGGGCGGGCTGCTGCGCGAGGGACCCAACACGATCGAGGTGGAGGTGGCGGGGACGTTGATCAACCGGCTCCGTGTCACCCGGCCGGACGTCTACGGCGGCGCCGCCCGGCAGGACTGCGGCCTGCTCGGCCCCGTCCGGCTCGTCCCGTACGGCGAGGTGCCGGTGCGTCCCTGACCCCGGCCGTACTCCCGCGCGGTGTCGTCGCGGCACCGCGTCGTCAGTCGTACTCGGACTTTGAATCGTAGATATCGTGTGCTCGGGTGTGGCCGTTCAGGCGTAGATGTCGTCCGGCGTGAGCAGGGTCAGCATGGGGTCGTCGTCGGCGTAACGGCGTAGGCGGGCGGTGAAGCCTGCCCGGGAGCAGAGCACCCGTCGTGGTCGGTCGACGCGGCCGTCGACGAACGGGGTGAGGCGGTCGAGCAGATTCAGCTCGTCGAAGTCGACCGTCGTCGCGGTCCACCTGCACATCCCGACCACATGGACACGTGTGTCCGCGTCCACGCCGACGATGTCGATTTCCTGTTCCGCCGTCCTGCGGTCTTGCCCGGTGGGCACCTGCCCCCACCAGCGCCCCACTGTGCTCACCCCAGGTGTCGTGAGCAGCACATGTTCCCGGCAGATGTCCTCCCACACCAGCGAGGCATGGTGGTCGAGCTGGGGCAGCACGGTGTCGTTGACGTAGGCCGCGGCAAGGGAGTTCGTACGCAGCTGTGGCCGGGCGGGTTCGACGAATCGGTAGTGGAAGCGCAGGAAGTGGTCCCGGATGCGGTAAGTGATCTTCTTCGCCCGCGGCGAGGAGGTTGCCGGACGTTGCCGTTCCACGAGGCCCAGTCGCTCCAGCGTGCCGAGGATTTTGGTCAGGTGCGTGGGCTCCAGGCCCGTCCGCGCGCAGATCGTGCTGTTGCGGTTGTGACCGTGCGCGATCGCGCGGAGCACGGCGGTGTGGTTTGTCGGGTCGGCGATCGACTGTCGCAGCATCAGCTCGGCCTCCTCGTGCAGCAGGCCACTGCGTTCGAAAACCTCGGTCAGCAACCGTTCGGCGAGAGGGCGTTCGTCAGTGAAGCGGGCCAGGTAGTACGGAATTCCACCGCAGACCGAGTAAGCGCGGACGCGGTCCTCCGCGGTGTAGCGTGGATGGAACAGAGCGGCGTCCTTGGCGAGGAACGGCTCCACTTTGAGTTGTCCGGTCCTTCTGCCGTAGAGGCGTCCGGCCAGTACCTCGTCTTCGAAGAACGAGATCTCGCTGCCCGCGAGGACGAGAACGAGCGGGAGGTGGCGGCCCGTGGTCCGCCACCACCTGCTCAGCAGGCTCTCCAGTTCCGGCGCCTGCCGCGCCAGTAGTTGGAACTCGTCCAGGACGACGAGGGTGCGGCGTTCGCCGACGAACCGCGCGATCGCGGCCAGCGCCGCTTCCCAGCTCGTCAGTGGCTGGCTCTCCAGGAGCGTGTCGCCGGACACGCGGGCCAGCTCGGTACTGAGGTCGAGGAGTTGCTCTTGCTTGAGTGTGTCCGTCGCCTCGACGAACAGTGCCCGGGTGTCCCGCGCGACGTGCGTCAGCAGTTCTGTCTTGCCGACCCTGCGCCGTCCGTACACGACCAGGAGTTCGGCATCGTCCCCAGTCAGGCGCCGTTCAAGTAGGGATATCTCGTCCTGTCGGTTCAAGAACTCCACGGGACTATCCTACGCAGGATTAGCCCGCACAGGATTAGCCTGTGCAGGCTAATCCTGTGCAAGCACATATCTCGACCAACGCAGGGGTGTAGCGTGCCCGGAGCCGTGCGTTCGGACACGTGGGAGTCACGCGCCGAAGGTCTCCTCCGGCGGGGCCGGTTTCCCGAAGTGGTAGCCCTGGGCCTGGTCACAGCCCAGCTCGCGCAGCACGGCCACCTGGCGGTCGGTCTCGGCTCCCTCGGCGACCACGACGAGTCCCATCGAGTGCGCCATCGTCACGATGCCCTTGATGATCGCCTCGGCGTCGGTCTCGCCGGGCCCGCCGAGACCCGCCACGAACGACCGGTCGATCTTGAGCGTGTCGAGTGGGAGTTTCCACAGCTGGGCCAGCGACGAGTAGCCGGTGCCGAAGTCGTCGATCGCGAGCCGGACGCCGAGCCCGCGCAACGCGGTGAGGACCTCGGCGGCGGCGGCAGGCTCGCGCATCAGCGCGCTCTCGGTGATCTCGAGGCACAGTTCGCCGGGCGGCAGACCGGTGTCGCGCAGAACCCGGTCGACGTCGGCGACCAGCGACTCGTCGTCGAGCTGGCGGGCCGAGAGGTTCACGGTCAGGCGCGTGGGTGTGCCGTCGCGCCAGCGCCGCAGCGCCAGCTCCCTCGTCGCCGTGCGCAGCATGTGCCCGCCGATCAGGTTGATCAGGTCGCTCTCCTCGGCGAGCGGGATGAACTCGCCGGGGGAGATGAGCCCGTGCGCGGGGTGCTGCCAGCGCAGCAACCCCTCCACCGCCACGCGGCGGTAGGTGCGCAGGTCCACGATCGGCTGGTAGGCGACCCAGAGCTGCCCCTCGCGCACCGAGTCCCGCAGGTCCTGCTCCAGCCGGAGCTGCCGCTGCACCCGTTCGCGCAGCTCGACGTCGAAGAACTCGAAGCGGCCCCGCCCGCGCGTCTTGGCCTGATACATCGCCACGTCCGCGTCGCGCAGGAGGTCTTCGGCACTGCGCTGGTCGTCGGCGTCGGCGGTGACGACACCGATGCTGGCGTCCACCCGCAGCCGACGGCCCTCGACGCTGATCGGTTCGAGCAGTGCTTCCCGCAGATGGTCGATCCGCGCGCGGATCTGGCCCGTGTGCTCGATCCCGAACGTGACGATGGCGAACTCGTCGCCACCGAGCCGGCCCACCAGGTCGCGCTGCCGCACGCGGTGCTGGAGCCGTTGCCCGACGATGCGCAGCACCTTGTCCCCGATGCCGTGGCCGAGCGAGTCGTTGATGACCTTGAACTTGTCGAGGTCGATGAACAGCACGCACGCCATGCGGCCGGGCTGGGGCCTGCGCAGGGCCGAGGAGAGCCTGCGCAGGATCAGCGCCCGGTTGGCCAGCCCGGTCAGCGGGTCGTGCGTCGCGTCGTGCGCGAGCCGTTGGCCGATCGCCCTGCGCTCGGTGATGTCGGTGAACGAGATGACCACGGAGTGCGGCGCGGGTGCGGAGGCATCGAGGGCGCGGCAGCTCAGCGACAGCCACACCCAGCGGCCGTCCGGTCTGCGCGCGCGCAGGACCCGCGCGTCGGTGGGCCGTCCGGTCCGCCGGGTGTAGGCGGACGGGTACTCGCTCGCGGGAATGCGGACACCGGCCTCGTCGTGGAGCGGGAACAGGCTGGGCGAGCACCCGATCATGGCGTGCACGGGAAGTCCGAGGACGCGGCCCGCGGCCGGGTTGGCGGTCTCGACCAGTCCCGAGGGGTCCACCACCACGACGCCCTCGTCCAGGGCGGTGACGACCGTGCGGTAGCGCAGCTCCGCCTGCCTGCGCGCGGTCTCGTCGGCGCACACCAGCACGTAGCCGTCCTCCATTTCGGAGGCCGAGACCCGCACCAGCACGGCAGTGCCGTCACACCGGCGGTGCTCGCTCTCGGTGACGCCCCCGTCGGCCACGATGCCGGACAGGTCCAGCGACGTACCGACCAGCTCCGCCACCGGTTTGCCCACGGCGGCGTCCGCGCTGTGCCCGTACACCGCCTCGGCCGCCGGGTTCCAGCTCCGCACCACCCCGTCGGAGTCCGTGGCGATGATGGCGTCGCTGACGTGCGCGACGAGAGCGGCCTGGTAGCGCAGCGCCGCCTGCGCGGCGCGTTCCACCGTGACGTCGCGCATGATCACCTGGAATGCGGGACGCCCCTGCCATGTGGTGCGCACCGCCACCGTCTCGATCACGAGCGTGTCGCCGTCCACGCGCCGCAGCGCGACGCGGGTCGGCTCGGCGGCCGAGCCGGGGCGGTCGAGCGTGTCGAGCCTGCGCAGCATTTCCGGGACCGCGTCCGGGGCGACGAATTCGGTGACGTCCCGGCCCAGCAGCGCGTCGGGCGAGTCCGCGCCGACCAGGTCGGCCGCGGCGGGGTTGAGATAGACCAGCGTGCCGTCGACGTGGACGCAGATTCCGTTCGGACTGAACTCCACGAGCAACCGGTACCGGTCGGCCAGGTCGCCGAGTTCGTCCTCGGTCTCACGCCGGTCGGTGATGTCGGTGGCGATGCCCACCAGCCGCTCGACCGGCCCCGTGTCCTCCGCACCGGCGCCGTTCCCGGCGGCTGTGTGGGCACGCGCGAGAAACCGGGTCCACCGGGTGCGGCCGTCCAGAGGTGTGTGGCTCTGTTCGAGGTCGAACACCTCCCACGCCGGAGCCTTCTCGGCCGCGATCACCAGTGGGTCGACCAGGTCACGCAGCCGGGACCGGACCTCCTCCGTGCTCCGTCCGCACATCCCCAGAACGCCCGGCAGCTCGGCGTTCCACGTCGCCTCTCCCGTGCGCAGGTCGAGGGCCCACGTCCCCGCCGCACTGGCGGTCAGCGCGAGATCGGCCAGCTCGTCCCGCTCGGGTCCGAACCAGTGGGACAACTGGTCCCGGGTGTGCGCCTCCATGTCGAAGTCCATCCGCCGCTCATTCTCCGGGCCCGAACGCGTCATGGCCTCACCACCGGGCGAAAAGGACGAATCGTCCCGTACGCGCCGCCCGGGCACAGCCATACCCCCCGACCGACCGCCCCCAGAGTAGGCGGTCAACGACGGGTTCGCGCGTCCGTGCGCGGGATTACCCGTTCCGGGCGAGGCCGACGAAACGGGCCATTCGCTCGACCGTGTGAGCGAAGAACGCGTCCGCCGGGTCGACGCTGCCGACGAACTGACCGGTGAGCTCGAAGCCGAGCATCCCGGAGAGCTGGGTCCAGGCCACCAGGCACCGGTCGAGTACCGCCTCGGGCAGGTCCACGCCGAGGCGCGTGCTCAGGTCCGCGAGCTGCGCGCGGAGTTCGGCAGGCAACTCCGGTCCGTCGTCGGCCGCGTCCACACCGCCGTCCTTGTGGGCGTCGGCGAGCACGCCGAGGAGCGCGAGCGGGGCGCGGCTCGCCGGGGTGACCGTGTCCCGGGGCGCGCGGTAGCCCGGGATCGGTGAGCCGTAGATCAGGGCGTACTCGTGCGGGTGCGCGCGGG
>NZ_KB912705.1:129381-132797 GCF_000383795.1 Saccharomonospora saliphila YIM 90502
GACCCGGCCGCGAGCAGCACCGCGGCCACCCCGCCGAGCCACACGAACGGAGCCGCGCGGACCTCCGCGCCGGGCAGCCTCGGCACGTGCTCGAACGGCGAGAGGTCGAGCACGAGCTGGCCCACATCCAGCACCGGCCCGAACATGCTGATCAGCACGGCGAGCGCGGCGATGGCCCAGGCGGCCGTGGTGAATGCGGGAACGAGGCCGAACAGCGCGACCGCCGCGGCGGCCACCACCCACACGGCGGGAAGCTGGGCCAGGCAGGCGCCGAGCAGGGCTGCCGTCTCGCCGCCGACGTCGCCGACCCGCGCACCGTGCAGCGCACCGATGCTCACACCGGCCGCCAGCACGAGCGCCGCGCTGCCCGTGAACACGAACACCAGGTGCCCGGCCAGCCAGCGCAGTCTGCCCACCCCGGTCGCCAGCAACGGCTCGGCCCGCACGGCCGTCTCCTCCGCCCGCATGCGGAGCACGGCCTGCACCGCGAACAGCGCCGCGACCATGCCCGCGAAGTTGGCGATCGTGGCCAGGTAGGCGTCCACAACGGCCTCGGAACCGCCCATCCGGGCCAGCATCCGCCGCATCTCGGCGCTGTCACCGACGATGTCGCCCATGCCGCTGGCCAGTGAGCCGAACAGCGCACCCAGCACCACGAACCCGGAGAGCCAACCGGTGAGCATTGCCCGGTGCAGGCGCACGGCCAGGGCGAACGTCGTGCGCAGGCGCGGCGAGGCACCCGAGGGGCCGAGCGTGGCGGGGAGCAGGCCCAGTCCCACGTCACGGCGCGGTCGCAGGGCGCAGGCCACACCCACGAGGACGCACGTCACGATCAGTGGGAGCAGCAGCACGGTGAACCGGTCGTCGGTGAACGCCCGGACCTGGGTGGCCCAGCCGATCGGCGACAACCAGGAGAGCCAGTCGAGGCCGGTGGTCGAGTCGCCGATCGCCCGCAGCGCGAACGTCACCCCGAGCGCGGCGCCGGCGAGGCCGTTGGCCGTGCGGGAGTACTCCGCGATCTGGGCGGTGACACCCGCGACGCCGGTGAACACCAGTCCCACCGACGCCATGCCGAGCCCGAACGCCAGCGACCCGGACGCCGCCATCCCGGCCGCGACCATGGCGCCGCTCGCGGCCAGTCCCGTGGCCAGGCTCAGTCCCGCGCCCACCAGCAGCGCGGCGGTCAGCGGTGCGTACCGCCCGACCACGGTCGAGGACAGCAGCTCCTGCCTGCCCGTGTCCTCCTCCTGCCGGGTGTGCCGGGTCACGACGAACACGCAGGCCAGCGCGAGAAACAGCGGCAGCAGCGTGCCGTAGCGCCATGCCGTGAAACCGCCCGCGGTCGACAGGTCGTGCGCCGGACCGTAGAGCAGGGTGATGGACGGGTTGCCGCCCATGCTGGTGGTCAGCGCCTCCCGTTCCGCCCGCGTGGGATAGAGCTGTTCGTAGGCGCCCACCGTGCCGGCAGGCGTGAGGGCGAGCACCACGAACCAGACGGGCAGCAGGATGCGGTCGCGCCGCAGCGCGAGCCGCACCAGGTGGCCGGTGCCGGTGAGGGAGCCACCCGCGCGGGCGGTGACGGGCCCGGGCATCTCGGTGGTCGCGGTGCTCATCGGGGTGACTCCGTTTCCCGGGCGGTCTCGCCTGCGCCCCTGCCGCCGCGGAGCCCGGACCGTCCGGGTCCGTCGGCGTCATCCGTGGTGCCGCCGGTGGTGCCGCCGGAACCGTCATAGTGCCGCAGGAACAGTTCCTCCAGCGTCGGCGGCTGGCTGACCAGGCTGCGCACGCCGATCCCGGTGAGGGCGCGCAGCGTCTCGTCGAGCGCGTCGCTCTCCACGGCGAAGCGCACGTGCCTGCCGTCGACGCGCAGGTCGTGCACGCCCGGCAGGGCGGCGAGGCCGTCGACCTCGCCCGCGAGTTCGGCCGAGATCGTGGTCCGCGTGAGGTGCCGCAGTTGCCCGAGGGTGCCGGTCTCGACCGTGCTGCCCGCGCGGATGATGCTCACCCGGTCGCACAGTGCCTCCACCTCGCTGAGGATGTGGCTGGACAGCAGCACGGTGCGGCCTTTGTCGCGCTCGGCCCTGACCTCCTCCCGAAACACCGCTTCCATCAGCGGATCGAGACCCGCCGTGGGTTCGTCCAGGATCAGCAGTTCGACCTCCGAGGCGAGCGCGGCCACGAGCGCGACCTTCTGCCGGTTGCCCTTCGAGTACGCGCGGCCCTTCTTGCGCGGATCGAGGTCGAACCGCTCGATCAGCTCGGCCCGCCTGCGCCGGTTCAGCCCTCCCCGCAACCGGCCGAGCAGGTCGATCACCTCGCCGCCGCTCAGGCTGGGCCAGAGGTTGACGTCCCCGGGGACGTAGGCCAGGCGCTTGTGCAGCCGGGTGGCATCCCGCCAGGGATCACCCCCGAGCAGGCGCGCCGATCCCGCATCGGCGCGCAGCAGCCCGAGCAGGACGCGGATCGTCGTCGATTTGCCCGACCCGTTGGGGCCGAGGAAGCCGTGGACCTCACCCGGAGTGACGGAAAGGTCCAGATCGTCGAGCGCCACGGTCGGACCGAACGTCTTGCGCAGGCCCGAGATGGCGATGGCCGGTTCTGTGCCGACAGGTGTCATGCCGCAGAAGCTACACTTGTTTCATAAAGTTGTGAAGTCTCAAAAGTCGATGAACGATCCGGTTCGGATACGGTCGTCGCGACAGGAGGGTGATCGAGATGGCGAGCAGGCCGCAGTCCCAACGCGACCCGGGTGACCGGGACGGGCCCGGCGGGGTGGAGCAGGACGAGGCGGCGGGCCGGGACGACGCGCCGGCCCGCGACGAGGAGGCCGTGCGCGCCTACATCGAGCGCCTGGGGCTGACGCTGACCGACATCGGGCTCCAACGGACGGCGGCACGGGTGTTCGCGGCGTTGACGACCGCCGACAGCGGCACCATGACCTCGGCCGAGCTGGCCGAGGCGCTGTCCATCAGCCCCGCCGCCGTGTCCGGAGCGGTACGCAGCCTCGAACAGCTCGGCATGATCGCCAAGGAGCGCAGGCCGGGGGAGCGGCGCGACCACTACCGCCTCTGGGACGACTTCTGGTACACGACGTTTCTCAAGCGCAACCGGATGCTGGCGATCTGGCGCGAGGTGAGCATGGAGGGCGCGCGCACACTCGGCCCCGACACCCCGGCAGGCGGGCGGCAGGCCGAGATGGCCGACTTCCTCGCCTTCATGATCGACGAAATGCCGAAGCTGCTGGAACGGTGGCATCGGCGCCGCTCCGGTGGGGCCTGAGGCCGGGCCGAGGTTCGTGCCCGGGCCGTCGTTCGGCTTCGCCCGGCCCTGTGGGTCAGGATGGCCGGGTGGACCGATCCGCCGACCGTGCCGGAGGCACCGCGCCGACCTGGCTCGTGCAGCTGCTGCGCACCACG
>NZ_KB912705.1:132897-134420 GCF_000383795.1 Saccharomonospora saliphila YIM 90502
AGCGCACCGAGGCCGCCCGTGCGGCGCTCGACGCGGCCGAGGCCGCCGTCCACGACGCCACGCGTGCCGAGAATTCCTGAGCCGCCGCTCCCGGGCGCGTCACCCGCGCGACACACGCCCCCGGTGGCGTGACCCGCGCGGCAGCACGGTGCCGGGTGGCCTCACCCGCGCGGCATCACAGGGACAGGGCGAGGTACTTGGTGTCGAGGTACTCGTCGATGCCCTCGTGGCCGCCTTCCCGTCCGAAGCCGGACGCCTTCACCCCGCCGAAGGGGGCCGCCGGATTGGACACGAGTCCGGTGTTGACCCCGACCATCCCGGTGCGCAGGGCCTCGCCGACCCGCAGCGCGCGGCTGAAGCCGGTGGTGAACACGTACCCGACCAGGCCGAACTCGGTGTCGTTGGCCCGGGCCACGGCGTCGGCCTCGTCGTCGAACGTGGTCACGGGTGCGACGGGGCCGAAGACCTCCTCGTGCAGGATGCGGGCGTCATGGGGAACGTCGGCGAGCACGGTGGGGTGGTAGAAGTACCCGTCGCCCGGACCGTTCTCGCCACCCGTGCTCACCCGCGCGCCGCGTTTCCGCGCGTCGTTGACCAGCTCGGAGACCGTGTCCCGCTGGCCCGCGTTCACCAGCGGTCCCACCGCGACCCCCTCCTCGGTGCCGTGCCCCATCCGCAGCGCGGCCATCTCCTCGGTGAGCCTCTCGGTGAACTCGTCGGCGACCGAGCGGTGCACGAGGAAGCGGTTCGCGGCCACGCACGACTCGCCGTTGTTGCGCATCTTCGCGGTCACCGCGCCGCGCACGGCCACGTCCAGATCCGCGTCGTCGAAGACCAGGAACGCGGCGTTGCCGCCCAGCTCCATCGACATCCGCTGAAGGTTGGGCGCGCACTGCTCGACCAGCGTGCGGCCGACCTCCGTCGACCCGGTGAAGGAGAGCTTGCGCACGCGGCGGTCGGCAAGCACGGGACCGACGACCCGGCTCGCGGAGGTGCTCGGCAGCACGGTGAGCACCCCGTCCGGAAGGCCCGCCTCGGCGAGGATGGCCGCCAGGTTCAGCATGGACAACGGCGTGAGCTGCGGCGGCTTCACGATCATGGTGCACCCGGCCGCGACCGCGGGGCCGATCTTGCGGGTGCCCATCGCCAGCGGGAAGTTCCACGGTGTGATTAGCAGGCACGGCCCGACGGCCTGGCGTGTCACGAGGGCGCGGCCACCGCCTCCCGCCGGATTGCGCGCGTAGCGGCCGTCGATGCGCACGGCCTCCTCGGAGAACCAGCGGAAGAACTCGGCGGCGTAGGTGACCTCGGCGCGGGACTCGGTGAGGCTCTTGCCCATCTCCAGCGTCATCAGCAGCGCGAGGTCGTCGGCGCGTTCGGTCATCAGTTCCCATGCCCGGCGCAGGATCTCCCCGCGCTGCCGGGGCGGGGTGTCGGCCCAGGCATCCTGTGCGGCGACGGCGGAGGAGACGGCCGCCTCCGCGTCGGCGCCGCGCGCGTCGGCGACCGTGCGGAGCGTGCGG
>NZ_KB912705.1:134520-139036 GCF_000383795.1 Saccharomonospora saliphila YIM 90502
CGCTCGCCGGCGCGCACAACGCGCGGAGGAACTGTCCGACCCGACCGCGCACGCCGAGATCCTGGCGTTGCGGGAGGCGGCGCGCGTCCACGGCGACGGCTGGCGGCTGGAGCACTGCACGCTGGCGGTGACCGTGGAACCGTGCACGATGTGCGCGGGGGCGCTCGTGCTGGCCCGGGTCGCGCGGCTGGTATTCGGCGCGTGGGAGCCGCGCACCGGCGCGGTGGGTTCGCTGTGGGACGTGGTGCGCGATCGCAGGCTCAATCACCGGCCCGAAGTCGTCGGAGGGGTGCTCGCCGACGAGTGCGCGGCGTTGCTGGACGAATTCTTCGCCGGTCAGCGGGACGCCCACGGCGAGGGGGGTGCCCCCTTCCGGACGCGCTGATCGCGTCGAGTACAGTATTCACCGGTAGCGTGTCCGAGCGGCCTAAGGAGCACGACTCGAAATCGTGTGAGGGTAAAACCTCCGTGGGTTCAAATCCCACCGCTACCGCCACTTCGGTGAGACGCCGGATGGCCCGATCGGTACCCGACGGGCCGTCCGGCGTTTCGCTTTTTCCGAAGGCCGTGCCTCACGCCGAGCGCGAGTCCTCGCCCGAGGCGAACACCCGCTCGCGGTCGAGCCAGGCGTCGATGTGGCGCAGCGTGGTGGAAAGGTTCGTGCCCATCAGCACCATGTGGTCCGCACCCGGGATCTCGACGTGGGTGGCGCGCCGGTGCCGCCGGGCGGTCGCCCGCGCGATGCGGGGAACGACCATACGGTCCCGTTCGCCACTGAGCACCAGGACCGGACCCGTGATCGCGTCGAAGTCCACGCGAGCGGCCCTGCGCCGGTCGAGGTAGGGAAACGCCATCTCGCAGTAGGCGCGGCCGGACTCGCAGACGAGGTCGGCGTACAGCTCGCGCACGTAGTCCTCGTCCTGCCGGTGCGCGGCACCCCACCGCATGCGGTCCCAGGTCGGGTACAGCGGCTTACGCCACGGCCTCGGCTGGAGGTAGTGCCCGGCGAAGAGCCGGATCATGCTCGGGTAGAGCTGGAAGATGCCCGCAGCGGGCGCGGGGCATGCCGCCACCACGCCCGCGTGCGGCGTGCGCGCGGCCACGAGCTGGGCCAGCAGGCCGCCCATCGACAGTCCCACGAGCAACGGCGGCTCGTCGAGCGACCCGGCGAGCGCGACGAGGTCGGAGGTGTAGTCCAGCAGGCTCAGCTCCGCCAGTTTCAGAGACCCCTCCAGCAGAGGGAGGTCGTGGTAGCGCAGCGACGGGGTGTGCACGGTGAACCCGCGCTCCTCGAACGCCGCCCGGGCCTCACTCCAGTGCGTACCGCGCATCCAGGTGCCATGGATGAGGATCACGTTCTTGTTCGTGGCCATGGCCTGAACCTACCCGCGAGTCATGTCGTGCGGCGGAAACGCCACACGCGCTGTGGAACCACCGGAGCACCGACGCCGCGTGCGGTACCACCCGGTCACGGGTCCAGTTTCACTCGTCCGGGTCGCAATGGCACACGAATGGCGTGTCGGAGGAAACGTTCCCACCGCCGGTGTCGAAAGTGACGGTATGTGGTTTCGTCGGAACCGTCCGCTCGCACGTCTGGTCGCCGCCGCCGTCTCCGGGGTGATGGTGGCGACCCTGTCCGTAGCCGTCGGAGCACCGCAGGCCGCGGCGTCGCCTTCCCTGCCCGACGGGTTCGCGCTGCGCACCCTGCCCAGCGGCCAGTCGGCCGGGCGGTTGACCGATTTCGCGTACCTGCCGGACGGCGGGGTGCTCAGCACGGGCAAGAACGGCACCGTGGCGTGGGTGTCGCCGAGCGGGCGCGCCCGCACGCTCGCCACGCTCCCGGTGGTGGCCGAGCAGGACCTCGGCCTCGTCGGCCTCGGCGTCGCCGCCGACTACGAGACCACCCGGCACATCTACCTCGCGCGCTCGGTTCCCACCGGCGGCGGCTCGTACG
This sequence comes from Saccharomonospora saliphila YIM 90502, assembly GCF_000383795.1. Lineage (GTDB taxonomy): Bacteria > Actinomycetota > Actinomycetes > Mycobacteriales > Pseudonocardiaceae > Saccharomonospora > Saccharomonospora saliphila. The sequence goes on from NZ_KB912705.1 coordinate 136,475, forward strand.
ATCTGACGCTGGCGCGCTGGGAGGTCACCGGCTCGCCCGAGCCCACCGGGCTGACGAACGAGACGGAGCTGTTGCGCCTGCCCGGCGACGCCAACGTCCACGGCATCACCGGCATCGCGCCGGACGACGACGGCACCCTCTGGGTCTCGGTCGGCGACGTCGCCAGCTACACCGAGGTGGACGCGCGGGCGTTGCGCGCGCAGGACGAGGCCAAGGCCCAGGGCAAGATTCTGCACCTCGACGCGAACGGCGACGGCGTGCCGGGCAATCCGGACTACGACCCGGCCGACCCCGGCGCCACGCGCGGCAAGGTGTTCGCGAGCGGGTTCCGCAGCCCGTTCCGGCTCTCGCTCGACCCGCGCACCGGGCTCCCGATCACCGGCGACGTCGGCTGGAACACGTGGGAGGAGATCAACCTCGTCCGGCCGGGCCGCGACTACGGCTGGCCGTGCTGGGAGGGCACCGAACCCACCCCCGGCTACCGGGACCTCCCCGGGTGCGCGGAGGCGCCGAACACGGAGCCGCTCGTCCGCTTCCGGCACGGCAAGGGCACCGACAACGCCAACAGCATCACCGGCGGCGTCGTCTACACCGGAACGAGTTACCCGCCCGAGTACCGTGGCGCCTACTTCTTCGGCGACTACACCCACGCCAAGCTCTGGACGCTGCGCTACGACGAGCAGGGCAGACTGACCCAGCCTCCGCAGAGCCCACCGCTGGGCACCGACATCGGCAGGCCGGTCAAGTTCGCCACGGCGGCCAACGGCGACATCGTCTACGCCGACATCGGCTCGGGCACGCTCAAACGGCTCACCTACGCGGGCGGAAACCAGGCGCCGGTGGCGCAGGCCGAGATCGAGACCGATCCGGACACACGCACGGTCTCCTTCGACGCCACCGGCTCGTACGACTTCGACGGGGACGCCCTGCACCACGAGTGGGACTTCGGAGACGGCTCCACGGCCGAGGGCACGCGCGTGCGGCACACCTACGCCGACGACGTCGAACGGGTCACCGCCACGCTGACCGTGACCGACACCGCGGGAGCCACCGACAGCACCGAGGTGACCATCGTGCCCGGCAACCACACCCCGGTGCTCCGGGCCGACGCCCGCGACGAGCGCACCTACGCCGTCGGCGATCCGGTCACGGTCACCGCGCGGGCCACCGACGCCGAGGACGGGCCGCTGCCGGTGCGGTGGCAGGCCACGGTGGTGCACTGCCCTGAGGAGGCCACCTGCCACTCCCACCCGACGGAGTCGGGCGAGGGACCGCGCTTCTCGGTGCCGTTCACCGACCATCCCGACTCCCGCATGGAGCTGGTCGCGACCGCCACGGACAGCGACGGCGTGTCGACGACCCACACCTACGAGGCGCTGCCGCGCGAGCACCGGCTCACGCTGACCAGCGAGGTGCCCGCCGCGCTGGAGATCGTCAGCGAGGGCGACGGCGACGACGCGGGCCGCGGCAGTTCCGCGATGGTCACCGCGGGCGCCACGGTGAGCGTGTCCGCGGCCGAGACCGCGACCGACGGCGTGTCCACGTTCGCCGGATGGGCCGATGGGCACACCGGACGGAACCGGACGTTCGTCATGGCCGACGACGACCTGACGCTCACGGCCCGGTACGCGACACCGGTGGAGCAGCGCTACGACGCCGATCCCGAGTTGCGGGACACGCTGGGCGAGCCCACCGGTCCCGAGGTGATCGACGGCGAGGTCTACTACCGGCCGTTCGAGCGGGGCAGGCTGTACTGGTCGGAGGGCGCGGGCACGCACGAGGTGCACGGCGGCATCGCCAAGTCCTACGTCGCTCTCGGCGGGCACGAGCGGTTCGGGCCGCCGCTGACCGACGAGACGACCACGCCCGACGGGGTGGGCCGGTTCAACCACTTCGCGGGCACCCCGTACACGCGCACGGCCTCGGTCTACTGGACGCCGGGCACCGGCGCGCACGCGATCTGGGGAGACATCCGGCTGCGCTGGGCCTCACTCGGCTGGGAGCGCGGACCGCTCGGCTACCCCACCACCGACGAGATGTCCACACCGGACGGCGTCGGCCGGTACAACCATTTCTCCAAGGCCGGCTCGGTCTACTGGACCCCGCGCACCGGTGCCCACGCCGTTTACGGCGCGATCCGCAGGCAGTGGCGCGCGCTCGGCTGGGAGCGGTCGTACCTGGGCTATCCGACCAGCAGCGAGTACTCCGTGGACGGCGGGCGCCGGAACGACTTCCAGGGCGGTTTCATCCGCTGGCTCGCCGACTCCGACCGCACCGTCCACGCGGCCCACGGCCAGTAGCGGCCGGTCCCCGCGCACACGGGCACGCCGCGTGGGTCAGTCCCGACCGAGCAGCGTGCGGAGCTGGGCGAGCAGATCGGCGCGGCTGGTGGCACCGAGGCGCTGGCGCATCCGCGCCATGTGGTGCTCGACGGTCTTGGCCGAGATGAACAACCGGTCACCCACCTGTTTGTAGGTCATGCCGTCCACGACCAGTTCCGCGACCTGCCGCTCGCGGTCGCTGAGCGCCGGGGCGTCGTCCCGGGCGGGGGCCGCGGCGGGC
>NZ_KB912705.1:139136-142232 GCF_000383795.1 Saccharomonospora saliphila YIM 90502
CGGGCGGCCTGAACGCGGCCCCGGGTACGCGAGCCGGACGGCCGGGGCGCGGCCAGCGCGGTATCCGCGCCTGCGGCGAGTGAGCCCAACGCGCGAGGCCTCCGTTCCCGTGTGGACGTGGCGACCGGCGCGATCCGGCACGGTTTCCGCCATTCGGGGCATCCGTTCCCGTGTGGACGTGGCTCTGCCCGCCCATCACTGACCGGCGGACCCGTCCACGTCTCACGGGCAGGCTTGGAGGTTCGAACGACCGGTTCGCGCGGGCAGGAAAGGGCAACTCGCGGGCAGGAAGGGGCAACTCGCAGGCGCGGGTGGGTCAGCGGGCGCGCCAGCCCAGGTTCTGGACCGCCTGGGTGAGTTCCTGGTAGGCGCTGCGGACGTTCTCGGCGTAGCGGTCGAGGTGCTCGCCGCGCGCCGACGGCGCTGGTTCCGGGTCCGGGCCGAGCTGGGCCCACGACAGCCGGGAGATGTTGTCGTCGGCCATCCGCCAGAAGCGGTGCGCGCGCTCGGCGGTGGTCTGCTCGCGGTCGGTCGCCTCCCGCACCCTCTGCTCGGCGGCGGCGATCTCGCCGTCCAGTTCCTTCGCCCGCGCGAGCTCCCACGAACGCAGGTCGTCGGCCGCCTTGCGGGCCAGACCCATGATCTCCTTGTAACGCACGGCCGCCGTCGCCTCGTCAGGCATCGCCCGCCTCCTCGCGGTGGAAGGGGATCGTCACTTCCGGACTCGCGTGTGTGGTGCGGTCGAAGAACAGGGCGCGCCCGGGCCGTGGCGACCAGTGCACCACCTGGCCCGCGCAGAAGGGCGCCAGCTCGTTGCCCTGGACGTCGAGCGCGACCCACGCGCCGATGTCGTCGGTACCGCCGAACCCCAGCGTGTCCTTGAGCCGGGCGACCCCGCGCCACCAGCCGAGGACGTGGGTCCCGCTCGCCGGACCCTGCTTGAGCACGGTGCGCAAGTGGTCCAGCCCGCTCGTGCTGCCCGGCTCCTTGCGTTCCAACATCGGTAGCACCGCGTCGACGCCGTAGAGCACGAAAAACCGCGTGATCCCGCCCTCGGTGAGCCTGCTCGCGAGGTCGGCCACCGCCGCAGGAAGGTCGTCGGCCGCGACCACGCCGGACTTGTGCCCGTCGGCGACGAGCCGCTCGGCCAGGGCGCCGACCTCGTCCTCGCACGCGGGCACGGCGCAGCAGAGCACGAACTCCACCTCGCCCGGCGCGAACTGCCGTGCCAACGAGCGGGTGGCCGCCTCCAGCACGGACAGCGCCTCCGCGCGGCTGCTGCCGAGCACGGCGAGGTTGCGGCCCGGGGAATCGGCCATCTCGACGGCGTGCGCGTTGTCGGCGACCTCGATCGCCTGGCCCACCAGCGCGCGGGCGCGGTCCGTCCGTCCCAGGGCGGAGAACGCCGCCGACGAGTCGAGGACCGGCGCCACGGCCCCGTCGAAGAGCCGGGGGCGGCCCTGCGCGCCGTAGCGCTGCCACAGCTGGCGTTGCAGCGCGGGGAACACGCCCCGGTCGCTGGCGTCGGGGATGTGGGCGAGCTGGTTGCCGTGCGCCACGCCCGACTCGTGGTTGACCACGGCGTGCCAGCGTGGCGCGGACACCGCAGCCTGGTTGGCCTCGGCGAGCACGCGGCGAGCCTTCGGCATCGCCACCCGCAGGGTGCACTGCTCGAACACGGCGGGTTTGCCCCAGAACGCCTCGATACCCGCGATGTCCTGGCTGGCGAGTATGAGGTGGATGCCTTGGGACCGGCCCCTCCGCGCGAGGTCCTCCAGCATCGCCGTGGCCATCGCGGTCACGGCGTCGCGCTCGGCGAAGAGGTACTGGAACTCGTCGATCACCGCGACGATGCGCGGCCAGTGCCCGTCGGGGTCCTGTTCGCGCAGCTCGGCGAGGTTGGTGACCTCGTATTCCTTGGCCGCCGCCGAGCGCCTGCGCATCTCGTCGGAGAGGTAGCGCAGCAGCGCGAGGCCGAACTCGCGGTCGGTGTTGACGTTCACGCCGACCAGTCGCGCGTGCGGCAGCCAGCTGGCGTCCTTGCGGCCCGGTGCGAGCCCGGCGAACGACACGCCCTCCTTGAAGTCCAGCAGGTACAGGGCCAGTTCGTCCGGCGAGTACCGGGCGGTGAGGCTGCCGAGCAGCGCGTAGAGGAAGTTCGTCTTGCCCGAGCCGCTCGGCCCGCCGATCAGCGCGTGCGGGGTGGCGTCGCCGATGACCACCTCGACGGGTTCGCCCTCGAAGAAGCCCACGGGCGCGCGCAGCTCCCGGGCGGAGTGGCCCCGGCCGAACTCGGTGGGCAGCAGGTCGCCGAACGCGCGGGGGCCGCCCTGCTTGGCGATCAGCGCGTCGGCGATGCGCGACGTCGCGGTGGTGACCCCGCCCGCGGGCAGTGGCGGGTCGAGGTCGACGGGCATGTCGGCGCCCGTCATCGAGGTGATCGCGCGGCGTTCGTCGAGCAGGCTGACGGTCTCCACCGAGCCGCCGAGCACGGTCGGGACGTCCACCAGGATCAGCGAGATTCCGGCGGCGAGCGCGCCGCTGGCGACGCGTTTGAGGTCGCGCAGGTGTTCGGGTCGCAGGTCCTCGCCGTTGCCGTAGAGCACGGCCACCCGCCACGGCTCGATGCGCCGCCCCGTGGCCTCCCGCATGGCCCGCAGGGAGGCGTAGCCGTCCTGCATGGTGCGGGTGTGGATGCGGCGGACGTGCCCGGCCAGTTCGTCGAGCAGGTCCTCGAGGCGGGTCGGGTCGTGGACGGTGACCGCGCTGGTGCGGCTGAGCGCGTAGAAGTTCGGCAGGACCGCCGTGAGCTGGCCGACGTCCCACAGGTGCACCCGCACCGCGCCCGGTTCGAACGTCGACAGCACCCGCATCAGCAGGTTCTCCACGAGGGCGTCGACGGTCGGCCGGGTCTTCGGCGCCGACGTGATCGCCAGGTGCGATTCGTCGAGCAGCGGTACGGCGACGTCGAAGGTCAGGTCCGTGCCGGGCGTGCGCGCCGTGCCGAGGCCGTCCACGGTGGCCGAGCCGACGCGCCACAGGCCGGGCGCCGTCACGCCGTCGGAGAACCCGGTGCGCCCGAGCCACTCGCCGGGC
>NZ_KB912706.1 GCF_000383795.1 Saccharomonospora saliphila YIM 90502
GCGAGCGCGCCGATCGCGCCGAAGTGGTGGAAGTACTTGGTCGGTGTGAAGGCGAGTGCGCCGAAGAACAGCGCGGTGACGACGAGGGCGCGGCGGGTCGGGCCCGGCGCCAGCCCCGGCGTCCGGCGGGCGAGCAGCAGCACGAGCAGCACCGCCATCGACAGCCACAGCAGCAGCATCGGCATCCGCCGATTCAGCCCGCCGCGCAGCGGTTCGAACAGGGCTTCGTAGCGCAGCGACTCGTCGAGCACACCGTGATTCGGGCCGATAGTGGTGCGCACGTCGATGGAGTGCAGGACCGCGGCCAGCGACTGGTCGGCGACCATGAGCAGCGCCGCGCTCGCGCCACAGGCCAGCGACACCGGCACCACGACGGGCCAGTAGCGCCACACCAGCCGCGTCAGCGGCACCAGCGCCGCCACGAACGGCGCGAGCGCCACCAGCCCGGTCGGGGTGATCGCCACCGTGACCGCGGCGGCGGTGATCGCGGCGGCCAGCGGCGTCAGCGCGCGGGTGGCCACGGCGCGCTCCACCAGCACGAACACGACCAGTGTGCCGAGCATCACCCACGGCTCGGGCCGCAGTCCGACGCCGAACTGGACGTAGAAGAGCAGGAACGCGGCGGCGGCGCACCACCGGGCCCCGCGCGCGGGACCGGTCACCAGCCTGCGCACCAGCAGCCGGTCCAGGCACAGCCACAGCACCACGCCGAGCAGCACCGATGGCAACCTCAGCCACCACACGGCCCCGCTGACCTCGGCCAGCGGCCGGTACAGCTCGTAGAACCAGCTGAACGGCGACTCGGGAGCGTTGAACCAGCGGAAGTAGTTGCCGACGAACCCGGTCTCCTCCGCCGCCTTCAGCATCGTGACGATGTAGCCGTCGTCAACCGTCGGCGAGCCCACCAGCATCCAGGCGAGCAGGGTCAGCGCCACGACGCCGTCGGGCCAGCGCGGTCGCCACCAGCGCGCGGGCAGCAGGCGCACGGTCGGCGTGCGCGCGCGGTCCCAGCGGCGCACGAGCGCGAACACGGTGCCCAACCCGGCGAGAACGAGCACGCCGAGCGCGACCTTGAGCGGTCCGGGTGTGCTCTCGTAGCGGGTGTCGGGCACGACCGTGGCGCGCAGGCCGGTCGGGCCGTCGAGATCGGTGCTCAAGCCCGTCACGATCGGCGTGCCGGGCGCGTGGCCGATCCTGGCCCCGTCGACCGACACCGTGGTCGTCCCGCCGCCCGAGATCACGGTCCATGCGCACGACGCGCCGACGGGGTGGGAGTCGACCAGTTCCCGCCCCGCGGAGGTGACGCTCACGCGGTCGCCCTCCGTGCCCGCCACCGACACGACGAGCCCGTCGCCGTGCTCCGCTGTTCCGGCGGAGTCCCGTGCGGCGCTGCCTTCGGGCCCGTCCTCACCCGGGAGCGTGGTGGACAGCAGCACCCCGGGACCGGCGAGGGCGCGCACGTCCGCGCACCCGAATTCCACCGTCACGCGCTCCGGCTCGCCGGGCATCAACGGCAGTGCCGCGCTCCGGGCCCCGGGGCCCTCCGGCCAGGTGTAGCTGGTGGTCTCCGTCTCGACCGGGGCGAACACGAACAGCAACGCGGCCAGCGCCGTAGCGAGTCCCGTTCCAGTGATCATCCAATGACGGAAAGTCACCGGTGGAGCTTAGACAGTCGACGTGACCAGGATCTCCCCGGGGTCGGTGCGGCACACGGGGGTGATTGAGTTGTCCGCGAGCCTCCGTCGGCACAGGGTTCTTGCATGGGCACCACGCACGAATCCACCGCCGTGCCGCGCGCGCTCCCGTCCGACACGGACCCGGCACCGCCGGACCGGTCCGGCACGACGCCGCGCACCGGCCCCGGCGCCTTCCTCGGCGAACTGCTCCTCGGCGGCGCCTACGCGTGCTTGCTCAGCGTCGCGCTCCAACTCGTCGTGGCCCGCCTCCCGGTCTCCGACCCGGGCACCTACGTGCCGGAGGCGCTGGTGGCGGTGGCCGCGGCGGTGCTGTTCGGCTTGGCTTACGGCCTGCCGAGGATGGAACGCATCCGCCGCCTCCCGCGCGCGGCGAAGCTGGTGTCCGCGTGGACGGCGCTGTCCACGCTCGCCACGCTGGTCCTCGCGCTGCCGCTGCACGCCACGCGCTTCTACCTGGGCGGGGCGTCGGTGGACAACACCTTCCGCCTCCAGTACCTGGAGCGGGCGGCCTCCACCCTCGCGCTGCGCGACATGAACTACGTCGATCTCCCGCCGTACTACCCGGCCGGGTGGTTCTGGCTCGGCGGCCGGGTCGCCAACCTGCTCGGCCTCTCCGGGTGGGAGGCGTACAAGCCGTACGCGATCACCTGGTGCGCGCTCACCGCGGTGGTGGCCTTCGCGCTGTACCGCCTGGTGCTGCGCGGGCGCAGCGCTTTTTACGCCGCGCTCGTCACCGTCCTCGCCGGAATCGCCACCGCCGGGGTCGGCGAGCCCTACGCCTGGCCCACGACGGCGTGGCTGCCGCCGATCGCGGTGCTGACCTGGACCGCGCTGCGGCGCCGCGACCGGCCGCCCTGGTGGGTCCTCGTGCTCATCGGCGTGTACCTGGGCCTGTGCGGCATGACCTACACGCTGCACCTCGGCTTCGGTGCGTTGCTGGTCGTGGTGCTGGCCGCGCTCGCCACCGCGTTCGCGGTGCGCGAGGGGCGGCGGATCGGTCCCGCCCTGGCCGGAGCCGCGGGCAGGGTGGCCGTGATCGCGGTCGTCG
>NZ_KB912707.1:0-2590 GCF_000383795.1 Saccharomonospora saliphila YIM 90502
GGCGGAGCCCCTGGTCCTGGTCGCGGTTCCGGAGGACGAGGCGCCACGGGTGGCCGCCGCCGCGTTGGGGCGGCCCGTGACGGTGACCCTGCGCTGAAGGTGACCGTCCGGTGGCGGGCGGGTGGGCGCGGCGCGCCGCGTCAGCGGTCGTGGTGGGGAGGGCGATTGCGCAGGTACCAGTCGTCCGGCGGATCGGCGTCGCCGACTCCGGTGTGGCCTCGTTCGTCGGCCGTGGTGTCGAACAGCACGGTCCCGAACACCTCGTCCAGCCGCGCGCGGTCCCGCCCGGGCCTGCGGGCGGCCGGGCCGCTGCTGTCGGTCGTCACGGTCAGCCCTCCAGCCCGGAGAGCTCGTCGATGACGTGCGGAACCAGGGCCGACAGGGTCGCCATTCCGTCGCGCACCGCGGCCCGGGACCCGGCGAGGTTGACCACGAGTGTGCTGCCCGAGATGCCGACAAGGCCCCGGGAGATTCCCGCGTCGACGGCGCCGGCGCTCAGGCCCGAGGCACGCAGGGCCTCGGCGATGCCGGGCACCGGGCGGTCGAGCACGCCCGAGGTGGCGTCCGGGGTCACGTCGCGGGGCGAGACCCCCGTCGCGCCCACCGTGATCACCACGTCCACGCCACCGATGACCGCGGTGTTGAGGGCGTTGCGAATCTCCACCGTGTCGGCGCTGACCACCACGGTGCCGTCGACGATGAAGTTCGCCTCCTCCAACAGCTCGGTCACCAGGGGCCCCATGCTGTCGTCGATCTCGCCCTGCGCCGTCCGGTCGTCGACGATCACCACCAGAGCGCGGCCCAGCCGCTGCGCGTCCCGTTCCATAGGCAACTACCGTAGTGCCCTCGGCGCGGGGGGCGACACACGACGAGACGACCGGCCTCGGACTGTGACGAAGGCCCGCCCGTGACGGAATTCTTACGTCGGGGCGGAGAGCCCTGCGGACGGGGCCGGCGGCACCTACGGTGATCATGTGCGTGTTCTCGTCACCGGCGGAGCCGGCTTCATCGGCTCCCACATCGCCGACCTGCTGACCCGGTCGGGCCACGAGCCCGTCCTGCTCGACGCGCTCGTGGCGACCGCCCACAGCTCGCCGGAGCCGCCGGGCTACACCGGTGCGCACCGGTTCGTGCACGGCGATGTCACCGACGCCGGACTGCTCCGGGAGCTGTTGTCCGGGGTGGACGCGGTGTGTCACCAGGCGGCGGTCGTCGGGCACGGCGTCGACCCGTCGGACGCTCCGCGCTACGCCCGCGACAACGACTACGGCACCGCTGTGCTGCTCGCCGCGATGCACGAGACGGGAGTGCGCAGGCTGGTGCTGGCCTCGTCGATGGTCGTCTACGGCGAGGGCCGCTACGCCTGCCCCGCGCACGGCATCGTGGCGCCCTCCCCCAGACGCCGTTCCGATGTGGACGCGGGCCGGTACGACCCGCGCTGCCCCGAGTGCGCCACCATGCTGGAACCGCGGCTGGTGGGCGAGGACACCCCGCCCCGGCCCCGCAGCACCTACGCCGCCACCAAGCTCGCCCAGGAACACCTGGCCGCGGCGTGGGCCCGGCAGACGGAGGGCACCGTGTGGGCGCTGCGCTACCACAACGTCTACGGCCCGAGGATGCCCGCGAACACCCCGTACGCGGGGGTGGCCTCGCTGTTCCGCTCGGCGCTGCACCGGGGCGAGGCGCCCACGGTGCTGGAGGACGGGCGGCAGCGCCGCGACTTCGTGCACGTCCACGACGTGGCCAGGGCGAACGTGCTGGCCCTGCGTGCCGACCTTGAGCCGGGGACGCTGACCCCGGTCAACATCTGCTCCGGTGAGCCACACACCGTCGGCGAGCTCGCGTCCGAACTGGCCCGGGCATGCTCGGGTCCGCGGCCGCGGATCGTCGGTGGTGCCCGCCCCGCCGACGTCCGGCATGTCGTGGCCGATCCCGCTCGGGCGGTCGAGCTGCTGGGGTTCACGGCGACCACGTCGTTCGCCGACGGAATCGCCGGGTTCGCCCAGGCCAACCTGCGCGACCCGCTCGCCTCGTCCCCGGCGTGACGCCGTGCGCGCCTCCCCCGTCGAGCGACCGAGGGATGCGTGCACGGCGGCCCGGTCGTCACCTCTTGGGGATCACGGGCAAGGGCCCTTCATGCACCAGCGCACCCCCGACGTCGTAGGCCCGCACCGTGATTCCCGCTTCGCCCGGCGAGGTCGCCGTCGCGTCCGCGGCCGGTTCCACACCCGGGACGAATGCGGCGAATGTCCGGCCCCGTACGGGCGCAACGATCGTGGCGCCGTTCGCGACGAGCTCCACCTTCGCCGTCCCAGCGGTGGTGACTCCCACGACGGACAGCCCGGGGAAGTGGTACTCGCCCGCCACGGTCGCCACCGGCCTCTCCGGCGACGTCGCCTCCGACGGCCTCGGCACCACCCGGGCGGAGAAGCCCGGTCGCGTGCGGCACACGAGGGCGGCGCGGCTGTTCACCGCGACCACCAGGGTCAGGTCGTTCGCGGGCCGGACCTTCTCCTCCTCCCGCACCGGCTCAAGGCGGTGCCGGAGCAGGGCGCCGGCCCGCCAGGTGGCCGCGTCGACGACCCGCCCG
>NZ_KB912707.1:2690-6124 GCF_000383795.1 Saccharomonospora saliphila YIM 90502
ACCGCGTCGCCGTGCTCGTCGGCGAGCACCGCCGCTGCCGCGTGCAGCCGCAGTGCGCGCCGGGGGTAGCCGAGTTTGCCCCAGGCGCGCACGACCTCGCCCTGACTCTCCGCGGCCAGGGCGGAGGGACACGGCCAGCGCGCGATCCACTGCTCCCACACCGGCAGCACCCGGGCCACCGGGGTCTGCTGGAGCATGATCTCGCTGACCAGCACGCCCCACGGTCCGCACTCGGGCCGCCGCCACGGCAGGTCGCGGGCGTGGGTGTCGAACCAGTCGACCAGGGCGTCGGTGTCGAGGGGCGTTGCGCTGGACATCGCGGCCAGGGTAGCGCCGCCGCCTCAGTCGATCTCGGTCAGCGTCCCGGCGCGGATGTCGTACACGAATCCGCGCACCGCGTCGGTGTGCGGCAGGTACGGGCTGCGCCGCACCCGCTCGGCCGACTGGCGCACGTTGGCCTCCACGTCGCGGAACGCCTCCACCGCCCACGGCGGGCGCAGGCCGGTGTCGTCTTCAAGCTCGTCCTTGAACCCGTCCTCGGTGACGGTGCCGACGCCGCATTCGGTGTGCTGGACGACCAGCACTTCGCGCGTGCCGAGCTTGCGCTGGCTCAGCGCGAGCGAGCGGATGACGTCGTCGGTGACGACGCCGCCCGCGTTGCGCAGGACGTGGGCCTCGCCCTTGGCCAGGCCGAACACCTCGGGCACGAGGATGCGGGCGTCCATGCAGGTCACGATCGCCACACGCAGGGACGGCGCGGCGGCGAGGCCGTCGGCGCCGGTGGCGCCGCTGTCGGAGTTGCGCTGGAGCAGAAGGTCGATCGAGGTCATGCTGTGCCCATTCTCCCGGGACGCGCCGACGCGGACGGTGGCGCCTCCGTCACGGCCCGAACCACTGTTCCTCGGCGGTGCGCGGAGGCCCCGACGTGCTGCCGACACGGAGTTCGGTGGGCAGGGTGATGACCTTGGGCGAGACCCTGTCGCCCGCGTCGAGCAGCAGCTTGCCCGCGGCCTTGCCCTTCTCCAGCACCGGCTGGTGCACCGTGGTCAACCCGGCGCGGGCGGCCTCGGCGATGCCGTCGAAGCCGGTGATCGTCAGGTCGGCGGGCACGCGAAGGCCCCTGCGTCCCGCCTCGGCCATCGCGCCGAGGGCGAGGATGTCCGAGGTGCAGATCAGCGCGGTCACCCTGGGATTGGCGTCGAGCAGTTGCCGCGCCGCCGTGGCGCCGTCGTCGACCGTATGGTCGAAGCGCTCGACCACCGGCACCGTGTTCCAGTCCACACCCGCAGCCTCGAACGTCCGGGCCAGCGCGGCCAGACGTGTGCGCTGCACGTGGTAATGCGCCTCCTGCTGTCGCCGGAGGGAGGCGAAGTCGTCGTTGCGGTCGCGTGCGAGCCGCATGCACAGGATGCCGACCTGCCGGTGGCCGAGGCCGACGACGTGGTTGGCGACCTCCACGGTGGCGTTTTCGTCGTCGGGCCCCACGCGGTCGAGCCCTTCGGTCTGCGGCTGGTCCACGACGACGGTGGGCACCGGGCGGGACAGCACCGCCGACAGGTGCGGGTCGTCGTCGGGCACCGAGTAGACGATGAACCCGTCGACGCCCGCCTGGTGCACGGCCGCGACCTCTTCCCGGCCGGGGCTGGCGGGCACCAGGTGCAGCCCCACGCCCGCGTCCTCACAGGCCAGCGCCAGACCCTCGAGCACGCCGACGGCGGCGGGGTCGCGGAAGGCGTAGGAGAGGTTCTCGGTGAGCAGCAACCCGACCGCGCCCGCCTTCCGGGTGCGCAGTGAGCGCGCCACGGGGTCGGGGCCCGGGTAACCGAGCCTGCGGGCGGTTTCGAGGACTCGCCGCCGCAGCTCGGGGGAGAGCTGGTCCGGCCGGTTGTACGCGTTCGACACCGTGGTTCGGGACACGCCCAGTTCGGCGGCGAGGGAGGCCAGCGTCGCCTGCCGCCGGGTTCGCATCGGCCGGTTCATGAACAAACCGTAACGGTTCAGAAGCCGGAGCAGAAGGCGCGCTCCACCTGCGTCACATGGTGACTCCGCGTCGCGGGCTCATTCACTCGACCGGTGGTCGCAGCGTCAGGCGATGCGGTATCGTGAAGTCGAAAATCATTTGCAATACCGGTGGGGTGACGCGGAGTGACGAAGAGTGAAGTTCGCCCAGGGCGGTGGCTCGCGGGCCTGTCGGCGGGGTGCGCGTCGGCTCTCGTGCTGACCGCGTGCGGAAGCGGTGGCGACGCCTCCGGCGGCGCGGACGACGGCCGACTCCCGGTGGTGGCCTCGACCAACGTGTGGGCCAGCGTGGTGAGCGCGGTCGGTGGCCGGCACGTGGAGGTCACCTCCGTCATCGACGACCCGTCGGCCGATCCGCACTCCTACGAGGCCGACGCCGCCGACGCCGCCGAGGTGCAGTCGGCGGAGGTCCTCGTCTACAACGGCGGCGGTTACGACGACTTCTTCGCCCGGCTCGCCGAGCGCGCGCCCGACATCCCGACCGTCGTGGCCGTCGACGCGGCGACCGCCGACGCGGACGGCGAGCGGTCCGGTGGCCAGGAGGACGGGGCCGGTCACGGCGACGGCGCCGGCCACGGGGACAGCGGTCACGAGGACCACGGGCACGAAGGGACGGGCACCGCGGGCGCCGGACAGGACGAGGCCGGTCACGACGGCGGCCACGAAGACGGTCACGACGCCGCTCACGACGGTGGTCACGAGGAGGACGGTCACGCGGGGCACGAGGGTCACGACCACGCCTCCGGCAACGAGCACGTCTGGTACGACCTGGCCGCCGTCGCTGCGGTCGCCGACCGGATCGCCGGGGCCCTGGGCGAGGCCGCCCCGGACCAGCGGGAGGTGTTCCGGGACAACGCGGCGACCTTCACCGCGCGGGTCGACGAGCTCTCCGCCGAGGTCGACGCCCTCGCCGAGCGCCACGGGGGCGGGCAGGTCGCCGCGACGGCGCCGCTGGCGGACTACCTGCTCACCGACGCCGGGCTGGAGGACCTCACCCCACGCGAGTTCTCGGCGGCCGTGGAGAACGAGACCGACGTCCCGGTCGCGGCGCAGCAGCGCATGCTGGAGCTGATGTCCGGGCGCGAGGTCGCCGCGCTCGTACGCAACGCTCAGACGCCCACGCCCGCGACGGAAAAGGTCGTCGAGGCCGCCCGGGGCGCCGGGGTGCCGGTCGTGGACCTCACCGAGACGTTGCCCGACGGCCAGGACGACTACATTGCGTGGATGAGCGCGCAGGTCGACGCGTTGTCCGGTGCGCTCGCGGGCTGAGTGCCCGGCGTGGACGGACGAGGACGAGAGTGAGTGGACACCCGACGGTGAGTGCAGTCAGCGGTGCGGCCGGCGACGGGGGCGCGGCCGAGGGCAGCGGAGGCCACGGCGGCGTGGGTGACGGCGGCGTGGCGGAGCGCCCGGCA
>NZ_KB912708.1 GCF_000383795.1 Saccharomonospora saliphila YIM 90502
GCCGTGCCCGTGGCCCTGTCGGCACTGCCCGCGCAGGCGGCGGCCGCGCCACTGCCCCGAACGGCGGCCACGGCCCCGTTCCGCGACCCCGGTCTCCCCTTCGCCCGGCGGGTGGAAGACCTGCTGCGACGGTTGCGCCTCGACGAGAAGATCGCCCTGCTGCACCAGTACCAGCCCGCGATCGAGCGGCTCGGCGTCGCCGAGTTCAAGACGGGCACCGAGGCACTGCACGGGGTGGCGTGGTCGACCGACCGCACCGACGGCGGCGCCGTCGTCACCGCCACCTCCACCGTCTTCCCGCAAGCGGTCGGCCTGGCCAGCACCTGGAATCCGGACCTGGTGCGCAGGGTCGGTACCGTCGTGGGCACGGAGGCACGCGGGTTCCACGCGCGCAGGCCGGGACTGTGGGGGCTGCAACTGTGGGCCCCGGTGGTCAACCTCCTTCGCGACCCGCGGTGGGGCCGCAACGAGGAAGGCTACTCCGAGGACCCGCTGCTCACCGGCGTGATCGCCACCGCCTACGGCGGCGGCATCGTCGGCGACGACCCGGACCGGCCGCGCGCGGCCCCGGTGCTCAAGCACTACCTCGGCTACAACAACGAAATCCACCGGCACACGACCTCGTCGATGCTGCCGCCCCGCGTGCGGCACGAGTACTACCTCGCCGCTTTCCGTCCCGCGATCGAGGCCGGCGCCGCCACCGGGGTCATGTCGTCGTACAACCTGATCAACGGGCGCCCCGCCTCCGCGCACCACGACTACAACGATGTCGTGCGCACCTGGACCGAGCGGACGCTGTGCAACGTCACCGACGCGGGTGGCCCCAACAACCTCACCGGCGACCAGGACTACTACGCCACCCAGGCCGAGGCCGACGCGGCTGTGCTGAAGTGCGGGCTGGACAGCTTCACCGTCGACGACACCGACGCGGGGCCGACCATCGCGGCCGTGCGCGAGGCTCTGGAGAGGGGCCTGCTCGCGGAGTCCGACGTGGATACCGCCGTGCGGCGCATTCTCGACCTGCGGTTCCGGCTCGGGGAATTCGATCCCGACGGCGGCCCCTACGGCGGGATCGGTGCGGAGGTCATCGACACCCCCGAGCACCGCGCGATCAACCGCGAGGCGGCCACGCAGGCCGTGGTGCTGCTGAAGAACGACTCCGGAACGCTGCCGTGGGAGGTCTCGACACTGGGCTCGGTCGCGGTGGTCGGACCGCTGGCCGACACGCTCTACACCGACTGGTACTCGGGCGCGCTGCCCTACCGCGTGACCGTCCGCGACGGACTCGCCGAGCGTCTGCCGGACGGCGCGGAGGTGATCCACAGCGAGGGCGTCGACCGCGTCGCGCTGCGCGCGCCGGACGGGCGCTACGTCACCGCGCGCGCGGAGGCCTCGC
>NZ_KB912709.1:0-4819 GCF_000383795.1 Saccharomonospora saliphila YIM 90502
CAGCCGGTGTTCCGCACAGGCCGGTGTGCACGGTGAACCGGCGCGGTAGGCGTTCACCGGTGCTCGCCGCCCGTCAGGAACCGCGAATACCGCGCGTCCACGCGTTCCAGCGGGAGCAGCACGAAGAAGTCGGCCACACCGAAGTCGGGGTCGTGCGCGGGCGGTCCGCACACCCACGCACCGAGCCGCAGGTATCCGCGCAGCAGCGGGGGTAGGTGCGTGTAGCGCGGCCGGTCCGGCATCGGCGCGTCCGGTGTCCACGGGTGGTGTGGCACCACGCGCAGGTGCGCCGGGGCCGCGTGCCGGGTCAGCGCCAGCCGCCACGTGCTCGCGGCGGCCTCGCCGCCGTCGGCCAGCGGCACGGACGCGCACCCGGCGAGGTAGCGGTACCCGCCCCGTGTCGTGTAGCGCAGCAGCGCCGACCACATCGTGCTGATCACGGCGCCGTCGCGGTGCCCGGGCGCGACGCACGAACGCCCCACCTCGACCAGACCCGGCAGCAGCGGCGCGAGCGCGGCGAGGTCGAACTCGGTGGACGAGTAGAGCCGCTCGCCGCGCCCCGGCGGCAGGAGGCGATAGGTGCCGACCACCTCGGCGCCGGCCTCCTCGCTCCGCACGACGAGGTGGTCGCAGATCGCGTCGAACTCGTCGGTGTCACCGCCCGCGGGGAGGTTCGCGCCGAACTCGGCTGTGAACACCCGCTGCCGCAGCCGCTGCGCCGCGCGTACCTGTGTGCCGGAGCGCGCGATCGAGGCGGTGTAGGGCCGCGTGCCCGCCACCGTGGTGGCGGCCGGTCGTGTGGAGGCCGGTGTCGTCATGACTGCCCCTTTCCGGAGAACCCCAGTTCGCCGGGCCACAAAGCCCGGCCCGGTCTCCGACGGTGGCAGCGGGGTACGCGGCCGGGAAGGGACGCGAGGCGATATCCGGGACAACTCCGGGCTCCCCCTACCGGCAGGCCCTACCTCGCCGGTGGGGGCTGCCGGTCAGCCGCTCGCGACGGCGTCCCAGGGAAGGGTGAGCTCCCCGAGGCGGTGGCGGCGCGGCCGGTCCAGCACCGGCCAGCCGCGCGCGGCCAGCGCCCGCACCGACTCGGCCCAGCGGTGGCGGGCGCCGAACACGCCGAACGGTGCGGCGGAGGCCCAGCAGTCATCCCATGTGGAAAGTAGCGAGTGGATTCGTTCGCCGGGGACATTCCGGTGGATCAACGCCTTCGGCAGTCTCTGTGCCAAAGTGGACGGACGATCCAGGATGTCGGGCCTACAGGCGAGTGTGAGCGTGCGCGGACCGGAGGCGGTCAGGGTGACCCAGGAACACAGCCTGCCGATCTCGTCGCAGGTGCCCTCGACGAGCACTCCGCCGGGGGCCAGGCGGGACAGCATCGCCCGCCACGACGGTTCCACGGCGCTCTCGTCGTACTGGCGCAGTACGTTGAAGGCACGCACCAGAGCCGGGCGCGTTCCCGCCAGCTCGAACCCGCCCCGGCGGAAGTCCAGCCGGGGTGGGTCGGCCACGGCGCGGCCCGCGGCCACGCGCCCGGCGTCCAGTTCCAGTCCCAGCACTCGCACGCCGGGCCGGGTGGCCGCCAGACGCCGCGCGAGCTCCACGGTGGTGACCGGCGACGCGCCGTACCCGAGGTCCACCACGAGGGGATCGTCGGCCACCGACAGCGCGCGCCGCACGGTCGCCTCCGCCGTCAGCCACCGGTCGACGCGGCGCAGCCGGTTCGGGTTGGTGGTGCCGCGCGTCGGCGACCCGATCACCTCGGGCCCGCGAGCCACTGTGCTGTGAGGTCGGCCTCGCGGGCGAGCAGGGCGCGGATCTGCTCGGCGACGAAGCTTTCGATCTTGCCGCCCACGAGCGGAATGCGCACGACGACCTCGCCCCGGGTCCACAGCACGCTCTCGTCACCGGAGCGGGTGACACCGGTGCGGGCGGAGATGCGGCCGGGAAGCTCGCCGACGTGCACCACGACGCTGCCGGAGTACGCCTCGCCCTCCTCCGCGCCCCCGACGGTCCACGTGTACTCGCGCCGCACCAGCAGGTCACCGCTGTGCAGCTTCCGCACGGCTGCGGGCAGCCGGTCCGCGGGAACGCCCTGCACGAGGGTGTAACGCACACCGTCGTCGGTCTCGGCGTGGGCGCTCAGTTCCGTGTGCGTCCCGCCGAGCCTGTCCAACCGCGCGCGCAGCGCCCGTGGGTCGGTCTCGGCGGCGAACACCTCGGCGGGGGCGTGCGCGAACGTCGCGCGGTGCTCGATCGGGGTCGCCATGCCGGGGACAGTACCGTTGGCGGGCGTGAGCACTGTCGAAACGGTCGGCCGTGAACGGCTGAGCGCGTACACCACGCTGCGCCTCGGTGGCCCCGCGCGGCGGTTCGTGCGGGCCGACGAGAAGGCGACGCTGGTCGAGGCCGTGCGCGACCTCGACGCCTCGGGCGAGCGGGTACTGCTCGTGGGCGGCGGGTCGAACCTGGTCATCGCCGACGACGGCGTCGACGGCACGGTCGTGCGCATCGCCACGACCGGGTGGTCCGGCCCGTCCGGGGAGACGGTCGCGGCGGGGCAGGACTGGGACGACTACGTCGCCGCCACGGTCGCGGCCGGGTACGGCGGGCTGGAGTGCCTGTCCGGCATCCCCGGATGCGCGGGTGCGACGCCGATCCAGAACGTGGGCGCCTACGGCTGCGAGGTCAGCCAGGTGCTCGACTCGGTCGAGGTCTACGACCGGCGCACCGGCGAGGTGCGCACGCTCGGCGCCTCGGAACTCGGTTTCGCCTACCGCACCAGCGTGCTCAAGGGCACCGACACCGCCGTGGTGCTGTCGGTGCGGTTCCGGCTGTTCGACGACGGCCTGTCCGCGCCCGTCCGCTACGCCGAACTGGCACGGACCTTGGGCGTGGAGACCGGGTCGCGCGTGCCCGCCGCCGAGGTGCGTGAGGCGGTGCTGGCGCTGCGCCGGGGCAAGGGCATGGTGCTCGACCCCGCCGACCACGACACGTGGAGCGCGGGCTCGTTCTTCACGAACCCGATCGTGCCCGAGGGCGAGATGGGCGCCGTGCTCGCCCGGATCGCCGACGCGGTGGGCGACGACGTCGCGGTGCCGCGTTACCCGGCCGACGGCGGTGTGAAGCTGTCGGCCGCCTGGCTCATCGAGCGTGCGGGCTACACCAAGGGGCACCCCGGCCCCGGTGGCCGGGTGTCGCTGTCGACCAAGCACACGCTGGCTCTGACCAACCGGGGCGGCGCGAGCACGGCCGACCTGCTGGAGCTGGCCCGCGAGGTCCGTGACGGCGTCCACAACCGCTTCGGCGTCCGCCTGACCCCGGAACCCCTCCTGGTCAACTGCACCCTCTGACCGCCCACCGCCGCGCGCCGTTGTTGCCGTGCAGTCAAGGCCTCCTTGACTGCACTGGACGCAGTGAAGGAGGCCTTGACTGCGCCCCCGGAGCCTCAGCGCTCGCGGTGGACGCGGCTGCCGTCGTACTGCGCGCGAGGCTTGACCACGACCTGGTCGAGGTTCACGTGCGGCGGGCGCGTCGCGGCGAAGGCGATCACCTCGGCCACGTCCTCGGGGGTCAACGGGTGCGTGTCCCGGTACACGGCGGCGGCGCGCTCGGCGTCGCCGCCGAAGCGGTTCAGCGAGAACTCGGTCTCGACCATGCCGGGCACCACCTCGGTCAGCCGCAGCGGATCGCCGAGGTGCTCCGAACGCAGCGTCCGGTGCAGCGCCGACTGGGCGTGCTTGGCCGAGGTGTAGCCCGCGCCGCCGTCGTAGACCTCGTGCCCGGCGATCGAGGTGACCGTGATCACGTGCCCGTCGCCGGAGGCGAGCAGCCTCGGAAGCAGCGCCCGCGTCACACGGAGGGTGCCCAGCACGTTCGTCTGCCACATCCAGTGCCAGTTGTCCTCGTCGGCGGCCTCGACGCGTTCCAGACCGCGTGCGCCACCGGCGTTGTTGACCAGCACGTGGCACTCGGGCACGCGGTCGGCGAACGAGGTCACCGAGTCGGCGTCGGTGACGTCGAGCGGCAACGCGGTGCCGGAGAGCTCCTCGGCCAGCGGGCGAAGGCGGTCGAGCCTGCGCGCGCCGAGAACGACGTGGAACCCGGCCCCGGCCAGAGCACGGGCGCTGGCCGCACCGATGCCCGCGCTCGCTCCGGTGATCACTGCGGTTCGGGTGCTCATGACCACCGGATGGTGCCAGGTACTGTGAGCCCGCTGAACGGGTGCCCGGCACGGAGGGGAGCGAGCATGCGGACCGAGGTCGTCGGCGCGTCGGAGGTCCGGATCAGCGTCCGCCTCGAAGGCGGCGAGGACGCCGCGCCCGGCGGTGACCCGGCACCGGCGATCGTGTTCGTGCACGGCTGGGCCCAGTCGGCGGCGGCGTGGAACGCCCAGCTCGCCGACCCGGCGCTGCGGCGGTTCCGGCTCGCGGCGATGGACCTGCGCGGACACGGCTGCTCCGGCGTACCCGCCGACGGCTACGACGACCCGCTGGCCTGGGCGGGCGACCTCGCGGCCGTGCTGCGGCTGCTGGACAGGCCCGCGGTGCTGGTGGGCTGGTCCTACGGCGGCCTGGTGATCAGCGACTACCTGCGTGTCCACGGCACCCGCGACGTGGCCGGTCTCGTGTTCGTCGGGGCGATCACGGAGATCGGCAAGGGGCGCTCGGGCGGCCGGGTGGGTCCCGCCATGCGTTCCGCGCTGCCGGACGCCCTTTCCGACGACACCGGCATCGCCCTGCCCGCGCTCACCCGGCTCGCCGAGGGCATGGCCGCGCGGCCGGTGCCCGGCACGACGACCCAGGCCCTGCTCGGCGCG
>NZ_KB912709.1:4919-7830 GCF_000383795.1 Saccharomonospora saliphila YIM 90502
ACGCCTCACCCGTCCGGCAGTGGCTCGCGTTGGCCGGTCAGCTCGCTCTCGGCGTGGCCGGCGGCGCGGGGGTGTGGCTGGCGTTCAACTGGCTGTGGGGCCAGATGCCCGCCGCCGCGCTCATCGCGGCGGTCGTGGTGACCGTCGCGCTGGTGTGGGTCGTGCGCAAGGTCCGGCGTGCGGAGGACACGCAGACCACCGTGCTGGCGATGCTCGTCGGCCTGGTGGTCACGGTGTCTCCCGCGGCGCTGCTGCTCGTGTCCAGGTAGCACGTGCCTGGGTCGATTCCTGTCGCGCTGTCCACGGCGTCGGTGTGGCCCCTACGCGCCGGGGAGGGCTTCGAGCTGGCCGCCGAGCTGGGCTACGACGGCGTCGAGGTGATGGTCTGGGCCGATCCGGAAAGCCAGAGCGTGTCGGCGTTGCGCAAGCGCAGTGCCGACACCGGCGTTCCGGTGCTGTCGCTGCACTCCCCCTCGCTGCTGATCACCCAGCGGGTGTGGTCGCCCGACCCGATCGTGCGGTTGCGCCGGTCGGTGGACGCGGCGGGCGAGCTGGGCGCGGGGACCGTGGTCGTGCACCCGCCGTTTCGCTGGCAGCGCCGCTACGGCGAGGCGTTCGCCGACCTGGTGACCGAGCTCGAGCGTGACAGCGGTGTGGACATCGCGGTCGAGAACATGTTCAAGGTCCGGCCTCCCGGAGCGAGCCGGAACAGCCGCGTGTCGGCGTTCCGGCCCTCGATCGACCCCACCGACGTCGGCTACGCGCACTACACGCTGGACGTCTCCCACGCGGCGGCCGCGGGCATGGACGCGCTGGAGCTGGCCGACCGGATGGGCTCGGGCCTGAGCCACGTGCACCTGGCGGACGGCACCGGGGTTCCCAAGGACGAGCACCTCGTGCCCGGTCGTGGGCACCAGCCGTGCGCCGCACTGCTCGAACGGCTCGCCACCGGTGACTACGGCGGGGCGGTGGTGCTCGAGGTCAACACGCGGGGCGCGAAGTCACCGGCGCGGCGGGTGAAGGACCTCGCCGAGGCACTGCTGTTCACGCGTCTGCATCTGGGCCAGTAGGGACACGGAGTCGCGGGTGTTGCCCGTGTGGGGCACGGCCGACCCGTAGAGTTTGCCTCTGTGGAGCCGTTGCGTTCGTTGATTCTCGCTGCCGCGGACAGTGACGCGATCCGCCGAGCGGTCGCGACAGCGCCCGGCACCCGGGGCATCGTCGCCCGGTTCGTCGCGGGGGAGACCGTGGCCGACGCGCTCGCCGCCGTCCGCTCGCTGGCCGCCGACGGCCGGTACGCGACGTTGGATCACTTGGGGGAGAACACCAGCGATCCCGGGGTCACCGAGGACACCGTACGGACCTACGAGCGGCTGCTCGACGCCCTGCGCGCCGAGGGGCTGGCGGACGCGGCGGAGGTCAGTGTCAAGGTGTCCGCGGTGACCGTGGCCCGGGACGAGGAGCTGGCCCTGCGCAACGCGCGCCGGATCTGTGCGGCCGCCCAGCGGTGCGGCACGACCGTGACCATCGACATGGAGGACCACACCGCCACCGACGCCACGCTGCGGCTCGTCGAGACGCTGCGGCAGGAGTGGCCCTGGGCCGGGGCCGTCCTCCAGTCCTACCTGCGGCGCACCCCGGCCGACGCCGTGGCGCTGTCCGGCGCGGGTTCGCGGGTGCGGCTGTGCAAGGGCGCCTACGCCGAACCCGCCGACGTCGCGTTCACGACCGGCCACGAGACCGATCTCGCCTATGTTCGGTGTGCCAATATCCTGCTTGAGGGGGTGCCTACGCGATGTTCGCCACGCACGATCCACGGCTGGTGGCCGTGCTGCGCGAGCGGACGCGTCGGTACGGGCGTGAGCAGGGCAGTTACGAGTACCAGATGCTGTACGGGATCCGGCCGGACGAGCAGGTCCGGCTGGCCGCGGAAGGGGAGACCGTGCGTGTGTACGTGCCGTTCGGTGAGCAGTGGTACGGATACCTGATGCGGAGGCTGGCGGAACGCCCCGCGAACACGGCCCTGTTCCTGCGCGCGTTGGCCAGCCGTTCGTGACCACGGACGACCACGAACCGGCGTCCCTGCGTGCGGCCTGCCAGGTGCGCTCGCTGCGGGACGGGACGTTCACGGCCGGTCTGCGCTCCGAGTGGTCCATCGGCAACCACCCGCACGGTGGTTTCCTGCTCGCGCTCCTGGCCAGGGCCGCGGTCGTCGCGCTCGCCGAGCGCGGTGAGCCGCGCATGGAACCACTGGCGGTCAGCGCCGAGTTCCTGCGCCCTCCCGCGATCGGCCCCGTGCTGTTGCGCACCGACGTCCGCAAGCTCGGACGGCGGGCCACGGTCGTGTCGGTGGGCCTGGAACAGCGCGGGCGGAGCTGCGTGGAGGGGCGCGTCACGCTGGGCAGGCTCCCGGTGCGCCCGCCGGTGTGGAACGACGGGCCCGTGATGGCGGCGGAACCGCCCCCGGACGCGGTGACGCTGAGCGACCAGACCTCCGAGGGCGTGTTCCACCTGGCCCGTGGTTGCCACGTGCGGCTGGACCGCGCGACCGCCGGATACCTCGCCGGGCGGGACGGTGATCCGCCGAGGATGCGGTTGTGGACCCGTCCCCGGGACGGAGAGCCGGACCCGTACTTCGCGCTGCTGGCCTGCGACATCAATCCGCCCGTGGTGTTCAACCTCGGTAGCTCCGGGTGGGCGCCGACCGCGCAGATCACCGCGCTGGTGCGCGCCCGGCCCCAGCCCGGCTGGCTACGGGTGCGGGCCGAGAGCATGTCGGTGCAGGAGGGGTGGTTCGACTCCGACGCCGTCGTGCTCGACGCCCACGGCCGGATCGTGTGCCAGGCGCGGCAGCTCGCCCTGTCCCCGCTGCCGTGATGCCGTCAGGCCGGCCGCCGGTGCGCGCTGCCCG
>NZ_KB912709.1:7930-12077 GCF_000383795.1 Saccharomonospora saliphila YIM 90502
CCGACCGGCGTGCTGGCCGACCGTACGCACATCGTGGACTCGCTGATGGCCGCGGGGGTACGCCCGGTCGCGGTGTTCGGCCCCGAGCACGGCTTCCGGGGCAGTGCCCAGGCGGGCGGCTCCGAGGGGACTACACCGATCCACGCACCGGCCTTCCCGTCTACGACATCTACGGCGTGGACGAGGACACGCTCGCGGGCCTGTTCACCGATGCCGGCGTCGACACGGTCGTGTTCGACATCGCCGACGTCGGAGCGCGGTTCTACACCTACATCTGGTCCATGTACACGGCGATGGTCGCCGCTCCCGGGTCGGCGCGGCGTTCGTGGTGCTGGACAGGCCCAATCCGATCGGCGGCGACGCGGCCGGCCCCTGCTCGACCCCGAGTACAGCTCGTTCGTGGGCCTCAAGCCGATCGCGCAGCAGCACGGCATGACCGTCGGCGAGCTCGCGCGGTTCTTCGACGCCGAATTCCTGCCCGACGCCGGCGGCAGGCTGGACGAGCTGGACCACCACCGCCAGCTCGGCGGAGAACTCGTCCGGGTCGGCGCCGGTTCCGGTGTCGAGGCGTTCGGCCCGCTCGACCGCTCGGGCGAAGCGTTCGTGGTCGGCCCGGCGGGTGCCTCCGGCGCGGTGCTTGCCGGGACGGGCGCGGCCCCCGCGGGACCAGCCACTCCGTCTCACCGCGCACGCCTCCAGGCACTCGCCGGGCCGACACCGTCGCAGGAGCAACGACGGACCACGCCCGGTGGTTACGCGGCGCCGAGCGTCACAATCCGTGCGGCAGCAGCCGCGCCAGCCTGCGCACCGCCCGGTGCTGAAGCGCCTTCACCGCGCCCTCGTTGCGCTCCATGATCGCGGCGGTCTCCGAGACCGAGTGGCCCTGGATGAACCGCAGGATGATGCACTCGCGCTGGTCCTCGCCGAGGTCGGCGACACAGCGCAGCAGCTCGTCGTTCGTGCTCCGGCTGATCACCTGCTGCTCGGGGCCCGGGTCGCCGACCTCGGCCGGGCCCGGCTCGGCGACCTCGTCGGTGACGACCTCCAGCCGGAACCGGCTCGACTTGACGTGGTCGAGCACCAGGTTCCGCGCGATCGTGGTGAACCACGCTCCCACGTCGCGGCCCTGGTAGGAGATCGAGGTGATGCGCCGCAGGGCGCGCAGGAACGTCTCGCTGGTGACGTCCTCGGCCAGGTGCCGATCGCCGAGGCGGAGCAGCACATAGCGGTAGACACTGTCCACGTGCCGGTCGTAGAGGGTGCCGAACGCCGCGCTGTCGCCGCGCTGGGCCGCCCGCACGAGTTCCCAGTTCTCCGCCACCGTGGCGTCCGCCGGTTCGGGGCTCGGCGCACTCCGTCGCCCGGCCACCACCGCCCCGACAGACGGCAGCCCCGCGGGCGCGGGCCCCGCCGCAACAGCGATCGGCATGCTCACGTGTCGCACCTCCTCCGGGCCCGTTCCCGGCCTCCGCGTGATCATCGCCACTACGTCGCCCGAGGGAGCATACGCGTTGTTACCGCGAAGTAGGTAGTGGTGTCCTGGCCCGATCCACTCGACGGCACCCGTTGATCACCGCGCGGGCACCGGCGGTGGCACACTGTCCGGAATCCGAAAGGGGCTGGTTGTGACCGGTGAGGACAGCACTGTCGCCGACCTCGTCGCCTCCGCGGCGCGGACGGTGCCCGACACGATCGCGTTAATCGATACAGCGACGCGCGCCACACTGACCTGGCACGACACCGAGCGCGCCGTGGCCGCGTTCGCCCGCAGGCTCGGCGAGGCGGGGATCGCCCGGGGCGACCGGGTGGCGATCCGCCTGCCCACCTCGGCGGAGTTCGCCGTCGCCTTCTTCGCCACGCTGCGCGCCGGTGCGGTGGCCGTGCCGCTCAACCCCCAGGCGCCCTCCGCGGAGATCGACCCCGTGCTGGACCACAGCGGATCGCGCCTGCTCGTGACCGACCGCGCGCTTCAGACGACGTGCTCGCCGGAGGTGATGGCGCCCTCGATCGAGGTCGACGGCGACTCCGGCGCCCCCGCCGAGGGAACGGGCGGGGGAGAGGAACTCGCCGCGTTGTTCTACACCTCCGGCACCACCGGCCCCGCGCGGGGCGTGATGCTGAGCCACCGGGCGCTGCTGGCCAACGTCGCCCAGCTCACCGCGCTCGACCCGCCCGCGGCGCAGCCGGACGACCGGGTGTACGTCGCGGTGCCGCTGCACCACATCTACGGGCTCGGCCCCGGTCTGCTCGCCCCCACGGCCGTGGGGGCGACCACCGTGCTCTCACCCCGTTTCGAGGTCGGGCAGGCGCTGGCCGACCTCGTCGAGCACCGCGTGACCGGCATGGTCGGCGTGCCCGCGATGTACGCGGCGCTGGCCGAGCAACCCGCCGAGCGGCTCCGCGAGAGCCTGGCCTCGATGCGCCTGATGGTGTCCGGTGCCGCGCCGCTGCGGCCCCGGGTGCTGAGCGACCTGCGTTCGGCCACCGGTCACGGGGTCTACGAGGGGTACGGGCTCACCGAGGCCGCCCCCGTGGTCACCTCCACCCTGGCCACCGGGTACCCGAAACCCGGTTCGGTCGGCAGGCCACTGCCGGGTGTCGAGGTGCGGCTGGTGGACAGCGACGGCAGCCCCCTGCCCGTGCCGCTCGACCCGGAAGACCCGGACGACGCGTTCGACGCCGACGCCGACGGCACCGGGCTCGTGTCCGTGCGCGGGGCGAACCTGTTCTCCGGCTACTGGCCCGACGGCGCGCACGGGCCGGACGCCGACGGCTGGTTCCGCACCGGCGACGTCGGCTACATCGACGTGGACGGGGATCTGCACCTGGTGGACCGCGCGGGCGACCTCGTCATCGTGAACGGGTTCAACGTCTATCCGCACGAGGTCGAGGAGGTCGTCCGGGCGATCCCCGGCGTGGCCGAGGTGGTCGTGGTCGGGGTGCTCGACGAGCGCACCGGCGAGGCCGTGAAGGCCGTCGTGGTGCCCGAGCCGGAGGCGGAACTGTCGCAGCGGCAGGTGCTGGAGCGGTGCGCCGAGCGGCTCGCCGGGTACAAGGTGCCGCGCACGGTCGAGTTCGTCACCGAGCTGCCGCACACGCCGTTGGGCAAGGTCCGCAGGGCGGAGCTGCGCGCCTCCGGCGACGACACGGGCGCCTCAGGCGACGACACGGGGCAGGATGGGACGCATGGCTGACACCGCGCACACCCTCGGCGCCGGGCGCGACACCGGGTCCGGGCACACCGTCACCGTGCTGACCCGGGCGGGCTGTCCGGCGTGCGAGGACGCCGAACGTGACGTGGAACGCATCTGCGGCGAACTCGGGGTGCCCTACTCGGTCGCCGACGTGGACACCGACCCGGAGTGGCGTGCCGAGTACGGCGACCGCGTGCCGGTGATCCTCGTGGACGATGCCGAGCACGGGTACTGGTCGGTCGACGAACTACGGCTGCGGGCCGCGCTGGCGGCGTAGGCGAACCACGGCCGTGACCGCGCAGGCGGCCTTAAGGGATGTGCGGTGGCGTAAGGGAATCGTCAGCGCGGAAGAGCGGCGTGCGAGTGCCTCCTTCGACGACGATTGGGCACATGAGTGCCGCGTCCTCCGCCCCCGAGCCGCCCGCCGTGTCGCCCCCGAGGCTCGGCGCCGGTGTCGCCGCCTCGATCGGCCTTCTCGCGCTGGTCTCGGCGCTGGCGGCAGGGCACGTCGTCGCCGCGTTCGTCGGTGCGACGGCCTCCCCCTACCTCGCCGTCGGCAACGCCGCGGTCGACGTGACGCCCGCCTGGCTCAAGGACTGGGCCGTGCGGGCCTTCGGCACCTACGACAAGATCGCCCTGCTCACGGGCATGGCGGTCGTGCTGGTGCTGCTGGCCGCGGTGGCCGGTCTGCTCTCGCGCCGCCGCCGCTATCCCGGCCTTGCGGTGGTCACCGTGCTCGGGCTGGTGGCGCTCGCCGCCGTGCTCGGCCGGTCGGACCTCGGCAGAGTGGCGCTGCTGGCGCCGATGGCGAGCCTGCTGGCGGGGCTGGCGGTGTTCGCGTGGCTGCACTCCCTCGCCGTGCGCGCGCGCTCTCGCGCGGACGAAACACCACCTTCCGGCACACGGCCCGCCGGCACCCTGCCCGCCGACACACGGCCAGCCGGGGCGTCACC
>NZ_KB912709.1:12177-16281 GCF_000383795.1 Saccharomonospora saliphila YIM 90502
CAGCGGGGCGCCGCCGAGCACGATCGCGTCGAAGAGGTCGGCCCCGGCACCGCCCGCGTCCAGCAGCCGCGCGAGTTGGGTGGGCACCAGTGCGGTGTAATGCGGCCCGGAGCGCCGGTGCAGGTCGCGTGCGGCGGCGGCGAACGCGTCCGGCCGGAAGCCGGACGAGAGGTCCAGCACGGCGGGCTCGGTGCCCGCCAGGTGTGCCCGCACCAGCACCTGCACCCCGCCGACGTACTGCGCGGGCGTGGCCAGCAGCCAGTGTCCCGGGCCGCCGAGCCGCTCGTGGGTCGCTCGGGCCGAGGCGAGCAGCGCCCGCGCCGACAGCAGCACGCCCTTGGGCGAGCCGGTCGATCCCGACGTGGCCACGACCACGGCGGTGCCGGGTTCGGCGGGCTCGGACGGGCGCATCGCCTCCCGCACGCTCTCCGCCGAGGGATCGCGCGGGTCGAGCGGCAGGACGGCCTCGCCGCCGTCGAGCGCCTCGGCCAGCGCGGCGCGCAACCGTGCCACCGCGTCCGGGGTTCCGTCGAGGCCGGCCAGGCGCATGACTTACCGTCCCTTCACATGGTGAACATCCCGGGCGTACTGACCTACCTCGTCGTCGTGGCGGCCTTCTTCTACATCCTCTACTTCGTGGTGCGGGCGGCCGTGCGGGACGGGATCCGGCAGGCCAAGCAACGCACCCTGGACTGACCGGCGCGCCGACGGGCGCAGCCCACCAGGACGGGACGCACCACGTCGGCAGACGCCGGTGTTTCAGTAGTAGTACGGATACTCCGACCAGTCCGGGTCGCGCTTGTGCAGGAACGCGTCCCGGCCCTCCACGGCCTCGTCCCGCATGTAGGCCAGCCGCGTGGCCTCCCCCGCGAACACCTGCTGCCCCACCAGCCCGTCGTCGACGAGGTTGAGCGCGTACTTGACCATGCGCTGTGCGGTGGGCGACTTGCCGAGCGTTTCGAACGCCCACGTCAGCGCCTCGGCCTCCAGCCGTTCGTGCGGGACGACCTCGTTCACCGCGCCCATCGCGTGCGCCTGCTCGGCGTCGTAGGCGCGGCCGAGGAAGAAGATCTCCCTGGCGAACTTCTGCCCGACCTGGCGCGCCAGATACGCCGAGCCGAACCCGCCGTCGAACGAGCCGACGTCGGTGTCGGTCTGCTTGAACCGCGCGTGCTCGGCCGAGGCGAGGGTGAGATCGCACACCGCGTGCAACGAGTGCCCGCCCCCTGCGGCCCAGCCCGGCACCACGGCGATGACCACCTTCGGCATGAAGCGGATCAGTCGCTGCACTTCCAGCACGTGCAGCCGCCCGGCCCGAGCGGGATCGATGGTGTCCGACGTCTCGCCCTCGGCGTACTGATACCCGGAGCGACCGCGAATACGCTGGTCACCACCGGAGCAGAACGCCCAACCGCCGTCCCGGGGTGACGGACCGTTGCCGGTGAGCAGGACACAGCCGACGTCGGAGCTCATCCGGGCGTGGTCGAGCGCACGGTACAGCTCGTCGACGGTGTGCGGGCGGAAGGCGTTACGGACCTCCGGCCGGTCGAACGCGACCCGGACGACGCGCTTGCCGGACCGGGTCCTCGTCGAACGGTGGTAGGTGATGTCGGTGAAGTCGAAGCCCTCGATCTCTTCCCACTCAGCGGGGTCGAACAGCTCCGAGATACGGGCGTCAGGCACGCCTGGGACAATAATCCCCGTGCGCGCGACACTCGACACCACGGCGGGCCGCCCCGGCCACCGGGGGTCGGCCCCGGGCACACCCGTCGACGGGACACGCCCGTGAACCCGTCCACCGCGCAGGCCCGGGTCCTGGTCGACGAGCTGGTGCGCAACACGGTCTCGCACGTCGTGCTCAGCCCCGGCTCGCGCAACGCGCCGCTGTCGTTCGCCCTGCACGACGCCGCCACGGCGGGCAGGCTCACCCTGCACGTCCGCATCGACGAGCGCAGCGCGGCCTTCCTGGCGCTCGGCATCGCCGCCCGCACCGGACGGCCGGTGGCGATGGTGTGCACCTCCGGCACGGCCGCCGCGAACATCCACCCCGCCGTGCTCGAAGCCGACCGGGCGGGGGTGCCGCTGATCGTGCTCACCGCCGACCGGCCTCCCGAGCTGCGCTCCGCGGGCGCCAACCAGGTGGTCGACCAGCACGCCCTCTACGGCGGTGCCGTCCGCTACTTCGACGAGCTGGCCGTGGCCGAGCGCAGGGCGGGACAGAACGCCTATTGGCGCAGTCAGATCTGCCGGGCCTGGAACGCCGCCTACGGCGAGTGGCGGTGCGGCCCCGTGCACCTCAACGTCCCGCTGCGGGAACCGCTGGTGCCCGACGCCGAGGACATCGACGATGCCGAAAACACCGGCGACGCCGGCGGCACCGGGGACGCCGAGGAGGCCCACGCCACCGGCCACTCCGGCGATGGGCGCACCGCACGCTGGTACGAGTCCCTGGACGGCCGTCCCCGCGGCGCGCGGTGGACCGAGCTGCCCGACTTCGGCGCCCTGCCGTCCTTCGTGGTCCCCTCGGCTCGGCACGGGCTGGTCATCGCCTGCGACGCGGGTGTCCGCGCCGCGAGCGAGTGGGGCGAGCAGCACGGCTGGCCGGTGATCTCGGAGACCGGCGGTCTCGGCCTCGGTGGCACGACCGCGATCGCCGGAGGGGCGTGGCTGCTCGGCGTCGAGGACTTCCTCGCCGACCACCGGCCCGAGCAGGTGCTGTGCATCGGCAGGCCGACGGTGTTCCGGCAGGTGCAACGCCTGCTGTCCGACCCGGCGGTGGAGGTGCTGCTCGTGCGGCCCGACTCCGACTGGCCCGCGCCCGCCCACAACGTGCGCCAGGTGGGGCAGTGGTTCGACGAACCCGCCAAGCCCGCCGACGCGGAATGGCTGAGCCGCTGGCGACGGGCCGACGCGGCGGCCACGGCGGCCGTGCGCGACACACTGGCGGCCGAGCCGTGGCCCAACGGACTCGGGGTGGCCGCCGAGCTGGTGTCGGGACTGCCCGCCGACTCGTTGCTGGTCGTCGGCTCGTCGAACCCGGCGCGGGACGTGGCGCTGGTCGGCGGCTGCCGTCCCGACGTGCTCGTGCACCGCAACCGGGGCGTGGCCGGGATCGACGGCACCGTCTCCACCGCGATCGGCGCGGCCACGGTGCACGCGGGCCCCTCCTACGCCCTGGTGGGGGACCTGACGTTCCTGCACGACATCAACGGCCTGCTCACCGGGTCGGCCGAGGACCGGCCGGATCTGACCGTCGTGGTCCTCAACGACGACGGCGGCGGCATCTTCTCGCTCCTGGAACAGGGAGCGCCCGAGCACGGCGCCGGCTTCGAACGCGTCTTCGGCACCCCACACGGCGCCGACCTCGGCGCGCTGTGCGCGGGCTACCGGGTGCCGTACTCGCTGGTGCACACGCGGGAGGAGCTGCGGGAGGCGTTGCGCCCCGCCCCGGGCCTGCGCGTGATCGAGGTGCGCGTACCCCGCGGTTCTCACCGTGACCTGCACGCCCGGCTCCGGTCCGCGGTCGCCCGGGCGGTCCCGGGCTCCTGACCCGGCACAGGCCGCTCGCTATGCTCGCGGGCGTGACGGGCGCGGGGAGTGAACCACCGGGTGCCACCGCGGTGGTGGCCGGACGTCGCGTGCGCGCGCTGCGCACCGGCCTCTGGGCCGTGCTGGGGGTGGCCTCGGTGCTCACGCTGCTCGGCGTGACGCTCGTGCTGGGGGCCGTGCGCAACGACCAGTTGATCGCCGAGCACCGGGGAACGGCCACCGCGCAGGTCGAGCGGGTGCTGTTCGACCGCACCCTCATCCGCTACGAGACCCCGGACGGCGTCGCGCACAGTCCCGAGAACGGGGTGCTCTACCCGGATGGTCTCGCGGAGGGCCAGCTGGTCCGCATCGAGTACGACACCACCGACGCGGAGCTGGCGAAGGTCGCGGGGCGCACCTGGCTGCTCACCCTGCTGCCGGTGGGCAGCACACTGCTGGTCACCTGGCTGGTCGCGATGCCGTCGGTGTGGTGGCTGCGCTCCCGCCTGCGCGCGGCCGAAACCCCGCCCACCGGGGTCGCGCCGTCGGGTACCGCGCCGACCGGCCCGCCGATGT
>NZ_KB912709.1:16381-18938 GCF_000383795.1 Saccharomonospora saliphila YIM 90502
CGGGTCGTCGCGCGGGTGTCGCGGGCCACCGCCGACGCGCTGGCCTCGTCGGAGATCACGGTCTCCACCGAGCGTGGTGCGCTCACGCTGCCGGTGGAGGTCGCCGACCTGCCCGACGGGGTGGTGTGGGTGCCCGGCAATTCCCCGGGTTCGCGGGTCCGCGCCACGCTCGGCGTGGGCCACGGTGCCGTGGTCTCGATCGCGGCCGGAGGTGAACGGTGAGTGCGATGACCCCGATGACCACGCTGACGCCGGTGCTGGCCCAGGCGCAGGAGCCGATGACGCGGGCCGAGCTGCTTGCCGACGACCCGTTGTGGCTGATCCTGCTCAAGGCCGTCGTGGTCATGCTGATCGGGCCGATTCTGACGGTGCTGCTCATCGTCGGTGAGCGCAAGCTGGTCGGCCGGATGCAGAACCGGCCGGGCCCGAACCGCGTCGGCCCCGGCGGCTGGTTCCAGTCCCTCGCGGACGCGATCAAGCTGCCGTTCAAGGAACAGGTCATCCCCGACACGGCGGACCGCAAGCTCTACTTCCTCGCCCCGGTGATCACGGTGGTGCCCGCGCTGATCGGGCTGGCCGCGATCCCGTTCGGCCCCGAGGTGACGATCTTCGGTGAACGCACGGTGCTCCAGCTCATCGAGCTGCCGGTCAGCGTGCTGCTGGTCTTGGCGGGCGCCTCCATCGGCGTGTACGGGATCGTGCTCGCGGGCTGGGCCTCCGGCTCGCCGTACCCGCTCCTCGGCGGCCTGCGCTCGACCGCGCAGGTGATCTCGTACGAGATCGCGATGGGCCTGTCGATCATCGGCGTGGCGCTGTACGCGCAGTCGCTGGCCACCGGCGACATCGTCGCCGCGCAGGAAAGCGGCTGGTACTTCTACCTGCTGCTGCCCAGCTTCGTCATCTACCTCGTGTCGATGGTCGGCGAGACCAACCGCGCGCCGTTCGACCTGCCCGAGGCCGAGTCCGAGCTGGTCGGCGGTTTCCACACCGAGTACAGCTCGATGAAGTTCGCGATGTTCTTCCTCGCCGAGTACACCAACATGGTGATCGTCTCGGCGTTCGCGACGACGCTGTTCCTCGGCGGCTGGATGGCGCCGTGGCCGCTGTCGGCGATCGACGACGGGGTGCTCAACACCGGCTGGTGGCCGCTGCTGTGGTTCTTCGCCAAGATGTTCGTCGTCCTGTTCGGCTTCGTCTGGCTGCGCGGCACCCTGCCCCGGTTCCGCTACGACCAGTTCATGAAGCTCGGCTGGAAGGTGCTCATCCCCGTCGGGCTGATCTGGGTCGTGGTGATCTCGGCGATCCGCGCCGTGCGCACCGACGGCGAGATCTCAACCGGCCAGATCCTGGTCGTCGGCGGCATCGTCATCGCCGTGCTCGTCCTGCTGTCGCTGCTGCTGCCCGAGAAGGAGGTGCCTGAGGACGACTCCTCGGTGCCCATCACGGGTGGCGGCCACCCCGTTCCGCCACTGGACCTGGCGGTGCCGGAGACGACACCGCGCCGGAAGGCGCTGCGGGCGAAGGAGAAGTCCGCCCAGAAGCGACCCGCTTCGGTCACCTCAGGTAAGGAGAACGCCGATGGGGATGTTTGATCCCGTCAAGGGCTTCGGTGTCACCTTCGCGAACATGTTCAAGAAGGTGTCCACGGAGGAGTACCCGGAGATCGGGGCCCCGGCGGCGCCGCGCTACCACGGCCGCCACCAGCTCAACCGGCACCCGGACGGGCTGGAGAAGTGCGTGGGCTGCGAGTTGTGTGCCTGGGCGTGTCCCGCCGACGCCATCTTCGTCGAGGGCGGCGACAACACCGACGAGGAGCGCTACTCCCCGGGTGAGCGTTACGGCAAGGATTACCAGATCAACTACCTGCGCTGCATCGGCTGCGGGCTGTGCGTGGAGGCGTGCCCGACACGCTCCCTCACGATGATCAATTTCTACGAGATCGCGGACGACGACCGGCAGAAGCTGATCTACACCAAGGAGGACCTGCTCGCCCCGCTGCTGCCCGGCATGGAGCAGCCGCCGCACCCCATGCGGCTCGGCGAGGACGAGCAGGACTACTACGTTCGTGGCCCGGAGCTGGCCCGCGAGCGCGGCGTTCCCTCGGGTGAGGCGGTCGAGACGTCCGAGGAGAAGGCAAGGCGATGACGGCAATGAGCGCTCTGGTTCTCGCGCAGAACGGCGCCGAGGCGGGGGTGTCCACCGGCGAGGCGGTCGCCTTCTGGATCCTCGGGCCGCTCGCGCTCGCCGGTGCCCTCGGCATGGTGTTCGCCCGCAACGCGGTGCACTCGGCGTTGTGGCTGGTGCTGACGATGCTCTCCCTGGGGCTGCTCTACCTGACCCAACAGGCGCAGTTCCTCGGGTTCACGCAGATCATCGTCTACACCGGCGCGATCATGATGCTGTTCCTGTTCGTGCTGATGCTGGTCGGGCGGGAGTCGTCCGACTCGGTGGTCGAGGTACTGCGGGGACAGCGGCTGACGGCCGGACTGCTCGGCGTCGGCGTCGCGGCGCTCATGGCGGCGGCGCTGGCCCGCGCGGTCGCCGACGTGACCCCGGC
>NZ_KB912710.1 GCF_000383795.1 Saccharomonospora saliphila YIM 90502
GGGCCGCGGGCGCCGACCACGGCGGCGCGGCCGGGGAGGCCGTCGGCGAACTTGACCGGGATCACCCCCGCTCCCGCGTGGTCGAGTCGGGGCGGGTCCCCGGCGTAGGGTGGGGCGCGTGACTGTGGTGCCGGAGGGTCGGAAGCTGCTGCGGCTCGAGGTCCGCAACAGCCAGACACCGATCGAGAAGAAGCCGTCCTGGATCAAGACCCGTGCGCGCATGGGACCCGAGTTCACCGAGTTGAAGGGGCTGGTGAAGCGGGAGGGACTGAACACCGTCTGCGAGGAGGCGGGCTGTCCCAACATCTACGAGTGCTGGGAGGACCGCGAGGCGACGTTCCTCATCGGCGGCGACCAGTGCACCCGCCGGTGCGACTTCTGCCAGATCGACACGGGCAAACCCGCCGAGCTCGACCGGGACGAGCCGCGCCGGGTCGCCGAGAGCGTGCAGGCGATGGGCCTGCGGTACTCCACCGTGACCGGGGTGGCGCGCGACGACCTGCCGGACGGCGGTGCCTGGCTCTACGCCGAGACCGTGCGCCAGATCCACGCGCTGAACCCGGGCACGGGCGTCGAGCTGCTCATTCCCGACTTCAACGCCGACGACGACCAGCTCGCGGAGGTGTTCGGTGCCGAGCCCGAGGTGCTGGCTCACAACACCGAGACGGTGCCGCGTGTGTTCAAGCGCATCCGCCCGGGTTTCCGTTACGAACGGTCCCTCGAGGTGATCCGCCGTGCCCGCGAGGCGGGCCTGGTGACCAAGTCGAACCTGATCCTCGGCATGGGCGAGACCCCGGACGAGGTCGAGCCCGCCATGCGCGATCTCGTGGAGGCCGGCTGCGAGATCCTCACCATCACGCAGTACCTGCGTCCGTCGGTGCGGCACCACCCGGTGGACCGCTGGGTCAAGCCGGAGGAGTTCGTCGAGCACACGCGGGTCGCCGAACAGCTCGGGTTCGCCGGGGTGATGGCCGGGCCGCTGGTGCGGTCGAGCTACCGGGCGGGCAAGCTCTTCGCCAAGACGAAGCAGCACCGCGGCGAGCCGCTGCCGGAGAACCTCGGGCACCTGGCCGCCGCGGCCCCGGCCGCGCAGGAGGCGAGCAGCGTCCTCGCACGGCAACGCTGACCCGTTCCGGGGGAACCCGCGCCGAGGCGGACCGCGCGGGCGCTAGGGTCGTCGGCGTCGACCGGCCACCGGAACGGCGGAGGCGGGGACAACGACGACACAGGGGGCGCCCGTGGTAACCGAGGTACTCGACTGGCTACAGAGCCAGCCGCAACCCGCGCTGGTCGGCGCGACGGGCCTGCTCGTACTGCTCGAGTGCACGATCGGCCTCGGGTTCCTCGCCCCCGGTGAGTCCGGATTGCTCATCGCGGCGACGACGGCGACCACGGCGCCGAGGTTCCTCGTGCTGTGGGCCGTGGTCACCGTCTGCGCCAGCGTGGGCGACTCGATCGGGTACGCCCTCGGCAGGAGGTTCGGGCCGAGGTTGCGGGAGACCCGGCTGATCCAGCGGTACGGCACGGATGCGTGGGACCGGGCGACCGACATCCTCCACCGGCGTGGCGCATGGGCGGTGTTCTTCGCCCGGTTCCTGCCGGTGGTGCGCACGCTCACCCCGGCGGCGGCGGGCACGTCGA
Source organism: Saccharomonospora saliphila YIM 90502 (assembly GCF_000383795.1). Classification (GTDB taxonomy): domain Bacteria; phylum Actinomycetota; class Actinomycetes; order Mycobacteriales; family Pseudonocardiaceae; genus Saccharomonospora; species Saccharomonospora saliphila. The sequence continues at coordinate 1,642 of NZ_KB912710.1, forward strand.
GGCTGCCCTTCCGCAAGTTCCTGCCCGCCGTGTTCGCCGGAGCCGTGTCGTGGTCGGCCCTGCACATCGGCCTGGGCGCCGCCCTCGGCGAGGCCGCCCGGCGGGTCGAGGACGTGCTCAGCACCGGCGGCGCGATCGTG
>NZ_KB912711.1 GCF_000383795.1 Saccharomonospora saliphila YIM 90502
CCAGGGTCAGCCCCGGCTGGGAGGCCACCAGGCTGCCCGCCCGCAGTGTGGCCTGGAGCAGCAGGAACCCGGCGGGGCCCGCCACGAGCACCGCCCAGGTCTGCCACGCCCCGAGCACGGCGGGCACGCCCCCGGCGAACGCGCCGGTCACCCCGGCCACGAGCACGGCGAGGAACCCGAAGAACAGCCCCGAGGCCACGCCGAGAAAGGCCGCGCGGAGGGCGTGCCGGTACCGCCGGGCCACCAGCACGAGCGCGGCGATCACCGCGAGGGTGAACCCGCAGCCGAGCAGCCATGTGGGGCCGGTCACCGCACGGGTGCTGCCCCCCGCCGGGCGCAGCGCCACCAGCAGCACCGCGATGCCCACGATCATGCCGACCACCGCCGTGACCTCCCTGCGGTGCAGTGACGCCCGCATCAGCACACTCGACAGCAGCAGCGTGAAGCCCAGCTCCGCCACCAGGATCGGCTGCACCATCGCGATCGGTCCCGTCGACAACGCGGCCACCTGGAGGGCGAAACCGGCGAGCATCGCGCCCGTGCCCGCCAGCCACGGCGGCTGGTGCGCCAGATCCCACACCAGTGCCGGGGAGAACGGCCTGGCGTACGGCTGGCGGCGCGCGCCGATCCGCTGCAGGACCGAGGCGAGCGCGTTGGCGAGTGCCGCCAACGCCGCGAGCAGCACGGTGAGCACGGTGTTCTCCTCGACTCGGCGGGATTCCCTCAGCCCGCGGCGCGGTCGCGGGCGCCCACCACCGCCGCCTGCCCCAGGCTGATCCCGCCGTCGTTGCACGGCACGCGGGTATGGGTCAGCACCATCATGCCCGCCCGTTCGAGCGCGGCGACGGTGCGGTCGGCCAGCAGGCGGTTGCCGAACACCCCGCCGGACAGCGCCACCCGCCGAACCCCCGTGCGATCGGACACCGCCGCGCACACCCGCGTGACGACGGAGACGAGGCTGTTGTGGAAGCGGGCGGCGATGACACCGGGGTCGGTGCCCCGCAGCCGGTCGTCCACCACGGCGCGCACCAGGGCGGTGACGTCGACGATCAGCTCCTCGGAGACCGGGACGGGATACGAGCCCGGGTGACTCCGTTCGGCGCGCTGCTCCAGCTCGATCGCCGCCTGTCCCTCGTAGGTGACGACCTCGCGCAAATCCAGCACCGCGGCGACGGCGTCGAACAGCCGTCCCGCGCTGGAGGTCGGCGGCGCGTGCACCCCCGAGCGGGCCAGCGCGCGGACCTGTCCCCACCGCCGTTCGTCGCGGCGCACCACGGGCAGCTCCCCCAGGTCGGCGTCGGCGACGTCGCGCAGGTAGGCGGCGGCCATCCGCCACGGCTGCCGGACGGCCGCGGTCCCGCCGGGCATCGGCACGGGGCCGAAGTGGCCGACGCGCTCGAACCCGGCCAGCGTGGCGAGCAGGAACTCGCCGCCCCAGATCGTGCCGTCGGTGCCGTAGCCGGTGCCGTCGAAGGCGACCCCGATGACCGGGCCGTCGACACCGTTGTCGGCCAGGCATGCCGCGATGTGCGCGTGATGATGCTGGACTCCCACCGTCTCGACGTCGTCGCGGTCGAGCGCGTACTTCGTGGACAGGTACTCGGGGTGCAGGTCGTGGGCCACGACGTCAGGAGTCGTGTCGAAGAGCCTGCCGAGGTGGGCGATCGCCTCGGTGAAGGCGGCCAGTGTCCCGGCGTCCTCAAGGTCACCGATGTGGTGCGAGCACACCGCCCTGCGATCCCGGGCCAGGCACACGGTGTTCTTCAGCTCCGCGCCGCAGGCCAGTACCGGACGCGGGAACTCCCACGCGCAGGTGATCGGCGCGGGCGCGTAGCCGCGCGAGCGGCGCACCGGCAGCGCGCCACCGCGCCACGGCCGCACCACCGAGTCGTCGACCCGCGTGTGGATCGGCCGGTCGTGGGTGAGCAGCGCGTCCGCGATCCCGGACAGCCGGGCCAGGGCGTCGTCGTCCCGGAAGGCGATGGGCTCGTCGGCGACGTTGCCGCTGGTGAGCACCAGCGGTGTCCCGGTTTCGGCGAGCAGCAGATGGTGCAGGCCCGTGTAGGGCAACATCAGGCCCAGCTCCCGGGTGCCCGGAGCCACCGACGGGGCGATCGGGTCGGACTCCGGATCGCGACGGTCGAGCAGCACGATCGGCGCGCGCCGGTCGCCGAGCAGCTCGTCGGCCACGGCGTCGACCTGGCAGAGCGCGCGGGCGTGCTCCGGCGTGGGCACCATGACCGCGAACGGCTTGTCCACGCGGTGCTTGCGGCTCCGCAGGGCCGCCGTGGCGGCCTCGCTGGTGGCGTCGGCGGCGAGGTGGTAGCCGCCGAGGCCCTTGACGGCCACGACGTGGCCCGCGCGGAGCAGCTCGGCCGT
>NZ_KB912712.1:0-2917 GCF_000383795.1 Saccharomonospora saliphila YIM 90502
GGTGGCTGGGGCGCGCGAGCTGACGCTGACGGTGCGCACCGGGACGGCGCTGGACCCGGTCGGCGACCGGCGCGGACTGGCCGCGCGGGCACGGTCGGCCGTGCTCGACCTGACCGGTCCGGTCGCCGAGACGGCTCATGCTTGACCAGATCTCCGACTGGCTGGACGCGGTCGCGACGATGCTCGACGCCGCCACGGGCACGCCGTGGTTGTGGCTGGCGGTGTTCGGGCTCTCGGCCCTTGATGCCTTGCTGCCGTTCATGCCCAGTGAGAGCAGCGTGGTCGCGGTGGCCGTACTGCTGGGTGACGATCTCCCGGCGCTGGCCACACTCGCCGCGGTCGCCGCGGCGGGCGCGCTCGCCGGGGACACCCCGGGCCGCGCGCCCGAGGATTACCTGCGCAAGCCGGACCAGTTCGGCGCCGTCCCACCCGGCGCGAGCCGCAGGGTGGACACCCCGCCGGTCACCGACCGGGGCGCCGCCCCCGTGGAGGACACGGACCCGTTGGTGGTGCCGTCCCGGCTGTCGTCGTCCAGCGAGGGCTTCGTGCCCGGCTCGGGCACGGCGTCCGGCCCGATGCCGGGGTCGTCCGCGCAGCAGGTGCCCCAGCCACGCCGTGTCGAGCACGAGATGGTGGCGGGCAAGCCGGTGTTCGTGCTGTACCGGCCCTCGCGCGGGTTGGAGGTCCGGGACCAGGCCCGGGACACCGACAGCGTGGTGCGGTAGGGGGAACCGGAGATGCCGATTCGCACCAACCGGGGCCGTGCGGCGGTGTACCGCCGCCTGTGGGGCTGGCCGATGCGTTCACCGACCCACCTGGTCGGGACCATCATCATGGTGGCCGCACTGCTCATCTCGGCGGGCATGCTCGTGCCGAGACTGCTCGCCGAGCCGGGTGCCGACGGGGCGGGCTCCGCGGGGCCGTCGTCGTCCTCGCGTGACGAGTCCTCTGTCGACGGTGGCGCGGACGGCCCCGACTCCGCTGACGACGTCACGACCGCGCCCCTTCCCACCCGGCTGTCGGAACCGCTGGCCACGCCCGAGTCGGCACCGCCCGATCCCGAGGCCCTGCGCGTGGCCGAGGAGTGGGTCGCGGCATGGTTGACCCGGCCGGAGGGGGGCGACACCGGGCAGTGGCTCGACGGGCTGCGCCCGTATACCACCGAGGAGTACCTGCCCCGCATGCGCAGCGTGGACCCCGCCGACATCAGTGCGACCCGCGTGATCGGCACGCCGAGTGCCCGCGAGTCCCACCCGAGATCCGTCGAGGCCGAGGTCACCACGGACGGGCCGACGCTTCTGCTCACCGTCATCGAGACCGACGCGGGCTGGCGGGTTTCCGACTACCGGGAAGCCGTGGAGTGAGGGCGCCGTGCGGGCCGGGTTGCTGATCGGGTTCGTGGCCGCCGCCACCATCACGGTGCTGCTGGCGGCCGGGGCGGTCGTGGTGCTCGACAGCCAGCGCAACCACGCGGCCGGAGTGACCACGCTCAGCTGTGATGCCGCTCTCGGCCCGACGCAGCCGGGGCAGCCCGGTACGGGCGCGCGGGACGCGGCGAATCTGACCGGCGAGCAGCGCGAGATCGTCTCGCTGATCATTTCGATCGGCAAGGACCGGGATCTCTCACCCCGCGCGTGGCAGATCGCCATCCAGGCCGGAATGACCGAGTCGGGGCTGCGCAATCTCGACTACGGCGACCGGGACTCGCTTGGCATCTTCCAGATGCGCCCGTCGATGGGCTGGGGCACGCCCGCGCAGGTCACCAACCCGCCGTATCAGGTGAACAAGTTCTACGACGTGCTGGAGCAGGTCCCCGGCTGGCGGACCATGCGCCCCGGCGACGCCGCGCAGGCGGTGGAGCGGTCGACCTTCCCCGACCGGTACCACCGCTGGGAGGCGATGGCGGTGCACCTGGTGGAAAACCTCGGGGAGGTCGGCGACGCCACCGGCTGCGGGACCGGGATGGGATCGGCGCTGCCCCCGAACACGGCCGCCGCCGAGGCCATCGACTTCGCGCTGGACGAGCGGGGCAAGCCGTACGTGTGGGGTGCGACGGGGCCCGACTCCTACGACTGTTCCGGGCTGATGCTGCGCGCCTACGAGGACGCGGGAATCATCCTGCCCCGGGTCTCGCGCGACCAGTACCACGCGGGCGCGATGCTGCCGGTCGAACAGGCCCAGCCGGGGGATCTGGTGTTCTGGGCCTACGACTCGTCCGACCCCAAGACCATCCACCACGTGGCGATGTATCTCGGGGACGGCAGGATCGTGGAGGCGCAGCAGTCGGGCGTGCCCGTCCACACCCGCGCGATCTCCTGGGACGAGGGCGGGCTCGTGCCGCAGGCGGTACGGCCCGGTGTGTAGGAACGGAGCAGGTCGTGGCGAAGAAGTGGGGTAAGCGCAAGAAGGCCAAGAGCCCGGTCGTGATGCCCGGTGCGTTGGAAAGTGGCGGATTCGCCGCGTCGCGCCCGTCACGCCCGGCGCGTCCCGCGTCGAGCACGCCGTTGGCCGACTATCTCGCGCGTGGGCATCCCGGTGTGGACGACGGGTACGTCGTCCTGCCCCGGTCGCTGGCCGAGGGGATGCCGCTGCCGTGGCAGCAACAGATGGCGGGGCTGCTCGCGCGGTTCCACGAGGCGCACTCCGAAGTGTCCTGGCCGTCGTACCGGGTGGTGCCGTCCCGGCCGGAGCGGCTCGTCGATCTCGACGAGGAGCAGCTCGCCGAGGCGGGGTACCTGGTGGAGATCGACGCCGGGGGCGAGCTGGTGTACCGGGAGCGCAGCGGCCGCAGGGTCGCCGACCCGGAGAACACGGTGGCGCTGGTGCCGTGCCTCGACCCGATCGTGCGCGGCACCGGGGGAAGCGGCGGCGAGGCGGACGCGCCCGGGGGTGCGGCGACGCCGGAGGACGAGACCGC
>NZ_KB912712.1:3017-9569 GCF_000383795.1 Saccharomonospora saliphila YIM 90502
CCGAGCGCCTCCGCGACCTCGCCGTAGGTGCGTGTGTGCCCCGGGGCGATGGTGCGGACGACGTCGTAGACCCGCCGGTGGAACGGCGGCACGCCGCTGGTGTCGAGCGGCACGTCGGCTAGCGGGTCGTGCTCACCCCGCAGCAGCGCGGTGATGCCCGCGACGGCGCGTGCCGCGTGGCCCTCCGGGACGCGCTTGACCGCTTCCGGAAACGCACTCCGTACCCACGAGCGCAGCTCTCCGGCGTCGTCGGTGGGCAACCGGCAGCCGAGCACGGCCTCGGCACTGAACACGAGGCCGCAGACGCCGAGCCGGGTCTCGAAGACCGCGAACCCGCACCGGGCGGTCACGTCAGTGCACCTCGCGCCACGCGTTGGTCATCGGCAACCGCCGGTCCCGGCCGAACGCCTTGAACGTGATCTTGGTCCCCGGCGGGTACTGGCGGCGTTTGTACTCAGCGCGGTCGACCATGCGCACGACCCGGTCGATCACCTCGGCGTCGAATCCGGCCGCGAGCAGGTCGGAAAAGCCCCGGTCTCCCTCGACGTAGTCGTCGAGGATGTCGTCGAGCAGCGCGTAGTCGGGCAGTGAGTCGGTGTCGAGCTGGCCGGGGCGCAGCTCGGCCGACGGCGGCTTGGTGATCGAGTTCGGCGGGATCGGCGGCGTCTCGCCGCGCTTCTCCGCCTCGGCGTTGCGCCAGCGGGCGAGCTGCCAGACGTGGGTCTTGAAGACGTCCTTGATCGGTGCGAAGCCGCCGACGGCATCGCCGTAGATCGTCGAGTACCCCACGGCCAGCTCCGTCTTGTTGCCGGTGGCCAGCACCAGGTGCCCGTCCAGGTTCGACAGTGCCATGAGCAGCATGCCCCGCACCCGGGCCTGGATGTTCTCCTCGGCCAGCCCCGTGCCCGCCAGCCCCAGCTGGTCCACGTAGGTCGCCACCATCGTCTCCACCGGCTCCTCGCGGTAGTGGCAGCCCAGCCGCCGCGCCAGCTCGGCCGCGTCGGAACGCGAGTGCTCCGAGGAGTATCTCGACGGCATGGACACCCCGTACACCGCGTCCGGGCCGAGCGCGTCGACCGCTAGCGCGGCACTGACGGCCGAGTCGATCCCGCCGGAGAATCCCAGCAGCACCGAGGAGAAATGGTTCTTGCGCACGTAGTCGCCCAGGCCCAGCACCAGCGCCGACCACACCTCAGCCTCGTCGGGCAGCGGCTCGCGCACGGCCAGGCCGTCCCCCGGCGTACTCGTGGTCGGCGCGGGCGCCACCCCACCCCCGAGGTCGGTGCGCCGCACCGTCAGCCCGGCCGACGAGCCCTCCGTCCTGTCGCCGGTGCCGGGCAGGTCGAGGTCGGTGACGAGCAGGTCCTCGGCGAACTGGGCCGCCCGCGCCAGCAGTTCCCCGTCAGCGCCCACCACGATCGAGTCACCGTCGAAGACGAGGTCGTCCTGCCCGCCGACCAGGTTGGTGTAGACCACGGGAGCCCCGGCCTCGGCCGCCCTGCGCGCGACCAGCGGCAGGCGCACGTCGTCCTTCGACCGTTCGTAGGGGGAGGCGTTGGGTGAGACCACGACGTCCACGCCCGTCCGGCCGAGCGCGGTGACGGGCCCGCCCTCCTGCCACAGGTCCTCGCAGATCACCATGCCGATGTCCGCGCCGTGCACCCGCACCACGTCGAGCGTGTCGCCAGAGGCGAAGTAGCGGCGCTCGTCGAACACGCCGTAGTTCGGCAGGTGGTGCTTGTACTGGGTGGCCACCACCTCGCCCCGGTACAGCGCGGCGGCGGCGTTGCGCGGCCCGGTGGCGTCGGCGTCGAGGTATCCGACGTAGGTCAGCACCTCCCCGCATCCGGCGTCGGCCAGTTGCCCGGCGAGACGGTGCAACCGCGCGACCGAGGCGGACGAGAACGCGGCGCGCAGCGCGAGGTCCTCCACCGGGTAGCCGGTCAGCGACATCTCCGGGAACACGACGACGTGCGCTCCCGCGTCCGCGGCCCGGCGGGTCCACCGCACGGTCAACTCGGCATTGCCGTCGAGGTCGCCGACGGTCGTGTTCACCTGGGCCAGGGCGATGCGCAGTCGTGGCATGTCCGCCATTGTCCCGCACCCGCCCCGGCGCGCGCCCGGTCGGCCGGGCGCGCTCAGGCGTGCTTCCTGCCTGGCGTGCTCAGGCGCGCTTCTTGCGCAGTGTGGCCCGCACCTTCTTCAGCGCCTGCTCGGCGTCCGAGTCGAACGGGTTGTCGTGCACCAGGTAGGTCCAGGTCGAGGTCGGCCTGCGCACTCCGGCCCCGGCGAGGTCGACCCCGTCGTCGGTGATCTCGGCCTCCCGCAGCGTCGCCGCCGCTCGCCGCCGCGCCTCCGGCTTGATCTTCTGGAACTCCGGGATCGCGGTCCGGTGGAACTCGTCGAGCGGGGCTTCCTTCGCCAGCGCCCGCAGGTGGATCGTCTCCCGGACGTCGGTGAGGAAGGCCAGGTGGTCGGCCCACAACTGGTCGAGGTGGAACAGCAGGATCTCCCGGCAGACGCGCGTGAGCACGTCCTCGTCGAGCGACTCGGCCAGCTCGGCGTAGCGCTCCGGCTCGTCCTCGCGCAGCGTCTCCCGTGCCAGGTCGGTGCGCAGCACCTCGTCGCGGTGGGCCAGCACCCGCGCCCGCTGGTGTTCGATCAGGCGCGTGTACCGCCAGGTGTTGCGGTGGATCTCCAGATCCACGCCCTCGGCCACCCGCTGCGCGTGGTTGATCTGCCGGTGCGCGGCGGCGTCGGTGATCTCCCCGGTCTCGTCGTCGGCCGGGATGCCCTCCGGGACGTCCGGCGCGTGGGCCAGCACCAGGTCGTCGCCGAGGCTGGCGAAGAACACCGAACTGCCCGGGTCGCCCTGCCTGCCCGCCCGGCCGCGGAGCTGGTCGTCGAGCCTGCTGCTCGGATATCGCGCGGTGCCGATGACGTGCAGTCCGCCCAGCTCGGACACGCGTTCGGCGTCCGCGCCGTCGGTGCCTCCGAGCCGGATGTCGGTGCCACGGCCCGCCATCTGCGTCGACACGGTGACGGCTCCGTACGTGCCCGCCTCGGCGATCACCGAGGCCTCCTCTGCGTCGTTGCGGGCGTTGAGCACCACGCAGTCGATATCGGCCTTGCGCAGCTTCTCGGCCAGCTCCTCGCTCTCGGCCACGTCCTGGGTGCCGACCAGGATCGGCCGCCCGGTCTCGTGCACCGAGCGGATCTCCTCGACGATCGCCCGCAGCTTGCGCGTCGGCGTGGTGAACACCCGGTGTGCCCTGTCCTCGCGGATCGTCGGGGTGTTCGGTGGGATCACCGCGACCTCAAGCCCGTAGAACTCCCGGAGCTGTTCGGCCACGGCCACCGCCGTGCCCGTCATGCCCGCGACCCTCGGGTAGCGCGCCAGCAGCGCCTGCACGGTGATCGAGTCCAGGATCTCGCCGTGGTCGGACGGCGGTAGCTGTTCCTTGGCCTCCACGGCGGCCTGCAACCCGTCCGGCCAGCGCTGGAGTTCGGCGACCCGCCCGCGCGATGCGTTGATCAGCCGCACCTTGCCGTCCCGCACGAGGTAGTCCACGTCGCGGGTGAGCAAGGCGTGCGCGTGCAGCGCCGCGTTGACCGCCGCCAACCGCCCGGTGCCCTCCTCGGCGTAGAGGTCCACCCCGCCGAGCGACTTCTCCACCACCGACGCGCCCGCGGGCGTCAGCCAGGCGTTGCGCCCGTCCGGGTCGGTCTCGTAGTGCAGGTTGACCCGCAGCCGCCGTACGACGCGCGCGACCTCCTCGTCGGCCACTCCGGCGTCCACGGACCCGGCCATCACCAACGGCACGCGGGCCTCGTCCACCAGCACCGAGTCGGCCTCGTCGACGATCGCGACCTCGGGCTCTGGCTGCGTGCGGTCGTCGACGGCGGTGACCATGCGGTCGCGCAGCACGTCGAACCCGATCTCGCTGACCGCGCCGTAACACACCTCGGAGGAGTAGGCGTCCCGCCGCTGCTTGGCCTCCAGCGCGGGTTCGACCCAGCCGACCGAGACGCCCAGCAGGTCGTACACCGGACGCATCCACTCCGCGTCCCGGCGCGCGAGATAGTCGTTGACCGAGATGACGTGCGCCCGGCGGCCCGCGAGGGCGTGCCCGGCGGCCGCGAGCGCGCCCGCCAGGGTCTTGCCCTCGCCGGTGGCCATCTGCACCACGTGCCCGGTGAGCAGGCCGAGGGTGCCCAGGAGCTGCACGTCGAAGGCGCGCTCACCCAGACGTCTGCGGGCCGCCTCGCGGCCGAGCGCGCACACCTCGACCAGCTGGTCGTCACCGAACTCGGCGACCTCGCGCAGGGCGGCCGCCCGCTCCGTGAGCTCGGTGTCGGAGAGCTCTTCCAGCTCGGGCTCCCGTTCGGCGATCACGGGCAGCAGTGCCTCGTAGCGGGTCAGCTCCACGCTGGCGGGCTTCTGCATGAGTCGCCGCACCTTCCTGCCGACCCGGCTCCACAACGCCACCAGCGCCTCTCCCCTCTGCTTCGGCCTGTCCCGCACAACGCGTCCGGGTGCCTTCCGGTTCCTGTCCCACTCCCGTGGTGGCACGATCACGGGCGTGCACACCAGGAAACGCTACCTGCCTGCGGCAACCGTCCTGCTCGTCGCGACGGTGACCGCCTGTTCCGACACGGCGGAGTCCCTCGGCCCTGTCGGCCCCGTGCCCGAGGGGCTCGAGCAGTTCTACGCGCAGCCGCTCGACTGGGAGGAGTGCGAGCCGTACTCCACCTCGGCGGCCACGCGGCAGGCCTTCGCCGCCGACGGCATCGAGTGCGCCCGGATGACCGTGCCGCTCGACTACTCCGCACCCGACGGCCCCACGATCACCGTGGGCGTGCTGCGGGCGCGGGCCGAGGACCCGGGGCAGCGCATCGGGTCGGCGGTGGTCAACCCCGGCGGCCCCGGAGCCTCGGGCATGGCCCAGGCCGCCCGGATGGCCCAGGGATCGTGGGACGGACGGCTCGCGCAGCGCTTCGACCTCGTCGGCTTCGACCCTCGCGGCGTGGGGGCCAGTGAGCCCGGCATCGACTGCCTCACCGACGCCGAGGTCGACGCCGAGCGCGCCGACGTGGACGAGTTCGACGGCAGCCCCGAGGGTGTGGCCGCCGCCGAGCAGGAGGCGCGGGAGTACGGCCGCAAGTGCGCCGAGAACACCGCTCACGGGGAACGGATGCTGGCCAATGTCGGCACCCGCGACGTCGTGCGCGACCTCGACGTGCTGCGGTCCGTCCTCGGCGACGAGAAATTGACCTACATCGGGTACTCCTACGGCACGCGGATCGGTTCCGCCTATGCCGAGACTTTTCCCGGCAACGTGCGGGCCCTGTTGCTCGACGGCGCGGTCGACCCCGAGCAGGACGCCGTCGAGTCGCTGGTCGCGCAGTACGAGGGCTTCGGCTCCACCTTCGACGAGTTCGCCGCGTGGTGCACGCGTCAGCGGGAATGCGCCCTCGGCCAGGACCCGGAGGGCGCCGTCGAGGCCTACCAGGACCTCACCCGCCCGTTACTTGACCAGCCGGCCCCGCTCGGCGACGGCAGGGTCCTCTCGTACGAGGACGCCACGACGGGCACCGTGGCCGCCCTGTACAGCAGGGAGTATTGGGACACGCTCAACACCGCCCTCACCGCGCTGGCGAGCGGCCAGGGCCGCACACTGATGGCGCTGGCCGACAGTTACCACCAGCGCGGGCCGAACGGGTCGTACTCGAACCTCCAGGAGGCGTTCACCGCGATCAACTGCGTTGACCAGCCCCCGGTGACCGACCCCGAGCGGTACCTGAACGCCCAGCGCGAGGTCCTCGAGGCCGCCGAGTTCGTCGACCCGGGCCTTCCACCGTCGCCCGCCCGGGACGCCTGCGCCTTCTGGCCCGTCGAGCACACCTCGGAACCGCACGTGCCGGACGTGGACGGTGTCCCCTCCGCGCTGGTGATCTCCAGCACGCACGACCCGGCGACCCCGCACGAGGCGGGCGTCAACCTCGCCGAAGCACTGGGCGGTGGGCTCGTCACCTTCGAGGCGGCCCAGCACACGGCGTTCCTCACGGTGGGCAACGAGTGCGTCGACCGGGCCGGAACCGACTACCTCGTCGACGGCACGCTGCCGCCGGAGGGCACTCGCTGCACGCCGTGATCCCCGGTGACCGTGGACGCGACCGGGACGTCGTGCCGGGTCAGGGCCAGCTCGAGCACCACCGCACCCTCGTTCTTCTGCCGGGGCGGCACCTGGACCCACACGCGCCTGAGGTGTCCGGGCGCGTCCGCGCCGACCCAGAACTTCACGTCGACGTCGGCGTGCACGCCCGGGACGAAGGCGGCGACGGCTTCACGCGGCAGTTCGCCGCCGACGCGGTAGGTCGCGACGTCGTCGAGATCCTCCCGGGTCTCGGTCTCAAGGCCCCGCGCCTGGCGCAGTAGCGTCCCGAGTCCGGTCGCCGGGTCGAGCAGCCGAGCGGGCGCGACCAGTTCCGGTACGGCCCGCTCACGCACCGCTGGGGCCCCGTCGCCCCCGCCGACGGCACCGTCCGCGG
>NZ_KB912712.1:9669-21048 GCF_000383795.1 Saccharomonospora saliphila YIM 90502
GACGAACCTCTGGTATGCCAGTTGTCCCGCCAGGGGCACGGCTGGTTCGCTACGTTCGGAAGGGATAACCGCTGAAGGCATCTAAGCGGGAAGCCCGTTCCAAGATGAGGTCTCCCACCACCATTCGAGTGGGTAAGGCCCCCCACAGATGATGGGGTTGATAGGCCAGACATGGACGCACAGCAATGTGTTCTCGAGTGGACTGGTACTAATCGGCCGAGGGCTTGACCACAAACATGCTACGCACCCACTCTGCAACTCTGAAACACCACCCCGACACACCAGTGGTGTTGTTTCACAGGGTTGTTCGGTGGCTATAGCGGCAGGGGACACGCCCGGTCCCATTCCGAACCCGGAAGCTAAGCCCGCCAGCGCCGATGGTACTGCACCCGTGCGGGTGTGGGAGAGTAGGACACCGCCGAACACACAACAAACCCCTCCGGGGAAGGCCCGCGGTCTTCCCCGGAGGGGATTTTTTTATGGGAGGTGACCGAGCCGACACTCGGTCACCTCCCTTTTTGTCTTCGTTCTCGTCGACGGTGCCCGGCCACTGCATTGCAGGGCCCCGCCCACGTAGGCTTGTGGCCGTGAACGCGCCTCGGATCCTTGTCGTGGAACCCGACCCGTGTGACCCCGTGGGCAGGCTCGGCGAGTGGCTGTCGGAGCAGGGGGCCGAACTCGACGTGCGTCACATGCCGCACGATGCGGTGCCGGACGAGCTCGACGAGCACGACGCGGTGCTATGTCTCGGTGGGCGGATGAACGCGGAGGCCGATGCGGAGCACCCGTGGCTTCGGTCGGTCCGCGGTCTGCTGAGCAGGGCTCTGACCGAGGACAAGCCGACGCTCGGTGTGTGTCTCGGTGCTCAGTTGCTCACGGTCGCGGCCGGTGGCCGGGTCACGCCTGCCCCCGACGGCCCCGAGGTCGGTCCGAAGCTCGTCGCCAAGAAGGACGCGGCCTGGGTGGACCCGCTGTTCTCCGACCTGCCGCTCATGCAGGACGTGTTTCAGTTCCACGGTGACGTGATCGAACGGCTGCCTCCCCAGGCGGAACTGCTGGCCTCCTCGCCGCACTCCGCACATCAGGCGTACCGGCTGCGGCGCCGCGTGTACGCCATCCAGTTCCACATCGAGACCACGCCCGACGTGGTGCGCGACTTGGTACGGCGGTGCCCGGACATGGCGTCCTCAGCCCGCCCGGACGCCTTCGACGACGCCGCGCTGGCCGAGATGCACGACGACATCGCGGAGACCTGGCGCCCGTTCGCGCACCGCTTCGCGGACCTTGCCGCCGGACGTCTTTCCCCGGTCGAACCCCGGTACACGCTTCCCCTGGCCTAATCATGCCGACGGTTGTGAGCACGAACGCGCGACCACACCACGCCGTGGGCGCGCGGACCCCGCTCATGCCCGGTGACACCCCGTTGGGCAGCTCCCCACCCGCTCCGCGCCCGCCCGCGCCCGGTGCGGCCGTGCTGGTGGTCCAGGGCGTCGCGGGAACGAGGTCGCGACGGCACCGGGCGGTGGCAGGCGATGGTTGAGCGCTCTCGGCCGGCCACGTCGGCCGCCCGGTACGGCTTCGCCGACGAGCGTGCGGAGGATCTCCTGCGTGCCGCCGGGTGGTGGGGGCCCGAGGGGCCGGCTCGGGACGCCGCTGAGGTGCTCACCGCGTTCTCCAGGACGCCCGACCCGGACGCGGCACTTCTCGCGCTGGACCGCGTGCGCACCGCCGACGAGGCGACCTGGCCCGAGCTGGCCCGCGCGTTGTGCGACGACGCGCGACTGCGCGGCCGTCTGCTGTCGGTCCTCGGGTCCTCAACGGCGTTGACCGACCTCCTGGTGACCCAGAACGAGTTGTGGCGCGTGCTCGCGAGCGATCTGCCCGAGGCGGCGACCTACGACGAGGTGTTGGGCCGCGCGGTGCGTGCCGACGACGGGAGTGTCCGTGGCGGTGCCGACGCCGAGCACGCGCTGCGGACCGCGTACCGGGGAGTGCTGTTGCAGATCGCGGCCTCCGACCTGGGGCACCTGGTGGAGCCGGCGCTCGACCGGCCGAGCCTGTCCGAGATCACCGCGGCACTGACGGCCCTCGCCGAGGCCGCGCTGCGTACCGGACTCGTGGTGGCCGAGCGCGAGGTGGGAGCCACCTCCGACGGTTCGCTCGCCGTCATCGCCATGGGAAAGTGCGGTGGGAGGGAGCTGAACTACGTCAGCGACGTCGATGTGGTCTTCGTCGGCGACGGAGACCTCTCCGTGGCCACCCGCCTCGCGACGGCTCTGATGCGCGTGGTGGGCCACGCTTGTTTCCAGGTTGACGCGGCATTGCGGCCCGAGGGCAAGACGGGGGCGCTGGTGCGCACCCTCGACGGCCACGAGAGCTACTACAAGAAGTGGGCGCGAACGTGGGAGTTCCAGGCCTTGCTCAAGGCGCGCCCGGTCGCGGGCGATCTCGCTTTGGGCAGGCGCTACGCCGAGCTGGTCGCTCCGTTGGTGTGGTCGGCCGCGGAACGCGAGAACTTCGTGGCCGATGTGCAGCACATGCGGCGCCGGGTGGAGAGGCACGTCCCCGTCGAGATCGCCGAGCGCGAACTCAAACTCGGGCGGGGCGGTTTGCGCGACGTCGAGTTCGCCGTGCAACTGCTCCAGCTCGTCCACGGGCGTGCTGATCCGGACCTGCGGTCGGCTTCGACGCTTGAGGCGTTGCACGCGCTCGGCTCCGGCGGATACGTCGGCCGTGCCGACGCGGCGGAACTGGCCTCGTCGTACGAGTTCCTCCGCACGTTGGAGCACCGGCTCCAGCTGCGGGGGCTGCGCCGCACCCACCTGTTCCCCGAACAGGATGCCGTTGACCAGCTGCGGTGGTTGGCGAAGGCGTCTGGCGTGCACCCCGTGCGGGGGAGGGTCGTCAACGACGTGCTGCTCGGCGAGTTCCGCAGGCACGTCCAGCGCATCCGCCGACTGCACGAGAAGCTTTTCTACCGGCCGTTGCTGGAGTCGGTGGCCCGGGTGCCGACCGCGGCGCTGCGGTTGACGACCGAGCAGGCGGAGAGCAGGCTCGCCGCGCTCGGCTACCTGGCGCCGGAGGGGGCGCTGCGGCACATTCAGGCGTTGACCTCCGGGGTGTCGCGGCGCGCCTCCATCCAGCAGACGTTGCTGCCGGTTCTGTTGGACCTGCTCGCGGACACACCTGACCCGGACGGTGGATTGCTGGCGTACCGCCGGGTGTCCGAGGCACTCGCCGACACGCCGTGGTACCTGCGGGTGCTGCGTGACGAGGCCGCCGTCGTGGAAAGGCTCGCCACCGTGTTGGGCACATCCCGGCTGGTGCCCGACCTCCTGGTCCGCGCGCCCGAGGTGCTGCAACTTCTCGGCGAGCCGGGGCGGCTGGCGGGCAAGGACCCCGGTGAGGTCGCGCGGTCGCTGCGCGCCGCGGCGGGCAGGCAACCCGGCATGAAGGCCGCCGTGGTGGCGGCGCGGTCCCTGCGCAGGCACGAACTGTTGCGGGTTGCCTGCGCCGACCTGCTGGGCCTGCTCGACGTCGGGGAGGTGTGCCGCGCGCTGTCCACGGTGTGGGTCGCGGTGTTGCAGAGCGCGCTGGCGGCGGCGATCAGGGAGCGCGCCGCCGAGGTGGGCGGACAACCCGCGACCGTCGCCGTGATCGGCATGGGACGGCTCGGCGGCGACGAACTCGGCTACGGTTCCGACGCCGACGTCCTGTTCGTCTGTGAACGGACGGAGGAGGCGTCCGAGGCGGAGGCGGTCAGGTTCGCGACCTCGGTCGCCGAGACGGTCCGCTCGGCGCTGGGGGCGCCGAGCCAGGACCCGGCCCTGGTGGTCGACGCCGACCTGCGGCCCGAGGGACGCAGCGGTCCACTGGTGCGCACCCTCGCCTCGTATCGTGCCTACTACGCCCGCTGGAGCGAGGTGTGGGAGGCGCAGGCACTTCTGCGCGCGCGGTTCGTGGCGGGCGACGAGGACCTCGGGCGGCGGTTCCTCACCGAGATCGACCCACTGCGGTATCCCGATGGCGGGCTGGACGCGGCCCGGGTGCGGGAGGTGCGGCGGATCAAGGCGCGCGTGGACACCGAGCGGATGCCGCGGGGCGCGGACCGGACCACGCACACCAAACTCGGCCGCGGCGGCCTCGCCGACGTGGAGTGGACGGTCCAGCTCATGCAGCTCCGGCACGCCCACGAGGTGCCCGCTCTGCGGACGACGTCGACGGCTGACGCGCTACGGGCGCTCCCCGATGCCGGGCTCGCGGAGCGGTCCGATGTCGACGCGCTGTTGGAGGCCTGGCATCTGGCCACCAGGGCGCGCAACGTGGCCATGCTGGTCCGGGGCAAGGCGGTCGACCAGCTCCCCACCTCCGGCCGTGAGCTGGCGGCGGTGGCGCGGGTGTTCGGCTATTCAGCCGACGACGACTCGGGCGAGTTCCTCGACTCCTACCGCCGGGTGACCCGCCGGGCCCATGCGATCGTCGAGCGCCTGTTCTACGAGTCCTGAAGCCCGACCGGACGTGCGGCGTGGAGGCTCCGGCAGCGCTCGGACGCCCTCCGGGCGGCGCTTAGGGTGGGCGGGTGACTGAGCAAGAACCGTTTCGTGTCCGGGTCAAGGTGCGCCACTACGAGCTGGACAGTCTTGGCCATGTCAACCACGCCGTCTACCACCAGTACGCCGAGATCGCGAGGCTCGAGCTGTTCGAGAAGGCCGGAGGCGCGCACGACCGTATGCGCGAGTCCGGGCTCGCACCGGTCCTGCTCGAGTCCCACATCACCTATCGGCGTGAGCTGCGCTCCGGCGACGAGGTCGACGTCACCTGCCGCGGCAAGTTCGGCGGCGGCAAGGTGTTCTGGATGGACTCCGAGATCCGCAAGGTCGACGGCACCCTGTCCGCCGAGGTGAGCTGCACGCTCGGCGTGCTGGACCTCGACCGGCGCAAGCTCGTCGCCGACCCACGCGGCCAATTCGAACGGCACGGTCTCGACACGGTGATGTTCACCGGACCCTGACCGCGCGGCGGTACCGACGAGACGGCCCCGGGGGCGGGGGTTTCCCGCCACCGGGGCCGTCGTCGAGGCCGTCACCGAGGCCGCGACAAGCTCACACGTCGTAGTAGAGAGCGAACTCGTACGGGTGCGGGCGCAGGCGCAGCGGGTCGATCTCGTTCTCCCGCTTGAACGCGATCCAGCTCTCGATCACGTCGGGCGTGAAGACCCCGCCTTCCAGCAGGTAGTCGTGGTCGGCCTCGAGCGTGTCGAGCACGGTGCCCAGGTCGCCGGGTACCTGCTGGACGTCGCGTGCCTCCTCGGGCGGGAGTTCGTAGAGGTCCTTGTCGATCGGCTCCGGCGGCTCGATCTTGTTCCGCACGCCGTCGATGCCTGCCATCATCATCGCCGCGAAGGCGAGGTAGGGGTTGCCCGACGCGTCGGGGCAGCGGAACTCGATGCGCTTGGCCTTCGGGTTGCCGCCGGTGATCGGGATACGGACGCACGCGGAACGGTTGCGCTGCGAATACACGAGGCTGACCGGCGCCTCGTAGCCGGGCACCAGCCGGTGGTAGGAGTTCACCGTGGGGTTGGTGAACGCCAGCAGGCTCGGCGCGTGGGAGAGGATGCCGCCGATGTAGTGCCGCGCGGTGTCGGACAGCCCCGCGTAGCCGGACTCGTCGTGGAACAGCGGCGCGCCGTCCTTCCACAGCGACTGGTGGCAGTGCATGCCCGAGCCGTTGTCCCCGAAGAGCGGCTTCGGCATGAAGGTCGCGGACTTGCCCGCCTGCCAGGCCACGTTCTTGACGATGTACTTGAACAGCTGCAGGTCGTCCGCGGAGTGCAGCAGGGTGTTGAACTTGTAGTTGATCTCGGCCTGGCCCGCTGTGCCGACCTCGTGGTGGGCACGTTCGAGTTCGAAGCCGGACTGGATCAGCGTGTTGGAGATGTCGTCACGCAGGTCGGCGAAGTGGTCGACCGGCGGGACCGGGAAGTAACCACCCTTGTACCGGGTCTTGTAGCCGCGGTTGCCGCCCTCTTCGTCGCGGCCGGTGTTCCACCAGCCCTCGACCGAGTCGATCTCGTGGAAGCTCGCGTTCTCCGAGGAGTCGAACCGCACCGAGTCGAAGACGTAGAACTCGGCCTCGGGACCGAAGAAGACCGTGTCGGCGATGCCGGACTCGGTGACGTACTGCTCGGCCTTGCGCGCGATGTTGCGGGGGTCGCGGCTGTACGGCTCCCGGGTGAACGGGTCGTGCACGAAGAAGTTCAGTGACAGCGTCTTGTTCTTCCGGAACGGGTCGATCCGCGCCGTGGCCGGGTCGGGCAGCAACAGCATGTCGGACTCGTGGATCGACTGGAACCCACGGACCGACGAGCCGTCGAAGGCGAGGCCCTCCTCGAAGGCGTCCGCGTCGAAAGCCGTGGCGGGCACGGTGAAGTGCTGCATGACGCCCGGCAGGTCACAGAACCTCACGTCGACATATCGCACGTCTTCGTCAGCGATCTGGCGGAGGACGTCGTCTGGGGTAGTGGACACGCTCGGTGACTCCTTCGTGTTCGCGCTCGTGCGGCGGTGCTCTCTCCGGCTCACGCTAAGAGCAGGGTGTTGCCCGACCGTCACCCGTGTGTTTCGCCGGTGTTAACGAGCGGACCGATACGGACAGGGTTGACCAGGCACGACCGGACACACGCGCGAGGAATACCCTGGTCGGGTGGCACGTTGGACGGGCGACTGGCTCTCGACACTGGCGGGCGGCGGTGCGGACGCCGCGCAGGAAGCACAGCGCTGGCCGGGCGAGCGCCTCGGGCTGCCGGAACGCGGACCGCGCTCGGTCGCCGGGACCGGGAGGCGGTTCCTCGGCCTGCTCGCCGACCTGGTGCTGGCCTCGCTGCTCACCGCTCTGTACTTCCGGCCCGACTACGCCGATCCGGCCGTGATGCAGCAGTACAACCTGTGGGCGCTGGTGACGTGGGCGGTGCTCACCGTGGTTCCCGTCTCGTTGTTCGGCTTCACACCGGGCATGACGGTGGTCGGCGTGCGGGTCGCCCGGCTCGACGGGGCCACGATGGTGGGCCTGTGGCGGGCCGCCGTGCGATGCGTGCTGACCTTTCTCATCATCCCGGCCGCCGTGCGTAACGCGGACAACCGCGGTTGGCACGATCGGGCCACCGGCACCGTTGTCGTCCTGCTGCGCTGAGGGTCGAGTCAGCGGCGGCGGATGGTGCGCTGCATGTTGCGCATCTTGGCGTTCTGCGGCGTGGGGCCCTTGGGCATGGCCGCGCCACGGTTGCCGAGCGCGGACAGCTTCGCCTCGAGAGCGTCGACCTGCTTCGGCTTGAGATTGCGCGGCAGCTTCATCAGGTGATTCTGAAGCCTGCGCAGAGGGACCTGGCCCTCCTCGTTGCCGATCATGACGTCGTAGATCGGCGTGTCGCCGACCAACCTGGCGATGCGCTTCTTCTCTTGCGAGAGCAGGGTCTTCACGCGGTGTGGCGCGCCTTCGCCCACGAGGATGACGCCGGGGCCGCCGAGTACACGGTGAACGGCGTCGAGCTGGGTGGTCGCGGCCACCGTCTGAGTGACCCGCCAACGTCCCCGCAAGTTGTCCAGCGCCCAGGCCGCGGCGCCGGGCTGCCCCTCCGCCCTGGCGTAGACCGTCTTCTGCACGCGGCGTCCGAAGATGATGACGGCGGCGAGCAGGCCGAGCATGACGCCGATCGGCAACAACCACCACTGGATGCCCAAGAGCCAGCCGAGGCCGAACACGAGGCCCGCGACGACGAGGAAGGAACCCAGCATCCACGGGATGAGGGCCTTGTCCTCCTTGCGCTGCATTTTGAACGCCTGGAAGATCTGGCCACGCTTCTCCTTGCTGGCCGCCTTCTTCGCGCGCTTGGCCTGCTTGGCCGCTTCCTTGTCCTGCTTTCCCGCCATAATCACCCAGGATACGGGCGGCCGGGCAGGCGTGAGTCCGTCGGTCCCCTCTGCGAGGATGCCGGACGTGGCAGATGCCCTCCGCACCGGACTGCGCGATCCGCTCGACGGGCTCGACCCCGAGCAGCGGGCCGCCGCGAGCGCGGCCCGCGGTCCCGTGTGCGTGCTGGCCGGTGCGGGGACGGGAAAGACGCGGACCATCACCCACCGGATCGCATACCTCGTGCGGCAGGGCCACGTCGTGCCGTCCCAGGTGCTCGCGGTGACCTTCACCGCGCGGGCGGCGGGGGAGTTGCGCACCCGCCTGCGGCGGCTCGGCGTCGAGGGAGCGCAGGCGCGCACGTTCCACGCCGCCGCGCTGCGCCAGCTCCGCTACTTCTGGCCCCGGGTCGTGGGGGACGCGCCGTGGGAGCTTCTCGACCGGCAGAAGCTGCGGCTCGTCGGCCACGCCGCCACCACGCTCGACCTGCCCACCGGGACCGAGGTGCTGCGCGACCTCGCCGCGGAGATCGAGTGGGCCAAGGCCAGCCTCGTCGGGCCGGAGGACTACCCGGCCGTGGCCGCACGGCTGCACCGTCAGGTCGGGCAGCCCGCGGAGAAGGTCGCGCGGTTGTACGAGGCCTACGAACGCATCAAGACCGACAGAAGACTGCTCGACTTCGACGACCTGTTGTTGCACACCACGGCCGCGTTGGAAGACCACCGCGGGGTCGCCGAGGAGTTCCGCGACCGGTACCGCTGCTTCGTGGTCGACGAGTACCAGGACGTGACGCCCGCGCAGCAGCGCCTGCTCGACGCGTGGCTCGGAGGGCGGGACGACGTCACGGTGGTGGGGGACGCGAACCAGACGATCTACTCCTTCGGCGGCGCCTCCCCCCGGCCGTTGCTCGACTTCACCCGCCGTTACCCGGACGCGACCGTGGTGCGCCTCGAACGGGACTACCGTTCGACACCCCAGGTGGTGGGGCTGGCGAACAGGGTGATCGGCGCGGCCCGTGGCCGGCCTGCCGGTTCGCGTCTGGCGCTGGTGGGGCAGCGTGCGGACGGGCCCGAACCCTCGTTCGCCGAGCACCCGGACGAGGCGTCCGAGGCCGGCGCGGTCGCGGCGCGGGCCCGTGAGCTGATCGACGCGGGAACCGATCCGGCCGAGATCGCGGTGCTGTTCCGGGTCAACGCACAGTCCGAGACCTACGAACAAGCGCTGTCCGACTTCGGCATCCCGTACGTGGTGCGGGGTGGCGAGCGGTTCTTCGCGCGGGAGGAGATTCGCCAGGCGATGTCGGCCTTGCGCACCGCCGCGTCCCGGGAGAACGGTGCTGAGCCCGAGCGCCCGCTGGTGCCGGCCGTGCGCGGGGTGCTCGCCCGGGTGGGCCTGACCGCGCAGCCGCCGCCGGGCGGCGCGGCACGGGAGCGGTGGAACGGCCTGCATGCTCTGGTGGAACTCGCCGAGGAGCTGGCAGCCACCACCGACGGAGCGGGCCTCTCGCGCTACGTCGGCGAGCTGGAGCAGCGCGCCGCCGCGCAGCACCCGCCGGAGGTCGGCGGGGTCACGCTGGCGTCGCTGCACGCGGCGAAGGGTCTGGAGTGGGACGCGGTGTTCCTCGTGGGACTGGCCGAGGGCACCCTGCCGATTCAGCACGCGTCCGATGACGACGCGATCGAGGAGGAACGCAGGCTGTTCTATGTCGGCGTCACCCGCGCCCGCGAGCACCTCGCGTTGAGCTGGTCGCTGTCGCGCACCCCTGGTGGGCGTCCGCATCGCGGGCGGAGCCGGTTCCTGCACGGCCTCGTGCCCGACGAGCACCCGGCTTCCCGGGTTCGCGCCGAGCGGGGAGCCGGACGCAAACCGGGGTGCCGCGTGTGCGGCGCACCTCTCTCGTCGACCATGGACATCAAGCTGGGGCGGTGCGGCAGATGTCCCGCCGACGTGGACCACGACCTGCTGACACGACTGAAGGAGTGGCGGGTCGAGCGTGCGCGCGAGCTCAACGTGCCGCCCTTCGTCGTCTTCACCGACGCCACACTTCGCGCGATCGCCGAGCAGCGGCCCACCGACGAGCGTGCGCTGGTGGCCATCTCCGGGATCGGTGCCACCAAGCTCGACCGCTTCGGCGCCGAGGTCCTGGCCGTGGTCCACTCCACCGGCAGCTGAGAGCGGCGCCTTCTTCCGTGCGCGTCGCCGACTTCCGCGCAGGTCACAGGCGTTCTCACCCGATTCGGGAAAGGTTTGCGGAAATTCGGTTGCCCCGGCACTCGTGGGGCAATAGCCTGCGGGTACTGGGTGAGTCATTCGTGAATCTCCGGCCCGTCGTGTGACGACGGTGGACCGGGTGGACAGCGAGAGGAGGTGCCGCAGATGAAGCTCAATCGATACCGCGACATCGTCGGCATCTCGCTGTCCACGATCGGCGAAGCGGAGCGTCGCGCGTCGCGACGTTCGCAGCGTTCCTGGCGAGCCTCCACCCCGGTCGGGGGCGCCGTGCGCATGCTGTGCGCGCACGGCGGCGGCGTCGGCGTGTCCGATGCCGGGACGGGTGTGGCTCTCCGTCCGGCGTTCGCCGATCGTCCGAGCGCGAAGCAGTTTTGGGTTCCGCTGTGCCCACGGGGGCGCGCCCCCTGACGTCTGCGTCACCAGGCACAGGCTCACACAGGCCGCGGAACCCGTCTCGGGTCCGCGGCCTTTTTGCTGTTCCGGGCCGGATTCGGCGGGATGGGTCCTCAGGAAGCAAGGATTGACACGACACGAAGGGAAACAGGACATGCCATCGGCGACCGCCTCCGCGTCAGAGGAGGCGCTGACCGACGACGGGACGGGATTCGGGCGGGTCACCACGGTGCTCGACGCGGTGACCACACCGGAATCCGATCTGCCGTGCCGTGCGGGTGATGCGGACCTGTGGTTCGCCGAAGCCCCCGCCGAGCTCGAACGGGCCAAGCACCTGTGCGGTTCCTGCCCGGTCCGGGCCTCGTGCCTCGCCGGTGCGCTCGCGCGCCGGGAGCCGTGGGGCGTCTGGGGCGGCGAGATCTTCGAACGGGGTGCCGTCGTGGCCCGCAAGCGGCCGCGTGGACGTCCGCGCAAGAACGCCGACGTCGCCGCTACGACCGGGCAACGGAGTGCCGCATGAACACGATCGTCGGCCGAGGCCGTGCCGAACCGCGGCGGAACCGTCCCATGCCGCGAACCGCTCCACCACGGCCCGATACCACGCCCTACTCCGGGAAAGAGCATCAGATGTTGATCAATGAAGAACTGGCCAGAGAACGAATACGGGACCTGCTCCGGACCGCTGAGGACAGACGGCCGGTGCACCATGTGCGCCACGCGCTTCGCTGGACCCGGGTTTCGGCCTGGGCGGACAGGCGAGCGCGGCGTTACCTCACGGGGTAGCACCGGTCGGCGGTGAGCGGGCGGCCGTCGTCTGCTCACCGCCGACCGGACGCCTGCGACCCCACC
>NZ_KB912712.1:21148-39418 GCF_000383795.1 Saccharomonospora saliphila YIM 90502
CCCGAGGCCGCGAGCGAGGCCATCACCGCCGCGGCGCTGCCGCTGCCGTGGACCAGCACGTGCCGTGGGACCGGGCGCACGGCGTCGTGGTCGTCATGGCGGGCGGGTGCGGCCGACCACAGCACCGGCCCGTCGTACTCGGAGCCGGTCGCGCCGTCCTCGACCAGACCCTGCCGCACCAGGTCGGCCAGGACGGCGCGCAGGCGTTCGGCATGGTCGTGTGAGGCGAGGTCGAGCAGGGTCTCGGTACTGCGCCGACCGTCAAGGCCCCGGAGGATATCCACGAGGACAGGCGGCAGGTCGGTGGCCACGACGGCGTGCCGGGGGTCGAGGCCGATCTGGAGCTCGTCGTGCCGCCGGGCCAGCACCTCCAGCCCGGGGAGGAGCCGCGGACGACGGGGGAGCGCCTGATGTGCCGGGGAAGTCATGCGCACAGCGTGACCCGCTCCGGCCGCACGTGCACGCGGCGTGAGCCCGGTTGTCCACAGGTCCTGGGCGGGTGTGGACAACTCGCTGGATGTGATGTTGTGTGCCTCGTCGTCGTCGGTGGCTGGCCTTACGGTGGGACATGTGGCCGATGCACGGGTTCCCTCGCTCAGAAGTCGGGACAAGTCTTCGCGACAGTCCGCTGTGAAAGAAGAAAAGGTGGAGGTGCGGCGCAGCGCGCGCCGCCGTCGCACGGTGACCGCGTACCGGGACGGGGACACACTGGTCGTGCTCATCCCCGCGACGATGACCAAGGCCGAGGAACGGCACTGGGTCGCCGAGATGCAACGCAAACTCCAGCGCACCGAGAACAGGCGGGCCTCACCGGCCCGCGCCTCGGACGAGGCCCTGCTGCTGCGGTGTGCCGAGCTTTCGCGCCGTTACCTCGACGGCACCGCCCAGCCCGCCAGCGTGCGGTGGGTTCCGCCCATGCGCACCCGGTGGGCGTCGTGCACGCCGGCCGACCGGTCGATCCGGGTCAGCGAGCGGTTACGGCACGTGCCGTCCTGGGTGCTCGACTACGTGCTGGTGCACGAACTGGCGCACCTGCGCATCGCCGAGCACAACACCCGGTTCTGGAACCTGGTGCGGCGCTATCCGAAGACGGAACGCGCCATCGGTTTCCTCGAAGGCCTCTCGGCGGCCGAGGGGACGGGCCTCGCGAACGTCGACGGCTGACGGCCGCCCGGCGGGACGGTCGTCGTATCGGGATCAGGCGTCGCCGCCGGACCCGCCGTCCCGCCGCCGGTCCTCGGAGTCGTCTCCCGCGTGGTCGTCCGCGCCGCTGTCATCGCCGGCAGAACCCGCGTCCTCGGCACGGTCGGTGCCGGACGACGCGTCCCCCGGTGCTTCCGAGGCACCGTCGGCCTCCGCCTCGGCACGGCGGGTGCGTTCGAGCTCGGCCATGGGGTCGAGGTCGCCGGTGGCGCCCTGCGTGTGGAGCCGCTCGGCGAAGCCGGCGGGGTCGTCGAGGTCCTCGGCGGTCGGCATCAGGTCCGGGTGCGACCACAGATCGTCGCGGGCCTGGATGCCGGAGCGATCCCCGACGTGTTTCCACAGGTCAGAGGCGGCGCGCATCCGGCGCGGCCGCAGTTCGAGGCCGACGAGCGTGGCGAAGGTCTGCTCCGCGGGGCCGCCGGTGGCGCGCCTGCGCCGCAGCGTCTCGCGCAGGGCGTCGGCACCGGGAAGGCGGTCCCCGACAGCGTCGGCGACCACGACGTCCACCCAGCCCTCGACCAGTGCCAGCAGGTTCTCGAGCCGGGCGAGCGCGGCCTCCTGCTCCGGGGTCGTGCGCGGCTCGAGCAGTCCGGACGACATCGCCTGCTCGATGCTCGCGGGGTTGCTCGGGTCGATCTGCCCGGCCAGCTCCTCCAGGGCCGAGGTGTCGACCGAGATCCCGTGCGCGAACTCCTCCACCGCGCCGAGCAGCCGCTGCCGTAGCCACGGCACGTGGGCGAACAACCGCTGGTGAGCGGCCTCCCGCGCGGCGAGGAACACCAGCACCTCGCTGCTGGGGCGCTCGAGGCCCTCGGTGAACTTCTCGATGTTGGCGGGGACCAGCGCCGAGGTGGCCTCCGGGCCGAGCGGAAGTCCGATGTCGGTCGAGGTCAGTACCTCCGAGGCCAGTCCGCCGAGCGCGTTGCCGAGCTGCGAGCCGAACGCCATGCCGCCCATCTGGCCGACCATCGACAGCAACGGCCCCGCCGCCTGCTTCGCCTCCTGGGGCAGTGCCTGCATCCACGCGTTGGACACCTGCTTGGCGACCGGGTCGCACAGCCGCTGCCACGTGGGCAGCGTGCGGTCGATCCAGTCCCGGGCCGACCAAGCCACCGTGTTCGACGCCCCGGCGGGCAGGATCGTGGCCTCGTCCAGCCACAGTTCCGCCAGGTGCGCCGAGTCGCGTACGGCGGAGTCCGGCGACTGGTCACCGCTGGTGAAGCCCATCCGCCCCTGTCCCTGGCTTCCGAGGCGTTGCACGGCGATCTGCTTGGCCAGGTCGTAGTTCACCGGACCGGACGACGTGCCTGCCTGGGAGAGCATCTGCCCGAGCTGGGACAGCATCTGTCCGAGCTGCTGAAAGGCATCGGAGCCGGACTGCCCGCCCTGGCCCGACGGGTCGTTCTCGCCGCCTTTGTCGGGATCGGGAAGTCCGAAGCCGAACGGTGGGTTGCTCATAACTCCCACCGTACGCGGGTCGGCCCCGCCTGGAGCCACCCGCGTCGCCCCGGTCGGTTCGCCCGTGGCGTGCAGAACACGCCCGCGCCGTCAGCGTGCGAGACACGCCCGCGCCCTCGTCCACGCGGCCCAGCCGTACGCTGGGCGCGTGAGTGAGTCCTCCGACAGCGAAACGCCAGCCCACGTCACTCGCGCCGACGACTCCCCCTCGGCGGGGTCGGCGCCCCCCGACGAGCGGGACGAGGCCCGCGCGCACCGGCGCTCTCTGTCCCGGCGCGGCTGGACGATGGTGGTCAGCGGCGTGCTCGTGCTGGTGTTCGCGCTGGTCGGCGCCTTCGTGCGGGTGCCCTACGTGGCGCTCGGTCCCGGGCCCACCTACAACACGCTGGGCACGGTGGACGGGCACGAGGTCGTCAGCGTCGATGGGCAGCGCAGCTTCCCCGCGGACGGTGAGCTGCGGATGACCACGGTCTCCCTCAACGACGACATGACGCTGTTCGGCGCGCTGGGGCTCTGGCTGAGCGGACGGTTCGCGCTCGCGCCGAGGGAGAACTACTTCCGGCCGGGCCAGACCGACGAGGAGGTCCGGCGGCAGAACCTGCGGCAGTTCCGGGTCTCGCAGAGCAACGCGGAGGTCGCCGCGCTGCGGCGGCTGGGTCACCCGGTGCAGGTCGTGGTGGCCGAGGTGGAGAAGAACAGCCCCGCCGACGGCGTGCTCAAGCCCGGCGACCGGCTGCTCCGGGTCGACGGCCGGGAGGTCGCCGACAGCGCGGCGGTGCACGAGGCGCTCGCCGACACGCGCCCGGGGCAGACGGTGTCGTTGACCGTGCGCCGGGACGGCGAGGGGGAGCGGACAGTGCGGGTGACGTTGACGAATCGCCCCGACAACCGGCCGCAGGGGTTCGTCGGTTTCCAGCCGTCGGACCGCGCCGACGTGCCGTTCGAGATCGACATCGCGTTGGAGGACGTCGGCGGCCCCTCGGCGGGCCTCATGTTCGCGCTCGCGATCGTGGATCGCCTCACCCAGGGCGACCTCACCGGCGGCAGGCACGTCGCCGGCACCGGAGAGATCGACGCCCAGGGCAACGTCGGAGAGATCGGTGGCATCTCGTTCAAGCTCGTCGCGGCGCGGGAGGCCGGTGCCACGTCGTTTCTCGTGCCGAGCGGGAACTGCGACGAGGCGGTCGCCTCCGCCCCCGACGGCCTGCGGCTGATCGAGGTGGGGCACCTCGACGACGCCGTGCACGCGCTGGAGGCGCTCAACTCGGGCGAACCCGTTCCGACCTGCGCGTCCTGACGCATCCGGGGCAGGGCCTCACGGCTGCAACGTGGCGCGCAACGCCTCGACCAGGTTCGGCGCCAGGTCCGGATGCTCGATGAGTTCGTCGGTGGTGTCGTCGGCGGGCTCACCGTCCTCGTCCGGACCCTCGGTCGCCCGCGGTGGCTGCACGCCGCGCAGCCGCATCACGCACGCGGCGTCGCCGTCGCGGAGCACCGCGGCCACGAGGCGTGCCTCGGTGCGGCGCGGATGGTCGGCCGCGGCCTGACGCAGGCGGTCGAGGTCCTCGTCACCGCCGTCGCCGACCTCGGGCAACTCGTCCTCGGCGTCGGGGGGAAGCACGACGATCTCCTGGGCGAGCGCGCACCCGCGCACCACGTCGGGCCAGGCGATCCGGCCGAGGGACTCGGCGAGGTCGCCCTCGGGCAGCTCCTCCTGCGCCACCGGGGTGAACTCGCTGTCCGGGTCGAGCTGTCCGGCCAGTTCCGGCTGTTCGCGCAGGATCTCGGCCGTCGGCACCAGCGCGAACAACTGGGTCGGCTGATCCCAGCCACCCGCGGCGACGAACTCCTCGACCTCCCGTGCCAGCGCGGCTACCCTTGCGACACTCGCCCGATCCTCGCTCTCCGTCATGACCCCATCCTGGCAGGCGTGGCCGCGGGTCGTGCCGACGCCCGGTTTGGGGGGGTTCGGGAACTCGGGCGGGGAACCGTAGAGTTGAGTGAACAGGGACGCTGCCAGTGTCGGCGCCCCGCCAACGACCGTCCTGAACACGGGGAGTGTGCGTAGTGGCCACCCGGCCTCCTGCCAGTCTGCCGAAACTGTCCCGGCGTGCCCGCGTGCTGCTCATCGTGGCGGCCGCCATCCTCCTGGTGCTGTTGCTCGGCGCCCGAATGCTGAACACCTACGTCGACTGGTTGTGGTTCGGCGAGGTCGACGCGCGGGGGGTCTTCAGTACCATCCTCGTCACCCGTGTCGCGCTCTTCTTCCTCACCGGCGCGCTCGTCGGCGGGTTGCTGGGGTTGAGCCTGTGGCTGGCCTACCGGGCCAGGCCGGTGTTCGTGCCCGTGTCCGGGGCCGACGACCCGCTCGCCCGGTACCGCTCGCTGATCGTGGCGCGCACGAAGTGGTTCGGCATCGGCATCCCGGTGGTCACCGGTTTGATCGCGGGAGCGAGCGGCCAGGGCAACTGGCAGGTCGTGCAGAAGTGGATGAACGGCGCCCAGTTCGGCTGGACCGACCCCGTGTTCAACCTCGACGCCGGCTTCTACACCTTCGACCTGCCGTTCTACGGCTGGGTGCTCGGCTGGCTGTTCGTCGCCCTGGTCGTGTCGTTCCTCGGAGCGCTGGCCACGCACTACGTGTTCGGTGGCATTCGGCTGGCGGGCCGTGGGGGACAGATCTCCGGCCCCGCGCGGGTGCACCTGCTCGTGCTGATCGGCGCGTTCGTGGTGTTCAAGGCGATCGAGTACTTCCTCGACCGGTACGAACTGCTGTTGTCCGACCGCAACGACCTGTTCACCGGTGCGGCCTACACCGACCTCAACGCCGTGATGCCGGCCAAGCTGATCCTGCTGTGCATCTCCGTTCTGTGCGCCATCGCGTTCTTCGTGGGGGCCTTCCTCCGCAACATCCAGCTTCCCGGGATCGCTCTGGTGCTGCTGTTGTTGTCCGGCCTGATCCTCGGGGTGGCCTGGCCCGCCGTGCTCGAGCAGTTCTCGGTCCGCCCGAACGCCAACGAGAAGGAAGCGGCCTCGATCGAGAACAACATGGAGGCCACGAAGTACGCCTTCAACCTTGGTGAGGAAACCGTCGACGTGCGGGAGGACTACACCGGCAACTCGAACGCGAGCCCGGAGGAGGTCCGCGCCGACCAGGGGACCATCCCGAACATCCGGCTGCTGGACCCGAACGTGCTCAGCCCGACGTTCACCCAGCGTGTCGGCAGGGAGAACTTCTACGGCTTCCCCGAGAAGCTCGATATCGACCGCTACGAGGTCGACGGCAAGGAGCAGGCCTACATCGTCGCCGCCAAGGAGATCAACACGAGCGGTCTCGCGGAGAACCAGCGGACCTGGGTCAACCGCCACCTGGTGTACACGCACGGCAACGGATTCGTGGCCGCTCCGGCGAACACGATCGACCGCGCGCTGGAGGACGCCAACAGTGACGGCGGGTATCCGCTGGCCCGTACGAGTGACACGCAGGACCCGGACGGGGCGGGCATCCAGGTCGACGAGCCGCGCATCTACTTCGGGGAGCTCTCCACCGACTACGCGATCGTGGGCGGGACGCCCGGCGAGGCGCCGGGCGAGTACGACACGGCGACCGACCGCAGCTACCTCTACGAGGGGCAGGGCGGTGTGCCGATCGACAACATGTTGAACCGCCTCGTCTTCGCCGCCCAGTACGGCGAGCGCAACATCCTGTTCTCCGACCAGATCAGCGACGGCGCCAAGATCATGTACAACCGGGACCCCCGCGAGCGGGTGGAGAAGGTTGCCCCGTGGCTGACCGTGGACGGGGACCCGTATCCGGCGGTGATCGACGGCAGGATCAAGTGGATCGTCGACGGGTACACCACGCTCAACAATTTCCCGTACTCGCAGCGCACCTCGCTCGGTGACGCCACGCAGGACTCGTTGACCGGTGTTCCGCGCCAGCAGGACAACCAGATCAACTACATCCGCAACTCGGTGAAGGCCACGGTCGACGCGTTCGACGGCACCGTCGACATGTACGCGATGAACGACAACGACCCGGTCCTGAAGACGTGGATGGACACGTTCCCGGGCATGGTCAAGCCGAGCTCGGAGATCAGCGACGAGCTGCGAAGGCACTTCCGGTACCCGGAGGACATCTTCAAGGTCCAGCGCGAGCTGCTGACCAGGTATCACGTCAACAACGCGCAGGAGTTCTACTCGACCCAGACCTTCTGGAACGTCCCGCAGGACCCGACCGAGGAGGGTGGGACGAACCCGAACTCCAACGTGGCCAACCAGCCGCCGTACTACCTGTACGCGCAGGCACCGGGCCAGGAGGAGCCGCACTTCCAGCTCACGAGTGCGCTCACTCCACTGGCGAGACAGTACCTCGCCGCCTGGATGACGGTGTCGTCGCATCCGGACGACTACGGCAAGATGACGGTGCTCAAGCTGCCGACCAGCGGCGGGAGGCAGCTCGAAGGACCGGTGCAGGTCCAGAACGCCTTCCAGAGCAATCCGAAGTTCACCCAGGACCGCACGTTGCTGGGCAACCAGAGCGTCGACATCATCTACGGCAACCTGCTGACGTTGCCGGTGGCGGGCGGCTTCCTCTATGTCGAACCGGTCTACATCCAGCAGCGCAACAACCAGAGCTATCCGCAGCTGGCGCGCGTGCTGGTGTCCTTCGACGGCCGGATCGGTGTGGCGTCGACCCTGAACGAGGCGCTCGACGAGGTGTTCGGCGAGGGGACAGGGGAGGCCGCGACCGGCCCCGCCCAGGACTCCCCGGATTCCGGTGACAGCGGGCAGGAGCAGCAGCCACCGCCCGAGGACGGCCAGCAGCCTCCCGAGGACGGGCAGCAACCGCCGCAGGACGGGCAGAGCGGCAACGCCGAGCTGGACCAGGCGATCACCGACATCCAGGCCGCTCTGGAGAAGCTGCGCCAGGCGCAGCAGTCCGGTGACTTCAATGCCCAGGGCGAAGCGTTGCAGGAACTCGACGACGCCGCTCGCCGCTACGAACAGGCGGAGAACTCGGGAGGCTGACTCCTCCACGTGAGGGAGGTCGGTCGCTCGATGTGACGTGGCGGACACCCACTTTGCGTCTACGGGCCACCGTGGCGTAAAGTGGGTGTCACCGGCACGGAGGACACAGTCCGCCACGCCGGGTGCCTCTCCCCGAAGGGGGACCCCCCTGCAGGGGCCTCGAGGAGGATGAGGTAGTGTGGACAACACAACGACGCGGGGTGGAGCAGTTCGGTAGCTCGCTGGGCTCATAACCCAGAGGTCGCAGGTTCGAATCCTGTCCCCGCTACTGCCGGTAAGGCCCGGACCCTCAGGGTCCGGGCCTTACTCGTGTGTAGGTCACCGTCGCGTGACGACCCGGATGCGCTGGGTGAACCAGCGGTTCCATTGTGGACATCCTGGCGGGGGCCACTGTGGACAGATAGCGATTTTCGTGGCACGGTGAGAGGCGTGTCCGACTTGAACGCGACTGCCGCAGCGCTGCTTGGTCTGCTCCATGACGGTCCCGCCACCGGTGGTGAGCTGGTCGCGGCGGCTGAGGAACGATTCGGCACGTTCTTCAGCGTCACGAGGAGCCAGGTCTACCGGGAGCTGCCCGCACTGCACAAGGAAGGCTACCTGCGGCTCGGCAAGCAGGGGCCGCGATCCAGCCAGCAATACGTCATCACCGCCGCCGGGAAGAAGGCCTTCAAGGCCTGGGTCACCGACGACTCCGGCCCCGACCACCTGCGCAGTCCGCTGATCCTGCGCGTGGTCAACGCGGGGGTGCTGACGCCGAAGCAGCGTGCCAACCTCTTCGAGGTGGCCAGGGAGACCTACAAGGTCGAACTGGACGAGGCCAAGGCCGCCGTGAAGGCCGCCGACGACCCGGTGGAGAAGGCCGTCGCCGAGTTCGGCCAGGCCTACGCCCGGGCGGCCCTCAAGCTCGTCGACGCCCTCTCGTCGTAGACGCATCCTCGGAGAACGTCGACGCCCTCGCCGGAGAACGTGGTGAGCCCACGCGCGTGACCCAGGCCGGCGTCGCTGTGACGCCTGCCCGCACGCCCCGTTCCGACGATGCTTACCCGGTCGGGTGACCGCGGGACCGCGGTGCCGGGTCCGCCATCGGCGTGGGGTGGCCGCGGAGCGAGATGTTGTGACCGTCGGCGCGGCCGCCGACGAGTGGCCGTGCGATTTGCCGTAACCTTGTCTGTTGTGAGTGTCGACTTCGAAGCTGCGATCAAGGACCTCGGCGGCAAGCTGTCGCAGGTCGAGGCCGTGATGGACCTGGACGCGCTGCGCAAGGAGGTCGCCGAACTCGAGCAGGAGGCCGCGCGGCCGGACCTGTGGAACGACCCGGAAACGGCGCAGAAGGTCACCAGCAGGCTTTCCCATCAGCAGGCGGCGCTGCGGAGGGTGAATGACCTGCGGCAGCGCGTCGACGATCTGGGCGTGCTCCACGAGCTGGCGGTCGCCGAGGGGGACGCGGCGAGCCGTGCCGAGGCCGAGCAGGAGCTCGCCCAGTTGACCCGGGAGATCGACGCGCTCGAGGTGCGCACGCTGCTGTCCGGCGAGTACGACGAGCGCAACGCCGTGGTCACGATCCGCTCCGAGGCGGGCGGGGTGGACGCCGCGGACTGGGCCGAGATGCTGCTGCGCATGTACCTGCGCTGGGCCGAACGGCACAACTACCCGACCGAGGTCTACGACATCTCCTACGCCGAGGAGGCGGGCATCCGGTCGGCGACGTTCAAGGTGGCCGCCTCGTACGCCTACGGCACGCTGTCGGTGGAGCAGGGTACGCACCGCCTGGTGCGGATCTCGCCGTTCGACAACCAGAGCAGGCGGCAGACCTCCTTCGCCCATGTCGAGGTGCTGCCCGAGGTCGCCGAGGTCGACCACGTGGAAGTGCCCGAGAAGGACATCCGTGTGGACGTCTACCGTTCGTCGGGGCCGGGTGGCCAGAGCGTCAACACCACCGACTCCGCCGTGCGCATCACGCACCTGCCGACCGGCATCGTCGTGTCCTGCCAGAACGAGAAGTCGCAGTTGCAGAACAAGGTCGTCGCGATGAAGGTGCTGCAAGCCAAGCTCCTCCAGCGCAAAAAGGAGGAGGAGCGCGCGGAACTCGACGCGCTGCGCGACAGCGGGTCGAGCTGGGGCAACCAGATGCGCTCCTACGTGCTGCACCCGTACCAGTTGGTCAAGGACCTGCGAACCGAGCATGAGGTGGGCAACCCGACCGCGGTGCTGGAGGGCGACCTCGACGGCTTCCTCGACGCGGGCATCCGCTGGCGTAAGCAGCAGGCCGACGCGACCTGACACCACCCGCACTCCGGTAGGCAACCGAGGCTTCACGTCGCCCGACTGTAGGATTGCCGACCGTGATCCGGCTCGATAACGTCTTCATGGTCTACAAGACCTCGACGCGTCCCGCCCTTGAGGACGTGACGGTCGACGTGGACAAGGGAGAGTTCGTCTTCCTCATCGGGCCCTCGGGCTCGGGTAAGTCGACATTCCTGCGGCTGTTGCTGCGGGAGGACACGCCCAGCAAGGGCCGCGTGCTGGTGTCGAACTTCGACGTGGCCAAGATGCCACGCCGCAAGATCCCCCGGTTGCGTCAGACGATCGGGTGTGTCTTCCAGGACTTCCGGCTGCTGACCAACAAGACCGTCGCCGAGAACGTCGCGTTCGCGCTCGAGGTCAT
Source organism: Saccharomonospora saliphila YIM 90502 (assembly GCF_000383795.1). GTDB lineage: Bacteria > Actinomycetota > Actinomycetes > Mycobacteriales > Pseudonocardiaceae > Saccharomonospora > Saccharomonospora saliphila. The sequence goes on from NZ_KB912712.1 coordinate 31,506, forward strand.
CGGCAAACCCAAGCGCACGATCACCAAGGTCGTCCCCGAGGTGCTGGAGCTGGTGGGGCTGGACGGCAAGTCCGACCGCATGCCGCACGAACTCTCCGGCGGGGAGCAGCAGCGCGTGGCGATCGCCCGTGCGTTCGTCAACCGGCCGCTGGTGCTGCTCGCCGACGAGCCCACCGGGAACCTCGACCCCGACACCAGCCAGGACATCATGCTGTTGCTGGAGCGCATCAACCGCACCGGGACGACGGTGCTGATGGCGACCCACGATCACTCGATTGTGGACTCGATGCGTCGCCGGGTCGTCGAACTCGACAACGGCCGAGTGATCCGCGACGACAAGCGTGGTGTGTACGGCGTCGGGCGCTGACCCCCGCGGCCCCGGTACCCTCCGCTCACCCCGCCCGCCCCGACAACCCCCGACCCCCGACCCGAGGAAACGTCCCCACGATGCGCGCCAGCTTCGTCTTCAGCGAGGTCGTGACCGGTCTCCGCCGGAACGTCACGATGACCATCGCGATGATCCTCACCACCGCCATCTCCCTCGGGATGTTCGGTGGCGGCCTGCTGTTCGTCCGCACCATCGACAAGATGAAGGCGAACTACCTCGAGGACGTCGAGGTCACCGTCTACCTCAACGAGAACATCAGCGCGGACGACCCGGACTGCACCAGCACCGAGTGCTCGTCCCTACGGCAGTCTCTCGAGACCCACGCGGCGGTCGAGTCCGTCGTGTACGAGAACCGCGACGAGGCCTACGAGCGGTTCCAGGAGATCTTCCAGAACGAGCCGGACATGATGGAGCTGGCGCGACCGGATTCGCTGCCCGCGTCGTTGCACGTCAAGCTGTTCGATCCGCAGCGCAGCGACGTGATCGTGCAGGACTTCGCGGACCGGGAGGGAGTGTCGAAGGTCGATGACCAGAACAAGTTCCTCGAACGCTTCATCAACCTGCTCAACGAGGGACGCAACGGCACGTTCATCGTGGCGCTGATCGCGGCGGCGGCCGCGGTCCTGCTCATCGCGAACACGATCCAGGTCTCGGCGTTCACCCGGCGCACCGAGGTGGGGATCATGCGTCTCGTCGGTGCCACCCGGTGGTACACGCAGCTCCCGTTCCTGCTGGAGGCGGTCGTCGCCGGGGTGCTGGGCTCGATCCTGGCCACCGGCGGGCTGATCGGGTTGAAGTACGCGGTGCTCGACCGGCTCATCGAGCAGGTGTCGGCCATCCCGCCGATCGCGCTGGCCGACATCGCCTTCCCCGTGGCGCCCGTTCTGCTGCTCACCTCGATCGTCATCTCCGCGGTGACCGGCTATGTCACGCTGCGGTTGTACGTGCGGCACTGACGAGTTCGCCGTGTGGCGGCGCGGAGGACGCGCGGCGCCACACAGCGGCGGCACCACAGGGGCGGTCGGAGGATAGAGTCGAGGCATGGCGAAGGAAGTCGGTCACAAGGTGATCGTGTCGAACCGTCGTGCGCGGCACGACTACTCGGTGCTGGACACCTACGAAGCCGGGCTCGTGCTGGCGGGGACCGAGGTGAAGAGCCTGCGTGCGGGCAAGGCGTCGCTGGCCGACTCGTTCGCCACGGTCAGCGACGGGGAGATCTTCCTGCACAACGTGCACATCCCCGAGTACTCCCACGGCACGTGGACCAACCACGAGCCGCGCCGCAAGCGCAAGCTGCTGCTGCACCGCCAGGAGATCGAGAAGCTGATCGGCAAGACCAAGGAGTCGGGCCTGGCGCTGGTGCCGCTGTCGCTGTACTTCCGCGACGGCAAGGTCAAGGTCGAGCTGGCGCTGGCCAAGGGCCGCAAGATTCACGACAAGCGGCAGGCCATCGCCAAGCGGGACGCGCAGCGCGAGGTGGAGCGGGCGATGGGCCGCGCCGCGAAGGGCAAGAACAGGCGGTGAGCGCGGCGGCCGACGGCGCCGGTCCCGGACCGAGCGCCGACGACGACGTCGCCGCCTGGGTGCGGGACCTGGGGCTGGACGGGCTCGTCGACATCCACGTGCACTTCCTGCCCGAGCGGGTGTTGCGGAAGGTGTGGGCCTACTTCGACCGCGCCGAGACGCACTACGGCACGGCGTGGCCGGTGCACTACCGGCTTCCGGAGCCCGACCGGGTGGCACGGCTGCGCTCGCTCGGGGTGCGTGCGTTCGCGCCGCTGGTGTACCCGCACAAGGCCGGGATGGCGGAGTGGCTCGGCGAGTGGGCACGGGACTTCGCTGCTCGCGTGCCCGAGGCGGTGCCCACGGCGACGGTGTACCCGGAGCCGTCCGTGGCCGCCTACATCGCCGAGGCGCTGGAGGCGGGCATCCGCTGCGTCAAGGCGCACGTGCAGGTCGGCGCCTACGATCCCCGTGACGAGTCGCTCGACCCGGCGTGGGGACTGCTCGCCGAGGCGCGCGTCCCCGTGGTGGTGCACTGCGGCCACGGGCCGTTGCGGGGCCCGCACACGGGACTCGACGTGTTCGAACGGGTGCTGCGACGGCATCCGCGCCTGGTGGCGGTGCTGGCGCACGCGGGTATGCCGGAGTACGACGAGGCGCTGGCGCTGGTGGAGCGCTACCCGGGCGTGTACCTGGACACGACGATGGTCGGCGTGCCGTTCACCGAACGGCTCATGCCGGTGCCGCGCGACTGGCCCGCCCGGCTCGCCGGGATCGCCGACCGCGTGGTGCTGGGCACCGATTTCCCGAACATCCCCTATTCCTACGCGACCCAGTTGCGCGCGATCGCGGGCTGGGCCGAGGCCGATGCCCGGCTCGGCGAGCCGTTCCTGCGCGCGGTGCTGCACGACACCCCCGCGTCGCTGCTCGCGTCCTGATCCGCGTCGTGGTGGGCGGTCAGCGTCCGAGGTAGGTCAGCGTCCGAGGTAGGTCAGCACGGCGCGGACCCTGCGGTGTTCGATGTCACCGGGTTCGAGACCCAGCTTGGTGAAGATGTTGCGGACGTGCTTCTCGACGGCGCCGTGCGAGACGACCAAGCGGGTCGCGATCGCGGTGTTGGTCAGGCCCTGCGCCATCAGCCCGAGCACCTCCGACTCGCGGGCGGTCAGCGCGTCAAGGGGGTCCCGCCTGCCGCGCGCCAAGAGCTGCGAGACGACCTCGGGGTCGATGGCGGAGCCGCCCGAGGCGACCCGGCGCACGGCCGCGCAGAACTCGGCGACGTCGGCGACGCGCTCCTTGAGCAGGTATCCCACCCCGCCTTCCGGGCCGGAGAGGAGCTGGACGGCGTAGGTCTCCTCGACGTACTGGGACAGCACGAGCACGGCCAGGCCCGGAACGCGCTCCCTGGCGCGCAGCGCCGCCCGCAATCCCTCGTCGGTGAACGTGGGCGGCATGCGGACGTCGACGATCGCGAGGTCGGGACGGTGCTCGGCCACCGCCTCGACCAGCGCGTCGCCGGAGTCGACGGCGGCGACCGTGTCGATGCCGTCGTCGGCGAGCAGGCGCTGCACCCCTTCCCGCAGCAGGACGGCGTCCTCCGCGATCACCACCCGCATGTGCGACTCCCCGGTTCACCACGTACACGGCAGGTCGGCCCGCAGCACGGTGGGGCCGCCGACGGGACTGACCACGGACAGTGTGCCGTCGATCGTCGCGGCGCGGTCGGCCAGCCCCGCCAGACCGCCCCCGGGCCGCAGCCGCGCGCCGCCCACACCGTCGTCGGTGACCTCGACCACGACGCTGCCCTGTTCCCGCCACACGCGGACCCGGGCCTCGGTGGCGTCCGCGTGCTTGGCGAGATTGGTGAGGGCCTCGCCGACGAGGAAGTACGCCGTGCTCTCCACCGCCGCCGGAGGCCGGTCGGGCAGCTCGACCACGATGTCCACCGGGATCGGTGCCGTCGCCGCCTGCGCCGACAGCGCCGCGTCGAGCCCGCGGTCGGTGAGCACCGCCGGGTAGATTCCCCGTGCGAGGTCACGCAGCTCGGAGACCGCCTTCTTGGCGTCGGCGTGGGCCTCGTCCAGCAGAGCACGGGAGCTGTCCGGGTCGTCGGTGAACTTGCTCCGGGCCCGGCCGAGGCTCATCGCCACGGAGACGAGCCGCTGTTGGGCGCCGTCGTGCAGGTCACGCTCGATCCTGCGGCGCTCCGCCTCGGCCGCGTCGACGCCCCGGGCACGGGAGGCCTGTAGCCGCGACGCCTCGGCCTCGGCTCGGCGGGCGCGTGGCGGGCCGAGCAGGGTGGCGGCGAGCCTGCCGTGCATCCACGCGACCGAGGGCGCCACCCAGAGGGCGACCGGCAGCAGGACCACTCCCACGAGACCGACCGCGAACTCCACGATCCCGACGGGGAAGGCGAGCAGCACGTACCCGAGGTCCCGCCAGGTCGTGGGCTCGGTCAGCCGGGTCCGCCACCGCCGTAGCGGCCCCTGCCCGGGGGTTTCCCGGGTAGGGGAGATGATCTCCACTCCGAGCGCGGTCCGCACCCACCGCCGTTCGAGGTCGGCACAGACCCGCACCAGTTCGGTCGTCGCCAGCAGCACCGGGATGCCGACCCAGACCACGGTCGTGGCGATCCCCACGACGGCGAGCGCGACCACGACGACGAACTCGACGATCCGGAGGGGGAAGCTGAGGATCAGAAAGGCCAGGGAGCGGGCGACGGCGAGGGCCCGGCGCGGCCTGCCGTGTTCGGCACCGGCCTCGGTACCGGTCCTCATCGCACCACCGGGGTGTGGGCGAGGCCGCGGCCCTGGTGGCCGCTGTCGGTGTCCAGCTCGCGCATCCGTGCGGAAGAGGGGCCGAGCACGGCACGGGCGAGGCGGGCGTGGGCGGCGGCCGTCGCCCGGAGCACCACCACGCACGCCGCAAGCAGCAGTACCCCGAGCGCCGCCCACGGCAGGCTCGAGGCCACGGAGTCGACGGTGATCCACCGGAGGTCGGTGTCGTAGCCGGGGAAGTGCCACGCCCCCGTCGGGAGGAAGCGGTAGTACACCGGCAGGGCGACCAGCGCCGCCGCGACCGACAGCGGAACCACGGTGAAAACGAACTCCACGATCCCGACCGGGAGCAACAGCATCAGATAGAGGTAGTCGCGCCACGTGGCCGAGTCGGTCAACCGCACAGCCCAGCGACGCCGCACGCCGGACGAGGGGAGCGGGCGGTACGGCGGTGGCACGTACACGTCGAGAAGGCGGTGCACGCGGCGCCGCTCGAGCCGCGCGCCGCCGCGTGCCAGCAGGATCGCCAGCGCGCCGACCGGCACACCGACCCAGACCACGGCGGTGGCCGCGCCGACGGAGGTCAGCGTGACGAGCACGACGAAGCTCGTGATGCCCGCGGGCAGGCTGAGCAGCAGCATCAGCAACGACCCCGCGATCGGTGGCCGCGGGGTCGGCCCGGCGGGTGTTCTCGACATGGCGTGTCTTCTCCCTCGTTCGGTACAGCGGGCGGCCCGCGGGCCGGGGGAGGTCCAGGATCTCGTGCCGGGAGCCCGATGCCCATCCCGTCGGCCGGTGTTCCGGAGGTGGGGAAGGCCCTACCCCAGCTCCCGGGACAGCGCCGAGGCGGGGGAATGATCCGGTTGCGCCGCGCGTTATCCTGGTTGCGGACACGATCACAGATCGCCCACGAGGGGGTGAACGGTTTCGACTCTGGACGTTGATTCAGGGGAAGCGTGCCGGTGCAGGCAACGACCACCGCAAGCGTCGTTCGCACTAAATATAAGCGCCAAGACGAATAGTCAGCGCGACTTCGCCCTCGCTGCCTGAGCGAGTGTGAGGTCTGTCGGCCCGGGTAAGCCTCCGACCCGGTCGCCGGCATCAGCCAGGAGGCTCACCGCCGGTTCCGGCCACGGGAACCGGTAGGGAAACCAACAGTGGCTGGGCCCGTCACACCGGCTTGTTCGCGTGACCGGTGGGGCCGAGCAGAGGCACAGCGAACTGCGCACGGAGAAGCCCTGGAGAGGCGCCAGAGGACCCGGGTTCGATTCCCGGCACCTCCACCGAACGGTGTCTTTCCCGCCGCCGCGTGCTGGACAGCACCCGGCGGCGTTGTCGCCCTGTGCGGGCAACCTCGATGCCGGGGATGCCCCTGCCTGGAGGGCGTCGACCGGAGTGTCTCGGCGATCCGCGCACGCCGCTCATCCGGATCGAGGATGTCGAGGGTGCGCGCCTTTCGGGCCTCCCTCCTTTCCCGTCCCTTCCTTTCCCGGCTTCCGGGCGCCGTAGCCCCGCGTCGGCCGCCACGGTATTCGCGGGCCGTGTCCCGGGCCCCTCGTCAGGTTCGCTCCCGGCCGCGGTGCGGAACGGTTTGGACCCGCGGCGGCTCGGCAAACCTGGAGACTGCGTAGGAGGGAGATAACCATGGCAACGGAAGCACGTTCCCCGGTGAAGGACAAGAACTACAACCTCGTCAGCGTCCTGCAGGCGTCGTTGCACTACGCGTGGCAGTTGGAGGAGTACATCGCCGACGCGGAACGGGACGGCGACGACGAGCTCGCGGGGTGGTTCCGCAAGATCCAGGAGAACAACCAGAAGGCCGGAGAGCAGGGTAAGAAGATGCTGTCCGAGCGGTTGCCGAAGGACTGACGGGCATGGAACACGACCACTTCATCGGCCAGGTGCAGGCACGCGCCCAGTTGGCCAGTCGGGGTGAGGCCGAGGGACTGACTCGCGCCACGCTGGAGACACTCGGCGAGCGCATCCCGGAGCAGCTGGCCACCAACCTCGCCGACCAGTTGCCCACCGAGATCGGGGAGAGCCTGCGGCGCACCATCACCATGGGCGGAGCGGGGTCCGGTGAGCGCTTTGGCCTGGACGAGTTCACCCGCCGGGTGTCCGAACGCGGGCACGTCGGCGAGCCCCATGCCGTTTACGGGGCACGGGTGGTGCTCGAGGTGACCGGCGAGGCCACGGAAGGTGTGCTGGACAAGGTCCGCGAGGCCCTGCCCGACGATCTGCGCGAGCTGGTCGACGCGGGTAGCACGGGCGAGCTGCGCTCGTAGGTACTCGCTCGGCGGGGGCGGTCGTACCGGGCCGTCCCCGCGACGGGGGCCCGGACAGGGCGGCTCGGTCGCCGTGGCGCCCTTGCGGCGGGCGCCCGAGTTCGTGAAGGCGACTCGCGCGCGGGAGCGGGCTAATCGCAACACGGTAAGGGGCAACTCGCGAGCTGGTGGGGGCAACTCGCGTGCGGGAAGGGGCAACTCGCGGGTTGGTGGGGGTTACCGTGCCGGAATGGGATACGAGATCGACACGTCGCGGGTCCGGGTCGGGGAGCTGGGGGCGTACCTGTCTCGCCCGGCAGAGGGCGGTTCCGGCGGGATGCTGCTGCTGCCGATGGTCACCGGCATCGGGGAGCAGGTGCGGGAGTTCGCCGACGACATCGCGCGGACCGGTGTCACCGCGCTGAGCTGGGACCCGTGGCACGGGCCGAGCAGTGACGACACTCCGCACGAGCGCCTGTTCGAGTGGCTTGCCGAGCTCGACGACGAGCGCAGCCTCGACGAGATGCGGCGACTGCTCGACCACATGCACACCGAGCTGGGGCTCACCCGGGTCGGCGTGATCGGCTGGTGCCTCGGCGGTCGGTTCGCGCTGCTGCTCGGCGCGCGCGACGAGCGCCTCGCCTCGGTCGTGGCCTACCACCCCACCGTGCCTGCGACTCCGGCCGCCAACCACACCGCGGACCCGTTCGCCGCCGCCGGACGGATCACGGCCCCGGTGATGATGCTCTACCCGCGCGCCGACTCGCTGGTGCCCTGGGAGAGCTTCACGGGACTCCGGGACGCGCTCGAATCGCGGGACACGGGAGCGAGCGTGGTGCACGTCTACCCGGGTGCCGAGCACGGCTTCACCAACAAGACCCGCCACGAGAACCCGGTCAACGCCGCGGCCTACGCGATGTCCTGGACGCAGGTACTCGACTTCGTGCGCACGACGACGGCCTGAGGCAGCGTCCACCGGCC
>NZ_KB912712.1:39518-43767 GCF_000383795.1 Saccharomonospora saliphila YIM 90502
GCCGGCCCGCCCGTCCACCGGCCCCGCCCGGACCCGCCGGACGGTGCCGGGTCGCGGCGTTGTCCCGAGCGGAGCATGGGGAAGAATGCCGCCCATGATCAGGGGCAGCACCCGGCGGGGCCGGACGGCCGTGGACATCGTGATGCTCGTGCTCGCCGTGGTCTCGGTGGGCCTGCTGACCTACGCCACCGTCGTCGACGTCTCGGAGCGCACCGCGGTCGTCGTGTTCGCGATCGACACCGCCATCTGCGGGGTCTTCGCGGCCGAGTTCGTGTGGCGGTGGCGTGCGGCGCGCTGGGACCGGCGGTTCCCGTTGCGCGGCTGGTACGAGGTTCTGGGCATGATCCCGATCGCGCACCCGGCGTTGCGGGGACTGCGGTTGCTGCGGGTGGTGGTGCTGCTGATGCGCCTCGGCAGGGCGACCGACCGCGTGGTCGGCGAGCGGGTCACCCAGCGCGTGGTGGAGCGGTTCTCCCGCCCCGTCGTCGCGGCGATCAAGAAGCCCGTCACGGTGGCGGTACTCGACGAGGTCGCCAAGGTACTGGAGACCGGCCGCTACCCGCGCAACATCGCACGCTCGCTCGACGAGCACAAGGAGTCGCTGCGCGAGCTGGTCACCGAGAAGGTCCGCGACGACCCGCAGGCGGGAAGGCTGTCCCGGCTCCCGTTCCACGACGAGATCGTCCGCACCGTGGTGGACACGACCATGCGGGTCACCCTGGACGTGCTGACCGATCCCCGGATCGACGACTTCTTCGCTCACGCGGTGCGGGAGAACCAGGCCCAGATCCGGGAGGCGGTCGCGCGGGGATGGCACGAGCGCGAGCCGTCGGCGGGCGATGAGGTGTCCGCGGTCAGCGTGACGCCACCCGGGGAGGGTCGGACGGCTCAAGGCCCGCTGGCCCGAGATGACGTCGCACCGAGACACGCCACGAGCCCGAGCTGATCATGCGGTCGATGGCGGCCTCGACGGCCGCGCGCGCGTCGTCGTCGCCGAGAGGGAGGCCGACGCCGTAGCGTTCGGTGGACAACCGCAGCCCCGCCAGCCGCAGCAGCTCGGGGTTGCGCGCCACGTATCCCGCGAGGATCGCCGCGTCGGTGGTCACCGCGTCCACGCGTCCGGCGAGCAGCGCCGTGACGCACTCCGACACGCGGGTGTACTCGACCAGGCGCACAGCGCCGCCGAAGCGTTTCTCCGCGGTGTCGGTGGAGGTGGACCCGCTCGAGGCGCACAGTGTCCTGCCGCGCAGTTGGGACGCGTCGGTGATCTCGGGCGCGGCCCGGCGCACGAGTACGTCCTGCCCGGTCTCGAAGTAGGGCCCCGCGAACGCCACCGACCGGCTGCGCTCCTCCGTGATCGAGTACGCGGCGACGACGAGGTCCACCGCGCCCGTGGATAGGGCGCTCTCGCGTTCGGCGGGCACCGTCTCCTCCCAGACGATGTCCTCGGGTTCGACGCCGAGTTCGCCCGCCACGAAGCGCGCCACGTCGGCGTCGAACCCGACGATGCGACCGTCCACCGTGCGTTCGGAGAGGCCGGGCTGATCGATGCGGATACCGATGGTGAGTGAACCCGTGTCCTCCGCCCGAGTGACAATCGAGTCCACTGCCGCGTCCGTGGTCGTGCACGCGGCCGACCCCAGCCCCAACGCGACCGCGCTGACCAGGCACGTGAGCCGTCGCATCGCCCTCGCCTCTCACTGTCGTCTCAGGTGCGACGGCTAGCCTAGAGGGCGTGCTCGGCTCACGTGGACGCCTACTCGACGTCGTCGGCCTGCTCGCGCGGCTCGGGCTGGCCGCGGTCTGGTTGGTCTCCGGTGGGGCGAAGCTGGCCGACCCGGGCCAGGCCTACCTCGCGGTCCAGGCTTACGAGCTGCTTCCGGGGAGCCTGGTCGGTGTGGTGGCCACGGGTCTTCCGCTGGTCGAGGTCGTCCTCGGGCTGCTGCTCCTGCTCGGCGCGGGCATCCGTGTGACGGCCGTCGTGTCGGCGGTGGTGCTGCTGGCGTTCATCGCGGCGGTGGCGCAGTCGTGGGCGCGCGGGCTCACCATCGATTGCGGGTGCTTCGGCGGTGGGGGCCAGGTGGACCCGGGCGAGACCCGGTACCCGCAGGAGATCGCGCGCGACGTCGGGTTCCTCGCGATGGCCTGCTGGCTGCTGGTGCGGCCCGCCTCACCGCTGTCGGTGGACGGCTGGGTGCGGCGGCGGCCGGGAAGCGAGTCCGCCGGGCAGGCGGAGGCCAGGGAGACCGAGCACGTGTGAACCCGGGCGGGCGGCCGGGCGCCACGGCGGTGATGCGCCGGGCCCACGGCACGGCGGCACGGGGGCGAGACCTCGGACGAGGTGTCCGACGAGGACGCGGGATCGAAACGCGAGATCAGGAGAAGGACGCAGTGGGCGGAGCGGAACGGGCCGAGCGCAAGCGCCGGCAGGAGCAGCGGGCCGGCAGCGGTGGCGGGGGCAAGACCGTGGCCGCCGCCCGTGGCGGTACGGACAGGAAGAACGTCATCGTGATCGTCGCCGTCGTCGTGCTCGTCGCGGCGGTGGTCGTCGGCGGCATCGTCTGGACCAATGCCTCGAAGAACGCCACGGAGGGCCAGGCCATCCCGACCGTGAGCTCGGTGGCCTCCGGCGTCCCCGAGCGCAGGGACGGCGCCGTGGTGATCACCGGAGAGCCGGACGCCCCCACCACGATCGACGTCTACGCCGACTTCCTGTGCCCGGTGTGCGGGGACTTCGAGGAACAGTACGGGCAGCGGATCGCCGAACGGGTCGCCGCGGGTGAGCTGACCGTGCGCACCCACATGGTGCCGATGCTGACGGAGCTGTCCGACCCGCCGGGATACTCGCTCGACGCCGCGAACGCCGCGCTGCTGGCCGCCGACGAGGGCGTGTTCACCGAGTACCACGACAGTCTCTTCGCCGCTCAGCCGGAGGAGGGCAAGCGCGGCTACGACGACGAGCAGCTCATCCAGCTCGGCCGCGACCTCGGCATCACCGGCGACGCCTTCGCCGAGGGCGTGCGCGGGGGAACCTACGACGACCTGCTCAAGCAGGAGATGCGGCGGGTCAACGAGGACACCAGCCTGCACCGCGACCTCGGCGGTGACGAGCCCGCGTTCGGCACTCCGCTGGTCGTGGCGGACGACGGCGAGATCGTCGACATCAGCGACCCTCGGTGGCTGGACAGGGTGCTCGGCGGCTCGGCCGAGAGCTGACTCGGCGGTCGGCACGCGCGGCCTGTGAGCCGAACAGGGGATCGGCGGCTCCGCGTCTCCGGCACCGCCGATGCCGCACGTTCGGCCCCGCCGCCAGGGACGCGCACGGTCTGAGGTTCCGGCGGAACCGCACGCGCCCCTGGCGCGTCGCAGTCCACGAGTGACGGGGCGGCAGGGAAGGACAGGCACGGTGGACGGCACACCACACGCGGGATTCTTCGTCTCCGACGGCGCTTACGACGCCTACGCGCGGGCCATCGACCCGGTCGGTGACGACGTGCGCGGCGCGGACGAGCGGTACCTCGCCTCCCACGTCGAACTCGCGGGGGACGGGTTCTCCGCGATGGGCGCCGAGGCCGGATTCGCCGCCGCCTACGCGGCCCGGATGCGCGGGTTGCGGGAACGGGTGGGCAAGCTCGGTGGCGACTGGCAGCGCATGGCCGACGCGGCCCGGCGCACGAGTGGCAACTACGACGCGGTCGAGGCCGACCAGCAGGCGACGATCGAGCGGTTGGGCAGGGAGCTGGGATGACCGTCGAAGCCGAACAGGTGACTCGCGCGGCTCTCGACGCGCCCGACCGGTTCGCGGAGAAACTGCGTACCGACGACGCCGCGATCGATGCCGCCCGGGGCGGGCAGTCGGGGTTGCGGACCTCGCTCGACGAGGTGCGCGGGACCGGTGAGGCGCAGCGTGTGTTGCTCGAGCAGCGCTCCGCCGGGCAGGCCACGGACAACGCCAGCGGTACGGCGGCGGCACTCGAGGCCGAGGTCTCGGCGTTGCTCGACGAGAGCACCGAGATCGAGAACGCCGTGGCCGAGGCGGCCGAGGCGCTCAAGGCCGGTCAGGTGGAGAACGACCGGGTGCGCGAGGAGATCATCCGGGAGGTCGCGCGCACGATGGAGGCGGTGGCGGCGGCACGGCAGACCCCGCCCGTGCCGACCGGCGGCCAGGCGGCGGTGCGGGAACTGATGGTCGGCCTTCAGGCCACGATCGCCGAGCTGACCGGCCGGGCGGCCGACAACGGCGCGGCGA
>NZ_KB912712.1:43867-49151 GCF_000383795.1 Saccharomonospora saliphila YIM 90502
GCTCGGTGACCTCGGCGGTCTGTTCCGCCGCCGGAGCGCGCAGCGCCCGCACCGGGGCGGCGGCCTTGCGGTAGGCGGGGGTGTAGGCGTCGGCGCGCCAATAGCGTTCGAGCTCGTCGTCGAGCCACATCAGCGTCAGCGAGCAGCCGCCCATGTCGAGGCTGGTGACCAGCTCGCCGACCTCCGGTTCGACCGGTTCGAGGCCCTGGTCGCGCAGGCGGGCCGACACCAGGCCCCACAGCAGGAACAGTTCCTCGTACTTGGTGGCGCCGAGTCCGTTGAGCACCGGCGCGACGCGCCGCCCCGCGTTCGGCGGGGCGGCGTCGAGTACGCGATCCACGAGCAGCGCGGCCAGGTCACTCGCGGGCATGATCGGCACCTCGCTGATGCCGGGCTCGCCGTGGATGCCCAGGCCGAGCCCGAGGTGCCCTTCGGGCACGGTGAACAGCGGCTCGGACGCGCCGGGCAGGGTGCAGCCGGAGAAGGCCACTCCCAGCGACCGGGTGGCCGCGTTCGCGGCGCGCCCGACTCGTTCCACCTCGTCGATGCCGAGCCCTTCAGCGGCGGCGGCGCCCATCGCCTTGAACACCGTGAAGTCGCCCGCGATGCCCCGGCGGCTCGGTTCGTCCTCGGCCGAGGCGACGTCGTCGGTGACGATCACCACGCGGGTGTCGATGCCCTCGGCGCGTAGCCGTTCGGCGGCGATGCCGAAGTTCATCACGTCTCCGGCGTAGTTGCCGAAGCTGAAGATCACGCCTCGGCCCTGGTCGGCGGCGCGGGCCACGGAGTAGGCCTGCGCCGCCGACGGCGAGGTGAAGATGTTGCCGACCACGGCACCGTCGGCCATGCCGGGGCCGACGGTGCCGGCGAACGCCGGGTAGTGCCCCGAGCCGCCGCCGATGACGACCGCGACCCGGTCGCGGTCACCGCGGTGGGCGACCACTCCGCCCGGCACAGCCCGCAGGCGGTCGGCGTAGAGGTCGCAGAACCCGGCGAGCTGGTCGTCGGAGAACTCGGCGGGGTCGTTGAAGATCCTGGTCATGGTCGTTACCTCCCGGACGGGCGGGTGGCGGGTCCGGCTTCGGCCTCGGGTCCGGCGGCGACGTCGGTCGCGGCCACGACCGGCTTCCCGGCGGTGTCGGTGGCGGCCGTCCCGGTGACCTCAGCCTCCTGGGAGTCGTCGTGCTGGGAGACGTCGAGGAAGTACATGAGCACGAACGCCAGCGCGTAGAGCAGGACGAACGCCCACACGACACCGACGTTGCCGAGCCCGAGAGCGAGCACGACGCTGACCACGGCCGAGCCGAGGAACGCCGCTCCGCCCGCGGCCGTGGTGTACATGGCCATCGCCGCGCCCTTGAAGTCCGGCGCGAGCCTGGGCATGATCGCGCCCATCGGAACGAACCCGGCCAGCAGGCAGCCGAAGACACACCCTGCGGCCACCGACACCCAGAAGCCCCATGTGGACCCGGCGGGCACGAGCTGCGGCACGTACCACCAGGCGAGCAGGCCCACCGAGGACCCGAACACGCCGAACCACTGCACGGTGCGCCGCCAGCCCCACCAGTCGCCGACCGCGCCGAAGAGCGCGTTGACGAGGATGTTGGTGGCATAGACCAGCACCGTCATGGTCAGCCAGCGCCCCTGGCCCCAGCCGAGTTCGTCGGCGATCACGCCGGGCAGGATGATGAACATGCCGTACTGCGGCGCGGTGTTGATCAGCCGGACGACGAAGCCCATGAAGATCTTCGGCCTGCGCACGCTCAGCCGCAGGCCCGCGGTGAGCACCTGGGAGGCCGGGGTCCCGGCGGGCGCGACGCGCCGGTCACCGTGGGGGTCGGACACCCCGAACTGCGCGAGCAGGAAGCCGACGATCACCAGGGCGATGGACCCGATCATCGCGGCGGTCTCGCCGCCGGTGCCCCCGCCGAACGCGGGGATCATTCCCAGCGCGAACAACGACCCGAGCGTGGGAAGGCCACCGGTGAACATCACGTAGAACCAGCCGACGGCGGTGCCGTTGCGCTGCACCGGCGTGACGATGTTGACCCACACCAGGAACGCGAAGGCGAACAGCGGGTAGCCGAAGCCGCGCAGGAAGTAGGTCAGAAACACCAGCGGCATGCTTCCGACCGACAGGCTGAGCAGGAACAGCAACTCGAAGACCACCCACACGGCCGCGCCGAGCTGCATGACCCGGCGCGGCCCCCACAGGTCTGCCAGCGCCCCGGAGAGGTAGCTGCCGACCAGCACGGACACGCCGTACATGGAGATGATGGTGCTGACGGTGCCGGTGGTGCTGTCCAGCACCGACTCGATGTGCGGGGTGATGAAGTTGGACTCCGTGCCGTTGCCGGTCATGAAGAGGAGCACGGCGACGAAGCCCCAGCGCAGCGAGTGCGGAATCCCGATGCGGTCGAGAACCGTCTCGCGGGGAGAACTCGCGGTGGTGGCGGTCATGATGTCCTCCCCGCCTCAGTCGCGGTTGGGCAGGATCGAGACCTTCACCGACGCACCCGAGGTGTCGGCGACCAGGTCGAGGGCCTTCTGGAACTCGTCGAGACCGAACTGGTGGGTGCAGATGTCGGCGACCGGGATCGTGCCGTTCTCCAGCATCTTGATCGCGGCTGGCCAGCAGTGCGGTCCGAGGTGGGCGCCGCGGACGTCGAGCTCCTTGTCGTCGGAGATGATCGACCAGTCGACTGTGACCTCCGAGCCGAACACGGAGTACTCGACGTAGGTGCCCAGCTTGCGCAACAGGTTCAGTCCCTGGCCCACGGCGGCGGTCGCGCCGGTGCCCTCCAGGTACACGTCGGCGCCGTAGCCGTCGGTGAGCTCGGCGACCCGGGCCACCGCGTCCTCGGTCTTCGGGTTGATGGTCACGTCGGCGCCGCAACGGCGGCCCAGTTCGAGCTTGTCGTCGTCGAGGTCGAGCGCGACCAGCGTCATGGGGTTCTTCTGGCGGGCCCCGGCGATCAGCCCCAGGCCGATCGGGCCGCAGCCCGCGACCACCACGACGTCACCGAAACTGATGTCGGCCCGCTCCACGGCGTGCAGCGCGCACGACAGCGGCTCGGCGTAGGCGGCGTGGTGCGGTTCGAGGTCGTGCGAGACCCGGTGCACCCGCGCCTTGGTCGGCACGAGCATGTACTCGGCCATCGCGCCGTGGTAGTTGCGGAAACCGAACATGTCGTGCGGTCCGCACATCCAGTACTCGCCACGCTTGCAGTAACGGCACTGTTCGCACGGCACGATCTGCTCGCAGACCACCCGGTCGCCCTGGGCGACCCCGTGGCTGTCGAGCCCGGCCTCGTCGCCGGAGACGACCACGCCGACCAGCTCGTGCCCGGGGATGATGCCACGCTGGGCCCAGGCGGGACGGTTCTCGTCGCCCCAGAACTTGGCCGCGCCGTGATAGCACTTGAGGTCGCTGGCGCAGACCCCGACGGCCTCGACCCGCATCAGCAGTTCGCCCGGGCCGGGCCGGGGGACGTCCACGTCCTCGAGCCGGTAGTCCTCCGGTCCGTGGACGACCACGGCTCGCATGCGGTCGGGAATGGTTTTCGGCACGGCTACCTCCGTTGGTGAGCGGTACGCGGACTGGGGGGATGTCGGTCGGTGTGGGGGTTCACGACGTCGTGCCGTCGGCCTCGCCCAGCGGCGCGACCCGCACGCGCACGCCGAGTTCGGCCAGCTCGTCCAGTTCCTCACTGGTGATGCGGTCGTCGACGATCACGAGGTCGAAGTCGGACAGCGGCGCCACACGGTGTAGCGCGCGCTTGTGGAACTTGGTGTGGTCCACCAGCAGGACGCGGTGCTGGGCGGCCTCGATGAGGGCGCGCTTGACCAGGATCGTCTCCTGCGACTGGTGGTAGCAGTGCCCGTCGGTGACGGCGGAGGTGGACATGAACACCACGTCGGCGCGCAGCGGTGAGATGTGATCGCAGGTGGTCGTGCCGTGGAAGGCGTCGTACGGGGGCACGTAGGTGCCGCCGACCGACATCAGCTCCACGTCGGACTCCCCGGCCAGCTCGTTGATGATCGCCAGGAAGTTGGTGATCACGGTGAGCGGTCCGTTGCCGGGCAGCAGGCGGGCCAGCGCCAGCGCCGTGGTGCTGTCGTCGAGCAGGACGGCCTGCCCGCGTTCCACGTGGGCCAGCGCGGCGCGGGCCAGCGCGTCCTTGGCGGCGCGCTGCTCGGTGCGGCGGTAGCGGACGTTGCTCTCGAACAGCACCGACTGCTGTGCCGTGGCGGCGCCTCGGGTCTTGCGCAGCCAGCCCTCGTCGGCCAGCCGGTCGAGGTCGCGGTGGATGGTCATCGAGCTGACGCCGACCTCCCGGGCCAGGTCCTCGATCCGGATCGACCCGAGCTCGAGCACGCGATCGCGGATGCGTTCCTGGCGTTCGCGGGGGCCCAGCGCCTCCGGGGTGCCGCTGTGCTCGTCGGCGGAGTTCACGCCCTGACCTCCTCGTCTGCTCCGCTGGTGCGGCGCGCCGCGACGGTGCAGCGCTGCTGCTCCGCGGCTCGCCGACACAACATAACAAGAGTTACCTCAAAGTCAACACTTCTTGTGTGAGAAGTGGTTGGTACCGTGTGACGCATGGGCACGGAGCCGGAACACCGGCCGTCCGCCGTGCCGCCATCCGGCGACGGGGCCGCGCGACCCGGCCGCCCGGGCGGGCGCGGACTGGTCGGGGTGAGCCTGAAGATGTACCTCGGTTACGAGCAGAGCCGCGCGTGGCTGCGGCAGGTGGCCGCGCACGCCGACCGGGTTCCGGACGGCGGGCTGTTCGTGCTGCCGTCGTTCCCGCTGCTGCCGCTGGCCGCGGAGCTGTTTCCCGGCACCGGTGTCGCCTACGGCGCGCAGAACGCGCACAGCGCGCAGCGCGGCGCGTACACCGGCGAGGTGTCCCCGGCGATGCTGGCCGAACTCGGCTGCGCCTACGTCGAGGTGGGCCACGCCGAACGTCGTGCGCTGTTCGGTGAGACCGACGCGGTGGTGGCGGCGAAGACGCGCGCGGTGGTCGAGGCCGGTCTCACGCCGGTGCTGTGCGTGGGGGAGCGGGAGCGAACCGGCCGGGCCGAGGCGACCGGTGTGGTGCTGAGCCAGCTCGACGCGGCCGTCGCGGACCTTCCCGCCACCACGCCGCTGGTGGTGGCCTACGAACCGGTGTGGGCCATCGGCGCGGAGGACGCCGCCCCGCCGGAGCTGGTCACCGCCGTGGTCGGCGCGGTGCGTGACCGGCTCGGCGGCGGGCGGTGGCCGTGCTGTACGGCGGCAGCG
>NZ_KB912712.1:49251-51600 GCF_000383795.1 Saccharomonospora saliphila YIM 90502
GCATGCATGCTGGCCTGCGTCCTGGTCGTGGGGCTGCGGCAGCCTCTGCAGGCCAGTGTGCGGAAGGCTGCCGAGTCCGGCTCGGAGGTGGGCGGCGACTCCGCGCACGAGGACGATGACCTCGACGCCTTCGACCCGGCCACCCTGCGCTCCGACCGGTGACCACCCCCCGGTGTCGGGGCCCGTTCCGGGCTCGGGTACAGTGACAAACACACAACAACACGGGGCTATGGCGCAGCTGGTAGCGCGCCTCACTGGCAGTGAGGAGGTCAGGGGTTCGAGTCCCCTTAGCTCCACCACGTTCGTTATGGTGCGAACCGTTTTTTTCGGAGGCTGTTTCCGCTGGTCAAGCGGGAACAGCCTCGTTTTGTCCCGCGTTGCTCGTCTCGCCGTGACCCGACGGAACTCCTTTCCGGTCTCGCCCGATCGCTCTCGTCGGCACCGCGACGGCGAACCCCACGCGGGCCAGCCGTCCAGGACGGGGTGGGCAGACCACTGTCGGCGCACCTGATCGCGGTGAGGTCGCGGTGTTCGGAGGGTCGTCACGCGGCCACGACGCCGCCGATCCCGGTGTGCTCGGCCGGTGTGCCCACGATCTCGACGGACACACCCGCGCGGACGCGCTCGCCGAACACGGCGACGATCGCGTCGGTGAGCCCGGCGATCAGCCCGGCCACGATCTCGTCGGCGTCCGGCCTGCTCAGCGCGGCCTCCCTGATGCCGAACGTCACACTCGGCGACGGCTCCCGCGCCGGTCGACCGCCGATACCCCACCGGCCCGACGGCATACCGATCAGCCGTACCCCCACGATCTCCCGTGCCCACTCTCCGTACACCGCGACCACCGCGTCGGTCAGCGTGCTGATCAGGTCGGCCTCCCTGCCGACGAGGTCGTCGTCGAGGACGTGCACAGTCATATGTGGCATGGCAACCCCCAAGGGAAATAGCTTTAAGAGCAAATAAGCTTTGTGAACAAAGGTACTCAGGGAGGGTGAGGGTGTCAACGTCTGACTCCGCGGACGACGCCGTCCGGGAACTGATGCTGCTGATGCCGCGCCTGGTGGGCAGGATCAAGCGGCTCCCGCCGCCCGACCGGCTACGGTCGTTCGACCTGGCCCCGAGGCACCTCTCCCTGCTGTCCTTGCTGTTGCTGGACGGCCCGCAGACGGTCTCCCGGCTGGCCGAGGGGCTCAGCCTCGCGCCCACCACGGTGAGCCTGATCGTGGGTGAGCTCAGCCGCAAAGGAGTGGTGGTACGGCGGGAGGACGAGACCGATCGGCGCCGGCGCATCATCGACATCGATGCGGACAGCCGCCCGGCCATCTCCCAATGGCTCTCGCCCGGCGCACGCGCGTGGCGACACGCCCTCGCGCCGTTGACCGATGCGCAACGACGCCTGGTCGTCGACACGTTGCGCGCCTATGAGACCGCCTTCTTCGCCGCGTCCGGCGACGCCGAGCCGGAAACGGAGGGGCCCGGGTAGAGCCGACGCCGAACGGCCTCGGTCACCGGGCCGGGGGTGCGGGGATCGGGTGCGACGTCAGCTTCGGCGCGGTGGCGTCGCGCGGGAAGCTCCGCGTCGGGAGGGGAACACCGGCGTCGTGTGGAGCGCGCCGGAGGGGAGTACAGCCGCGTGGACGGCTCCCGGCGGCGGCGCCGTTGCCGCCTCGCCGGGGGTCGTGCGTGTGGTCGTCACGAGCGGCACTACCCGCAGGTGGATTCGGCGGGGGAGGGCCCGCCCGCCTCGCTCTCGTAGCGGTCGAGGGCGGCGACCTTGTCGGCCGACGAGCTGTGCGGGTCGAAGCGGTAGTCCAGCCACTCGGAGGCCAGCCTGCGGGCCAGCTCGATGCCGATCACGCGCTGGCCCAGGCACAGCACCGGGGCGTTGTTGCTTTTGATCGAGCGCTCGACCGAGAACGAATCGTGCGCGGTGACGGCCCGGATACCGGGCACCTTGTTCGCCGAGATCGCCACCCCGAGGCCGGTGCCGCAGACGAGCAGCGCCCGGTCGGCGCTGCCGTCGGCGACCAGGCGTGCGGCGGCGACGCCGATGTGCGGGTAGGCGGTGTGGCCCTCGGCTCCCACGCCGACGTCGGTGACCTCGGCGACGCGGTCGTCGGCCTCGAAGTCGGCCTTCAACCGCTCCTTGTACTCGTAGCCCGCGTCGTCGGAGCCGACGACGATGCGCAGCCGGTCAGCCATGCTGGGGCTCCCTTCGTTCCTGTTCTCGCGCCAGCAGTTGCCCGACCGCCGTCACGACCAGCGCCAGCGAGGTCGCCCCCGCGTCCGGGGTGCCGACGCTGCGCTCGGCCAGCGGCCGGGCGCGTCCGGTCTTCGGCCGGAGCTCGC
>NZ_KB912712.1:51700-63435 GCF_000383795.1 Saccharomonospora saliphila YIM 90502
GACGGCCTGTTCGTGGGCCGCGCGGCCCACGACGTCGAGCGACTGATGAGCCTGGTCGAGGAGGTGACGGGTCCGGCCGACGCCCCGTGACCACGCTGGCGGCGGTCACGGGGCCGGCACGATCGGCCGCCCTCTGCTCAGGCGGCCGGGCGCAGGACCTGGGTGGCGTAGCGGGCCGCCATCATGTCGATCTGCATCGCGGCATGGCTGGCGATCGCTCGTACGTCCCGCCACGCTCGTTCCAGTGCCGTAGCCCGTTGTTGGCCTGCGGTTCCGGACGTGGAGAACAGACGATCCACTGCGCTGGAGAGGTAGTCGACGGCCAGAGCACAGTCGGCACCGTTCCGGGCTTGCTGCCACGAATCGATCTCCGCGGAGTCGCAGACCCGGGCCGTTCGTTCGAGGAACATCGACGCCGCGTCGATCTCTCCCTCAGCCCGGGTCAGTGCCAGTTGCACGGCGGAGCGATCTCGTGCCGCCCGCCCTCCCGGGCCAGTCTTCGTGGACATGATCGCCGTCCATGTGCGAAGCATGCCCCGAGCCGCTCCCAGCGCGGGAGCGGCGAACAACAGGCCGGTTACCGCGACATGGGGAACGGTATGACACCGCGCGGTCGAGCCGACGCTGTCGCCCCGGAGCAGAGAATCCTTGTCGAGAGTGCGATGTCGCGGCACGAAAATGTTCTCCACGACGACGGTGTTGCTCGCCGTCGCTCGCATACCGACGGTGTTCCAGGTGTCCCGGACCTGGTATGCGCTGCGGGGCACCGCGAAGAACAACCCACGTTCGGCCCCCTCATCGACCACTTCCGTGTAGAGCAGAGCCCACTCGGAGAAATCGGAACCCGAAGCGTACGGCCATTCTCCGGTCAGGAGCCAACCACCGGGGACGGGCGTTGCGCTGCCCGCCGGGTTGAGCGCGCACGCGATGGGAACGTCGGGGTTCGCGGCCCACAACTCGGACTGTCCCTCCAGAGGCAAGAACGCCGCCATGCGGCTACTCCCCGCGGCGAGTCCTGCGGACCACGCCGCCGAGGTGCACGCCTCCCCCACGGCCGCGACCGCGTGCAGGAGTTCGGTGAACGAACCCGCACGTCCACCCCAGCGTGTAGGGACGAACAGGCGGGAAAAGCCCGCCGCCAGGAGCGCCTCCACCACGCTGGGTGCCAACCGGCGTGCCTCATCGCCCTCAGCGGCGTGCCTACCGGCCACGTCGGCGGCCTGCTTCACTGAGGACAACAGGTCGACCCGCGTGCCCGATAGGTTCCGCGACATCGGTCTCTCCCTTCAGCTCACGTTTCTGCTCTGGGTCCCGTACACGTTCGGGTCCATGCCCCACGACAGGATGCGCCGTGGGTGAATGCGGATGACTCCCGCGCCGAAGCCTTCAGCAGGGGGCGGTGCGTCGAGCAGAGCCTCCGCGTCCCCACGTAGTTCGACGCCGCGCACGACCCAGGGATCGCGCGACGCGAGATCATCGACCAACAACGACACGCGCGGATGGCGCCGCACGTTGCGGAACTTCTGCGTGTCGCTGTTGTTGTAGCCTCCGATGTCGATCGTGCCGAGCTCGCGGTTGACGAAGTACACGATCGGCCGACACTGCGGCTGGTCTCCCGGGCCGAGAGTGCAGAGCCGCCCAATCGTCTGCGTGGTCAGGTACTCGTATTCGGCTTCTGTGAAGGGCATCGTCGTCACTTACCGGTTCTGCCGCAGCCAGGATTCCAACGTGAGCAGGTCGGGGTGGCGCCGGCGTAGTGCGGGGATGTCGGCGCGGTAGCCTTTGGTGTCGAACCACTCGAACATGTTGGCCGCCTCTTCCGCCTCCGCACGGAGCTCATCGAGAGACTGCCGCACGAATCGGGTGGGGACGCCGTCGACGCGGGAGAAAAGCTCGGCGATCTCTGTCACGGCTAGTTCGTCCCCGGCGATCTCGATTTCGGTACCGATGAACTCGCCAGGGTTGTCGAACGCCTCGGCGGCGATCCGGCCGATGTCGCGCAAGGCGATCATCTGCAACCGGGTGCCGGGATCCAGCGCGAGCGGGGCGACCCGCTCACCGTTCTCCGGCTCAGGGAGCATGTAGGGGAAGTTCTCCATGAAGAACACCGGACGCAGAATCGTCGCGGGGACGCCGATCGAACGGATGTAGTCTTCGACCTGGTGCTTGGTCTCGAAGTGCGCGATGCCGCTGTCGCGTTCGGCACCTCCGACGGAACTGTACACCAAGTGCGAGATTCCGTTCGCCTTCACCGCGTCGGCCACCGCGGTGCCCTGACGCACTTCCACGCCCGAGTGCGGGTCCGCGAAGTCCGCGGGCTGGACACTGTAGACACCGTCGACCCCGGCGGCCGCGGCGCGGACCGACGCGGGGTCATCGAGGTCACCACGCACCAGTTCGGCGCCGAGCGTGGTGAGTTCACGTGCCTCCTGCTTGTCCGGGTCGCGCACGAGCGCACGGACCGACCAGCCGCGTTCCAGCAACGCCCGGGCGACCGCGCCGCCCTGGCCGCCCGTCGCTCCGGTGACCAGTGCGCTCTTTCCTTGTGTCAAAACAATCTCCTTCTTCTGGCTGATGAAACGTCTATTATGGTCTGCGGTACGACCTATCGTCAGGAAACGTATGCAGACCGCTGGATCGTATCAAGATTTCGAGATGACCGTCAGGTTATCGGCCTCGATCAGGGCTCCTTGTCCCCACAAACGGTTCGACTCGCGACTGCGGTAGTCCAGGAACCGTTGCGGATAGGGCCAACCGGTTCGGGTGTCGAAGTAGTACCCGGGTGAGTCGGAGAGCCGGACCAAACCAGACCCCCCGTCGACCGACCCGGCGAGAAAGGTGAACATCCCGTAGCCACAAGCGAGCTGGCGCGGGTGAAGTGTCTCGTCGCGTCCGCCGTGCTCCATCAGCCGATACCGGGGGTCAAGATCTCGCGAGCCGATGTCGTCCACGCGCAGCACCGTGTGGCCGTCGACAATCCAGGACACTGCGCCCGCCGACCGGTCGAGTGCGATCTCGAGCGTGTGTTTCTCGTGCGGGCTCCGGTCGGCGACCGGTACGGCGTAAGTGAATCCGGCGTGCTCGGTTCCGGGTTCTTTCAGCCGTTCGTACAGTGCGTAGAGGGTGTTGTTGGTGAGCACGAAGTCGAACACCGAGTGCGTTTCCGGGTCGTGTGTCACGAACGAGGCCGCGGCGAGGCGGAGGTCGCCGTCCGGATCACCGACCGCCTCGCCGAACGGATGATCGGTGGTGCCGAAGGTGCGCCCGCTCATCGTCGTCTCACAGGACAGGACCTGGCCTGGCTCAGCGTCGAATCCGCTGTACCCGGTGGAAGCGGTATGATTCGCCATCGCCATCCACTTCACCTGGTCGAGGTCACCCTCGCCGCCGTGTCGTTGCTGTCCGGTGGTGAAGGCGAAGGCGGGCGTACCCGGGTTCCCGTGCGCTCCGGTGGGAACCACGGTCAAGGTGCCGTTTTCGGTGGTCGGTATGCCGTCGCCGTGCGCGAACTGCCCGATAGCGGGAACCGTCCACTTGGCGTCCGGGCCGGTGTAGTCGAAACCGCCGCTGAAATCATCCCAGAGTCGGCGCTGTCCGTGGTCGGCGTCAGCTTCGTGGGCCAGGGCGGACGGTGCCGCGACGAGGGCCGCGGACAGCAGTGCCGTCGTGGCACGGGCGAGCACGGACACCCGTATCGATCGCATGAGGTCAATCGCCGCCTTTCGGTCGCGCCTTGTCAGCGGTGAATTCATCGGGGGAGGAACGGACGACTCGTCGAGGCATGAACCACAGTGGAATGAGCGCGACAAGGCTGAACGCGATGATCCACCAGTATGTGTTGCCGAACGCGACGGCGAGTGCGGCGGTGTCGGCCGCGGCGTTTCCGGGAGAGACCCGCGCGATCTGCCACTGGAGCGTGACCGCGATGACTGCCGTGCCGAACGCGCCGCCCACTCGTCCGGCCACGTTGAGGGTGCTCGTCGCTCGCGGTATGGCTGTGCGTGGTAGCCCGATCTGATAGATGGCGGTCATCATCGGCACTGTGGCCGTGCCGATGCCGAGTCCCGCGACGAGAAGCACCGCGGCGAGGAACACTTCGTTGGTGTCGGTACCGACCTGGGTATAGGCGAGCAGGCCGAGGATGGTGATGAGAATTCCGCTGCCCGCGATCGTCCGGGGCCCCAGCCGGTCGGTGAGCGGACCGGCGACCAGCAGCGCGAGCACGATCCCCACACTTTGCGGTGCCAGCAGTAGCCCGGCGTCGAAAGCGCCCTCGCCACGGACCTGCTGGTAGTACAGGGGATGCAGCAGCGTCATGCTGAACATCGTCACGTTCGCGCAGAAACCGAAGGCGACCGCCGCGGCGAACCGTCCGTTCGCGAAGATTCTTATGTCGATGATGGGTTCGCGGCGCGTGCGCAAGGCGTGCCCGACGTAGGCCGCGAGCAGCACGGCACCCGTCGATAGTGCGAGCAGCACCGTCGGGCTCGTCACCTCCGCCTCGAGCGAGCCCTCCTCGCTTCCGGTGATGCTCGACAGTCCGTAGATCAAGGCAGCGAATCCGGGAGCCAACAGCAGCATGCCTACCGTGTCCAGCCGCTTGACCGGTTGAGCGGTCTCGCGGGGCAGTCCGAACCACGACGCGACCAAAGCGATCAGCACGATGGGCACATTGACGATGAAGATCCAACGCCAGCCCATGGTCTCCACGAGCAGTCCGCCGACGGTCGGTCCCAGCACCGGTGCCATCTGGGTCGGAACACTGACCAGGGTCATGATGCGGCCGATCCGGCCGGGACCGGCCGCGCGACCGAGAATGATCTGCGCGACCGGTGCCAGCATTCCACCGCCGAGTCCTTGGAGCGCTCTGTAGACCACCAGCGAGGTCACCGAAGTCGCGGTGGCGCACAGTAGCGAGGTGATCAGGAAGATCGTCAGTCCGGTCATCCATACTCGTCGTGCACCGAACCGCTCGACGGCCCAGCCGGTGGCCGGCATCGACACGCACAGCGCCAATAGGTACACGGCGGTGACCCAGTGCACTGTTGAAAGCGGCGAACCGAAGTGTTCGCCGACGGAGTGGATCGCCACCGCGACGATGGTGGTGTCCAGAGCCGAGAGGAACGCACCCGGTACCATGATGGCACCGAGCTTGAGTAGCGCGGGGTCGAGACGTTCCGGTCTCCCCGCCACAGGCTCGGCGTCGTTAGTCATCTGTTTTGACATAGACGGATATGTGCTTGGTGCTCGTCGCCGTGAACGGTTCCCCGCGCCATCCGCCGAACCGGTCGCGGAGGCGGAGGCCGGCGATCCGACACATGAGATCGTGTTCGGCCGGTGAAACATGCCGCGCTTTGACCGTGTGCATCGTCGTGTCGTGTGGGCCGATGACGACGTGCGACGAAGTGATCACCTGGCTGAGTGGGTCGCGCCGGGAGATGTCGAGCTTGATCCGGTCGGACTCGATCTGGCTGGCGTTGACCCGCTGATTGCGATCGAACCGTGCGGGATCCGGTACCAGTGCTTCAGAGACCAGTATCCCGTTCGGAGCCAGTTTCGAGGCGACGTTGGTGAGGCATCGAATTTGCTCGTCCTGAGTGGTCAGGCTAAAAATCGTGTTCAATACGATGAAGATGAGGTCGAACTCGCCGGGTGCCGCCACGTCGGCGAAGTCTCCTACGTGCACCGGGAATGTCGCACCGCCCGGCTTCTCACGCAGCTTACCGATCATCTTCTCGGAAGCTTCGATTCCGTGTACTTCGAGGTCGCGTTCGGCCAGCGGCAAGCCTACCCGCCCGGTCCCGATGCCGAGCTCGAGTGCACGGCCTCCGGGTGCGAGCCCGGCGAGGAAATCTACCGCCGCTCGGGTCTCCCGTTCCGGAGTGCTGAGTGTGACCCAGTCGTCGTAGTGGTCAGCCGTGACGTCACCGAAAGTGGCCGGTCCGTATTCGCCCACAGCGGGCTCCCCTTTTGTCCTTCGTTCGATTGATGCGATGCGCCGGTATGGCGCGGCTCGACCTGCCGCGCACCCGGTTCCCGGCCCGTCGCTGCGAAGGTGAGCACCGCGCTCGAGCGCATACGGTGGTTCGACACGTCCGGCACGGGACGTGCGGCCTTCGGTCGCCGACGTGCCGCTGCGGCGGTGCTCCCCAGTCACTGGACCAGGATGAAACTTCGACTTAACAAGAAGTCAAGTCGTCTTTGTGATCGTGCACGAACGGAGCAATCAGTCTTCCGCTCGCGTCGCGCTGATGAACAGGTCGAAACGTTGAACCACGTTGCCCTCGAGGTCGTAGACCTCGGTCGTGCCCGCGGAGCGGAAGGTCAACCCGTGCTGGTCGATGCGCCCCTGTTGATGCCCCTCGGTGTGCCCGATCACGGTGCCGTCCTCGTCGTAACGGGTGTATCGGAGATCGAACGTGAACGTGCCGTGTGGCCCGTCCTTCCACGTTCCGCTGTCGGGCGGCCCGAGTGTGCCGTCGGCGAGGAAGGTGAGTGTGCTTTCTCCCTCGCTTGGGATGGTGGTGCGCACCTCCGCGTCCCACGTGCCCTGGAGGGTGCGCTCGCCGTAGTGTTCGGCGCTCGCCGTGGTGATGGTGGTGCCGACCTCGCCGCGCGGGCTGCTCGGTGTCGTGGTGGACGCGACCGCGGGAGTGGCCGTGCCCAGTACGCCCAGAGTCGCGACCACCGCGGCGCACCCCGCTGTACGTCCGAGTTTCCGGTGACGAGGCATGGTGCTGTTCTCGACGTTCATGCGTGACCCCCAGGACCGCAAATTGCTTTCAGCATTTGACGGGTTACACGTTGCTCGTCATGGCTCGACTGTCGCTCGAGACCGAGTTGATCTCGAATGGCCCCGGAAACGGGTGCGGCGAGCCCGCCTGGTCACAAGGGGCGATCTCCATGCGCTGCCTTGCGGACACCGGACCGGGGCCGGCCACCCCGTCCGGTGTGAAGCGCGTCTACTCGCGGTCGTGTTGCCGTGCCGTCAAGGCCTCCTTTACTGCGTTCAACGCAGGTAAGGAGGCCTTGACGACACGCCAAAAGGGGCCGGACGGCCTGTTCGTGGGCCGCGCGGCCCACGACGTCGAGCGACTGATGAGCCTGGTCGCGGACGTCACCGGCGCCTCTCACCCTGAGCCGTGACAACGGTCACGACGTGGCTGCCTCCGGTGGAATGTTGTGGTTGATCCGGAAGAGGTTGTCCGGGTCGTAGTGCCGCTTCACGCGGACCAGCTCGCCGTAGGTGTCCGTGTCGTAGGCAGCGCGCACCTGGCCGGCCGAGGCTTCCCTTGAGCTGATGAAACTCAGGAAGGGGCCGCCGTGACGCCACGGCTCCAGCGCCTCGACCAGCCGTCGCTGCCGGTCGTCCGTGTCCCCGGCTTCGCGAGGCTCCACCCTGATTCCGCTGAACACTGTGTAGGCGGTGTCCCGGAACGGCACCGCGTTGGCGTGTTCCGGAGGGCGGGCGAGTGCCCCGCCGAGGTGGCGGACCTCGATCGCCGGGACGTCGCCGGTCGCGGCGAAGGAGACGATCGTGTCGACCGCGGTGTCGTCGAGCCGTGACAGCCGCGCCGAGCGTTCGGAATAGCGTCCTGGCCGCGTGGGATCGTTGTGGATGCGGGCGACGTCGCTGTAAGGCATCTCGGTCACCGTGTCCGCGAGCGGTGTCGTCCTCCCGCGCAGCGGCCGGGTCCATCGCCGCCCTTCGTCCGCGGGGCCGTTGAACGCGATGCGAACGTGGACGAGGAAGCGTCCCCTCGCGGGGCGAGGTAGACGCGCGTCGTCACTGGAGCGCATCAGGGCCACGCTGGACTGCATGGCATCCGGGACGTGCTCCGTCCAATCGCGCCATGCACGGAGGAGCCGAGCCGCGTCGTCGCCGGAGAAGAACAGTCCACCCCCGTACAAGCCGGGCACGGGAAACAGATCGATGGTCATCGCGGTGACCACGCCGAAATTGCCCTTCCCACCACGCACGGCCCAGAACAACTCCGGGGCCTGATCCGGGGAGGCAGCCCGGGCCACTCCGTCGGCGGTGACCAGTTCGAGGTCGCGAACCCGGTCGGCGGCGTAGCCGTAGGACCGGCCGAGCGGACCGTGGCCGCCACCCAGTGTGTAGCCGACCACCCCGACGGTGGGAGCAGCGCCGTTGAGCGGGGCAAGTCCGTGTCTGGCGGCTTGCCGTACGACGGTGGCCCAGGGCACCCCCGCCTCGACATGCGCGGTACGGGTACGCGGATCGACGCGTACGCCGTTGATCGCCGAGGTCTCCACGAGCAGGGCTCCGTCGGCGGGTACCGCGTTCCCGTGTCCGGTGGCTCGGACGGCGATCGGGAGGCCTCGGTCCGCCGCCCAGCGGACCGAGGTCTGGACATCCGTGCGGTTCACGGCCCGCACCACCGCCGAGGGGCGGCCGGTCACGATCCGGTTGAATCCCGCGTCCGCCCCGGTGCGGGCGGGCAGCAGCGATCCGCGCAGTGTTCGGCCGAGGTAACGCAGATCGTCCGCCGTGATCCGCGTGCTGGGTTGTGACTCGCTCATCCCGAGTCTCCTTTCGGTGGTCGCCCGGGTCAGTCCAGCCGGGCCCCTCGGGTGCTCCGGACCGCCAGCAGGGTGAGCGCGACGAGGCCGCCCGCGAGCCACAGCGCGCCGGCAGGCGAGCTCGCGTCGACCACGGTGCCGCCGGCAAGGGCGCCGAGCGCGATGGAAAGGTTGAACATCGACACCCACAACGCCGACGCCGCTTCGGTGTCGGCGGGTGCGGCTTTGAGCATCCACGTCTGCAAACTCACCGACACACCGCCGAACGCCAGCCCCCACAGCACGAGCAGGGTGATCCCCGCGGACGTTGTTCCGCCGAGTACGGGGAACAGAACCAGGACGAGGGCGAGAACGAGGCTGATCGCGAGAACGGTGCGGCGGACGGATCGGCCCGCGGCGATACCGGCTCCGAAGTTGCCGACGATGCCGGCGGCTCCGTAGGCGAGCAGGAGCGCACCAATCGCTCCACCGGGAATTCCCGAGATCATCTGGAGGGCAGGGCTGACGAAGGTGTAGGCGGCGAAATGCCCGGTGACCAGCAGGAAGGTGGCGATCACACCGGCCAGGACCGGTCGGTGCCGCAGTTGCCGGAGCAGTTGGCGGCCACGGACGGGTTCGGTGGCCGGGAGCCGGGGCAACAGGAGGGTGAGCGACACCAGTACGAGCGCGGACAGCGCACCGAGGACGGCGAAGGCCGTGCGCCAGCCGGCGAGGTCGCCGAGCACCGTGCCCACCGGAACGCCGAAGACGTTGGCGGCGGCGACTCCGCTGAAGATCACCGTGGTCGCCCTCGCCACCTGGTGAGGCGGGACGAGCCGGGTCGCCACGCTCCCCGCGATCGCCCAGAATCCCCCGATGGTCATGCCGACGAGGACGCGCGCTGTGAGCAGGACGGGGAAGCTCGACGCCAGCGCGGAGACCAGGTTGGCCAGCGCCAACAGCGCCACGAGCGCCACGAGCAGCACCCGCCGGTCGAGCGTGCCCACCGCGAGTGGAATCACCGGCGCCGCGATCGCGGCGACCACTCCCGGAACGGTCACCGTGAGTCCCACGGTCCCGGCGGAGACCGCGAGCTCGGACCCGACCGAGGTCAGTAACCCGACGGGAAGTTGCTCGGCGGTCACCATGGCGAAGATTCCTACGGCCACGGCGGCGACGCGCGACCATGCCTGCCAGGACGCCCGCTCGGACGGAGCGGACGGTGGTGGCGGTGCGGACGACTCGACCGTTGTCATGCTCACCTCACTTCGATCACCAATCTCTAGTTAGTGACTATATTAAGGTAAGTCGCTGTCATGCAATCAGTCGCTTCACTTCGGTATGGTGTCCCGTATGGGTGGATACGACTACGACGCGGCCTTCTGCCCGCACTACCACCGAGCGGCCGAGCTGGTCGGGCGCCGATGGACCGGCGCGATCATCCGTGCGCTCCTGCACGGAGCCACCCACTTCTCCCAGATCCGCGACACGATCCCCGACCTCACGGACAAGATGCTCACCACCCGGCTCAGGGAACTCGAAGCGGAGGGCATCGTCGACCGGACCGTGATCCCCGAGTCACCGGTGTGCATCGAGTACCACCTGACGACCAAAGGGCGTGACCTGGAGCGGGCCGTGCGTGCGCTCAACGAGTGGGCCGATCACTGGCTCGCTGGCGCCGACCGGGACGGCAACCCGACCTCGGCGTAGAACACCCTCGCGCGCTCACGGCTGTGTTGGCGTGCCGTCAAGGCCTCCTTTACTGCGCTCAACGCAGGTAAGGAGGCCTTGACGACACGCCAAAAGGGGCGGGGAGGGGTTCAGGTGGCGCGGGCCGTGCGGCGGGGGCTGACCACGAGGTCGAGGCGGATGGGCAGGTCCGGGCGGTCGAGTGTGGCGCGGGCCCGTGCCATCGCCTCGGTCTCGATCCGCTCCCGCAGGGCGGCGAGGTCGGCGCCCTCTTCGAGGGTCGCCGTGACGACGAGGGTGGGGCGCTCCTCCGGGCCGACGAGCCGGGCGCGCGCGGAGTCGACCCCGTGGTAGCTCTCGATCTCCTCGCTCACCGCGTTCGGCACGGCGCTCGACGACAGCGTGGTGCGTCCCGGGCCGGAGCCGGACACCGGCAGGTCACCGGTGCGGTCGGTGGAGAACAGGATCGCCAGCAGCCAGCGCAGGCACAGCAGTACCACCAGCACGGCGACCGCGGCCGCCACCGGCCAGAACCAGGCGCCGTTGCGCCCGATGAACTCGGCGACCACGTTGTCGGTCAGCATGCGCCGTCGCGTGGCCTCGCCGAACAGGCCGATCGAGGCGGCGCCTGCGAACCCGCCCGCGGCCAGCAGCAGCAGCGCGAGGACGAGCAGGACGGTCCGGTTGGTGCGGTCGGCGTGCATCAGACGCTCCTGGTGCGGATCTTGATCGAGGGTGCCGACCGCAGGTCCAGATCCGCGAGCCGTGCGCGCGCGGCCTCGTCCGCCGCCCGGCGCAGCTCCTGGACCGAGGCGCGGTCGTGGCTCGCGGTCTTCGCCGTCACCCGGACGACGCGGCGCTTGACGGAGACGCGGGCCGAGCGGACGCCGTCGAGGTCGGCCACGGCCGAGCGCACCGCCGTGGCCACGCCCCGCCGGGTGTAGGCGGTGTCGACCGGGCGGGCCTCGGACGGCTCGCCGATCGGCCGGGCGCGCAACCGGACCAGACGCGGGCGCTTCAGCTCGGCCAGCAGCAGCACCAGGCCGACCACCAGCAGGATCAGGCTGATCAGTTGGACGACGCCGTCCTGCCACGCGGTGTCGTCGGCCCAGCGGTGCAGCGCACGCCAGTCCCACACCACGGGTTGCGCGCCGACGCCCGCGGCGACCACCTCGATGATCAGCAGCACGCCCGCGGCGATGAGTACCAGGCTCAGCACCGCCGTCAGCAGCCGGTTGGCGATTCTCAACGAACGGGTCCTTTCGGCCTAGTCGGTGCGGGCCGCGCGCTCGGCACGGGTCACCAGTTCGGTGACCTCGATGTCGATTTCGGTCACGGTCAGTCCGGTCAACCCGGTCACGCGCTCGCGGACGCGGTCGCGCACGGCGTCGGTGACCGACGGCACCGACGCGCCGAACCGGACACTGAGCACGAGGCCCAGCCGGACGAGCGCGCCGTCGACCTCGGCCGAGACCTTCGGCGGGGCGCCGAGGACGGTCCGGCGCGTGCCGGGAGCGCGGCCG
>NZ_KB912712.1:63535-73979 GCF_000383795.1 Saccharomonospora saliphila YIM 90502
GCGCGGCGGGCGCCTACGAGGAGACCGAGGGCACCGCCGCGGCCGTGGCCGGGTCGGAGCCCGCGGGCGCGGACGGCACGGAGCCGGGCATGGTCGAGCGCAACCACCGGAACCACTGATCCATCCCCGCGCCCGTGGCGGCGGAGACCTCGATCAGTTCCGCGTCCGGGTTCACCCTGCGCAGGTGGCCGCCGAAGTGACCGGGATCGAAGTCCAGGTGCGGCACCAGGTCGCACTTGGTCAGCACGACCACGTCGGCGGCGCGGAACATCCCGGGGTACTTCAGCGGCTTGTCCTCGCCCTCGGTGACCGAGGCCAGCACCACCCTGCGCTGCTCGCCGAGGTCGAACAGCGCAGGGCACACGAGATTGCCGACGTTCTCGACGAACACCGTCGCCCCGCGGGCCGGGTCCAGCTCGCGCAGCGCGCGGGCGAGCATGTCCGCGTCGAGATGGCAACCCGAGCCGGTGTTGACCTGCACCGTGCGGCATCCCGCGCCGCGCAGCCGGTCGGCGTCGATCGAACCGGCCTGGTCGCCTTCCACCACGGCCACCGGCACGTCCCCGGCCAGGGCCGTGACGGTGGCGCTGAGCAGCGTGGTCTTGCCCGAGCCGGGCGCGCTCATCAGGTTGATCGCGCTGATCCCGCGTTCGGCCAGCCACCGGCGGTTGTCCTCGGCCAGCGCGGCGTTGGTGGCCAGCACGTCCTGCTCGACCTCCACCGTCGCGCGTCCGTGCGCCTGCGCCGGCACCGCACCGGCACGGTCCGCGCCGTCGGAGACCAGGCCCTCCCCGTCGACGAGCACGTCCCCGTCACACCCGCATGTTCCGCACATCGCGTGCCACCTCCACGTTCCGTATCCGCAGTTGTTCTCCGGCGACCACCTCGACGTCGAGCGAGCCGCACGCGCAGCCGTCGAGCACGGAGCCGAGGGGAAACTCGGCACCGCAGGGCCTGCACCGGCCGCGCCCTTCGGGCCGGTCGACGACCAGTTCCGCGCCGTCCAGCGGAGTGCCCCGGGTGACGGCGTCGAAGCAGAACCGCACCGAGTCCACCTCCACCCCGGACAGCGCGCCGATCTCCAGCCGCACCACGAGCACCCGGTCGCCGCCGGTGTGCTCCACGACCGCCCGCACCACGCCCTGCGTGATCGACAACTCGTGCATCGGGTCCGGTGCCGTCAGCAGATCCGGGGTAGCGGGTCTCCGACCAGCAGGTCGGCGATCCGTGTACCGCCGAAGACCGTGTTCAACAGCACCGTGCCCGGCGGGTCCGCCCCGATCCGGCCGATCACGGTGGCGTCGGCGCCGAGCGGGTCGGCCCGCAGCGCGGCCACCGCCTCGTCGGCGCGGGCGTCGTCGAGCACGGCGACGAACCGGCCCTCGCACGCGACGTAGAGCGGGTCGATGCCGAGTAGCTCGCAGGCCCCGCGCACCTCGTCACGCACCGGCACCGCGCTCTCGTCCAGCACGACCGACACGTCGGCCGCGCGGGCGATCTCGTTGAGCACCGTGGCCACCCCACCGCGTGTCGCGTCCCGCACCGCCCGCACGCCCGGCACGTCGAACAGCCGCGCGCACAGGCCGTTCAGCGGCGCGGTGTCGGACACCAGATCGGCCTCGATGTCGAGCTCGCCGCGCGCCAGCATCACCGTCGTGCCGTGGTCGCCGACAGGGCCGGACACGAGCACCGCGTCGCCCGGGCGGGCGGTGTGGATGCCCAGCGCCCGGTCGGCGGGCAGCACGCCGACGCCGGTGGTGTTGATGTAGCAGCCGTCGCCGGAGTTCCTGCCGACCACCTTCGTGTCGCCGGTGACAAGGGACACGCCCGCCCGCTCGGCCGCCCGGGTCATCGACGCCACGATGCGGCGCAGCTCGGCCACCTCGAAGCCCTCCTCCAGAATGAACCCGCAGGACAGGTAGGCCGGAGTCGCACCCGAGACGGCGAGGTCGTTGACCGTGCCGTTGACGGCGAGGTCGCCGATGTCGCCGCCGGGGAAGAACAACGGGGAGACCACGAACGAGTCGGTGGTCATCGCCAGCCGCGTCCCCCCGAGCACGAGGTCGGCGGCGTCGCCGAGCGGTTCGAGCAGCGCGTTGCGGAAGGCGTCGACGAACACCGCCTCGACCAGCGTCTGGCTCGCCTTGCCCCCCGCGCCGTGGGCGGTGGTGATGCGCTCCTCGCGCACCTTCGGCTTGCGCCTGCGCGCCCGGTCGATGCGGTCGAGCACCTCGTCCTCGGTCCTCATGCCGTGCTCGCCTCCCTGATCCGCTCCCGGGTGAACCGGCCGAACTGGTAGTACGCCGCGCAGGCCCCCTCGGGGGAGACCATGCACGTGCCGATGGGGGTCTCCGGGGTGCACGCGGTGCCGAACACCTTGCACTCCCACGGTTTGAGCACGCCCTTGAGGACCTCGCCGCACTGGCACGCCTTCGGGTCCGCCACGCGCACACCGGGCAGCGAGAACACGCGCTCGGCGTCGAACCGGGCGTACTCGTCGCGCAGCCGCATCGCCGAGTGGGAGATGAAGCCGAGGCCGCGCCACTCGAAGTAGGGGCGCAGCTCCATCGTCGTCGCGATGGCGTCCAGCGCGACCGGGTTGCCCTGCCACGGCACCACGCGCGAGTACTGGTTCTCGACCTCGCAGCGGCCCTCGCGGAGCTGGCGCAGCAGGTGGTGCACCGAGCCGAGGATGTCGAGCGGTTCGAAGCCCGCGACGACCATCGGCTTGCCGTAGTCGCGCGGGACGAACTCGTACGGGCGGCAGCCGATCACGGTCGAGACGTGGCCCGGCCCGAGGAAACCGTCGAGCCGCAGGTCCGGCGAGTCCAGGATCGCCTTGATGCCGGGGATGATCGTGACGTGGTTGCAGAACACCGAGAAGTTCTCGATGCCCTCCCGCTCGGCCCGCAACAGGGTCATCGCCGTGGACGGCGCGGTGGTCTCGAACCCGATCGCCATGAACACCACGTGCTTGTCCGGGTTGTTCCGCGCGATCGTGAGCGAGTCCAGCGGCGAGTACACCATGCGGATGTCGGTGCCCTCGGAGTTCGAATCGAAGAAGGTGCCGCCGCTGCCCGGCACGCGCATCATGTCGCCGAACGAGGTCATGATGACGTCGGGCCTGCTCGCGATGTGGATGGCATCGTCGACCCGGCCCATCGGGATCACGCACACCGGACACCCGGGGCCGTGCACCAGCGACACCTGCTCGGGAAGGTGGTCGGCGATGCCGTGCTTGTAGATGGTGTGGGTGTGCCCGCCGCACACCTCCATGAACTTGTACTCGCGGCCCGGCTCGCACAGCCGCTCGATCCGCGCGGCCAGTGCCCGCGCGGTGTCCGCGTCGCGGTACTCGTCGACAAATCGCATGTCCGCCGTCCTCACTCGATCATCGATTGGCTCAGCGCGTCGACCTCGTCGGTGTAGGCCTGGCCGAGTTCCTCCAGATACCGCAGCACCGCCGCCGCTTCCTCTTCGTCGATCTTGGACAGTGCGAACCCGACATGGATCAGAACCCACTCCCCGGGGCGGGGCGGGTCGGAATCGAGCAGGCCCACGTTGATCGCGCGGCGGACCCCGCTGACGTTCACCCTCGCCAGATCCGGCCGGTCCGGCAGGATCTCGACCACCTCACCCGGAATGCCGAGACACATCGGCACCACCTCTCTCCACGGCGGTGCCGGCGAGTTCGACCACCCGCCACACCGCGTTCTCAACGGCCGCCTCCACGGCCGGGCTCAGGCCGATCCGCTCGCCGGTGTCGGCGGGCTCGCACCCCACCACGAGCACCCGGCCCGGGACGCCGCCCAGCCTGCGCAACAGCGACAGCACCGCCGCGGGTGTCATCCCGTGCGCGTCGGCGGGCTCCTCCACAGGGGCCTGCCGCGCGGCCTCGGTCACGTCCAGCACGGACAGCGTGCCCGGCGGGTCACCCCGAGGGGCCGCGTCCACGAAGATCGTCGTCTCGTACCCGGCGTCGAGCAGGTCGTAGGCCAGGTGCATCCCGGAGATGCCGTAGTCGCCGACCACGGTCCCGCGCGGCAGGTCGGCCTCGCGGAGCCGGGAAGCCACCTCGACGCCGAACCCGTCGTCGCCGAGGAAGACGTTGCCGATCCCGGCGACGAGCACCCGCGCCGTCACGGCACGGTCCCGTCGGGACGGTGGCCGCGGGCCCTGCCGTGGGGCCCGCCACCGGGGTCGCCGTCCCGGGCATCGTCACCGGGCCCGTCGCCGGCCACCGGTTCCACCTCCTCGGTGGTGAAGTAGCGGAAGCGGCCCTGGTCGAGCTGCCACTCCTCGGCGGGATCGCCGTCGACGGTGACCGCGAGGAACACCGTGCCGTCCACGTCCTCGAGCACGGAGCGGACGGTGGCCACGCGCCCGGCGACGAACATGTCCTGCGCGTCACCCGACGGCGCCGGACGCAGCACCACCTTGTCCCCGGTACCGATCTCCCGTCCGCCGACGCGCACCACGCGCACACGGCCGTGCATGGCCTGCCTCGGCTGGTGCGGCAGGTCCTCGACGCGGTCCACGATGCGGCGGGCGCGCTCGTCGGTGGCGCGGGCCTGCCGCTTCTCCTCGTCGGTCAGCGTGAGCGTGCGCAGGGTCAGCATCTCGTCGATCTCGCAGGCGTCGAAGAAGTCGCCCTGGCTGGCCGGGTCCACCTTCGGGTGGTCGTAGAGGATGATCGGGGAGGACAGCATCGTGTCGTCACGGGCGTCGTCGCCGATCAGCACCGGCCAGGTGTGTTCGTTGACGCATTCCGCCGCGTACGCGGCGGCCCACTCCGGTGGGTCGAGCTGGGAGAGGAACCGTCCTCCGTCGATGGTGAGCACCGTGTGCGCGGCGATCAGCGAGTGCCGCACCGCCTCGTCCCGCGAGTGTCGCGAGCAGTCCACCGTGCTGGTGTTGGCGACGGTGACGCGCAGCCGCACGACGCCGGGCAGGCGCTCGGCCCGGCAGCGCACCTCGGCGTGCAGCGGGTGCTTGCGGCGCACGACCCGGCCGCCCGCCACGCCCGTGGTCCACTCGCCGCCGCGCACGACCACGCGCTCCACCCGGTCGCCCTCCGCGAGCAGGTCCTCGATCGGGAGCACGACCTCGTGCTCGCGCTCCACCGCCTCGTCCCAGGGCAGGATCTCTTCGTCGCCCACCACCAGCGCGCCGACCTCCCGGTGGTCGGCGGGACCGGCCTCACCCGGGTCGACGCGAGCCTCGACGGTGCGCCGCTGGGACTGGAGGAACCGCACGCGCACCCGCACGGTGGCGCCCGGCTCCACCTCACAGAGGCACTCGGTGCGGCACGCGGAGTGCTCCCCAGTGCCGGTGGTGGCGTACGAGGGCGGCACCAGCACGCCGAACTGCCAGCGCGCCTGGTTCTTCGCCGCCGTGGCGCGGTACGGGTAGAGCAGATACCCCTCGTAGAGCACGGCGTCGGTGACCGCCTTGACGGCCTCCTCGGTCATCGCGTCCCCCCGGGCGCTCATCGCGTCCCCTTCGCCGCGAGCTCGGCCAACAGGTGGTAGATCGTGGTCTGGGCCTCCTGGATGCGGTGCACCGAGGACGACGGCACCACGAACAGGTGGTCGATGGAGTCCAGCTCGGCCATCCTGCCGCCGGTGTCGCCGGTGATGCCGACGGTGAGCATGCCCACCCGGCGGGCCGCGTCGAACGCCGCGAGCAGGTTCGCCGAGTTGCCGCTGGTGGACAGCCCGACCGCGATGTCGTCGCCGCGGCCGAACGCCGCGAGCTGGCGGGAGAACACCAGGTCGAACCCGACGTCGTTGCTCAGCGCGGTCACCACGGCCGCCTCGGCGGTGAGCGCGAACGCGGGCAGTGGCGGCGCGGCGCCCGGCGGGTCGAGGAACTGGGTGACCAGATCCTGCGCGTCGGTCGAGCTGCCACCGTTGCCGAACGCGAACAGCCGTCCACCCCGGGCGAACCGCGCGGCCAGCGCCGCGCCGCAGGCGGCGAGCTCATGCCGCTGCTCGCGGTGCACGAGGCGGCGCAGCTCCAGGATCTCGCGTGCCTTGTGCGCCGTGGAGGCGCGCACCTCGGCGAGCACGGCGTCGACGTCGCCGTCGCGCCCGGTGTCGTAGAGGAACGGGTACAGCGAACTCATCGCATCCGTCATCGGGGTACTCCGATCGCTTCTCGTGCGTGCACCAGTAGCACCGCGCCGGGCGCGACCACGTCGGCTGGTACGAGCGCGACGCTGACCTCCTCGTGCCCGGCGCCGGTGTCCACCAGCGCCATGCCGTCGTCGAGCACGCGCAGCACCCGCACGCGCACGGCGGTGTCGGAACAGGTCACGCAGCCCGCCTCCGGTTCGGGGGCGTCACCGAGATGACAGGCCTGCGGTGGTTCCGGCGCGGGAGGCGTCCCGGAGCCGGGGGCGCTCACGACGCGGCCTCCGCGGTCAGCGCGCCCGGGTGGTCGAAGAACACGTGCACCAGCTCCCACAGGATGTGGTAGGTGGTCACGTGCACTTCCTTGATCACGCGCGGGTCGTGCGAGTCGGCGCGCAGCACGTGGTCGACGGCCGGGCTGGCGCCGATCGCGCCGCCGTCGGCCCCGACCAGCGCGACGGTGAGCAGGCCCATCGCGTGCGCCTGTTCGAGACCGCGGAGTACGTTGCCGCAGTCGCCGTCCACCGAAAGGCCGAGCGCCAGGTCGTCGGCGACCGCGAGGTGTCGAAGCTGGTGGGCGAACACCTCGTCGAACCCGGCCCGGGCGGCGATCCCGGTCATCGTGGCGACGTCGGCGGTGAGCGAGAGAGCGGGCAGCGCGCGTTTGCCGACGAGGACGGGGTGCACGAATTCGACGGAGATGTGCTGCGCGTCGGTCGCGCCGCCGCCGTTGCCGAACACGATGAGCGTGCCGCCGCGGTGGAAGCGTTCGGCCATCGCGTGACAGGCCCGCGCCACCGGCTCCGCCTCGGCCACCAGGGATTCGAGGGGCTCCTCCCGGGCCGCGAGGGCGTCGTCGACGCACTGTTCGAAGAATGGACGATCTGGCACTGGTCGCCACCGGTCTCTCTCGGGTGCGGAATTGATCGTGGTGTCTCGTGTGTCCGGTCGGGATGACTCGCCGTCGCGGTTTCCTCACGCTACGACCGGCGTGCGGCGGCGCACAAATCGGCGAGCACGGCCGGGACGCGGTGCGCCGGAGAGGGAAACCACGCTCGGTACCCCGGTGGAATCGCGCTCAAACAGGCCTGGTCCGGACGTGTTCGCTGTCGTGCGCGGCGGCGCGGGCGCCCGCATTCTGTGTCCCATGAGCACAGAGGCGACCGAGACCGGAGTCGACGAGATCCACATTCTGTGGACGTCGGAAGGAATGAGCTGCGACGGCGACACGGTGTCGGTCACCGCGGCGTCGTTGCCCAGCATCGAGGACGTGGTGTTGCAGGCTGTTCCGGGCATCCCGAAGGTGCACCTGCACAACAAGGTGCTCGCCTACGAGACCGGCGACGACTTTCTCGCGCCGTTCCACCGGGCGGCGCAGGGTGATCTCGGGGCGCCCTTCATCTTCGTCGTCGAGGGATCGATCCCGAACGAGAACATTCACACCGGCGACGGGTACTGGACGGCGATGGGAAACGACCCGGAGACCGGAAAGCCGAAGACGCTCAACAAGTGGATCGACGAACTCGCCCCGAAAGCGTGGGCGGTCGTCGCGATCGGCACCTGCGCGACGTACGGCGGAATTCACGCGATGGCGGGAAACCCGACCGGATGCATGGGCCTTGTCGACTATCTCGGTGACGATTTCCGTTCGGCGGGTGGCCTTCCGGTCGTCAACGTGCCGGGATGCCCCGTGCAGCCGGACAACTTCATGGAGACCCTGCTCTGGGTGCTGCACCAGGCCGCGGGACTGGCACCCACGATCCCGCTCGACGAGCAGCTGCGCCCGACCTGGCTGTTCGGCAAGACCGTGCACGAGGGCTGCGACCGCGCGGCCTACTACGAGCAGGCCGACTTCGCCTACGACTACAACTCGCCGAAGTGCCAGGTCAAGATCGGCTGCTGGGGCCCCGTCGTGAACTGCAACGTCACCAAGCGCGGGTGGATGGACGGCATCGGCGGCTGCCCGAACGTCGGTGGCATCTGCATCGGCTGCACCATGCCGGGCTTTCCCGACAAGTTCATGCCCTTCATGGACGAACCCCCCGGCGGGTCGCTGTCCTCGGCGCTGCTGTCGGTCTACGGCCCGTTCGTGCGCCGGATGCGCAGCATCACCAACAAGAGCGCGAACACCGAGCCCCAGTGGCGCCACCCCGGCCCGAAGCTCACCACCGGATACCAGCCGCGTTACCCCCGAGTCTGAGAAGTCCCACCACGCAGGAGCGACACACGATGGCACAGACACAGCGCGAGGTCAGCGTCCCGACGCAGCGGGAGCTGGTCGAGGTCAACTTCGACCCGATCACCCGCATCATCGGCAACCTCGGCATTTACACCAAAGTGGACTTCGCCAACAACGAGGTCGTCGAGTGCAAGAGCACCTCGTCGCTGTTTCGCGGCTACAGCGTGTTCATGAAGGGCAAGGACCCGCGCGACTCGCACTTCATCACCAGCCGCATCTGCGGGATCTGCGGCGACAACCACGCGGTGTGCTCGATCTACGCGCAGAACATGGCCTACGGTGTCAAGCCGCCGCCACTGGCCGACTGGATCATCAACCTCGGCGAGGCCGCCGAGTTCATGTTCGACCACACCATCTTCCAGGACAACATGGTCTTCGTCGACTTCTGCGAGCGCATGGTCGCCGAGACCAACCCGGGACTGCTCAGGCGTGCCGAGACCACCGACGCGCCGCGCGGCGAGCTGCACGGCTACCGCACCATCGCCGACATCATGCGCGCGTTCAACCCGTTCGAGGGCGAGGTCTACAAGAAGGCGCTCGAGGTCAGCCGCATCACCCGGGAGATGTGCTGCCTCATGGAGGGCAGGCACGTCCACCCGTCGACGCTGTACCCGGGTGGCGTCGGCACCGTGGCCACCCCGCAGGTCTTCACCGACTACCTCTCCCGGCTGATGCGCTGCCTCGACTTCATCAAGCACGCGGTGGCCATGAACGACGACGTGTTCGACTTCTTCTACGACGCCCTGCCCGGCTACGAGGAGGTCGGCAGGCGGCGCGTCATGCTCGGTTGCTGGGGATGCTTCCAGGACCCCTACAGCGTCGACTACCGCTACGAGAACATGGGCGCCTGGGGCAGGGACATGTTCGTCAGCCCGGGCATCATCGTCGACGGCGACCTGGTCACGAACAACCTGGTCGACATCAACCTCGGCATGCGCATCCTGCTCGGCAGCTCGTACTACGACGACTGGGCGAACGAACAGACCTTCGTCACCCGCGACCCGCTCGGCAACCCCGTGGACCAGCGGCACCCGTGGAACCAGACCACGCTGCCCGCCCCACAGGGCCGCGACCTGGAGAACGGCAACTACAGCTGGGTGATGAGCCCGCGCTGGTTCGACCCGGGCAGCCAGGAACACCTCGCGCTCGACACCGGCGGCGGCCCGCTCGCCCGGCTCTGGGCCACCGCGCTCAACGGCCTCGTCGACACGCCGTACGTCAAGGCCACCGGCGGCGCCGTGCGGATCACCCTGCCCGCCACCCCGCAGACCAAGGAGATGACGTTGCAGTGGCGGCCTCCGCGGTTCGCCAACACGCTGGAGCGGGACCGGGCGCGCATGTACTTCGTCGCGTACGCGGCCGCGATGGCGCTGCACTTCGTCGACAAGGGACTCGAGGAGGTGCGCGGCGGGAACACGAAGGTGTTCACCGACTTCGACGTTCCGGACGAGGGGCTCGGGGTCGGCTTCCACGAGGCGGTGCGCGGAGTGCTCTCGCACCACCTCGTGATCCGCGACGGCAAGATCGCCAACTACCACCCGTACCCGCCGACGCCGTGGAACGCCAGTCCCCGCGACGTCTACGGCACCCCGGGACCGTACGAGGACGCCGTGCAGGGGCAGCCGATCTTCGAGGAGAACGGCAGGGAGGACTTCAAGGGCATCGACATCATGCGCACGGTGCGCAGCTTCGATCCGTGCCTGCCCTGCGGGGTGCACATGTACCTCGGC
Organism: Saccharomonospora saliphila YIM 90502; assembly: GCF_000383795.1. GTDB lineage: Bacteria > Actinomycetota > Actinomycetes > Mycobacteriales > Pseudonocardiaceae > Saccharomonospora > Saccharomonospora saliphila. The sequence goes on from NZ_KB912712.1 coordinate 73,639, forward strand.
GAGGGCAAGGTCCTCAACAAGATCGCCTCGCCCACGTTCGGCGCGGCTCACCCGGGGGAGTGAGGCGGGCGATGTGGGACAGCCGCGAGATCGCCGAGCGCCTCGGGCGGCTCGACACACTGCTGGGGGAGCTGGTGGACGGTCCGGACGAGACCGCCACCACCACCGTGCGGGCACTGGCCGACGTCTACGGCGAGGCGCTGGAGCGCATCGTCGCCCGTGCCGACGGCGCGCTGCTCGACGCGCTCGCGGGCGACGACCTGCTGGGGCACCTGCTGCTGGTGCACGATCTGCACCCGCACGACGCCCCGACCCGCGTGCGCGCGACGCTGGCTCGGCTC
>NZ_KB912712.1:74079-96939 GCF_000383795.1 Saccharomonospora saliphila YIM 90502
GGACGGGGTGGCCACCGTCGAGGTGACCGAGGGCTCGGCGGAGGGCGTCGAGGACCTCGTGCGCGCCGCCGCGCCGGAGGTGGGCGAGGTGCGGGTCGAGCGGCGCACCGCGCCCGCGTTCGTGCCGCTGACCTCGGTGCGGGCGCGGTGAGCGCGATGACCGCCATCCCCCCGCTCACCGGCCTGCGCGGTCTCGTGCGGAACGAGCGGGACCGCGAGGCAGGCACCCCGGCGCGGACCGGCTCCACGCAGGCATGCGAGCTCTGCGCCGAACCGCTGCCCGCTGAGCACCGGCACCTGCTGGAGGTCACCGACCAGCGCATCCGGTGTTCCTGCCAGGCGTGCGGGGTGCTGTTCGACCGCAAGGCGGCGGCAGGCGGGCGCTACCGGAGCGTGCCGCGAACGCGCAGGCGGCTGCCGGACCTGCGCATCGACGACGTGCTCTGGGCCGGGCTGGGCGTGCCGGTGCGGCTGGTGTTCTTCGTCCGGCACGAACCCGGTGGCGGAGCGGAACCCGCGCGGACACGGGCGGCACCGCACGGCCTTCCGCCTGCCGCAGCGCCGGTCACCGCCCACTACCCGAGTCCGCTCGGCGTGGTCACCACCCCGGTGGACGACGAGGCGTGGGACCGCGTGGTCCGCGCCAACCCGGTGCTGGCCGAGCTGGACACCGAGGTGACGGCCCTGCTCACCCACCGGGGCCTCGACGAGCACTGGGTGGTGGGCCTGGACGACTGTTACCGGCTCACCGCCCGGGTACGACACCAGTGGAGCGGAATGACGGGAGGTGACGAGGTATGGCACGTGATCGAGGAGTTCTTCACCGAATTGCGGGACGGCGGTCGTCCCACGTCCGGATCGGCAAGCCGGACGTGAGTACCGACCTCCCCTCGCACACGCGAGGGGTGCGGCAGGGCAACAGCAGCGGTCACTACGAGAAGCAGCCCGGGCACACGCCGGACGGGCGGTCGACGGCACGGCGCTCCACGGGGATCCGTCCGTCGACGAAGAATCCGATCCTGCCCGGTATGCCGAACCTCTCGCCGCCGTGAGCGCGGACACGAGCGTGACCCCGGCGTTGTCCTGGCGCGTCACCGGGGCCGACGCCGAGCCGCTGGCGACCGTGCCGACGTTGCGGTTGGCCGTGGAGATCTCCTGCTCAACACCGGGGCCGGTGCACTGCGTGGTGCTGTCGGTGTCGGTGCGCATCGCCGCCGCGCTGCGCGACTACGACGCCGCGACGCGGCGCGCGCTGCGCGGCGTGTTCGGCACCGACGAGCAGTGGGCCGACAGTCTCGGTGATCTCGTCTGGGCCCAGCCGACCGTGGTCGTGCCCCGGTTCACGGGCAGCACCGTGGTGCGGGTGCCCGTGCCGTGCGGGAGCGACGTCGAGCTGGCGTCGGTGAGCTACCTCCAGGCGCTCTCCGACGGAGACGTGCCGCTGCGGCTGCTGTTCAGCGGCACCGTGTTCCACGCGGTGGACGGGCGGCTCGCCGCCGCCGCGCTGCCCACCGACAGCGAGGCCCGGTACCGGATTCCTGCGCGGCGGTGGCACGAGCTGCGGCGGCGGTACTTCGGCGCGCACCGCTGGGTGCGGCTGGACGAGGACACCTTCGACCGGCTGCACGACTACCGGGTCCGCCGGGCCTGCGCCTCGCCGCAGGAAGCCATCCAAACCCTGTTGCGAACCGGAGGGAGCCAGTCATGACCGGGAAGGCGACGAGAAGCCGGGCAGGCGTGCGGTGGGCGGTCGCGGGACTGCTCGGTGTGGCGGTGGCGGGTGCGCTCGCCACGCAGATGCCCGGCATCGTGCGCTACCTCAAGGCGCGCTCCATGTGAGCCGCGCCCCGATGCCCGCGGACACGCCGTGGGCCGTGACGACTCACGGCGTGTCCGCGTTCCACCCGCTTCGCCCGGATCAGGTGCGGGCGGCGCGGGTGCGCCAGCGGCGGCGCAGCCACAGGCTGACGTAGACGAGGGCGACCAGGACGGGCACCTCGATCAGCGGGCCCACGACCCCGGCCAGTGCCTGCCCGGAGGTCACGCCGAACACGCCGATGGCCACCGCGATGGCGAGCTCGAAGTTGTTGCCCGCCGCGGTGAACGCGAGCGTCGTCGTGCGCGCGTAGCCCAGCCCCGAGGCCCTGCCCAGTGCGTACGAGCCCGCCCACATCAGCGCGAAGTACGCCAGCAGCGGCAGGGCGATGCGGGCGACGTCACCGGGGCGGTCGGTGATGGTCTCTCCCTGGAAGGAGAAGAGCATCACGATCGTGAACAGCAGCCCGTACAGCGCCACCGGCCCGATGCGGGGCAGGAACCGGCTCTCGTACCACGCGCGGCCCCGGGCGCGCTCGCCGAGGCGCCGGGTGGCGTAGCCGGCCACCAGGGGGATACCGAGGAAGACCACCACGTTGAGCACCAGCGTCCACGGGGACACGGCGATCGAGGTCGTGTCGAGGCCCAGCCAACCCGGCAGCAGGTCGAGGTAGAACCAGCCGAGCACGCCGAACATGAGCACCTGGAACACGGAGTTCAGCGCGACCAGCACGGCGGCGGCCTCGCGGTCGCCGCGGGCGAGGTCGTTCCAGATGATGACCATCGCGATGCAGCGGGCGAGGCCCACGATGATCAGTCCGGTGCGGTACTCGGGCAGGTCCGGCAGCATCAGCCAGGCGAGCGCGAACATCAGCGCGGGGCCGAGCACCCAGTTCAGCACCAGCGACAGTGCCAGCATCCGCCGGTCGCGGGTGACGGTGTCGAGCCGGTCGTAGCGGACCTTCGCCAGCACCGGGTACATCATCAGCAGCAGGCCCAGCGCGATCGGCAACGACACCTCGCCGACCCGCACCGCGTCCAGCACGCGCCGCACACCCGGCACCAGCGAGCCGAGGAGCAGCCCGGCTCCCATCGCGGTGAGGATCCACGCGGGCAGGAACCGGTCGACGAAGGACAGCCCCCGCAGTACGTCGCGGTCGGCGGGCGATTCCACGGTGCGCGTCACGGGCACGGCCTCCTGATCTCCGCGTGCGCGGTGGCGGTCGCGGCGAGGTCGGACAGCGTCGCGGCGGCGGAGCGCAGCGGCTCCGGGCGCAGGCGGTAGTAGGTGTAGCGCCCGCACGGCTCGGTGGTGACGAGCCCGGCCTCGCGCAGCAGGCGCAGGTGGTTCGAGACGTTGGTCTGGCTCGCCCCGGTGTCGGCGACCAGGTGGGACGTGCACAGCGTTTCGCGCGCGAGCAGGCCGACGATCGTGGCCCGCAGTGGCTCCGCCAGCAGGCGCAGCACGTCGGTCGGCGGCGCGGCCGGGACCGCGTCGCCGGGCGAGGGTGAGCCGTGCGCTTCGTCGGGTGCGGTGACGTCCGGTGCGGTCGCGTCGTCGGGTGAGGTCAGGGTGGCACTGTCGATGGACACGGTGACGGACGATACATCAGCCGACCCTGATGTGAGGTGTAGCGTGAGCCGCGTAACCGTTCGTGTGTCCGCTCGATCCCCCGGGAGTGTTCCATGGCCGACCGGCCGGAGGTTCTGCTCGTCTGCGTCCACAACGCGGGTCGCTCGCAGATGGCGGCGGCGCTGCTGCGGCACCACGCGCTCGGCCGCGTGGTCGTCCGCTCCGCCGGGTCCGAACCGGCCGAGCGGATCAATCCCGCCGCCGTCGCCGCGCTGGGGGAGTGGGGTCTGGACATCGGTGCGGAGATCCCCACCAAGCTGTCCACCGAGGACGTCGAGGACGCCGACGTCGTCATCACGATGGGCTGCGGTGACACGTGCCCGGTCTTTCCGGGCAAGCGCTACCTCGACTGGGACCTCGCCGACCCCGCCGGGCAGCCTGTCGAGCGGGTGCGGGAGATCCGCGACGAGATCGACCGCCGTGTGCGCACCCTGCTCGCCGAGTTGCTCGACGGCGCGACGCAGGGATCCGCGCGTTCCTGACGCTCCCCGCCCCCGCGCGGTGCCGTCGCGCTGGACAGGCTGCCGCTCTCCGGTTCCGTCGGTGGTCTCGGGCTACGGAACCGGGTGCTAGCCGGTCTTGCGCGCCACGCAGAGCACGGACTGACCGAACGGCACCGGCAGCGCGCGCTCCACCGTGCGGGTCACCGGCACGACGAACCGGTCGTAGGCCGCCACCAGACGCGGATTCGGGGCGTTCGCACCGCCCTTGCGCACGGCGGCCCACCATGCGAACGCGCCGAGGAAGTTCACCGGCCGCGCCTTCTCCACGGTCAGGCCCGCACGACGCGCGGCCTCGCTCACCGTGGCGGGGGTGTAGCGGCGGTAGTGCCCGACCTTGCGGTCGAATTCGCCGTAGAGCCGCTCGTAGCCGGGCACGAAAAGGACGATGTTGCCGTCCGGGATGAGCGAGCGGGACAGGTCGCACAGCGCCGTGACGTCGTCTTCGATGTGTTCGAGCACGTTGATGGCGACCAGGGTCTCGACCGGCTCGGCGAGCGGGTTCTGCCCGTCGATGTCGTACTGCTGGACCTCGACCTCGGGGCGGTCGGCGAAACGCTCCTTCATCCGCTCGACCGCGCCCGGGTCCACATCGGTCACGACGTAGCGGTCGAACCCGGTGAACCCGTCGGCGAACTCGCCCAGTCCGGCGCCGACCTCCAGTACCGAACGGCCGCAGTGCGGGCGGATCAGCTCGCGCTGGTAGGCGAGATAGCGCGGTTTGCCGTGGTCGCTTTCCAGCTCCCGGCCCGTCGCGGCGGAGAACTCGTTACCACCCGCTTCGTTCGTCACGTTCGCTCCCTGTGCCCGGTCGTGTGTCGCGTCGGTGACTGACGCGTGTCCGAATCGTAACCCGCGCCGTTCACCGGGGACGGTGCGGAGCCGATCACTCTGTGTAGCCGCCGGGTGTGCGCGAAACCCCCGTCCGTTCGACGCGGTCGCGACGGCGTGGCGTCGTGCGGGCGGGGGCTTCGTGAGGGAAACGTCTCTTCGATTGTCGGACGGGTCACGGCGTGCGGCCACGGCGACCCGCTCCGGGCTTTTCCCGGACCGGTGTCAGGCCGCTTCGTCGTCGCGGATTCCGGAGCCGCCCGCGCGGGCGCGCCGGGTGCGAATCAAAGCACGCCGTTCCCGTTCCGTGGTGCCGCCGAAGACGCCGTGGTCGAGACCGTTCTCGATCGCGTACTCCAAACACTGGTTCGCCACAGGGCACCGCGCGCACACGGCCTTGGCCCGGGCCGTCTGCTGGGCGCCGGGCCCCATGTCCGACACGGGGAAGAACAGTTCCGGGTCCTCGTCGCGGCAGGCGGCATCGAGCCGCCAATCGGCATTGTCCATGGCGTGCCGCCTCCTTTCCGGTGGGAAACGTTCAGGCAACCGTGGGGACAACGCACGCCGATGTCGGCACTATTCCGGTCGGGCCCGCCGGGGGACCGGGACACGGCTCACATCGCGAGCGACCACGATCTCGCCGCCGAATACCTCGGCCGCTTCGTCGTGAAACCCCTTCGGGTCCGAATAGCGCTGTGAGAAGTGCGTCAGAACGAGGGTGCGCACTCGGCTCTCGGCGGCGACCCGGCCCGCCTGCCGGGCCGTCAGGTGACCGTACCGTCGTGCCAGATCCGCCTCGCCGCTCGCGAACGTCGATTCGATGACCAGCAGATCCGCGTCCTCGGCCAGGGCGAAGGCGGCGTCACACAGGCGCGTGTCCATCACGAAGGCGCACCGCTGGCCACGTCGGCCGACGCTGACCTGCGACAACGAGACCGTGCGTCCGCCGACGTCCAGCGATCCCCGCGCCCGCAGCCTGCCGACGTCCGAACCGTGCACACCGTGCCGCGCCAGCAGGTGGGGCACCATGCGCACACCGTCCGGTTCCACGAGCTGATACCCGAACGTTTCCACAGGGTGATCGAGACGGCGGGCGCGGAGTTCGCCGAACGCTCCGGTGGCCACCACGCCGTCGCCGCGCACAGGCCGTTCGGCCACCTCGGTCGTCGCGTGGAAGACGCTGGCGCGACGCAGCCTGCCGAAGTACTCCGCGCCCGAGGCGGGATAGTGCGCCCACACGCGCTCGACGCCGTCCAGCGACATCCGCTGCACGATCCCCGGCACGCCGAGGCAGTGATCGCCGTGGAAGTGCGTCAGGCACAGACGTGTGACCGCGCTCACGGAGACCCCGGCGAAGGTCATCTGCCGTTGCGTGCCCTCACCGGGGTCGAACAGCAACCCTTCACCGTCCCACCGCAGCAGGTACCCGTTGTGGTTGCGCTCGCGCGAGGGCACCTGGCTCCCGGTGCCCAGCACCACCAGCTCGCGGTTCGACACCCGACCACCCTAGGACCCCGTTCCCGCCACGCGCCGGACGTCGCGAGCACCCGCGTCGGCACGCCGGTGCCGGGGGGCCACGGGTGGCGCCGGTCCTCGGCGGGGGCGCATACTGCGAAGGTGTCCACACAGGACTGGGTGCTGCACGTCGACCTCGATCAGTTCCTCGCCGCCGTCGAGATCGCCCGGCACCCGGAACTGCGCGGAAGGCCCGTCGTCGTGGGCGGTGCGGGCGACCCCACCGCGCGCGGCGTGGTGGCGACAGCCTCCTACGAGGCACGGGCCTACGGGGTGCACTCCGGCATGCCGCTGCGCACGGCGGCCAAGCGCTGCCCCGACGCGGTCTTCCTCCCCAGCGACGCCCCGGCCTACGAGGAGGTCTCCGAGCGTGTGATGGCCGCGCTGCGCGAGCTGCCGGTGGTGGTCGAGGTCGTCGGCTGGGACGAGGCGTTCCTGGGTGCGCGCACCGACGACCCGGAGGCGCTGGCGGGCCGGGTCCGGGAGACGGTGGCCGAGCGCACCGGCCTGTCCTGCTCGGTGGGCATCGGGGACAACAAGCACCGCGCCAAGCTCGCCACCGGGTTCGCCAAACCCGCGGGTGTCGCCCGGCTCACCGCTGCGACCTGGCGTGAGGTGATGGACCATCGCCCGACCGACGCGTTGTGGGGCATCGGCGGCAAGACCCGGCACAAGCTCGCCGACGCGGGCATCCGCACCGTCGCCGAACTGGCCGCGGCCGACCCCGCCGAACTCGCGGTGCTCTTCGGTCCCCGCCTCGGGCCGTACTTCCGGCTGCTCGCCCACGGCGCGGGCGACCGCGACGTCACCGCTACGCCGTACGTACCGCGCTCGCGCAGCCGCGAGACCACTTTCCAGCACGACCTCGACGATGTCGACGAGCTGCGCGAGCACCTGCGCCGCCTGGCGCGCCGCGTCGCGGACGACGTGACCGCCGAGGGGCGTCCCGCGGCGCGGGTGGCGATCAAGGTCCGCTTCGCTCCGTTCATCACCCGGACACGCAGTGTCACACTGCCCGCGCCGACCAGCGACGCCGCCGAACTCGACCGCGCCGCGCAGGCCGTGTTCGGCCTGTTCGAGCTGGACCGTCCAGTTCGGTTGCTCGGCGTGCGAGCCGAGTTCGCCGGGGAATGAGTCGAAACACACCGGCGTTGGACTCATGGTGGACGTGGGCGGCCCGTTACCCTGCACTACGCTGGTGCGGCGTTCGAACAGTTGACCGAGCGCGCGGCCCGGCACCGCGATCCGGCTAATCGTGAACTGGGAGAGAGCGACCACGTGACTGCCTCCGCTGAGACTCTGTACGGGGCCGACGACCTGACCCACCTGGAGGGTCTGGAAGCCGTGCGCAAGCGACCCGGCATGTACATCGGGTCCACCGACAGCCGCGGGGTCAACCACCTCTTCACCGAGATCGTCGACAACGCGACCGACGAGGGCGTGGCCGGGCACGCGACCAGGATCGTGGTCACCCTGCACGCCGACGGCAGCGTCGAGGTCTCCGACGACGGCAGGGGCATCCCGACCGGCACGCACGGCAAGTCCGGGCTCAGCGGTGTCGAGCTGGTGCTCACGCGGCTGCACGCGGGCGGCAAGTTCGGCGGGTCGGGGTACAAGGCGTCCGGCGGGCTGCACGGCGTGGGCGCCTCGGCCGTCAACGCGCTGTCGCTGCGGCTGGACGTGACCGTCAAGCGCGACGGCAAGGTGCACGAGATGTCCTTCGCGCGCGGGGTCCCCGGCACGTTCGACGGGCCCGGTCCGAAAGCGAAGTTCACCCGCCAGTCCGGCCTGCGCACGGTCCGCAAGCTCAAGAAGGGTGAGTCGACCGGGACCACGATCCGGTACTGGTACGACTCCCGCTACTTCGAGAAGAACGCGGCACTCGACATCGACGTCGTGCGCACGAAGCTGCGCCACACGGCCTTCCTCGTGCCCGGCGTCACCTTCGTCCTGCGCAGCGCCACCGACGCCGCGATCAACGAGGAGACCTTTCACTACCCGGACGGCGTCGCCGACATGGTCGAGTACCTGGCCCCGGCGGGCGACCGCGCGGTCTGTGGCACGCAAATGATCACCGGCGAGGGGACCTACAAGGAGAACGCCGCCGACGCCAACGGCGTCATGCAGTCCAACGTGGAGCGCCGTGCCGAGGTGGAGGTGGCGCTGCGCTGGGGCACCGGCTACGAGCGGACGGTGGAGTGCTTCACCAACACCGTCCGCAACGTGCACGGCGGCACCCACCGCAAGGGCTTCGAGCGCGGTCTGCTGCGCGCGGTGCACGAGGCGATCTCCAAGACCCGAGGGCTGCTCAAGCCCAAGGAGGACATGCCCACACTGGACGACGTCTACGAGGGCATGACCGCGGTGGTGCACGTGCGGATTCCCGAACCGCAGTTCACCTCGCAGACCAAGGACGAGCTGTCCACGGCGGGCATCACCAAGGTCGTGCAGGGCATCGTCGAGAAGCAGATCAAGGCGTGGGCCGAGCACCGCAGGACGAAGTCCGAGGCCAAGACGGTGCTGCAGAAGATCGTGGACGCCTCGCGGGTGCGGCTGGCGCAGAAGCAGCAGAAGGACGCCGCCCGGCGCAAGACCGCGCTCGAGGGCGCGGCGATGCCGCCGAAGCTGGTGGACTGCCGGACCACCGGCGTGTCCCGCAGTGAACTGTTCCTGGTGGAGGGCGACAGCGCGCTCGGTTCGGCGCGGCTGGCGCGGGTCTCGGAGTACCAGGCGCTGCTGCCCCTGCGCGGCAAGATCCTCAACGTGCAGAAGGCGAACCTGGGCGAGGCACTGAAGAACGCCGAGATCGCCTCGATCGTGCAGGTGCTCGGCGCGGGCACCGGCCGCACGTTCGACACCTCTTCCCTGCGCTACGGCCGGATCATCCTCATGGCCGACGCCGACGTCGACGGCTCGCACATCCGCACCCTGCTGATCACGCTGTTCGCCCGCTACATGCGGCCGGTGATCGAGCAGGGCCGCCTGTACGCCGCGATGCCGCCGCTGCACAAGATCACCACCAAGGGCCGTGACCCGAAGACCTTCTACACCTTCACCGAACGCGAGATGGAGGCGAAGGTCGCCGAGCTCGAACGTGCGGGCAAGCAGATCGTCACTCCGGTGCCCCGGTTCAAGGGGCTCGGTGAGATGGACGCCGACGAGCTGTGGGAGACGACGATGAACCCCGCGTCCCGGGCCGTCCGCCGGATCACCCTGGACGACGCCGACGCCGCCGAGGCCGCGCTGGAGCTGCTGATGGGGGAGAAGGTCGAGCCCCGGCGCAACTGGCTGATCACCTCGGCCGAGCGCGTGAACCAGGCCGCCATCGACATCTGAGACCGACCTGGGATTCGCCGAGGGCCTCTCGTCCCCCGACACCGCCACACATCACCACGGGAGCTGGAGAGTAAGCATGGCACGCCGCAAGAACACGACGAGCCGGGTCGATCCGTCGGCCTTCGACCAGGCGGGCGCGCGGATCTTCGACACCCCGGTCCGCAGCGAGATCGAGGACTCCTACCTCGAATACGCCTACTCGGTCATCCACTCCCGGGCCCTTCCCGACGCGCGCGACGGGCTCAAGCCGGTGCACCGGCGGATTCTCTACTCGATGAACGAGAACGGCTACCGCCCCAACCACGCCTACGTGAAGTCCTCGCGCGTGGTCGGTGACGTCATGGGCCGGTACCACCCGCACGGAGACTCCGCGATCTACGACGCGATGGTGCGTCTGGCGCAGGACTTCTCCATGAACGTGCCGCTGGTGGACGGGCACGGCAACTTCGGTTCCGTCGACGACGGGCCGGCCGCGAGCCGGTACACCGAGGCACGCATGTCGCCGGAGGCGATGCTGCTGGTCGGTGAGCTCGGTGAGGACACCGTCGACTTCCGTCCGAACTACGACGGGTCGCTGGACGAGCCGCAGGTGCTCCCGGCGGCGTTTCCGAACCTGCTGGTCAACGGCACGTCCGGGATCGCGGTCGGCATGGCGACGAACATGATCCCGCACAACCTGGGTGAGGTGATCGCCGCGGCGAAGTGGCTGATCAACCACCCGAACGCGTCCCTGGACAAGCTCATGGAGTTCGTTCCCGGGCCGGACCTGCCCACCGGCGGCCAGTTGCTGGGGCTCGACCAGGTGCGCAAGGCCTACGAGACCGGGCGGGGAGTCGTGCGCATGCGGGCGCGCGTGACCACCGGGCCGATCGAGGGCAGCCGCAGGCAGGGCATCACGGTCACCGAACTGCCCTACGGCGTCGGGCCGGAGAAGGTGATCGAGCGGATCACCGACGAGGTGAACAAGTCGAAGCGGCTCACGGGGATCGCCGACGTCAAGGACCTCACCGACCGGGAGAACGGCACCCGCCTTGTCATCGAGTGCAAGGTCGGGGTGAATCCGCAGGCGCTGCTCGCCGACCTCTACCGGCTCACGCCGTTGGAGCAGTCGTTCGGCATCAACAACCTCGTGCTCGTCGACGGAACGCCGCGCACGCTGGGCCTGAAGGAGATGCTGGAAGTCTTCCTCGCCCACCGCTACGAGGTGGTGACCCGGCGCACCCGCTACCGCAGGCGCAAGCGCGAGGAGCGACTGCACCTGGTTGAGGGCCTGCTCAAGGCACTGGTCGACATCGACAAGGTGATCCGGCTCATTCGCGGCAGCGAGGACGCCCGCGCCGCGAAGGAGGGCCTGATGACGCGCTTCAAGCTCTCCGAGGTCCAAGCCACCTACATCCTCGACACACCGCTGCGCAGGCTCACCAAGTACGACAAGATCGAACTGGAGTCCGAACAGGACAAGCTGCGTGCCGAGATCGCCGAGCTGACGGCGATCCTCGACGACGAGTCGGTGCTGAAGAAGCTCGTGGCCAAGGAGCTGTCCAAGGTGGCCAAGAACTTCGCCACCGAGCGGCGCACCGCGCTGATCGACGGCGACCTCAAGGAGGTGCTCGCCGCGTCCAAGCCTGCGGGGCCGCTCGAGGTCGCCGACGACCCGTGCCAGGTCGTGCTCTCGGCCACCGGCCTCGTCGCCCGGACCGCGGCCGAGTCGGAGGAGGCCGTCGAGGGGCGCAGGCGGAGCGGCCGTGCCAAGCACGACGCCGTCGCGGCCACGGTGCACACCACGGCGCGCGGCCAGGTCCTGTTCGTGACCAACCGGGGCCGGGCGTTCAAGGCGGACGTGCTGCCGCTGCCGGTGCTGCCGCAGCAGGCGGGCACCGTCTCGCTGCGTGGCGGGGTCGCGGTGCGGGAGCTGATTCCGCTCGAAGCGGGTGAGCGCGTCGTCGGCCTGGCTCCGCCGGTCGAGCAGGTCGGTGACTCGCCCGGGCTCGCGCTGGGCACCCGGCGTGGTGTGGTCAAGGTGTGCGCGCCGGAGTGGCCGGTGCGCTCCGACGAGTTCGACGTCATCACCCTCAAGGACGGCGACGAGCTGGTCGGCGCCACCTGGCTCACCGACGGGGCGGAGTCGTTGACGTTCGTCTCGTCGCAGGCGGCGCTGCTGCGCTACGACGCGTCCCTGGTGCGGCCGCAGGGGCTGCGTGGCGGCGGTGTCGCGGGGATGACGCTCTCCGGTGACGCGGAGGTCGTGTTCTTCGGGGCGGTGCGCACCGACGACGCCGAGCACGGCGAACCGCAGGTGGTCACGGCCACGGGTGAGACGGTGAAGGTGACACCGCTGGCGGAGTACCCGGCCAAGGGGCGGGCGACCGCAGGCGTGCGGGCGCACCGCTTCCTCAAGGGCGAGACGCACATCGCGCTCGCGTGGGTGGGCCCCCGCCCGGCGGGCGCGTCCAAGCGGGGTGAGGCGGTCGAACTTCCCGATCCTGACCCGCGGCGCGACGCCTCCGGCGCCGCCCACCCGGGCCCGGACGTCGTGGGCCACCTCATCGACCGAGCCTGACCCACCCACCCCACCCGCGAGTTGCCCGTTCCCGCCCGCGAGTTGCCCCTACTTGTCCGCGAGTTGCCCCTACTTGTCCGCGAGTTGCCCGTTCCCGCTCGCCAGTTAACCTTTCCCGCTCGCGAGTTGTCCCGGTCGGATCGGTGAGTTGTTCTGCCGGGGCGCGGACCGACGGCACTGAGCCGGCCGACCGGCGGCTTCCGTCCCGGCGCGGTCGTGTTGTGGGCAGCTTTTGGCAGGTTCTCCGTACGGGGTAGCCCGCGACGTGTGGGGTTGTCCGGGCACAGCGGGCCCTCGCGGCCCTCTGTGTGATTTGCCGACCGGCGGACCAGTACGACTCCGGAGGCGGCTCGGCAGCCGCGGAAGCTGATTCGCGCGCGTGACCGGCGGGCTCGGACGCGCCACTCGCAAGATCGGGCGGCGACTCGCGAGCTATGCGCGGGTGACTCACGGGCGGGGAGGGGCAACTCGCGGGCAGGATGGGGCGACTCGCGGACCGGAAAGGGCAACTGGCGGACCGGAGAGGGCGACTCGCGGGCGAGAAGGGGCAACTCGCGGGCAGGAAAGGGCAACTCGCGGGCGGGAAGGGGCGACTCGCGGTGGTGGGGTGGTCAGGGGTGTGCGTTCCAGGCCGCGTGGGAGGTCCAGGCGGTGAGTGTCCTGTGGGTGTCGAAGCGGCGGGGTCGGCCGGTGACGGGGTCGTCGAAGGCCAGCACCGTGGCGAGCAACTGCAGGGGGCGACGGAAGTCGTCGGGAGCCGTCTCGGTGACCACCGGGTAGAAGGTGTCGCCGAGGATCGGCACCCCGCAGGAGTTCATGTGCACACGCAACTGGTGGGTGCGGCCCGTGCGGGGGATCAACCGGTACCGGCCGAGGCCCCCGGCGTGGTCGAGCAGCTCGATACGGGTTTCGGCGTTCGGCTCGCCGGGCAACTCCCGCGCCGCCACCACACCTCTCTTCTTGACGATGCGGCTGCGCACCGTACGGGGCAGAACGAGGTCGGGGTCGTACGGCGCGACCGCCTCGTACTCCTTGTGCACGAGCCGGTCGCTGAACAAGGTCTGATACGGCCTGCGCAGCTCGCGCCGGGTGACGAACATGAGCAGTCCCGCGGTGACGCGGTCGAGCCGGTGCACCGGGGTGAGGTCGGCGAGTCCCAGGTCACGGCGCAACCGGGCCAGCGCCGTCTCGCGGGCATGGCTGCCGCGCGGCGTGGTCGCCAGGAAGTGCGGTTTGTCGACGACCACCAGGTCGTCGTCGCGGTGGACGATGCCGAGGGCGAACGGAACCGGCACCTCGTCCTCCGGCGGGTCGCGGTGGAACCAGACGAGGCCGTTCGGCACGAAGGGTGTGTCGGGCGAGACGGGTCCGTCGGTGGTCACGAAGCGCTGCTCACGCAGCATCTCGTCGATGCGCTCGGGCGGGAGCCGGTGCAGCTTGCGGACCAGGAAGTCCCGCACGGTCGGGAAGGGACCGCGCGGAGGCAGGCGCAGTCGCACGGCGTCGAGGCCGTCCCGTTGCGGCAGGGGCGAGGGCGGACGTCTCACGCCGGAGACGGTAACCGGCGGCGGGAATCCACGCTGCCGTCGGGTCCCGGCGGACCGCCGGGCACGACGCCCGATGGAGCACGGCCCTGACACGGCGGGGACCGGGCTCCCGTCATGGGAGGTCCCGGTCCCCGCCGTGGTCATCCGCCGCCGGTCACCACCGGCGTGCCCAGTGATACTGGTGCGCCACCTCCCCGGCGGTCAGCGACCGGTCGAAGAACATGAGACTGTCGAACCGGCAGTCGCACGGATTGCGTTCCCGGTTGTTCTGCGGGAAGCTCCCGCCGATCTTGATACCGGCCGGGTTCGTCGCCGACGTCCGGTCCGGCTCCGGCGGGCCCTCGACGTCCCACGGGTCTCCCGAGTCGGTGTAGAAGCCGGGAACCCGCTCACCGTTGCGGTAGAGGGCCATCGTGCCGTCGTCGAAGTCGAACGTCGCGGTCAGGAACACCCACTCACCCCGGGGAAGCAGGCGCTGCCAGTCCTCGTGCGCGGCGAACGTCCGGGACGACTCACCGTCGACGCGGCGGCCGAGCGCCACCAGCCGCAGCTCGCCGTCGACCTCGATCAGTTCGAGCAGGGCCCGGACACCGTGGCCCTCCGAATCACCGGAGAGCACACCGGCCAGACCCACGGCGTTGAACCGGTCTCCGGGATCGGGTGTGGTCGTGTCCGGCGCGGGATGCCGCTCGCCCGTCACCTTGAACCAGCCCATCACCGTGGTTCCGGTCGTCTCGCTGAAGGCGTTCAGCGTGGGCACGCCGTCGGGCGAGAAAACGCCGGCCTTCCAGTCGTCGTTACCCTCGGCGGCCGGGTCGATCTGTCTCGTCTGGATCGAGTGGCGGCTACCGGGGTGCGCGCCGTCGGGCACGCGCATGTCCGCGCCGCCGTTGACGAGATCGAGCGTCGTGCCCGAACGTCCCTGGTCGACTTCCCGCGCCGGGTCGCCGGGCACCGGGTGGTCGAAGTCGTAGTGCGCCTCGAGGTCGCCCGCCAGCGGCGGGAACACGGGCCCATGCCCGGGGGCCGCCGCGTCGGCGACCCCCGGAAGCACGAGCGAGGCGCACATCAGCGTGGTCAGGCCGAGTGCGCGTGTTCTCATGGCCGCTGCCACTGCGCGCCGGTGACCTTCCAGACCGTGCCGTTCGCCTTCGACAGGATGAACAGCTCGCCCTCGGCGTCCGTGCCGAACCGCAGGTCCACGCGCTCGTCACCGGCGAGGTCCCGCATCGTGAGCACCTCGCCGGAGTCGTCGTAGATGCGCATGGTGTAAAGCGTGGCCAGGTCGGTGTGGTCCTTGGCGTTGTGCCGCATCTCCCAGACATCGCTGTAGAAGAGCCTGCCGTCCACACCGTCGCCGAAGAGGTACTTGCCGCGCAGCATCGGCACGTCGTCGCCGCGGTAGACGAACCCGCCGATCACGGCGCGACCGACGTCGCTGCAGTAGCCCTCCGGGGCGTCGTGGTCGTAGGCCGCGACCGGGTAGGTGTAGCCGTAACGGCGGTCGTTCTTCGGCAACGGGTAGACCGCACAGCCCTCGGAGTCCCACTTGTAGACGAACGGGCCCTCGCGTTCGCTCCAGCCCATGTTGTCGCCCTTGCGCACCTCGTAGATCGACTCGATTTGGTGCTGGCCGATGCTGCCGAGGTAGAGCTTGCCGGTGGCGCGGTCCCAGCTGAACCGGTGCGGGTCGCGGAAGCCGACGGCGTAGATCTCACCCAGCGCGCCGGGCTTGCCCACGAACGGGTTCGAACGCGGGATGCCGTACTCGCCACTGGCGCCGTTCGTGCCCTCCGGGTCGATGCGCAGGAGCTTGCCCTGTGGCACGGAGAGGTCCTGCGGCACGTCGCTGTAGACACCCGCGCCCCCGTCCCCGGCGGCCACGTACAGCAGGCCGTAGTCCTCGTCGCCCGGCCGCGCGGTGGGGTTGAACCCGATCTGCTGGAAGCCGTGGATGCGCGTCGGGAAGGACACCCGCAGCATCTCACGACTCGTGCCCGAGAAGGTGTTGGCCGACGGGTCGTCGGCGGTCCACTCGGTGATCACACCCTGGATGACGGTCTCGTGCCGGTTCGGCAGGTCGGGCTCCTCGTTCTCGAGCGCGTCCCTGGCCTCGGTGTGCACGGTGTAGACCTTGCCGTTCTCGGCGAAGTCGGGGTGGAAGGCGATGAAGCCCGCCCCGCTGCCGAGCCCGGAGTAGGCGTAGAACTCCGGGGCGAACCTCTCGGCGATGTCCAGATAGGTGTGCGTCTTCCCGTCGTCGATCAGGTACATGCTGCCGTTGAGGTCGGGCACGTAGTAGCGGCCCGAACCGTCCGGCACCTCGCCCATGTAGTTGATCCGGGCGTGACGTCGCAGGCGGTCGTCGGTCGGTGGTTGCTCGGGTTCGGATTCCGGCAGGGTGACGACCTTCTCGACCTCAAGACCCAGTCCGGACACCGTCGCGTCCGGCAGAGGGTCGGCGATCGGTTCGTCGGTGCGGGCGGAGGCCTGCGGCACGAGGAGTGCCGTCAGAAGGGAGGCCGCGCCCAGCACCAGGACCCGTTTGCCAGCTCTCGACATCTGCTCACCTCGTTGGGATCGCTGTCGTGAAAGCGCTTTCTAAGCGTTACAAGATCAGGAGCGTACCGGCGGCACTGTCGAGTCGGCAAGGGT
This sequence comes from Saccharomonospora saliphila YIM 90502, assembly GCF_000383795.1. GTDB lineage: Bacteria > Actinomycetota > Actinomycetes > Mycobacteriales > Pseudonocardiaceae > Saccharomonospora > Saccharomonospora saliphila. The sequence goes on from NZ_KB912712.1 coordinate 90,472, forward strand.
CCCCTGGGGCCGATGCCGGACAGGCGCGGCGCGTGTGTTAAAGGAACGACGAGTCGTCTCGTTGGAACGCGCCGCGCCGCGGGCGCGTGATGCATCGAACATGTGTTCGATGCTAACGGCGGGTCTCGGGCGATGTCATTCGCTGGATGGAGTGACGAGCATGGCTACGGCGTCGTGGCGGGGTGGCGTGCCCGCGCGAGGTCGAGCGCGGCGCGCGCGGTGTCGGAGTCGGTGATCATCGTCGTCGCCAGGCCCGACCGCAGCACGGCGTCGACCGCCTCGGCCTTCGGTGCCGTGTATCCCAGCGCGATCACCTCGGGCACGCGGCGCAGCTCCTCGTGCGTGATCGCCAGGACGTGGTGGGCCAGGCCGGTGGACAGCGCGTTGCCGTCGGCGTCGAAGAGCCGGGCGGCGACCTCCGCCTTCGCGCCGCGCTCGGTGATCGCGTCGCGTTCGTCCGGGCTCAGCGCGTCGTACACTGTGGACTCGCCAGCACGCCACGCGCCGATGCTGACCACGGCCGTGGTCAGGTCGCCGAACCGGCCGAACGTCTCCGCGATGCCGGGCTGGCGGCGCAGCGTGTCGGTCGTGCGCCGGTCGGGAAGGACCAGCGGCGCGAAGATCGGATACGCCGGGCCGCCCGCGACCTCGGCGAGCCGGGACACCGTCTCCACGGACCGGTCGCGCATGTCCATTCCGGCCTGCACTCCGCACAACTGCACGATGGGGCACGGGGGAAGGGTGCCGATGTGCTCGGTCATGACGTTGACCGACCGCGCCCAGGACAGGCCGATCACGTCCTCGGCCGTGACGGTCTCGGACAGCACTCGTGCCGCCAGCCCGCCGATCCGCTGCCGCAGTTCCGCCCGGCTCTCGCCGCCGTCGGCTCGGTCGAGCACGAACGCGCGGCGCAGGCCGTAGGCCGCGCGCAGGTCGTCGGACAACCCGGGGTCGACGGGTTCGGGGAGGTGGTACTCCAGCGAGACCAGCCCGCTGGCCAGGGCGGAATCGAGGATGCGTGCCACCTTGAAGCGGCTGATCCCGAACGCCTCGGCGATCTCGATCTTCGAGTCGCCCTTGACGTAGAAGCGGTGCGCCATGGTGGCGGCCCGGACGGCGTCCGTAAGGCCGGTGAAAGCTGCCTTGTTGCTCATATGAGCACAATAGCGCTGATTTGGCCCGGATTGTTGACGAATAGCCCGACAAAGTCGTTCAATGCCCGCACATTGGAGTGTTCGCGGAATATGAAGTGCTCAGATGAGCGGTGAGGGGTGCAGTGTATGCGCGCGGCGGTGATCGACGAACCCGGCACCGTCCGGGTAGCGGACGTACCGGACCCGAAGCCGGGGCCCGGGCAGGTGCTGGTGCGTGTGGGGGCATGCGGGATCTGCGGTACCGACCTGCACATCGCCGACGGCCACTTCCCGCCCACGCCGTACCCGATCGTGCCCGGTCACGAGTTCGCCGGGGAGATCGTCGAGATCGGGCCGGACACGCCCGGCGACACGGCCGTCGGCGACCGCGTGGCCGTGGACCCGTCCCTGTTCTGCGGCCACTGCGCGCCCTGCCGTTCCGGGCACGGCAACCTGTGTGCCAACTGGGGTGCCACCGGGGACACCGTGGACGGCGCGTTCGCCGAGTACGTCGCCGTGCCCGCCGCCACCCTCCACCGGATGCCCGAGGGCATGACCTACCGGCAGGGCGCGCTCGTCGAGCCGGTCTCCTGCGCCGTGCACGGGATGCGCCGGATCGGGGTCGAGGCCGGTGAGCGGTTCCTCGTCGTCGGTGCGGGAACCATGGGCCTGATCATGCAGCAGTTGCTGGTGCGGTCCGGCGCACGCGTCACCGTCGTCGACCGCGATGCCACACGGCTGCCCCGGGCGCGCGAGCTCGGTGCGGAGACCGTCGCCACCGACACGGCCGAGCTGCACGGCGAGACGTTCGACGCGGCCGTGGACTGCACCGGCGCGGTGCCCGCGATCGAGGCCGCCTTCGGCGCGCTGCGCCGGGGTGGCAGGTTGCTGGTGTTCGGCGTGGCACCGGAGCAGGACCGGATCTCGCTGTCGCCGTTTCGCATCTACAACGACGAGATCACCGTGGTGGGCTCGATGGCGGTGCTGCACAGCTTCGGTGCCGCGCTCGACCTCGTCGCTCGCGGCGTCATCGACGCCGACGCGCTGGTGACCGACACGTTGCCGCTCGAACGCTTCCCGGACGCCCTGGCGATGATGCGCTCGGGGGCAGGGCTCAAGATTCACGTCGCGACGGGAGGGCGGTGACGATGCGCGCCGTGTTCGGCAGGCGGGCCGCGCGCCGGATCGCGGCACTGCTGGCATCGCTGTCGGTCGTGGTCACCGGGTGCGCGGGCGCGGGCGCGATGGGCGGTGATGACCGGACGCTCGTGGTCGCGATCGTGGCCAACCCACAGATGAACGACGCCATCGCGCTGTCCGACCGGTTCGAGCGCGCGAACCCGGGCGTGTCGCTGAGATTCGTCTCGCTACCCGAGAACCAGGCCCGTGCGAAGATCACCGCCTCGACGGCGACCCAGGGCGGCGAGTTCGACGTCGTGATGATCAGCAACTACGAGACCCCGCAGTGGGCGGCCAACGGGTGGCTGAACAACCTCCAGCCGCACATCGACGCCAACCCGGGCTACGACGGCGAGGACTTCATCCCCAGCATCCGCGAGGCCCTGTCCTACCAGGGCGACATGTACGCGGTGCCCTTCTACGGGGAGTCGTCCTTCCTCGCCTACCGCGAGGACCTGTTCGCCGAGGCCGGGCTGACGATGCCGGAGAATCCGACGTGGGAGCAGATCGCCGAGTTCGCGGCGGTCCTCGACGACGACGCGGCCGGGGTGGCCGGCATCTGCCTGCGCGGCAAGCCCGGCTGGGGCGAGAGCCTTGCGCCGTTCAACACGGTGGTCAACACCTTCGGCGGGCGCTGGTTCGACGAGGACTGGAACGCGCGGCTGGACACACCCGAGTTCCGCGCGGCCACCGAGTTCTACGTCGATCTCGTGCGCGAGCACGGCGAGGTCGGCGCGGCCAGCGCGGGCTTCACCGAGTGCGGGACGCGCTACACCCAGGGTCAGGCGGCCATGTGGTACGACGCCACGGTCATGGCCGGGACAAACGAGGACCCGGCGAGCAGCACGGTGGTCGGCAAGTCGGGCTACGCGCCCGCTCCCGTGCGGGACACCCCCGCGGGCGGGTGGCTCTACACCTGGGCGCTCGCGATGCCTGCCAGTACCGAGCACCCGGATCTGGCGTGGCGCTTCATGCGGTGGATGACCGACAAGGAGTACGTGCGCACCGTCGGCGAGGAGCTGGGCTGGAACCGGGTTCCGCCCGGGTGCAGGCTCTCTACGTACGAGATCCCGGAGTACCGGGAGGCGGCCGCCGCCTACGCCGAACCCACGCTGGAGGGCATCCGCGACGCCAACCAGCGGCAGACCATGACGCGACCGGTGCCCTACCCCGGCATCCAGTTCGTCGGCATCCCCGAGTTCCAGGATCTCGGAACGCGGGTCAGCCAGCAGCTCTCCGCGGCCATCGCCGGGCGGATCACCGTCGACGAGGCGTTGCGGCAATCGCAGGAGTACGCCGACACCGTCGGCAAGGCATACCGGGAGACGCGATGACGACGACGCTCGCGCGACCGCAGGCGCCGGAGGAGTCCACACCGCCCCCGGCATCACGCCGGACGCAGGGATGGAAGCGCCGGGCTCCGCTGCTGCCCGCCCTGCTGTTCACGGTCCTGGCGACCCAGGTGCCCTTCCTGGTCACGGTGGTCTACTCGTTCCAGTCGTGGAACCTGATCCGGCCGGGCTCGCGGCACTTCGTGGGTTTCGACAACTACGTGGCCGTCTTCGCCGACAGCCAGTTCCGCGGCGCGCTGCTGAACACGGTCGTACTCACCGTGGTGTGCGTGTTCGTGTCCATGCTGCTCGGTCTCGGGCTCGCGTTGCTGCTCGACCGCGCCTTCGTGGGCCGGTCGGTGGTCCGGACTCTGCTCATCACGCCGTTTCTGATCCTGCCCGCCGCGGGCGCGCTGCTGTGGAAGACGACGATGTTCGACCCCACCTACGGGTTGCTCAACTTCGCTCTCGGCACCGACCTGGACTGGTTGTCCCGGTTCCCGCTGGCGTCGGTGATGACCCAGGTCGTGTGGCAGTGGACGCCGTTCATGACGCTGCTCATCCTCGCCGGGTTGCAGGCGCAGTCACGGGAGGTCCTCGAGGCGGCGCAGGTGGACGGTGCGGGCCGCTGGCGGATGTTCGCCTCCATCACTCTGCCGCAGCTCGCCCGCTACCTCCAGCTCGCGGCGCTGCTGGGCGCGATCTACATCGTCAACTCGTTCGACGCGATCTACCTGATGACCCAGGGCGGGCCCGGCACCGCCAGCACCAACGGGCCGTTCTACATCTACCAGCGGGCGTTCCAGGGCTTCGACGTCGGTCAGTCCTCGGCGATGGGCGTGCTGGTCGTGCTGCTGACACTGGTCGTCGCGACGTTCGCGCTGCGGCTGATGTTCCGCTCGTTCGACGTGCGCGGAGGTGTGAAATGAGACTGGGCCGCTGGGCGCTGACCGGGTTCACCTGGCTTGTCGCGATCCTGTTCGTGTTCCCGCTGGTGTGGATGGTGCTGACCGCGTTCAAGCGTGAGTCCGACGCCTACACCGACCCGCCGACCGTGGTGTTCGGTCCGACGTTGGAGCAGTTCGCGGGGGTGTTCGAGCGCGGGTTCCTTCCGTACCTGGCGAACTCGGCGTTCGTGACCCTGGTCTCGACCCTCGGGGTGCTCGCGTTGGGCATCCCGGCGGCCTACGCGCTGTCCCTCGCACCGGTGAAACAGACCGGCAACGTGCTCGGCTTCTTCCTGTCCACCAAGATGCTGCCGGTCGTGGCCGCCATCATCCCGCTGTACGTCATCTCGCAGAACGCGCGCCTGCTGGACAACGTCTGGGCGCTGATCATCCTCTACACCGCGATGAACATGCCGCTGGCGGTGTGGATGCTGCGGTCGTTCTTCCTCGAGGTACCCAAGGAGACGCTGGAGGCCGCGCGGGTGGACGGCGCGTCGCTGCCGACAATGCTGTACCGGGTGGTCCTACCGGTGATGGCGCCCGGCATCGCGGCCACCGCGCTGATCAGTGTGATCTTCTCGTGGACGGAATTCTTCTACGCGATCAATTTGACCGCCGCCCGCGCGGGCACGGTGCCGGTGTTCCTGTCCGGTTTCATCACCAGCGAGGGACTGTACTGGGCCCAGCTCTCGGCGGCCGCGCTGCTCGCCTCGTTGCCGGTCATGATCGTGGGGTGGATCGCGCAGAACCACCTCGTGCGGGGATTGTCGATGGGTGCCGTGAAGTAGCGCGTGGCCCGGTTCCCACCGCCGACGCGGCGGTGCGGACCCCGGTGTGTCGGCGAGGCGGGTGAGGGGAACTCCCGGGACGTCGCACGCCGGGTGGGTCGCCGCCCGGAGCGGTCGTGGAGAAGGAGGCCTCCGGTGCGCGAGGTGCTGCCCGTGGTGGCCGCCGTGGCCGTGGTGCTGTCGGGTTGTGCCGACGGGCCGACTCCGCCCGCGGGGCCGTCCCCCACCGGAACATCCCCCACCGGGCCGTCCGCGCCGCCCTCGACGCCGACAACGGACACCTCTGCCGAGGGCACGGCGGTGACCGTGCGCGGCACGGTCGCTCGCGGGGTCGAGGCGGGCTGCCTTGTGCTGGCGACCGGACAGCGGGAGTACCTGCTCCTCCGGGCGGGCCCGGAGCTGCGCCCGGGCGCCGAGGTGGTGGTCCGGGGCAGGACCCGGCCCGCCATGCCCACCACGTGCATGCAGGGCGTCCCGTTGGTGGTCGAGGAGGTCGAACCGGTGCGGGCGGGGCCTTCGTGATCCGTGGCGTGCACCACCGGGCGGGCATGTCCGTGGTGCCCCGCCGACGCGGGACCGGACCACCGCCAGCGCCGACATCGAGCAGAGAGGAGGCGCCGTGACACGGACGCACCAGCTTTCCGAGGGACGCGGCGGGATCATGGCCTGCTACGACGGGTCCGACGGAGGTCGAAGGGCGTTGTGGTGGGCCGCGCGGGAGGCGTCGGGCAGGCAGTGCCCTCTCGTGGTCGTGCAGTCGATGGAGTGGGACCTGCCGTCGCTGCACGCGGCGACCGAGCGCGGGGACTACAACGCTGCGCAGGTCCGCGAGACAGTGGAGGAGGACCTCGACCGCGCGGCGTCGGAGTGCCGCGACGCTCTGCCCGGGCTCACCGTGTTCCTGGCGCGGCCGGAGGGTCCTCCCGAAGTGACGGTGCCGGAACTGGCCGACGAGCTCGATCCGCAGCTCGTCGTGGCGGGGGCTTCGGGCCGCGGCGCGCTGGCGCGCATGTTGCTGGGCTCCACCGCCGCCGAGCTGGCGCGGGCGTTGCGGCAGGCCTTCGTGGTGGTGCGGGGCGAGCCCGCCGCG
>NZ_KB912712.1:97039-100847 GCF_000383795.1 Saccharomonospora saliphila YIM 90502
GGCGGGCCCCCCGCCGGCTCCGTGCGGTGCTCGGCCACGGCGAGGACGACACCGCGAGCCGCCGCGACGACGGGCACCGCGAACAGGACCCCCGCGATGCCTCCCTCGGCGCCGCCGATCACCAGCGCGACGAGCACCACGGCGGGGTGCAGGTTGGAGAAGTTGCCCTGCAACACCGGTTGCAGCACCTGTCCCTCGAGCTGCTGCACGGCCAGTACCACGCCGAGGATGATCAGTGCGGCGACGAGGCCGTTGCTGACCAGCGTGACCGCCACCGCGAGAAAGCCGGAGACCACGGCTCCCGCGTAGGGGACGAACCCACCGAGGAACACGAGCGCAGCCAACGGCACCGCCAGTGGCACGCCGACCACGGCGAGCCCGATGCCGATGCCGACGGCGTCGATCAGGGCAACCAGGGCGGTGACCCGCACGTAGAGCACGACGCTGCGGTAGGCCCTCCGGCCGGCGTCGTCCACGACCTCGCGGGTGCCGGGCCGCCAGGGGCGCAGGAGGAAGGCCCACATCTTCGGTCCCGCCTGGAGGAACATCAGAAACAGCACGATCGCGATCACCAGGCCCACCAGGAACGCGCCCACCGTGCTGAACGCGGTCAGCGCCCGGGTGATGACCTCCTGCTGGTTGCCGCCGAGCCACCGCTGAACCCGCCCGAGCAGCTCACCCGCGAGCGGGAATGGGCTGCTGTCGAGCCACTGCTGCACCTGGGCGACGCTTTCCGCGACCCGCCTGCGGAGCTGGTCGAAGTTGTCCAGCACGGAGAACACCACGAAGGTCACCAGACCTCCGGCCACGACCAGCCCGACGACCAGGGCCGTGACCACGGCCAGCGGGCGCGGCCAACGGTGCCGTACCAGCCAGCTCACCAACGGTTCGAGTAACGCGGTCAGCAACAACGCCACGAACAGCGGAATGAGCACGTAGCTGAGGTGCTTGGTGACGCCCCGCAGCGCCCATAACGCGGCGAAGATGAGCAACAGGTACGCCGACACGGTGGCCGCGCGGCGGAGCAACCCGGACGTGAGCCGCACGGTCGGCTCGGCCATGAGCGCTCTCCTCCCCGCGTCGACGACCGGCGGCCCGGACACTGGCACGTCCCCGGCCCGGGTAGCCACTGCGAGCGAATCGAAACCGTTTGTGGTCGCCCCGGCGGGGTAGTCCCGCGGTATGGGCGCGTCGCCCGTCCGCGGCCTGCGCCGGTGGGCGGTGCGCCGGAGCCCGCGACGAGTCCACGCACCACCGAGTTCGGGAGCACGCCATGCTCAGCCACCACGAACGGCAGGAGCTCGAACGGATTCAGCAGTGGTTCGAGCACGACGACCCCGACCTGGCCAGGACGCTCGGGCAGGGCAGGCCGACCGGAGGCGTGCTGCGGTCCCGGTGGTTGCGCTACGTCACCGACGTCCTCGCCATCGGGTTGATCGTGCTGGGAGCGATGACGTTGAACTTCGGCCTGATCTTCTTCGGGGCCGTGTTGCTCGCCGTCGCCGCGTGCCTGCACGTGGCGCACTGGGGTGACGGCCCGCCGGTGCGCGGGCAGCCGTCGGAGTAGCGCGCGGCACCCGCCGCCGGGGCACGCCGGGTGCCGCCGTCAGGCGGTGGGCCGCCAGGTGAGGCCGGTGATGCGCTCGTAGGCCTCCGTGTAGCGCTGCCGGGTCACCTCGACCACGTCGTCGGGTACGGCGGGTCCGGGCGGCGTCTTGTCCCACCCGGTCGAGGTGGCCCAGTCACGCACGTACTGCTTGTCGAAGGCGAACTGCGGCCTGCCGGGCTCCCACGCGTCGGCGGGCCAGAACCGCGACGAGTCGGAGGTCAGCAGCTCGTCGCCGAGCGTGAGGTTCCCCTCGGCGTCCCAACCGAACTCGATCTTCGTGTCGGCCACGATGATGCCCCGCTCGGCGGCGTGCGCGGCGCCCTCACGATAGATCCGCAGGGTCAGCTCGCGCAGGCGCTCGGCGGTGTCGGGTCCCTCCTGGGCGACCACGTCGTCGAAGGTGATCGGCTCGTCGTGGCCTGCCTCGGCCTTGGTCGTGGGTGTGAAGATCGGCTCGGGCAGCGCGCTTCCCTCGACCAGGCCGGCGGGCAGCGGGACGCCCGAGACGGTGCCCGACCGCTGATACTCGCGCAGTCCCGACCCGCTGAGGTAACCCCGGGCGATGCACTCGACCTTGATCATCGTGAGTGGCCTGCACCGCACGCCGCGGCCGGCGAACTCGGCGGGCACGTCGGTGGCCGAGACCAGGTGGTTGGGAACGAGGTCGCGGAAGCGGTCGAACCACCACACCGAGAGCTGGGTGAGCAGTGCCCCCTTGTCGGGAATCGGTGTCGGCAGCGGCACGTCATAGACCGAGATGCGGTCGGAGGCGACGAGCAGGAGATCGCCGTCGTCGGAGTAGAGGTCCCGGACCTTGCCCGCGTGCAGGTGCTTCACGCGGGTCATCGTAGCCCCGGGCGCGCGGCCTTCCCTGCGCGGTCGCGCCGGGCGCTCCGCAGGACCGGCCGCCGAACGTGTGCCAGATCACGTGTATCCACAGTGGACTGACGCGGGAGAGCGCGGAGTGACGCGGTCGGTTCGCGTGTGTCGTCGAATTCCCCTGTGTCCTGGGAACTTTCGAGTCCTGACGGGTATGACGGTGCGCGATCGGCCGACTACGGGAGCTGTTTCCGATCAGTAGGATCGGCGGTGCCGTTCGGGCCGCCCGTAGCCACGAGGAGGCGTGCTCGACGTGGGACTCCCCACCCCGGCGCAACCGGACCGTTCCGTCGTGCCGAACATCGCCCGCATCCGGGACTACTGGGTCGGCGGCGACCACCACACCGAGACCGATGTCGAACTGGCCCAGCGCATCGAGCTGTGCGCGCCACACGTGCCCTACCTGGTGCGCGCCCAGCGGTCGCTGGTGCGGCGCATGGTCGGCCACCTCGTCGCGCGGGGCGTGACCCAGTTCCTCGACCTCGGCTCGGGGCTGCCGAACGCGGGATACGTCCACGACGTCGCGCGGGCCGCCGATCCCGCCTCCCGGGTGGTGTACGTGGACGCGGACCCGTCGCTCGACGCGGACGCGCGGGCGTTGCTCGACGGCGTGCCCGGCACCGCCTTCGTCGGGGCCGACGTGCGGCGTCCCGCCGAGGTGCTCGGCCACCCCGACCTGACGCGGGTGCTCGACCTGGACCGGCCGGTGGCGGTCCTGATGATCGAGTTGCTGCTGCACGTCCCGGACGGCGAGGACCCGGCCGGGCTCGTGGCCTCCTACGTCGACGCCACCGTGTCCGGCAGCCACCTCGCGCTGTCGCACTTCGGTGAGGACGACGAAGTGCTCGCCGGGTTCGAGCTCTTCGAACAGCTCCGGTTCGGCCAGTGGCCCGCGGTCAACCTGCGGCCCCGCGAGACGCTGGAGCACTACCTCGCCGGGCTGGAACTGGTCGAGCCCGGGGTGGTGCCGGTGCCACTCTGGCGGCCGGACTCCGAGGACGAGGCCGTCCGCAATCCGGAGAAGGCGCGCGTGTACGCGGGACTGGGCCGCAAGCCCTGACCGCGCACCGGCGGCCTGACCGCGTACCGGCGACCCGGGCTCACCCGGTGGTGAGTCCGATGCCCACCAGGAGGACGTCCGCGACCAGCACCAGGGGCATGGCACGTCGGCGCAGCCGCCGGGAACTCGCCGCGCCCCCGCGAGCGAGACGGCGCAACAGCAAAAGCGCCCCGCCGAGGAACACCCCGTGCGCCGCGGTGCCGACCACGGCGGCGACGGCGCCCGCGTACCACCACAGCCCCGCGCCGAGCAACGCCACG
>NZ_KB912712.1:100947-108833 GCF_000383795.1 Saccharomonospora saliphila YIM 90502
CGCGCGCAGCAGCAGGCGCACCGCGTAGGCGGTCTCCTCCCGGGTGCCGAACCAGCGACCCCATGAGCCGTCGGAGCGCTGGGTGGTCAGTACCCAGTCGACCGCGCCGCGCACCGCCCGCCGCGCGTCGTCGCCGCCGTAGCGCGCCAGCGCCGTCGCGCAGCACACGGTGGCGTAGTACGGCGAGGCGTGCCACTTGTCCGTCCAGCTCCCGTCGGGGTGCTGCCACTCGCACAGCCAGCGGGTGACCGTGCGGGCGGTCTCGGAGTACCGGGCGCGGTCGTGCTGCGGCACCGGCCCGGTCGTCTCCGGGGCGACAGCGGCGCCGAGCGCCTGGAGCACGTGCGCGTTGGCGCTGGGTGACGGGGTGCGTTCGGCGGGGAAGCAGGCGAAGTGGTCGCCGTCCGCGTAGTGCCACAGACACTCGGCCGACCGGGGGCTTTTCCACAGCGACAGCGCGTGCAGCGCCGTGGCGGTGTCGTCGACATCGGGTGGCAGGCCCGCGCCGCCCGCCGCGCCCTCGTCTCCGAACGCCGCGTGCACGCTGTCCAGCAGGCCGGACAGCACGTCCGAGGGCACGTCAGGGTCGATGTCCGAATCGGCCAGTGTGGACAGCACCCACGAGCGTTCGAACAGGGCCAGCGGCGCGGCGACCGGCATGCCGCCGTCGGCGGCCTGCACCGACTCGAGGTACTCCACGCACGGGTGCCCACTGGAGCGCACACCGTCGTCGCCCAGCCAGACGGCGGTGGCGGCGGGGGAGCATCCGACGACCCGGCCCTCGACCGGCGTGACGAACCGCGCGGCCCGGGCGTGCTCGCCGACCAGCTCCAGCGAGTGCAGCAGCTTCTCCGGCAGCGCGTGGCCCTGCGCCGCCGCGCCGCGCAGCGCGTCGAGCAGGGCGGGGTTCGTGCTCTCCGGCACGGGGAGGGGTTCCGCGCCCCGGCGTTCGAGGTGGGCGTTGAGCTCGGTGACCAGTGCGGGCACGATCGCCTCGACGGCGACGGTGTCCGGCAGCGTCGTCGTGGGAGTGAGCCGGTGCGCGAGTGCCCGAAGGCCGCGTTCGGCCGCGTGACCCGCCCTCGGATGGCCGCCGGGGCGGGTGCTCTCGGCGAGCAGCGCCTCGGTGGCGCTCAGCGTGGGCACGAGGTCGTAGTCGCCGGGCCCGCCCCAGCGCCCGTCGGCGCCCTGGGCGTCGAGCAGGTACCCGATCCGTCGGTCATGCCCGGACAGCGACGGCGTGTGGCGGACGACCCGGCCGGTCTCGTAGACCGACGGAGCGAAGGCTCCGGAAGGATCGTCCGCCATCGCGGTCAGCAGCGTCCGGATCGTCCCGTCGCTGTCGTTGAGCCAGGACGCGGCCGGTGTCATACAGAACAGCCACCCTCCACCTCGACCAGTCGAGTGTCGTTCGTTCGAGCGCCAACGTAGTCGAACGAACACCCAACGTAGCACCGATCATGGAATGTTCACATGATCTTTGTGCTCGCGGTCGGGTGGAGACGGCCGCCGCCGGGGCCTCACTCCACGCGGAACGGCCCGGACGTCCCGGTGAAGGCGGTCACATGGCCGAGCGGTCCCCGGGCGTCGCCGTGATAGCGGATGCGGTAGGTGCCCTCGGCGTCGTCGGGCACCCGCCACCCGACCGTGACCTCGGAGGCCGCGACGCCACGCCGCGCCCAGCGCAGCGTGGTGGACCAGTCGCCGTCGTCGGCCACGGTCCGCCACCGGCCGTCGACGTGCCGCTGCACCCGCAGGAACGTCCCGCCCCGATGGAGGTCGTTGGCCGGATGCGCGCCCGCGAACACCACGCGCGCCCGCTCACCGGGCAGGTAGGTCGAGCGCGGCGGCGTGAGCACGTCCCCGAACCGGCTGCCCGCCGGGGGCGCGTCCAGGACCACGGGCGGTTGAAGCGCGAGCTGGGCCCCGGACAGGTCGGGCGCGGGCGGGCCGGGGTCCACGGCGGTGCCGTCGCGCAGTGCCGTGGCCAGGCCCGCGACGGTCTGGCGCAGCGCGGGCAGTTCCCACCGGCCGAACAGTGTGCTGCCGCCCTCGTAGTGCTGCGCGTCGTACTCCTCGGGTGTGGTCACGTAGTGGGCGTAGGCGTTGCTGTACCCGGCGACCAGCACGTCGTCGAGTTCCGCGCCGACCACCCGTGCCACCTCGCGGCGCAGCCGCAGCCCCGCCGTGATCGTCACCTCGGCGGGCACGCCGATGAGGTAGAGACCGCCGATTCGCAGCAGCTGCACTGGCACCCGCTCGGCCACCCACGGATACACCGCGTTCATCGCCCCGATCGGCACGACGATGTCCTTCGGCGCCTGACACCGCTCCAGCTCGGGGGAGGCGGTGTAGAGCACCGTGTCGGAGACGAGGTCCCACAGCGGGTTCTCGCCCTCGGTGAAGGTCGGCAACGCCGGGCCGTCCTCGGTGCTGCCCGCCGCCATCGACGCGCCCACGGCCGCGTCACACGTGCGGTGGGTGCGCCCGTCCCCGGTGAACTCGGGCCGGACGGTGACGTCCGAGAGGTCGAGGCGGACCAGGCGCGCGTCCACGGGCCCGCGCATCGGCGCGACGTCGGTGTTCAGCTGCGCGGCGGCGGCCTCGTACTGCCTGCGCCCGATCTCGGCGGTGCGGGCGAAGTCCCCGGGGGTGGACGGCGGTTCGAGGTCGAGGTTCGGGGTCATGTCGCCCGCGTTGGTCTGGGCGAAGGCGGCGACGAAACCGGACGGCGTGTCGGCCCGGTCGCCGTCTCCGGCCATCCCGTGCGCCGCGCGGCCGTCCCCGGCCGTTCCGTGCGCCCGGTGGCCGTCCCCGGCCGGCTCGTCCTCCCAGCGGCGGGCCGCGTAACCCTTGTTGTCGGCGCTGATGAGGCGGTTGTCCCCGGACATGCTCGTGTTGTGCGTGGCGAAGAAGTTGATCGCGCCGACCGCGCGGCCTTCGCGCTCGACGCGCAGCAGCGAGGTCCGCGGATCGACCGCGTCGGGAAAGTGCGCCCGGTCGCGGGCGGAATTGCGCTCGAACGCCGCGCGCGAGCGGTTCGCGCTGGCACCGGTGAGCTCGGCATGGGTCAGCCGCAGCGACGCCGGGGCGAGGTCGTCGTGCGCCCGGCGCACGGACTCGACGATGCCGTCGGTGATCGCCTCGAACGTGCGCCGGTGGAACCCCAGCGTGGTGAGGTTGTAGAGCAGGTGGTGCGAGTAGCCGCCCGGTCCGGCGTGCGTGTGCGTGGCGGTGATGAGCACGTTGGCGTCGGTGTAGCGGTCGCCGTAAATGCGGGCCAGCCTGCGCAGCACCGCCTGCCGGACGCTGGAGAAGATCATCGGAGCATCGACGACGACCAGCAGCACCCGGCCGCCGGTGGCCGGGTGCTCGATCACGAACGACCGTGCGAACAGCCGGGTGTGCAGACCCTCGGCCTGCTGGTCGAACCGGCCGTAGCCCAGCATGCCGACCTCGGCGATCTCGCCCGTGACGTCGGCGATGCCACGCCCGGCGAGGTAGCCCGGCTCCGCGCCGTCGTGCGACCCGGGTGGTTCCGGTGTCGCCCGCGCCGGGGTGGGGACGGGAACCGCCACGGTGGCCGCGACGGTGGCGACGGCCAGCGCCGCCGCCACCCTGAGCCGCGCCCTCATCGGGACAGCACGTCGGCGGGAACCGTGTAGCCGCGCACCCGCTGCGGGTGGTCACCCACCGGGATGCGCGCGATCTCGGCGGGGTCGTCGTAGGAGACCACCGAAATGTCGTCGCTGCCGCTGTTGGACAGGAAACAGTACTCGCCGTCGGGGGAGGTGGCCGCCCAGTACGGCTTGTCGCCGGTGGGCACGATCCGGTCCACGGTCAGTGCGGGCACCGACAGCACGGCGGCGTAGTCGGAGATGGTGCCCGCGTCGCAGATCTTGGTGTGGTCGTCGTTCATCGCGAGGCCGTGGTGAGCCGAGTCGAGCGGGTAGTCGTCGCGCTCCATTTCCCGCGCCTCCTCGGACAGCGGCAGGTGCACCGTGCGGGTCCTGCGCCGTTGTTCGAGGTCGTACTCGATGAATCCGTTGTGGAACGACAGTTGCGCGTACATCGTCCGGTCGTCCGGCAGCACCACGAACGGGCGAATGCCTGCCTCGAACTCGATGGTGTCGCGCACCTGGAGCGTGCCCGCATCGACGATGGTGAGCTCCCGGTCGCCCTTGACCGGGTCGAGCAGCTCGGAGTCGGGTGCGAGGACGTTGCCGATCGAGGCGTTGTAGATCGTCTCCCCGTCGGCGGAGTAGCGGTTCTCGTGCGGGAAGTCGCCCGCGTCGAACCGTCCGGTGATCTCCCCGGACGCGGTGTCGACGGCGTTGACGACGTCGGCGGTGGTGGCGGAGACCAGCAGGGTGCTCCCGTCCGGCGAGAGCGCCATGTGGTCGGAGCGGTACCCGTCGACGCGGGTGAACCAGTGCTGCGCTCCGGTGGCCACGTCGAACGCGGCGACGTCGCCCAGGCTCGGCCGCGAGACGTACATGGTGCGGCCGTCCGGCGAGACCATGATGTCGTCGACGAGCTGGTCGTGGCCCTCGCCTGCGGTCTCGCGGATGACGAGCATGGCGATGCGCTGGTCGAGGCGCATGTCGTCCACACGCTCGTCGAGGTCCGGCACGACGTCGATGCGCTGGTACTTCTCCAGGGTCGTCGCGTCGAGGAGATCGACCGTGCCGTCCCAGTTGTTGCCGACGAACATCACGTCACGCTCGGTCGCGGCCCGGGCGGCCGGGACGAGGGCCAGAGTCACCACGGCCGCCGCGGCCACCGCGCACCACCGTCGGGATCGCTGTCGCATGGCACTACCTACCCCACAGTAGATATGAAAAGGATTCGGAAAGTGTGACCCGCGACGCACCTCCACGCAACCCCCGTCACCCGACAAGCCGCCCAACCAACCCCAAGCCGCCCCAACCACCCGCGAGTCGCCCCAACCACCCGCGAGTTGCCCCTGACACCCCGCGAGTTGCCCCTGACAGTCGGCGAGTTGCCCCTGACAGTCGGCGAGTTGCCCCCAGCGGCCTGCCAGTTGGTCGAACCGCCCACGTGTTGGTCGCCCCGGCCCCGCGAGTCGCCTTCGCTCGGAGGTACGTGCGACCACCCCGCGCACGTCGCGCGAGCATCACCCGATCTAGTGTCGGCTCGTGGCGCGTTCCGAACTCGACCCCAGTCGTGCCGACATCACCGCGATGATGACGGCGGCGACCTCCTTCGTCTCCGACTTCCTCGACGGCCTTCCCGACGCTCCCGCCTCGGGTGAGACCACGGTGCCCGCGCGGCTGCACGCCCCGCCCACCGAGGGGCCGGGCTCGTTCGACGCCCTGCTCGCCACCGTCGCCGACGCGGCCTCGCGTGCCGTCGAGACCGCGGGCGGGGACTACTTCGCCTACTTTCCCGCCGGTGGGCTGTTCGCCTCCGCCGTGGCCGAGTTGCTCGCCCAGACGGTCAACCGGTTCACCGCTGTCGGCGACATGGCACCGGGTCTGGTGGCCCTGGAGCAGAGCGTGCTGCGCTGGCTGTGCGCGGAGTTCGGCCTCCCGTCCGGCGCGGGAGGTCTGCTCACCAGCGGCGCCTCGACGGCCACCCTGTCGGCGCTGCTCGCCGCACGGCAGCGCGCGCTCGGACCACGCGGCGACGCGGACACCGCGTGGTCCGACCGGCTGCGGGTGTACGTCACCGAGCACACCCACCACTGCGTGGCCAAGGCGGCGCGCATCGCCGGCCTCCCCGCGGGAGCGGTCCGGACCGTGCCGACGAACGGGGAGCACCGCATGGACCCGGACGCCGCGCGGGAGGCGGTACGGCGCGACCGCGCGTCGGGACACCATCCGCTGCTGCTCGTCGGCACGGCGGGCGCCACCAGCACCGGCACCGTTGACCCGCTACCCGACCTCGCCGACCTCACGCGCGACGAGAACCTGTGGTTCCACGTCGACGCCGCGTACGGAGGCGGATTCCAGCTCACCGCACGCGGTCGGCGGACGCTGCGCGGTGTCGAACGGGCCGATTCGATCACCCTCGATCCGCACAAGAGCCTGTTCCTCCAGTACGGCACGGGCGTGCTGTTGGTGCGGAATCCGGCCACGCTGCACGCCGCCCACGCGGCCGACGCCGACTACCTGCAGGACCTCGACCACGACGACGATCTGCCGGACTTCGCCGACCTCGGGGTCGAGCTGACGCGCGAGTTCCGCGGCCTGCGGTTGTGGCTACCCCTGCACCTGCACGGGGTGGGGGCCTTCCGCGCGGCGCTGGACGAGAAGCTCGACCTCGCCGCCCGCGCCGAGCGGCACCTACGGGAATTCGCCGAGGTGCCGCTGCGGCCGGACCTGACGGTGCTGACCTTCCGCGTGCCCGGCGGCGACGAGACCAACCGCCGCCTGCTGGAGTGGCTCAACGCCACCCGCCGTGTCTTCCTGTCCAGCACGCGCGTCGACGGCCGCTACACCCCAAGGCTGTGCGTGCTCAGCCACCGCACCCGCGCCGAGCACGTGGACCGTGCGCTCGGCCTGATCCGGGAGGGCGCCGAGACGCGGCCGTGGTGACACAGGCGGGGCCGCCCGCGCGCGCACAGGATGCCGCTCACACGCCCCAATCGGGACGCAGCGGCATCGACGACGCGCCCGAGGAGTCCGGTCGCACGCCGAGTACCTGGTGCAACTCGATGCCCCGCCGTTCGAACGACAGGCGGGACGCGGCCATGTAGAGCGCCCAGACCCGGGCCCGGCGCACCCCGGCCTCGGCCACGGCGTCGGCCCAGTGCGCGTCGAGGTTGGCACACCACGCGGCCAGCGTCCGCGCGTAGTGCTCGCGCAGGTTCTCCTCGTGGCGCACCTCGAAGCCGTTGTCCTGCATGGCCGAGGCGATCGTGCCGACGCCTTCCAGTTCCCCGTCGGGGAAGACGTAGCGGTCGATGAACGGGCCGGTGCGGTGCGGGTCCCGGGTCGTCGGCCGGGTGATGCAGTGGTTGAGCAGCCGCCCGCCGGGGCGCAGCCGGGACGCCAGGAACCGGAAATAGCCGGGCAGGTTGCGGGCCCCCACGTGCTCGGTCAGTCCGATCGACGACACGGCGTCGAACCCGGTCTCGCGCACGTCCCGGTAGTCACCGTGCACCACGCGCGCGCGTTCGGTCAGCCCCCGCGCCGCGAGGTGGTCGTGCGCCCAGTTCGCCTGCTCCGCCGACAACGTGACGCCCACCGCGCGCACGCCGTAGTGCTCGGCGGCGTGGGCCACCATGCCGCCCCAGCCGCAGCCGACGTCGAGCAGCCGCATCCCGGGTCGCAGGCCCAGCTTGCGGCACACCAGGTCGAACTTGTGGAACTGCGCCTGTTCGAGGCTCGCCTCGTCGCTCGGGTAGCAGGCGCAGGTGTAGGCCATCGACGGGCCGAGCACCAGCTCGTAGAACCGGTTGGACACGTCGTAGTGCCGGGCGATGGCCGTGCTGTCCCGGCTCCGGCTGTGCCGCAGGCCGCGCAGACCACGGCGCAGCCGCCCCGGTGCCTCCTCCGGCGGGATCGGCACCGGCCGTAGGTGGCGGGGGCCGAGGTCACGCAGCAGCGCCACCTTGTCGGCCGTGGCGAGCCCGTCGAGCAGTCCGCTGGTGGCGCGCAGCACCTCGTACAGGTCGCCGACCACCCCGAGATGGCCGGTGACGTAGGCCCGGGCAAGGCCCAGCTCGCCGGGCGCGGACAGGAGGTAGCTCAACGCGACCGGCGAGCGCACTTCGAGGCGCAGCGGTGCGTCGGCGGCCCCCAGGACGCTGCCGTCGTACGCCGTGATCGCCACGGGCGTGCCGGAGCCGAACACGCGCGCCAGTACCGGGCCGAGTGCCTCGCCGTCGGTGCCCGGCGGTGTGCGCGTGCTCGGACGCC
>NZ_KB912712.1:108933-111769 GCF_000383795.1 Saccharomonospora saliphila YIM 90502
GGTGGCGCCGCCGTCGCGCGGCGGCCCCCAGCCGATCGGCACCGGAACCCGGGAACGCCCGGTGCGCGAGTGGTCCTTGTCCGGCCTGGGCACGGCCGTGCCCACGCCCGCGGGTTCGCCGTTGCCCTTGACGCACTCGGGGTCCGGGCCGTCCAGCGGGAGCCCGGTGAAGAACTTCGCCGCCATGCAGCCGCCCTGGCAGGAGTCGTAGGCCGAGCACGACGCGCACGCGCCCCCGGACCGCGGGCCGCGCAGCCGGGTGAACAGCTCCGAGGAGCGCCACACCGAGGTGAACCCGCCCTCGTCGCGCACGCTTCCCGCGAGGAACTCGTCGTGGATGGCGAACGGGCAGGCGTAGACGTCGCCGACCGGGTCGATCAGGCACACCACCCGGCCCGCGCCGCACAGGTTCAGTCCGGGAAGGGGCGTGGAGCCCAGTGCGTTGAGGTGGAAGAAGGAGTCGCCGGTGAGCACGTCCTTCCCGTGGGCGAGAAGCCACTCGTAGAGCTCGCGCTGCTGGTCGGCGGTGGGGCGCAGCTCGTGCCAGGTGTCGGCGCCCCGGCCGGACGGGCGCAGCCGGGTGATCCTGAGCTGGGCGCCGTAGGCGTCGGCCAGTCGCTTGAACTCGTCGAGCTGGCCCACGTTGTGCCGGGTCAGCACGACGCTGATCTTGAAGTTCTCGAATCCGGCGTCGCGCAGGTTCGCCATCGCCGCGAGGGCCGTGTCGTAGGAACCCGGGCCGCGCACATGGTCGTTGACCTCGGCGGTGGCGCCGTCGAGGGAGAGCTGCACGTCCACGTAGTCGGTGGCGGCGAGTTGGCGTGCCCGTTCCGGGGTCAGGCGGACCCCGTTGGTGGAGAACTTGACGCCGACACCGTTGTCGACGGCGTAGGAGAGAAGCTCCCAGAAGTCGGAGCGCACCGTGGGTTCCCCACCACCGATGTTGACGTAGAACACCTGGAGCCGCCGCAATTCGTCGACGACGGACTTGCACTCCTCGGTGGACAACTCGCGCGGGTCGCGGCGGCCCGAGGAGGACAGGCAGTGCACGCAGGACAGGTTGCAGGCGTAGGTCAGCTCCCAGGTCAGGCAGATGGGGGCGTCGAGACCGTGCCGGAAATGCTCGACCAGTGTCATGGCCACCTCGTCAGCGTCGCTCGATCGTGCCCGCGGACAGCAGTCCGGCGAGGGCGTCGAGGTATCGGGCATGCTCGGAGCCGGGGACACCCGCCGTCTCGAGGGCGGTGTGCGCGTCGGGCGCGTCGGCGAGGCCGCGGACCACGTCGACGAGCGATCGGGTCTTCACAAAGGACAGTCGTCGGGTGGCGAAGTCGTACACGAGCGCGCCGAACGGCTCCGGCCGCAGCGCCACGCTCGAGGCGAGCCGGTACGGCAGGGCGGGATCGAAGGGCTCGGTGCGCGCTTCGGGGGCGGGCTCAGTAGACACCGCACATGCCGTCGATCGAGATCTCCTCGACGAGGAGGTCGTCGTCGACGGTGGCCGCGCCGTCGTGCTCGGCGGCCGCTGCGGAGGTGGTCGTGGTGGTGACGGTGTCGGCGGTCTCCGGCTCGTGCATGGGACGCTACTCCTCGCTGAGTAGGGACAACGACCGTGCGTGCCGAGAATAATGGCACCGGGTGTCACAGGGAAAGGGTCATGGCGAACATCGGGCAGGCACCGCCCGCTCGGGCGGGCAGGCGCAGAGCGACCAGCCGCGAGGAGCTGGAGCGGGTGGCCTTCGCGCTGTTCGCCGACCACGGGTTCGACGCGACCACGGTCGACGACATCGCCCGTGCCGCCGGCATCGGCAGGCGCACGTTCTTCCGGTACTTCGAGTCGAAGAACGACGTCGTGTGGGGCGCTTTCGATTCCCGGCTCGACCTCATGCGCGCGCGGCTGCGCGCCCGGCCGCGCTCCGAGCCCCTGACCGAGTCGATCCGCGCGGCGGTGGTCGAGTTCAACCGCGTCGACTCCGCCGAGCAGCCGCGCCACCGCGCGCGGATGGAGCTGATCCTGCGCGTGCCCGCCCTCCAGGCCCACGCGACGCTGCGCTACGCCGACTGGCGGGCCGTGCTGGCCGAGTTCGCGGCGGAACGGCTCGGCGTCGACTCCGGCGCACTGCTCCCGCAGGCGGTGGCGCACGCCGCGCTCGGCCTCGCGCTGGCGGCCTACGAGCAGTGGCTCGGGGCCGGCGACGCCGATCTCGCCGCCCTGCTCGACACCGCGCTGGCGGCGCTCACCGACGGCTTTCCCGGCTGAGGCCGTCAGCCGGGAGGGGCCAGCCGCACGATCTCCGCCGTCGCCTCGCCCTGCGGCGTGCGATAGGTGATCGTGTCGCCCTCCTCGTGCCCCGCGATGGCCCTGCCGAGCGGGCTGTCGGCCGTCAGAGCCGACGCGTCGTCGTCGGCTTCGTCCACGAGACCGACCACGGTCATCTCCTCGGTGTCCCCGTCGGGGAAGCGCAAGGTCACCTTCGTGCCCGACGGCAGGTCCGTGTCCGCTTCCGGCGCGGGGGCACCGTGCAGCAGGTCGGTGATCTCGCTGATCCGCCGGTCCAGCCGCGAGGCCAGCTCCGCGCGTTCGAGCAGGTCGGCCTGGTCCGCGCTGTCGCCCAGCGGGTCGTCACCGAGCCGCGGTGCCAGCGCGGCACGCTGCTCGCGGAGCTGGTCGAGCTCGCGTTCGAGCCGCGCGCGGGTGGCCGGGCTCAAGCCTCCGGTCGACGTCATCCGCCCATTGTCGGGCCTTGCCGCCCGGCTCGCCACGCCGTTTCTCCCGCCCGCGCGTGTCAGCGTCCGTACCCGGCCTTGCGCAGGGCGTCGGCCATGCTGCCCTGCG
>NZ_KB912712.1:111869-116420 GCF_000383795.1 Saccharomonospora saliphila YIM 90502
CGAGCAGCATCGCCGCACCCCCACGCGGCGGTCGATCACCGCGGGCGCCGACACGGGCCAGGCCGTGAACGTGCCGAAGGCCATCCGCACCGCCTCCGCCAGCGTCGCGTGGCCCGGCGACCCGGTGCCGCCCGGACGCGGCGCGGTCGGGCCCGTGCTCACGAGTCTTCCAGATCGCCCTCGATGCGCAGGTAGACCTCGCGCAGCGCGTCGAGCAGCTCCGGGTCCGGCTCCGACCACAGGCCGCGGTCGGCGGCCTCGTTCAGCCGCTCGATGATGCCGCGCAGGGCCCACGGGTTGGACTCGGCGAGGAAGTCCTGGTTCCGCTTGTCGAGCACGTAGTCCCGCGAGAGCCGCTCGTACATCCAGTCGTCGACCACGCCCGCCGTGGCGTCGAAGCCGAACAGGTAGTCCACCGTGGCGGCCATCTCGAACGCGCCCTTGTAGCCGTGGTGGCGCATCGCCGCCAGCCAGCGCGGGTTGACCACGCGCGCCCGGAACACCCGTGCGGTCTCTTCGGTCAGCGAGCGCGTGCGCACCGCGTCGGGCGTGGTGCTGTCACCGACGTACGAGGTGGGTGCCGAGCCGGTGAGCGCCCGGACCGTGGCGATCATGCCGCCGTGGAACTGGAAGTAGTCGTCCGAGTCGGCGATGTCGTGCTCGCGGGTGTCGGTGTTCTTCGCGGCCACCACGATGCGCCGGTACGAGCGTTCCATGTCGTCCCGGGCGGGCGCGCCGTCCAGGTCGCGGCCGTAGGCGTAGCCGCCCCAGGCGGCGTAGACCTCGGCGAGGTCGGTGTCGTCGCGCCAGTTGCCCGCGTCGATCAGCTGCAACAGGCCCGCGCCGTAGGTGCCGGGTTTCGAGCCGAAGATCCGGGTGGTGGCGCGCCGCTCGTCGCCGTGCGCGGCGAGGTCGGCGCGGGCGTGGGCGCGGACGAAGTTGTCCGACTCCGGCTCGTCGAGACCGGCCACCAGGCGCACGGCGTCGTCGAGCAGGTCCACCACGTGCCCGAAGGCGTCGCGGAAGAACCCGCTGATGCGCACGGTGACGTCGATGCGGGGCCTGCCCAGTTCCGCCAGCGGGATCGCCTCGATGCCGGTGACCCGGCGGGACGCTTCGTCCCACACCGGCTGCACGCCGAGCAGTGCCAGGATCTCGGCGGCGTCGTCGCCCGCGGTCCGCATGGCCGAGGTGCCCCACGCCGACAGGCCCACCGAGCGGGGCCAGTCCCCGTTCTCGGCGCGGTAGCGGTCGAGCAGCGAGTCGGCCAGTGCCTTACCGGTCTCCCAGGCGAGCCTGCTGGGCACGGCCTTCGGGTCGACGGTGTAGAAGTTGCGCCCCGTGGGCAGCACGTTGATCAGTCCACGCAGGGGTGACCCGCTCGGACCGGCGGGGATGTAGCCGCCGTCGAGGGCGTGCAGCACCGCGTCGAGCTCCCCCGAGGTGCCGGCCAGGCGCGGGACGACCTCGGAGGCGGCGAAGCGCAACACCTCGGCGACGGCGGCGGGCCGACCCTCGGCCACCTCGTCGACGGCCTCGGTGGCCCAGCCGCGCTCCTCCATGGCCTCGACCAGCGAGCGAGCGGTGGACTCGACAGCGTCCACCTCGGCGGCGGACGCGTTGTCGGGAAGGCCGAGGGCGCTGCGCAGGCCGGGCAGGGCGGCGACCGTGCCACCCCAGACCTGCTGGGCGCGCAGCATCGCCAGCACCAGGTTCACTCGCGCCTCGCCGGTGGGCGCGGCGCCGAGCACGTGCAGGCCGTCGCGGATCTGGGCGTCCTTGACCTCACACAGCCAGCCGTCCACGTGCAGCAGGAAGTCGTCGAACTCGGCGTCGTGCGGGCGTTCGGTGATGCCGAGGTCGTGGTCGAGCTTGGCCGCCTGGATCAGCGTCCAGATCTGCTGCCGGATGGCGGGTAGCTTCGGTGGGTCCATCGCGGCGATGTTGGCGTGCTCGTCGAGCAACTGCTCCAGCCGTGCCATGTCGCCGTAGGTCTCGGCGCGGGCCATCGGCGGCACCAGGTGGTCGACGATGGTGGCGTGCGCCCGGCGTTTGGCCTGTGCGCCCTCGCCCGGGTCGTTGACCAGGAACGGGTAGATCATCGGCAGGTTGCCCAGCACCGCGTCCGGCGCGCAGGCGGGCGAGAGCCCCGCGCTCTTGCCGGGCAGCCACTCCAGGGAGCCGTGCTTGCCCAGGTGCACCACGGCGTGCGCGCCGAACTCCTCTTCGAGCCAGCGGTAGGTGGCCAGGTAGTGGTGGGTCGGCGGCAGGTCGGGGTCGTGGTAGATCGCCACCGGGTTCTCCCCGAACCCGCGCGGAGGCTGGATCATCAGCACCACGTTGCCCGCGCGCAGCGAGGCGAGCACGATGTCGCCGTCGTCGACGTAGAGGTCGCCGGGCGGCGGGCCCCAGTGCTCGATCATGGCCTCGCGCAGGGCGGCGGGCAGCGCGTCGAACCACTCCCGGTAGCGCTCGGCGGAAACGCGGATCGGATTCCCGGCGAGCTGGTCCTCGGTGAGCCACTCGGGGTCCTGACCACCGGCGGCGATCAGCGCGTGAATCAGCGCGTCACCGTCGGGCTGGTCGGTGCCGGTGGGGTCGACACCCGGGAACGGGGCCGTGCCGTCCTCGCCGAAGTCGTAGCCCGCCGCGCGCATCCGGCGCAGCAGCTCCACGGCGGAGGCCGGGGTGTCGAGGCCGACGGCGTTGCCGACGCGCGAGTGCTTGGTGGGGTAGGCCGACAGCATCAGCGCGACCCGGCGCCGCTCGGGCGGGGTGTGCCGTAGGCGGGCGTGGGCCAGGGCGATTCCGGCGACCCGTGCGGCGCGCTCGGCGTCGGGCACGTAACGCGGCAGGCCGTCGGCGTCGGTCTCCTTGAACGAGAACGGCACGGTGATCAACCGGCCGTCGAACTCGGGCACGGCCATCTGGTTGCCCGCGTCCATCGGGGAGAGGCCGTCGTCGTTGGCCTCCCAGGCGGCGCGGTCGCTGGTCAGGCACATCGCCTGCAACGTCGGCACGTCCAGCGCGGCTAGCTCGGCGACATCCCACGACTCGTCGTCGCCGCCCGCGCTCGCACCCGCCGGGCGGGTGCCGCCCGCCGCGAGCACGGTGACCAGGAGCACATCGGCCTTGCGCAGCTCGTCCAGCATCTCCGGCTCGCGGGAGCGCAGGGACGCGCAGAAGATCGGCATCGGCCTGCCGCCCGCGGCGCGCACCTGCTCGGCGAGCGTTTCGACGAACGCCGTGTTCCCGGCGAGGTGGTGCGCCCGGTAGTACAGGATCGCCACCACCGGGCCGTCGGTGGGTGTGCCGCCGGGGGCGCCGTCGGTGGTCGTCCGGGGCGACTCGCCGTCCGGGAGGGGGAGGAAGCCCCAGGAGGGTTGCGGGGCAGGGGGTGCGAAGGCCTCGCCGGTGAGCAGGAGGGTGTCCGAGAGGAAGCGGTGCAGCTCCGTGAGGTTCGCCGGGCCGCCGTGGGCCAGGTACTGATGCGCCTCGGTGGCGATTCCGGCGGGCACGGTGGACAGGGCCATCAGCTCCGCGTCGGGGGTCTGCTCACCGCCGAGGACGACGACGTGGGCGCCGCTCTCGCGCACCATGCGCAGGCCCTGCTCCCAGGTGCGTTCGGTGCCGAGAATGCGCACCACCACGACGGGTGCGTCGCGGAGCAGCGCGGGCAACTCGGCGAGGTCGAGCCTCGCCGGATTCGCCAGGCGGTAGTCCGCGCCGCTGGCGCGCGCGCTCAACAGGTCCGTGTCCGATGTGGACAGAAGAACAATCACGTCGTCTCAGCCCTCCCTGGTTCGTCTCACTCTCGTGCCTGCGGCGCGCCGACGTCAAGGTGATCTGATCGACCGGACCTACGAGCGGAGCCGGTCGCACACAACCACGCTCTACAGTAGGGGCCGTGTGTGCTCTGAACCGCTCGCGCGCCGACGCCTGTCCGGGTGTCGTGGCCACCCACGACGCCGCCGACGGCGCGCTGGCGCGTGTCCGCGTGCCCGGCGGGCTTCTCACGCGCGACCAGGCGCGTGCGCTGGCGACATGCGCGGAGGAACTCGCCGACGGTGAGATCCACCTCACCTCCCGGGGCAACGTCCAGCTACGCGGTGTCCGGGACGCCGCCGCGCTCGCCCGGCTGCTCGGTGGGGCGGGGCTGCTGCCCAGCGCCACGCACGAACGCGTCCGGAACATCCTGGCCTCACCGCTGTCCGGTGCGCGCGGTGGCCTCGCCGACGTGCGCCCGCTGGTGTCCCGGCTGGACACGGCGGTGTGCGGCCGCGCGGAACTGGCCGGGCTGCCGGGCCGGTTCCTGTTCGCCCTCGACGACGGACGGGGTGACGTGGCGGGCGAGGACCCCGACGTGTGCTGGCAGGCTGTGACCGCCGGATCGTCCGATGTGGTCGGGGCGCTGCTGCTCGGCGGGACCGACTCGGGCCTGCGCGTGCCGGTGGAGCACGCGGTCGAGGCGATGGTCGAGACCGCGGCCGCGTTCACCGCCCTGCGCGGAAACGCCTGGCGCGTGCGCGAGCTCGCCACCGCGGAACGGGC
>NZ_KB912712.1:116520-118580 GCF_000383795.1 Saccharomonospora saliphila YIM 90502
GCCGCGACCGTGCTCGGCGTGTCGGCGTCGGCGCTGAGCACCAGCAGCCTCCGGCCGTCGCCCGCGGTGCGCAGCACCGTGTGCGCGTCGGAGGCGACAGTGCGCACGACCTCGGTGTCCTCGGCCGACCAGCCCAGCCGCGCGCGGGCCAGTGCCACCGACGACACCGACGGCAGCACACGCACGTGCTCGGCGCCGAACCGGCGCACCAGCGTGGTGCCGATTCCGGCCAGCAGGGGATCGCCACTGGCCAGCACGCCGATCCGCCGTCCGGCGCGGCTGGTGAACAATTCGTCCAACGCGGGCAGCAGCGGACTCGGCCATGGCACCCGCTCGGCGCCGGTCTCCGGCACGAGGCCGAGGTGGCGCGCACCGCCGACGAGCACGTCGCAGGCGGTGATCTCGGTCCGCGACGACTCGGGCACGCCGGCCCAGCCGTCGGCACCGATCCCGACTACGACAATCATCACGATCGGCCACTGTAGTTGAGATGTGTGCGATGATCGGTGCGCGGTCGTCGTGGAACCCGGTGCGACTCCGGGACGGTCCCGCCACTGTGACCAGCCGCCCAGGCTGGGAGTCAGAGCTTCGACGGCTGCCTGTGGACCTGCTGGCGACGTGGGCGAGGACACCCACGCGGGCGTTGGGAGTGCGTGTGCGGCCGTATCCGTTCACAGCCGTGGTCGGGATGCCCGACCTGCGGCTCGGTCTGATCCTTTCCTCCGTGTCTCCCGCGATCGGCGGGGTGCTCGTGCGGGGCGAGAAGGGCACCGCGAAGTCGACGATGGTGCGGGCCCTGGCCGGGCTGCTGCCGGACGTCGACGTGGTGGGTCAGTGCCGCTTCGCGTGTGATCCGGCCGCGCCCGACCCGGGGTGTCCGGACGGTCCGCACGAAAGCGGTGCCGAGGCGCACACGCGGCCCGCGAGGCTGGTGGAGATGCCGGTCGGCGCGGCCGAGGACCGCGTGGTGGGCTCGCTCGACCTGGAACGCGCGCTGCGCGACGGGGTGACCGACTTCCAGCCGGGGCTGCTCGCCGGGGCGCACCGCGGAATGCTCTATGTGGACGAGGTCAACCTGCTGGCCGACCACCTCGTCGACACGCTGCTCGACGCCGCCGCGATGGGCCGGGTCACCGTCGAACGCGAGGGTGTGTCGGTGACGCACGCGGCGCGTTTCGTGCTGATCGGCACGATGAACCCGGAGGAGGGCGAGCTGCGTCCGCAGCTTCTCGACCGGTTCGGCCTGACCGTGGACGTCTCCGCCAGCCGCGAGCCCGGCGAGCGCGCCGAGGTCGTGCGCCGCAGGCTCGCCTACGAGACCGACCCGGAGGCCTTCGCCTCCGGCTACGCCGACAGCGAGAAAGCCCTGGCCGCCGAGATCGAGGCTGCCCGCACGCTGCTGCCGTCGGTGGCCCTGACCGACGACGCGCTCGTGCGTATCGCCGAGGTGTGCGCGGCGTTCGAGGTGGACGGGATGCGCGCCGACATCGTCACCGCGCGCACGGCCGCCGCGCACGCCGCCTGGAGCGGGCGCACCGAGGTGACCACCGAGGACATTCGTGTGGCCGCGCGGCTGGCGCTGCCGCACCGGCGCAGGCGCAACCCGTTCGACGCGCCGGGCCTCGACGAGGACAAGCTGGACGAGGTGCTCGGCGACGACGACCCCGAACCCGACCCGCCGGACGGGGGCGGTCCCCCGGACGACGGCGGATCATCCGATCAGGGCGACGGACCGGCGGACGACGATCAGGCGTCGAGTCCGGACGGCGCGGAGGGCCCTGAGCGGGAAGGCCCGCGCACGGACAGCGGTGCCGACGACCGTGGCCGGTCCGAACCGGACGGTTCTCCCGGGGACACCGGAGGGCGGGAGTCCGGTACACCACCGTCGGACCCCGGCACCGGCGAACAGGGAGACGGCGGCGCGGGGGAGAAGCAGGTGGACTCCGGCAGCCCGTACCGCTCGCGCCTGTTCACCGTGCGGGGCACCGGGACCGGTGCGCACGGCCGTCGCTCGCGCGCGACCACCGCCGACGGTCGCGTGGTCGGCGTGTGGCCGGGCG
>NZ_KB912712.1:118680-122097 GCF_000383795.1 Saccharomonospora saliphila YIM 90502
GCTCGCGGTGGGCGCCGCCGTGGCCGCTCACCGCTGACCCGTCGGCGCGGGTGTGTCGTCGTCACTGGTGGGGCGCGTGGTGCCCAGCGCCCGCTCGGCGAGCCCGCCGAAGGTCAGCGCCAGCGTCGCCCACAGCACCAGTTGGATGCCCACCGAAGCCACGCGGAACTCCCACAGCAGCGACGCAGGGAAGTCGCCGGGCACCTCGTCGATCGCGGGGAACAGCGCCGCCGTCACCGTGACCGCCACGAGGTACCCGCCCGTGGACAGCAGGCCGCCGAACCACGCGCCGAGCCGGTCGGCCAGCATCCGCCCGAGCACCACGGCCACGATCGCCAGCGCCAGCGAGAACGCGACGAGTCCGAAGTAGACTGACGTGCGGTCGTCGATCGTGCCGGGGCTGCCCACGGCGGGCGGGTTGGCGGGGTACTTGACGAACGGCACGAGCACCACCGCACCGAACCCGCCCGCCGCGAGCAGGGCGGCCGAGGTCCGGGGAGGCAGCGAGCTGACCCGCCCCTGAATCAGGGCGAACGCCACGGCGAAGAGTCCGCCGATCGCCACGCCGTAACCGGCGGTTGCCGCGAACAACCCGACCGTGCTTTGTACGTCCCGGCTCACGGCCGCGTCCTCACCGTGGCCGTGGCTGTGTGCGTCGCTGGTCGCGCCGTGGTCGTGCTCGTGGCCGTGCGACTCCTGGGTGGTGCGTTCCTCCACCGCGATCGCGCCGTCGATCGGGGGCTCACCGACGAAGAAGGCGAACACCGCCGCCAGCCCACCGGCGAGCAGGCCCGCGACCATCCCGCGAAGGAGCAGGGTTCTCATCATGGGACGGCTCCCGCTCAGTGGCACGGGAACGCCAGCAGGTGCCTGCCGTCGTGCAGGAACTCGTGCACCAGGCCGTCGGTGGACAGCAGCTCGACCGCTCCGGCCTCGGTGCTGACGAAGAACAGCGCCGCCAGGGCCAGCACCCCGGCCAACAGCGCCCACGGCACGACCTCCCGCACGGGAATCCGAAGCGGGGTGGGGGCGGTGGCGACACGCGCCGATGACATCGAAACCTCCTCCGGGCTTGCGCGGCCCTTCTCGGAACGGTTGCGACGGCGGGCGGGTCTGACTCCCGGGATGCGGTCCCCGGATACAGTGGCGCGACCGTGCCGGGATCTCACCGGCTTCCGCGCCGCCATCGCGCAGCCCGGCGAGACTACGGTGCGGTGATTCGCCGTGTCAACGCCGTGGTGACCGACGCCGGAGCGGTTCCCGGCCCCGATCGTGCGCGGGAATCAGCTCGTGGACGAAACGTCGGGGGCCACGGCCCTGCCTCCGCATCGTCTGTGGCCGTTGTCAGCGGTGCACGTGACGCCGGGCGGGTTGAGCGTCATCGGCGACCAGTACACCGGGGTCGGGCTGCGTGTCTCGCCCGCGTGCTCACCACCGGTGGCCCGGTAGACGACGAACTCGGTGCGATAGGTGCCGCCGTCGGCGTGGGCCCCACGCAGATGCAGGCGCACCGTGTGCTCGGTCGGCCGCGTGACCGTGACCACCTCGGGTGCGGAGTCGTCAGGGACGTGGTCGCGCTCCCACGCCGACCGCAGGAGAACGTCGCAAATGTGCCGCTCATGGGCTATGGCGCGGCACAGACCGGGGAAATCGCCGTCGCGCGTGTGCCGCACCGCGGTGGCGAGCAGCGCTTCGGCCTCGCCGACCGAGACCGGTTCCAACGGAGGATCGGGTTGGCGCTCGCGGAGCGAGACGAGCGTGGCCACGGCCACGAACGCGATCACCAGTGACCACGCGGCGCCGGTCCGCACGCCACGACGTCCGCGGGTCACGATCGTCCTCGATGCCGCCGCACCGACGATCTCAGGCAGGGTGTCGGATGATTCCCCGGTTCCACGACACGTCCCCCAGTTCGTTCGCCCGGTGACACGGCCTCCGGTGTGGCACCGCTCGTGAGTCCCGAGTGTGTCAGGTGCTCAGGCCGTAGGCGCGCGAAAACGGACCGTTCGCTGTCGCGGGGGTCAAGGACGGCGAGTTCGACGTCTGACCCGCACGCGACACCCGAGCCGGAACTCCGTGCCCCTGGCGAACCGCGCGGGCGCGGATCGTCACAGCTCGGCCGCGATGCGGTTCCACATCTCGCCCATCATCGTGTTCTGCCGCGACACGAGATCGACGTGGTGCGCGCGCTCGTCCGGTGTCATGCGGGAGAGGTAGTGGCGGACCCGGTCCTCGTCGGTCTCACTCGTGGCCGTGCCGCCTTCGGCGGGCGGTGGGGGACCGCCGCGCTTCTCGCATCCGGCGCACACGGTCCGTTCGTCGGGGCGTAGCCAGATCGGCTGGTCACATCCGTCGTTGGCGCAGATCGGATACTCGGCACTCACAGTGCTGCGATGGTGCCAGACGCGGCCTGCGTGGGCATCGCCTTCGTCCGTGCCTCGTGGTCGATCCGTCAGGGGATCAGCGGGCCAGGGGGCGGGCGGCGGCGGTGACCGCCGCCCTGGCCTGCTCGGCGGTCGTGGCCGCCCGAGCCAGGCGGGCCAGCTCGCGGCATTCGTCGAGGCTGTGCCGGGCGAGGGTGGCGCGCACGAGCGGGACGGCGGTCGGGGCCATCGACAGGCTGGTCACGCCGATTCCCACCAGCGCCAGCGCGAGCAGCGGGTCGCCGGCCGCCTCGCCGCACACGCCCACCGGCTTGTCCCGCGTCCGCCCGGCTTCGGCCGTGTGCGCGACGAGGTCGAGCAGCGCGGGCTGCCACGGGTCGAGCAGGTCGGCCAGCTCCCCGGCCGTGCGGTCGGCGGCCAGGGCGTACTGGCTGAGGTCGTTGGTGCCGAGGCTGGCGAAGTCGCACCCGTCCAGCACGTCGTGCGCGCGCAGTGCCGCGCCGGGTACCTCGATCATGGACCCGGCGACCGGAAGCCCGTGCTCGCGGGCGAGTGCGGCGAACCCGGCCGCTTCGGCGGCCGTCGCCACCATCGGGGCCATCACCCGCACCCGCGCCGAGGTCTCCTTCGCGGCCTCGGCGATCGCCGTGAGCTGCCGGGTCAGCAGCCCGGGGTCCCGGCGTGCCAGGCGCAGTCCCCGCACGCCGAGCGCCGGGTTGGCCTCCTCGCCGCCGTCGACGAACGGCACCGGCTTGTCGGCACCGATGTCGAGCGTGCGCACGACCACCGTGCGGCCCGCGAACGCCTCGAACACCGCCCGGTAGGCACCGCGCTGCTCGTCGGGGGCGGGTTCGGTGTCCCGGTCCAGGTACAGGAACTCGGTGCGCAGCAGCCCCACGCCCTCACTGTCGCAGGACGCGGCTGTGTCCAACTCGCTGCGCGCGCCGACGTTGACCAGCAGCGCCACCGGGGCCCCGTCGGCGGTGCGGCCGGGACCACTGGCCTGCGCCACCGCGGCGCGCATCGCCTCGGC
>NZ_KB912712.1:122197-136508 GCF_000383795.1 Saccharomonospora saliphila YIM 90502
CCGGGCTCGGCTGCCTCGCCGACGGCGGCGACCAGCGCCTCCACGTCGCGCGGGGGCAGGTGCGGGCCGGGGAGGTTCACCTTGGTGACCACGCCGTCCGGTTCGGCGAGCGTGAGGTTGGTGCGGGTCGGGCCGCTCACCGGCACCGGGCGCACGGCCACCCCGGCCTCGTCGAGCAGATCGACGAGGCGGCGCCCGTCCGTGCCGCCGACGCACACCACGGCGACGGTCTTGCAGCCGTGTGTGGCCAGCGCGCGGGAGACGTTGACGCCCTTGCCGCCGGGTTCGTCGGTGGTGTGGTCGGCGCGTAGCACACCGCCGCGCCGCAGCTCGGCGACCTGCACCGTGCGGTCCAGGCTCGGGTTCGCGGTGACGGTGACGATCATGCGCGGATCACCTTCGGCCCTTCGGTCTCCAGGTGCCGGGCCGTGTCGGCGTCAAGGCCGTTGTCGGTGACCAGGACGTCGACCTCGGACAGCGTGCCGAAGCGCACGAGGCAGTCAGTGCCGATCTTGGTGTGGTCGGCGAGGACCACGACGCGGCGGGCGGCGGCGATCATCGCGCGTTTCACCGCGGCCTCGGAGGAGTCGGGAGTGGACAGTCCGTGTCCGGCGGTGAGCCCGTTCGTGCCGACGAAGGCCACGTCCACGCGGGTGTCGGCCAGCGAGCGCAGCGCCCAGTCCTCCACCGAGGCCATCGTGCGCCCGCGTACCTTGCCGCCGACGATCAGCACCGTCGTGCGGGGGCGGGTCACGAGACTGCCCGCGATCGGTACGGAGTTGGTCACCACGGTGAGTTCGCGCTCCGCGGGCCACGCCTCGGCCATCCGGGCGGTGGTGGTGCCCGCGTCGAGCAGCACCGCACCCTCGGCGGGCAGCTCTGCCAGGGCGGCCTTGGCGATGCGTTCCTTCTCGGCGGTGCGCACCTCGTCCCGGTCGGCCAGGCCGGGTTCGAAACCGAGCCGCTCCACCGGGATCGCGCCGCCGTGCACGCGGCGGAGCAGGCCGTGCCGTTCGAGCACGGACATGTCGCGGCGGATGGTTTCGGTGGTCAGGCCGAACTCCTCGGCGAGATCGGCGACGTCCACGCGGCCCTCGGTCCGGGCGCGCTCGACGATCGCCTGCTGCCGCTCCTCTGCGTACATGTGGTTTCACCGCCGGGTCGATCTGTGTTTCGTTGGTTATAGTTGGGTTAATGTGGCATGTCAAGGATCGGATCGGCGGACACCCGGTTGCGCCTTGTTGTCTTGTCGTCAAGGCCCCTTTGACTGCGTTGAGCGCAGTGAAGGAGGCCTTGACGGCATGCCAACGGACTGAACGGGACGTTCGTGGTCGGGTCGTCGGGTAGCAGGGGAGAGGACGCCGCGTCTGCACCGCGGAGCGACGTGTGCTCCGTCGTGAGTACAGAGGGCAGCCGTGCGCCGGTGTGGGCAGACCGCGAGCTGCCCGGCAGCCGGGTCGTGATCGGGTACGTGCCCGGCCGGTCCTTGAGCGCTAGGAGCGCCACCGTGGGTGGCGGGGGAGTCGTCGGGCCAGGTTGCGACCCGTGCAGACCGGGCTCTGGCAGGACGGATGTTCGGACACCGTGCCCGGACGCGGTCAAGGCCCGCCTTCGCCGCGCTGAGTGCGGTGAAGGCGGGCCTTGACTCGCGGCCCTGTGGGGGCGACTCGCGGCCCTGTGGGGGCAACTCGCGGCCCTGTGGGGGTTACGCGATGGGGCGGTCCGTTGGGTTGACCGGCCTGGGGAGGACGTCGCGGTCGGTGAGGTAGGCGTCCACGCCCGCCGCGGCCGAGCGGCCCTCCGCGATGGCCCAGACGATGAGGGACTGGCCCCGGCCCATGTCCCCGGCGACGAACACGTTGTCGAGGCTGGTCCGGTAGGAGTTGTCCCGGGCGACGTTGCCGCGCTGGTCCAGCTCCACGCCGAGCTGGTCGAGCAGACCTTCCTTCTGCGGCCCGACGAAGCCCATCGCCAGGAGCACGAGCTGTGCCGGGATCTCCCGTTCGGTGCCCTCGACGGGAACGAACGTGCCGTTCTCGTTGCGGACCTCGACCAGCTTCACCGCACGCAGGTTGCCCTCGTCGTCGGCGAGGAACTCCTGCGTGTTCACCGAATAGAGCCGTTCGCCGCCCTCCTCGTGGGCCGACGACACCCGGTAGATCATCGGATACATCGGCCACGGGTGCGCCTCCGAGCGCGACTCCGGTGGCTTCGGCATGATCTCCAGCTGCGTGACCGACCGGGCACCCTGGCGGTGCGCCGTGCCCACGCAGTCGGCACCGGTGTCCCCGCCGCCGATGACGACCACGTCCTTGCCCGCCGCGGAGATCGGCGTCTCGGTGGCCGCGCCGCTGGCCACCCGGTTCGCCAGGGGCAGGTACTCCATCGCCTGGTACACGCCGGTGGTCTCCCGGCCCGTGGCGGGCAGGTCCCGCCAGGCCGTGGCCCCACCGGCGAGCACCACCGCGTCGTAGTCGGCGCGCAGCTCGTCGGCGGTGATATCCACCCCGACGTTGACGTTCGTGCGGAACCGGGTGCCCTCGGCGCGCATCTGGTCGAGCCTGCGGTCGAGCCGGAACTTCTCCATCTTGAACTCGGGAATCCCGTACCGCAGCAGACCGCCGATCGCGTCGGCCCGCTCAAGCACCTCCACGTCGTGCCCGGCGCGGGTGAGCTGCTGCGCGGCGGCCAGCCCCGACGGCCCGGAACCGACCACGGCCACCTTCCTGCCGGTGCGCGTCTCCGGCGGCCGCGGGGTGACCCAGCCTTCCTCCCACGCGCGGTCGATGATCGAGATCTCGACCCGCTTGATGGTCACCGGGTCGTCGTTGATGCCCAGCACGCACGCCGTCTCACACGGCGCGGGGCACAGGGTGCCGGTGAACTCCGGAAAGTTGTTCGTGGCGTGCAGGCGTTCGATGGCCTCGCGCCAGTCGTCGCGCCAGGCCAGGGTGTTCCAGTCGGGGATCAGGTTGCCCAGCGGGCAGCCCTGGTGGCAGAACGGGACGCCGCAGTCCATGCAGCGGCCCGCCTGCTTGGTGAGCTTGGCGTTCTCGAAGTCCTCGTAGACCTCGCGCCAGTCCTTGATCCGCACGTCGACCGGACGCGACTTCGGCGTCTGCCTCGGTGTGGTGAGAAAACCCTTGGGGTCAGCCATGAGCCGCCTCCATGATCGCTTCGTTGACGTCCCTGCCGTCGCGTTCGGCCGCGGCCCGCGCCTTCAGGACGCGCTTGAAGTCCTTCGGCATCACCTTCGAAAACCGTGGCAGCGCGGAGTCCCAGTCGGTGAGCAGCGCGTGCGCCACGGCCGAGCCGGTCTCGGCATGGTGGCGGGCAACGGCGTCGGCGAGCAGCTCAGAGTCCTCGTCGTCGAGCGGGTCGAGGTCCACCATCTCGTGGTTCACCCGGCCGGGGTCGAGGTCGAGCACGTAGGCCACACCGCCCGACATGCCCGCCGCGAAGTTGCGGCCCGTGGGGCCCAGCACCACGACTCGTCCGCCGGTCATGTACTCGCATCCGTGGTCGCCGACACCCTCGACGACGGCCAGCGCGCCGGAGTTGCGCACGCAGAACCGCTCACCGACCCGGCCGCGCAGGAAGATCTCCCCGCCGGTGGCCCCGTAGCTGATGACGTTGCCCGCGATGATGTGTTCCTCGGCGGCGAACCGCGCGTCCTTCGGCGGGCGGACGATGATCCGGCCACCGGAAAGGCCCTTGGCGACGTAGTCGTTGCCGTCGCCCACCAGCCGCAGCGTGATGCCCCTGGGCACGAAGGCGCCGAAGGACTGGCCCGCCGTTCCGGAGAAGGTCACGTCGATGGTGTCGTCGGGCAGGCCCTCGCCGCCCCACCGCTTCGTCACCTCGGAGCCGAGCATGGTGCCGACCGTGCGGTTGACGTTGCGCACCGGCAGGTCGAGCCGCACCGTGTCGCCATTGTTGAGCGCGCCCTCGGCGAGCTGGATGAGCGTGTTGTCCAGCGCCTTGTCGAGCCCGTGATCCTGGGTGACGACCTGGTGCCGCGCGGCCCCCGGCTCCAGCTCCGGAACGTGGAAGATCGGCGAGAGGTCCAGCCCGCTGGCCTTCCAGTGGTCCACCGCCTTGCGGGTGTCCAGCAGCTCGGCGTGGCCGACGGCCTCCTCGATGGAACGGAAGCCGAGCTGGGCGAGGTACTCGCGCACCTCCTGGGCGATGAACTCGAAGAAGTTCACCACGTAGTCGGCCTTGCCGTTGAACTTGGCCCGCAGCGTCGGGTTCTGCGTCGCCACGCCCACCGGGCAGGTGTCCAGGTGGCACACGCGCATCATGATGCAGCCCGACACCACCAGCGTCGACGTGGCGAAGCCGAACTCCTCGGCGCCCAGCAGCGCCGCCACGATGACGTCGCGGCCGGTCTTGAGCTGACCGTCGGTCTGCACCACGATCCGGTCACGCAGGCGGTTGGCCAGCAGCGTCTGCTGCGTCTCGGCCAGGCCCAGTTCCCACGGGCCACCGGCGTGCTTGATCGAGGAAAGGGGAGACGCGCCCGTGCCGCCGTCGTGGCCGGAGATGAGCACCACGTCGGCGTGCGCCTTCGACACTCCCGCGGCGACCGTGCCGACGCCGACCTCGGACACCAGCTTCACGTGGATGCGGGCGTCCGGGTTGGCGTTCTTCAGGTCGTGGATGAGCTGGGCGAGGTCCTCGATCGAGTAGATGTCGTGGTGCGGCGGTGGCGAGATCAGGCCCACGCCCGGCGTGGAGTGCCGGGTCTTGGCGATCCACGGGTACACCTTGCCGCCGGGCAGCTGGCCGCCCTCACCGGGCTTGGCGCCCTGCGCCATCTTGATCTGGATGTCGTCCGAGTTGACCAGATACTCGCTGGTCACGCCGAACCGGCCGCTGGCGACCTGCTTGACCGCACTGCGCCGTTCCTGGTCGTAGAGCCGCTCGGGGTCCTCGCCGCCCTCACCGGTGTTCGACTTCCCGCCGAGCCGGTTCATCGCGATGGCCAGCGTCTCGTGCATCTCCTGCGAGATGGAGCCGTACGAGATGGCGCCGGTGGCGAACCGCTTGACGATCTCGGAGACCGGCTCGACCTCCTCGATCGGCACCGGCTCCCGGACACCCTCCTTGAGATCGAACAGCCCGCGCAGCGTCATCAGCCGCTCGGCCTGCTCGTCCACCGACCTGGTGTACTCCTTGAAGATGTCGTACTTGCCCGCGCGAGTGGAGTGCTGGAGCTTGAACACCGTCTGCGGGCTGAACAGGTGCGGTTCACCCTCGCGCCGCCACTGGTAATCGCCGCCGACGTCCAGCTCCCGGTGGTGGGCCTGCACGCCGTCGGAGGGGAAGGCCTTGCGGTGCCGCTCGGCGACCTCGCGAGCGAGCAGCTCGAAGCCGACGCCACCCAGCCGCGAGGTGGTGCCCGCGAAGCAGGTGTCGATCACCTCGGAGCCGAGCCCGATCGCCTCGAAGATCTGCGCGCCGGTGTACGAGGCCACGGTCGACACGCCCATCTTGGACATCGTCTTGCGCACGCCCTTGCCGAGCGCCTTGATGAGGTTGCGGGTGGCCTCGACGGCCGAGACCTCGCCCAGCCTGCCCCGCGCGGCCATCTCCTCGACGGTCGCCATCGCCATGTAGGGGTTCACGGCGGCGGCGCCGTAGCCGATGAGCAGCGCGATGTGGTGCACCTCGCGGGCGTCGCCCGATTCGACGACAAGGCCGACCTGCGTGCGGCTCTTCTCCCGCACCAGGTGGTGGTGCACCGCTCCGGTCAGCAGCAGCGACGGGATCGCCGCGTGCTCGGCGTCGACGCCGCGGTCGGAGAGCACGATCAGCCGCGCTCCGGAGGCGATGGCCTCGCTGACCTCGGTGCGGATCTCGTCGAGCCGGGTCAGCAGCGCGTCGCCACCGCCCGCGACGTGGTAGGTGCCGTGCACGGTGTAGGACTGGAACTCCGGCAGGTCACCGTCGTCGTTGACGTGCACCAGCTTGGCGAGTTCGTCGTTGTCCAGCACGGGGAACGGCAGCACGATCTTGCGGCAGTGGCCGGGACCCGCGTCGAGCAGGTTCGGCTCCGACCCGAGCTGGGTGCCCAGCGCGGTCACCAGTTCCTCGCGGATGGCGTCCAACGGGGGGTTGGTCACCTGGGCGAAGAGCTGGGTGAAGTAGTCGAAGAGCTGCCGGGGCCTGCTCGTCAGCGGGGCCAGCGGAGAGTCGTTGCCCATCGAGCCGATCGGCTCCGCGCCGGAGCGGGCCATCGGTTCGAGCAGGACGTTCAGCTCCTCCTCCGTGTAGCCGAACGCCTGCTGCCTGCGCACCAGGGAGGAGTGTGAGGGCACCTCGCGCTCGCGCTCGGGCAGTTCGCCCAGGCGCAGCATGCCTTCGTCGAGCCACTCGCCGTACGGGTGTTCGGCGGCCAGGCCGCCCTTGATCTCCTCGTCGTCGACGATGCGGCCTTCGGCCGTGTCCACGAGGAACATCCGGCCGGGCTCGAGCCTGCCCTTGCGCACGATGCTGGACTGCTCCAGTTCGAGCACGCCGACCTCACTGGCCAGCACCACAAGGCCGTCCTCGGTCACCCAGTACCGCGCCGGGCGCAGACCGTTGCGGTCGAGCACGGCGCCGATCTGGGTGCCGTCGGTGAATGACACCAGGGCCGGGCCGTCCCACGGCTCCATCAGCGTGGAGTGGAATTCGTAGAAGGCACGGAGATGCCGGTCCATCTCCCCGGCGGCTCGGTTGTCGGCTCCGCCGACGGTGTTCTCCCACGCCTCCGGGATCATCATCAGCACCGCGTGCGGCAGCGAACGGCCGCCCAGGTGCAGCAGCTCAAGCACCTCGTCGAACGAGGCCGAGTCGCTCGCGTCGGGGCTGACGATCGGGTAGAGGCGGCGCAGTTCCCCCGGGATGAGGTCGGTGGACATCTGCGACTCGCGGGCGTTCATCCAGTTGCGGTTGCCCTTGAGCGTGTTGATCTCGCCGTTGTGGGCGACGTAGCGGTACGGGTGCGCCAGCGGCCACGACGGGAAGGTGTTGGTGGAGAACCGCGAGTGGACCAAGCCGATCGCGCTGACCACCCGCTCGTCGGTCAGATCGGGGAAGAACCGCTCCACCTGCGGTTCGGTGAGCATCCCCTTGTACACGACGGTGCGGGCCGACAGGCTGGGGAAGTAGACCTCGTGCTCGCCGAGCGCGTGCTCGGCGCGCTTGCGCACGCAGAAGGCGGCGCGTTCCAGCGCCAGCCCGGTGACCTCCTCGCGGTGCGGGGCGAGGAAGAGCTGGGCGAAGTGCGGCATCGTGCTCGCGGCCGTTGGCCCGACGTGGTCGGTGTCCACCGGGAGTTCGCGCCAGCCGAGGATGCGCATGTCCTCTTCGGCGGCGATCCGCTCGATGGTGGACATGGCTTTGCCGCGAGCCTGTTCGTCCTGGGGGAGGAAGGCGGTGCCGACGGCGTAGGCGCCGGGCTCGGGCAGCGCGAAGTCGACGACCTCGCGGTAGAACGCGTCCGGCACCTGGATCAGGATGCCCGCGCCGTCACCGGTCTCCGGCTCGGAACCGCGGGCGCCGCGATGTTCGAGGTTGCGCAGGGCAACGAGCGCCTTGGCGACGATGCTGTGATCTTTGCGGCCCGCGAGATCGGCGACGAAGGCGACGCCACAGGCGTCGTGCTCGTACTCCTTGTCGTACAAGCCGCCGATGGGCTCGTGCGGTGCGTGGCGGGTCACGGCTGGCCGCCCTCCTATGGCTCGGCACAACCGGGCCGTGCGCCATGCCGACCGGAGTGCGCGGTCGGCTAACGCTGCGGCCCGATGTTGCGATGGTCAGTTCAGGAACGGTCGATGTCGCTGCCCGTGAGACGGATGACGCATCGGGGTGACCACACAGCGTTGTGCGGCGCATGGGTACTGCGCGGCCGTGAACGGCCCACTGGGTTCGTCGGCCCTTCCGGCGCGCGAAGAGTTCCCGGGTTCGCCGGTCTTATGACAGTAATGTGAAATCGCGGTTATCGGGATAGCTGCGGCGGCGCACGTGGGAAACACCACGTCCGGATTGACGATCGCCCTGATCCCTGCTTTTTGCCCATGTTAGTGGCGTGACCAGGTCAAACAGTCGTCGGGGTAAGGTCTGGCGGCATGGCTGACACCGGGCTTGACCCCAGGGACTTTCTCACCGTCGACGACGATCTCTCCGCCGAGGAGCGCGACATCCGCGATGCCGTGCGGGAATATGCCCGCGCCGAGCTGGAGCCGAAGATCGCGGATTGGTATGAAACCGCAACGCTGCCCGCCCGCGAACTGGCGAGGGATTTCGGCCGGTTGGGGCTACTCGGGATGCACCTGACCGGCTACGGCTGCGCGGGCACCTCGGCAGTCGCCTACGGCGTCGCGTGCCGCGAGCTGGAGGCCGTGGACTCGGGACTGCGCAGCTTCGTGTCCGTGCAGGGGTCGTTGGCGATGTACGCGATCCACCGCTGGGGCACCGAGCAGCAGCGGCAGCGGTGGCTCCCGCCGCTGGCCGCGGGGGAGGCGATCGGCTGCTTCGGCCTCACCGAGCCGGACGCGGGCAGCGATCCGGCGTCCATGCGGACCCGCGCGCGCCGCGACGGGTCCGATTGGGTGCTCGACGGCACGAAGATGTGGATCACCAACGGCACGGTCGCCGACGTCGCCGTGGTCTGGGCGCACACCGAGGACGGTGTGCGCGGGTTCGTGGTGCCCACCGACACCCCGGGTTTCACGGCCAACGAGGTCACGCGCAAGCTCTCGCTGCGCGCGTCGTTGACCGCCGAGCTGGTGCTCGACGGGGTCCGGTTGCCCGCCGACGCGGCGCTGGGCGAGGTGACCGGGCTGCGTGGCCCGCTGTCGTGTCTGAACGAGGCCCGCTACGGCATCGTGTTCGGTGCGGTCGGCGCGGCGCGGGCCT
This sequence comes from Saccharomonospora saliphila YIM 90502, assembly GCF_000383795.1. Taxonomy (GTDB): domain Bacteria; phylum Actinomycetota; class Actinomycetes; order Mycobacteriales; family Pseudonocardiaceae; genus Saccharomonospora; species Saccharomonospora saliphila. The sequence continues at coordinate 131,105 of NZ_KB912712.1, forward strand.
GCTACGAGGCCGCGCTGGAGTACACGACCACGCGGGAACAGTTCGGGCACCCGCTGGCCGCCTACCAGCTCACCCAGCGCAAGCTCGCCGACCTGGTGGTGGAGGTCAACCGCGCGGGGCTGGTGGCCCTGCGGCTCGGCAGGCTGAAGGACGAGGGCAGGCTGCACCACAATCACGTCAGCTTCGGCAAGCTGGCCAACGTCCGTTCGGCGCTGGACGTGGCCCGCACCGCCCGCTCGATGCTGGGTGCCAACGGCATCTCGCTGGAGTACCCGGTGATGCGGCACATGACGAACCTGGAGACCGTGCTCACCTACGAGGGCACCGAGGAGATGCACGCCCTGTCGCTCGGCCAGGCGGTCACGGGCATCCCGGCGTTCCGCGTCTCGTGACGCCCCGGCCGTGGGCGCGAGCGGTGTGCCGCGCCCACGGCACGGAGCGCCCATGGCCGGCCGCGCCCACGGCGTTACCCCGGCAGCCGGGGCTCCACCACGTACGCCACCTGCCGCGCCACCTCACACGCCTGCTCGACGTCGTCCATCGCCGTGATGTTGATGTCGATTCTCGACCGGTCGCCGATTTGCAGGGCCAAGGCGCAGTCGTTGAACCGTGGGTTCGGTGCTTCCGCCGCGGGGCGCCCGTTCACCTCTCCCGTGGCGACACCGCCGCCCACGTCGTTGACCGTCTCCACGCCCTGTGTGTCTCGCAACGCGAGACCGATGTTGGGTTCGTCGTCGAACGGCGCCTCGGCGGCCGACCGCCACAGACAGCTCCGTGCGCTCCCCAGTTCCTGCGGCTCCGGTCGATGGAACGAGCCGTACTCGCTGAGGTCGCGTCGAGCCTCGATGAGTTTGCAGGGATCGATGTCGGTGCTGGACGATGCCTTGTCACTGGATTTGTCGGGTGGCGAGGTCGCCGTCGTCGCCGTCCCCGGCGTGACGTCGGCTTGCGGATTTCCACCCTTGTCGGTCGTGCATGCCGTGCCGGCAACAGCAGTCACGGTGAGTACCGTCAGCAGCACAGTCACTCGCTGCATGGTTCCCCTTGCGATGATCACGGATTGCCGAGACCCCTGGTGAGTGCATCGGCGGCCGTGGCTTCCGCTTCGTCGTACTGGCTGGACGCGTGCAGTAGTGCCTCGATACTCGTCTCCACGATGACCCTCAACTTCTCCACGGCCGAACGAACCGAGCCGGGTCCGGTGGCGGCCTGCTGCATGTGCCGTGACATCAGCTTGCCGTAGTCGTGATCGCCCAACGGCGGTTCTTGGTCGAAGACCTGCAACCTGTTCTCAACGCTATCGATCCGGTCGAGGCAACGACGCAGCGCGCCGATCAGCTCATTCGCCTGGTCCCGTGTGACTCGGAAGCCGCCTTCCCTGGCCGAGTCGACCAGCTTCCCGGCCGCTGCCTGTGACTGGGCGAATGAGGCCGCCCGCATCGCGTCCGCGAAGAACGCCGCCGATTTCCTTGCGTCGCCTGGGGTGGCACGCGTCGGGCCCATGTCCTTGAACTCGGTCATGACTGCCCCCAAGAGTGGACCGCTGCGCGCGGGACCGTTCAGCATGGAGTGTAGCCGGGTGGCTGCGAGGCGTTCGCCGGGTTCTTCGACCCTGCCGCCGAAGGCGGAGTCGAACACACACTGGGTGATCCGAGTGGCGGCGTTGCTAGCCCGTTCAGCCTAATCGATCTTCGTCTGTTCGGGCGATTAAGTCTGATCGGTTCTACTGACACGATCTGTCGGCAACGATCAGTAAGCCATCCGTCCGCATGCCGTACACGACGGCTGCCGGACCGACATCGCGGTGTCCCGCCGCGAACTGGGGGTGACTCCCCCGGGCGGTCCCGCCTCGGTGGGCTGTCCGCACGGGGAGCACGGCCACCGGCCTCGGAGCCGCCGTGCCGGTGCCGCTCCGGTTTCGCGTACCGCCGCCGCCGACGTCGGTCCGCGCTACGCCGCGCCGTGGCGGTGTGCACCGCTGCTCTCAGGGGAGACCCATGCCGAAGTCCACCCGGCTCCTGACGCTCACGCTGGCCGCCCTGACCGCCGCGGCGTTGCCCGTCGCACAGCTCCAGCCCGCGCACGCCGAGCAGCCGCCGTCGCCGCCCGGCTTGGAATGGCTGTGCGAGGGTGGCGGGCCCATCCCCGCGGCGGAGCTGGTGAACCGGGTCGTGTCCCCCGCGTGCTCGCTGGTGGGTCGCATGGTGACCGGCCCGGCGGACACCCGCGGGCTCAACGTCCGGGTGCCGGAACCGGGTGAGCTGGTGCGCGCGTTCGCGGTGAAACCGGGCGGCAGCGAGGTGCTCACCGTCAGCAACCTCGACGGCGAGATCCGGACGGAGTTCGACGACACGGCTGACGGTGCCGACACGGCCGACACGGCCGACACCGCCCACCCCGACGACACCGCCCACGGGGCCAGGGGGACGGAGGCGCGGCACGACGCCGTCGCCGGGCCGTGCGAGCAGAGCGCGTACGCGTTCAACCACGGCGGTCGGGGCTTTCCCTCGCTGCGCTGGTACTACAACTCGGGCAGCGCCGCGCGGGCCGGGCTGTCCGTCGCGGGCGCGCGGGAGGCGATCGTGCGCGCCAACCGCACGATGACCGACGTCCGCGACGACTGCGGCCTGCCCCGGCCTGACGGCCGGGCTCGCAGTGAGTACCTCGGCGACACTCGCGCCTCGGCCAACATCGACAGCGGTGCCGGATGCACCAGCGGGTTCCCCGACGGGGACAACACCGTGAGCTGGGGCCCGTTCGACAGCGGCCTGAACTACCTGGCTCTGACCTGCACCATGTCCAGCAGTGCGACCGAGCAGATCTACGAGGCCGACATCTACCTCGCCTCGAACCGGAACCTGACGCTCGACCTGCCGAAGAAGGGTTGCTCCCGGCTCTGGGACGTCGAGGCCGTCGCCACTCACGAGTGGGGCCACGCGTTCGGTCTGGGCCACGTCGACGAGGAAACCAATGGCGACCTCACGATGAGCCCGGCGATCACCTCCTGCGACACCAGTGCGCGCACCCTCGGGCTCGGCGATCACCGCGGGCTCGACGCGCTCTACGGCGCTCCGAGCCAGCCCGGAAGTCGGCCCGGCCTTCTCGACTGGGTGGGCGACATCCTGGGCTGAGCGGGCCAGGCACGCAGAGGGGTGCCGGGGCGGGATGCGCGCCCGGCACCCTCTCCGGCTCAGTTGCCGACCAGCGAGGGAGCGAGCGCGCGCTGTCCCGCGTCGGTGAGCACGGCGGGCACCCGCTGGCCCGGCCTGCCCGCGTAGGCGGGGGCGATCAGCCCCGCGCGTGCCAGGCGGTGCGCGGTGCCCTGGTCGCAGCAGGCCAGTCCGTCGAGAAAGAGGTCCGGTTCGCTGCTACAGGTGATTTCGGCATCGCCCCGGGACACCGCGCGGAGTGTGGCGCGCTCCCGGTGGTTGAGGTCGGCTTCGGCGTACCCGCTGTCGCTGTGCTCCGTGTCGGTCTCGTCCTGAGGCACGGCGCCTCCTCGTTCGTGCGTGACGACCGGCTCCTTTACCGGTCGTTTGCCCACGATTCAACCCCGTGTCCCACGGATCTCTCAGCGTTGTGCGAGAAATCTCATTCTTTCGAGGGGGTGGTGCCGCCCGCGCGATGGGTCGTCCTCTGGGGGGCCCGCTCTCCGTTGTCGGCCCGCTGACCAGCGATGGCCCGGTCGAGCACCTCCGCGAGGTGCCACGACCGCCTGCCGGTCAGCTCCTCGATCTGGGTTCGGCAGCTGAACCCGTCGGCGAGCACGAGCGTGTCCTCATCCGCCGCCTGAACCTCCGGCACGAGCACTCGTTCGGCGGCCGCGACCGACACCGCGTAGTGCCCGCGCTCGATCCCGAAGTTGCCCGCGAGGCCGCAGCACCCGGAGTCCAGGGTGCGATTGCCGATGCCCACCCGCCGCAGCAGCCGCTCGTCGGCGTCGTTGCCGAACACCGCGTGCTGGTGGCAGTGCTGCTGGGTGATCGCGTCGGCCTCCAGTCCGCCGAAGTCGGTTCCGCCGGCGTCGCGCTCCAGCAGTTCGGCCAGGCTCATCGCGTCGAGCCGGGGCGCGTCGAGCAGGTCGTGCAGGTCGTGCCGCAGCACCGCGAGGCAGCTCGGTTCGAGGCCGACGATCGGCGTGCCCGCCTCGATCTCCGGCTCCAGCACGCGCAGGCTGTGCCGCAGCACGCGGCGGGCAAGGCCGAGCTGCCCGGTGGAGATCCAGGTCAGACCGCAGCACACCGACGAGCGCGGCAGCACCACCTCGAACCCGGCGTGTTCCAGTACCCGCGTGGCGGCGGCGCCGATCTCGGGAGCGAGGAAGTTGGTGAACGTGTCCGGCCACAGCAGCACCCTCGGGCGCGCGGTAGCGGTGTCCCCGGCACCGTCCGGACGGGGCTTGCGGCGCCACGCCCGGCGCAGCGGGGTGCGGGAGAACGCGGGCAGTGCGCGTTCCTCGGCGATGCCACCGAGCCGCTTGAGCATCCGCGACAGCCCGGGCGTCCGCAGCGCGGTATTGACCAGTCCCGGAGCGGCCGAGGCCAGCCGCGCCCACAGCGGCAGGAAGCCCAGCGAGTAGTGCGAGGCCGGGCGCACGCGGCCCGCGTAGTGGTGGTGCAGGAACTCGGCCTTGTACGAGGCCATGTCCACGTTGACCGGACAGTCGGAGAGACACCCCTTGCATGCCAGGCAGAGATCCAGCGCGTCGCGGACCTCCGTGGAATCCCAGCCCCCGGTGACGGTCTCGCCGCGCATCATCTCGGACAGCAGCCGAGCCCTGCCCCGGGTGGAGTGCTCCTCCCTGCCGGTGACCATGTAGCTCGGGCACATCACGCCGGTTGAGGTGTCGATGCACTTGCCGACCCCGACGCAACGCCGCGCGGCGGTGGCGAGGCTGCCGCCGTCGTGCGGGTAGCGCAGCGTGAGCGGCAGTTCCACGGTCGGCCCTGAGAAGCGCATGTCGGCGTCGAGCGGGCGGGGCCGGACGAGGTTGCCCGGGTTGAGCACGTCGTCCGGGTCCCACACCGCCTTGAACGCCTCGAACAGCCGCAGGACCTCCGGCGGGTACATGCGGTCCAGCAGCTCGGCCCTGGCCTGGCCGTCGCCGTGTTCGCCCGACAGCGACCCGCCGTGCGCCACCACCAGGTCCGCGGCCTCGGTCATGAACTCGCGGAACGTGCGCAGGCCCTCGTCGCCTCCGAGGTCGAAGTCGATCCGCACGTGCACGCATCCCTCACCGAAGTGCCCGTACGGAACACCGCGCAACCCGTGCCGCGCGAGCAGCGCGCGGAAGCCGCGCAGGTAGGAGCCGAGCCGTTCCGGCGGGACGGCGGCGTCCTCCCAGCCGGGCCACGCCTCCGAGCCGTCGGCCATGCGGGTGGCGATGCCCGCCGCCGACTCGCGG
>NZ_KB912712.1:136608-140521 GCF_000383795.1 Saccharomonospora saliphila YIM 90502
CACGGCGGGGCGGCGCCCGCGGTGGCCGAGGCGGTCGACGGCGGCGTCGTGGTCCACCTGCGCGAACGGCTGACGGGCGTGGCGCCCGGCCAGGTGGTCGTTCTGTACCGGCCCGAGGCCGAGGCTGGCGATGTGGTGCTCGGGAGTGCGAAGATCGCCGCCACGGCGTGACACTCTCGACGACGCCGTGGGAGGTGGCCCATGGTGGCGACGACGTCCGGTACCGGGGCGGACGGGACGCGGTCCAGCACCGTCTCCGACATCCTGCGGCGCAGTGCCGCGCGTGTCCCGGACCGGGTGGCGCTGCGGTTCGGCGACCGGACGTGGACCTACGCCGAACTCGACGCCGCGACCACGCGGGCGGCGGCGCACCTGCTCTCCCTCGGCCCGCGCCACGGCGACCGGGTCGCCGCCTACGGCCGGAACTCCGACGCGTACCTGCTCGGCTTCCTGGCGTGCGCGCGTGCCGGGTTGGTGCACGTGCCGGTCAACTACAACCTCACCGGTGACGAGCTGGCCTACCTGCTCGACCAGTCCGGAAGCGACCTCGTGCTCGCCGACCCGGCCCTGACCGGGCATCTCACCGACCTGCCCGGTCCGGACCGCGCCGTGGTGCCGCTGCGTGAGGCGGACGAGAGCCTGCTGGCCGCGGCGCGGGACGGCGAGGTGCCCGCGCTCGACGTGGCCGTCGCCGACACCGATCTGGCGCAGCTTCTCTACACCTCGGGCACGACCTCGCGGCCGAAGGGCGCCATGATGACGCACCGGGCGCTGGTGCACGAGTACGTCTCCTGCGTCGTCGACCTCGACCTCAGCGCGGACGACGCGCCGTTGCACGTCATGCCGCTGTACCACTCGGCGCAGATGCACGTGTTCCTGATGCCGTGGTTGGCGGTCGGCGCGACCAACACCGTGCTGGAAACCCCCGAGCCGACCGAGATCCTGCGCAGGCTCTCGGAGGACCGGCACGGAGCGTTCTTCGCCGCGCCGACGCTGTGGGTGGCGCTGGCCAACCACCCCGACTTCGACAGCCTCGACCTGTCGGCGCTGCGCAAGGCCTACTACGGGGCCTCGATCATGCCCGTGCCCGTGCTGGAGCGCTTGCGCCGGGCGATGCCGGGCCTCGGGTTCTACAACTGCTTCGGCCAGTCGGAAATCGCGCCGCTGGCCACGGTGCTCCGTCCGGAGGAACACGACGAGCGGCCCGACTCGGCGGGCAGGCCGGTGCTGTTCGTCGAGGCACGGGTCGTCGACCCGGACGGCCACGACGTCGATCCCGGCGAACAGGGTGAGGTGATCTACCGGTCGCCGCAGCTCGCCGTGGGGTACTGGGACAAGCCGGAGGCCACTGACGAGGCCTTTCGCGACGGCTGGTTCCACTCGGGTGACCTGGTGCGTGTGGACGAGCAGGGCTACCTCTACGTCGTCGACCGCATCAAGGACGTCATCAACACCGGTGGCGTGCTCGTGGCCTCGCGCGAGATCGAGGACGCGCTGTACACGCATCCCGCCGTCGCCGAGGTCGCCGTGGTCGGTCTGCCGGACGAGAAGTGGATCGAGGCCGTGACGGCGGTCGTGGTGCGCCGGTCGGAGGTCGGCGCCGAGGAGCTGATCGAGCACGCCCGGGGCCGGTTGTCGCGGTTCAAGGTCCCGAAGACGGTGCACTTCGTCGACGACCTGCCCCGCAACGCCTCGGGCAAGATCCTCAAACGCGCCCTCCGCGACCAGCTCTCCCACGACGCCTGACCCGACTCACCCACCCCACCCCACGCGCGCCCGCCCGCGCCCGGCGCCCGCGCCCGCGAGTTGCCCTTTCCGGCCCGCGAGTTGCCTTTCCCCGTGCGCGAGTTGCCTTTCCCGGTGCGCGAGTTGCCCTTGGCGGTCGCCGGTCGCCCCAGCAGCCGAGAGCCACCTCGCCCTTTCACGGCCTCGCGAGTCCGCCTGCGGCAGCGAGATCGCGATGAGACAGGCGCCTGTTGCGGTGCGGGCTCGCCCGTACCCGCCGTGGAGCTCCGTCGGTATCCACCTTGGACGGGCCGAGGTCGCTGGCCCGTGGGTGCCGACAAGCAGTGCGCGTTCCCCTGCCGACATACGAGGTGCCGGGCACTCATGACGAGGAGGGCAACTCGCCGACCGGGAGGGGCAACTCGCCGACCGGGAGGGGCAACTCGCGGGCCGGGAGGGGCAACTCGCGGGTCAGTAGGGTCAGTCGTTGCCGCTTTCGGTGATGAGGCGTTCCAGTTCGCGGCGGAGGAGGCCCATGCGGGCGTCGGCGAGCAGCGGCATCTCCCGCCTGCGCCTGCGCACGGCGTGCGGGTCGATGTCGACCACCGTCAGCGCCTCGTCCCACGTCGGCGCGGTCGCCACGGCCGAGCCCCACGGGTCGATCACCCGCGAACCACCCCAGAACCGCACACCGGCCTCGTCTCCCACCCTGTTGACGTAGACGACCCAGCACTGCTGCATCCGGGCGGTGAAGGTGAGCAGGTCGTGCCAGTACTCGGCAGGATCGAAGGACCCGCCGGTGAGCTTGGCCGCGCTGTTGGCGGGCACGATCATCAGCTCCGCACCGTCCTGGGCCGCCAGCCACGGCAGCATCGGCTGCCAGGCGTCGTTGCAGATCAGGGTGGCGAACCGGCCGTGATCGGTGTCGAAGGCCCGCATGTGCTGACCAGGGCTCGCGTGCTTGCGCTCCTCCCAGATCAGATAGTTCGGCAGGTACAGCTTGCGGTGGTTGTGCACGAGGCGCCCGTCGGAGAGGTAGAGCGCCGAGTTGTGCCGCCGGATCCGGCCGTCCTCCAACAGCCCGATCACCACGTCCGGTCCGTGCCGGGACAGGGTTGCCAGGCGCGGGTCGTCCGGCCACAGGGAGATGTCGTCGGCGAGCTGGCCCAGCGCGTAGCCGGTCAGGCTCAGTTCCGGGAACACGACCAGATCGGCGTTCTCGGCGGCCGCGTCCTTGACGAGGCGTTCGGCGTCGGCGAGGTTCCCGTCCACGTCACCGAGCCGGCAGTCGGTCTGCGCGAGTGCCATTCTCATGCGTCTCACCTCCCTGGTGCACAGCGGTTGCGACCCCTCCGACGGTACGGGATACTGACCGGCCCGGGCGAGAACCGACGGACCCGCGGACGCGAGACCCGGCCGCTCCCCGGGGTGGCGTGGGTGGGCACAATCGAGACCGTGAGTGAGCGAGTCTGGCCCTCCGGCGCGGCCACCGGGATCGGCTCCATGCCGGGCACCGACGCGGCCGAGGCCGCCGCGATCGTGTTCGGCGAGCTGCCCGGGTTCCCGCACCTGCCCGAGCTCCCCGCGCGCGGCGTCGGGGGTGACACGATCGGACGCACGGCAGCCATGCTGGTCGACCTCGCCGTGGAGGTCGTTCCCTCCGGCTACCGGATCGCCGCGCGGGCGGGGCGGCATCACCGGCGGGCTGTGGACCTGCTCCGCTGGGACGTCGACGCCGTCACCGAGGCGGCCCAGTCGACGGCACCCCCGGTGATCAAGACTCAGGTCGCAGGTCCGTGGACGCTGGCCTCGGGCATCGAACTCGCCCGCGGACACCGGGTGCTCACCGATCACGGGGCCCTGCGCGACCTCACCGACTCCGTGGTCGAGGGCATGGCCGCGCACGTCGCGGAGCTGACGGCCCGCACGGGCGCGCGGGTGGTGGTCCAGCTCGACGAGCCGACACTGCCCGACGTGCTCGCGGGTGCCCTGCCCACCGCGTCCGGGTACGGCACGGTCGAGTCGGTCCCCGAGCCCGCGGCGCGCGAGTTGCTGTCCCGGGTGATCACCGCCGCCCGGGAGGCCACGGGCTCGCCGGTGGTCGTGCACTGTTGCGCGCGCAGGCCCCCGGTCGGACTGGTGCACGGCGCGGGGGCCGACGCCGTGTCGCTCGACGCGACGGTGCTCG
>NZ_KB912713.1 GCF_000383795.1 Saccharomonospora saliphila YIM 90502
CTGGCCTTCGGCGAGCGCACCCTGTGGTCGGGGCTCGACTTCACCGTGGCGCCCGGCGAGTTCGTCGCCGTGCTGGGGCCGAACGGCTCCGGCAAGACGAGCCTGCTCCGGGTGCTGCTCGGCTTGCAGCAGCTCAGCGCGGGTACCGCCCGGGTCTCGGGCCGCCCGCCGGGGCGGGGCAGCGACCGCGTCGGCTACGTCCCCCAGCAGCGCGCCATGGACAAGGGCCTGACACTGCGGGGCCGCGACCTGGTGGGGCTCGGCCTCGACGGGCACCGCTGGGGGCTCGGCCTGCGTGCCCTCGCCCGGCGTCGGCAGCGCATCACCGAGGCGATCGACTCCGTCGGCGCGCGGCACTACGCCGACGCGCAGGTCGGCACCCTCTCCGGCGGTGAGCAGCAGCGGTTGCGCGTGGCCCAGGCCCTCGTCGGGGAGCCGGACGTGCTGCTGTGCGACGAGCCGCTGGCCTCGCTCGACCCGGCCCACCAGCGGGTGGTGGCCGAGCTGATCCACGAGCGCAGCCGCGCGGCCGACACCGCCGTCCTGTTCGTCACCCACGAGATCAACCCGATCCTGCCCTACGTCGACAAGGTCCTGTACCTGGTCGACGGCGCGTTCCGCATCGGCACCCCCGACGAGGTGATGACCTCGCGCACCCTCTCGGACCTCTACCGTTCCCACGTCGAGGTGCTCCGGATCGGTGGGCAGATCCACGTGGCCGGCGCGCAGAGCGGGTTGTGCGAGGACGAGGTACACCACCCGTGACCGCGCCCGAGGAGCCCGCACGGGCCGTGTGAGCGCCCCGCCACGTCCGACTTTCGCTGGAAGGCCCGCCCATGGAGAAGCTGTTCGACTTCGAGCTGACCCTGCGCCTGCTCGGTCTCGACTTCGTGCAGACGGCGCTGCTCGCCGCCGCCGTGCTCGGGCTCGTGGCCGGGGCGCTGGGCCCGCTGATCGTGACGCGCCGGATGTCGTTCGCCGTCCACGGCACCGCCGAACTGGCCTTCACCGGTGCCGCCGCCGCGCTGCTGCTCGGAATCGGCGTCAGCTACGGCGCGCTGGCCGGGGCCGTCGTCGCCGCGTTGCTGTTGGGGCTGCTCGGCGGGCGCGAGTCCGACCGCGACTCCGTGATCGGGGTGATCCTCGCGTTCGGTCTGGGCCTCGGTGTGCTGTTGCTGTGGTTCTACCCCGGTCGCACGTCGAACAAGTTCGGCATTCTCGTGGGCCAGATCGTCGCGGTGGAGCCGACCGACCTCACGGCCTTGCTCATCGCCTCGGTGGTCGTGCTGGTGGTGCTGGCCGTGATCTACCGTCCGCTGCTCTTCGCCAGCGTCGACCCGGGGGTCGCGGCGGCCCGGGGCGTGCCGGAACGGGTGCTCGCGCCGCTGTTCGCGGTGCTGATCGGGGTGGCGACCGCGCTCGGCGTGCAGATCGTCGGGGCGTTGCTCGTGGTGGCGTTGATGGTCACTCCCGCCGCCGCGGCGGCACGGGTGACGGCCAGTCCGTTGCGGGCCACCGTGCTCGCCGTCGTCTTCGCCGAACTCGCCGCGCTGGGCGGCATCGTGCTCTCGCTGGCCCCCGGGGCGCCGGTGAGCTTCTTCGTCACCGCCATCTCGTTCACCATCTACCTCGCCTGCCGTGCCGTGGCCTACGCCAGAAGCCGCGTGGCCGGCCGGGTCCCGGGTGACGTCGGTGCCCGGGCCGGCCTCGCCACCGGTGGCGCCGAGGTCAGTGCAGCATCAGCAGAACCTGCAACTCACCCACAACGAAGCCGATGACGCCGCCGACCACCACGAGCTTCCACTCGTCCTGCCGCACGGCGGGACGGAGCAGGCCCTCGTACTCGACCGAGGTCATGCGCATCATCCGCTCCTCCACCAACGCGGCCACGTCCATCGACTTGGTCAGGTAGCCCTCCGCGTGCCGGAGGGTGCCGGGCATCGCCTCGACCGCCCGCGTGGCCGCCGCCTGCTTGATCTCGTCGAGCCGCTGGGGGCCGACGGCCGCCGTGACCAGCGGTCTGGCGCTGTCGGCGTGCTCGTCGATCGCCTCGGAAACCATGCGGTGGATCATGGCAACCAGCCGGTCGGAGCGCGGTCCGCGCAGCAGGGCCTCCATCAGGTTGGGCACCGTCAGCAGTTCCCGCGCGATCAGATCGCCGTACTGCCGCGCCACCTCGGCACGCCTGCGCTGGAACTTGCCGTGCAGCAGAACTCCGCCCGGCAGGCGCACGGGATCACGCGGTACGAAGATCAGCTTGATCGCGAGCCAGTCGGTGAACAGGCCGATGGCCGCGCCGAAGAGCGGCATGACGAGCGGGTTCTTCGTCAACGCCCAGACCAGCGACTGCACGAGCCCGAGGCCGAACCCGAAGTAGATGCCGGACCGGGCGATGAAGGTCATCTCCGGGCGGGAGGTCTCGCGGATGAGTTTGACGAGCAGCGCCTTGTCGCGGGTGAGGCGCTGCACGCTCAGGTGCTTGATGTCGAGGATGTCGTCGATGTTGTCCCGCAGCTCGTCCATCACCTGCCGGACCAGGTCCGGTGAGGCCGCCTGGATGCGCTTGACCACCAGGTCGCGTGCCATCGGCGGTAGCCGATCCCACAGCTTCGGGTGGTACTCGGCCAGAACGTCCCGGGCGATCTCGTCGACGGCGCGCAGCAGCGGTTGCTCGATCTCCCGGGTCAGGCGGGTCGGGTCGATCCGGGCGAAGACGTCGGAGACGCTGAGCAGGTTCGTGGTCAGCAGGTCGGTGGCGGTGGCGGCCATCCGGCCGCCGTGCCGGGGTACCACGCCCTGCCAGCCGAGCACCGTGCCCGGGACGCCGACGAACTCAAGTGGGCGGAACATCATTTCGACGGCGACGCGCTTGGTCACGTAACCGATCAGCGCGGCGATGACCGGGATCGCGGCGTAGAGGGGCCAGTTCCCGGCGAGATCGTCCAGGACAGCCTCCACCGCTCGACCTCCTCCCGCGTGCCTGGTGTGGTCTCCCACGCTGGTGCACGCGCTCTCACGCCGACTCCGCGGGTCCGCGGACAGGGGCAGCCTGACACACCCGGTACCGCCATTCGTCGCACGACGCGGACTGCTCGCCGACAACGGCACAGTCACGGCTAGGGGTTCGACCCCGGCGACTCATTATGGTTGCCCGATGGCCGAGACTGAGACATCCCCCACATCAGTGACCAATCCGCAGTTCGCGACCGCGTTCCGGGGCTACGACCAGACGCAGGTCGACGAGCACCTCAAGCGCCTGACCGACGAACTCGCCGGCACGGCCCGGCACCGGGACGAGGCCACCGCGTCGGTGGCCGAGCTGACCAAGGCGCTGAGCTACGCGCAAAAAGAACTGGCCGACACCAAGACGGCCCTGTCCCGTATGGTCGAGGACCCGGCCGGCCCCGCCGCGATGACCGAGCGGGTGAAGACCATGATGCGGCTCGCCGAGGAGGAGGTCGGCGAGCTGCGCGAGAAGGCCGAGGCCGACGCGACGGCCATGAGGGAGGCGGCCGATGCCTACGCCGAGAAGACCCGCGCCAAGGCGCAGCAGGACGCCGAACAGCTCGCCGAGCGCGCCGAGGCGGAGCGCACCCGGCTCGACGACGACGCCGAGCAGCGGCGGCAGGAGCAGCGGCGGCGGGTCGAACAGGAGCTGGCGGTCCAGCGCGCGGAGGCCGAGAACGCGGCGGCCGAGCTGGAGCGGACGACCCGCGAGCGGGCCGACGAGATGATCGCCGACGCCGAGCGCAGGCTCGCCGAGGCCGAGGCCCTGCGCAGGGAGGCCTACGAGCTGCGCGCGCTGGTCGCCGACCGGATGGCGGCCAGCCACTCGGCGCTGCGCGACGCGCTCGACCGCCTGGGGGCGGACCCGGGCTCCGACCCAGGCGGTGCTGGGCGAAGCGG
>NZ_KB912714.1:0-2068 GCF_000383795.1 Saccharomonospora saliphila YIM 90502
CGGCCGCGTCCACGCGCTCGAACTGCGCGCGGGCGGTGTCGCGGTCGCTGAACGGAATGTTGAACTCGTCGGCGTAGCGCGCCGCGAGTTCGGGCGTGCGCTTGCGCCCGGTGCCGCCCAGGATCACCGGCGGCCCCGGGCGCTGGGCGGGCTTCGGCAGTCCGGGCGCTTCCCGCAGCGTGTAGTGGGCGCCGTCGTGGCTGAACGTCTCGCCCTCCGGCGTGTGCCACAGCCCGGTGACGATCGCGAGCTGTTCGGCGTAGCGGTCGAAACGCTCCCGCATCGCGGGCAGGTCGAATCCGTAGGCGGTGTGCTCGTCGGCGTACCAGCCCGAGCCGAGCCCGAACTCCACCCGTCCGCCGGACATCTGGTCCACCTGGGCGGCCGAGATGGCCAGCAGCGAGGGGTGGCGGAACGTCGCCGCCGTCACGAGCGTGCCCAACCGGATGCGGGAGGTCTCCCGGGCCAGGCCCGCCAGCGTCACCCAGGCGTCCGTGGGGCCGGGGAGTCCGCTGACCGAGCCCATCTTCAGGAAGTGGTCGGAGCGGAAGAACGCGCCGAAGCCGGCCTGTTCACTCGCCCGCGCCACGCGGAGCAGGTCATCGTAATGGGCACCCTGTTGCGGTTCGGTGAAGATCCTCAGTTCCACGGGGGTGAGCCTAGTCGGCCCGCGCCTGGCGGGGAGTCAACCTGACCTGGTCGAGCAGGCCCAGCACCGCCTGTTCGACCTCGGCGGCGACCCGCTCAGGCTCGGCCGAGTGGGCGATCTCGGTGGCGGCGCTGCACAGCGTGCCGAGCAGCAGCCGGGAGCTGATCTCGACGGGCACGGCGGCGAGCTCACCGGCGTCGATGAGATCCCGCAGGCACTGCCGGATCAGGCCGAGACTGTAGTGGTCCTCGGCCTCCCGCCACCGTTTCCACCCCATCACCACGGGACCCTCGTGCAGGGCGATGCGCTGGTAGGCGGGGTCGAGGCAGCTCGCGACGAACGCGCGCAGGCTGGACAACGCCCGGTCCCACGGCGGCTCAGGGCGCCGCAGCAGCGCCTCGATCCGCCGCTTGACCCGTGTCTCCACCGCGTCGAAGGCCGCCTCGAAGACGGCCTGCTTGCCGTGGAAGTGGTGGTACAGCGCTCCTTTGGTGACCCGTGCGCGCTTGGCGATCTCGTCGAGCGAGGTCCCCGCGTAGCCGCGCTCCGCGAACAGCGCGACGGCGCTGTCGACGAGGGCCTGCCGGGTGGACTCCGCGTGGTCGTCCCGCCGCGACCGCGCCTCGACCGCCTCCGGCCTGCTCTCTCGCTCCGACTTCGGTGTCACCACGCTCACAAGCGTAACCGCCGCTCACGCCCCCGTACCGCTGGTATGTTGAGAACGACAGTCACATACCAACAGTATGACTCAAACCATCGGTATGACCCAGCTCACCGGGGGCGCCCGATGGGACGAGGCCACGAAGGGGGTCGAGGCCATGAGCTGGAGCGACTACTACCGCCGGCGCGAGATCCTGGACGCGGCGATCGCGCGGGCGCGGCAGGACGCGGACGGGCGTGTCCCGTTCGAGGGGATCGACGGAGCGCGCGAGGTCTTCGGCGACGAGGAGAGTCTTCTGCTGGCGCTGCACCACCGGTGGCACCAGACGTTGGGCGGCCAGCTCAGGGCCCTGGTACCGGGCCCGGAGGACACCGGGGACGTGCCCGGCGACCGCGACCAGGTGGACGCCGTGGCGCGGGCATGGCGGGCCACCGCGCGGCGGCACCCCGGGCTGCACGACGTGCTGGAGGCCGGTGCCGACCGGTTCGCCGCCGTGCGCCGCGTGCGCCAGGCGGAGCTGCGGACGCTGGCGCTCGCGGCGGGAATGGCCGAGCCCGGCGACTCCCTCGACGAGGCCGCCCGTGTCGGGGGAACCCTGGTGAGCCTGTTCCGCGAGCGGGACACCATTCGTCGCGACTTCTCCCCGGCCACCGCGCTGACCTCGTGGTTCCGCAGGCTCGCTCACACCGCCTGACCCACCGCGGTCCGCCGTTCCCGGCGCCCGGGACGGGCCGCCGGGCCGCGGGCGCCGACCACGG
>NZ_KB912714.1:2168-3435 GCF_000383795.1 Saccharomonospora saliphila YIM 90502
CCGCGTCCTGCCGGGGCGGCGGCCACCCGGGTGTCCTCCTCGGCTCCGGCCCGGCCACGCGGAGCCTCGACCACCTTGCGGGCGGGCATCACGGCGATCAGCAGGCCCGCGAGTGCCGTCCCCAAGTGCAGCCAGTTGTCGGCGGTGTTGATCGCCAGCGGATTACCGAGCCCGCTGACCGGGTTGCTCGCGAACACACCCGTGATCGCGAGTCCCCACAGCAACAGCACACCGAACGCCACGAGCAGCAGCCAGCCATAACTCCGCGCGGTCGACGAACGCACGGCCAGCACGAGACCGAGCAGGCCGACGCCGATGTGAATCACGTTGTGCAACGGGTTGACCGCGAACACCCACAACGTGCTGTGCGTCGACCCGGCGAAGTCGCCGAAGCCGGTGACGATCAGACCGATGATGCCGAATGCCAGGTAGAGCAGACCGACCAGTGCCGCCAGTACCTGCACGGGCTGGAACCCTCCCACGCGCACACGGCCGTAGTCCGAGCCAGTCATGAAGACCTCCTTCGCCTGTGCTCCAGGCCACTGACGTCGGCGTACCCGGGGTTACCGGTGGGGAAACGGGTTACGCGGCGCGCGGCGGCCCTGCGCCGCGCCTAGCCTCGTCGGCGTGGCCCTGGGCGTGTGCCTGCTCTTCGACCGTCGTTCCGACCGCGCGCTGCGCGAGTTGTGGCTCCGGCTCGAACGACTCGGCGTGGCCACGCCCCACTCGCACACGCACGGCAGGCACCGGCCCCACCTGTCTTACGTGGTCCTGCTCGACTGGGATCTCGACCCGGTACGAGCCGCGGTCACGAGCCTGCCGGACGGCGGGCCGCACGAGCTGAGCTTCGACGCGGTGGCGGCGTTCCGGCGCGGGCGGGTGTGCCTCGTGCCCGCCGTGCCCGCCGACCTGCTCACGCGGCAGCGGGCCGTGGTCGAGGCCGTCCGGAGCACGGGGGCGGTCGTGCACCGCCACTACGAGGTCGACCGGTGGCTGCCGCACACGTCGCTGGCGACCCGTGCGGCGGCACGCCAGATGCCCGACGTGGTCGCGGCCGCCTACGAGGTCCTGCCCGTGACGGTGCTGGTCACCCACGCGGCGCTCATCGACAGCGCCACAGGGCGGGACTGGCCGCTGACGATCCTGCCGTGACCTCCGGAACGCCACCTGGGGGTCGTGCGGAGGCGGTCCGGATTCCGGCCCGGCCGGCGGGTGAGAACCTCACTCCACCTCGGCCGCCGGGGCGTGCCACGTGTCGCAGGCGCCC
>NZ_KB912715.1 GCF_000383795.1 Saccharomonospora saliphila YIM 90502
GCGGAGCAGCTCGGCCGTGTCCGCGACGGGGTCGTCGCCGTCGCGGACACGGCCGGAGGCATCGAGCAGGCGCGCCCGAGGGCCGCACGCGGGACAGCACACCGGCTGCGCGTGGAACCGGCGGTCACCCGGGTCGTGGTACTCACGGGCGCAGTCGGCGCACAGGGCGAAGTCCGCCATCGTCGTGTTCGGACGGTCGTACGGGACGTCGCGCACGAGGGTGTAGCGGGGCCCGCAGTCGGTGCAGTTGAGGAACGGGTAGCGATACCGCCGGTCGGCGGGATCGAACAGTTCGGCGAGACAGGCGGGGCAGGTCGCCGAGTCGGCGGTGACGAGTGTCCGGCGTGGACCGTCCGAGGCGCTGGCGGCGATCCGGAACCCGCGCACCCCGCGCGGCTGCCGCTGCACCACGGTCACACGTTCGACCTCGGCCAGCGCGGGCGCGTCGGTCTCCAGCGCCTTGAGAAAGGCCGTCACCGCGTCCGGAGTGCCCTCGGCATCGGCGAACACGCCCGTGGTGTCGTTGCCGACGTGGCCCGCGATGCCGTACCGCGCCGCGAGCGCGTACACGAACGGGCGAAACCCGACACCCTGGACCACCCCGTCGACCCGGACCTCGACGCGAACGAGCGACCCCACGGCCGTCAGCGTGGCGCCGCGCGGGGCGAGCCGCCCCGCGCGACCACCGGTCGACGCGATCTCACCGCGCCCTGGTACCCGCGCCCGGGTGCGGCGAAACCCCGGGTCAGGCCGTGCCGGGCCCGCACCACTCGTCGCGCAGCACGGCGTAGACGCTCGTGTCCTCCCAGCCGCCCTTGACCCAGATGTCGCGGCGGTGGAGGGCCTCGTGCCGCATGCCCAACCGCTCGCACACCCGCACCGATGCGGTGTTGTCCGGATGCAGACGGGCGACCACCCGGTGGGCGCCCCGGTCCGCGAACGTCGATCGCAGCAGCTCCCGCGCGGCCTCGGTGGCGTATCCGTTCCCCGCCACGTGCGGGGAGAAGATCCAGCCGATTTCGACGGTGGCCGTCGCGGCCGCATACACGGTGAGGTGGAGCTCGCCGATCAGCGCGTCGTCGGAGCGGGTCACCACCGCGAACCGGAGGCCGTCGCCGTCGGCGGACAGCCGCGTCTGTTGCTCGCGGACGGCGAGGCGCGCGGCGACCTCCTCCCGGGTGCGGGGCGGGTGCAGCAGGTAGCGGCAGACGTCCGGGCGGGAGAGGTAGGCGGTCACGGCGTCGACGTCGGCCGCGGTGACGGGGCGCAGCACGAGCCGTTCCGTGTAGCTGCGGCCCGGCGGCCCGGGGTCGCGCAGGACCGGCGGTCCACTCGTCGGCGGGCCACTCGTCGTCACGTCGTCGGTCACGGGCTCCCTCGGCGCTCCTCGGCGGCGGACGGCGGACGTGCGCCACTCCAAGAGGTGACGGCGCGGCGCGGTTGAGTCGTACCCGGCCGGGTATGCCGACGGCAACACAATTTCGGCAGCCCGTGCACGGCATCCCCGGCGGCACGGGCCCACGGATCTCTCACGGGAGTGGTGCGGCAATGTCTCAGCCCGGCCAGGGTTCCTCCGGCTCCACGACGTCGTCGAGCCGCGAACGCACGTCCTCGTCCAACGACCCGCTGTCCACCGACCAGGGCCGGATCAGCGTCGCGCAGGGCGTGGTCACCAAGATCGCGGGAGTCTCCTGCAGGGAGATCAACGGCGTGCACGCGATGGGCACCTCGGGCGGGCGCGCCGTCGGGGCGCTGCGCGAGCGCATCCCGGGCAGCTCGGGGCCGAGCGTGTCGCAGGGCGTCGCCGTCGAGGTCGGCGAGACCCAGGCGGCGATCGACCTCGACATCGTCGTCGAGTACGGCGTCTCCATCGCCGATCTGGGCAAGAGCGTCCAACGCAACGTCAAGCAGGCCGTCGAGCGGATGACCGGGCTGGAGGTCACGGAGATCAACGTCAACGTCGACGACGTGTACCTGCCGGACGAGAGCCAGGAGACCCCGTCGAGGGTGTCGTGACCGCCACCGACGGCCCCGACCTCGTCGACGGCGTCGACGTCGACCGGGTCGCCGAACTCGCGCGCGGCTGCTCCGGCGTCGTGGACGTGGTGGACGGTGCGCCACTGCCCACCTCGCCCCTGATCGTCTCGTACCTGCCCGGCCGGGTCGTGCCGGGCGTCCGGGTCGAGCGCGACCGGGTGGTCGTGCAGGTCATCGCCCGCTGGGACGCCGTCGTTCCGGAGCTGGGCAGGCGGGTCCAGGCGGCGTTGGCCCCGTTCGTCGGCGGACGCCGGGTCGACGTGGTCGTGGCCGACCTGGCAGGCGTTCCGGACGCTCCGGACGCCGTCGAGTCCGGCCACACCCCCGACGGCTGATCCCAGCGGCCGGTCCTGCCGGTCCCGACGACCCGCAGGACGGCCGCCCCGAACGCGACCGTGAAGGTGTAAGCACATGTCACGTACCACCCAGGGGCTCCTGGTCGGGCTGGTGCTCGGCCTCGCACTGGCCTTCGGCAACTTCGCCCAGATGCTCATCGTCGCGCTGCTGGCGATCATCGGGCTTGTCGTCGGCAAGGTCCTCGACGGCGACATCGATCTCAGCGACTACTTCTCCGGCCGGGGTCAGCGCCGATGACCGGCACGGGCACCGACGACCCGACCGCCCCGACGGAGGTGATCGGGGCGCGGCCCGGGCGCACCGAGTACGGCCGCATCGACATCGACGACGACGTGGTGGCCCGGATCGCGGCGCTGGCCGCCGCGGAGGTGCCCGACGCGGGCTCGGCC
>NZ_KB912716.1 GCF_000383795.1 Saccharomonospora saliphila YIM 90502
CGGGCGGCACGAGTGCGCCCCGGGCCGCGGCGAGCCAGTGCAGCATCGCGAACGCGCCGCGCGGTCGCCACCACTGGTCGGACAGGCGCTCGTAGAGCGCCGGGTCGTTGCGCGGCACCGTCGCGCGGGCCGAGTCCTGCTCCACTCCTCCGACGCTGGCACACTTGCTCGTGTGCGGCAGGTCGTGGCGACGGCGATGGGGCTGGGCCGCGCGGCGCACCCCCTGCCCGCGCTGGTCGTGACGGGGATCGCCGCCGGGCTCGCCGTCGGTGTGGGCTGGTCCACGGGAGCGGTCCTGGTGATCACCGCGGCCGTGCTCGCCGGTCAGTTGTCCGTCGGCTGGCTCAACGACCTCGTCGACGCGGGTCGGGACGCGGCCGTCGGCCGCAGGGACAAACCCGTGGTCTCCGGCCGGGTCTCCGTCCCGGTCGTGCGGACCTCGTTCGTGGTCGCGGCGCCGGGCGCGGTCGTGCTGTGCCTGCCGGTCGGGCTGCCCGCGGCCGGGGCACACCTGGCCGCGCTGGCCTCGGCGTGGGCCTACGACCTCGGCCTCAAGAGCACACCGCTGTCGGTGCTGCCCTACGCGGTCTCGTTCGGGATCCTGCCCGCGGTGGTGACGCTCGGGCTCCCGGGGGCACCGCTGCCGCCGGTGTGGCTGATCGCGGCGGCGGCGTGCCTGGGCTGCGCGGCGCATTTCGTCAACGTCCTGCCCGATCTGCACGACGACGCCGTGACCGGTGTGCGGGGCCTGCCGCACCGGCTGGGTCCGGACCTGTGCAGGCTGGTGAGCGCGGTGCTGGTCCTGGCGGCCTCGGCGCTGCTGGTGTTCGGGCCGGACGGGGCGCCCACGCCGGTCGGTACGGCGGCGTTGCCGGTCTCGCTGGCGCTCGTCGGGGCCGGAGTGCTCGGGGGCCCGAGGTCCGGCTTCCGTGCGGTCCTGCTGGTGGCGGCCCTCGACGTCGTGCTGCTGCTCGTGACGGGCGTGCCGGTCCACGCCCCGTGACCGTGGGCGGGACGGGTGAGCCGGAGCGTACCGGGCTCCCCAGGGTCGTGTGTATAACGATCTATTCAGCGTGTCGCCGTCGCACCCCCACGGGTGGCGACCCGCGCGACGGCGACACGCGGTAATCCGGGCCCGGTCACCGGGCACCGGAGGTCACAACCCGGCGTGGCCGAGGGGAGCGTGCCGGTTGACGTCCTTGTAGAGCAGGTACCGGAAGCGGCCAGGTCCGCCCGCGTAGCACGCCTGAGGGCAGAACGCGCGCAGCCACAGGAAGTCGCCTTCCTGTACCTCGACCCAGTCCTTGTTGAGCAGGTACACGCCCTTGCCCTCCAGTATGTACAGGCCGTGTTCCATAACGTGGGTCTCGGGGAACGGGATCGCGCCGCCGGGCTCGAACGTGACGATCGAGACGTGCATGTCGTGGCGGAGGTCGGCCGGGTCCACGAACCGCGTGGTGGCCCACGCGCCGTCGGTGTCCGGCATCGGGGTGGGCTCGACGTCGCGGTCGTGGGTCACGAAGGGTTCCGGCACCGCGATGCCCTCGACGCGGTCGTAGATCTTGCGGACCCAGTGGAACCGCGCCGGTGCGCCACCGGCGTTGTGCGCGGTCCACGTCGTGCCGGGTGGCACGTACGCGTAACCGCCCTCACCGAGCACGTGGCCCGCGCCGTCGATCGTGACGTGGAGTTCGCCGCCGACGACGAACAGCACGCCCTCGGCGCGGGAGTCCGGCTCCGGCCGGTCGGACCCACCGCCGGGGGAGACCTCCATGAGGTATTGCGAGAAGGTCTCGGCGAACCCGGACAGCGGCCGCGCCAGCACCCACGCCCGGGTTCCGGACCAGAACGGCAGGCGGCTGGCGACGATGTCGGTCATCGTGCCGCGTGGCAGCACGGCGTAGGACTCGGTGAACACGGCGCGGTCGGTCGTGAGCTGGGTCTGCGGGGGCAGTCCCCCGGTGGGCACGTAGTAGCGCTGGCTCATGCTCGTTCTCCTCTCGTCCGGGCACGGGCGGTCACACTCGGCCGGGTGGTCACCTCGCCCCTCGCACGAGCATCCGGCCGCGCGGGGCACCGTCGGGCTCGACCGGCGCGCCCCGCAACCACGTGCCGCGCACCACGCCCCGGAGGCGATGGCCGTCGTAGGGGGTCAGCGCGTGGCGGTGGTGCAGTGCGCGGGCGTCGACGACGAACTCCTCGTCCGGGGCGAACACGCAGAAGTCGGCGTCGTGGCCGGGGGCGAGGTGGCCCTTGCGGCGCAGGCCGACCTGCGCGGCGGGCCCCGCGCACATCCACCGGACCAGGTCGGACAGCCGGAAACCGCGCTCCCGCGCGTGGGTCCACACCACCGGCAGCCCGAGTTGCAGCGAGGAGATGCCGCCCCAGGCCGTGCCGAAGTCGCCGGTGTCGAGGTGCTTGAGGTCGACGGTGCTCGGCGAGTGGTCGCTGACCACACAGTCGAGCACACCGTCGCGCAGGGCCGCCCACAGCCGGTCCCGGTTGGCCCGCTCCCGGATCGGCGGGCAGCACTTGTACTCGGTGGCCCCCGCGGGCACGTCCTCGGCCGACAGCGCCAGGTAGTGCGGGCAGGTCTCGGCGGTGACCGGAAGGCCCCGCTCGCGGGCCTCGGCCAGGACCGGCACCGCGTCCGCGCTCGACACGTGCAGGATGTGGACCCGGCAGCCCGTGCGCGCGGCCAGCTCGACGACCTGCCGCACCGCCCGGTTCTCCGCCTCGCGGGGCCGCGAGGCGAGAAAGCCCCGGTAGTCGGTGCCGTGGCACGCGGGGGCGTTGTCGATCTCGGCGTGGTCCTCGGCGTGGACGATCAATAGCCCGTCGAACGCGGCGATCTCCCGCATGGCCGCGTCGAGTCCGGCCGGGTCGAGGTGGCCGAACTCGTCGACGCCGGAGTGCAGCAGGAAGCACTTGAAGCCGAAGACGCCGGCGTCGTGCAGGGGCCGCAGGTCGGCGAGGTTGCCCGGTACGGCGCCGCCCCAGAATCCGACGTCCACGGCGAGGCGGTCCCTGGCCGCCGCGCGCTTGGTCTCCAGCGCCGCGACCTCGACCGTGGGCGGGATGCTGTTGAGCGGCATGTCCACCAGCGTGGTGACACCGCCCGCCGCGGCGGCGCGTGTGGCGGTGGAAAAGCCCTCCCACTCGGCGCGCCCGGGATCGTTGACGTGCACGTGCGTGTCCACCAGGCCGGGAAGCAGCACCTCGTCGTCGGCCAGCCGCACCTGGTCGGCTCCCGGCACGGCGACATCGATCCCCTCCACCGCGACGATCTCGCCGTCCCGGATCACCAGCGCTGCCTCGCGTTCCCCGGACGGGGTCACCATCCGCTTCGCCCGCACCACCAGCTCCGCCCTGCCCGGGTCCGCACCGCTCCGGTCCGCACCGCCCATGTTTCCGCTCCTTTCGTGTGCCCGCCTCACGCGTCACCGCCCGCCGACATGCCGGTCGGGTGATAGTCCGGGTCGTCCAGCCGGTAGCGCCGCCGCGCCTCGACGACGGTCTCGCTTCCCAGCACGCCGTCGGCCGCGAGTTCGGCGAGCGTGGCCGCGGTGATCGACTCGGCGTCCACCGCGAAGTGGCGCCGCAGCGCGAAGCGGGTGTCCGAGCAGCCGAAGCCGTCGGTGCCCAGCGAGGTGTAGCGGCCCGGTACCCACGGGCGGATCTGGTCGGGCACCGCACGCATCCAGTCGCTGACCGCGACGACGGGACCGGCACCGGCGGCCAGGACCGAGGTCACGTACGGCACACGGGGGGTGCGGTCCGGGTGCGCCCGGTTCCAGCTCTCGCAGTCGAGCGCCTCGCGGCGCAGTTCGGTCCACGACGGGGCGGAGTACACGTCGGCGGCCACGTCCCACTCGTCGGCGAGCAGGCGCTGGGCGCGCAGCGCCCACGGCAGCGCGACCCCGGAGGCGAGCAGGCGC
>NZ_KB912717.1:0-1715 GCF_000383795.1 Saccharomonospora saliphila YIM 90502
CGGAATGCCCTGCCCGGTCAGCGGGTCCGACACCGAGGCGGCGACGGTGAACTCGGTCGGCCGGGGCATCTGGTGCTGCGCACCGACTCGGACTGGATCGCCGACGTGGTGCGCTTCGCCGTGGCCCGCAAGCGGGGCTGGTCGGGGGCGGCCTCATGAGCGTGTCCGGCTTCACCTCGCCGTGGTGGTTCCTGCTGCTGATCGTGGTCGCCGCCGTCGCCGTGGGCTACGTGCTCGCCGTGCGGTCGCGCCGCAAGCGCACGATGCGGTTCACCAACCTCGAACTGCTCGAACGGGTCGCCCCGCGTGGCCAGGGCCGCGCCCGCCATCTGCCTGCCGCGCTGCTGGTGGTGTCGCTGCTGCTGCTCACCGTCGCGCTCGCGGGCCCGACCTCGGAACAGAAGGTGCCGCGCAACCGCGCCACGGTGATGCTGGTGATGGACGTGTCGCTGTCCATGGAGGCCACCGACGTCGAACCCACCCGGTTGCAGGCGGCCCAGGAGGCGGCCCGGTCCTTCGCCAAGGGGCTGACCCCCGGGGTGAACCTGGGGCTGATCTCCTTCGCGGGCACGGCCACGGTCCTGGTGGCCCCGACCACCGAACGCGAGGGCGTCGTGCGGGCCGTCGACAACCTCAAGCTCGCGCAGTCCACCGCCACCGGTGAGGGCATCTTCGCCGCCCTGCAATCGATCGAGAGCTTCTCGGCCGTGGTCGGCGGGGCGCAGGGCCCTCCGCCCGCGCGCATCGTGCTGATGACCGACGGCAAACAGACCGTGCCGCAGGACGAGTACGCCCCGCGCGGCGCCTTCACGGCCGCCGGCGCGGCCAAGCAGAAGGGCATCCCGGTCACCACGATCTCGTTCGGTACCTCCTACGGCACGGTGGAGATCGAGGGTGAGCAGATCCCCGTCGAGGTCGACGACTCCTCGATGCGTGAGATCGCGCGCCTGTCCGACGGCGACTTCTACAAGGCCGCCACGGCCGAACAGCTCAAGCAGGTCTACGCCGACCTCGGCGAGCAGATCGGGTACGAGACCAAGAACGTCGACGCCAGCAAGCCGTGGGTCGTGCTCGGCACGGTGGTGCTCGTCGCCGCGGCGGGCAGCTCGCTGTTCCTCGGCCAGCGCCTGCCCTGAGCCCGGTCACGGTGCCGCACCGGCGAAGTCGTGCTGGCGCCATGCCTCGTAGACCGCGATCGAGGCGGTGTTGGTGAGGTTGAGCGACCGCGACGTGGGCAGCATGGGCAGTCGGACCAGGTCGGTGACCCGGGCATCGCCCTGCACCGGCTCGGGAAGGCCGACCGATTCCGGGCCGAACAGCAACACGTCTCCCTCGGCGTAGGAGACGTCGGTGTAGCGGCGGGAGGCCCGTGTGGTGAACGCGTACACCCGTTCCGGGTCGAGCGCCCGCCACGCGCGCTCCAGGTCGCGGTGCACGCGCACGTGCGCGAGATCGTGGTAGTCCAGGCCGGCGCGCCGCAGGTACTTGTCCTCCATCGAGAACCCGAGTGGCTCGACAAGGTGCAGCTCGCAGCCGGTGTTGGCGGCAAGGCGAATGGCGTTGCCGGTGTTGGGCGGGATCTCGGGCTGGTAGAACACGATCCGGAACACGGTGCCGCTCGCTCTCCTCATTCGCTCGGGCGTGGACCCGGCCCGGCGCCCGGACCCGGTCCGGCGCGGCCGCGTGCCGGCCCGGACGATCCTGCCCGGTCCCGG
>NZ_KB912717.1:1815-6977 GCF_000383795.1 Saccharomonospora saliphila YIM 90502
TCGGCGCCATCCTGGCGCTCGCCCACGACGACGAGCCGGGTGGCGCGATGTCGGCCTCGGCGGCCACCCGTCGCGCCGAGGCCCTGCGCCCGCTGGACGCCGCGGTGCGCCGTGCCCGCTGCGCGGCCGTCAACGAAGCCGTGCGCACCCTTTCCCGAGCCTCGGAACCCTCCTGACCCCGCCACCTCGCGCGCGAGTCGCCCTTTCCCGTTCGCGAGTTGCCCTTCACGGTCGGCGAGTTGCCCTTTCGGCCCGAGCGCGCGGCGGGCCCCGGCTCACCCGTGCTCGCTCCGCAGGGGCACCCGGAAACCGCGCTCCGTCGGCGCGGTCTGCGTGGATCAGGGTTCCGAGTCCGGGATGCCGACGTCGCGGGCGTACTCGACGTCGAGCACCCCCGGCACGCGCCGCAGCGCGGAGACCGCACCCGGCTCGGCGGCTCCGGTCACGGTGCCGAGTGAGGACTGCACCTCGTCGACCACCAGCCCTTCCGCCCGCAACGCGGCCACGACCTCACCCGGGTCACGGTCCTCGGCGATCGAGACGATCACCCGCCGCGGGCCGGACCGGTGGGTCACGGTGCCTGCGCCAGCCCGGAGCCCACGTCGGTGGACGGCAGCGGCAGGCGCAGAGCGGACTGGCCCAGCCGCGCCCACAGCTCCCACGCGCGTGCCCCGTGCTGCTGGGCGATCAGCGCGGCCACGCCCGCGACGTGTGGAGTGGCCATGCTGGTGCCGTCGAGGCGCCGGTAGCGCGTGGGCAGTGGCCAGCTCGAGTACACGTCCACGCCCGGACCGACGAGATCCACGGACGCGTTCGGGTCCACCGAGCCGCACGAGAAGTCCGCGACGCGGTGGTGCACGTCGAGCGCCCCGACCGCCATGATCGACGGGCAATTGGCCGGGTGCGACACCGGCGCGATGTGGCCCGCCGCCCGGGCGCTCTCGTTGCCCGCCGCGGCGACCACCAGCGTGCCCTGCCGCAACGCGCGGCGTGCGACCGTCTCGAAGACCCGGGAGTGCGGGTCTCCGGGCCGGGTGGCCGCGCCCAGCGACATCGACACCACGGCGCACTGGTTGCTGACCGCCCAGGCGATTCCGGACAGGATGCCGCCGTCGGTTCCGGAGCCGGAGTCGGACAGCACCTTGCCCGCGTAGATCTCGGCCTCGTGGGCCACCCCGTAGCCGGGGCCCGTTCCCGGGTCGCGCGGGCCGCACGCCGTCCCGACGCAGTGCGTGCCGTGTCCGTGCCCGTCGTCGGCGTTCTCACCCTCGACGAACGAGCGCGCCTCGACGGTGCGGTTCGCCAGGTCGGGGTGGTCGCGGGCCAGGCCGGTGTCGAGAACCGCGACCCGGACGCCCGCTCCGGTCGCCGTGCTCGCGGGCACCCCGACCGCCTGCAATCCCCAGGTCAGAGCGCTCTCATCGACCGCCTCGCGGCTTTCCTCCGGCTCGACGGTGGGCACGGCATAGGTGTGCACCACCCGTTCGGCCTCGACCCGGGCCAGCGGCCCGCGCTCGGCCGTGGCGCGGGTGAGGGCGTCGGCCTGGTCGCGGGCGGCCGAGACCACGGCGACGCCGAGTTCGTGCAACACCAGCCCGTCCGCTCCGCCGAGCGCCTCCGCCGCCCCCGCGCCGCTGAGGTCGGCCGTGCTGGCGGCACGCAGGCCGGCCACCCGCTCCATCGTGTGCAGTCCGGCCGCCGACTGGTCCTCTTCGAGCAGGACGAGATAGCGGCCGGTCACCCCGCTGTCCGTCGTGGTCATGACGCACCCTCCCCGGTCGCCGGACGTGACACTGACACCGGGAGAGTCTCCCGAGCTCCCGTGAGTGTGACACACACCACATGATCACCACGAGCGGTATGTGGTCCTTCACCGCGGTGCCACACCGCTGTCGCTGTCGCGGAACCAGCCGGAGCGGGCCGCCGTCACCCGGTGTGGCGCGGGGTGGGCACCAGGCGCACGCCGTGTGCGGGAACGAGGGTGATGTTGCGTGCCTTCGTGCCCTCGGCGCGCCGCCGTCCCGGGGTGAGGTGGTGGTGGGAGAGCACGGCCCGCAGCACGATCGTCGACTCCAGCAGGGAGAAGCCCGCGCCCAGGCAGCGCCGCGCACCGCCACCGAACGGGAACCACGTGCCGGTGGCCGGACCGGAGTCGAGGAATCGCTCCGGCGAGAACCGCGTGGGGTCCGGGTGGTGGCCGGCGTCGGCGTGCACGAGCGCGATCGAGGGCATCACCGTGTGCCCGGCCGGGATCCGGTAGCCGCCGATCTCGATGTCCCGGGTGACCCGCCGTGCCACCTCCGCGACGACCGGGTGCAGCCGCAGCGACTCCTTGGCCACCGCCTCCAGGTAGGTCTCGTCGCTCTCGTCGGCCGCGCGCCTCGCCCGGGCCAGGCGCGCGGGATCGGCCGCCAGCTCATGCAGGGCCCAGGCCAGTGCCGTCGCGGTCGTCTCGTGCCCGGCCAGCAGGAGCGTGACCAGCTGGTCGCGCAGCTCGGCGTCGCTCAACGGCTCGGCCTCGCCGTCCGCGGCGGCCGTGCGGGAGGCGGTCAGTAGCCGGGAGAGCACATCCCCCCGGTCGGCCACATCGGCGGCGGCGCGCCGCTCGGCGATCTCGGCGTAGAGCAGTTCGTCCACCCGGCGCGCCTGCCGGGTGTAGCGCCGCCACGGGCCGATGCGCTGGAGTGTGCGGTTGTACCAGCCGATCATGTCCAGTGGCCCGACGTCGACCACGCGCCGCAGCAGTGTGCGCAGCTCGTCCAGGCGCGCGCCCTCGGCCACGCCGAACACGACGCGCAGGATGATCTCCAGTGTCAGCGCCTGCATCCGCTCGTGCGCGCGGATCGGGCGTGACGCGGGCCAGCGGCGCACCTCCCGTTCGGCGAGGTCGGTCATCATCTCGCGGTACCCGCGCAGGGCCGCGCCGTTGAACGCGGGCATGAGCAGCCTGCGGGTCCTGCGGTGCTCGTTCTCGTCGGTGAGCAGCACCGAGTGCGGGCCCATGAGGGGTTTGAGGATGGCGTTGCCCTCGCCCGCGTGCATCAGGGCCGGCGAACCGCCGAACACGGCACGGATGTGCTCGAGGTCGGCCAGTTGGACCACCGAGCGGTTCGGGTAGATCCGCAGCCGCACCACGTCGCCGTACCGGGCGCGCAGCCTCGGCAGCCAGCGGTGGCGGAACGAGCCGAACAGCAGGGTCTGCACCGCCGTCGGGAGCCGGGGCCCCGGCGGTCGCCGCGTGGCGGTGATGTCGTCGAAGCGGACACCGCCAGGGCCGGGAGCGCCGGAGGGGCCTGCCTGGTCGGTCGAGTCTGTGGTCCCGGTCGCCATGAACCTGAGTTATACGCGCGTCTAAACGGTGTGTCCAGGCGCACACCGGTCTCCGGTAGGCTCAGCGGTGTGAGCCACAGGGACGACCTGCTCGCGGCCGCGCGGACACTGCTGGAGCGCAAGGGCTACGCGCACATCACCACCCGCGACCTCGTCGCCGAGTCGGGCACCAACCTCGGCTCGATCGCCTACCACTTCGGCTCCAAGGCCGGTCTGCTCAACGAGGCCATCGGGGCCGCGTTCGAGGAGTGGACCGAGCAGCTCGCGCGGATCGCGATGGCCGACCCGGACGCGGGCCTCGCCGAACGCGGCCTGTCGGCCTGGGACGCGATGCTCGACGACCTCACCACCCGGCGCGCCGTGCTCGTGGCCTACCTCGACGCGCTGGCCCAGGCCGAGCGCACCCCCGAGCTGCGCGACCAGTTCGCGGGCCAGTACCGCCGGTGCCGGGCCCGCGTCGCCGCCCTCGTCGCGGAATCGCTGGCCGACGGCACACGCCCCGAGGACCCACGCGCCCGGACCCTGGCCGCCTTCGTCATCGCCGTGTGCGACGGGCTGTCGGTGCAGTGGCTGCTCGACCCGGACGGGGCCCCCACCTCGGCCGAGCTGGCCGACGGGCTGGCGGTGCTGTGGGCGTCGGCCCCGTCACCGAGAGGACAGTCCGCCGACGTTTCCACATAGGGTTGGGACCATGCAGACTTGGTCCTCGGTCGCCGTGCCCCGTGTTCCCGGACGTTCCCGCCCGCTGCGGCTGTACGACACGGCCACCGGACAGTCCCGGCCCACCGCGCCGGGCCGGGTGGCGCGGATGTATGTCTGCGGCATCACCCCCTACGACGCCACCCACCTCGGCCACGCCGCCACCTACCTGGCCTTCGACCTGGTCTACCGGCAGTGGCTCGACGCCGGGCACGAGGTGCACTACGTGCAGAACGTCACCGATATCGACGACCCGCTACTGGAGCGCGCCGACCGCGACCAGGACGACTGGGTGGTGCTGGGCCTGCGTGAGACCGCCCTGTTCCGCGAGGACATGGAGGCCCTGCGCGTGCTGCCGCCGCGCGACTTCGTCGGGGCGGTGGAGACGGTTCCCGAGATCGTCGAGGTCGTGGCGAAGCTGCTGGCCGACGGCGCCGCCTACCGCGTCGACGACCCGGAATACCCGGACATCTACTTCGACCGCTCCTACACCGGCCGGTTCGGTTACGAGTCCCGCTACGACGAGGACCGCATGGCCGCCGTGTTCCCCGACCGGGGTGGCGACCCCGACCGGCCCGGCAAGCGCGACCCGCTCGACGCGCTGCTGTGGCGGGCCGCCCGGCCCGGCGAACCGGCATGGGAGTCCGAACTCGGCTTCGGCAGGCCCGGCTGGCACATCGAGTGCAGCGCCATCGCCGTGAACCGGCTCGGCATCGGCTTCGACGTCCAGGGCGGCGGCTCCGACCTGGCCTTCCCGCACCACGAGTTCAGCG
Organism: Saccharomonospora saliphila YIM 90502; assembly: GCF_000383795.1. GTDB lineage: Bacteria > Actinomycetota > Actinomycetes > Mycobacteriales > Pseudonocardiaceae > Saccharomonospora > Saccharomonospora saliphila. The sequence goes on from NZ_KB912717.1 coordinate 6,618, forward strand.
CCGCGCACGCCGAGGCCCTGCTGGGCGAGCACCCGTTCGCCCGGCACTACGTGCACGCCGGGATGATCGGCCTCGACGGCGAGAAGATGTCGAAGTCCAAGGGCAATCTCGTGTTCGTCTCCCGGCTGCGCGCCGATGACGTCGACCCCTCCGCCGTCCGGCTCGCCCTGTTCTCCGGCCACTACCGCGACGACCGCTCCTACAGCGCCGATCTGCTCGCCGACGCGAACGCGCGCCTGGCACGGTGGCGGGAAGCGGCGGCCCTGCCCTCCGGTCCGGACGCCGAGGCCACCATCGCCCGGCTGCGCGACCACCTCGCCGACGACCTCGACACGCCCCGCGCCCTCGCCGCCGTGGACG
>NZ_KB912717.1:7077-9539 GCF_000383795.1 Saccharomonospora saliphila YIM 90502
GCGGCCTGGTGGCGGTGGGCCTGCTCGTGTGGGCGCTGTGGGGTCTGGCGCAGGGCAGCGACGATCGCTGGCTGCGCCTCGGCGTCTGCGCGGTGACGGCCTGGTTCGTCGCCACGGGAGCGACGGGCGAGTTCGCCGCCGAGTCCGCGCGGGACTGGCCGAGGGGAGTCTCGGTGCGCGAACTGGTGCGCCCGGTCCTGCAGTTGCCCGCCGAGAGTCCGGTGTCGGCCGCGTTGACGGCCTCGGCGGGCCGGGGCGTGGTCCTGGTGCGCGCCGACGGGGTGGCCGTCGGGCTGCTCGACATCGGTGCCGCCGAGGAGCTCGCGGTGGACTCACCGCAGGCCCCCGCCGAGCGCGCCGCCGAGCCGATCCGGCCGGAAACGGTGCTACTGACCTGTGACGGCGCGGACGAGATCGCCGAGCACGTGGCCGAGGTGCCGACCTGGCAGTTCCTGGTGGTCGACGCGGAGGGGCGGCCCGCGGGCGTTCTGCGCCGCGACGACCTGGCCCGGGCCAGGGAGGCGGCATGGTGACGTACCGCCTGAGTGCGTGTCGGGCCGGTCTGCGACGATCGACGGCCGATCGTGCGGGGCGAGCCGCCTTCCGGGCGCCCCCCGCGAACCGCCGAGGATGTTCCGCCGTGGAGGTGTGGTGTCAGCAGGGCCGTTTCGTGCTGGTGACCGGGTGCAGTTGACCGACCCCAAGGGTCGGCACTACACCATCGTGCTGTCCGAGGGCGGCCAGTACCACACGCACCAGGGCGCCATCGCGCACGACGACCTGCTGGGCGCCCCCGAGGGCTCGGTGGTCACCTCGACCGGCGGCACCGCCTATCTCGCGCTGCGGCCCCTGCTGGCCGACTATGTGCTCTCCATGCCGCGCGGGGCTCAGGTGATCTACCCCAAGGACGCCGCGCAGATCCTGATGTGGGGCGACATCTTCCCCGGTGCCCGCGTGCTGGAGGCCGGCGCGGGCTCCGGGGCGCTGACGTGTTCGCTGCTGCGCGCGGTCGGCCCCCAGGGCCGGGTGCTCTCGTACGAGGTGCGCGACGACCACGCCGAGCACGCGGTGCGCAATGTCGAACGGTTCCTCGGCGAGTCCCCGGCGAACTGGGAACTCCGGGTCGGTGATCTCTCCGAGCACAGCGTCGACGGGCCCGCCGGCCAGGTCGACAGGGTGGTGCTGGACATGCTCTCGCCGTGGGAGGTGCTGCCCACGGTGGCCTCGGCGCTGGTGCCGGGCGGTGTGCTCGTCGGCTACGTCGCGACGGTGACCCAGCTCTCCCGGATCACCGAGGCGCTGCGGGAGCAGCAGTGCTGGACCGAACCGCAGTCGTGGGAGACGATCGTGCGCCCCTGGCACGTGGTGGGCCTGGCCGTGCGGCCCGAGCAGCGCATGGTCGGGCACACGGCGTTCCTGCTCACCGCGCGCAGGCTCGCCGACGGGGTGACACCGCCCCGGCCGCGCCGCAGGCCCAGCCGGGGCTGACACCCGTTCGGACGTCGTCAGCGTCGCCACGGGCGGCTCAGGCCTCGCCCATGCACCATCCGTCCGCCGTCCTGCTCACGGTGAGAGTGAGGGTCCTGGTCTCGCCGTCGCGCGAGGCCTCGACCGGGACCTGGGCCGTGTCACCGGAGATGATCACGTCACCGGTCTGCTCGATCCGGGTGCCGTTCTTCGGCTTGCCCACCGTGTGCGGCTGGCAGGAGACTTCCTTGGCCAGCTCGACGTTCTGCGTGTTGACCGCCTCGATGGCCTTGTCCGCCAGGTCCTGCACGGCGGCCTGGTCGTCGCCGGAGCCCGTGCCGGGTGAGGGGGCTTGGCTGTCCGAGTCCTGACCGTTGCCCGGTGGCAGGCCGGGGGCGCTCGGCTGTCCCGGCGCGCTCGGCTGCCCGGGAAGCTGAGGCTGGCTCTGCCCGGCCGGGGTCTGCTGGGCCTGGTTGTCGGACTCGTCGTCGTCCCCGCCGGTGAGCCACAGGACCAGCGCGACGGCGGCCCCGACCAGGACGACGGCGCCGACGCTCAGGCCGACGATGAGCCCGGTTTTCTTCGGGCGGGGTGGTTCACCGCCCGGGCCGAATCCCGGCTGGCCGTACTGGCCGCCGGGCGGGTACCCGGGCTGCCCGTACTGCGCGTACCCCTGCTGGTCCGGCGGGTGGCCGCCCTGGGGCTGTCCCCACTGGCCGGGGTGCCCCTGTGCACCGGGCCCCTGCGAGCCGGGGTAGCCCTGTGGTCCGGGCTGGTTCGGCTGGCCGTACGGACCGGGTTGTCCCCACTGTCCCGGCTGTCCGGGCGGTTGCGGTGGCTGCGTCATGCGTTCCCCTTCTGATCTTGCCTGTGGTGATCCACTGTGGCCGCCCGGATGGTAGGCCCGTCCTCCGGGTGACCCGGCCGCGCGTGCCGGTGGCGTGGACGGCCGAGGGCGTAGGCGGGCCACCCGGCCCCCGCGCGGGCGGTTCGGC
>NZ_KB912717.1:9639-12192 GCF_000383795.1 Saccharomonospora saliphila YIM 90502
AGCGCGGTGGCCGCCCGCGGCGGCACCCCAGCGTCACCGCGGGCGGCGGCCTCCCGCAGCCCTTCCAGGGAGCCGAACCGGGTGATGAGCCGGGCGGCGGTCTTCTCACCGATGCCGGACACGCCGGGCAGCCCGTCCGACGGGTCGCCCCGCAGCATGGCCATGTCGGCATACGCCGGGCCCGCGTACTCGACGGGCAGGTCGTAGCGGCGCGCGACCTCGTCCGGACCGAGCACCTCCGCCTTGTTCCAGCCCTTGCCGACGTAGATCACCGACACCGGGGTGGGCTCGGCCCGCACCAGCTGGAACAGGTCCCGGTCCCCGCTGACCACCTCCACCGGGTCCCGCGTCTCCCGCGCGGCCAGCGCGGCGATGACGTCGTCGGCCTCGAACCCGGACGCCGAGGCCGTGGCCAGCCCGGCCGCGTCGAGCAGCTCCAGGATCACCGGCACCTGCGGGGTCAGCGTGTCGGGCACCTGTTCGGTGTCCGGACCGGCCTCGCCGGTCTCGGCCACCCGGTGCGCCTTGTAACTGGGCAGCGCCCGCACGCGGAACTCGGGCCGCCAGTCCGCGTCCAGGCAGGCCACCAGCCGCGCGGGCCGCCGGTCGGTGAGCACCCGGGCCACCGTGTCGGCGAACCCGCGCACCGCGTTGACCGGCATCCCGTCGGGTGCGGTCATCGACTCGGGCAGCGCGAAGTACGAGCGGAAGTACAGACTCGCGGCATCCAGCAGCACCAGCGGGGCGTCCACGCGCTCAGCCTGCCACACCCGGCGGGATCGGCGCGCGGCACCGGAGACGGTCGGTGCTTATGCTGGCACCCACCTCGAAACACCGACGCGCGGGAGGCACATCCGTGGGTACCGGAGCCGTCGTGGCGATCGTGGTCGCCGTCGTGGTGGTGCTGGCGCTCGTGATCTGGGCCGTGTCCGGATACAACGGGCTGGTGCGGCGCCGCAACGGCTACCAGAACGCCTTCGCCCAGATCGACGTGCAACTCACACGCAGGCACGACCTGATCCCCAACCTGGTGGAGACGGCCAAGGGCTACCTGCGTCACGAACAACAGACGCTGGAGTCGGTGACCGCCGCGCGCAGCGGGGCGGTGCGCGCGCAGGAGCAGGCCCGGGGCAACCCGGGTGACCCGTCGGCGATGCAGGAGCTCTCCGGCGCCGAGACCGCGCTGACCCAGTCGCTGGGGCGGCTGCTGGCCGTGTCGGAGTCCTATCCCGACCTCAAGGCCAGTCAGAACATGAGCCAGCTGTCCGAGGAGCTGACCTCCACCGAGAACCGCGTCGCTTTCGCCCGCCAGGCCTACAACGACGCGGTGCTGTCCTACAACAACAAGCGTGAGACGTTCCCGACGAACATGCTGGCGGGCATGTTCGGCTTCGGTCCCGCCGAGCCGCTGATCATCGACGAGCCGGAGCGGCGGCAGGCCCCGGACGTCTCCTTCTGACCCGGACCGGGCCCATGAACTTCTTCGAGCGTCAGCAGGCCGTGCGGACGGTGTCGGCGCGGCTGGTGTGGCTGTTCGCGGCGGCGGTGCTCGGGATCGTGGCGGTGGTCGATCTCGCGGCGTGGCTGGCGTTCGGCCTGTCCGATGCGCCCACCTCCACCGCGGTGGGCACGCTGGTCACCGTCAGCGTGGTCGCCGTCGCGCTGATCGGGGTGACCTCGCTGGTGCGGACGATGCTGCTGCGGCGCGGCGGCGGGCAGCGTGTCGCGGAGAGCCTCGGGGGCGTGCGGGTCGCCGACGACACCCGTGACCCGCGGTTGCGCAGGCTGCGCAACGTGGTCGAGGAGATCGCGATCGCGTCCGGCACACCCGTGCCCGACCTGTACGTGCTGCCGCACGAACCCGGCATCAACGCCTTCGCGGCGGGCTGGTCCCCGGCCAACGCGGCGGTCGCGGTCACCCGGGGCACCCTGGAACGGCTCAATCGTGCCGAGTTGCAGGGCGTGATCGCGCACGAGTTCAGCCACGTGGTCAACGGCGACATGCGCCTCAACATCCGCCTGATCGGGGTGCTGGCCGGGATCGTGGGCCTGGCGGTGGTCGGCCGGGTGCTGCTCGGCAGCGGACGGGCCGGGGGCCGTTCCGACCGCGGCAACAGCGCCGCACCCTTGATGCTGGTCGGGCTGGCCGCCCTCATCGCGGGCTGGATCGGGGTGCTGGCCGGCCGGCTGATCAAGGCGGCGGTGTCGCGGCAGCGCGAGTACCTCGCCGACGCCTCGGCCGTGCAGTACACCCGCCAGACCGAGGGCCTGGCCGGGGCGCTGAAGAAGATCGGTGGCCTGCCCGCGGGATCGACGGTGCGCAGCGGCAAGGTCGACGACGTCAGCCACATGCTTTTCGGTGAGGGCCGCAAGCTGTCGTCGTGGATGGCGACCCACCCGCCGCTGCCCGAACGCATCCGGCGGCTCGACCCGGCCTTCGACCCCGCCGAGCTCGACCGGCTCCGCCGCCGCTGGGCCGACCAGCCGCCGTCCGGACTCGCCGAGGACGAGGCACTCGGCCTGACCGGCGACACCGGCCCCGCACCACCGAGC
>NZ_KB912717.1:12292-14630 GCF_000383795.1 Saccharomonospora saliphila YIM 90502
CCCTGTGGTGGCTGGTGCCGGTGGCCTTCACCGCGCTCGGCCTGGTGCTGCACGGCCGCCGCCCGGCCGGAGCCGCCGGCTACGGCGCCGTGTTCGGCCTCACGTTCAACCTGCTGCACCTGCTGTGGATCGACGACTTCCTCGGCGCCGAGTTCGGCCCCGCACCGTGGCTGGCGCTGTCCGGCGTACTGGCCGCCTACATCGCCGCCGCATGCGCACTGATGCCGTGGGTGGCGCGCCTGCCCGCCGCCCCGGTGTGGATGGCGGCGGTCTTCCTGCTCCAGGAGACCGCCCGCGCCCACTGGCCCGCCAACGGCTTCCCGTGGGGCCGCGTCGGCTTCAGCCAACCCGACGGCGCCTACCTGTCCCTGGCCTCCGTCGGCGGCGCGCCCCTGGTCGGCTTCGCCGTGCTCACCACCGGCTTCGGCCTCGCCCAGCTCATCGTCCGCGTGCGCCGCACCGGCCTGACCGCCCCCTCGGCACGCTGGATCGCCCCGCCCTGGCCGCGACACTGCCCGTCGCCACCGGCCTGGCCGTGTGGCCCAGCGTCGGCACCGACGCCCAGACCGGCACCCGCACCGTCGCGCTGGTGCAGGGCAACGCCCCCGACGCCGGGATCGGGCTGCTCGGGGCGCGCGAGACCATCCGCGCCAATCACCTCGCCGAAACCGCCGAACTGGCCGACCGCGTCCGCTCCGGCGAACTACCCCGGCCCGACCTGCTCGTCTGGCCCGAAACCGCCACCGACACCGACGGCGACGACCCCCGCCTGGACGCCGCCGTCGACTCGCTCGGCGTGCCCGCCCTCATCGGCGCCCTCTACCGGCCCGACGGCAGCGACCTCACCGAGAACGCCACCCTGCACTGGGAACCCGGCAGGGGACCGGTGGCCCACTACACCAAACGCGAACTCGTGCCCTTCGCCGAGTACGTGCCGATGCGCGCCATCGCCCGCTGGTTCACCCCGTTCGTCGACAACACCCGAGACATGCGCTGGGGCAGCCGGCCCGTCGTCTTCGACATCGCCGACACCCGCGTCGGCACCGTCATCTGCTACGAGATCGCCTACGACCACATCGCCCGCGACCTGACCACCTCCGGCGCCGAACTCCTGGTCACCCCCACCAACAACGCGTGGTTCGGCCGCGGCGAGATGAGCCACCAGCAACTGGCCATGTCCCGCGTGCGCGCCGTCGAACACGGCCGCGCCGTCGTGGTCGCGGCCACCAGCGGGATCAGCGCCGTGGTCGACCCCGACGGCACCGTGCGCCGCTCCACCGGCCTCTACACCGACACCGCACTGGTGGCCGACGTGCCCCTGCGGCAGGAGACTACGCTGTCGGATCGACTCGGCGCGTGGACCGAGTACGCGCTGGTCGCGGTCGCGTTCGCCGCCGTGGCGGCCGGCGCCGTGCTCGGGATGCGCACGCGCCGGGGGAGCAGGCCGACCAACGCGACAGCAGAAGGGGAGCAGCATGGCGGAGGGGACACGGCACAGGGGCACCACCGACCCGGTGCTGGTGATCATCCCGACCTATAACGAACGGGACAACCTCACGCCGCTGCTGAAGCGGTTGCACACCGCACTGCCCGAGGCCCACGCCCTCGTCGTCGACGACGGCAGCCCCGACGGCACCGGCGAGGTCGCCGACAAACTCGCAGGCGACGACGACCGCGTGCACGTGCTGCACCGCACCGACAAAGCCGGGCTCGGCGCCGCCTACATCGCCGGATTCCGCTGGGCCCTCGACCGCGGCTACGCCACGCTCGTCGAAATGGACGCCGACGGCTCCCACGCCCCCGAGGATCTGCCCCGGCTACTCGACGCGCTCACCGACGCCGATCTGGTCATCGGCTCCCGCTACGTGCCCGGAGGGGCCCTGGTCAACTGGCCCCGCAAACGCCAGGCCCTGTCCCGCCTGGCCAACCTCTACTCCCGCCTCGCCCTGGGCGTGCGGGTGCACGACATCACCGCGGGCTTCCGCGCCTACCGCCACCGTGTCCTCGACACGCTCGCCCTCGACGAGATCGCTTCGCAGGGCTACTGCTTCCAGATCGATCTGACCTGGCGCACCGCCGAAGCCGGCTTCCGCGTGCTGGAGGTACCCATCACCTTCACCGAACGCGAACTGGGGGAGTCGAAGATGAACGGCGCCATCATCGGCGAAGCCCTGATCAAGGTCGCCCAATGGGCCTGCACGCGCCGCCGCGCCCAGCTACGCCGCAACCCCACCGTGCGCCGCCTGCTCCGCCGCTGACCCACCACACCTCTGCCAGCGGAGCGGACGGTCCGCTCGCGCCATGCCTCGTCGGCGGTGCCTCGCGCGGGCGGGAGCAC
>NZ_KB912718.1 GCF_000383795.1 Saccharomonospora saliphila YIM 90502
CGCGGACGCCGAGGGGTCGCGCGTGGGGGCGGGGGCCGTGTCCGTTCCGCTCACGGGCAGCCCCTCCGGCGTCGTGGCGGGAGCCTCAGGTGATGTCGCGCTTGGCGTTGGCCGCCCAGCCCGCGCCGAAGAACGCCGCCGTCCACGCGCCGAACACCAACGCCGCGCTCCACCACGCGTAGGAGCCCGGTGCTCCCGCGAAGAACTGCAACAGCCATTGGAGATCCTCGTCCAGCGCGTCCGGCACCGACAGACCCGCCGCTCCGAGCGCCTCCGCCGCGATGCCGCCCACGATGCCGTTCAGCGTGTTGTTCGGCAGCACACCGCCGACCCAGTACGCGTCCAACGTACCGAACACGAGGAGCACGAGAAGGTTCTCGATGATCAGCATCCAGATGACCAGCGTCACGGTCGGGCCGGTAACACTGTTCCACACCGCGCCGACGCCGATCCCGAACAGGGTGGCGAGCATGGCGGCCAGCAGTGCGGCGCCGAGGACGGCGAACCACTGACCCGCCGACGGGAGCCGCTCGCTGTCCACGCTCAGCGCCATGGCGATGCTGGAGGCGGTGACCAGCACGACGCCGTAGGCTGCGCCCCAAACCGTGTAGGTGACCAGTTTGGCGGTCAGTGCCGCGCCCCGGTGCGGAGCCGTCAGGTAGGTGGTGGTGATCGTGCGGCGGGTGTACTCGCCCGCGAGGGCGGAGATGCCGAAGATCACCGGAAAGAGTGTTCCGACGTTGATGCCGCGGGCGAGTGCCAGCAGCCCCACCGGCAGCGTGTTCACCTCGACGCCGAGCGCGCGGGCGAGTTCCCGCGCCTCGTAGCTGCCGAGGAAGTCGTTGAAGTCGTTGGCGGCGTTGCCCCAGCCGAGGGCGAAGACGAACGAGAGGGCGAACGCCGGAATCATCAGCGCCCACCACAGCTTGAGGCTGAGCGTCTTGCGGAACTCCGCTTTGATCAGGTTTGCCATCACTGCTGCTGGCCTCCCCAGCCCTGGTTCTGCTGCGGCTGCTGGTGTCCGGTCTGCGGGCCGGGTTGCTGCGGTTGCTGCGGCTGCCCGGGATGCTGGGCGGGTTGCTGCGGCATGGGCTGCGAGCCCGGCTGCTGTGGCGCGGGCGGCTGGGCCCCCGGCTGCGGCATACCGGGCTGGTGCTGCGCGTGCTGCTCACCCGGCGGTTGCTGACCGGGTGGTGGCCCGGCCCAGCCTCCGGCCTGCT
>NZ_KB912719.1 GCF_000383795.1 Saccharomonospora saliphila YIM 90502
CGCTGACCTCGGTGTCCACGCTGCCCGCCGCGCGAGCCCGGACGTCCGCACCGGCCCGCTCCCCCACGGCCGGACCTCCGATCTGGTGGTCCTCACCGACGCCGTGGTACCCGCACCGGAGGTCGTGGCCGCGCTCGTCGCCGAGGGCACGACCCATCTGCCGGTACGGGTCCGCGACGGCATCGGCATCGTGGGACCACTCGTCGTGCCCGGACGCAGCAGTTGCCTGCGCTGCGCGGACCTGCACCGGACCGCGCTCGACCCGTGCTGGCCGACGGTGGCCGGGCAACTCGCGGGCCGGAGTCAACGAGCCGACCTCACCAGCGCACACGGCACCGCCGCGGTGGCCGCGGGCCAGGCGCTGCGCGCGCTGAGTCCGGCCCCCGGCCCGGAACCGCCCCCGAGCTGGAACGCCACCCTCGAACTCGACTGCTACGCCGGTGTCGTGCGCCGACGTCACTGGCCGCCGCACCCACACTGCGAGTGCGGGGCGCGTGACCGTCCACCGCGGCGATAGTTGCGATTTACAGCGGATTTCGGTGCACGCACGGCGGGCCGGAGGGCAGAATCGCGGGCGTGACGGACTCGGGAAACTCCCTCGACGACCACGCCGACGCCGCGATCCCCCGCAGAGCGGCGGCACGGACCGCGAAATTGGCGAGCCTGCCGCTCGGCATCGCCGGTCGTGCCGTCGGCGGGTGGGGCAGGCGGCTCACCGGCCAGGACACCGAGGAGGTCAATGCGGCCCTGTCCGCCCGGGCCGCCGAACAGCTCTTCGAGGTGCTCGGCACGCTCAAGGGCGGGGCCATGAAGTTCGGGCAGGCGCTCAGCGTGTTCGAGGCCGCCGTTCCCGACGAACTCGCCGCGCCGTACCGGGACGCCCTGACGCGGTTGCAGGCCGCCGCGCCACCGATGTCGGCACGGCGCACACGCCGCGTGCTCGCTGAGCAGCTCGGGCGCTCGTGGAGCGAGCGGTTCGCGGAGTTCGACGACGAGCCGGCGGCAGCGGCCAGCATCGGTCAGGTGCACCACGCGGTGTGGCACGACGGCCGCGAGGTCGCCGTGAAGGTGCAGTATCCGGGTGCGGACGAGGCCCTGCGCAGCGACCTTCGTCAACTCCAGCGGTTCAGCAGGCTGTTCCAGGCGCTCGTGCCGGGGACCGAGGTCAAGCCGCTGCTGGCCGAGCTCGCCGACCGGATGGACGAGGAACTCGACTACCGGGCCGAGGCCGACAATCAGCGGCGCTTCGCGAAGGCGTTCGACGGTGACGAGCAGGTACGGATCCCGAAGGTCGTGGCCAGCGCACCGAAGGTCATCGTGTCGGAGTGGGTCACCGGCACGCCCTTCTCCGAGATCATCAGTTCGGGAACGGTGGAAGAGCGGAACGAGGCGGGCAGGCTGCTCGCCGAGTTCCACTACTCGTCGCCGTCGCGGGCGCACCTGCTGCATTCCGATCCGCACCCCGGCAACTTCGTGCTCCTCGACGACGGCAGGTTGTGCGTCATCGACTTCGGTGCCGTCGCCGCGCTGCCCGACGGCGCGCCCCGCTCACTCGGTGTGCTGATGCGGCTGGTTCTGCAAGGCCGGTCGGACGAACTCTTCGACGTGCTCCGCAGTGAGGGGTTCGTGCGTCCCGGAAGCCGGATCGACGCCGACGACGTCTACCGTTGGTTGCTCCCGTTGACCGCCCCGCTGACCGACGAGTCGTTCCATTTCACGCGACGGTGGGCACAGGAGCAGGCCGTGCGGATGGGAGACACGCGTAACCAGGACTTTAACACGGGCCGGTCACTCAACCTGCCGCCGCAGTGGCTGCTCATCCATCGCGTCACCGCGGGCGCCACCGGCATCCTGTGCCAGCTCGACGCCGAGGTCGCGGTGCGCGACATCGTGCGCCGCTGGCAGCCGGGCTTCGCCGACTGACGCCCTCCGCACTCCCCGGGCACTCCACGGGTGAGGGCACCACCTGTCCACAGTCGCGGGGCCGGTGGCGCCCGCGGACCGTTCGTGTTCTGCCGTTGTCCACAGATGTGCGCGCACGCCCCCGCGCCGGGCCCCGTGCCGTCACGCTCGGGGTATGACGACGACATCGACCCGGGCCGCAGGGCCCGTAGCGTCCCGTTCCCACGGCGCGGCTCGTCCCGCCGGCGCACTCAGCCGCTGCGCACCCGCCCCGTCGGCCCGCGCTCCGCGCGAGATCGCGCATCCGGATACACCGGTGGTCTCCGTGGCGTCGCTGCGCGAACGCGGGCTGCACCCGAGCACGATCACCAAACGATGCAGACCGTCAGGTCCGTGGCGAAGGCTGACCAAGGGGGTCGTGCTGCTCGGCACGGGTGCGCCCACGCGGCACCACCTGCTCCAGGCCACGGCCGTGGCCCTCGCGCCGGATTGCGTGCTCACGGGAATCGACGCGCTCGCCGCGCAGGGTCTCGACCAACCTCCCCCGGACACGGTGACCGCCTTGATCCCGGCTCACCGCCGCGTGCTGCCACCCGCGTTCGCCACGGTCGAACGCACGTCCCGGCTCCCCGAACCGGTGTGGATCGACGGCCTCCCCTTCGCTCCACCGGCCCGTGCGGCGGTGGACGCCGCACGCCGCGAAGCCGACGAAACGCGTCTGCACGACCTGCTGGCCTCGCCCGTGCACCACGGGCTGTGCACCCGGGCCGAGCTCCGTGAGGAACTGGAACTCGGCAATCAGCGCGGTTCGGCGGCGGTCCGCGCACGGCTACGCCGACTCGGCCACGCGCCCGGCGACCCCGCGACCGGCGACCGCGCACAGGGCGTGGCTCGGCGGCTGGTCCAGCGGTG
>NZ_KB912720.1:0-1800 GCF_000383795.1 Saccharomonospora saliphila YIM 90502
GTCCACCGGGTGCACGGTGCGGCCCGAGCGCACGTAGTGGAACGCCGCCCGCACCCGCTCCAGCGGCGCCCCGGACAGCCCCGCCCAGGCGAGGCGGTAGGCGGCCAGCTGCACCGACAACGCGGGCATCCGCTCGTCGGGCGGCACCGCACCGGTCTTCCAGTCCACCACGGTCCACCCGCCGTCGGGGTCGGCGAACACCGCGTCCATCCGCCCGCGCACGGTGACGCCGTCGATGTCGGTGGAGAAGGGCACCTCGACATCGTGCGGCGTCCGCGCGGCCCACGGGCTGCGCTCGAACGCCTCGCGGAGCGCCTCGAAATCGCGGTCGCCCTCCTCGTGGGCCTCGAGGTCGGCCGATCCGGGCAGGTCGTCGAGGTCGAGCAGCCGGTCCCCGGCGAAGCGGCGTTCGAGCCAGCCGTGGAAGGCGGTACCCCGGCGCATTCCCGCGTTCGGGGGAAACGGCAGCGGCCTGCGCAGCCTCCGGGCCAGGGCTTCCGGCTCGTCCGCGAGCTCAACGAGCTGGCTCACCGACAGCGTGCCGGGCAGGTCGATGTCCGCCGCACCGTCCCGGTGCCGGGCCCGCTCGGCCAGCAGCACGTCGGTGTCGGTGATCCACCCGTCCGGGTCCTCGTCCTCGCCCGGTTCCGCCCCCGGCGCCGTGTCCGGCGCCCCGTCCGGCACCGCCGAAGCGGCGGACACCGACCGCTCGGCCTCCGATGCGACCGGCCGGTCGCCTCCGGTCTCCGCCTGCCGCGTCTCCGCCTGCCGCGTCTGCGCCCGCCGCGTCTCCGCCCGCGTGGCGAGCGCGTCGAGCACCAGCCGGGCGCCTTCGTCCACCGCCTTCCTGCGGTCACCCAGCGGGTCCACCGGCCACACCGCGGACCGTGACCGGCCCACCAGCGGATTGCTCTCCTCCGGTCCGGGCGCGGGTGCCCAGTGTTCGAGGGTGCCGAGGCCGTCGGTCTCCGCGAGCACGTCGGCGAGCTCGGTGAGGAACTCCGAGGGCCCCTTCGGTTTGGCGCTGGTGCTGTTCCACCAGTGCCCCGAGACGAGCAGACAGTGTTCGGACCGGGTCAGTGCCACGTAGCACAGCCTGCGCTCTTCCTCGGCGTGTCGCTCGGCGAAGTGCCGTTCATGGTCGGCCAGCACCTCGGTGACCAGCTTGCGGTCCTCGTCGCCGCGCAGGGCGAGTTCGGGGAGATCGGCCGCGTCCCCGCGCAGGGCGGCGGGCAGCTCGGCCACCGTCTTCAACCACGACGATGACCGCCGCTTGCCGGGGAAGGTGTCGGTGACCAGGTGCGGCACGGCCACCACCCGCCACTCCAGGCCCTTCGCCGAGTGCGCGGTGAGCACCTGCACGCGGTCGGCGGCGACCTCCACCTCCCCGGGCGCCAGGCCGTCCTCGGCGTGGTCGGCGGTGGCCAGGTAGTCCAGCAGGGACAGCAGGGTCGCCGTCGGCACGGTCTCGGCGTACTCGCCGACCACGTCGGCGAACGCGTCGAGGTGCGCGCGGCCGACGCCGCCCGGTCGCGCCAGGGCCTCGACGTCGAGCCGCATGGTGCGCTCGACGTCGGCCACCAGCTCGGGCAGCGGCTGGTCGAGCCTGCGGCGCAGCGCCCCCAGCTCACGGCTGAGCGCGCGGATGCGCGCGTAGCCTTCGCGCGAGTACCGGGCGGGATCACCGGGGTCGTCGACGGCGTCCACGAGCCCGGCCTGCTCGGCCCGCTCGGCCACCATCGCGTCGTCGTCGGCGGAGAGCTCCCCCGGGCAGCGCGTCTCGGTTCACCGGGTCGGCCA
>NZ_KB912720.1:1900-4076 GCF_000383795.1 Saccharomonospora saliphila YIM 90502
GGCACGACCCGCGCGACGGTCGCCGGGCACCTGTGGCCCGGCGACCTCGCGGAGGTCCGGGTGGACGGCCGTCGGCTGCACGTGCCCGCCGAGGTGGTGCCCGCGCTGGAGAATCCGCCCGGACCGGACGTGGTGCGGCTGCTGCCGCCCGGGGACCCGTTCCTTCAGGCACGGGACCGCGCGCTGCTCGTGCCGGACGAGCGTCACCGCGCACAGCTGTGGAAGGTCCTCGGCAATCCGGGGGCGATCCTGGCCGACGGCGAGGTCATCGGCACCTGGCGTACGACGTCGTCGGGCACACGGCTCGACGTGACACTGGCCGGGTTCACCACCGTCCCGGCACCCGTGCGTGCCGCCGCGGAGGACGAAGCGGACCGCGTGCGCGCGGTACGCGGCTTCTCCACGCTGCGCGTGCGGTGGTCGTGAGACGCGTGCGCGCTCGCCACCGCGAGCGGCACCACGAGCCTTCCACCACACGGCCTCGTCGCGCTCGCGCCCGCACACTCTCGGCGCGCCGACCCCCAGGCAGGACCCGCACGCGGCCGGAACCTCCGCGCCGAGACCCGACCCGTCGGCCGGTGCCGACGGCCGCCCTACGAGCAGGAGCACGTCACGTCGTCGTAGGGAGTGTCGTGGCCGTCACGAGCGACGAGATTGGCGGAGTTGAACAGGACGGCGTCCTTCGTGATGCCGTGGCTCTTCAGCCGAAGCACCCGGAAACCCAGTCTGACCTTCGTGGGGTGAGAGCCCTTGATGTGGATTCGCGCTTCGCACGACAGACTGAAGGTGCGCTCGGTGAGGTATGGGAACATCCTGGCGAGGAGTGTCGTGTCCGGATACGACTTGTACTTCTTCACCCACTCGTTCAGGCCGGCGTCGAGCGGGACGGCGTACAGCGAGTACAACATGGTCCAGTCGTGCGTGGTCGCCGTCTTCTTGAACGACTCTCTCAGTACGGTCTGCGTGCCTCCTTCCATGTCGATCCATCGTGAGAAGGAATACACCCCTTGCTGGACTTCGACCGCCCCGGCGTCGCCCGGTCGCTCGGACTGGTCGAGAGCGGCGAGTTGCTCGATGACGAGCGACGAGGACATCGGACTTCACGACCGTTCTGTTTCGAGCACGAGAGGCAGCTTCAGCCTTGCGGGCAGGACAAGGCCGAAGCTGCCGGGGTTTCTTGCTTGAGATACTCGCGTCACATCAGACCGGTTTGAAGTCGACCGGAATGTCCTGGCCGTTCTGGTCCTTGGCACTGCCCGACGCGGGGTTGGCGATCGTGAAGTTCTTCTCGGTTCCGTTGAGCTTGAGCTTGATGGTCTCGAACCCGACACGGACACGCGACACACCGCGGAGATAGTTCGCCCTGATGGTGTACTTCATCTCCACGTCGATATTTTCCATCTGCTCGTCGTTGAACACTTGTTTCAACTGACTCTGCGTGGTGTCCTTCTTGAATTCGGCGACCCACACCTTCCAGCTTTCCGAGCCCTTCAAGTGGTATACCTGGTACAGCCTCTTGAAGTTGTAACTCTTCAGAGTTCCGCGGAGTATGCCTTCGATGTCCGCCCCTTCCCCCGTGACGGCCACGCCCTTGAACGTGCTGAACCCGTGGAACGCCGTGATCTTGGAATCCGGCTCGACACTGAAATAGTCGTAGTTCTCCACGGTTTCGGCCGTGGAGGACATCGTATCGGGAAGAATGAGCTCGAACACCTCGGCGTGTTCACCCACTGGAACCGCTACTGTTGACATGTGAAACCCTTCCTCGTCGTTGCCGGAGCGCCACCGCGCGGAGTCGCGGAAACAGCTTCCCATGTCGGCTGGCACGGTGCATGCGGTCTAATTCGATCGTGTGGCTAGAACGAACGGACAGGTCACCGCGAAAGCGCAGCGGCTTGTCCGGGTGCCAGGCGAGCGGTTGCTCAAAACAATCCCGCTTCAGCGGCTCCACGATTTCCGGGTGTATACGGAAAGACCCAAGGCGATAGCGGCCCACGCCGAGGTGGTGGTCCGCTCACCGAGGGCGTCCGCTCGTCGGTGGCCGACTGACTCGCGCCCTCGTCTCGGCGTAGCGGCGCAGGACGAGGGCCACCACGGCCGGGTGCGCGCCGAGCGGGGCAGCGACGAGGTCGGCGCCGGAGGTGTCGAGGCGCCGCTGGAACAGGCCCGGCGCCAG
>NZ_KB912720.1:4176-6824 GCF_000383795.1 Saccharomonospora saliphila YIM 90502
GCCGGCCTCGGTGCCGGAGCCGGGGCCCGGGGAGGCGTCCGAGCCGGCTCCGGGCCCGGCGACCCCGGCAGCCGTGTCCTTCGCTCCGGGCGTGTTCCTGCCCGTTGTGCCCTTTTCCGCGGTGTTCTTTCCGGCTCTGTTCTTTCCGGCTGTGCGCCTCGCCTCGGCTTTGTCCTTGCCCCGGGAGGCGCGCCCGCGACCGGACGTCGTTCCCGCCCCGTCGCGGGCGGGGGCGCTCGACCCGGCCACCCGCTTCTCCTTCTTCTCCGTCGCGGGCTCACCGCCTCGACCGGATCGCCGTTTCGTCGTGCTGGGCCGTTTGCCCGACCGGGACCGCGCATCGGAGTCGGTGCCACCCCGGCCACTCTCGTCGTGCGGGACACGGGCGCTGGCGGAGGACGAACGGGACCGCTCACCGCCCCGCGCGTGGCTGTCTCGTGCTCCTTCTGTTACCCGATCCACGACCTCAGCGTGCCATACTGACGCCGCCGCGAACGTCGGTGGCTCGCCACGGACGGCGGATTTCACGTCACCCGAACAGCCGATTCTCGCTGGCCCGGCAACCGACAGCACACGTCTGGCCCCCGGTCACCACCTCCCGTCCTCGGCGTGCTCCCACAGGCCGAGCACCGCCCGGGCCACGGTCACCGGCCGCTCCATCTGCGCCACGTGTCCCGTGCGCGGCAGCACGAGCAGCCGGGCGCGCGGCATCACCCGCGCCGTCCTCGGCGCGCGGCGCACCGAGATCACCCGGTCCTGCATGCCCCACACGACGAGGGTCGGCACGGTGATCGAGGGCGCCACCGTCCACAACGACCCCGGGCCGCGGGTGAACCACGTGCGGAAGATCTCGGCGGTGCTGCGCGCCAGCGCTCGCTGCGCCCACGCCAGGGACACCCGCTCGCCGTGCTCGACCGCCAGCTCGTCGAGCCGGTGCTCCGGGAACGCGGCCGGGTCGGCGACGCAGAGCCGGATCACCTGCTCGGCCCGCTCCCGTGGGCTCAGCGCGGCCAGGCGCCTGCGCACCGGCTTACCCACCAGCGGAAGCGAGGCCAGCACGAGCCGGGGGTCGGACAACCTGCGCGGGTCGGGCCTGCGGTCGGGCACGGCGGGCGAGACGAGCGTGAGCGTGCGCACCAGCTCCGGCCTGCGCGCCGCGACCAGCATCGCGATCGCTCCACCCATGGAGTTGCCCAGCAGGTGTACCGGTCCGGGGCAGTGCGCGGTGATGTAGTCGGCGACGACCTCGGCGTGGGCGCTCAGGCTGAAGGTGAACTCGGCCGCCGGTTCGGAGAAGCCGAACCCCGGCAGGTCGGGCGCGTGGCCCGCCGCGTGGGCGGACAGCAGCGCGGCGAGGTCGGTCCAGTTGGTCGACGACCCACCGAGCCCGTGCACGTAGACGGCGGTGCCGGTGGCGTCCTCTCCCCCCGGCGTCCGGCGCACGTGCAGGTCGAGGTCGCCGACCCGCGCCGACGCCCCCGGCCAGGGGGCCGCCGTGTCGTCGAGCGGGGGCAGCGGCGTGCGCGTCAGGGGAACGTGGGTCAGCGGTGGCCGCGACCGCTCGCGCGCGTCCGCGGCGCCGGCGAGCGGGCTCGGGAGGTTGTCGGACACAATTCCCAGGATGCCGCAGGGGAGCGGGTTTGGCGTGAGTGGCGTACGCACGAGTAATGTGCGGCGGGAGAAGACGATGGAGGCGGGGATGACCGACACGGCGCACGCGCAGGATCAGGCTGGGGACCGGGGGCCCGGCTCGGCACCGCTCGGACGGGGGGTCCGGCTACCGCGCACGGAGCGACGGGCGCAACTGCTCGACGCCGCCCAGCAGGTCTTCGCGGCGAACGGCTATCACGCCGCGGCCATGGACGAGATCGCCGATCGGGCCGGTGTCAGCAAACCGGTGCTGTACCAGCACTTCCCCGGCAAGCTCGACCTCTACATCGCGCTGCTGGAAAGCCACGTCGAGCACCTGGTGACGGCCGTGCAGCGTGCGCTGTCGTCCACCACCGACAACAAGCAGCGCGTCAAGAACGCGGTGGGGGCGTTCTTCGACTTCGTCAACGGCGACGCGGGCGCGTTCCGCATGGTGTTCGAGTCGGACCTGCGTGGCGAGCCCTCGGTGCAGGAGGCGGTCGACCGCGCGACCTCGGCCAGCGTGGACGCGATCACCGAGACGATCACCGCCGACGCCGGGCTCGACGAGGACAAGGCGCGCCTGCTCGCGGTCGGGCTCGTGGGCATGAGCCAGGTCAGTGCCCGGTTCTGGCTCAGCCAGAACAGCGCGATGAGCCAGGAGGAGGCGGTCGCGCTCACCTCCACCCTGGCCTGGCGCGGCATCGGCGCGGGCTTCCCCCTCACCGCCCGAGACTGACCCCGCCGACGGCACCACGCTCAGTGCGCGGGCGCCGGCCGGAGCGCGGGAGTGAGCAGGTCGGTCAGGTGCAGGGCGATGTCGTGGGCCCGTTCCTGGGGGAGCATGTGGCCCGCGCCCGGATACAGCACCAACCTGCCCGACTGCCACTCGTCGGCGATCACCCGGGCGTGCCGGGGCGGGCAGAGCCGGTCGGCGGTGCCCACGCACACGACACCCGGCACGTCGCGCAACCGCGCGAGCGCGGCACGCCGCTCGTGCCCCGAGATCGCGGTCTGGA
>NZ_KB912721.1:0-1726 GCF_000383795.1 Saccharomonospora saliphila YIM 90502
CGTGAGGTGGAGCGAATCCCTTAAAGCTGGTCTCAGTTCGGATCGTAGTCTGCAACTCGACTGCGTGAAGTCGGAGTCGCTAGTAATCGCAGATCAGCAGTGCTGCGGTGAATACGTTCCCGGGCCTTGTACACACCGCCCGTCACGTCATGAAAGTCGGTAACACCCGAAGCCCGCGGCCCAACCGGGTTTTCCCGGGGGGAGTGGTCGAAGGTGGGACTGGCGATTGGGACGAAGTCGTAACAAGGTAGCCGTACCGGAAGGTGCGGCTGGATCACCTCCTTTCTAAGGAGCCTGTTGGCTTGTTAGAGCCTGATTGTGAACCTCTGCTGGTTGGTGTCGTCCTGGTGCGTGCCGTGGTGGTGCGCGGGGGATGCTGTGATGGTCGCTGGCGTACTGTTGGGTGTCTGAGGCAGCACGTGGGTGTTGTTTCGGTGGTGTTTGAGAATTGCAGAGTGGGTGCGAGCATCTTTGTGGTCAAGTTGTGTAGGGCACATGGTGGATGTCTGGGCATCAGGGGCCGATGAAGGACGTGGGAGGCTGCGATAAGCCTCGGGGAGCTGTCAACCGAGCTGTGATCCGAGGATGTCCGAATGGGTAACCCGGCACCCGTGATGGGGTGTCACCCGCACCTGAATGTATAGGGTGTGTGGAGGGAACGCGGGGGAAGTGAAAACATCTCAGTACCCGTAGGAAGAGAAAACAACGGTGATTCCGTGAGTAGTGGCGAGCGAAAGCGGAGGAGGCTAAACCGTGCGCATGTCAAGCTGTCAGGTGTTGTGTGTGCGGTGTTGTGGGTGCCATGGCCGGGAGCTGACACTTCCGGGGATGCGTCGTGTGGTTAGCGGAACACGTTGGGATGCGTGGCCGGAGTGGGTGAGAGTCCCGTACGCGAAAGCTGCATGGGCGTGTCTGGTGGTTGTCCCCGAGTAGCAGCGGGCTCGTGGAATCTGCTGTGAATCTGCCGGGACCACCCGGTAAGCCTAAATACTTCCTGGTGACCGATAGTGCACGAGTACCGTGAGGGAAAGATGAAAAGTACCCCGGGAGGGGAGTGAAAGAGTACCTGAAACCGTGTGCCTGCAAGCCGTCAGAGCCTGCGGGTGATGGCGTGCCTTTTGAAGAATGAGCCTGCGAGTTAGTGCTGCGTGGCGAGGTTAACCCGGGTGGGGTAGCCGGAGCGAAAGCGAGTCTGAAGAGGGCGTCGAGTCGCGTGGTCTAGACCCGAAGCGGGGTGATCTACCCATGGCCAGGGTGAAGCGCCGGTAAGACGGCGTGGAGGCCCGAACCCACCAGGGTTGAAAACCTGGGGGATGAGCTGTGGGTAGGGGTGAAAGGCCAATCAAACTCCGTGATAGCTGGTTCTCCCCGAAATGCATTTAGGTGCAGCGTCGTGTGTTTCCCGTCTGGGGTAGAGCTACTGGATGGCCTAGGGGGCTTACCGGCTTACCGAAGTCAACCAAACTCCGAATACGGATGGGTGAGAGCGCGGCAGTGAGACGGCGGGGATAAGCTCCGTTCGTCGAGAGGGAAACAGCCCAGAACACCAGCTAAGGCCCCTAAGTGTGTGCTCAGTGGGAAAGGATGTGGAGTCGCTGAGACAACCAGGAGGTTGGCTTAGAAGCAGCCATCCTTGAAAGAGTGCGTAATAGCTCACTGGTCAAGTGGTTCTGCGCCGATAATGTAGCGGGGCTTAAGCACACCGCCGAAGCTGTGTCACTCACAC
>NZ_KB912721.1:1826-4061 GCF_000383795.1 Saccharomonospora saliphila YIM 90502
CGCCGTGGCCCCGCCTGCCCCAGCGGGGTTCCACCAGCACCGTCGCCACGAGGCCGACCCGGTCGGCGTCGTCCGGCAGGCCGCCGTCGGCCGCCGCGACGTCGGACGACGGGGCGGGGCCCGAGGCGCAGAAGCCGACGGTGAATTCGCCCTCGGTGGCGACGTGGACGGTGGTGTCGGGGTGGCGGACCGCGCTCGCCCAGTGCTCGGTGAGCTCACCTTCGTCCAGCCGGGCGACGACAGTCGCCCCGAGCGTGTCGCTGTAGGCGGTGCGCCAGGTGCTCAGCTGGATCCGCACGATCTCGGCGACGTCGTCGCCGGTGGCGGGGTGGACGGCAGCGGTGCTCATGCGCGCCACCGTAGCGGGACTGTCGGTGGTCGTTGGCACCATGGTGGGCGTGACAGTGACGAGGGTGGACACAGCCGCCGATGACCCCGCCGAGGACCCCGCCGCCGGCCCCGCGCCGAGAACGCTGAGCCCCGCGGTCGCGCGCCGGATCGCCCTGGCCGCCCAGGGATTCGCCGAGCCCCGTCCCGGTACCGAGCCGGACCGGCGGCACCTGCGGCGCGTGCTGTCGCGGGTACGGCTGCTGCAACTCGACTCGGTCAACGTCGCCGTCCGGGCGCACTACGCCCCGCTGTTCTCCCGCCTGGGCCGCTACGACCCCGCGCTGGTCGACACGGCCGCCTGGCAGGACAGTGCCCGCAGGCCCCGGATGCTGGTCGAGTACTGGGCGCACGAGGCCAGCCTCGTGCCGGTGGAGGACTGGCCGCTGCTGCGGTCCGGTGCCAAGCCGCAGGGCTGGTGGCGGCGCTACGGCGCCCTCGCCGAGGCCGAACCGGCGCTCGTGGACGACGTGCTGGCCGTGGTCAAGGAACTCGGCCCCGTCGGCGCGGGCACGATCGAGCGGGAACTCACAGGGCCCGGCCCCCGCACCCCGGGTAGCTGGTGGGAGCGCTCGACGGTGAAGCGCATCTGCGAGTGGCTCTTCGGTATCGGTGAACTCACCACCGGCACCCGCGTCGGGTTCGAACGGCGCTACGACCTCACCGAGCGGGTCATACCGCCGCATGTGCTCGGGCGCCGGGTGGCACCCGAGGACGCGGCGCGGGAGCTGGTGGACAACGCGGCCCGCGCCACCGGCGTGGCCACCGAGCCGGACCTGCGGGACTACTACCGGCTGGGGCCTCGGGCGAGCAAGCGGGCCGTGGCCGAACTCGTCGAGCAGGGCACGTTGGAACCGGTGCGGGTACCCGGCTGGCGGCACGACGCCTACCGGCACGTGTCCGCGCGCGCTCCCCGGACCGTGCCGGGGCGGGCGCTGCTGTGCCCGTTCGACCCGCTGGTGTGGGAACGTGACCGCACCGAGCGGCTGTTCGGGTTCCGCTACCGCATCGAGATCTACGTGCCCGCCTCGCAACGCGTGTACGGCTACTACGTCTTCCCCTTCCTGCTCGACGGGGAGCTGGTGGGCAGGGTCGATGTGAAGGCCGACCGAGCCGCGCGCGTGCTGCGTGTGCCGGGCGCGTTCGCCGAACCCGGTGCCGACCGGGCGCGGGTCGCCGCGGAACTGGCGGCCGAACTCGGTGTGATGGCGCGGTGGCTGGGTCTCGACGGGGTCGCCGTCGGCGAGCGGGGAGACCTCGCCGAGGCCCTCCGCCGTGCCTGCGCGGCGCTGTAGGAGGCCGCGCAGGCACGCGCGGGAGCGCGTGGTCACGCCCGCGGGGATCGACTCAGCCCGCGCGGGTGACCCGGACGTCGCCGGAACCACTGCGGGCGTGCACGTGCAGCTCGGCCGGCTGCGCCGGTGGCTCGGTGGCGACGTCGAGCTCGCTGTGCACCTGTCCCGAGCCGGAGGAGAGGTCGATCTCGGCGCCGATGCCCGGTGCGATGCCCACCCGCACGTCGCCCGAGCCGGAGACGACCTCCAGCGTGCCCGCCGATGCGGAGCTCACCGACACCGCGCCACTGCTGGTGCGCGCCAGCAGCGGGCCGCGCACCTCGCCGACTCGCACCGCCCCGCCGCCGGTGGTGAGTGTGCCCGGGCCGGTCAGCGCGGCGATGTCCACGGCGCCGCCGCCCGTGCGCACGGTGGCCGCGTCGTCGGCCTTGTCGACGGTGACATCGCCGGAGCCGGTCCGGATGTCGAGCCTGCCCGTCGGCCCGGTCACCGCGACGGCCCCGAAGCCGGAGCGCAAATGCACGTGCGACCCGGCGGGCGCCCGCACCGCGAC
>NZ_KB912722.1 GCF_000383795.1 Saccharomonospora saliphila YIM 90502
GAGGACGGCCCGCTCGCCGCCGGGACCGGCCCCGCGGCCGACCCGGACATCGGGGCACCCGTGCTCGTGGGAGCGGCCACCCCCGATCCCCGCGCGACCTCGGGCCCGGTCGTCATCTGCCCGCTCACCGCGCTGGGACCGGTCGATGTGACCTGCACATCGGAGAAGGTCGAAGGCAGCGTCCGATATTCGCGCGGGAAGTCGGAATTCGCCTGCGTGCTGCCCTCGTAACCGGTCATCACGTCGACGTTGTGCTGGGCCGCCACGTTGTGCTGATAGGCCTTCACCGCGTAGGTAGCCTGATCCCCCACGGTGTTCAGACCGAACGCGAACGGCTCCGGCTTCTCGGGCCTCGGCGGCACCGGCTCCACCGAGTTCGCGGCATCATGCCAGGCCGTGACCTGCCGAGTCATCGAGTCGAACGTCCTGTCCATGTTCTGAGCGGACTCGTGCAACGCGGGAATCAACGGCCCGGCTCCGGCACGCGCGGCCGACCCGGCATCGCCGGTCCAGCCGGACTCCATCGCCGACTGAATCCGCTTGATCGACTCCGCACGCGCGGTGTAGGTATCCTTCAGCTGGACCAGCGCCTCGGCGAACGCCTGCATCCCGCGCGTACCGACACCATTTTGAAAGTTCTGAAAGATCTGCTCCCCAGAAAGCCCAGCCACGTTAGTTCGCCCCCTTAAGCGACTGAAGGGCATCGCCGGCGATCTCCTTCACCACGTTGCAAGCACGTTGCGGATTTTCTTTATAGTTTTGCGCGACTACGGAGTAGCTGAGATCGTCGGCGATTCCGACACCTATGCCGCAGCGCCCCTCGGCACGCTCGTCCAATAAGTCGAAAAATGCGGCTGGATACTCGTCAACTTGCGTCGCTCTCCAGTACGCGTATCCACCCGCCTCGTAGAATCGGTACCGCTCCGACAGACCTCCCCGCCCCCCTTGGGAGTTGCTCGTCTGCAAATTAATGGCGAGAAAATCCTCGGGA
This sequence comes from Saccharomonospora saliphila YIM 90502, assembly GCF_000383795.1. GTDB lineage: Bacteria > Actinomycetota > Actinomycetes > Mycobacteriales > Pseudonocardiaceae > Saccharomonospora > Saccharomonospora saliphila. The sequence continues at coordinate 992 of NZ_KB912722.1, forward strand.
TCCTCGTTCGAGGTCCAGTAACAGCCACGTCCGGCATACTCGATCGCCAGACCGTCCTCCTCGGTACCGACAGTGCCAGATGGGTCATAGCCCAGACTTTCGAGGAGTTCTTTCGAGATCAGTTTACAAGGATCTTCTGCGTACGATGCGAATCCGAGCTCTCGCGGCGGCGAGGGAACTGCGGTGGAGTCCGGCCTTCCCAAGCTCTTCGATACCGAAGGATTTCCTTCTACCTGACTGGAACAGCCAACCAAAACAATCGAGAGGGCAGACGCCGCCAAACACGCGGGCACAGCATACCGCCTCACGTCTCCTCGCCGCCCATCATCGCCTCCACGTTGGCCGATTCACGCTTCTCGTATTCCTCTTTCGACCTCTGGAGCCCTTGGTGGAAGCCGGATGCATAAGAAAGGAAGGAGCCGCTCGCCTCGCGAAGCGAGGTGAGCCCCGAGATCACGGAGCGCAGGTATCCAGTCGTCGGCTCGTCCTCGGACGGAGGCATCGCCACGCCACGCAGAGCAGCCTCCAACACGAGCGCGTCCTTGCGAAAGTCCTCCAGCAGGTTCTCCCACTCGGCGATGACCGTCTGGATCTGTTCCGGGTCGAACGACCAGGAGCCGCCTCCCGAGACGGTGCCCTCTCCCAGGAAGCTGCCGACCGACTTCAGAGGCCCGTCACCGAAGACGCCGCGTACCGCGTCCGTCGCGCTTCCGGTTTCCGAGAAGCCCTCGAAGCCCGCTTTGGTCCACTCCTCGGCCACGCGCATCACCCCCGGCATCGCCTGTCACCACTCGCGGTCGTAGCGTAACGGACCCCGGACAGGCGCGTCAGGCGATTCCCGTGTCGATTCCGGGCAGCAACGCCGACAACTCGCCCAACGTCTCCTCCACCGTCACGTGGTGGACACCGGCCATCCCTGTCGCGACCGCACCGGCCACGTTGCCGTAGGCGTCGTCCACGAACACACAGTCGCCCGGCGCGAGACCGAGCCGCCGGGCGGCCATCAGGTAGATCTCCGGGTCCGGTTTCGCGCATCCCACCTCACCCGAGAAGACGAGCGTGTCGAACCGGCCGGTCAACCGGGCACGCACCTCGCCGCCGCTTGCCGCGTTCGACACCAGTGCGCTTCGGCCGCCGACCGCTCGCAGCCCGTCGACCGCCGATAAGAGGCGCACCGCGTCGACGTCGGTCAGCACCCCCGCGTAGTCCAGGATCAGTCCGCGCAGCATCGCGGTCAGCCTAGCCGAACCGTGACCGGCTTCCCCGCGCTAACACACCACCCGCACCGGCGCGCGCCGCGACGGCCCACATCACCTCTTCAGGCTGTCTGTGAATCCAGAACGTCCTCGGCTCCCTCTGTCTTAGTGGGCGGGTTCGCAAGCGACCGCCCATACGACACGACACGGGAGGGAATTGCCATGCGTCCGTTCTCACCGGCGAGTGGACTGCTACCACTCCGGCCGTACGAACCGGGTGAGCACGACCCGGACCCGGACTCGTCCCCGGCGGCGCAGAGTCGGCCACCCGAGGTGGCGGACGGCCAGCTCACGCTCGACGACCTGCTGGCCGAGCTGGAAGCCGAGCGACCACGCCCCGAATCCGTGCCCGCTCCCAGCCGCCGCCTGCTGCACCGGGTGACCACCGGGCTGTTGGAGGCGCGAACGGGACGGCGGCCCCTGGCCCAGCTCGATCCGTGGCTGGCACCGGTGTTGCGCCGCCGACTGCGCGCGACGCCGCCACGACTCGACGGGCCGCGCTACATTCTGCGCAACCTCCACGTCTGCAGACCGGCCGAGGAAGCGCTCGAACTGTGCGGCACGGCCACCGCACAGGCGCGGGCGTGCGCGGTGGCCGCGCGGTTCGAGCACGACTCCGGCGGCTGGGTGTGCGTCGCCTTCGCCGTGCTCGAACCGCGGTGACCCGGCCCGTGCGTGCCGGTCGGGCCGGATCAGTTGCGCGCGCTCTTCTTGTTCTTCTTGGCCTGTTCACGGGCCGCGGCACGCCGTTCGCGGCGGCTGCC
>NZ_KB912723.1 GCF_000383795.1 Saccharomonospora saliphila YIM 90502
GGCGGGAGCGGGTTGTCACAGCCCTCCAGCGCGCACACCGCCTCGGCGGCCGTGCCGTGCGCCGGGGCGGTGTGCGCGTCCGGGTGGCTGTGGTCCACGGCGCCCGGTTCGGTGGCCCGCGCGGCCGCCGGGGCGCCTTCGCCTTCGCCGTCGCCTTCGCCGTTGCCGTCGGCGGTGGGCTCGTCGGGGGTGTGGCGTTCGTGTACCTGCTGCTCACTCACGCGCGTAGTGTGGCCCACACCGCGTCGCGGTGCGCATCCGGTCCGCGGTGGTGTGGACCGGGCGCGCACGCGGGCGACTACAGTGGGCGGACATGCCGACTTCGTCGTCGCGTCGTCCTCCGCTGGCCGCCGAACTCGACCTCGAACCGCACCCCGAGGGCGGGTGGTATCGGCGCACCTGGGAATCCGGGATGCGGGCTCACCCGGAGGGTTATCCCGGTCCGCGCCCCACGGCCACGGCGATCCACTACGTGCTCGGCGCGGGCGAGGAGTCCCGCTGGCACCGGGTGCGAGGTGCCGAGCTGTGGTTGTGGCACCGGGGTGGCGAACTGACGCTGCTGCTCGGCGGCGCCGGTGAGGTTCCCGTTTCCGACCCCGAGCGGGTGCGGGTGGGGCCCGCCGTCGAACGCGGCCAGGCGCCGCAGGCGGTCGTGCCCCCCGGCACCTGGCAGGCCGCCCGCCCGGCGCACGACGAGGCCGTGCTGGTCTCCTGCGTGGTCTCCCCGGGATTCGACTTCGCCGACTTCGAACTGCACCCCGGTGAGAACGGCACCACGGAAAGCTGACCGGCTCGCCACCCGCGCACCGCCTGCGGCACCGAACGTCCGTTTCACGTAATTCCTCCCCGAACGGGTGGTCAAGCACGCTAGGATGATCACTCATGGTTCGCGGGAGTAAGGGGCAGTCGTGAACGGGTTCCAGACCTCGCAGGAGGATCTCGACGCACTCGGCACCTCCGTCGGCTACCTCGCCGACGACGTCCGATCGGTGCGCGACTCCTGGCGATCCAATGCGGGCGGTGCGGCCTCGGTATTCGCGACCAGCGAGTGCGGCTCGGCGTTCGAGACACTGCACACCGAGATCACCGACCTGCTCGGCGAGCGGGCCGATGCCCTCGACGAGGTGGACCAGGCCATCCGCGACGGCGGGACGCTGTACCAGCGCATCGAGTCCACCGTCACCGAGACACTCGACCGGGTGTTGCCGTTCGACACGCCGTTCGGAGGCCGCGCATGACCCAGCTCGCCGAAGCAGACCTGCGCGCCCTGGCCGACCGGCTCGCCGCGTTGGCCGGACGCGTCACTCCCGACACGGTCGCGGCGACCCTGGAGGCCGGAGTGCGGCTGTCGGCCGACATGCCCGGAGATCCCGACGGCCTCGAGGACCTCGGCCTCGCCTGCCGCCGCGCGGTCGAGGCGCTGGAGACCGTCGCCGACGAGGACCTGCCCAGCACCGTGGAACGCGTCCGCGACACGTGGAGCGGCGGCGGCGCCGACGCCGCCGCCGGAAGGCTCACCCGGGAGGGCGAGGCCGTGGCCACCGACGCCGAC
>NZ_KB912724.1:0-1503 GCF_000383795.1 Saccharomonospora saliphila YIM 90502
GCGTGCGCCTCGGCGGCGAGCGCGGCCCGGCCGTCGGCGAAGTCGTGCGCGCCCAGGTCGCCCCAGGGCCTGCCCCGCAGCACGACGTGGCTGCGCCGGTCGCTTCCCGGCTTGAGCAGTACCGGGTTCATCGCCGACTCGGGCGGCACCCCCGCGGCGACGGCCTGAAGCCACTGTGCGCGGCCGATCTCGGTGCCGTCCGGACACACCATCGAGTTGTTCGACATGTTCTGTGCCTTGAACGGCGCCACCCGCACACCGCGCCGGGCGAGCCAGCGGCACAACCCCGCCACCACCATCGACTTGCCCGCGTCGGAGGTCGTTCCCGTGACCAGCAGCCCACCTCGCATGTCCGACACCGTAGCCCACCCGGCTTTCCACTCCATTCGGTGACAGCGCGTAGGGCGGCTGTCGACATAGGGTGTTCATGACCGTCGTGGAGGAGGGAGCGCACGTGTACGGACGACTCCGGCGCCGCCTGCTGGTGGCCCTGACACTGCTCGCCGGGATGCTCGTCGTCCCCGGAGGCCAAGCCGCGGGCGCGCCGCGGCCGATCGTCGGCGGGGAGAGCGCCTCGGTGGCCGACTACCCGTTCGTGGCCTACCTGGTGGATGGGCGGGGCAACCAGTACTGCGGCGCCACGCTGGTGTCCTCGGAGGCGGTGCTGACGGCCGCGCACTGCGCCCTCGCCGTGCGCCGTTCCGACATCGGAGTGGTCGTCGGCCGCGACGACACGGTCTCCGGCGACGGGGTCCGCAGCGATGTCCGGGACGTCTGGGTGGCTCCCGGTTACGACAACCCGCTCGCCGGCGACGACCTCGCCGTGCTCACGCTCTCCCGCACGGTCCCGTACCGCACCGCCGAGGTCGCGACCAGCTCGCGGCTCTACGCTCCGGGCACGCGGGCGACCGTGCTCGGCTGGGGCCGGTTGTACGAGAACGGGCCCAAGCCCGGCAGCCTGCGTTCCGCACGAGTGCCCGTGGTCTCCGACGCCACGTGCGCGGGGATCTACCGCTCCTTCGACTCGGACACCATGGTCTGCGCGGGCTACGAGGAGGGCGGTACCGACGCCTGCCAGGGCGACTCCGGGGGCCCGCTCGTCGTGGGCGGCACGGTGATCGGCGTCGTGTCCTGGGGGGACGGCTGTGCCGAGCCCAACCGCCCCGGTGTCTACACCCGGGTGGCGGCCTACGCCGATCAGCTCCCGGGGCTTTGATACGTATGGACGGGTGACCGATACCCCGTCCGATACCCGCCCGTCCTCCGCCGCGTCCAGCACGGGCGAGCCGCCCGTGGTGGTTTCCCGGCGCGGCCCCGAGCTGGCCCCTTCCGAGCTGTACGCCCTGCTGCGCCTGCGGGTCGACGTGTTCGTGGTGGAGCAGAACTGTCCGTATCCGGAACTGGACGGCCGGGACCTGGCCGAGGGCACTCGGCACCTGTGGGCCGTGGCCGAGGGCGAATCGGCCGCTCGGCTCGCGGGGCGCGACCCCGCGGCCGCCGAGG
>NZ_KB912724.1:1603-6153 GCF_000383795.1 Saccharomonospora saliphila YIM 90502
GCCGCGCTGCTCGCGGCGTGGCGGCTGCCGCGGTTCTTCCCGATGCTGACCACGGCGGCGGGAACGGTGCCGCCCGCGTCCGTGCTCGTGCTCGGCGCCGGGGTGGCCGGTTTGCAGGCCCTGGCCACGGCGAAGCGACTCGGTGCGCGGACCACAGGCTACGACGTGCGGCCGGAGGTGTCCGAGCAGGTCGAGTCGGTGGGAGCGCGGTGGTTGGACCTGGGTATCGAGGCCCTCGGCGAAGGCGGCTACGCCCGGGAACTGACCGGCGAGGAGCGCGAGACCCAGCAACAGCGGCTCACCGAGGCGATCACCGGCTTCGACGTCGTCATCACCACCGCACTCGTTCCGGGACGGCGTGCCCCGGTGCTGGTCACCGCCGAGGCGGTGCGCGGCATGCGGTCCGGCTCCGTCGTGGTGGACCTCGCGGGGGCGACGGGCGGCAACTGCGAGCTGACCGAGCCCGGAGCGGAGGTCGTCGTCGACGGGGTCACCGTCTGCGCGCCGCTCAACCTGCCCGCCGAGATGCCCGTGCACGCCAGCGAACTGTTCGCCCGCAACGTGCTCGCGTTGCTCGAGCTCATGGTGGACGCCGACGGAGGGCTCCGCCCCGACCTCTCCGACGAGATCCTGGCCGCGACCTGTGTGGCCGGGGCGGACGAGGACGGTGCCGGGCCCGCCGACGGCCCGACGGCGGCCGACAGGGAGGCCGAGTGATGCTGCTGAACAACCTCGCCGTTCTCGTGCTGGCCGGCTTCGTGGGGTTCGTGGTGCTGTCGAGGGTGCCGAACACGCTGCACACCCCGCTCATGTCCGGAACGAACGCGATCCACGGCATCGTGCTGCTCGGTGGTCTGATCGTGCTCGGACTGGGCACCGAAGGGGTGTTCAACAAGATCCTGCTCGTGATCGCCATCGCCTTCGGCACCGTCAACGTCGTCGGCGGCTTCCTCGTCACCGACCGGATGCTCGGCATGTTCAAGGAGAAACCCGGTCGTGCGACGCGGAAGGAGGACGACGCATGACCACCGTGGCCGTGGTCGGCTACATCATCGCGTTCGCGTTGTTCATCGTCGGGCTGATGGGCTTGACCGGGCCGCGCACGGCCGTGCGCGGCAACTGGACGGCGGCGGTCGGCATGCTGGTGGCGATCGTGGCGACCCTCCTGCTGCCCGGGATGGGCAACTGGTGGCTGATCGCGCTCGGGCTCGTGCTCGGCACGGTCGTCGGGGTGCCCGCGGCGCGCAGGGTGCGGATGACGGCGATGCCGCAGATGGTGGCGCTGTTCAACGGCGTCGGCGGTGGCGCGGTCGCGTTGATCGCGTGGGCCGAGTTCCGCGACACGGCCGGGTACGTGGCCGAACCGCTGCACGTCGCCGTCGCGTCGCTGTTCGCGGCGCTGGTCGGCTCGGTGTCGTTCTGGGGCTCGCTCGTCGCGTTCGGCAAGCTCCAGGAGCTGATCGCGACCCGCCCGGTCACGCTCGGTGCGGTGCACCGGCCGCTGACGGCGGTGGCGCTGGCCGCCGCGCTCGCCTACGTCGTGGTGATCGCGGCGGGCGGTACGTCCGGGTGGCTCATCGTCGGGGTGCTGCTGGCGGCCGCGTTCTTCGGCGTGCTGCTGGTGTTGCCGATCGGCGGGGCCGACATGCCGGTGGTGATCTCGCTGCTCAACGCCGCGACCGGCCTGTCGGCGGCGGCGATGGGCCTCGCCCTCGACAACACCGCGCTGATCGTGGCGGGGATGCTCGTCGGTGCCTCCGGTTCCATTCTGACCAACCTCATGGCCAAGGCGATGAACCGCACGCTCGTCTCGGTGCTGCTGGGCGGGTTCGGCGGTGCCGCCGTGGCGGAGGCGGACGGTCCGGGCACGGGCGGAATGGTGCGCACCACGGGAGCGGCCGACGTCGCGATCCAGCTCGCGTACGCGAACCGGGTCGCGGTGGTGCCCGGATACGGGATGGCCGTGGCGCAGGCGCAGCACGCGGTGCGTGAGATGGCCGACCTGCTCACCGGCTCCGGCGTCGAGGTGTACTACGCGGTGCACCCGGTCGCGGGCCGGATGCCGGGGCACATGAACGTCCTGCTGGCCGAGGCCGACGTGGGGTACGAGGCGCTCAAGGACCTGGAGGAGAGCAACTCCCTGCTGCCGCGGACCGACGTCGCGGTGGTGATCGGTGCCAACGACGTCACCAACCCCGCCGCGCGCACGGACGCCTCCTCGCCCATCTACGGAATGCCGGTGCTGTCGGTCGACGCCAGCCGGTCGGTGATCGTGCTGAAGCGCTCGATGGGGTCGGGTTTCGCGGGAGTGGACAACGCGCTGTTCACCGATCCGCGCACGAGCATGCTCTTCGGCGACGCGAAGGAGTCGGTCGCCTCCGTGGTGGAGGAACTCAAGGCCCTGTGAATCACCCGAGTGCGCCGTCCGGTCGCACACCCACCGCCCGCCGCGCTGCGTGACCGTCACGGTCTCCTGCCGCACGCCCCGGTTGCGAGGTCGCGCGTGGTGGTGTGCGCTCGGGAGCATGGCGCGCAGTGGGGAGACACCGCGGAACGGGGCCGACGCCGACGTCATCGTGCTCGGTGGCGGGGCGGTCGGGGAGAACGCCGCGCACCGTGCGGTGCTGGGCGGGCTGAGCGCGGTGCTCGTGGAGCACGACCTGCTCGGCGGCGAGTGCTCGTACTGGGCGTGCATGCCGAGCAAGGCGCTGTTGCGGCCCGGCAACCTGCTCGCGGCCGTGCGGCGGATGCCGGGTGTGGCCGCGCCCGAGAGTCTCGATCGTGAGGCCGTGCTGGCGCTGCGGGATTCGTTCGCGGCGCACTGGGACGACTCCGCCCAGTTCGACTGGGCACAGGGCGCCGGGGTGCGGGTGCTGCGCGGAACCGCGCGGCTGACCGGTCCCCGGGAACTCACCCTCGCCGACGGCACCGTACTGCGCGCGGCGCACGCCGTGGTGATCTGCACCGGGAGCGTTCCCGTCCGTCCGCCGATCGACGGACTGGCGGAGGCGCCGGTATGGACCTCCCACGAGGCGACCTCCGCGCAGACCGCGCCGGGCTCACTCGCCGTGCTCGGCGACGGCGCGGTGGGTGTGGAGATGGCACAGGTGTGGGCCCGTTTCGGGGTCGAGGTCGAGCTGATCTCCACCAGCGACCGGGTGCTGCCCAAGCTTCCCCCGTTCGTGGGTGAGCACGTCGAACGCGGGCTGCGCGACGACGGTGTGCGGGTGCACCACGACAGCCGAGCCGTGCGCGTGGCCACCGAGGACGGACGGATGTGCGTGGAGCTGGACGGGGGCGGGGTCGTGCGCGCCGACGAGCTGCTCCTCGCCACGGGCCGCAGGCCCAGGACCGACGACATCGGCCTCGAGGCCGTGGGACTGCGCCCGGGCGAGGAACTCACGGTCGACGACAGCGGCCTGGTGCGGGGCGTGGACGGAGAGTGGCTCTACGCGGCGGGGGATGTGACGGGCCGGGTGTTGCTCACCCACCAGGGCAAGTACGCGGCGCGGGTGGTCGGCGACGCCGTGGCCGCCCGGGCGCGGGGGGAACGGGTGGAGCCGGTGCCGTGGAGCGGTTACGCCGCGACCGCCGACCACCACGCGGTGCCCCAGGTCGTGTTCACCGATCCCGAGGTCGCCTCGGTCGGCCTGACGGAGGCGACCGACCACCGGCACCGGGTGCTCGACCTGGACCTCGCCGTGGCGGGCGCGTCGTTGCAGGCGCAGGGCTACTCCGGGGCGGTGCGCGTGGTCGTCGACACCGAGCGGGAGGTGGTGCTGGGAGCGGTCCTCGTCGGCCAGGACGTGGCCGAGATGCTGCACGCGGCCACCGTCGCGGTCGTCGGCGAGGTGCCGATGCGACGGCTGTGGCACGCGGTGCCCGCCTTCCCCACGATGAGCGAGATCTGGCTGCGGGTTCTGGAGGAGTACGGCCTGTGACGGCCGGTGCCGGCCTGTGCCGACCTGTGCGGCCTGTGCCCGGACTGCCGCCGCCTCAGCCCTCCAGCGGCACGGCCAGCGCGGCCTCGGCGGCCCGTACCGCCGCCTGCCCGTTCGCTGTGGATGCGTCGTCGGGTGTGTCGGCGAGCACCAGCATGACCGTGTGGTCGCGCAGCGCCGTGCGGAACGCGGCGTCGGCGAAGTCCGGTGTGTCGCCCGGCCAGCGGTCACCCTCGGCGGCGGGGTCGGCGAACGTCCCGGTGCCCGGTGTCTCGGCCAGATCCCGGAACGCGGTGGTGTCGGCGTCGTCGGCGAAGCTCACGGCGGCAACGGAGACCGCGACCGGGCTGCCGTCCACGGTGGTGCGCAGACTGCTCCGCCGTAGGTCCTCGCACCCGTACTCGCTGAGGAAGGCCTCGATCTCGCCCACCGCGTGCGGCGGGTCGCAGCCGCGCTGACGGTCGGTGGCCAGGCGCTCGAAGTCGAGTCCGTGCACGGAGACGACCTCGGTGCGCCGCGTCTCGCCACCGGTGCCTTCGGCGGGCGCCCGGGGACCGCGCTCGACCGTCCCGACGACCGCCAGCGTGCCCGCGGCCACGAGTGCCAGCA
>NZ_KB912724.1:6253-19576 GCF_000383795.1 Saccharomonospora saliphila YIM 90502
CGCCGAGCAGGGCCACGCCTCCCGCCACGGTGCCGCCCCGGCCGAGCGCGGCGAGCGCGGCCCGGACGTCGTCGGAGACGCGCGCGGGCCTTCCGGCGAATCGGACGAGTCGCACGCACACCTCCCTGGCCCCCGGGCTCCCTGTCTGTGTTTATAGCGGACGGCAACCGGGCCCGCCGCGCGACGTGCGCACAAAGTAATCATTGACAGTGATTGCAGTCACCTAGTTGAGTGCTACTCCCAAGTAGGCATGGATTGGTTTCGGGTTCTGGAGGCTGGAATGCGCACACGGGCGGGTCGGGGCCCGCGATCACTGGCGATCGCGGTGTCCGCCACGGCTCTCACGGTGACCACGACGCTGGCGACGACGATGACGACGGCTCCGGCCGCGCTGGCGGGGGACGGGACCACACCGGTCACCGACACCCTCGGCGCGCTGCTGTCGACGGCGGAGGCCACCGCGCCGATGACGGTGCTCGTACACGGTGTCGATGTCGGTGCGGCCCGGGACGCGGTCGGCACCGCGGGCCTGACGGAGATCACCAGCTTCGACCGGATCGGCGTCGTCGCGGCGACCGGCACGGCCGACGAGGTTCGACAGGTGCGCGACGCCGAGGGCGTCACGTATGTCGAGAACAACGACCCGATCGAGGTCTACGCCAGTTCCGGTACCGAGGCCACCCGGAGCCTGCCCGCCCGGGAGACCCTCGTCGACGCCGAGGGCAGGCCGCTCGACGGTACCGGTGTGGGCATCGCCGTGATCGACACCGGCGTGGATCCGCTGCACCCGGCGCTGCGCGACTCCGACGGGGGAACGCGGGTCATGCGCAACCTCAAGAGCCTGTGCCTCCAGGAGAGCACCGGCACCGACTGCGTGGTCGACGTGCCGACGAGTCTCGACACCGACACCCTCTCCCTCGGCGGGCACGGCACCCATGTCACCGGGATCGCGGCGGGTAGCGACTACCAACTGTCGGACGACACCCGTGTGGGTGGATCGGCACCCGGGGCGAAGGTCGTGTCGCTGTCCACCGGAGCCGCGCTGGTCATCCTCGGCGCGAACGCGGCGCTGAACTGGGTGCTTGAGCACCACGACGCGCCCTGCGGCGCGGGCGTGCCCGCCTCGGAGTGCCCGCCGATCAAGGTGGTGAACAACTCCTACGGCCCCGGCGGAGGGGGCGAGTTCGACCCCGGCTCGGCCACCGCGAAGCTCCAGCGCGCACTGGCCGAGGAGGGCGTGGTCACGGTGTGGGCCAACGGCAACGACGGCGGTGACGGCTCGCGGAACCTGTCCAACCCGCCCGGCCAGGACCCCACTCCGGGTGTGCTGTCGGTCGCGTCGTACAACGATCAGGGGAACGGCAGCCGGGAGGGCACCGTGTCCGACTTCTCCTCGCGCGGCGCCGCGAGCGACCCGGCGACCTGGCCGGACTTCTCCGCGCCCGGCGAGAACATCCTGTCCTCCTGCCGCCCGTACCAGCCGATCTGCGCGACCGGGGGCGCGGCGGTGAACGGGCCCGGTGCGCTCGACCTCGGCACCTACAACGTCCTCAGTGGAACGTCCATGGCCGCGCCTCAGGTCACCGGCATCGTCGCCCAGCTGTTCCAGGCGAACCCGCAGGCCAGCCCCGGACAGGTCGAGCACGTGCTGAAGTCGACGGCGCACAAGTACACCGACGGCGCGGCCTACGAGCCGGTGGGGGACTACACCTCCAGCTACGACAAGGGCACGGGCCTGGTCGACACCGTCGCGGCGGCCACCGCGTTCGGGGCCCGCACTCCGTGACGGACCCCCGGCGTGCGGCCGGTCCGGGCACGCGGTACTCCACTCGGGGTCACCGTCGTTCGGACCCGGCCGCACGCCGGTGTGATTTCTGGTGCTCGTGTGGCCAAACGGGTGACCGCGGTGCAGAATGTCAGTGGAGTCGCCTCGGGAAGATCGTTCCGTGCTGACGAGGTCGTAGGGGAAGACGCCCCTCGTCGAGTAGCGGAGGTCAGCAGTGAGCACTCGTGGCGTGGTGTACGTCCACTCGTCGCCGTCTGCGGTATGTCCGCACGTCGAGTGGGCGCTTTCCGGCACGCTCGGTGGCCGGGTGGACATGCGGTGGACAGCACAGCCCGCCGCACCCGGTCAGCTGCGTGCCGAGTGTGACTGGCGCGGGCCCGCGGGCACGGGCGGCAGGCTCGCGTCCGCGTTGAAGGCGTGGCCGATGGTGCGCTTCGAGGTCACCGAGGAGCCCAGCTCCGGCGTGGACGGACAGCGGTTCTGCCACGTGCCGGGATTGGGACTGTGGCACGCGCGCACGAGTGCCAACGGCGACATCGTCGTGGGCGAGGACCGCCTGCGCCACCTCGTGTCCCGCAACCGGGCGGGCGAGCAGCTCGCCCACGAGCTGGACACCCTGCTCGGCACGAGCTGGGACGAGGCACTCGAACCGTTCCGCCACGCGGGAGACGGCGCCCCGGTCACCTGGCTGCACCAGGTCGGCTGACCGGCGCCCCGAGACGTCAGTGGGGGAGTGGCACGACCGCGGCGCGGATGTGCCACTCCCCCACTCGTCGCCGGAGCCGGGCCCAGCGGGCCCGTGCCGACTACGCGGTGACGAACAGCAGGGCCGTGTTGTGCCCGCCGAAGCCGAACGAGTTGCTCAGTGCCGCGGTGAGGTCCGCCTTGCGCGGCTCGCCCGCGACCACGTCGAGCTCCACCTTCGGGTCGAGGCTGTCCAGATTCCGCGTCACGGGCACGATTCCGTGGTACAGCGCGAGGATCGTGGCGATGCCTTCGACCGCGCCCGCACCGCCGACCAGGTGGCCGAGCGATCCCTTCGGCGCGGTCACGAGGGGCTGGTCCCCGACCGCCTTGCGGATCGCGGCGGCCTCGCCGACGTCACCGACGACCGTGGAGGTGGCGTGGGCATTGACGTGCCCGACCTCGGCGGTGGACAGCCCCGCCATGCGGATCGCCTGCTCCATCGCGGCGATCTGGCCGATGCCGTCGGGGTGGTTGCCGGTGATGTGGTGGGCGTCCGAGGTGATGCCGTAGCCGCCGAGCCGGGCGTAGACGCGCGCACCCCGCGCGGCGGCGTGGTTGGCCCGCTCCAGCACGACCGTGCCCGCGCCCTCACCGAGCACGAACCCGTCGCGGTCGGCGTCGAACGGCCGGGAGGCGTGCTCCGGGTCGTCGTTGCGGGTCGACACCGTGCGTGCCTGGGCGAATCCGGCGATCGTGATGGGCGCGATGCAGGCCTCCGCACCACCGGCGACGACGACGTCCGCACGCCCGGAGGCGATCATCTGGTAGCCCGTCGCGATGCCCTCCGCCCCGGAGGCACACGCCGAGGCCGGTGAGTGCACCCCGGCGCGTGCCCTGAGGTCGATCCCGACGTGCGCCGCAGGGCCGTTGGGCATCAGCATCGGCACCGTCAACGGGGAGACCTTGCGGATGCCGTGCTGTTCCAGCAGGTCATCCTGGTTGAGCAGGGTGGACGGTCCGCCGATGCCGGTGCCGATGGAGATCCCGAGCCGCTCGGGGTCCACGTCGGTGTGCTCGTCGGTCGGCTCGGTGAACCCGGCGTCGGCCCAGGCCTCACGGGCCGCGAGGAGCGCGACCTGTTCGCAGCGGTCCAGCCTGCGTGCCTGGACGCGCGGAATCCGCTCCGTCGGTTCCTCGGCCAGCGGCGCGCCGATGCGCACCGGCAGGTCGTGCCGGTCGACCCAGTCGGCCTCGATGGCCCGGACGCCGTTGCGGCCGGCGAGCAGACCGTCCCACGTGGAACCGACGTCCGGACCGAGCGGCGTGGTCGCGCCGAGTCCGGTGATGACGACGTCGGTGGTGCTCATCGGTGTCTCCCCCCGAGGTGCGACAGACGGACGTTACTTCGAGTTGGCCGCGACGTAGTCCACGGCGTCGGAGACGGTCTTGAGGTTGGCCAGTTCGTCGTCCGGGATCTTGACGCCGAACTTGTCCTCGGCCTGCACGGCGATCTCCACCATCGACAGCGAGTCGATGTCGAGGTCGTCGACGAAGGACTTCTCCAGGCTCACCTCGTCCTGGGCCACGCCCGCGACCTCCTCGACGATTTCGGCGAGGCCGGACAGGATCTCGTTCTTGTCTGCCACTTCGGCGTTCCTTCCTGGGTTTGCGCTTGCGGTGTCGCGACGGACCTTACGCCGTCGGCGTCAGTGGTATCACGGGCAGACGAGCACCTGCGCCGCGTAGGAGAGCCCCGCTCCGAAGCCCACGGCCAGGATCACGTCACCGCTGCGCACGGTGCCCGCCGCGCGCATGTGATCCAGTGCCAGCGGAATCGAGGCCGACGAGGTGTTGCCCGAGTAGCGGATGTCGTCGGCCACCACCAGGTCGTCGCGAGCGCCCTTGGCCCGCAGGCGCTTGGCGATGGCCTCGACGATCCGCAGGTTCGCCTGGTGCGGGATCAGGACGTCGATATCGGACAGAGCCAGCCCGGCCAGTTCGACCGCCCGCAGCGCGACCGGCGCGATCTGCGTGGTGGCCCAGCGGAAGACCGACTGTCCCTCCTGGAACAGGTAGCGGTCGTCGCGCATGTAGATCATGTCGACCAGATCACCCGCGCTGCCCCACGTGACCGGCCCGATCCCGGGCTCCCGCGACGGGCCGACCAGGGCCGCGCCCGCACCGTCGGCGAAGATGATCGCGGTGGAGCGGTCGTCGTGGTCGACGACGTCGGTCAGCTTCTCCGCGCCGATCACCAGCACCCGCGTGGCCGAGCCCGCGCGGATCAGGTCGGAGGCCACGCCGAGGCCGTAGCAGAAGCCCGCGCAGGCGGCGTTGAGGTCGAACGCGCCCGCCGCCGCGATCCCGATCCGGTCGGCCACCTGTGCCGCCGCGTTCGGGATGGGCGAGGGCATCGTGCAGCTGGGAACGATGACGGTGTCCACGTCGGCCGGTGCCACCCCCGCGTCGGCGAGCGCCTTCGCCCCCGCGGTCACGGCCATGTCCACCACGCCCTCGTCGCTGTCGGCGAAGCGGCGCTCGACGATGCCGACACGGTCGCGGATCCACTCGTCGCTGGTGTCCATCCGCGCGGCGAGATCATCGTTGGTGACGACCCGGTCGGGCTGGGTGCTGCCCACACCGAGGACGCGAGCGGCCTCGGCTCCCCGGGGGAGCGTGAGGGCGGGCCGGCTCGTGCTCATCGCGACTCCCGCAGGTCGTCCGGCGTCTTCACCGCGGTGGCGGTGCCGACCACGCCCTTGAGCTCACGCTTGACCAGCCCCGTCAGGGTTCCCGCGGGTGGCAGCTCGACGGTGTGGTCGACCCCGAGGGCGCTCAGTCGTGCCATCGTCAGGTCCCAGCGGACCGGCCGCGTCACCTGGGAGACCAGCCGGTCGAGGTACTCGGCTCCGCTGGTGACGACCTCGCCGTCGGCGTTGGACAGCAGGGGCCGCACCGGGTCAGCCGGAGAGAGCGAGGCCACGTGCTCGCGCAGCGCGTCCTGGGCCGAGGTCATGTAGCCGGTGTGGAAGGCGCCCGCCACCTTCAGCGGACGCACCTTGGTGCCCTCCATCGGCTCGGCCACGATCCGCTCGATCTTCTCCGCCGCGCCGGAGGCCACGATCTGCCCGGCGCCGTTGCGGTTGGCGGCCTCAAGACCTTGCTCGTGCAGCCACGCCACGACCTGTTCCGGGTCGCCGAGCATGACCGCCGCCATGCCGCTCGGTTCGGCGTGGCAGGCCTTGGCCATCTCCGCCCCGCGCACCGCCGCGAGAGTGACCGCGTCGTCGGGGGAGAGCACGCCCGCCACCGCGGCGGCGGCCAGCTCACCCACCGAGTGCCCCGCCACGGGCCCGTCGCCGGGCCTGTCGGCGGGCAGGTGCTCGTGGGCGAGCAGCGAGGCGGCGACGATCAGCGGCTGGGCCAGCGCGGTGTCCTGGATCGCCTCGGCGTCGGCCTCCGTGCCGAGGTGGAGCAGGTCGAGGCCGCTGCGCGCCGACCAGCGCTCGATCGTGTCCCGTGCGCCGTCGAGTTCGAGCCAGGCGGAGAGCATGCCGGGGGCCTGGGACCCCTGTCCGGGGCAGAGAAGCGCGGTGGTCACTCCTGTAGGGAACAGGGTCACCGTCCGCGTGGGGGATGCCGCCGAGTGACCAAGTCCGTCCGGTCAGGTTGTGGAAGCTCTACAAACACGACGCTGACCAGCGACGAGGTGCGGTGAGCGCGGCCACATCGCGCGCCCTGGACACAGCGCTGTCGGGGTCGTTCTAGCGCGGAGATCGCCACATCGGCGTGTGAGTCGTACCACAACAAGTCGGGCAGCCGGGGCGCGTCGTCACCACAGCCCGCGGGAGCGGGCCAGCCGCCCGACCGTCAGGGCCGTCCGCAACACCAGCGCGTCCCGGGGGTCGCCCGCGTTGCGGCCGGTGAGCTCGGCGGCCTTGCGCAGCCGGTACCGCACGGTGTTGGGGTGGACGAACAACTGGCGGGCGCACGTTTCGAGGACCCCGCCGCTTTCCAGGTAGGTCTCGATCGTTTCCAGCAGGGCCGGGCCCGCTTCCTCAAGCGGCCGTGCGATCTGCTCGACGAGGACCCGTTCGGCCTCGGCGTCCCCCGCGAGCGCGCGTTCGGGCAACAGGTCGCTCGACCGCGTGGGGCGCGGTGCGGCGGGCCAGCCGACGACCGCCCGCAGCCCCGACAGCGCCTCGGAGGCGCTGCGGTGGGCCTCGGCCAGGCCCGCGACCGTCGGCCCGGCCACCACGGGACCCTCGGCGAAGGCCGTGGCGAGCATGGGCAGGATCTCGCGGTCCCGCTGGGTGTCGTCGGTCGGGCCCGACACCACGACCACCAGCCGGGAACCGTGCACGCCCAGCAGCACCGGCCTGCCCACCCGGGCCGCCTTGCTGCGGACCTCGAACACCACCGACGGCGGATCGTCCGACGGAGGGTTGCCGACCAGCACGGTGGCGCTGCCCGCCGGGTCCCACCCGAGGGCGGCGGCGCGCGAGAGCACCGACTCCTCGGCGTCCCCGCGGACCACGCCGTCCACCACGAGCGCTTCGAGTCGCGCGTCCCAGGCCCCGCGAGCCTCGGCCGCCGCCGCGTAGGAGTTGGCCGCCGCGAACGCGATCTCCCGTCCGTACCGGAGGATGCCCTCGGTCAGCGCGGCGCGTTCGGCCTCGTCGGCGGCGAACTCGGGCAGGTGCTCCTCGAACACCTCGATCGCGAGGCGGACGATCTCCACGGTCTGGCGCAGGCTGATCCACCGGGACAGTTCGCGGGGCGCCGAGCGGAACGCCTCCGTGGTCAGGCGCAGCGCCTCCTTCGAGTCCCGCATCCACCGCACGAAGCCCGCCGCGCCCGCCTGGGTGATCAGCAGGACGCTCGCGCGCTGGTCGGCGGGCATCCGGGCGAACCACGGCAGCCGCTCCTCCAGCGCGGCCACGCTCGCTTTCGCGAGCCGCCCCGAGGCGTGCTCCAGCTCGCGCAGCGTGGTGGACGACAGTCCGTGATCGTTCGTGCCAGACATCGTGCCCGAATCCTACGCCGAGTGCCGTCGAGTGCCGCGTCACACGAGTACCGCGTCCGTGACGTGCGGAAAAGACGTGTTCCCGGCGATCGCGCGGGGCCGGGCCCGCCGGTGCGGGTTCGTGGCGCGGGACCGCCCACGGCGCGCCGGTCCGGGCGCCACGGGCGGTCCCACTTCCCCGGTCCCCACCGGTTGTTCCACTATGGATCGCGGGTTCCGGTGCCGCCACCGGGCTCACTCGTTCGTGCCGCGGGTGCGCACGAGGTCCCGGCCGGCCGCCGTCGGGGACAGCGGTCGCGGCACGGGACCTCGCGCGTCCTTCCTTACGCGACGCCCGAGTCGGACGTCTGCGGCCCTGCCGCCGTCACGTCGTGGATCTCGTACCGGCGCGCGGCCTCGGCCACCGTCTCCCGCGTGACCTCGCCGCGCCGGGCCAGCATCGTCAGCACTCCCACGGTGATCGACTCGGCGTCGACGAGGAAGTACCGCCGCGCGGCCGGGCGGGTGTCGGAGAAGCCGAACCCGTCGGTGCCCAGTGTGAGCATGTCGGTCGGCACCCACGGGCGGATGAGGTCGGGCACCGCGCGCATCCAGTCGGAGACCGCGACGACCGGGCCCTCGGCCGAGGCGAGCGCGCTGGTCACGTACGGCGTGCGCGCCTCGTCGGCCGGGTGCAGGAAGTTGTCGCGATCGACCTCGACGGCTTCGCGCCGCAGCTCGGTCCACGACGTCGCCGACCAGATGTCGGCCCGCACGTTCCACTCCCGCTCCAGCATCTCCTGCGCGCGCAGCGCCTCGGGCATGGCCACGCCCGAGACGAGGATCTGCGCGCGGGGACCGTCGCCGGACGGCGCCGAACGGTAGTGGTAGAGCCCCTTGAGCAGCCCGTCCACGTCGAGGTCCTCGGGCTCGGCGGGCTGCTGGTAGGGCTCGTTGTAGACGGTGATGTAGTAGAAGACGTTCTCACCGTTGCCGTCCGGGCCGGTCTCGCCGTACATCCGGCGCAGGCCGTCCTTGACGATGTGGGCGATCTCGAACGACCACGCCGGGTCGTAGGCCACCACGGCCGGGTTGGACGCCGACAGCAACAGCGAGTGCCCGTCCGCGTGCTGCAACCCCTCGCCGGTCAACGTGGTGCGGCCCGCCGTGGCGCCGAGTACGAACCCGCGCGCCATCTGATCGGCCGCCGCGTACAGCCCGTCGCCGGTGCGCTGGAACCCGAACATCGAGTAGAAGATGTAGATCGGGATCATCGGCTCGCCGTGCGTGGCGTACGAGGTGCCCGCCGCGGTGAACGACGCCGTCGAACCAGCCTCGTTGATGCCCTCGTGCAGGAGCTGGCCGTGCTCGGACTCCTTGTAGGCGAGCATGAGCTGCGCGTCGACCGAGGTGTAGTTCTGCCCCTGCGGGTTGTAGATCTTCGCGGTGGGGAACATCGAGTCGAGGCCGAACGTGCGGGCCTCGTCCGGGATGATCGGCACGAGCCGCTGCCCGACCTCCGGGTCCTTGGCCAGCTCGCGGATCAGGCGGACGAACGCCATGGTCGTGGCCACGTCCTGCTTGCCCGAGCCCTTCCGGATCGAGTCGTAGACCTTGTCTCCGGGCAGCACCAGCGGCTTCGCGGTCGACCGGCGCTCCGGCAGGTACCCGCCCAGCGCCTTGCGGCGGCCGTGCATGTACTCGATCTCGGGGGAGTTGTTCCCGGGGTGGTAGTACGGCGGCAGCTTCGGGTCGCGCTCCAGCTCCTCGTCGCTGATCGGGATGCGCTGGGCGTCCCGGAACAGCTTCAGATCGTCGAGGGTCAGCTTCTTCATCTGGTGGGTGGCGTTGCGGCCCTCGAACGCCGGGCCGAGGCCGTATCCCTTAATCGTGTGGGCCAGGATCACGGTCGGCCTGCCGTGGTGCTCCAGCGCCGCCTTGTAGGCCGCGTAGACCTTGCGGTAGTCGTGCCCGCCCCGCTTGAGGTTCCAGATGTCGGCGTCGGACAGGTTCTTCACCAGGTCCTTGGTGCGCGGGTCCCGGCCGAAGAAGTGCTCCCGGACGTAGGCCCCGTCATTGGCCTTGTACGTCTGGTAGTCGCCGTCCGGCGTCGTGTTCATCAGGTTGACCAGCGCGCCGTCGCGGTCGGCGTGCAGCAGCGCGTCCCACTCGCGGCCCCAGATGACCTTGATGACGTTCCAGCCCGCGCCGCGGAAGTACGTCTCCAGCTCCTGGATGATCTTGCCGTTGCCCCGCACCGGGCCGTCGAGCCGCTGCAGGTTGCAGTTGATCACGAAGGTGAGGTTGTCGAGTCCCTCGGCCGCGGCCACGTGGATGAGGCCCCGCGACTCCGGCTCGTCCATCTCGCCGTCGCCGAGGAAGGCCCACACGTGCTGGTCGCTGGTGTCGGAGATGCCGCGCGCGTCCAGGTAGCGGTTGAACCGGGCCTGGAAGATGGCGTTCATCGGGCCGAGGCCCATGGACACCGTCGGGTACTCCCAGAAGTGCGGCATCAACCGGGGGTGCGGGTACGACGGCAGGCCCCCGCCCTCGCCCGCGTGGGAGTACTCCTGCCGGAACCCGTCGAGCTGGTCGGCGCTGAGCCTGCCCTCCAGGTAGGCGCGCGCGTAGATGCCGGGGGAGGCGTGGCCCTGGATGAAGATCTGGTCGCCGCCGCCGCTGTGGTCCCGGCCACGGAAGAAGTGGTTGAAGCCCACCTCGTACAGGGCGGCCGAGGACGCGTAGGTGGAGATGTGCCCGCCGACGCCGACGCCGGGCCGCTGCGCACGGTGCACCATGACGGCCGCGTTCCACCGGATGAACGCGCGGTAGCGGCGTTCGAGTTCTTCGTCACCGGGGAACCAGGGCTCGTTCTCGGTGGGGATGGTGTTGACGTAGTCGGTGGCGGTCAGTGGCGGCACGCCCACGTTGCGTTCCCGGGCCCGCTCGAGCATGCGCAGCATCAGGTAGCGGGCGCGCTGCTGACCGCCCCGCGCCAGCGCGGCGTCGAAGGAGTCCAGCCACTCGGAGGTCTCCTCGGGGTCGATGTCGGGCAGGTGCGCCGCCAGTCCGTCGCGAATGACGCGGACGCGCGCCGGTGCTCCCTGGCCGGGCGCTTCCGCGCGGCCGGCCTCGTTGTTCTCGGGGGCCAAGGGATCTCCTCGCCGGTTATCGTGTCGCTTCGTTCGATCGTGTGTCATGGTCGTGCCGGGCGCGGCGTCCGTCAGCAATTACTCTGCGGTAACATTGAGCCGTTCGTAACACCGTGCTCCGTCGTGGCCCGGTCCTGGTGGAACCGCACCGTCCAGCCTAGTTCAACACCGGGCGTGATGGTCGGGGTCAGGTTGCCGGAAACGGCCGCCGAGCAGGGCCGAACCGGCGACCGGGCCGCCCGGGGCACGGCCCGTGGCGCCCGCGCCGGTGTTGCTCCGGTGTGGACGGTTGCGCTCGGGCCCGTGGCAGTGTTCGCTAAGCCCATCCGTGTACGTACCGTGCGGTCGTAGGCCACCGAGGTGGCCGGCCGTTGGAGCACTCGATGTTGGAGGAGTGAGAAGTCGTGGTCGCCGCGGGAGACGCTGACCAGAACAGCGTCGCCGAGAGGCTCGGAATCAAGCCGGACATGGTGGTCCAGGAGCTGGGCTGGGACGAGGACGTCGATGAGGATGTCCGCGCCGCCATCGAACAGCACACCGGTGGTGAGCTGCTCGACGAGGACGCCGACGAGGTCATCGACGTGGTGCTGCTGTGGTGGCGCGACGGGGACGGGGACCTGGGTGACGCCCTCGTGGACGCCCGTGCCCCGCTCGACGAGAACGGGGTGGTGTGGGTGCTCACGCCCAAGACCGGCCAGCCCGGGCACGTCGAACCGAGCGAGATCGCCGAGGCGGTGCCCACGGTCGGTATGTCGCAGACCTCGAACCTCAGCGTCGGCGAAGGGTGGACGGGGACCCGGCTGGTGCCCCGGTCCGCCCGCCGCTGACCGTCGGTGCCCCGGTCCGAGGACCGGGCCGGGGCACCGACGGCGTTGCCCGGACTCCTGTGCCGCACGATAGGCTCGTGCACGGCACATCGGCGTACGGTGTGCCCGCTTTCGTGTGTGCGGCGAGCGACCGCGCACCGGGCGGGCCGCGGCGCCGGACACCGACGAGCGAAAGGTTTGCGCACCCATGGCGGTCGAGGTCGGTTCGAAAGCCCCGGACTTCACGCTCAACGACTACAACAAGCAGGAAGTCACGCTCTCCTCGTTCCGCGGGGACAAGCCGGTTCTGCTCGTGTTCTACCCGTTCGCCTTCAGCGGCGTCTGCCAGGGCGAGCTGTGCCAGCTCAGGGACGACTTCGACCAGTACACCGGTGTACAGGTCCTCGGCGTCTCCGTGGACACGCCGTTCGCCCTCAAGGCGTGGGCCGAGCAGCAGGGGTACCAGTTCCCGCTGCTGTCGGACTTCTGGCCGCACGGGGAGGTCGCGAAGGCCTACGGTGTGTTCGACGAGAACGCGGGGCTGGCGAAGCGGGGTACCTTCCTCATCGACACCGACGGCACCGTCCGGTTCGCCGAGGTGAACCAGCCGGGCGAGCCGCGTGACCAGGAGGCCTGGAAGAAGGCGGTCGCCGACCTGGCCTGATTCCGGCCGCACGCGCGGTTCGTGGGACACGGCGACCCCGTCCCGCACGGGGCCGCCGACGGGCGCATAGCTCAGCGGAAGAGCACCTGCCTTACAAGCAGGGGGTCGCAGGTTCGAACCCTGCTGCGCCCACCACCCGGCTTCGACCAGCGATCGCGTCGGGGGTGTTCCGGCACGGCCCTTCGTCGCCGGGTCGTCCACGCTCCCGGTCCGTGACGCTGTGCTCAGACGTCTCTGGGTGTTCCGAGGGCGCCGGTGCGCGCGGGACGCGGCGAGGACGTTGCCGATCCGTGATCGACTCGCGTTCGCGATCGCATATCCTCGTCGCCGGTATCCGAATTCGAACGGTGAAGGCGGCTGTGCGCACAGGTTCTGGTGACGGGGATGACGGGGGAGCCCGGGACCGGCGCGGCCCCGGCCGGACGCGGTGGTGGGTGTCCCTGCTTCCTGCGCTGGTGGCCGTCGGGCTGGTGTTCGCCCTCGTGGTCGTGGTCCCCGCGCGCGACGGACCGGGTACCACGGCGGCGGGCGGCTCCACCACGGAAACCCCGTTCCGCGACGACCCGCCGACCGTGGCGGCCATCGGGGACAATCCCCTGCACAGCAGCGTGGTCCGTCCGGCGTCCGTGGCCTGCGAGTTGCCCGAACCGGGTAGCGCCGTCTCCCGGTTGAGGGCCTTCTACGACGCGTTGCTGCGTTGCCTCGACCGGTCGTGGCGCCCGGCTCTCGACGCGGCCGGGGCCCGGTTCGGGCCCGCCCGGGTCAGCATCGCCGACGCGCCGGAGACCGCCTGCGGGCCGCTGCCGCCCAGCGCGGAGGCCACCGGGCTCTACTGCTCCACCGACACCACCATCTACCTGCCCCGCTCCCGCACGCTCGACGCCTTCGGGCTCAGCGTCGAGGCCCACGTCGCCACGCTCGCCCACGAGTACGGTCACCACGTCCAGCACCTCAGCGGCATCCTGGACGACGCGGGCAGGATGCTCGGCCGCTACGCCGAGGACGGGCCCGCCGACCGCGAGATCGGCAGACGGGTCGAGCTCCAGGCCAACTGCCTGGCCGGGACGTTCCTGCGTCAGGCGCGCGACGGCGGCGCGTTCGACCGGGAACTGGCCGAGGCCGCCGTCGACGACTTCCGCAACTGGGTGGACAGCGACACGCACGGCGCGGGCGACACCCAGCGCGGGTGGGCACTGCGCGGCTACCGCGACGGCGGCGCGGGC
>NZ_KB912724.1:19676-29197 GCF_000383795.1 Saccharomonospora saliphila YIM 90502
GACGCGGGACAGGCCGGGCCGGGTGACATCGGCGACGTGCTTCCGGCGCCGTCCGAACCGCCGGCTCCGGGCGCGGGCGAGACGGCGCCCGTCGACGACGATGCGGCCGGGCTCGATCCGTGCGCGCTGGTGACGGTGGAGGAGCTGTCCGGCTTTGGCGAGGTGGAACCCGGTGAGCCGGTGGAGGACGTCGTCGCGAGCTGCGAGTTCGCCGGGAGCGAGGAAACCTGGGCGGTCGCGGTGATGGTGTATCCGGACGAGGGTGTCGATCTCGGCAGGGGAGAGCGGATCGACATCAACGGAAGGCAGGCGACGGGCGTGTTCTACGAGACCGAGGGCTCACGCCTGATCCAGGTGAACATCGCGATGACCGACACCTCCCACACGGCGGTGCAGTACTTCGGCGGTCTCGACCACCTCGACGACGAGACCGCCACGCTGGAGCTGCTGGCCGTGGCCGACGCGGTGGAGGCCCGCCTTCCCGGGTGACCCGGGCCGGGCGCGGCGGGTGCCCCACCGTCCGGCATGCCGTCCCGGAGTCGATCTCCGGCGGGACTAAGCTGGCCCGCACAGGGCCAGTCTCCCGCGCCAAGCTTTCCGGAGGTTCCGCGCCGGTGTCCACCGATTCCTTCGTCCACCTTCACGTCCACACCGAGTACTCGATGCTCGACGGTGCGGCGAAGATCAAGCCGTTGTTCAGTGAGGCGTCCCGGTTGGGTATGCCCGCCGTCGGGATGACCGACCACGGCAACATGTACGGCGCCGACGAGTTCTACCAGCAGGCCACGAAGGCGGGCATCAAACCGATCATCGGCATCGAGGCCTACGTCGCGCCGGAGAGCCGGTTCCACAAGAAGCCGGTGTTCTGGGGACAGACCAATCAGCGCGGCGCCGACGAGTACGGCGAGGGCGGCGACGTCTCGGGCGCGGGCGCCTACACCCACATGACGATGCTCGCGGAGAACTCGACCGGGCTGCGCAACCTGTTCACGCTCTCCTCGCTGGCGAGCATGGAAGGCTATTATCGCAAGCCCCGCTGTTTGCTGCCCGGCCAGGAGATCATGACCCGCGATGGCATGAAGCGGATCGAAGAGGTGCGGGTCGGAGACGAGGTGCTGACACACCGTGGCCGGTTCCGCCCCGTCGTCGAGGTGATGCGGAACCAGCACGAGGGGGACATCTTCGGCGTCGAGCTGAGTGGCAGGTACAGCCGAATCACCTGGATGACGGGTGAGCATCCGGTGTTGATTCGTGACCGCGACGGCGACAAGTCCTGGGTCGACGCGCGCGACATCGCGGCAGGGCGTCCAGGCACCGGCACAAGAGAAGCCGTCGACAACTGGAACAGCTGGGTGTGTATGCCCCGTGTTCGACCGGACGCTCCGGTGCGAACGGCGATCCACACGCCGGATTACGTGAATTGGGAGCCGGTACCGGGTGAACCCGACAGATTCGTGCGGGAGTCCGCGCGACGCGACATGGGGCCGACCCGGCATTACGGCACGATGCGGCATGATATCGACCTCGACTATGACTTCGGTTTCTTCTTGGGCCTGTACGTCGCCGAGGGGTGCGTGGATCGCGAACACACGGTTTCCTGGTACTTCCATGAAGATGAGCGTGACCTCGTCGACACCTGCCACAAACTGATCGAGAAGTACACCGGAAAGTCCGCCGTCGTTCGAGGCAGGGCGGACCGTGACGGCTACCGGGGAGTCAGTGTTTCGGTGTCGTCGTCGTTGCTCGCACAACTGCTGAGCGCGCTCTGTGGTAGCGGGGGAGCGCGGTACAAGCACCTGCCGGGGTTCGTGTTCGACGCTGGCGAAGAGTTCATGCGAGGGGCTTTCGAAGGCGTCCTGGAGGGCGACGGGTCGAAGAGCAGAACAAATGTCCTCAGCATCGAGCAGACGTCGGAGGCTCTGCACTGGCAACTGCGAACTCTCGCGGCTCGACTTCGGGCTGATTTCGCCGGAACCTACTGCCAACCGGTTCGCGGCGATGTTCATGCTCAGTCCTACCGGGCGAACTTCTCCCCGGAGGGTGGGAGCGTTTACCGCAGGACGCTCGCTGACCACGAGTACGTCTACAAGCCGATCCGCGATGTTCACCGGAAACACTATTCCGGTCCCGTCTACAACATCGAGGTCGCCGATGACCACTCGTACGTCACCGACTTCGCGGTCCACAACTGTGACCGCGAACTGATCGCCGAGCACGCCGAGGGCATCATCGCCACCACCGGCTGCCCGTCCGGCGAGGTACAGACGCGGCTGCGGCTGGGGCAGAAGAAGGAGGCGCTCGCCGCCGCCGCCGACTACCGGGACATCTTCGGCGCCGAGAACTTCTTCCTCGAACTGATGGACCACGGCCTGCCGATCGAGCGCTCGGTGCGGGAAGGGCTGCTGGAGATCGGCAGGGAACTCGGCCTGCGCCCGCTGGCCACGAACGACTCGCACTACGTCACCAAGGACCAGGCCGACTCGCACTCGGCGCTGCTGTGCGTGCAGTCCGGCAAGACCCTGTCCGACCCGAACCGGTTCAAGTTCGACGGTGACGGCTACTACCTCAAGTCGGCCGCCGAGATGCGCGAGTACTGGGACACCGAGGTGCCCGGCGCGGCCGACTCCACTCTCCTGATCGCCGAGCGGGTGGAGTCCTACGCCGACGTCTACAGCCACCGGGACCGGATGCCGAAGTTCGACGTCCCCGAGGGCCACGACGAGTCGAGCTGGCTGCACCACGAGGTGATGGCCGGGCTCGACTGGCGGTTCCCCGAGGGCGTGCCCGACGGCTACCGCGACCGGGCCGAGTTCGAACTCGGCGTGATCGCGCAGAAGGGGTTCCCCTCCTACTTCCTCGTGGTCGCCGACCTGATCAACTACGCGCGCGGCGTGGACATCCGGGTGGGCCCGGGCCGTGGGTCGGCGGCGGGGTCCCTGGTGGCCTACGCGCTCGGTATCACCAACCTGGACCCGATCCCGCAGAAGCTGCTGTTCGAGCGGTTCCTGAACCCGGAACGCGAGTCGATGCCCGACATCGACATCGACTTCGACGACCGCAGGCGCGGCGAGATGGTCCGCTACGCCACCGACAAGTACGGTGCCGACCGGGTCGCCCAGGTCATCACCTTCGGCACGATCAAGACGAAGGCGGCGATCAAGGACGCGGCCCGGGTGCACCACGGGCAGCCGGGGTACGCACTGGCCGACCGGATCACCAAGGCGCTGCCGCCGCCGATCATGGCCAAGGACATCCCGCTGGCCGGCATCGTCGACCCGGAGCACGACCGCTACGCCGAAGCCGCCGAGGTCCGGTCGCTGATCGAGACCGACTCCGAGGTCAAGACGATCTTCGAGACCGCCCGGGGCCTCGAGGGGCTGATCCGCAACGCGGGTGTGCACGCCTGCGCGGTCATCATGTCCAGTGAGCCACTGATGGACGCCATCCCGCTGTGGCAACGCGACGACGGGGCGGTGATCACCGGCTGGGACTATCCGTCGTGCGAGGCCATCGGCCTGTTGAAGATGGACTTCCTCGGCCTGCGGAATCTGACGGTCATCGGCGACGCCATCGCCAACATCCGGGCCAACCGCGGCGAGGAGATCGACCTCGACCGGCTCGGACTGGACAATCCCGAGGCCTACAAGCTGCTGGGCCGGGGTGACACGCTCGGCGTGTTCCAGCTCGACGGCGGCGCGATGCGGGACCTGCTGCGCCGTATGCAGCCCACCGGCTTCGACGACATCGTCGCCGTCCTGGCTCTGTACCGGCCCGGTCCGATGGGCGTCAACGCGCACAACGACTACGCCGACCGCAAGAACGGGCGGCAGACGGTCAAACCGATCCATCCCGAGCTGGCGGAACCGCTCGAGGAGATCCTGGCCGAGACCTACGGCCTGATCGTCTACCAGGAACAGATCATGCAGATCGCCCAGAAGGTCGCGGGGTACTCGATGGGCCGGGCCGACGTGCTCCGCCGGGCGATGGGCAAGAAGAAGGCCGAGGTCCTCGAAAAGGAGTTCGAGGGCTTCCAGGCCGGGATGAAGGCCAGCGAACTGGTGCCCGGAGGCTTCTCCGATGAGGCCATCCAGGCGTTGTGGGACACGATCCTGCCCTTCGCGGGCTATGCGTTCAACAAGAGCCACGCGGCGGGCTACGGACTGATCGCGTACTGGACGGCCTACCTCAAGGCGAACTACCCCGCCGAGTACATGGCCGCGCTGCTGACCTCGGTGGGGGACAACAAGGACAAGTCGGCCGTCTACCTCGCGGAGTGCCGCAAGCTCGGGATCAAGGTGCTGCCGCCGGACGTCAACGAGTCGACTCCCCGCTTCGCCGCCGTCGGCGACGACATCCGGTTCGGGCTCGGCGCCGTGCGCAACGTCGGCGCGAACGTGGTCGACTCGATCATCGCCTCACGCGAGAAGAAGGGCAAGTACGCCTCGTTCACCGATTTCCTGGACAAGTCCGAGCTCGTGGCCTGCAACAAGCGGGTCGTCGAGTCGCTGATCAAGGCGGGCGCGTTCGACTCGCTGGGCAACACCCGGCTGTCGATGGTGCGGGTCCACGAGGAGGCCGTCGAGGCCGTCGTGCCGTTGAAGCGGCAGGAGGCCATGGGCCAGTTCGACCTGTTCGGCGGCGGTGGCTCCGACGCCGAGCCGGACGCGTCGTCGTCTCCGCTGGCGCACCTGAGCTTCGACGACGACGAGTGGCCGCGCAAGCAGCTACTCGGGTACGAGCGGGAGATGCTCGGGCTCTACGTCTCGGCACACCCGCTCGACGGGGCCGAGCGCATCCTGCGCAAGCACGCCAAGCGGCCGATCGCGGCCATCCTGGCCGATCCGCCCAAGGAGGGCGAGATCGAGATCGCGGGGCTCATCACCGCGCTGGAGCGCCGGGTGAACAAGAAGGGCGAACCGTGGGCCATCGCCACGGTCGAGGACATGGACGCCTCGCTGGAGGTGCTGTTCTTCCCGAAGTCCTACGCGCTGTTCTCCGCCGACCTTGTCGAGGACAACGCGGTGGTCGTCAAGGGCCGCGTCAACTGGCGTGAGGACAAGATGTCGGTCTTCGCGGCGGGGCTGGTCCCGCTGGATCTCAGCGACATCACCACCGGCGACGAGGAACCACCGCTGATGCTGCTGGCCTCGGCCGAGAAGATCACGCACGGAGTGGTCAGCGAGCTGAAGTCGACGTTGCAGGCCCACCGGGGTGAGACTCCGGTGCGGTTGAAACTGGTCGGCGGCAGCGCGGAGACCGTCTTCGCGCTCTACGACTACCCGGTGACGGTGAGTTCAGGGCTGATGGGTGAGCTGAAAGGCATTCCGGGGATCGCGGCGAGCACCTGACCTCGGTGGTCAATACCGTGGGACGGGTGCCGTCCGATTCCGCGTCCGGCCCCGCCCCTGAGGTCTACGAGCCCGATCCGCGTCGCTGGCGGGCACTGGCCGTCACGCTCACGGCGGGCTTCATGTCCCTGCTCGACGTCAGCATCGTCAACGTCGCCCTCCCGTCGATCCAGCGCGGGTTGGACACGACCGACGCGGGCGTGCAGTGGGTCGTGTCCGGCTACGCGCTGACCTTCGGTCTCGTCCTGGTGTCCGGGGGCAGGCTCGGCGACGCGGTGGGCAGGCGCCGGATGTTCTTGATCGCGCTGTCGGCCTTCGTGGCCACCAGCGCCGTGGCGGGCGCGGCCGTCAACGAGACCATGCTCGTGCTCGCCCGGCTGGCGCAGGGCGTGGCCGCGGGCCTGCTCACCCCGCAGAACAGTGGGCTGATCCAGGAGCTGTTCCGTGGTGCGGAGCGGGGGCGGGCCTTCGGGGCGTTCGGCACCACGGTGGCCATCTCGACCGCCGTGGGGCCGGTGCTCGGCGGGCTGATCATCGCGCTGTTCGGTGCGGACGAGGGCTGGCGCTGGGTGTTCTTCGTCAACGTGCCCATCGGTGCCGTGGCCTTCGTTCTCGCTGTCAAGCTGTTGCCGAAGGCGCACACACGGGGGCGCGGGCTGGCCTCGCAGCTCGACTTCCCCGGTATGGCGCTGTTGGGCCTGGCCGTGCTGGGGGTGCTGTTCCCGCTCGTGCGCTCCGAGCAGGACGGGCTGCGGGAGCTGTGGTGGATGTTCTTGCCCGCCTGCGCGTGCGGGGTGGCGTTCGTGCGCTGGGAACGCCGGGTGCTCGGCCGGGGCGGCTCGCCGCTGCTCGATGTCCGGCTGTTCACCCGGACCCCCGGTTACGCCACGGGGGCGGCGATCGCCACCGTGTACTTCACCGGGTTCGCGGGCATCTGGCTGGTCTTCGCCCTGTTCTTCCAGCACGGGCTCGGCTACACGCCGCTGGAGTCCGGCCTGGTGGTGACGCCGTTCGCGCTGGGTGCCGCGGTGTCGGCGACCGTGGCGGGCCGTCTGGTCGCCAGGTGGGGGCGGCGCCTGACGCTGCTCGGGTTGTCGCTGGTGATGCTGGGCCTGGGGACGGTCGCGCTGGTCGTGCCCTACACGACCGCGGCCACGGCCGGGTATGTCGTGGCGGTGCCGCTGCTGGTCGCGGGCGTCGGCGGGGGCATGGTGATCTCGCCGAACACCACGCTGACGCTGGACCGGGTGCCCACCCGGATGGCGGGAGCGGCCGGGGGTGCGCTCCAGACCGGCCAGCGGATCGGCACGGCGATCGGCGTCGCCGTGCTCGCGTCGGTGTTCCACGCCGGTGTGGCGAACTCGGGGGCCGGTTACCCGACGGCGCTGCGCTGGGCTCTGCTCTGCTCCGTGGTGCTCACCGTGGTGGCCCTGAGCCTGGCGACCATGGACGCGCGCCGGTACCGTCACCGTCGGCTCTCGGAGCAAACACGGTCGGTCACATAGATGCTCTTTTCGGGTGACGTCTGCCGGTGTGTCCCTGCCGCCAACTGGCGTAATCGTGAGGGGTCGGGTAAGGCTGAACCCAGCCTTCGGCGAGGTGCGCGGGAGCAGCCCGGGACGCGACAGTGACGTGTGACACGTCCGTCCGGGTGGGTGATGCCCGCCGTTCGTCGGAACCTCCCGATGGTGCTCGTTCCGGCGATCGAGGGGGATCGAGCGGGACGCGGCGACAAGGCGCGCCGACGGGTGAGCCCCCGGCAGGACGGGGACGGGGCTCACCCGGGCACCGTCGGCCCCGTACGGAAGCCCGGCGCGGGCGCACGGTGCGTTCGTGCTCATCCGGCCGACGTCCGCGCCCCGACGCCCAGCGCGTCGTCGGCGACGAACGGCGCGTCGGGCGCCGAGCGCGCCGGGACGCGCTCCGGTCGGGGGATGCGGTGGTGCCGCCTCCGGGGGAATTCGTGAGACCGGGGTTTCCCGGGCCCCACTTCGGCCTACCCCGGGGTAACAGGGTCGTGCGGTGTGCCCGGGGAGCCGATCGGCGGCCCGGCCGTCGCGCATCCCGTGACCGACGCCCGCCGATGATCAGCATCGTCGGTGACCACTCGACGATCAGCATCGTCGGCGACACTCGACGATCAGCATCGTCGGTGACCACTTCTGTGACCCCGCCGACCCGGAAGGGGACGTCGATGGCCGAGCACGCACCCGTCACCGAGAAGCAGGCCCGTGAGGTCGCCGAACAGGCTCGGGAACGCCACTGGGGCAAACCCTCGTTCGCCAAGGAGCTCTACCTGGGCAGGCTGCGCCTGGACCTGGTGCACCCGCATCCGCGCCCGTCCGCCGAGGACGACGCCCGCGCCGGGGCGTTCCTGCGGGCGTTGCGGCAATACTGCGAGACGCTCGACCCTGCCGTGATCGAGCGCGAGGGCCGCATCCCGGACACCTACGTCAAGGGGCTGGCCGAGCTGGGATGCTTCGGCATCAAGATCCCCGAGTCCTACGGCGGCCTCGGGCTCACACAGGTGGCCTACAACCAGGCGTTGATGCTGGTGGGCTCGGTGCACTCGACCCTGAGCGTGCTGTTGTCGGCGCACCAGTCGATCGGCGTGCCCGAGCCGCTCAAGCTGGCGGGCACCGAGGAACAGAAGGCCGAGTACCTGCCGCGCTGCGCACGGGGAGCGGTGTCGGCCTTCCTGCTCACCGAGCCCGACGTGGGCTCCGACCCCGCGCGGCTGGCCACCACGGCCACGCCCACCGAGGACGGCGAGGCTTACGAACTGGACGGCGTGAAGCTGTGGACCACCAACGGCGTGGTGGCCGAGCTGCTGGTCGTCATGGCACGGGTCCCGAGTCGGGAGGGGCACCGGGGCGGGATCACGGCGTTCGTCGTCGAGGCTGACACGCCGGGCATCACGGTGGAACAGCGCAACAGCTTCATGGGCCTGCGCGGGATCGAGAACGGGGTGACCCGGTTCCACCGGGTACGGGTGCCTCGGCGCAACGTCGTCGGCCGTGAGGGCGACGGGCTCCGCATCGCGCTGACCACGTTGAACACGGGACGGCTCTCGGTGCCCGCCTCGTGCGCGGGCGCGGGCAAATGGGCCCTGCGGATCGCCCGGCAGTGGTCGGCCGAGCGCGTGCAGTGGGGCAAGCCGCTCGGCGCGCACGAGGCGGTCGCGCGCAAGATCTCGTTCATCGCGGCCACGACCTTCGCCCTGGAATCGGTGGTGGAGCTGTCGGCGCAACTGGCCGACGAGGGCCGCAACGACATCCGGATCGAGGCGGCGCTGGCGAAGCTGTGGGCCAGCGAGCGGGCGTGGTCGATCGCCGACGAGCTGGTGCAGATCCGGGGCGGGCGCGGGTACGAGACGGCCGAGTCGCTCGCCGCCCGGGGTGAGCGAGCCGTTCCCGCCGAGCAACTGCTCCGCGACCTGCGGATCAACCGGATCTTCGAGGGCTCGACGGAGATCATGCACCTGCTCATCGCGCGGGAGGCGGTGGACGCGCACCTCGCGGCGGCGGGCGATCTCGCCGATCCGGAGGCCGACCCCCGTCGCAAGGCCGCGGCGGCGGCGCGTGCGAGCGGCTTCTACGCCCGGTGGCTGCCCCGGCTGGTGGCGGGCCCGGGACAGATGCCCATGTCCTTCGCCGAGTTCGGCCCGCTGGCCGGGCACCTGCGGTACGTGGAGCGCGCGTCGCGCAAGCTGGCCCGTTCGACGTTCTACGGCATGGTGCGATGGCAGGCCGCGCTGGAGAAGCGGCAGGGCTTTCTCAGCCGGGTCGTCGACATCGGCGCCGAGCTGTTCGCGATGGCGGCCACGTGTGTGCGTGCCGAGCACCTTCGAGCCGACGACCCGGAGCAGGGCGAGGCGGCCCGCGAACTGGCGGACGCCTTCTGCGCGCAGGCGCGGCTGCGGGTGGAGGGACTCTTCGGCGCGCTGTGGACCAACACCGACCGGGGTGATCGCGCGCTGGCGCGCGAGGTACTGGACGGCCGGTTCACGTGGTTGGAGGCGGGAGTGCTCGACCCCAGCGAGGGCACCGGACCGTGGATCGCCGACTGGCGTGCGGGCTCCTCGGCCCGCGACACCGTGGCCCGCCGCTACCTCGAGTCCTCCCCCTGACCCGCCGTGGCCGTGCCGGGCCCGCCTCCAGCGTGGCGGCCGTG
>NZ_KB912724.1:29297-31202 GCF_000383795.1 Saccharomonospora saliphila YIM 90502
GCCCACGGCGTCGTGCAGGGCCGTGTCCACCGCCGAGGGACTCGTGCGCACCATGAGACCGAGCGCGACGAACGCCGCGAGGCACGCCGCGCCCACCGCGCCCAGCACCCCGGAGGTCGCGCGGCGGCTCACAGTGCCGCGGCGAGCGCGCCGTCGAGGTCGCGGTGGGTGTACCGGAACCCGGCGTCGGTCAGCACCCCCGGGACGGCGCGGGTCCCGGTCAGCAGCATTTCGTCAGCGGCGTCACCGAGCGCCGTCCGCAGGGCGAAGCCGGGGACCCGCCACGGTGCCGGGCGGTGCAGCGCCCGCCCGAGGGCGGCGGTGAATTCGGCGTTGGTCGCCGGAGACGGCGCGGTGAGGTTCACCGGCCCCGCGATCTCGTCGTGCTCCAGCACGAACGCGATGGCCGCCACCGCGTCGGCGAGGCTGATCCACGGCATGGACTGGCGGCCGTCGCCGAGCCTGCCACCCAGCCCCAACCGGAACAGCGGTACCAGCGGTGCGAGGACGCCACCCCGGCCCGCCAGCACGGGTGCCGTCCGCAGCAGGACCACGCGCGCTCCGGCGCGGCGCGCGGGTTCGGTGGCTTCCTCCCACTCGCCGCACAACCGGGCGAGAAAGCCCTCGCCGCGCGGGGCGGACTCGTCGACCCGCCTGCCGCCGGTGTCGCCGTAGTAGTTGATCCCGGACGCGTTGACCAGGATCGGCACGCGGTGCTCGGCGACCGCCTCGGCCAGCACCTCGGTCGGCTCGATCCGCGAGTCGGTCAGTACCTGCTTTCGCGCCTGGTTCCACCGGCCCGAGGCCAGCGGCGCCCCGCACAGGTTGACCACGGCGTCGACGCCGTCGAAGGCACCCGTGTCGATGCGCCCCGACGGAGGGTCCCAGCCCCGTTCGTCGGCGGCCGAGGGACGCGCCCGTACCAGCCGCGTCACAACGTGGCCGGAACCGGTCAGGTGCGAGCGCAGAGTGGTGCCGAGCAAACCGCTCGACCCGGCCACGAGAACGCGCATGGCACCACCCTAGAACCTCGGCGCCGGGGGGCGCCCACCGCGAACGGCGGACACCCCTCGGCGCGCGTGGACTCCCGCGAGCGCGGCTCCTACAGTCCCAGCTCGTCCTCGAAGTGGCCCTCCTCGAGGCGCTGCCGGATCGTGGTGAGGAACCGGCCGGCGTCGGCGCCGTCGATGAGCCGGTGGTCGTAGGTCAGCGGCAGGTAGGCCATCGACCGGATCGAGATGGTGTCGATGCCCTCGGCGTCGGTGACCACGACCGGCCGCTTGACCACCGCGCCCGTGCCGAGCATGCCCGACTGCGGCTGCACGATGATCGGGGTGTCGAACAGGGCGCCGTTGCTGCCGATGTTGGTGATCGTGAACGTGCCTCCGGTGAGCTCGTCCGGCGTCACCCGGTTGTTGCGCGCCCGCTGCGCCAGGTCGGCGATCCGGTGTGCCAGCCCGGCCAGGCTCAGCTCACCGGCGTCGTGGATGACCACGGACAGCAGACCGCGTTCGGTGTCCACGGCCACGCCGAGGTGGACCGCACCGTGGTAGGTGATCTCCTTGGTGTCCTCGTTGTAGGAGGCGTTGACGTTCGGGTGCTGCTTGAGCGCCTCGACCGTCGCCTTCGCGAAGAACGGCAGGAACGTCAGGCCGACGCCCTCCCGCTCACGGAAGGCCTCCTTGGCCCGCGCCCGCAGCTTGGCGATCTTGGTGACGTCCACCTCGTGGACCTGCGTGAGCTGCGCCGAGACCTGGAGCGACTCCTTGGTCTTGTCGGCCGTGATCTGGCGGATGCGGCTCGCCTTCTGCACGGTGCCGCGCAGGGCCGCCTTCTCCGAGTCCGACACCGCCACCGCGCGGTCCGGCTCCGACGGCGCCGACGGACGCGCCTGCGGGGCCGCCG
>NZ_KB912724.1:31302-34300 GCF_000383795.1 Saccharomonospora saliphila YIM 90502
GCCGCGTCCTGCGGTGCGGGCTGCGCCGGTGCCTGCCGCTCCGCTTCCCCGGACGGCTCGGGAGCGGCCTGGGCCGCCGTGGCCTGTCCACCGCCGGAGCCGTCGTCGATCACGGCGAGCTCGGCACCGACCTCGATGGTCTCGTCCTCACGCGCCACGATCCGCTGGACCGTGCCCGCGACGGGGGAGGGGACCTCGGTGTCGACCTTGTCGGTGGAGATCTCGAGCAGCGGCTCGTCGACCTCGACACTGTCCCCCTCCTGCTTGAGCCACCGGGTGACCGTGCCCTCCGTGACACTCTCCCCGAGCTCCGGCAATGTGACGGAGTACGCCATCGTCTGCTGACTCCCTTGTGCGTGTGTGCTGGTGTCGGTCTGGTGCGTCGACTTCCGCGATGCGGGTCGGCGTGGAGTCGGCGCTGTCCGTGCTGGCGCCGCCGCTCAGCCGTGCACGTGCAGCGGCTTGCCGGCCAGCGCGAGGTGTGCCTCGCCGAGGGCCTCGGACTGGGTGGGGTGGGCGTGGATCAGCGGAGCGACGTCTTCCGGGAAGGCCTCCCAGTTGTAGATGAGCTGGGCCTCACCGATCAGCTCGCCGACCCGGTCACCCACCAGGTGCAGTCCGACGACCGGGCCGTCGGGTGCCTTGACCAGCTTCACCGCACCGGAGGTCTTGAGGATCTGGCTCTTGCCGTTGCCCGCGAGGTCGTAGGTGAACGTGGTGACCTCGGCGCCGTAGCGCTCCTTGGCCTGGGCCTCGGTCAGGCCCACCGAGGCGACCTCCGGGTGCGAGTAGGTGACCCGGGGGATGCCGTCCTCGTCGACCGGCGCCGGGTTCAGCCCGGCGATCTCCTCGGCGACGAAGACGCCCTGCTGGAACCCGCGGTGGGCGAGCTGGAGCCCGGGCACGATGTCGCCGACCGCGTAGACGTTCGGCAGGCTCGTACGCAGCCGCTCGTCGGTACGCACGAAGCCGCGCTCCATCGTGATTCCGGCCTCGTCGTAGCCGTGCCCCGCGGTGTTCGGTCCCCGGCCGACGGCGACCAGCAGCAGGTCGGCCTCCAGCGTCTCGCCGGACTCCAGCGTCACGCTCACGCCGTTGTCGTCCTGCTTGGCGCCCGTGAACTTCACGCCGGTCTTGTAGTTGATCTTGCGTCGGCGGAAGGCGCGTTCGAGCTGCTTGGAGGCGAACTCGTCCTCGGCGGGCACCAGCCGGGGCAGCGCCTCGACGATGGTGACCTCGGCGCCGAAGGAGGCCCACACGCTGGCGAACTCGACGCCGATCACGCCACCACCGAGCACCACGACCTTCTCGGGCACGTAGTCGAGGTTCAGCGCGTCCTCACTGGCGATGACACGGCCGCCGAGGTCGAGCCCGGGCAGCGTCTTGGAGTAGGAGCCGGTGGCCAGCAGGACGTTCTTGCCGGTGTAACGGGTGCCGTCGACCTCGACGGTCGTCCCGCCGACGAACGTCCCGGTGCCCTCGACGTAGTTGATCTTGTGCGCCTTCGCCAGGCCCTGCAGGCCCTTGTACAGGCGCGTGACGACGGTGTCCTTGTACTTGTGGACCCCACCGATGTCGACGCCCTCGAACACGGTCTTGACGCCGAACTGGTCGCCGTCGCGCGCCGAGTCGGCGACCTCGGCGGCGTGCAGCAGCGCCTTGGTCGGGATGCAGCCTCGATGCAGGCACGTGCCGCCCAGCTTGTCCTTCTCGATCAGTGTGACGGACAGGCCCAGCTCGGCGGCGCGGAACGCCGCGGCGTAACCACCCGATCCGCCACCAAGGATCACCAGGTCGGCTTCAGCGTCGGTCACTTGCACACTCCTCGGCAGGCAGGTGTTGATCGTGTCCACGGGCGCGGTTGGGCGCTCATGCCACCTCATCTTGTCACCTCACCCGAAACGGGTGCGACCTAGTGGGCATGTGACGCGCGCGGGCGAGCACGTCGGGCCGGGTGTGCGGGGCGCGGCGGCGGCCGTCCAGGTGGGGCAGACAGCGTGTCGCGCGATCGGAATAATGCTCGGACGACGCCGAGGAAGGAAGGTGATCGAGGTGGGCCTATTCGACTCGCTGCGCCGGCGCCGCAAGGGCGGTGGCGGTTCTCGCAGGCAGGGGGCCCTGCGTGGCGCGAGCTCCGCCGACACCGCCCATCTCGACCAGTGGGCGTCCGCGCGGCGCGGGGTCGAGGCGTTCGTCGAACCGCGCACGAACGTAACGGAGACCACAGTGGTGCTCGTCGCACACGACGGCGAGTGGACCCGCAGGCGGATCGGCAGCCTGGCCGCCGCGCAGGATTTCGGCAAGAAACGCGCCATCCCGGTCTACGAGGTGGCCAAGACCGGCTATCCGCGGCGCATGCGCGAGTACACCGAACGGCAGCGCATTCTGCGGCGCAGGGAGCAACTCGACGAGGATCGGGGGCGCGCCGAGGATCGATGACGCGTTCCCGCGCGGGTTCGAAAGCGGAGGCCGCCGCGCCACCTCGGGTACGGCGTTACCGGGCCGCTTCCAGCAGTTCGCGGTGCCGTTCGAGCAGCGCGCGGACGTCGGCGTGGTGCGTGCGCCCGAAGAGCGGGTCGTCCTCGACCACCGTGCCGTCCGGACGCAGGCGCACCGTCGGGGGATCGGCGATCACGACCTCGGCCTCGTCGGCCCTGTCGGTCTCGTCGGCCCGGTCGCCGTTGGAGTCGTCGGCGCTGTCGGCGTTGGAGTCGTTGTCCTTCCCGGCGAGGTACAGCTCGTCCGCGCCGAGCAGACGGGGGAACACCACGTCGGCGGGCAGGCCGTCGCAGGTAGCGAGGAAGTCACGGTAGCCGTCCGGTAGGCACACGCCCAGTCGCTTCCGGACACCGGCCAGCGCCGCCGCCGTCGCGGGCGGGGGCGCGGCCTCCGGTGTGCCACGCAGCTCCAGGACTCGGCTGACCAGGTCCGGCCAGGTCAGTTCCGGCGCACCGGGCGCGTACCGGGCGTGCAGCGCGGCGACGAGCGCGCCCGCGTA
>NZ_KB912724.1:34400-38608 GCF_000383795.1 Saccharomonospora saliphila YIM 90502
CGGACACCTCGCGCGCGGCGATGCCGTGGTCGGCGGCGAACACCACGAGCCGCGGGCGGCTCAGCGGCCGGGGCGGGAACGCGCCCTGGCAGGTGGCCAACCAGGAACCGAGTTCGGCCACCGTGCCGAACCGGGGACGGCGGCGTGCCGGCGGCGCGTCGGCAACGTCGAAGAGAGCGGGCACGTCGGCGAACTCAACAGGCACGCCGACACGGTACCCAGTCGTGGCACCGCTGTGACGCTGTGGCGGTGGGAACCGCTGTGACGCTGTGGCGGTGTGGGCACCGCCTTTCGCAGGATGCGCGCGGGTGGCCCCCGGGCCGGGGACGGTGAACGACTTCTATGCTCGGGCGGATGGCGCGAGGGCGGAATGGCGGCCCCGGCCGCGCGGCGGGTGTGGTGCTGGCCAGCGGCGCGGGTTCGCGGGTGGGTGCGGCGACGAACAAGGTGTACCTGTCTCTGGCCGGGCGCGCCGTCGTGTCCTGGTCGCTGGAGGCTTTCGCGCGGACACCGGGGATCGGCACGCTGGTGCTGGTGACCAGGCCGCGGGACGACGAGCTGGTCTCGGCGGTACTGGACGCCGACCTCGACGCCGAGGTCGAGGTCGTGCACGGCGGCGCCAGCAGACAGGAATCAGAGCTGTGCGCCCTGCGCCATCTCGCCGCGCGGATCGAGACGGGCGAGGTGGACACCGTCCTGCTGCACGACGGCGCGCGCCCGCTGGCCGACGTCGACCTGATCACGGCGGTGCTGCGGGCCGCCCGGGAACACGGCGGCGCCGTGCCCGGTCTGGCCGCCGACGACCTCGTCGAGGTCCCGGCCGAGAAGGATGTGGTCGTCGACCGGCCCGGCGAGACCCTCGTGCGCGTGCAGACCCCGCAGGGCTTCCGCGCCGCGCCGCTGTTGGAGGTCTACGAACAGGCGTACCGGGAGGGCTTCGTGGGCACCGACACGGCGTCCTGTGTGGAGCGCTTCGGTGGTGTGCCGGTGCGGTGGGTCCCCGGCGACCCCCGCAACATCAAGATCACCTACCCGCACGACCTGGTGGTCGCCGAGCGGGTTCTGGCCGGTGGCCCGTCCCGCCCCGGCCCGGGCCACCGCGCGGAGGTGCGCGGCACCCGGCCGGGGTGAGGTCCGGGACGTCCGCCGGGAGCGGGACCCGGCGGCGGGTCAGAAGACCGGGCTCCGGGTGTGGCTGGGGTCGCGCTCGATCACGTCGGCCAGCTCGGTGTCGATGGCCCGCATCAGGTCGTCGTCGAGCCGGACGCCGACCGCCTCGACGTTCTCGCGCACCTGCTCGGGGCGCGACGCGCCGATGATCGCGGAGGCCACGTTGCCGTTCTGCAACACCCACGCGACCGCGAGCTGGGCGAGTGAGAGACCCGCCTGCTCGGCGAGCGGGCGCAGCCGCTCCACGCTGGTGAGCACCTCGTCGCGGAGGAACCTGCTGATCGTCTTCGCGCCGCCGCCCTTCTCGTCGGTGGCGCGCGACCCCTCGGGCAGCGCCTGGCCGGGCCGGTACTTGCCGGTGAGCACGCCCTGGGCGATCGGCGACCAGACGATCTGGCTCAGGCCCTCGCGCTCGCTGGTGGGTACGACCTGCTCCTCGATCACCCGCCACAGCATGTTGTACTGCGGCTGGTTCGACACGAACGGAATCTTCAGCTCACGGGCGAGCGCGGCACCCCGCGCGATCTGCTCGGCGCTCCACTCCGACACGCCGACGTAGAGCACCTTGCCCTGGCGCACGAGGTCGGCGAAGGCGGTCATCGTCTCCTCGAGCGGTACCGTGTGGTCGAACCGGTGCGCCTGGTAGAGGTCGACGTAGTCGGTGCCGAGACGCCTCAGCGACGCGTGTGCCGACTCCATGATGTGCTTGCGGCCGAGGCCCTTGTCGTTGGGCCCGCCGGGCCCGGTCGGCCAGAACACCTTCGTGCAGATCTCCAGGCTCTCCCTGCGCTGCCCGGCCAGACCCCGGCCGAGCACCGATTCCGCGGCGGTATTGGCGTACACGTCGGCGGTGTCGAAGGTCGTGATTCCGGCGTCCAGCGCCGCCCGGATGCAGGCGTGGGCCTGCTCCTCCTCCACCTGCGATCCGTGGGTGAGCCAGTTTCCGTACGAGATTTCACTGACGGTGAGGCCACTTCGGCCGAGACGACGAAACTCCATGCCGTCAGTCTAGAGATTGATCATTCGCATTGCTAAGCACCTGCGTGGTGCGCGGGTTCCCCCGGTGCGGTGAGGCGGTCGTGCTCCGCGGCGGCGGCCGCCGGGCCGAGGTAGGGCAGCAGCGCGCAGTACACGAGGTCGCCGAGCAACTCCGGCAGACCGTCGGTCTCGCCTCGGACGATCCGGCTGTACAGGACCTCGACCACGCCGCCCACGACGGTCTCCGCGGTGATCGACGGCGGCCGCCGCGCGCCGTGGGACTCCGCGAGCGCGCACAGGTCGCGGTCGACGAGCGCGACGACCGCGCGCACCGACTCGTGGCGCCGCCGCAGGGCTTCCGGGCCCGCCGCCAGCACCTCGACGACCGCGAGGTGGGCCTCGGCCGGGTTCTCGGCGAGGAACCGGAGGACGGTCGCCAGGGCGGTCTCCACCCGGCGCACGAGGTCACCCGCGTGATCCGGCACGCGTCCGAGCCGGTCCGTCAGGCGCCGCTCCACGTCGTCGTAGGCGGCGAGGAAGGCCTCCTCCTTGTTCCGGAAATACTGGTAGAAGGTCTTGCGGGAGACGCGCGCCGTGGTGGTGACGCGCTCCACGGTCAGGCCGGGGAAGCCGTGCTCGGCCACGACCTCACTCACCGCGCCCAGTACCCGGGCCCGCTGGTGGTCGGTGACGTAGTCGCGGGACAGCCCGTGGCGGCCGGGCGGTAACCGTTCCGTCCGCTCGCCCACCGTTCCTCCGGTCCGGTCGTGCGCTGTCGTCTGTTGGCCGTGCGTTCACCGGCCGTTACCCTCCGATTGTGACCACGCACACAGCAGAGTGTCCCGTGTGTGCCCGGCTGCGGTCGGCGCTCCGGGCGGTCCTGCGGGGGAGGTCCTTGGCCGAGGTGTCCGCGGCCGAGGTGGCGGTGGCGGCCGGTGTGGAACGTCGGGTGTTCGGCCAACACTACCGAAACGTGCTGGCCTGTGGCGCGGCCGCCTTCGACGAGGCGGCGGGCGAGTGCTGGTCGGTGTGCGCGGCGGCGTGGCGGGGCGAGGGGGACTGTGTCGAGCGCTACCGGCGCGTGGTCGAGGCTGTCCTGCGCTGGACCGCGAGCCACCGGGACGCGGCCCGGTTCCTGTTCGTGGTCGCCGCGCGCGCGTGCGAACCGATCCTGATCGCGCGGCTGGCCGCCTTCAAGGAATCCGTGGCTGCCCTGATCGAGCGGCCCGGCGACCACACGCCCGCGGGGAGCACGCACGTCGAGTTCGTGGTGGGACTGGTGTTTCGCGCCGCGGAGCGGGTGCTGGGCGCCGGCGCCGACGCCGACCCGGACGCCGCGGACCTGCGCCGGGAGCTGTGCGCGCTGACGCCGTTCGTCCGGACACCGCTGCGGTGACGCCCGGTACCCGGTGCGATGCTCCGGGTTGACCAATAGAAACTCCAATGTTTCTATTGGAGGGCCAGCTACCTGCTGGTAACACTGGCCAATGGAGGTAACAGTGGCTCGGCTCATGACAACGCTCGGGACTTTCGTCGGTGCGCTGGCCCTCACGGGCATGACGGCGGGAGTCGCCGCCGCGGACCACCAGAAGGTCGACGGTTCCATCAGTTCCGGCGGCGACACGTGCAGCTGGACCAACGCGGACACCAGCGCGAACCCGCCCGAGACGCTGACCGTGGACCACGAGACCGTGAACGCGAACACGACGTGCTCGGGCAGCAAGACCGTCACGTTGAACAACGACCCGACCGTCACCTTCGACGACGAGGCGGGTACGGCGACCGCCGACCTGATCGACGTCACCGTCGTGGAATACGGGGTGACCTGCGAGTACCAGGCGGAGAACGTGCAGGCCGAGCGGGACGGTACGACGCGCGCCTACAGCGCCGCCGGGGTGACCGTGTACAAGAGTGGCGGCAGCTTCCTGTGCCCGAGCACGGAGACCGCTGACGCCAAGTTCCTCTTCCACTGATCCCCGAGGGCCCGTGGTGTGCCCGCGCCCGGCGGTCGGCGGGCACACCACGCGCCCGGGGCGCCTCCGGCTGTCCGGTCGCGGGCG
>NZ_KB912725.1:0-2180 GCF_000383795.1 Saccharomonospora saliphila YIM 90502
CAGCTCGCCGACCCAGCCCACGCGGCCGGGTCGGGCACCACCCGCCGCAGGCTCAGCGGCGGCGCCGGTCCGGGGCCGCTCGAGGTCTGCTCACCGGGAGGGGGACCCGCTGTGGCGCACGTCGACCACGCCCGGGATCGGTGTCGTGGTGCCGTCGAAGTCGTCGGCCATCGCGTCGACACCGCGCTGGGGGTGTGCGAACTCGGCGAAGGAGCGCCGTTGTTCGTGTTTGGCCGCCGTGTCCAGGTTCATGGCCGTGTTCCGGTCGTGTTCGAGGGACTGCTCGCACTCACCATCACGGTTGAACGACCACATCAGTGTCGGCGCTCCCAGCGGCACGGCCGTGCCGGGCTCCCCGTCGTGGCGGCCGGTGTGCCAGGTGTGCCACGTCTTGCCGTAGCTGTTCAGCAACAGCCGGAGAAACGCCTTCTCCGCCGCGTCCGGCAGTCCGGGGGCGACCAGCTGACCGGACAGGACCTCGTAGTTGTGCGGGTGCCAGTAGTCTTTCTCCTCTTCCGGCAGCGAGTCGAACAGGCCCTCGGAGACGATGTATTCGATACCGATCAGGTTCGCCTCGCGGGTGTTGCCGTCGAAGATCACGCACTGCAGCAGGTCGTCGTTGACCACGCGGCAGTAGTGGTGCGCCTCCATCTGCATTCCCGGCTCGCCCTTGGCGCAGTGGAAGCCCACCACGTAGACGTCGAAACCCCGCAGTGGCGTGGTCTCCTGAAGCAGGTTCGCGCCTTGTTCCAGAATCGCGAGCCAGGCGCCCTTGCCCTGCCCGGCCGGAGTCACCGGGGGATGCCGGTCCTTGATCGTCGGATTGGCCATCGTCGCGCTCTTTCCGGTTGACGCCGTTGGTCCCGTCGGTGATTACCCAGCGGCGCCGCTGTCCCAGCAGCCCGGGACACCTCCGTTGGTCACCGCCTTCCGGGGCGGCTCGGCGTCGCGGTGAGCGGGTCGTCCGGCCAGGCGTGTTTGGGGTACCGGCCGCGCAGTTCGGCACGCACCTGCCGGTACCCGTTCCGCCAGAACGAGGCGAGGTCGCCGGTCACCGCCGCGGGACGTCCGGCCGGGTCGAGCAGCCGCAGCACCACCGGCACCCGGCCGCCGCCGACCGTGGGCACGCTGGTCCAGCCGAACACCTCCTGCACCCGTACGGGCAAGGCAGGCTGGTCCGGCTCGTAGTCCACCCGCACGTGCGCGCCGGAGGGGACCTCGATGTGGGGCGGGGCGAGTTCGTCCAGTCGTGAGGCTTCTGGCCACGGCAACAGGCGTCGCAGCGCCTGCCCGGCGTCGATGCGTGCGAGGTCGGCGCGGCCGCGCGCGGCGGACAGCTCCGGTTCCAGCCACTCCTCGGCCGCGGCGAGCAGGGCGGACTCGGTGGTAGCGCGCCACGGTGGGCCGATGACGCGGTGCAGGAACCCCAGCCGGTGCCGGAGCTGGTGGGCGTCGGCGTCCCAGCACAGCAAGCCGGTTCCCTCGGTGGCCAGCCCGTCAAGCAGCGCAGCACGCACCGCCCCGGCCGGGGCCTGGGCCACTGCTTTCTCGGAAAGCACGATCGCGCCCAGCCTGCTGACCGTGCGTGCCCGCACGTCACCGTCGTGCCAATCGATCTCGTCGGTCACCGACGACATCCCGGCGGCGGCCTGTTCGGCGAGGCGTTGATCGGCACGCGCGGCGAGCCGGACGAACCCGTGCGCACGGCCGGGTTCCCGTTCGGCTACCGCGACC
Source organism: Saccharomonospora saliphila YIM 90502 (assembly GCF_000383795.1). GTDB lineage: Bacteria > Actinomycetota > Actinomycetes > Mycobacteriales > Pseudonocardiaceae > Saccharomonospora > Saccharomonospora saliphila. The sequence goes on from NZ_KB912725.1 coordinate 1,735, forward strand.
GCCAGCCACTCCGACCCCGCCAGCCCCTCCGAGGTGGGCATCCCCGAGGAGTCCTCGACCACCTCAGAACGCGGCACCTCCACCGCCGTCCCGCCACTCATCAGATAGGCGCGGGAGCGCGGCGCCCGTCTGCGGGCGACGCGCTCGGGGTGGGCCAGGGCCACGACCAGTGCTTCGTCCCCGGCATCCGGCGGGTCCGGCGGATCGGGCACCAGCCTCTCCAGGCGGCGCACCTCGCGTCGCCAGCGCCCCGCACCGGGGCCGTTGCCGCGCAGCGTCCTCAGGGCCGTGGCCAGATCGGCGTGCCGGGCGAGGCTGTCGTCGTCGAGCAGGGCGACGACCTCGGCGGCGGTGCGGCGTCCCGCTCTGTCGGCGCCGTCGAGCAGCGCGCGAGCCAATCGGGGATGCAGCCCGAGTGCGGCCATGCGGCGTCCGCGTCGGGTGAC
>NZ_KB912725.1:2280-3945 GCF_000383795.1 Saccharomonospora saliphila YIM 90502
CCGTGGCGATCGTGCCCGACGACACCGCCGCCCTGCCGGCAGCCGTGTCCCGGCACGGCTGCCGGGTGTGGTCGGCGGGCAGCCTCGCCGACCCGGTCGAGCAGGCGTGGTCCCCGCCGCACCTCCGGCCGGAGGACGTCGCCTACCTCCAGTACACGTCCGGGTCGACCAGCATGGGCAAGGGCGTCGTGGTGACCCACGACTGCCTGACCTACCAGCTTCGCCTCACCGCCGACGCCTTCGCCCTCGGCGAGGCGGACGTCGTCGTGAGCTGGCTGCCGCTCTTCCACGACTTCGGCCTGGTGGCGGGCCTGCTCATGCCCCTGCTGCTCGGCGGGACCACGGTGAAGATGCCGCCCGAGGTCTTCGTGCAGCGCCCGCTCCGCTGGCTGTCGGCCATCAGCCGGTACGGGGCGACCGCGTCGTTCAGCCCGAACTTCGTCCTCGATCTGTGTTCCGAACGGATCACGGAGGAGGACAAGCGCGGGCTGGACCTCAGTCGCTGGCGCGTGCTGGGACTGGGGGCCGAGCCGATCAGGCCCGACACTCTCGACCGGTTCACCGCCGCCTTCTCCTCCCGCGGGTTCCGCCACAGCACACACCGCGTCGTCTACGGCATGGCCGAGGCCACCCTGCTGGTGACGATCCAGCCGGACGGCGCGGGACCCCCGTCCGTCGAGGCCGACCCGGACCGGCTCGCCGAGGGGGTGCTCACGCCCACCTTCGCCGAGGAGACGGGACGTCCGACCCGGACGCTCATCGCCAACGGCACGGTGCGCGGTGCCACCGATCTGCGCATCGTCGATCCCGACACACACGCCCCGCTTCCGGACGGAGGCATCGGCGAGGTCTGGATGCGTGGCCGCACCGTGGCGGCGGGCTACTGGCAGAGCCCGGAGGCGACGGAGGAGACCTTCGGAGGGTACCTGCCGGACGGGTCGGGCCCCTATCTGCGCAGCGGAGACCTGGGCGCGATGCACAACGGCGAGCTGTACCTGACCGGGCGGCTCAAGGACCTCATCATCGTCAGAGGCCGCAACGTCTACCCGCAGGACGTGGAGTTGACGCTCACCGACGCCCACCCGGCGCTCCGGCGCGGACTCGGCGTGGCGTTCGCGGTCGAGACCGGCGACGAGGAACGCCTCGTGGTGGTGCAGGAGCTCAAACGCACCGAACAGGGACGCCACGACCTCGACGAGGTCGCCCGTCAGGTGCGGGCCGCCGTCACCGAGGCCCACGACGTCAGCCTGCACACGCTCGTCCTGCTTCCCCCGGGCACGCTGCCGAAGACCACCAGCGGCAAGGTCCGCCGCCGCTACACGCGGCAGCGCTACGTGGGCGGCGAGCTCGAACCGGTGCACGTCAGCGACCTCTCGGCCCCGCCGGTCACCGCAGGCGCGACCGAGGACCCCGCCACGGTGGCCGCGTGGCTGCGCGAGGCGGTCGCCGGTCTCACCGGGCGGGCGCCGCGCGAGGTCGACTCCGACGTGACCTTCGGCAACCTCGGCATGGATTCGGCTGCGGTGCTGTCCCTGACCGGCGACCTGGCCACGTGGCTGGGCCGGTCCGTCGACCCGACGCTGCTCTACGCCCACCCGACGATCGCGCGCTTCGCCGACGCCGTGGCCGGTGGACCCGCGGCCGCCACGCCCCGCACCGCGCCGG
>NZ_KB912726.1:0-4569 GCF_000383795.1 Saccharomonospora saliphila YIM 90502
CTCGCGTGCCTCGCGGCCACGGCGAGCTACGGGACGGCGTTCGTCTACCTGCGCACGTTCGTCGCCCGCTGCGGCTCGCCGCACCGGCCGTGGCGGCCGTGCAGGTCGGCGTCGGTGCCGTCGCGCTCGCGGCCACCGTGCCCCTCGTGGACGGCCTTCCGGTGACCCTCGACCCGGCCGTGGTGGCCAGCATGCTGGGCCTGGGCGTGTTCGGCACCGGGCTGGCGTATGTGTGGAACACCAATCTCGTCGCGGGCTGGGGCGCCGCACCCGCCTCGACCGTCACCTACCTCACGCCCGTCGTCGGGGTCGCGCTCGGCGCCCTCCTGCTGGGCGAGCGCATCGCGTGGAATCAGCCCGTCGGCGCCGCCCTGGTGGTCGCCGGCGTCGTGCTCAGCCGTGGGGCCGTCACCGCGCACGGGAGACGTGACCGCACCCGGCGGAAAGCCCCGGCTCGATGAGACGTGCCGGGAGCGGGTCAGCCGCGCGGTCGTGCGAACAGCGACTCGTCGACCGCCTGGCCGGTGGCCGACTCGATGAGCTGGAGAGCGAGCTTCTCCTGGCTGGTCCCGCGCTCCTCGGCCAGCCGCGCGAGCAGGCTGCGCGACATCGTGATCATCGGGAGCAGGTTGATCCGCCACGCGTCGCCGACCCGCTCGAACTCGTACTCGAACGGCGCGGGCTCGCCCTCGGTAAGCGCGTCTGCCACCGCCCGATTCCCCTCGACCGTCACCTCTCCGAGGTCGTGCCGCCCGACGCCGGAGCGTGTCAGCAACCCTTCGGTGACGGCGAACGCGTAGGTCTGCCGTCCGTCCCGCTGTCCCATTTCCTCCGGGGTGGAGGCGATGCGGAACACGCCGACGTTCGACCGGTCCAGCGCGGGCAGCTCGGCGATGCGTTCCGGCCCCGCCGTCGCGGCCAGATCGGCCAGCAAGGCGTAGTAGGAGGCCGTCTCGTCGCTGATGAGGGCGGCCGCCGTCGCACCGTCGCCGCCGCGTACCGCCTCGCGGTGCCGGGTGAAGACCTCCGCCACGGCGTCGGCGTCCGTACCGCGGCCCGCTCGACCGGTGGGGTCGTCGGCGGAGCCCTCGACGCCCGAACACGACACCATACCCACGGTGATCACGCCCGCCAGGACGGCCGCCAGTGTCCGAACGGTTCGGTGCCACGAAACCATGTGCTCTCCTCGCACGAAACGACCACCGCGCTCTGGGCAGCGCACGGGTGTGGTCCGTGCGGCGCGGGCGGGAGGAGGCTAACCCGCGCGACCGGCTTCGTGCCTGGTCAGCAACCCGAAGGGTGGACCATCGTCCGGGTATGGGTCGCGGCGGATTCGAATCACGGGCGTTCGAAGAGCGATTCGTCGACGGGCTCGCCCGCGTAGGCCTCGAGTGCCCGAAAGATGAACTCCTCCTCGGTCAGCCCCTGTTGTTCGGCGAGCTGGGGGAAGCTCGCGCGGGCCATCCTCAGTACCGGCATGATGTCGAACTTCCACATGCCGTCGAGGAGCTGGAACGTGAACTCGTACGGCGCGGGCTGGCCGTGCACGAGCAGTGCGGCCGTGGCGCGGTCCCCGTGCACCGCGACGGTGTCGATCTCGGTGCCTGCCACCGAGGAGTCGTCCACCAGGCCCTCCTGGACACCGAACGAGTAGGCGGCGTGGCCGTCCATCTCCGCGGCCTGCTCCGGCCCGGCGGCGATCCGGAAGAGGGCCGCGACGAACCGGTCCATCGCGGGCAGCTCGGCGAACTCCTCCGGCCCGGCGGAGCCGGCCACGTCGCTGAGCGTGTCGTAGTGGTCGAGACCTTCCGGGCCGACGAGGTCGGCGGCGGTATCTCCGTCCCTGTCCCCCACCGCCTGCCGGTAGGACTCGAACGTTTCGATCACGGCCGCCTCCTCGCCCTCGGGGGCGGTGGGCGCGCTCGAATCGGACGGCCGCTGTGCGGCGGACGCGAACCCGGCGGCCGGCTCGGCCGACCCCGCCGCCACGGTCGTGCACGAGGTGAGGGCGAGACCGGCGACGAGGACGGCGGCGAGTCTGACGATGCGGGGCGACGGCATTTCCGGGCTTCTCCTCGGTTCGCGACCGCGAGGACGCGTCGCGGCCGGCACGGTGGGGCCGCGAGAGCATATCCGGACGCGATCACGCCCCGAACTCGATCAGGTCACCGCAGGGAGAACGCACTCAGCCGTGGTCGGCGTGGCCGCGCCTGCGCGCGGTGTAGAACAGCACGGCGCACGCCGCGGCGACCATGATCGCGAACGCGGTGCCGCCGACCACGAGAGCCTGCACGACCTCGTCGGACGGCGGGGTGGGCGCGCTCTCGGGCGGGTTGGTCGGAGAGTCCTCCTGCGCGGACGCGGACAGCGCGCCGGTCGCCGGCCACAGGACCATCAGCAGCCCCAGCACCGACGACATCGCCACACCCCGGACGAACTGCTTCATCGCGCACTCCCCTCGACATCGGATGACCCCACCCGCACAACGTTCGATGCCGCTTCAGGAGTTGCCCGAACCCGCGGAGATCACACTGTGTCGAGCACCCCATCGATCTCGCCTGCCAGGGAAATGTCCTTCTCGGTGATCCCACCGTGGGAATGGGTGCTCAGCCGGAAGGTGACCCTGCGCCAGCGGATGTCGAAGTCGGGGTGGTGGTTCTCGCTCTCCGCGATCTCGGCGACCCGGTTGACCACCTGGATCGCGTGCGGGAAGTCGGCCAGCTCGGCCGTGCGCACGATCGCCGCTCCCTCCCGGCGCCACTCCGGCAGGTGCGTCAGGGCCTCGTCGATGCGTTCGTCACTGAGTAACTGCGTCATGGCTCCATCGTGGTACGTGGCCAGGTACCCTGCACGCTGCCACGGGAGTCCGGTGCGCCGGGCTGAGAGGCGGGCACGCAGCCCGCGACCGTCCGCACCTGAATCGGATCATGCCGACGCAGGGAAGGTGGTCGCACCTTTCCGCGCCGGCCACGGCAAGGAGGGTGAATGGGCCACAGGTCGGGCCACCACGTCGGCGCGCCGCGTGTGGCGGCGGCGCTGCTGTCGGCGGGGGTGTTCGCCTCGGGGTGCACGCTCACCGGCGGTGAGGACGAACCGGCAGGGGATCTGGTGACGGTCACGCTCGTCACCCACCAGTCGTGGGCCGTGCCGGAGGAGGTCGTCGACGCCTTCGAGCAGCGCGCCGGGCTGCGCCTCGACATCCGCCCGGAGGGCGACGCCGGTGAGCTGACCAACACGCTGGTGCTGAGCAAGGACGACCCGATCGCCGACGTGGCGTACGGAGTCGACTCCACCTTCGCCAGCCGTGCGCTCGACGCGGGGGTGTTCGAGCCCTACACCAGTCCCGAGGCCGACCGGGGCCCCCAGCGCTACGCGATCGACCCGCGCCAGCGGCTCTCGGCGGTCGACGTCGGCGACGTCTGCGTCAACATCGACACCGAGTGGTTCGCCGAGCGGGACGTGCCCGAGCCGACGAGCCTGGCCGACCTCACCGAGCCCGAGTACGAGGACCTGTTCGTGGTGCCGAGTCCCGCGACCTCCTCGCCCGGTCTGGCGTTCCTGCTGGCCACCGTGGCCGAGTACGGCGACGACGGCTGGCGAGACTACTGGTCCGCTCTCGCCGACAACGGCGCGCAGGTCGTCAGCGGCTGGACCGAGGCCTACACCCAGGAGTTCTCGGGCTCCTCCGGCGAGGGCGACCGTCCGATCGTGCTCTCCTACGCCTCGTCCCCGGCGGCGGAGGTCGGCCAGGACGGCACACCACGCACGCGCGCACTGCTGGACACGTGCTACCGCCAGGTCGAGTACGCGGGTGTGGTGGCGGGCACCGAGCACCCCGAGGAGGCGGGGAGGGTGGTCGACTTCCTCCTCTCGCACGAGTTCCAGGCCACCCTGGCGCGGAACATGTACGTCTACCCGACGCGGCAGGGTGTCGACCTTCCCGAGGGCTGGTCGCGGGTGGCGCCGCTGCCGCAGGACCCCCTGTCCCTGCCCGCCGACCGGGTGACCGACCACCGCGAACGCTGGATCGGTGAATGGCGCGCGGTGCTGGACGGGTAGCGGGGGCGGCCGGGCTCGCCTTCCTGCCGGTCGCCTTCCTCGGCGTGCTGTTCACCTGGCCCGTCGTGGCGATCATCCGGCTCGGCTTCGCCGACGGCGGGGTCGCCGCCGTGCTGGCCGAGTCCACCACCTGGCGGCTCGCCGGGTTCACCGTGGCCCAGGCCGCCGCGGCGACGGCGCTCGCCGTGCTGGCGGGCATGCCGCTGGCCTGGCACTTGACCCAGGCGCATCACGCGGGTGTAATCACATTGATGTCATTTCGCTGTCTTAAAAGGGGGCAGCTGGGGCAGTCCGGTACCGCCGGTCCTGGGAGTGCGTGAGAGCGAGGAGGCGGACGTGCGGTTGGACACTACTGGACAGGGAATGGGGGGCACGTCATGGAGTGGGGTGGGGCACCCGGACGAGGATCTGGGCGTGCTCACCGACCTCCTCGGCGTGGCGGAAGAGCAGGATTGGCAGGAACGCGCCCTGTGCGCGCAGACCGATCCGGAGGCGTTCTTCCCGGAGAAG
>NZ_KB912726.1:4669-8397 GCF_000383795.1 Saccharomonospora saliphila YIM 90502
CCGCGCGGGCACCGCGACGCCGAGGCGCCTCCGGCCGCGCGAACCTGGGCACGCTGGCCGTGCTGGCGCTCGACGCCGCGCTGCTCGCGACGATGGAGCTGTTCTTCCTGCCACTGCGGCTGGACGGTGTGGTGCTGCCCCGGCTCGGGGACATCCCGTTTCTCATCAGCGTGGTGCTGGCCGCGGTGACCACGCCGCTGCTGGTGACCCACGCTGCCACGCTCGTGCCCCGCAAGCTGGCCACGGTCCCGCTGCTGGCGTGGCTGGTGACGCTGCTCGTCCTCGGGCTCGGCGGACCCGGTGGGGACATCGTGCTGCTCGCCGACTGGCGCGCGCTGGTGCTGCTCGTGGCCGGAGCACTGCCCGCGGCGGTGGCGCTGGGTGGGACGCTCGCCTCCGGCGACAAACGTCGCCGGGCGGCGGGATCGGCGGACGCGCAGGGGACACGGGAAGCGGGGTAGCCGGTGGCCGAACCGATCAGCGACAGGCAGGTCGTCCGGGCTCTGCGTCCGTTCGTGCGCGCGACGGCCCCGCTCGTGGACGCGTTGCGGGAGGCCGAGCCGTTCGCGGCGGGCGCCGGCGAGTCGAATTCCACAGGGGACGGTGAGGTCGCCTCCTCCGTGCGGGCACGGCTGGTCACGGGGCTGCGTTCGGTGCGGGTGCCCGGCACGCCCGCGTGGAGCAGGATGGACGCCGCCGACCGCACGGACTGGTGGGTCAACCGCGTCGGACGCTTCACCGCGCTGCTCACGGCCGTACCGGGACTCGGCGGCGTCCTGGCGGACCGGCTCCCGGTGCAGGACACGATCGGAGTCGCCACCCAGGGGTTGCTGCTGTGCGCCGTCGCGGGCGAGCACGGCGTCACCGACGTCGGTGAGCGCGTCCGGCTCGTGGCGTGGGTGCTGTTCGAGCGCGACCTCGACCCGGAGCTGGCGGCTGGCCGTGACGCGGGGCACGACGCCGCCGCCGAGGACCGTCGGACCGAGGAGCTGACCGAGGACCTGGCGGCGGCCCGGCGTGCGGGCGAGCGCCGGGTGGGACTCAAGCCGGGTGCCCGCACCGTGTGGCGGCTGGGCCGTTCCCTGCTGGCGATCACCGGCGAGCTGGAGAAGCGCCCGAGCGGGCGGGTGCATCACCAGGCCCTCGGTGCCCTGCCGGTGGTCGGCATGGTGGGCAACTACTTCGGCGAGCGCGCGGCGCTGCGCACGGTGGCCGAGGGCGCCCGTACCTGGCTCGCCCGGCGTGACCGCGGGGCCTAGCGGGCGCCGCGGTCACACGGGAGCCGGAGTCAGTACCGCCAGAACATGAACAGGCCCTGTCCCCACGCGGCGATGTCCGCCTGGCCTCCGACCGCGGCGAACACGGCGTCGGCGAGCCCCCACAGGGCCTGCCCGACGCCGGGTATTCCGATGATCAACGCGAGCAGGACCAGTGGCGCCCAGGGACGGGCCTTGTGGCCGAACTCGCGCGCTCGCGGCGACAGGTAGGGCTCCAGCGCGCCGTAGCCGTCGAGGCCCGGGATCGGCAGGATGTTGATCACGAAGGCCAGGATCTGGAGCGAGGCCAGGTAGGACAGCCCGGCCAGCAGGCCGAGCGGCATGTCCACCAGCACGACCGCTGTCGTGAGCGCGATGCCGAGGGCGAGATTGCTCAACGGCCCGGCCAGCGACACCCAGGACGAGACCGAGCGCGAGCGCAGGGCCCACTGGTTGATCCACACGGCGCCACCGGGCAGCGGGATGCCGCCGATCGCGAGAATGATCAGTGGCAGCACCAGTGACAGCACCGGGTCGGTGTAGCGGCGGATGTCCATGGTGAGGTAGCCCTTGGCCGCGACCTCGCGGTCGCCGCCCCGGTAGGCGACCAGCGCGTGACCGAACTCGTGCAGGGTCAGCGAGAGTGCCCAGCCGCCGATCACGAGCAGGAACACGCCGAGCGTGCCGAGCACGGTGCGGTTGAACAGTTCGTCAGGGGCGGCGGTGGTGGCCAGCGCGCCACCCAGGACCGTGACGGCGAGGATGGCGTAGAAGAGCAGGCTGGGGCGGACGAGTGAGCGTTGCACGGGCCTAGTCTGTCCCCTCCGTTCGTCGCGTGACGAACTCGGTCAATTCCCTGTGAGGTCATCGGCGTGTCCGCTTGCGCGTGCCGCGGACCAGTGTCCCCCATCCTCGTTACTCCACTTGACCCAGGCGCATCACGCGGGTGTAATCACATTGATGTCATTTCGCTGTCTTAAAAGGGGGGCAGCTGGGGCATCCGGTACCGCCGGTCCTGGGAGTGCGTGAGAGCGAGGAGGCGGACGTGCGGTTGGACACTACTGGACAGGAATGGGGGCACGTCATGGAGTGGGGTGGGCACCCGGACGAGGATCTGGGCGTGCTCACCGACCTCCTCGGCGTGGCGGAAGAGCAGGATTGGCAGGAACGCGCCCTGTGCGCGCAGACCGATCCGGAGGCGTTCTTCCCGGAGAAGGGGGGCTCGACGAGGGAGGCCAAGCGCATCTGCCAGGGATGCGAGGTCAAGGACGACTGCCTGGAGTACGCGCTGGCGCACGACGAACGGTTCGGCATCTGGGGCGGGTTGTCCGAACGGGAACGGCGCAAGCTGAAGAAGCGCGCCGTGTGACGGAGGCGTCGGCGGACATGGGCGCGACGGGCGGGTGTGTCCCCTCGTTAGGGTGATGTCGTCCGGCCCCCGTGATCTCCGGAGAGGTACGTGCCCCGGTCCTTCGCCGTGTCCTCGCCGGTGGCCAGCGCGCCGGTTCTCGCCGTCCTGGTCTGCCACAACGGAGCGCGATGGCTTCCCGAGGTGCTGGACGCCGTGGAGGCGGGCACCGTCCGTCCTCGGCACATCCTGGCCGTGGACACCGGATCGACCGACAGCACGGCGGCGGTGCTCGCCGACGCCCGTGAGCGGGGACTCCTCGACGGAGTCCTGACGCTACCAGCCTCCACCGGCTACGCGGCCGCGGTCACCGCGGCCGTCGAGGCCGGTCGTTTGCGGTGGGGCGATCCCGGCGCGTGGCTGTGGCTGTTGCACGACGACAGCGCCCCGGAACCCGAGTGTTTGGACCTGTTGCTGCGGGCCGCCGACACGGCTCCGTCAGCGGCCGTGCTCGGGCCTGTGGCTTTGGACTGGACCGATCCACGCACCATCGTGGAGGCGGGGCTGTCCACCGACTCGGCCGGGCACCGCAGGCATGCCGGTCCGCGTCGCGCGTCGTCCGAGCAGAGCACCGAGGTGCTGGCCGTACCCAGCGCGGGCGCGCTCGTCTCCCGGGCGGCGTGGGACGACCTCGGTGGCCTGGACACCGGCATTCCGTTGTTGCGCGAGGACCTCGACCTCGGCTGGCGGGCGAACGCCTCCGGCAGGCTCGTGCTCTGTGTGCCGCGCGCCCGCATCCGGCACGCCCGCGCCACCGCGACGCGGGCCCGCACCGCCGACGTCACGCGAGCCCCGGTGGCGGTGGTGGACCGGGTGCACGGGGTGCGCACGATTCTCGTCAACGGCTCCGCCGTCGCCTTCGTTCTCGGAACGGTCCGGCTTCCGCTGCTGTGCCTGCTGCGTGGCCTGGTCTTCCTCCTCGTCCGGGACGCGCCCCGCACGGGTGCGCTCTGACGCCCCACCTGACACCGCAAGTGAGGTCGACCCGATGGTTTTGAACCGCCTGCTCCGCGCGGGCGAGGGCAAGATGGTGAAGCGGCTGCGCCGCATCGCCGATCAGATCA
>NZ_KB912726.1:8497-10788 GCF_000383795.1 Saccharomonospora saliphila YIM 90502
CGCGCCTCCGCGCCCGGGGCCGCGCCGAGCCTTGCCCGGGCGCCTCTAAGCTCCACCCGACCGCGGGCCGCGTCGTGCCCGCCGCACGGAAAGGGGGAGCGCATGGCCGCGAACGGAGGAACCAAGGCGATCCTGGCGGCGTTGTTCGCCAACGCGGGGATCGCGGCGGCGAAATTCGTCGGGTTCCTGATCACCGGATCGTCGTCCATGATCGCCGAGTCGGTGCATTCGGTCGCCGACACGTCGAACCAGGGATTGCTGCTGCTCGGGAAGAAGACGGCGACGCGGCGGGCGAGCCGGGAGCACCCGTTCGGCTACGGCCGCGACCGGTACTTCTATTCGTTCGTCGTGGCGCTCATCCTGTTCAGTCTCGGTTCGATGTTCGCGCTCTACGAGGGCATTCACAAGATCAGCCACCCAACCCAGCTCTCGTCCCCGGTCGTGGCCGTGGTGATCCTGGTCGTGGCCATCGCGCTGGAGACCTACAGCTTCCGCACGGCGGTGGTCGAATCGCGCGCGCTCAAGGGCGACAAGTCCTGGTGGGCCTTCGTGCGGCAATCCAAGACCCCGGAGCTGCCCGTCGTGTTGCTCGAGGACGCGGGCGCGTTGTTCGGGCTCGTCTTCGCGTTGCTGGGGGTCGGGCTCTCGGTCGTGACCGGTGACCCGGTGTGGGACGGCATCGGGACGGTGCTGATCGGTGTGCTGCTCGGCGTCATCGCGGTCGTGCTCATCGTCGAGATGAAGAGCCTGCTCATCGGGGAGGGTTCCGGGCAGCGCGAACTGTCCACGGTCGTCGACCGGCTCACCGCCGGGGACGAGGTGGAACGCGTCATCCACATCCGCACCCAGTACCTCGGGCCGGACGAACTGCTGGTCGCGGCCAAGCTCGCGCTGCGGCCCGGGCTCGACATGGAGCTGGTGGCCCGCGCGATCGACGAGGCCGAGGCGCGGGTACGTGCCGAGGTGCCCGCCGCGCGGCTCATCTACCTGGAGCCGGACCTGTACCGCGTCCCCGCGTGAGTCCCGGCCCCCGCCGGTCGGCGGCGGCCTGTTCGCGGCGGCGGCCTGGCGCGATGGCGGCTGGTTGCGGCGCCAATGTTGCGAATCGGATGCGATTACGTCGAGTGGGGTTACCGATACGACTCGATCGGATCACCACTCGCGCGTACGCTCCCGCGCGGCCGCGCGGGGGCCATAGGATCCGACCGGCCCTGTGCCAAGATCACGTTCCCCGACAGTCGAACCATCCCGTCCCCCGGAGTGCCGCATGTCCCTGACTACGAGAACCCGCCTGCGTACGACCGTCGCCTCCGCCCTGGCGATCGGTCTGGTGACCGGTTGGGCCTCCACCGCGTCCGCGACGGAGGAGGCCGCGGAGGACCCACGCGCGGAGCGGCACGACGGCAACGTGACGACGTGTGCGGAGTTCGGCGGCGGCATCCTGATCAGCCTCGGCGACGACGAGGCGGTCGAGAACACGCCCGAACTGGTGTACGAGGGCGGCCAGCCGAACCAGGACCGCCACCTGACCATCACCGAGGTGCCCGACGACCTCACCGTGACCGCCGTCGTGGTCAAGGGCGGCCCCGCCTACAACGTCTACGTCCCCGGCGAGAACGGGCTCTCCGCGACGGCGCCGTGGGAGGACCTGCGCGCCCCGCTCAACCCCGGCGGCAACGTGCCCACCATCAGCCACTGGTTCGCCTGTGGTGAGGAGGCTCCGAGCCCCACGTCGACGCCGCCCGAGAGCGAGCCGAGCGAGCCCGAGGAGCCGGGGGAGTCGGAGTCCGAGGAGCCCGAGCCCTCCACCGAACAGCCCTCCAGCAGCGCGGAGACCACTCCGCCCCCGGGCGAGACCGAGTCCACGACCGCCACCGAGGACGTCACCTCGACGCCGGAGACCAGCGAGACCGACGTCTCCCCGGCGGGCGAGAGTGACGATCTGGCCTCCACCGGGTTCAGTGGCGGCTGGCTCATCGCCGTCGGAGCGGCCCTGCTGCTCGGTGGTGGCGTCCTGCTCGCGCTGACCCGCATCCGCCGCAGCGGCTCCTGATCCCGCGCACCCCGCCCACGCGCACCCGGTCCACCGGGCCGGGCCCGCGCGTGGGTACCGGGCGCCCTGGCGGCGGTGTCTTCGCCGCTACCCCGGGTGCCCGGGCGGCGGTGTTCTGGTCCGCCCGGTGCCCGGCGGTGGTGTCCTCAGTCCGTCCGCTCAGCGGCGCGGTCCTCGTCCGGTGGCGTGCCGGCTCCGTGCGGACCGCCGAACAGGTCACCGGAGACTCCGCACGGGC
>NZ_KB912726.1:10888-15210 GCF_000383795.1 Saccharomonospora saliphila YIM 90502
CATGCCGGTCGTGCTGCTCGACGACGTGGTCACGACAGGAGCGACGCTGGCCGCGTGCGCGCGGGTGCTGCGCGCCGAGGGGCTCGACGTGACGGCCGCGCTCGCGCTCACCGGGGCGGGCCGCAGAGGGGGCGGGACCGGGCTGAAACAAGGATTTCGTCACCCACACGGGTAGTCCGGGAACTGTCGCCGAGGCCACCGCGTTGACCGGATATGACGCAGCACTCGGTCACGCAGAGCCAGACCATGGTGCGTCACTCGCGCGTTCGGCCCACCATCACGGCCGTGACGCTGCTCCGAACGGGGCGCGGGGTTCCCACCGTCGTCCCGTCCTCACTGCGCGGGGTCACCACCGCGTTCCCCCCGACATCCCCCGGCCCGGGGGCTGTCGTCGGCGCGGCGAGAGGTCTACCGTGCTCCGCTATCAGACGTCCCGGCAGTCAGGGAGGTGAAGAGCCGATGTCCCCAGCGCCGGAGTCCGTGAGCCGACCCGGATGCGGCGACCGCGTCCGGTGGAGTCCGTTCCGGCGCTCGAGGTCGCCACTGGAGAAACTCGCACGCCTGTGAGCGAGGAGGTCGTGTATGGACATCGTCATCAAGGGTCGCAACGTGGAGGTTCCCGACCACTACCGGGAACACGTCGGCGAGAAGCTGGCCCGGCTCGAGCGTTACGACAGAAAGGTCATCCGCTACGACGTGGAGCTCTTCCACGAACCCAACCGTCGACAGGCGAAGAACTGCCAGCGTGTCGAAATCACCGGTAAGGGCGGGGGCCCGCTCGTCCGTGCCGAGGCGAGTGCGGGCGACTTCTACACGGCCCTGGATTCGGCCATGAGCAAGCTGGAGAACCGCCTGCGCCGGATGCACGACCGGCGGCGAGTGCACTACGGGCGGCGCAATCCCCGGTCGGTCGCCGAGGCGACCGCGGGGCAGGCCGCCGTCGGGGCCCTGGGATCGGGCGCTGGACCCACGGCCACGGGCACCGCTGTGCTCGAGGCTCCCGCCGAGCCGCGCACCGACGACCGGAGCACCTCCGACGAGTTCGAGCTGCCCGGTCAGCGGTGGGACGACCAGGATTGGGACGACGGCGTACGGGGCCACGAGCCCGGGCGGGTCGTGCGTGAAAAGCAGCATTCGGCCGAGCCCATGACGATCGACGATGCTCTCTACCAGATGGAGTTGGTTGGGCACGACTTCTATCTCTTCAACGACTCCCACAGCGGCAAGCCCAGCGTCGTGTACAGGAGGAAAGGCTTCGACTACGGCGTGATCCGGTTGGGCTGAGCCGCAGGCAGGCCCCGTGGCGGCCCGTGCGCCGAGTGCGTGCGGGCCGCCGCGTGCACGCGGGCCTGCATGTTCCCTACGATGGGTGTTGCTGCCCGGCGCCCCGCACGGGTGCGCTCTGACGCCCACCTGACACCGCAAGTGAGGTCGACCCGATGGTTTTGAACCGCCTGCTCCGCGCGGGCGAGGGCAAGATGGTGAAGCGGCTGCGCCGCATCGCCGATCAGATCAACACCCTCGAAGACGACGTCAAGGACCTCTCGGACGCCGAGTTGCAGGCGAAAACCGACGAGTTCCGCAGGCGCAATTCCGACGGCGAGTCGTTGGACGAACTGCTGCCGGAAGCGTTCGCCGTCGTCCGGGAAGCGGCGCGGCGGGTGCTGGGCCAGCGTCCGTTCGACGTCCAGCTGATGGGCGGCGCCGCGCTGCACCTCGGCCAGGTCGCCGAGATGAAGACCGGTGAGGGCAAGACGCTCACCAGCGTGCTCGCGGTGTATCTCAACGCGGTGCCGGGCAAGGGCGTGCACATCGTCACCACCAACGACTACCTCGCCCAGCGCGACTCCGAGTGGATGGGCCGTATCCACCGGTTCCTCGGGCTCGAGGTCGGTGTCATCCGGGCGGACATGCAGCCCGCCGCGCGCAGGGAGGCCTACAAGGCCGACATCACCTACGGCACGAACAACGAGTTCGGCTTCGACTACCTGCGTGACAACATGGCCTGGAGCCTCGACGACTGCGTGCAGCGCGGGCACAACTTCGCCATCGTCGACGAGGTCGACTCCATCCTCATCGACGAGGCGCGGACTCCGCTGATCATTTCGGGCCCCGCTGACCAGTCATCCCGCTGGTACACCGAGTTCGCGCGCATGGCGCCGTTGATGAAGAAGGACGTCCACTACGAGGTGGACGAGCGCAAGCGTGCCGTGGGCGTCACCGAGGCCGGTGTCGAGTTCGTCGAGGATCAGCTCGGGATCGACAACCTGTACGAGGCGGCGAACACCCCGCTGGTCGGGTTCCTCAACAACGCGCTCAAGGCCAAGGAGCTCTACCGCAAGGACAAGGAGTACATCGTTCGCAACAGCGAGGTGCTCATTGTCGACGAGTTCACCGGGCGTGTGCTCGCCGGTCGCCGGTTCAACGAGGGGATGCACCAGGCGATCGAGGCCAAGGAAGGCGTGGAGATCAAGGCCGAGAACCAGACGCTGGCCACGATCACGCTGCAGAACTACTTCCGCCTCTACGACAAGCTCGCGGGCATGACCGGTACCGCCGAGACCGAGGCGGCGGAGTTCCACCAGACCTACAAGCTCGGCGTGGTGCCCATCCCGACGAACCGGCCGATGGTGCGTGCCGACGAGGCCGACCTCATCTACAAGACCGAGGAGTCCAAGTTCGAGGCGGTGGCCGACGACATCGCCGAGCGGCACGAGAAGGGGCAGCCGGTGCTGGTCGGTACGACCAGCGTCGAGAAGTCGGAGCACCTGTCGAAGCAGTTGCTCAAGCGCAACGTGCCGCACGAGGTGCTCAACGCGAAGCAGCACCATCGCGAAGCGCTGATCATCGCGAAGGCCGGTCGCAAGGGCGCGGTGACGGTCGCGACGAACATGGCCGGCCGCGGAACCGACATCGTGCTCGGCGGCAACCCGGACATCATCGCCGACGACGTGCTGCGCGAGCGGGGCCTCGACCCGGTCGAGCACTCCGAGGAGTACGAGGCCGCCTGGCCGAAGGTGCTCGAGGAGGTCACCGCGGAATCGAAGGCCGAGGCCGAGGAAGTCATCGAGGCGGGCGGTCTCTACGTGCTCGGCACCGAGCGGCACGAGTCGCGCCGTATCGACAACCAGCTGCGTGGTCGATCGGGTCGTCAGGGCGATCCCGGCGAGTCGCGGTTCTACCTCTCGCTCGGTGACGATCTGATGCGCCGGTTCAACGCGGCCATGGTGGAGCGGGTCATGACCACCATGCGGCTGCCCGACGACGTGCCGATCGAGCACAAGATGGTGTCGCGGGCGATCAAGAGCGCCCAGACACAGGTCGAGCAGCAGAACATGGAGATCCGCAAGAACGTCCTCAAGTACGACGAAGTGCTCAACCAGCAGCGCAAGGTGATCTACGCCGAGCGCCGCAGGGTGCTGGAGGGTGAGAACCTGCGGGAGCAGGTCGAGCACATGCTCGGCGACGTCGTCGCCGCCTACGTCCGGGGCGAAACCGCGGAGGGTTACGCGGAGGACTGGGACCACGAGAAGCTCTGGACCGCGCTGCGCACGCTCTACCCGGTCGGGGTGACCTGGGAGGAGATCGTCGCCGACGACGAGGACATCGACGCGGACCGGCTACGCGAGATCCTGCTCGAGGACGCGACCGCCGCCTACGCGCGGCGTGAGGCCGAGATCGAGGAGAAGGTCGGCGAAGGGGCGATGCGCGAGCTGGAGCGCCGCGTGGT
Organism: Saccharomonospora saliphila YIM 90502; assembly: GCF_000383795.1. Classification (GTDB taxonomy): domain Bacteria; phylum Actinomycetota; class Actinomycetes; order Mycobacteriales; family Pseudonocardiaceae; genus Saccharomonospora; species Saccharomonospora saliphila. Next base: position 14,619 of record NZ_KB912726.1, read on the forward strand.
GCTGTCCGTTCTCGACCGGAAGTGGCGCGAGCACCTCTACGAGATGGACTACCTCAAGGAGGGCATCGGCCTGCGCGCGATGGCCCAGCGCGACCCGCTCGTGGAGTACCAGCGCGAGGGTTTCGACATGTTCAACGCGATGCTCGACTCCCTCAAGGAGGAGGCCGTCGGCTTCCTGTTCAACGTGCAGGTCGAGCAGTCGGAGCAGCCTGGTGCGCAGTCCGGTCAGGCGTCGGCCGCGCAGGTTCCCGGCGGCCAGGCACCCGCGGTGTCGGCCCCGTCCGGGGACGCCGTTCGGGACGGCCAGGGTCAGCGCTCCGCCGGTTCGTCCTCGACGCGCGCTGCGCAGGCACCTGCGGCGCAGGGCAATGGCGAGCGCGGGGGGTCGGGCAGGCACGCACGCCCGGTTCCGCCCCAGCCGCAGGTCGAGCCGCGCGGAGAGGGTGTGCCGGCCGCGTTGCAGGGCAAGGGGCTCGACGGGGCGGCCCCGCAAGGTCTGACGTTGTCCGGTCCCTCCGAGGGCGGCGGCGTGCAGTCCCGCGGTGACGGTTCCGGCGAGGACGGCAAGCAGGGCGGCCAGGCCGCGCGGTCC
>NZ_KB912727.1:0-2337 GCF_000383795.1 Saccharomonospora saliphila YIM 90502
CGGACCGCGACCCGGCGTCCGCGCCGGGCGGCCAGCAGGCCCGCGGGGCCGCCCGTACACGCACAGGAGAACGGCTGAGCGCACCCCGGTGCGCCCAGCCGGGGGACCAGTCGGTACCCTGGAGTGCGGCCCGCCGGTGGTGCGGGCCGTCGAGTCCCGAACCAGCAGTCGAGTAATCAGGAGACTTCCGTGTCGGCGTATGCAGTCGTCAAGACCGGCGGCAAGCAGTACAAGGTCGCCGTCGGCGATGTCGTCGAGGTCGAGAAGCTCGACGGCGAGCCGGGCACCGAGCACACCCTTCCCGCCGTGATGGTCGTCGACGACGGCAAGGTCACCACGGACGCCGACGCGCTGGCGAAGGTCTCGGTGACGGGCAAGGTCGTCGAGCAGACCAAGGGCCCCAAGATCCGCATCCACAAGTTCAAGAACAAGACCGGTTACCACAAGCGCCAGGGACACCGTCAGCGGTTGACCCGCCTTGAGGTCACCGGCATCGACAAGTGAGGAACCTGACCAGCCATGTCAACCAAGAAGGGCACAGGTAGTTCGCGCAACGGCCGTGACTCGAATCCGAAGTACCTCGGTGTCAAGCGGTACGGCGGTCAGGTCGTCAACGCGGGCGAGATCATCGTCCGCCAGCGCGGGACCAAGTTCCACCCCGGCGTGAACGTCGGCCGTGGCGGCGACGACACGCTGTTCGCTCTCGCCGCGGGGTCGGTCGAGTTCGGCACGAAGCGTGGCCGCAAGACGGTCAACATCGTGCCGGCCGAGGCCTGACCGGCCCGGCCAGCACACCGGAATCAAAGCGAGGGGCGGGACCGGAACACATCCGGGCCCGTCCCTCGTTTTGCTGTGACAGGAAAACCCGTCCCGCCGCCGGGGTCATGACACTCGGCGGCACCGGAGAAAGGCAGCCGGATGTCCTCCCGATTCGTCGATCGCGCGGTGATCCATGTGGCCGCGGGCAACGGCGGGAACGGCTGTGCCTCGGTGCACCGCGAGAAGTTCAAGCCGCTCGGTGGGCCGGACGGCGGCAACGGCGGCCACGGTGGTGACGTCGTGCTGGTGGTCGATCCGGGCGTGCACACGTTGCTGGATTTCCACTTCCGGCCGCACGCGACGGCGGGCAACGGCAAGCAGGGACGCGGCAGTAATCGTAACGGCTCGGCCGGGGAAAGCCTCGAGTTGAAGGTCCCCGACGGCACGGTCGTGCTCACCGAGGACGGCGAGGTCCTCGCCGACCTCGTCGGCGCGGGCACGCGCTTCGTCGCCGCGCGGGGCGGACGCGGGGGACTCGGTAACGCCGCACTGGCCTCCCGCGCCCGGAAGGCGCCGGGTTTCGCCCTGCTCGGGGAGCCCGGGGACGCCCGTGACCTGGTGCTGGAACTGCGGTCGGTCGCCGACGTCGGCCTGCTGGGTTACCCGTCGGCGGGCAAGTCGTCGTTGATCTCGGTCCTCTCCGCGGCCAAGCCGAAGATCGCCGACTACCCGTTCACGACGCTCATGCCCAACCTCGGCGTGGTCAGTGCGGGGGAGACGGTGTTCACCGTGGCCGACGTGCCGGGACTGATTCCGGGTGCGAGCCAGGGCCGGGGCCTCGGCCTCGACTTCCTGCGGCACATCGAGCGGTGTGCCGTGCTGGTGCACGTCGTCGACTGCGCCACCTTCGAGCCGGGCCGGGACCCGGTGTCGGACGTGGACGCGCTCGAGGACGAGTTGGCCCGGTACACGCCCGCGCTCGGCGGCGACCTCGCCGCGAAGCCGCGTGTGGTGGTGCTGAACAAGGTGGACGTGCCCGACGCCGCCGATCTCGCCGAGCTCGTGCGGGCGGATCTGACCGCGCGGGGCCTGCGGGTGTTCGAGGTGTCCACCGTGGCGCACCGGGGGCTGCGGGAGCTGTCCTTCGCTCTCGCCGAGATCGTCGAGCGGCACCGCGCGGAGCAGCCGCCGCCGACCCCGGCGAAGGTGGTGCTCACGCCGAAGGCCGTCGACGACGGCGGATTCAGCGTGCTGCCGGACCCCGATGATCCGGACGGGTTCGTCGTCACCGGCGCGCGTCCCGAGCGCTGGGTGCGCCAGACCAACTTCGGCAACGACGAGGCCGTCGGCTATCTGGCCGACCGGCTCAACAGGCTGGGCGTCGAGGAAGAGCTGGCGCGGCAGGGTGCCCGCCCCGGCAGCCCGGTCACGATCGGCGGTGTCACCTTCGACTGGGAGCCGTCCACACCGGGCGTCGTGGGCATGCTCGCGGGCCGGGGCGGCGACCCGAGGCTGGAGCAGAGCGACCGGGTCAGCGCCGCCGAGCGCAAGGAGGCCCGGCGCCGTCGCCGGGAGGGC
>NZ_KB912727.1:2437-5390 GCF_000383795.1 Saccharomonospora saliphila YIM 90502
TGGTGCGGGAGGCGTGGCCGGCGGTGCCGGCGCGGCCGCGGCCGATGCCGGAAGCGACGGCACGGCGGTGAACAACACCTCGGTGGTGGTGCTGGCCACCACCGAGGCGGGTCGCGTCCTGCTCACCGGGGACATCGAGCTCACGGCGCAGGCCGATCTCCTGGCGGGCCGCGACGACCTGCGCGCCGAGGTGCTGAAGGTGCCGCACCACGGCGGCCGGGACCTGCTGCCCCGGTTCGTCGCGGCCGTGGCGCCGAGGGTCGCGCTGATCAGTGTCGGTGCGGACAACCGCTACGGGCATCCGAGCCCGGTGACCGTGCGCGCGCTGACCTCCCCGGGCACGCTCGTGGCCCGCACCGACGCCGGAGGCGACCTCGCGGTCGTGCCCGACGGGGGCGCGCCCGCGGTGGTCCGGCGCGGGCCGTCAGCGCAGCGGTGATCCGGTCATTCGCCGAGCACCTCGCCCACGGCCGCCGCCGACGGCGGCACCGTGGCCTTCGGGCCGATGTGGTCCTCGAGCGCGTCGAGGGTCTTGAGCCCGTCGCCGGTGATCAGGAGCACGGTCTCCGCATCCGGGTCGAGTGTGCCCGCCTCGGCGAGCTTCTTCGCCGTCGCGACGGTCACCCCGCCCGCGGTCTCGGTGAAGATGCCCTCGGTGCGGGCGAGCAACCGGATGCCCTCGCGGACCTCGTCGTCGGTGACGTCCTCGATGGCGCCGCCGGTGCGCCGGACGGTGTCGAGCACGTAGGGCCCGTCGGCCGGGTTGCCGATCGCCAGCGACCGGGCGATCGTGTCCGGTTTCACGGGCTGCACCACGTCGTGCCCGGACCGGAACGCCGTGGACACCGGGGAGCACCCGGCCGCCTGCGCGCCGAACACGGTGTACGGGCTCGGCTCGACCAGGCCCAGCTCGCCGAGCTCGCGGAAGCCCTTGTCCACCTTGGTGAGCTGGGAACCGGAGGCGATCGGTACCACGATCTGCTCGGGCAGGCGCCAGCCGAGCTGCTCGGCCACCTCGTAACCCAGGGTCTTCGACCCCTCCGAGTAGTAGGGCCGGACGTTGACGTTGACGAACGCCCACGACTCGTGCTCGGCGGCGAGCTCGGTCGCGAGGCGGTTCACGTCGTCGTAGTTGCCGTCGACGGCGATCAGCGCACCGTCGTACACGGCGGTGGTGAGGATCTTGGCGCGTTCGAGCGAGGACGGGATGAGCACCACGGAACGCCATCCGGCGCGGGCGGCGGCCGCCGCCACGGCGTTGGCCAGGTTCCCCGTCGACGGACAGGCCAGGGTGTCGAACCCGAACTCGCGGGCGGCGGCCAGCGCGACGGCGACCACGCGGTCCTTGAACGAGTGCGTCGGATTGCCGGTGTCGTCCTTGACCCAGACACGCTTGAGCCCCAGCTCCTTCGCCAGCCGGTCGGCGCGAACCAGCCGGGTGAAGCCGGGTTCGGTGTTGGGAATCCGCTCGACGTTCGACGGCACAGGGAGCAGCTTCTTGTAGCGCCAGATGTTGGCCGGGCCGGACTCGATGTCCTCCCGGCGCACCCGGCCGAAGTCGTAGGCGACCTCGAGCGGGGAGAAGTCGTCGGCGGAGACGAACTCGGGTGCCAGAGGCTGGCGGTGGCCTTCCTCCTTGGACACCAATTCCGCGGCGGGCCCCAGGTCGACGGTGCGGTCGGTGGCCGTGGTGAGCGTGCTTGTCATCGCGAGGTCCTTTCCTCATCTGTCCCGCCGGCGCGGGTCGGAATTGGCACCGTTGCCGTCAGCCACCTCGCGGTCGACGAGATGACGGGCTGACGCCGGTTGCCGGGGCTTCTGCGGGCCGTTCCCTCTGCCCCTCTGGATGAGCGGTATTCGGTTGCCGGTCGCGGCTTCCACCGTCCGCGACGCCGGGTCGTAGCCTACGGCACGCCGATCACCGGATGCCACAGCCGCACGGTGTGACCTCAGGCGTGGCAGGATCGGGACGTGACCGCGCCAGCCACCACACCTTCCCCGCTGCATCTGGTGCTCGGCGACGAGGAACTGCTCGTCGAACGGGCTGTGCGGGCCGTGCTCGACTCCGTCCGGATCGCCGACCCGGCCGCCGAACTGACCAGGATGCGGGTGAGCGAACTCACGGCGCCGCAGCTCGCCGAGATGGTCAGCCCGTCGTTGTTCAGTGAGGGGCGGGTGATCGTGCTGGACGCGGCGCACGACATCGCCGCCGAGATCGCCGATGCCGTGCTGGACTACGTGCGGCACCCGGCCGACGGCATCGTGCTGGTGGTCGTGCACAACGGCGGCGGGCGGAGCAAGGCGGGCAAGTCGCTGCCCGGTGCGCTGCGTAAGGCGGGTGCCGTCGTCACCGAGTGCGCCAAGATCACCAAGCCCGCCGAGCGGGAGGCGTTCGTCCGCACCGAAGTGCGCTCGGCCGGGGGACGCATCGACGCGGCCGCGGTGACCGCGCTGATCGACGCGGTCGGCTCCGACCTGCGGGAACTCGCCTCGGCCGCGGGCCAGCTCGTGGCCGACTCCGGTGGTGCGATCGACGAGCACGCCGTCCGCCGCTACCACCGGGGCCGCGCCGATGTCACCGGCTTCGAGGTCGCCGAGAAGGCCGTCGCGGGCGACCGCGCCGCCGCGCTGGAGTCACTGCGCTGGGCGCAGCAGACCGGCGTGGCACACGTGCTGCTGGCGGATGCTCTGGCCGACGCGGTCCGCACGGTCGCCCGTGTGTCGGCGGCGGGCCGGGGAAACCCGAACCAGATGGCGGGCGAGCTGGGAATGCCCCCCTGGAAGGTGCGCAAGGCGCAGGGCCAGACACGCGGATGGAGCGCGCGCGGGCTCGCGGAGGCGATGCGGATCGTGGCGCGGGTGAACGCCGAGGTCAAGGGCGCGGCGGCCGACGCCGACTACGCGGTGGAACGCGCCGTGCTCGACGTGCTCGCCGCGCGGCAGCAGCGCTGAG
>NZ_KB912727.1:5490-10819 GCF_000383795.1 Saccharomonospora saliphila YIM 90502
CGCACCGGGGGCAGCGGTGTGGTGTCGTCGTCGGGGACGTCGTCCTCGGGGAAGTGGTGGGGCACGGGGCCATCCTCCCGGGCGGCGCCGCGTGCTCGCCGCCGAGGTCGCGCCCGTCGGCCGGCGCGGCGAACTCGGCCGGAACGGAATGGAACCGAGCGACCACGCGTGGCGTCGTAGGGGCCGAGAACGATACTCGCGGCGGCGTGCCGCGGGCCGCGTCGCGGTTCACGCCCGGCTGGGGGTCGGACGTGAGCCGGGCGTCCCGGACACGCCGCCCCGTTCTCGCCGTTTCGACCGTCGAAACGCATCGCTTGCCGGTCGGGGGTGGCCCGGGGGAGGGTCGCCCGGACCGATCTGACGTCAGGGGAGGGGACCACGGTGGGCGCCGAGGTGACGGAGCAGACCCCGTACACGACCAGCAGGGCGTTTCTCGAGGCGCTCGCCGAGGGAGGGGTGCGCTACGTCTTCGCCAATCTCGGCAGCGACCACCCGGGCCTGGTCGAGGCCTACGCGCGGGCACGGGCCAACGGCACCGAGCACACTCTGCCCCAGTTGGTCGTGTGCCCGCACGAGAGCGTGGCGATGGCCGCGGCCCAGGGCTACGCCCAGGTCACGGGCGTGCCACAGGCCGTGGTCGTCCACGTCGAGTGCGGCACCCAGAACATCGGCGGGATGCTGCACAACGCCGCGAAAGGCCGCTTCGGCGTCCTGCTCTACGCGGGCGCCTCGCCCTACACCCAGGAGGGCGAGCTGTTCGGCAGCCGCAACGAGTTCATCCAGTGGATCCAGGACGTGCGCGACCAGCGCGGCATCGTGCGGGGCTACGCCAAGTACGACAACGAGATCCGCACCGGCGCCAACGTCGCCCAGCTCGTGCACCGGGCCCTGCACATGGCCGCCAGCGACCCCGCGGGGCCGGTGTACCTGGTCGGTCCGCGTGAGGTGATGGAGGCCGAGGTTCCCGGGGAGCCCGCGCCTGCCGGGCCGCGCTGTCGCGGTAACCGTGCAGCAGCACCAGCCGAGCGGGTTCCCCGCCCCGGTTGCCGCCGGAACCGGCGCGCGCACTGCGCTGCCCGGCTCGCCGGCCTCCGCAGGCCGACACCCGCAGCACACGGGTGCGGAACCCGGCGTAGGTCCGGTGACCGGTACGGACCGTCGTGGCGTCCCGCGCGGGGGAGGGCGCCCCGTGATCCGGGGACGCCGCTCCCGCTCGCGCCGCTGCGATCATGTCTTCAGGTTAACGCGGATTTCACTCCTGTGATCCCCCGAAACGGGGACACGCGTGCCGTCACCGCGTGAACACGATCTTTCCGGCGGTGTTGCCCTCCAGCATGTCGGTGAAGCCGCGCCGCGCCTCGGACAGGGGCATTTCGGCGCCGATCTGGGGCCGGATGCCTGCCAGGTCGAGGTAGGAGATCACGTCGGCCAGTTCGTCGCGGGTGCCCATCGTCGACCCGGCGACCCGGAGCTGGAGGAAGAAGACCCGTTGCAGGTCGGCGTTCGCGTCCGGTCCGCTGGTCGAGCCCGACACGACCACGATGCCGCCCGGCTTCAGCGATTTGAGCGAGTGGGCCCAGGTCGCCTTGCCGACCGTTTCGAACACGCCGTCCACGCGCTCGGGCAGTTTCGCCCCGGTTTCGAAGGTCGCGTGCGCGCCGAGGCTCTCGGCCAGCGCGCGCTTGCTCTCGGTGCGTCCGGTGACCCAGACCCGCAGGCCCGCGGCGCGGCCGAGCTGCACCAGCGCGGTCGCCACGCCACCGGAGGCACCCTGCACCAGCATGGTCTGCCCCGGCCGCAGCCCCGACTTGACGAACAACATGCGGTAGGCGGTCAGCCACGTCGTGCCCAGCGTGGCCGCCTCGGAGAACGACAGTCCGGCGGGCTTGGGCAGCACGTTGCGCGCAGGAACGACGACGGAATCGGCGAAGGTCCCCTGGTATTTCTCGGTCAGCAGGGTGCGTTTCGGGTCGAGCGTGTCGTCCCCGTGCCAGTCGGGGTCGTTGACCACCGAGTGCACGACGACCTCCGTGCCGTCGTCGGTGACGCCCGCTCCGTCGCACCCGAGGATCATCGGGAACTGGTCGGGCTTGATACCGACACCGCGCAGGGTCCAGAGGTCGTGCATGTTCAGGCTCGCGGCCCGGACCGACACCCGGACCCATCCCTCGGGGACGTCGGGGTCGGGGCGCTCGCCCACCGCGAGCGAGGACAGCGGGTCGTCGGCGTTGGGTTCTGTGGCATAGACGGCGAACATGGCCACAACCTACCTGGAGTAGGCTCGGGACCGTGTTCGACGGAGTGGCTCGCTGGTGGGACGGCGTCGAGTTGTGGCTGGCGCAACTCTGGTTCCCGTTCCAGTTCGTGCTGGTCGCCGTCGTCCTGGTCCCGCTGTGCCTGGGGCTCGCGTGGGTGGTCGAGCGCGCCGTCGACGTCGTCGGCGACGGGCTGCGCCGCCTCGGCGGGCGCGGACCGAGCGCGCGGGCGGACTCCGAGGGGGGCCGCGGTGCTCTCCCGTAGGCGGATTAGTGCGGCGCTGATCGCCTTGCTGCTGCTCGTGCTCGGGGCCTGGCTGGTGCGGGAGGTCCTCGGGGTTGGCGATCCCGCCGAGGCCCCCGGTAGCCTGCCGGGCGCGGAGTCGCACGCACCCGCCGCGGTGGTGTCGGTGTGGTCTCCGGGCCCGCACGCGCGGTGGTGAGCTCGCCGGGTGCGGGCACCGGATCAGGCGTGGGCCCGCACGGCAGGACCTTCGGTAGTAGGGAGACACTGTTGCCACACATGCCATCGGGCCATGGCCCCGGACACGACCGGTACGAACCCTTCGTCGCGGCGGACACCTGATGACGACGGTCACGCCGAGGCCCGACTCCCGTACGGTCGCCGACCAGGCCCGCGCCCGTGGCGCGTACGCGCACGTGGTGGACGGCAGCGCGCACGCCGACCGCACCGGCGCGCTCGACGCGATCGCCGCGGCGCTGTCGATCCCGGACCATTTCGGGCACAACCTCGACACGTTCTACGACGGCCTGACGGATCTGTCCTGGCTCCCGCCCGGCGAGCATGTGCTGATCTGGATCGCGGCCGACGCGCTCAAGCAGGCGGACCCGAAGTCCTACCTGGCTGTCCACGGGGTGCTGTCCGACGCGCAACGGGCACTCACCCCGCGTCACGGGCGCCGCGAGAGCCGGACCCTGACGGTGGTCCTGGCCGACTGACGCGGCACCCGGCGCGGAGCCCCGGTCGTCGCGCGGGCGGGTGGACGTCGTGCTACTCGCCCGCTCCGGGAACCCAGTTCGGCGTGCGCTTCTCGGCGAACGCGGCGATGCCCTCCTGGCCCTCCGAACCGGCGAAGAACCGCGCCGAAAGGGCCTGCATGGCCTCGAACGTCTCGGGCAGCGCTCGCGCGCTCTCGCCCTGGAGCAGCTCCTTCGTCGCGGCGAGCGCGGTCGGCGCGCCGCGCACCAGGGAGTCGACGTAGGACGCCACGGCCGCGTCCAGCTCGTCCTCGGGCACGGCGGCGGTGAGCAGGCCGATCTCGGCGGCCCGGCGCGCGTCGAAGGTGTCGCCGGTGAGCATCAGCTCGTGCGCGGCGCGGGCCTGCAGCCGGGGCAGCACCGGAACGGAGATCACCGCGGGGACGACACCGATGCGGACCTCGGAGAAGGCGAAGGTGGCGGTCTCGACCGCGACCGCGAGATCGGCGGCGGCGAGGATGCCGATGCCGCCCGCACGGGCCGGGCCCGCGGCCTTGGCCACGACGGGCTTCGGAGAGGTCCACAGTCGCCGCAGGATCTCAGGGAAGTCGTTCACACCCTGCTCCCGCGCTCCGGACCCCCGCGCTTCCTTGAGGTCCATCCCGGCGCAGAAAACGGGGCCGGTGTGATCGAGCACGATCACCCGCACGGTGTCGTCGGCGACCGCGCTGTCGAGCGCGGCACTCAGCTCGGCCCGCAGCCGGGCGGACAGGGCGTTGCGGTTGTGCGGCGAGTCCAGGGTCACGGTCGCGACCCCGCTCGCCACGGTGTGGTGCACCAGTTCGTCAGCCATGTGCACACCCTGGCACAGGGGCGCGCGGTCCCCGTGCCCGCTCGGCGTCCGGGACGGCGACGGCCGCGCTGCGGTGGACGTGGCGAGGGCCGACACTGGGGAGCCGTGCGCGCACGGTGTCGGCGGGACGTGGAGCTCGGCGGAGGTGCCGCGCTGAGTGGTGTGCTCACCCAGGACTGGCCTGCGTTGTGGGCGATCATCGCCTTCGTCTCCGCCGGTGCGCTCACCGTCGCGGCGAGCGTCCGGTTGGTCGGCCTCGGGGACACGCTGGCCGACCGGACCGGCTGGGGCGAGGCGTTCTTCGGGGCGGTGTTCTTCGGCCTGGTCACCTCGCTGTCCGGGATCGTGATGACCGGGGTGAGCGCGGCCGCCGACCAGCCCGCGCTGGCCTACAGCAACGCCGTCGGCGGCATCGCGGTGCAGACGCTCGCGATCGTGATCGCCGACATGGCCTACCGCAGGGTCAACCTGGAACACGCGGCCGCGTGGGAGCACAACCTCCTGTTCGGCTGCCTGCTGATCTTCCTGCTGAGCACCGCCCTGCTGGGTTCGTTCGGCCCCGACGTCGCCGTGCTCGGCGTGCACCCGGTGTCCGCGGTGCTGGTCGTGGTCTACCTCGGCGGGCTCAAACTGATCCGCGACCAGCGGCAGGTGATGTGGACAGCGGTGACGACGCGCGACACCCGCGTCGACCAGCCGGACGAGGGCGGCCGGTTCGGCGAGCGCACGACGGCATCACTCTGGTCGGAGTTCCTCGCCATCGCGAGCGTGGTCGTCGTCGGCGGCTGGGCCGTCGCCCACGCGGCCGAGAGCCTCGTCGTCGCCACCGGCCTGAACGCGGGCTTCGTCGGTGCGGTGCTGATGGGTGTGGTCAACGCGCTGCCCGAGACGGTCACGGCGCTGATCGCCGTGCGCAGGGGCGCGCTCACGCTCGCCGTGGCCGCGGTCATCGGCGGGAACAGCCTGGACGTGCTCAACCTCGTGGTCGGCGACGTCGCCTTCGGGCACGGGTCGCTGTACCACGCGGCCGGGGCCGATCAGCTCTTCCTGACCACGGCGGCGTTGCTGATGACCACCGCCCTGCTCGGCGGCCTGCTCGTGCGGCAGCGGGGCGGCTGGTGGCGGGTCGGCTTCGACGGCGTGCTGCTCATGCTCATCTACCTCGCCGCCGTGGTGACGCTCTACTTCTGAGCTCGGTCCGGGCGGAACGCGCGGGCCGTCAGGCCGAGCGCGCGGGCGGGGCCGTGCTGTCGGCCGCGAGCGCCTCGGCGTAGCGCCGGAG
>NZ_KB912728.1:0-1765 GCF_000383795.1 Saccharomonospora saliphila YIM 90502
CCCACCCGCCCGCCGTCTCCGCCGATCCGGTCCCGGCCCGGTCGCCCACCGAGGCAGCGCCGGAGGGGGCCACACCCGACGGCCCCGCACCCGCGCTGGACGCCGCGGGCATCCGCGCGTTGCTGCCGCACCGGTACCCCGTCCTGCTGGTGGACCAGGTCACCGAGCTGGTCCCCGGCAGGCGGCTGACCGCGCGCAAGGCCGTGTCGGGCAACGAACCCTGGTACGCGGGCACCGGCGCCACCGCGACGCGACGCGAGCTGGCCTACCCGCAGACGCTGCTGATCGAGTCGTGGTGCCAGGCGGCGGGCGTGCTCGCCACCGCGCGGTGCCCGAACCCGGACGTCACCAGCGGGCGGGTGATGCTCTTCGGCGGCCTCAGCGGCGTCGAGTTCGCACACGACGTCCTGCCCGGCGACCTCGTCGAGCATCACGTCGAGATCGTCCGGGAGCTGTCCGACACCGTGCTGGTCACCGGCCGCTCGACCGTGGCGGGCCGCGTCGTGCTGACCGTGGAACGCGTGGTGATGACCTTCCGGCCGGCGGAGGCGCTGCGCGCCGCGCCGTCCCCAGAAGAAGGAGAGGCGAGATGACCGACAACCGGGTGGCGCTGGTCACCGGCGGCTCACGTGGGATCGGCCGCGCCTGTGTGCTGCGCCTGGCGAGCGACGGCTACGACGTCGCCTTCGCCTACCGCAGCAACGAGGAGGCCGCGAACGAGGTGACCACGCTGGCCTCCGAGCACGGCGGCACCGTGCGGGCGTTTCGCGCCGAGATGGCCGACGCGGACGAGGTGCGGGGAATGGTTCAGCGGGTCACCGACGAACTCGGCGCGGTGGACGTGCTGGTGACCTCGGCGGGCATCACCCGGGACAACCCGCTGGTGATGATGAACGACGAGGACTGGCACGCGGTGCTCGACGTGAACCTCGACGGCGTCTACCACACCTGCCGTGCCGTGATCTTCGAGATGATGAAGCGCGGCCGGGGCAGCATCGTCAACCTCTCGTCGGTGGCCGGTGTGCACGGCAACGCCACACAAACCAATTACTCCGCGGCCAAGGCCGGGATCATCGGGTTCTCCAAGGCACTGGCCAAGGAGTCCGGCCGCTACGGCATCCGCGTCAACGTCGTGGCGCCCGGCTTCGTGGACACCGACATGACCGCCGGCCTCAGCGAGCAGGTCAGGCAGAAGTCGCTGGCTTCGGTGCCGCTGCGGCGCTTCGGCACGGCCGACGAGGTCGCCGACCTGGTGTCGTTCGTGTCCTCCGACCGCGCGGCCTACGTCACCGGCAGTGTGCTGCACGTCGACGGCGGGATCACGCTGTAGAAGGAGCTGGCGACCATGCCGAAGAAACCACCCCGCTGGTATTTCTCGTTCCGCAGCCCGTACTCGTGGCTGGCCTACCGGGACCTCGTCGACCACCACCCGGACGTCGCGGAGGCGATCGAGTGGCGGCCGTTCTGGGAGCCGGACCCCGAGTGGTCGGCCGTGCTGGCCGAGGCAGGCGGCAGCTTCCCGTACGTGCCCATGTCGCAGGCCAAGCACCGCTACATCCTGCAGGACGTGCGCAGGCTGGCGGCCGAGCGCGGCCTGGCGATGCGCTGGCCGGTGGACCGGAACCCCCGCTGGGAGGTGGCCCACCTCGGCTACCTGGCCGCGCGGGCGGAGGGCGCCGGTGCGGCCTACCTCGCCGAGGTCTACCGCGGCCGCTGGGAACGAGGTGAGGACATCTCCTCCCCGGAGGTCGTGGCCGCCGCGGCC
>NZ_KB912728.1:1865-4686 GCF_000383795.1 Saccharomonospora saliphila YIM 90502
CGGGGACGCGGTCCGCTTCACCGTCCCTCCGGCGCTGCACGCGCGCCTGACCGCGCTCGGCGCGGGGCACGGGGCCACGCTGTTCATGGTGCTTCAGGCCGGGCTCGCCGCACTGCTCACCCGCCTGGGCTCGGGCACCGACATCCCGATCGGCAGCGTCGTCGCCGGGCGCGACGAGGCGGCCGAGGACCTCGTCGGCTTCTTCGCCAACACCGTGGTGCTGCGGACCGACACCTCCGGCGATCCGGAGTTCGGGGAACTGCTGCGCCGGGTGCGCGAGCACGACCTGGCCGCCTTCGCCCACGCCGACCTCCCGTTCGAACACGTCGTCGACGCCGTGCGCCCGCATCGCTCGCTCGCGGCGCACCCGGTGTTCCAGGTGGCGCTGGCGCTCCAGAACAACCACCCGGGCACCGTCGCGCTGGCGGGTCTCGAGTGTGCGGCGCACCCGGTGACACTGCCGGTGGCCAAGTTCGACCTGTCCGTCGAGTTCACCGAACGGCCCGGCACGGGGGGACTCGACGGCGTGCTCGAGTTCGCCACTGACCTGTTCGACCACGAGACCGCACGGGCCCTGACCGAACGCTACGCGCGCGTCCTCGAGGCCGTCTGCGCCGACCCGGGCACGCGCGTCGGCGAGCTCGACGTTCTCACTCCGGCCGAGCGGCACGCCCTGCTGCGCGACTGGAACGACACCGCCACCGAGCTGTGCCCCCGGACGCTGGCGGAGCTGTTCACCGACGAGGTGCGCGCCCACCCCGACGCCGTCGCCGTGGTCTTCGACGACACCGACGGGCGCGCGGGACGGCCGGTGAGGCTGACCTATGCCGAGCTGGACGCCCGCGTCGGCAGGCTCGCCGCGGTGCTGGCCGAGCGGGGCGCCGGTCCGGAGGACTTCGTCGCCCTGGCGCTGCCGAAGTCGGTGGAGATGGTGGTCGCGATCCTGGCGACCGCCCGCACCGGGGCGGCCTACCTGCCCGTCGACCCGAACTACCCCCGGGAGCGCATCGAGTACATGCTCGGCGACGCCGCGCCGGCGCTGGTGCTCGCCACCACCGCGACCGCGGCGGCGCTGCCGGAGGGCCACCCCGTGCTCGTCCTGGACGAGCCCGGCACCACCGCCCTGCTCGACGCCGCTGTTCCCGTCGCCGACCGCCCGGTGTCCCCGGACCGCGCGGCTTACCTCATCTACACCTCCGGCTCGACCGGGCGCCCCAAGGGCGTGGTCGTGTCCCACCGTGGTTTCGCCAGCGTGCGGCAGGAGTGCGCCCGCGCGTTCGGCACCGGTCCGGGCGCCCGGGTGCTCCAGTTCGCCTCCCCGAGCTTCGACGCCGCCTTCCTCGAGGTCCTGATGGGCGTGCTCTCCGGCTCGGCGCTGGTGCTCGCGCCCGCCGACCACCTGCTGCCCGGCGACTCGCTGGTGCGCCTGCTCACCCGGCAGCGGATCACCCACGCGATCATCCCGCCGGTGGCGCTGTCCGCGCTGACCCCGCACGCCGACCTGCTGCCCGGCGGCATGCTCATGGTGGCGGGGGAGGCCAGCTCGCCCGAGCTGGTCGGCCGGTGGTCGGCGGGCAGGCACCTGGTCAACGGCTACGGTCCGACCGAGTCCACGGTGATGGCCTCGCACAGTGCACCGTTGCGTGGTGCCCAGACCCCGCCCATCGGCACCCCGATCACCGACACCCGCGTCCACGTGCTGGACGAGCGGCTGCGGCCGGTGCCGCCGGGCGTGCTCGGCGAGCTCTACATCGCCGGTGCCGGGCTCGCGCGCGGCTACCTGCGCAGGCCCGCGCTGACGGCGCAGCGGTTCGTCGCCGACCCCTACGGTCCGCCGGGGTCCCGTCTCTACCGCACCGGCGACCTGGCCCGGTGGACACGCCACGGGGAGCTGGAGTTCGCGGGACGTGTCGACGACCAGGTCAAGATCCGGGGTTTCCGCGTCGAGCTCGGCGAGGTCGAGGCGGTCACGGAGGCGCACCCTGCCGTCGCGGCAGCGGCCGTGACGGTGCGCGAGGACCGTCCCGGCAGGCCGTTCCTGGCAGCCTACGTGCTCGCCGAACCCGGCACGCGGATCGACGCCGCCGCGCTGCGGGAGCACGCCGAGAGTGCGCTTCCCGAGCACATGGTGCCCGCCGCGTTCGTGGCACTCGACGAGTTCCCCACGACGCCGAACGGCAAGCTCGACCGTGCGGCGCTGCCCGCGCCGCAGTTCGGCGGCGGGCCGGTCACCGCGGCCCGCACCGACGCCGAGTCGACGCTGTGCGCGCTCGTCGCCGACGTACTGGGTTTGGACGAGGTCGGCATCGACGACGGCTTCTTCGATCTGGGTGGCGACTCGATCGTGTCCATCCAGCTCGTCTCCCGCGCCCGCCGCGCGGGCCTGGTGTTCACCGCGCGGGACGTGTTCGAGCACCGCACGGTGCGTGCGCTCGCCGCCGCCGCCCGCCGGGAGGCGCCCGAGTCCACCGAGGCCGCCTCCGAGCCCGGAACGGGAGAGGTGCCCGCGACTCCGGTGCTGCGGTGGCTGGCCGGGCGCGGCGGGATCACGACCGCGTTCCACCAGTCGATGGTGCTGCTCACCCCGGCGGGCGCGGAGCGGGACGTGCTGCGGCGGGCGCTGGCGACGCTGCTCGACCACCACGACATGCTCCGGGCGCGCCTGCGCCCGGGTGCGGAGCCGGTGCTGGAGGTGCCCGGCCCCGGCACCGTCGACGCCGACCGGTGCCTGCGCAGGGTCGACGTCACCGGCGCTGGTGCGCCGGCCTTCTCGAACAGCTCGAGCCTCGCGATCTCGGCGTACTGGTGGTAGACGGCGTGG
>NZ_KB912728.1:4786-10329 GCF_000383795.1 Saccharomonospora saliphila YIM 90502
GCCGTGCGCGCCCTGGCCCGGGCGCGGGGCGTGAGCCTGCACATGGTGCTCCAGGCCGGGCTGGCGGCTCTGCTGACCAGGATGGGCGCGGGCACCGACCTGCCCATCGGCACCCCGGTGGCCGGGCGCACCGACGCCGCCACCGAGGGCCTGGTCGGGTTCTTCGTCAATTCGCTCGTGCTGCGCACCGACACCTCCGGCGACCCCACCTTCACCGAACTGCTGCGCCGCGTGCGGGAGACCGACCTGGCCGCCTACGCCCACCAGGACGTGCCGTTCGAGCGAGTGATCGACGCGCTCAACCCGGACCGCTCGCCCGCACGGCACCCGCTGTTCCAGGTGATGCTCAGCGTGCAGAACAATCCCGAGTGGACGGTGCGGCTGCCCGGGCTGGAGACCGAGCCGCTCCCGCTGACCGCGGCGAGCGCGAAGTTCGACCTCTGCCTCGACGTCACCGAGCACTCCGGGGCCACGGGGCACCCCGCGGGCCTGGAGTGTGAGCTCGACTACAGCACCGCGCTGTTCGACGAGGACACCGTCGCCGATCTGGGGCAGCGGCTGCTCCGGCTGCTCGCCGACGCCGTGGCCGACCCGGACCGTCCGATCGGGACTCTGGCGGTCCTGGACGAGGCGGAGCGGCGGCGGCTGCTGGTCGAGTGCCAGGGCGCCGACGTCCCGGTGGAGCAGGTTCCGGTGGACGAGCTGATCGCCCGCCGGGCGGGCACGGACCCGGCGGCGACGGCGGTCAGCGCCGATGACGGCGCCCTGACCTACGCCGAGCTGGACGCGCGGGCGAACCGGCTGGCGCGGCTGCTCGTCGAGCGCGGCGCGGGACCGGAGCGGTTCGTGGGCGTGGCGCTGCCGCGCGGCACGGATCTCGTGGTGGCACTGCTGGCGGTGTTGCGCACCGGCGCGGGCTATCTCCCGCTCGACCCGGACTACCCGGCCGAACGGGTGGAGTACATGGTCTCCGACGCGCGGCCCGTGCTGGTGCTGACCTGGAGCGGCGTCACGGATCGGCTGCCCGAGGCCAGCCTCGGCGCCGCGTCGCTGGCGCTGGACGAGCCCGCCGTGGTGGCCGACGTGGACGCCCGCGACGCGGCGCCTCTGACACCCGGAGACCGCACCGGAGTCCGGTCGCCGCGGGACCCGGCCTACGTCATCTACACCTCCGGCTCGACCGGACGGCCCAAGGGCGTGGTGATCGAGCACCGGGCGCTTTCCACCTACCTCGCGTGGACCGCGCGGGAGTACCCCAGCACGGCGGGTATGGCGCTGGTGCACTCGCCGATCTCGTTCGACCTCACCGTGACCGCGCTCTACACCTGTCTCGTCGCCGGGGGACAGGTGCACCTGACCGTCCTCGAGGACGCCGAGCCCACCCGGCGACTGCTGGACGGGCGCGCGTGCACCTTCGGCAAGGGCACTCCGAGCCACCTCGCCCTGCTGCGGGCGCTGCCCGAGCGGTACTCGCCGTCCGGGCATCTGCTGCTCGGCGGGGAGCTGCTGCTCGGCGAGGCGCTGGCGGACTTCCGCGAGCGCAACCCGGAGACCACGGTGCTCAACGTCTACGGCCAGACCGAGACCACGGTCAACTGCGCGGAGTTCCGCGTCCACCCCGGCGACGAGGTGCCCTCGGGAGCCCTGCCGGTGGGCAGGCCGTTCGACAACGTGCGGGTGTACGTGCTCGACGGCGCGCTGTCGCCGGTGCCGCCCGGCGTCACCGGAGAGGTGTACGTGGCCGGGGCCCAGCTCGGGCGCGGCTATCTGGGCCGCCCGGGCCTGACGGCCGAACGGTTCGTCGCCGACCCGTTCGGCGGCCCGGGGGAGCGGATGTACCGCACCGGCGACCTCGCCCGGTGGCGGCGCGACGGGCTGCTGGAGTTCGCCGGGCGGGGCGACGACCAGGTGAAGGTGCGCGGCTTCCGCATCGAGCTCGGCGAGATCGAGTCCGTCGCGGCCGCGCACGAGTCCGTACGCGACGTCGTGGTGATCGTGCGCGAGGACACGCCCGGCGACCGGCGGCTGGTCGGCTACGTGGTGGCCACCGACCCGGCGTCGTTCTCGGCCACCGAGCTGCGCGCCCACGTCGCCGCGGCCGTGCCCGACTACATGGTGCCCGCGACGTTCGTCCGGCTCGACGCCCTGCCGCTGACGCCGAACGGCAAGCTCGACCGCGCGGCACTGCCCGCACCGGACTTCAACGAGGTTACCGGCACCGACGCGCCGCGCACCGCCACCGAGGAGGTGCTGGCAGGCCTGGTCGCGGGCGTGCTCGGCCTCGACTCGGTGGGCGTGCGGGACAACTTCTTCGACCTCGGCGGTGACTCGATCCTGTCGATCCAGCTCGTCGCGCGGGCCCGCCAGGCCGGACTGGTGCTCACCCCACGCCAGATCTTCGAGCACAAGACGGTCACCGCGCTCGCGCGGGTGGCGGGCGCCCTCGACACCGCGGCGGGCGGCGAACCCGACGTCGGCACGGGAGAGGTGGCGCTCACCCCCGCCGTCGCGCGGTTCCGGGAGCGGGGTGGACCGGTCAACGGCTACAACCAGTCGATGCTGCTGCGCGCACCGGACGGGCTCACCCTGGCCGGGCTGACCGAGGCGGTGCGCGCGGTGCTCGACCACCACGACGCCCTGCGCCTGCGGCTGGAGCGGGACTCCGGCGGCACCCAGTGGAGCCTGCACGTGCCGGAACCCGGCGCGGTCGACGCCGCCGAGGTGGTGCGCCGCAGGGACGTCCGGGGGCTGGACGCCGACGCCGTGCGCGCGGTCATCTCGGAGGAGAGCGCGGCCACGTGGGCGCGCACCGAGCCGGAGTCGGGCCGCCAGCTGTTCGTGGTGTGGTTCGACGCGGGCGGCGAGGGCGCGGACCGGGTGCTGATCGTGGCACACCACATGGTGGTCGACGGCGTGTCGTGGCGGATTCTCGTCGACGACCTCGCCGCCGCCTGGCGGGCCGTGGCCGCCGGGGAGACGGTCGAGCTGCCGCCGGTGGGGACCTCGCTGCGCCGGTGGTCCGAGCACCTGCGGGCCGCCGCCTACGACGAGCGGAGGGTGGCCGAACTGGACGACTGGGTCGCCACCCTCGCCGGGCACGACCCGTTGCTGGGCGAGCGTCCCCTCGACCCGACCCAGGACACGCTCGCCGAGATGCAATACCACGTCCAGCACGTCGACGCCGACGTCACCGCACCACTGCTGTCGAGCGTGCCCGCCGCCTACCGCGCGGGACCGAACGAGGTCCTGCTCACCGCGTTGACGCTGGCCGTGGCGCGCTGGCGCGCGGAGAGCGACCCACTCGGCGATCTCGGCGATCTCGGCGACCTTGACGACGAGTTCGGCGAGGACGAGGCGCTCGACGCCGCCGACGGCGCCGAGGACGACCCGCCCGCCGGGGTGCTGGTCGACCTCGAAGGCCACGGCCGTGAGGACGTGGCTCCCGCCTCGGCGCGGGTCGACACCACACGGACCGTCGGCTGGTTCACCTCGCGCTACCCGGTGCGGTTCGACCCCGGCGAACTGGACTTCGCCGAGGTCGACGCCGGAGGACCGGTGGTCGGCCGGGTGCTGCGCTCGGTGAAGGAGACCCTGCGCGCGCTCCCCGACAGCGGCATCACCTACGGCCTGCTGCGCTACCTCAACCACGACACGCGTTCCGTGCTCGCGGCCGAACCCGAGCCGCAGCTCAGCTTCAACTACCTCGGCAGGGTCGCCGCCGGTGCCGGAGCGCAGGGCGCGGAACCGTGGACCGCCGTCACCGACGGCGACACGGTGGGCGGGGCCGACCTGGCCGGAGGCAGACCCGACCCGCGCACGCCGATGGCGCACGCGCTCGCGGTCAACGCCGTGGCCGAGGACCACCCGGACGGACCCCGGCTCGTCGTCGTCTGGTCGTGGCCGCGCCGGGTGCTCGAGGAGGCCGGTGTGGTCCGGCTCGCCGAGGCGTTCTCCGGCGCGCTGCGCGCCCTGGTCGCCCACGGCGAGAGCGGCACGGCCGGGGGGTTCACCCCCTCGGACCTGGGCCTGGTGTCGCTGACCCAGCAGGAACTCGACGCCGTCCAGGCCGGACTCGGCGACGCCGGCTCCGGCGAGTCCGACGACCCGGACCTCGACGACCCGGACCTCGACGACGCCGAGTTCGACGCCCCGGACCTCGACGACGAATTCGCGACCGAGTGGGAGATGGCGCAGTGAGTACCCCCCGCGTGGAAGACATCCTGCCGCTGTCCCCGTTGCAGGAGGGACTGCTGTTCCAGACCCTGCTCGAGGACGGCGGTGAGGACCCGTACATCTCGCAGATGCTGCTCGACCTCGAGGGCGAGCTGGACGTCGTGGCGCTCAAGCGCGCGGCGAAGGCGCTGCTGCGCAGGCACCCGAACCTGCGGGCCGGGTTCCGGCACGAGAACGTGCGCGAACCGGTGGCCGTGGTGCACCGTGGCGTCGGGCTGCCGTGGCGGCAGCTCGACCTCTCGGCGCTGGAACCCGAACGGCGGGAGGCCGAGCTGGAGCGCCTCCAGCGCGCCGAGCGCGCCGCCCGGTTCGACCTCACCCGGCCCCCGCTCCTGCGGTTCGCGGTGCTGCGCCTCGGGCCGGAGCGTTACCGGCTCTCGCTGTGCAAGCACCACCTGCTGCTCGACGGGTGGTCGATGCCGATCCTGGTGCGGGAGCTGTTCGAGCTCTACGCCCATCGTGGCGACGACACGGCCCTTCCCGCGCCGCGGCCGTACCGGGACTATCTGGAGTGGCTGGCCGAACGGGACCAGCGCAAGTCGCTCGACGCCTGGCGCGCGGAGCTGTCCGGACTGGACGAGCCGACGGTACTGTGGCCGGATCTGCCTCCCGCGACCGAGCGGCCCGCGCAGGTGGTCACGACCCTGCCCGGCGAGCTGACGACGCGGCTGACCACCACCGCGCGCGAGGTCGGAGTCACCCTCAACACCCTCGTGCAGGGATGCTGGGGCCTGCTGCTGAGCCGTCTGACCGGCACCGGCGACGTGGTGTTCGGCACCACGGTCTCCGGGAGGCCGCCGGAGCTGCCCGGGGTCGAGTCGATGGTCGGCCTGTTCGTCAACACCCTGCCCGTGCGGGTCCGGCTGACCCCGTCGGCGTCGCTGCGCACGATGCTCACCGACCTCCAGCTACGCCGTTCGGAGCTGATGGAGCACGAGTACGTCCGGCTGGCCGAGGTGAGCGCCGAGGCGGGACTGCCCCGGTTGTTCGACACCGTGACCGTCTTCCAGAACTTCCCCGTGGAGGCGGACACCGAGCGGCTCAGCGCGGGGGGACTGCGCGTCACCGGCGGCACCGGGCGCGACGGCACGCACTACCCGCTCAGCTTCGCGGCGGGACTGATGGCCGACGACCTGGTCCTGCGCCTGTCCTACCGGCGCGACTGCCTCACCGACGAGGCCGCCGGGGACCTGCGCGACCGCCTGGTGCGGCTGTTCGAGCGGGTGGCGGCCGACCCGGACGCCGCCGTCGGCACCGTGGACGATCTCACCGGCACCGAGCGCGGGCGGCTGCTCTCCGGCGACGCCGTC
>NZ_KB912728.1:10429-15001 GCF_000383795.1 Saccharomonospora saliphila YIM 90502
CGACGGCGGCCTGCTGCGCGGGTGCGAGGCCCGCCACGTCGCGGGCATCGAGCGGGTGGCGCGCAACAACGACGCGCTGGCCGCGGGGCACCGGCCGGAGGTCTTCTCGGGCGACGTGGAGTACTTCCTGGCCACCCGCAAGCCCGACGACGCGCCGGACGAGGCGGCGTGGCACTCCGTCGTGGACGGACAGCTGCGCGTGCACCGGCTGGACTGCGCCCACGACGACATGACCGGGCCCGAGGCGAGCGAACGAATCGGTGCCGTGCTGACCCGCGTGCTCACCGAGGGCGCGCGAGGAAGGGAAGTGTGATGGAACTGGCGATTGAGGCGGAGGGGCTCCGCAAGACCTACGGCGAAACCGACGCCGTCGGCGGCATCGACCTCCGGGTGCCCACGGGCTCCGTGCTGGGCCTGCTCGGTCCGAACGGCGCGGGCAAGACCACCACGGTGCGGATGCTGTGCACGCTGCTGACCCCGGACGCGGGCACGGCCCGGGTCGCCGGGTACGACGTGGTGACGCGGCCCCGGCAGGTACGCGCCCGGATCGGGCTGACCGGCCAGTACGCCGCGGTGGACGAACGCCTCACCGGGCGGGAGAACCTGGAGCTGATCGGCACGCTGTACCAGCTCGGCAGGCGCGAGGCGCGCCGCAGGGCGGGCGAGCTGCTCGACCGCCTCGACCTCGCCGACGCCGCGGACAAGCTCAGCCGCACCTACTCCGGAGGGATGCGCAGGCGGCTCGACCTCGCCGCGAGCCTGGTCGCCGACCCGGCGGTGCTGTTCCTCGACGAGCCGACCACGGGACTCGACCCGGCCAGCCGGGCGGTGCTGTGGCAGATGATCCGCGAACAGGTGGGACGTGGTGTCAGCGTGCTGCTGACCACGCAGTACCTCGACGAGGCCGACGAACTCGCCGACCGGATCGTGGTCGTCGACCACGGCCGGGTCGTGGCCGAGGGCAGCGCGGACGAGCTGAAGGACACGGTCGGCGGTGAGCGCCTGCAGATCCGCCTCGCCGAATCGGCCGACATGCCCGAGGTGATGCGCAGGCTGGCCTCGGCCACGGCGGCGACGCCGCTGGTCTCCGACGACGGCTGCGGGGTCTCGGTGTCCGTGGACTCCGGCCTCGCCGACGTGGCCGCCCTCGCCTCCGCGCTCGACGGGGCGCCGGTGCGGGTCCGCGAGTTCGCGGTGCGCCGCCCCTCCCTCGACGACGTCTTCCTCGCCGTCACCGGCACCGGCGAGCTCACGGAAAGGACCCCGGTATGACCACCGTCCCGCTGGACGCGCCCGAAGCGGCCCCGCCCCGGTGGAGCGCGGGCTCCGATGCCGCCGCCCTCATCGGCAGGCACCTGCGGCACCTGCGCCGCATGCCGGAGAAGCTGCTCAGCGCCACGCTGATGCCGATGGGGTTCGTCGTGCTGTTCGGACTGCTGTTCGGCTCGGTGATCTCCGTGTCCGGCGGCAGCTACCAGGAGTTCATCATGGCGGGCATCTTCACCCAGGTGATGATGACCTGCGTGCCCAACACGGCCATCGGCACGCTGGAGGACCTGCGGAACGGGCTGGTCGACCGGTTCCGTTCGCTGCCGATGAGTCCGGCGGCGGTGCTGGTCGGTCGCACCGTCGGTGACCTCGCCCTGCGCGCGGTGACCGTTCTCGCCATGACCGGCGTCGGTTTCGCGATCGGGTGGCGCATCGACACCGGGATCGGCCCGGCACTCGGCGCGTACGCGGTGCTGCTGCTGTTCGGCTTCACCATGTCCTGGGTCGGCGCCGTGCTGGGGCTGGTGGCCCGCAGCGGGGAGGCCGCCGCGACCATGCCCTCCATCCTGCTGATGCCCCTGATGTTCCTGTCCAGCGCTTACATCCCCACCACCGGCCTGCCCGGGTGGCTCCAGGTGATCGCCGACTGGAATCCGCTGTCGGCGGTGGTCAACGCGCTGCGCAGCCTGTGGGGCAACCCGGCCGCCACCTCGGTTGAGTCCGTGACCGTGGCCCACGCCGTGCCCCTCGCGCTCGGCTGGATGGCCCTGATCCTCGCGCTGACGGTGCCGCTGGCCGTCCGCCGCTACCGCGACGCCGTCGCCCGATGACCGCGAAGGAGCCCACCATGACCGCGACCCACCGCAGAATCCTGCTGTCGAGCGTGTCCTCGGACGCCCACACCTGGAATCTCGTGTGGTTGCAGATGCTGCTGACCGAACGGGGCAACCGCGTGGACAATCTCGGGGCCTGCGTACCCGACGACCTGCTCGTCTCGCACGCCCGGTCCACACGACCGGACGCGATCGTGCTCAGCACCGTCAACGGGCACGGTCTCCACGACGGCGTGCGGGTGATCGGACGGCTGCGCGCGGCCGACGAATTGCGCGGGGTTCCCGTGGTCATCGGCGGCAAGCTCGGCGTGGCCGGGCCGCTGTCCGCCGACGACGAGGCGCGGCTGCGCGAGGCCGGGTTCGACGCGGTGTTCCCGAACGACGCCAGTCCCGCCGACTTCCTCGAATTCGTCGATTCGGTGGTGGTCACCGACCTCACCGCCGAGCATTCGGCGTGAGCGTGCCGGCCCGTTCCACGACACCCGGCCTCCGTCCCGGACGGACGGCCCGGGTTCCGGCCCCTGACCATGGAGACGCGATGAGTGCCGAGTACGGCTTTCCCGGATTCCTGCGCAAGGCCCGCCGCTGCGGCGCGCTCGTGGTGCAACCCCGGATGGGCTTCTCCGATCCGGTGGACATGGCGCGGGGGCTGGCCGCGGTCCGGGCGGCGAACGCGGTGACCGCCGGGACCCTCACGCTGGACAGCTACACCCGGACCGGCCAGCTCGACCAGGCGCGCCGGGCACTGGAGGACGGGGTGGCGCTCAACGGCTACCCCATCCTCACCCACGGCCCGAAACTGACGCGGGAGATACTCGCCGGCACGGTGGGCGAGCACTTCCCCGTGCAGGTGCGCCACGGGTCGTCGCTGCCCTACGACATCGTCCGGTCCGTCGTGGACTCCGGCATCGCGGCCACCGAGGGCGGGCCGGTGTCGTACTGCCTTCCGTACAACCGCACGCCCCTGCGGCACGCGGTGCCGGAGTGGGCGCGCTGCTGCGAGCTGCTGGCCGAGCGGGAGGACGCCCACCTGGAAAGTTTCGGCGGGTGCATGCTGGGCCAGCTCTGCCCGCCCTCGCTGCTGATCGCCCTCTCGGTGCTGGAGGGCCTGTTCTTCGCCCAGCACGGCGTACCCAGCGTGTCACTGAGCTACGCTCAGCAGACCCACGCCGAGCAGGACGCGGAGGCACTGGCCGTGCTGAACCGCGTGGCAGGCGAGCTGTTGCCCGGACTGGACCGGCACGTCGTGCTCTACACCTACATGGGCGTGTATCCGGGAAGCCGGGAGGGCGCGCTGGACCTGCTCGGCGACGCGGCGGCGCTGGCCGTGTGCGGTGGCGCGGACCGGCTGATCGTCAAGACGCCCGCGGAGGCGCACCGCATCCCGACGATCGCGGAGAACGTCGAGGCCCTCGAGTACGCGGCGGCGGTCGCCGGGCACGAACGGGCACGGCCGGACGCGCCCGCCGTCCCGGCCGACACCGGTCTCTACGCCGAGGTGCGCGCCCTCATCGACGCGGTGCGGGAGTTGTCCGACGACGTGGGCACGGCCCTGGTGCGCGCCTTCGAGGCGGGCTACCTCGACGTGCCCTACTGCCTCCACCCCGACAACCGGGGCGCGACGTCGAGTTACCTGGCCGAGGACGGCAGGCTGTGCTGGGCGGCCACGGGCCGGCTCCCGTTGCCCGGGCGGGCCTCGGTCACCGTGGACGGGCTCACCAGCAGCGATCTGCTCGCCGCGTTGTCCTACGTCGCCCGCCGCTACGACCGCGTCCCCGCGCCGAGGCGGCCGATCCGCCCTGCGATGTCGGAAGTGAGCGTCTCCTCCCGCGCGGACAGGTAGAAGTGATCACCGGGCAGCACGCGATGGTCGAACTCGGCCGTGGTGTGCTCGGCCCAGCCGAGGACGTGATCGGCGTCGATGTCCGGATCGTCGGCGCCGACATAGGCGGTGACCGGCGCCGACGTGATCCCGTCGAGGGTGGGGCGGTAGGTGCCGAGCAGCCGGTAGTCGGCGCGGATGGCCGGAAGGACGAGTTCGCGCAGCTCGGGATCGTCGAGCACGGCGGTGCTCGCCTCCCCGAGCCTGCGGACGTCGGCGACGATGGCCTCGTCCCCGCCGAGGTAGGGCGGGCGGCCGGTGAGCAGCCGTGGTGGCAGCCTGCCGGACAGCAGCAGCGCCCCTGGCACCGTGCCGTGTGCGTGTTCCAGCGCGAGCGCGAGCTCGAAGGCCACGGACGCGCCCATGCTGTGTCCGAACAGGACATACGGTCGATCGGTGAGCGGGAGCAGTTCGTCCACCAGTGCGTCGACCATCTCGGACATCGACTCGACGGCGGGCTCGGCCAGCCGGTCCTGCCTGCCGGGGTAGCAGGCGGCCAGCACCTCGACCCGCTCGGAGAACCGGCCGGGCCAGCCCCGGTACGCCGCGGGCGTGCCCCCGGCGTGCGGCAGGCACACCAGGCGCAGG
>NZ_KB912728.1:15101-24581 GCF_000383795.1 Saccharomonospora saliphila YIM 90502
GCCCCCGGCGTGCGGCAGGCACACCAGGCGCAGGGCCGGGTCGGCCACGGGGCGGAAGGCGCGGAACCAGGACGAGCGGGACCGAGCCGGTGCCGGGCCCGGTCCGGAGCTCGCGGAGGCCGGGGGCGAAGCGGAGGGACCGGCGGAACGCGACGGGGGGAAAGACGGCGAAGTCACGCCGTCACCGTAGCGAGCGCCGGCACGCGCCGGGAGGGCGTTTGCAGTCTCCGGAAACGATCCCTGTCGCACCCGCCGGATCGCCCGGAAGCGCCGGGCTTGTCCTCCTCCCTGGCCCCGGCGCGATTGCCGGCTCAGCACGAGTGTTCTCAGGAGTGGCCGCGGGCGATGAGCACCAGAACGCGCAGCACCAGCACGCTGCTGACGACCAGCAGGTGGTAGCCGATCATCTGGTACAGCGTCACCGTGGAGGTGACCGAGGGCCCTCCGGACGATCCGAGCAGCAGCACCCCCATGATGCCGGTGACACCGCCGAGGAACGCGGTCAGCACCGAATTGAGCAGCCCGGTGACCACCCGGCGTTCGCGTTCGTCGGCGAGGACACGGACCCGCACCGAGAAGTCGCCGCGTTCCAGGGAACCCGTGATCCGGTCGAGGCGGCGGGGGAACCGGCGCAGCATCGGCAACAGTGCGAGGGCCTCCCCGGCGGCGGCCGTGGGCAGCGAGCGGTCGGTGAACTGCCGCGCCATGAATCCGGGCGCGCTGCGGCGGGCCTGGTCGATCAGGTTGAACTCCGAGGTCAGACCGCTCAACGTGCCGTCGAGTGTCAACAGCGTGCGAAACAGCGCGGCGACCTCCGGTGGCACCTCGAGGCCGAAGTCGGCGGTGAGGGCGAGCAGATCGGCGAACAGTCCCATGTCGGCCGCGCCGCCGTGGGCGACGTTGGTGGCCAGGAACCGGCCGAGTACTCGTTCGAGGCGGCGCTCGTCCAGGTCGCCGGGGCGGTGGACCACTTCGAGCAGGGCGTCGCGCAGCGCGGCCGGGTCGCCCGCGTTGACGGCGAGCAACAGGTGCTGCAATCCCGCGCGCAATCCGGTGTCGAGCCGGGCGACCGAGCCGAAGTCGAGCAGCGCGAGCCGGTCGTCGGCCAGCAGCAGCACGTTGCCGGGGTGCGGGTCGGCGTGGACCAGCCCGTCGACCACGATCTGCCGCAGCACGCAGTCCAGCAGTGTGCGGGCCAGTTCCTCCGGGTCGAGGCCGCGCTCGGCGACCAGGGGAGCGGCGGAGCCGAGCGGCACGCCGTCCAGCCAGCCGAGGGTGAGCACCCGCGTGCCGCTGAGCCGTTCGTGCACCGCGGGCAGTGCCACGGTCCCGTCGCCGTGCGCCGGGTCGGCGGCGCGCACGGCGGCCGTGTTGCGCGCTTCCACCCGGAAGTCGAGCTCTTCCCGCAGCGCCGAGGCGAATCCGTCGGCGAGGTCGGCGAGGCCGATGGCACGCCCCCACCGGGTGCGTGTGGTCAGGCTCCGCGCGAGCCGCCGCACGATGTCGAGGTCGCGGTCGACCACCTCGCGGATGCCGGGGCGCTGGATCTTGACCGCGACCCGCTCGCCGGTGTGCAGCGTGGCCCGGTGGACCTGGGCGATGGAGCCCGCCGCGACCGGTTCCGGCTCGATCCGGGCGAACCGGGTGTCGAACCGCGGGCCGAGTTCGGCGACCAGCACCGCCCGCACGTCCTCCCACGGAACGGGGCCGACGTCGTGGTGCAGGTGGGCCAGTTCGGTGACGAACTCCTCGGCCAGCAGGTCGTGCCGGGTGGCGATGACCTGCCCGAGCTTGACGAAGGTGACGCCGCCCTCCTCCAGCGCGCCACGCAGCGCGCGGGCCAGGGTCGCGGTGTTGGTGGTGCGGCCGGACCGGCCGCGCCCGCGCAGATGGGGGCCCAGCCCGTGCCGCACCGCGATCGACATGATCCGCGCGTAGCGCCGGGCGCGGGCGATCCGGGTGCGTCCGGAGCGCAGCCAGTCCAGTGGACCGCCGAGCGACCCGGAGGGCACCACGGCCTCGGCGACGGCGAGGAAGCAGGTGGCGATGAGGACGCCGATGCCGAGCTGGAGGCTGAGCTGCACGGCCGGATGCCCGTCCAGGCGCACCGACGTGCCGAACAGCGACTCGGCCAGGACGCCGATGGTGCCCGCCAGCACGGTGCGCAGCAGCCCGACCCGCAACCCCAGCAGGCGCCGTGCCGCGAGCGCGAGCAGGGACACCAGCACCACGGTGCCGATCACGAACAACGGAATCCACACGGTCGTGCTCACAGTCTCGCCTCGCAACCGGGCCTCGGGGCGGCTCCTCGGCGACGCCCGAGGCCTACCGGGCCATCGCCAGGGCCGCAGTTCGGATCGCCCGCAACCATTCGCGCCGGATCAGCCCGCCGGGCAGTCTGATCAGCCACCAGTAGCGGGTGAAGGCGCGCAGCGAGCGCTGGTCGGTGACCCCCACCCGGGTCTCGGTGCTGAGCACCCCCCGGGCGTGGTGGAAGTTGAACGCGACGCGGTAGTGGCCGGGCTCGCTGAACGAGACGAACGCGTCGTACGGATCGGGGTCGAGCGTCCGGGCGCTGCCGCCACGACGCACCGGGGCCACGGCGCCGACGACCAGTTCGTCCGGACCACGCCGGAGCACGCGGAACCCGCCCGCGGTCATCCGGTCGAGGAACGGCACCGGCCCGTGCGGCGTGCGGCCCGCCGAGGAGAGGGCCGCCAGCGCGCGGAAGAGCGGAAGCTCGTTCCAGGTCACCGATTCCACGGCCGTCAGCACGTCGCCGGTCGGGGCGGGCACGCGCAGCGCGTGCCGTTCGCGGTGGTCCCAGCGGGGCAGGACGTCGTCCAGCAGCACGGCGGCCCGCCTCAGCCCCGCGCCACGCGACGGCGGTCGGTGTGGAAGGTCCACGCGGCGAGCACGAACAACACGCCCCCGAGAAGCCACCACGGTTCGAAGACGAAGGCACTGATCCGCTCGGCCTCGGTGTCGGGCACCTCCACCACGCCCAGCAGCATGCCGATATCGGCGACGATCGTGCCCGCCGCGTGCACGATCGAGAAGAGGCCGGTCAGCGCGGTGAGCGCGGTGACGGTGCGAGGTCTGCGGCGGCCCTCCGGACGCACCAGCGCGAGCGCCAGCGCGGCACCGGCCAGGCACAGGGGCACCGCGATGATGTCGATGACCAGCAGCGCGGTGTTGTCCTCGATGGAGAATCCGGCGGGCATCGCGAACGTGCCACCCGCTGCCCAGTAGACGTGCACCCCCGCGAAGACCACCATCCAGGCGCAGCAGAGGCCCGCGAGCCAGCGCAGGCGCGTCGACGGCGTTTCGGTGTGCTCGGCCGACCGTGCGGGGGACGGTGACTGGTTCATCCGCTCTCCTGTCCCGGGCGCCGGGTGCGCCCGCCCGCTCAGGTTAGAGCCCGCCGCCCCACCGGAACCACCGCGCTGCCGGTCCCTGCACGCGGCGCAGACGTGCCGTGGTGAGTTCGCCGGTCCTCACGCCATCGAGGTGCCGACCCGATGATTCGTCGGCTCCGTTCCGCCGATCGCCGGAGTCCGCCGGTAACACCCGTTCCGCCGATAGCCGGATCTGGCACGGTGCGCGTAGCATCCATGATCGTCCAGAAAAGTAGTCCGGTCTGGAGGTCATCTTGGAAACCAGAGAACTGACCGTGGAAGCCGTGGATACACCGAAGCGCCGGAATCTCGCTGAAAGGGTCGCCGAAGAACTGAGCCGAGCGGACGAGCGGAACAGTGCCTCGGCGAGCCTGGACAGCGTGAGCCTCGGCGGTGCGACCTACACCAAGATGCTCGGCAAGCGGTACCAGTGACAGCGAGGTGGGGGCGGGTATGCGACAGGCTGATGTTTCGACGGACGCGGACGGCACACGAAGCCCCCACCTTCACAGTCTGCGCCTGAGGATCGAGACCCCGTACCTCGACGAGCTGGGTTCGGTGTACATTCCTGCCGTCGGCGAGCAGGGCGACTGCGTCAAATTGAATGAGATCGGCAGTGAAGTGTGGCGCCAGATCGCGCGGTCCGGGCATGTCGAGAAGGAGCTGGCCGAGTATCCTGGGGTGTCGGATCTCATTTTCAAGTTGATCCACCGGCAAGTCGTGAGTATTGGGCGGACAGTGTGAGAATCGCCTTCGTGAACAGTCCTATCGGGCAGTCGTTCGATCGCCGCGGTTCGATACCCATCGGACTGGCGTATATCATGTCGTATCTGAGGTCCGAGGGGATCGAATCCGACGGTTATGACCTGAGCAACTCGGGAAAGTCCGCCGAGGAGCTCGTCGACGAATATCGATTGGCGTCCTACGATGTCGTCGGCTTCTCGGTCTACAACGAGTCGTTCTTTCCCACCGTCGGCCTCGCCAACGAGATCAAGAGAAGGAACCCGGACTCGTTCCTGTTGTGCGGAGGCCCTCAGGCTACCGCGACTCACGACGCCATCATCGAGGGCTTCGACGGCATCGACGCGGTCATTCGGCGCGAGGGTGAACACCCCACGCTGCGCCTGATCCAGGAGCTGCGAGGCGGTCGCGGCCTTGAGGCCGTTCCGAACCTGACCTACCGGAGCGGTTCGCAGGTGGTCGCGAACGCAGAGATGCCTGCCATCGAGAACCTCGACACGCTGCCGTTCCCAGATGCCGAGTTCGTCAGCGAACAGCCGTATCCGGAACTGACCTACTACGACGAGCGGCGCCAGCTGTTGGTGCCGGCGATCACGGTCGGAACCTCGAGAAGCTGTCCGTACAACTGTAGCTTCTGTGGTGTTCTGACGATCGGGCGACGCTACCGGTCGCGATCTCCTGAAAACGTCGTGGAGGAGGTCGAGTACTTCAGGAAGAAGCATGGTGTCGAGTACCGGCACGTATATTTCAGCGACGCCAACTTCTTCGTTCGTGGGCAACGTGCTCTGGAAATCGTGGAAGCCTTGCATGACTACGACCCGGGGATTTCGTTCAGTTTCGGAACGCGCGTGAATCAGCTCTTGCGCGCGGAGCAGATCATCGAAAAGATGATCCCCTTGGGCCTGCGATTCGTCGAGGTCGGGGTGGAGAGCGCGTCACCTCCCGTGCTCGAGCGTCTGTCGAAGGGAGTCAGCCCGGAGACGAACGTCGCTGCCACCCGCATGCTCCAGCGTCTCGGTGTGGAGATAGCTCTCGATTTCATCATGATCGACCCGGCCACCACGCTTGAAGACCTCGAGCTCAACATGGCCTTCATCAAAGACTGCGGGTTCGCTGATTATTACCCTGTCGATCACCTCTACACGAGCCTCGGGCTTTACGAAGGAACCCCGATCCGTGAGTTCTACGAAGATCGACTGGGGACGACGTTCGGTCTGGGTACCCTCCCTGACATCGGCCCGCTGATCGAACACGCCGAGACGCTGGCCTTCTGGGAGACCACCCAGTCGTTCCGCCGAACCTATCAGGACGAGTTGGACCGGCTACTGGCCGACACCGAGTTCCTGCTCCTCGACGAATCCGTCAAACGGGTACTGATCGAGAAGGATTCGCCCGACTTCGAATCCGTGCGGCAGCTTCAGCTTGACTCGGTAGCACTGCGGCACGCGCCACTACGCTTCTTCGACGCGGTTATCGGAGATATCCGAAATGGGCTGGACCCTCGTTGCTGCGACGACGTGACTGGTCTGTACTATGGATCACCACCCGTCTCGTTGTCAGAACTGATGGCCCGCACGAGGAGTCTTGTCGATGAACTACGTAGCTCTCGAAGCGCGGCCTTGCCGCACTCATGATGGAAACCCCGCCAGCGGGTGGTGCGGTTTCTGAGACGATGCGCGATGAGGTTCATGACGTTCACGTTCCGCTCAGGCGTAATCGTTCTTTCGCTCGGCTCTGGATAAGCCAGTTCCTGGCGACGCTGGCGTGGCAGGTCTCGGCGTTGGCCTTTCCGCTGCTGGTTCTGGCGGCGACGCGGTCACCGACACAGGCCTCGATAATCGGTGCGCTGAACTACGCCACCATCTTGGTGTATCTTCCTGCCGGTTCGTTGGCTGACCGCGTGAACCGGCGGTATCTGATGGTCGGCTGCGCACTTGTCGAGGCTGTCGCGCTCGGCAGTGTCGCCGTCTCGGTGGGAACCGGTCATGTCTGGTTCTGGCTGCTGTGCGCCGCTGCGCTTCTGCAGGGTATCGCGATGGAACTGTTCTCCATCACCGAACTGAGCGCGCTGCCGCACATCGTCTCCGACGAGCAGGTAAGCGAAGCGGCGTCGTGGAACGTCGGCCGAACCGCCGTCGCTGTACTCGTGGCTCCGTCCGTGGGTGGTGCTCTGTTCGGTCTCGCGCATGCGGCTCCGTTCATCGCGGGTTTCGTGGCATGCATGCTGGCCTGCGTCCTGGTCGTGGGGCTGCGGCAGCCTCTGCAGGCCAGTGTGCGGAAGGCTGCCGAGTCGGTCAGCAAAGAGGATCTCGTCGCCGGCCTGAAGTGGCTCTGGAGACAACGGTTCTTGCGTGCGGCCACCATAGTCACCGCCGGTGCGGAGGTGACGTGGGGCGCCATCGATCTGGTCATCATTTTCCGCGCCTACGAGGCGAACGCGACCGCGTGGGAAATCGGCATCATGATCGGCGCTATGGGTGCTGGTGGGGTACTCGGGTCAATGGTTTCAGGGCGGGTCCAGCGGAAATTCTCGCTGAAGCAGCTGGTGATCGGGGTATTCTCTTCCGAAGCCGTGCTCATCGGCTTCCTGGCGTTCACGAACGATCCTTACGCGATGGCGGTGATCGTGTTCGTGGCATCGCTGGGGTTTCCTCCGTGGAACGGAGCGTTGGCCGGTGCCATGATGTCCCGCGCGCCCGATGGGCTGCGGGGAAGAGTGAGCGGGGCCCAGAAACTGATCATTTCGGCGTCCTTGCCGCTTGGCGTGCTGGCGGTAGGGCCGATCATGGAGGCGGGGGGCGGGATATCAGGTGTGGTGGCGCTGGTTCTCTGGCACTGGGCGGTTGCTCTTTTCGCGATCTTCAGTAAGAGTATCAGAGTGCCGGTCGCGACTGAATGATCCGGAGCCGAAAGGGTGTGATGGATGAGTACACCAACCAGTAAATCGGGCCATATCGACGGCAGGGAGTTGGGGGTTGCGGCGTGGTCGACTATTCGATAGCCGGATGTTTCGATTCCGTTGAGGAATTGCTGGGCTGGGTCTCGCGTACGCGAAGTGACGTCCCGGTCGTCACGAAGGTGCGCACGGGCGGTAGTGTGGACGTGTCGGTGGAGACCGTTGACGAGTGGCTGGACCACGGGCGGATCACGTCCGCCTCGATCGCCTTCTCCAAAGACAACCAGGCGGCTCCTCTGGAGGAGTTCTCGTCGGGTATGCAGATCCAGGGGAAGGTGTGGCCTTTCTTGGTGTCGCCCGATCGTGCGAGGTCGTTGATTGGGCGGGGCTACTCCATGGTCCTCTCGGGTCCGGAGGCATGGGATCCGGACTTCAGAAGATTCGCTTCGGCGTTCACGGAGTCGTCGCTCTGCCTGCTCAACACGATGATTTTCGTTACTCCGCGACTTTCGACCGGGTTCTTTCCGCACAGAGATCGAGACGACCACGTGGTGTGTGTACAGACTGTCGGAACCAAGGAATGGCGACTCTACGATGCGGCGCCGGCGGGATGGTCGGAGCACGACGGGGACAAGCCCGCCGAGAGTGCGCTGACCTCGTCGGTACGCTTGGGTCCGGGAGACGCGCTGGTCATCCCCCGAGGGTGGGGGCATGCGGCCAGCGCGATGGACGAACCGTCGATTCACCTATCGTACGGTTTGAACTACGTTGATTTCGGCGAGCTTTACCGGCTGAGTCTGATCAGCGCGCTGCGGGAGTTGCCCAAGTCTGCCACGGTCGAGCAGACCCGGGATACGATCGCCGAGATCGACGCCGAAGTTCGGGAGTGCGACCGGGTTTCGCTCCTGCGCGATTTCGTCGCCCGTCAGTATCGGTCGGACGGCTCGACACTCGCCTCGGTTCTGGGGCAGGAGTAGTTCCGGCTGCCGTCGGGCGGGCCGACGGTGAGGATCGATGCGGACACCGCGGTGGTGTCCAGACACGCGTGGCGCCCGGACGGGCGGAGGGCGCGGGTCGCGTCGCGACTAACGCCGCATCAGGAGGGCGGCGTAGAGGGTGAGGCCGGGGCCGAAGGCCAGCGCCACGACGGGGCCGCCGTCGTCGAGAGCGCCGTTGGCGCGCAGTTCGTCGAGCACGAGCAGGACGGTGCCCGACGAGCAGTTGTCGTGCTCGGCGAGCACGGTCCGGGAGGCGGCCAGCGCGTCCGCGGGCAGCCGGAGTGTGCGCTCGACCGTGTGCAGGATGCGTGGCCCGCCCGGGTGCACCGCCCAGCCCCGGACATCCGGAACACCGAGTCCGTTCCGGGCCAGCAGCTCGCCGATCACGGTGGGCAGGTGTTCGGCCAGCACGTCGGGGACGTGGGGGGACAGGCCCATGCGAAAGCCCAGGTCGGTGACGTCCCAGGTCATGTGCTCGGCCGCGCTGGTGTCGGTGAAGGCCGCCGTGTCGACGACGTCCACGCCGCGCGCCGAGGTGCTCTCGCTCCCGGCGGTCCGGCACTGGAGCACGAGCGCGGCGGCCGCGTCGCTGAACAACGCGTGGGAGACGACCTGTTGCGGCTCCGTGGTGGGCGGCTGGACGTGCAGGGAGGTCAGTTCGAGGCAGAGCAGCGCCACGGGCCGCTCGTGGGTGATGGCGAAGGCGGCGGCGTTGCCGAGGGCGGGCAAGGCGGCATAGCAGCCCATGTGGCCGACGAGGAGGCGGTGTGCCCGCGGGGGCAGCTTCAGCGACGCGGCGAGGGTGATGTCGAGTCCCGGGGTGGTGTAGCCGGTGCAGGAGACGACGGTGAGCTGCCCGAGGTCCTCGGCGGTGAGGCCGGCGTCGGCCAGCGCCGCGGCGACGGCCCGGTGTCCCAAATCCGGGGCCCGCTCGGCGTAGCGCCGCATCCGTGCGGCGGTGGAGCTGTGGGACAGGTCCTCGGTGAGCGGGTTGGCGACCGCGTGCCGCCGGTCGACACCGGACCCCTCGAAGATGCGCCGCGCGAGGCGGTCCGAAGCGAAGTGCCCGCGGAAAAAGCCGTCCCACAACGCGCGCTGATCGATCGTCTCGGGGAGCGCGGTGCCCACGCCGGTGATGGCCGCCGTCACCATCGGGCTACCTCGGCCTGGTGCTCGGGGTCGCCGCCGACGGCCGCGATGCCCAGCCAGTCGGCACACACGTCGGAGGTGGCAGGCTGGAGCGCCCCGCAGCGGGCGTCCCGGTAGAGGCGTTCCAGGGGATGTCCGCGCCTGGTCGCCGCCGCTCCGGCGGCTTCGACCATCGACGACGCGACCTCGTTCGCGGTGTCCCCCGCGATCAGCTTGGCGCGCCACACCCACCGGTTGGTCTCGGGCTCGCCGGGGCGCTCGGCGACCCTCGCGGCGGCCTCCCGGACGGCCAGCGTGG
>NZ_KB912728.1:24681-32249 GCF_000383795.1 Saccharomonospora saliphila YIM 90502
CGGTGACCGGCACGTCGGTGAACCCGGCCGCCACGGCCGCGGCCACGGTGCCGTCTCCACCGTCGGCCACCGGTACCGCGCGCACCCTCGCCTCCGGGCGGGCTCGCCGGAGGCCGGTGGCCACGGCCTCGGCCACAGCCGGGCCGGACAGCGAGCCCTTGAACTTGTCGGGGGCGACGAGCACGACCGGTCCCACGGGTTCTCCGTCCCTTCGCCTCAGTCCAGCCGCGCGATCGCGGTGGGCGCGTGCTCGCCGTGCTCGGCGAGCTCCTCGAACTCGACGACGTTGTCGATCTCGGTGCCCATGGAGACGTTGGTGACCCGTTCGAGGATCACCTCGACCAGTACCGGCACGCGGTGCTCGGCCACCAGCGTCTTGGCCTTCTCCAGCGCGGGCAGGATGTCGTCCGGTTCGAACACGCGCAGTGCCTTGCAGCCGAGGCCTTCGGCGACGGCGACGTGGTCCACCCCGTAGCCGCCGAGCTCGGGGGCGTTGATGTTGTCGAACGAGAGCTGCACGCAGTAGTCCATGTCGAAGCCGCGCTGCGCCTGGCGGATGAGGCCCAGATAGGAGTTGTTCACCACCACGTGGATGTAGCCGAGGTGGAACTGCGCGCCCACGGCCAGTTCCTCGATGAGGAACTGGAAGTCGTAGTCGCCCGACAACGCCACCACCGTGGCTTCGGGCTCGGCGGTGACCACGCCCAGCGCGGCGGGCACGGTCCAGCCGAGCGGTCCGGCCTGGCCCGCGTTGATCCAGTGTCGCGGCCGGTAGACGTGCAGCATCTGCGCGGCCTGGATCTGGGAGAGCCCGATGGTGCTCACGTAACGCACGTCCGGACCGAAGGCGCGGTTGCACTCCTGGTACACCCGTTGCGGCTTGATCGGCACGGTGTCGAAGTGGGTCCTGCGCTGCATCGTGCGCCTGCGCTGCTGACACCGTTCGGCCCAGGCGATGCGGTCTGGCAGTCTCCCGGCCGCCTTCCACTCGCGCGCCACCGCGACGAAGACCTCAAGGGCGGCCTTCGCGTCCGAGACGATGCCGTAGTCGGGGGCGAACACCCGGCCGATCTGCGTCGGCTCGATGTCGACGTGCACGAACGTCCGGCCCTCGGTGTAGGTGTCGAGGCCGCCGGTGTGCCGGTTGGCCCACCGGTTGCCGATGCCGAGCACGAAGTCGCTCTCCAGCAGCGTCGCGTTGCCGTACCGGTGCGCCGTCTGCAACCCGACCATGCCGGCCGTCAGCGGGTGGTCGTCGGGGATGGTGCCCCAGCCCATCAGCGTCGGCACCACCGGCGTCCCGGTCAGCTCGGCCAGCTCCACCAGCTCGTCGGCGGCGTCGGCGTTGACGATCCCGCCGCCGGCCACCAGCAGCGGCCGGTGCGCGGCGCACAGCATCGACAGTGCCCGCTCGGCCTGCGCGCGGGTCGCCGCCGGCCGGGTGACCGGCAGCGGCTCGTAGGTGTCGACGTCGAACTCGATCTCGGCGAGCTGCACGTCGAGGGGCAGGTCGATGAGCACCGGGCCCGGGCGGCCCTCGCGCATGAGCTGGAACGCCTTCTGGAAGGTGCCCGGCACCTGCGCGGGTTCGAGCACCGTGACCGCCCACTTCGTGACCGGTGCCGCGGTCGAGGCGATGTCGACGGCCTGGAAGTCCTCCTTGTGCAGCTTGGCCACCGGGGCCTGGCCGGTGATGCACAGGATCGGGATCGAGTCCGCGGACGCGGAGTACAGCCCGGTGATCATGTCGGTCCCGGCCGGTCCCGAGGTGCCCACGCAGACGCCGATGTTGCCCGGGGCCGCGCGCGTGTAGCCCTCGGCCATGTGCGAGGCGCCCTCGACATGCCGGGCGAGCACGTGGCTGATCCCGCCGTGTGCCCGGAGCGCGCTGTAGAACGGGTTGATCGCCGCGCCGGGCAGGCCGAAGGCCTGCGTCGCGCCCTCCTTGGCCAGGATGAGCACCGCGGCGTCGACGGCTCGCATGCGTGCCATGGGTGTGTGTCCTTCGCTTCTCGGGGCGGGAGCCCGCGTGGCCCCCGCAGGGGGTCATCGATCGGTGCGCCCGCTCAGGCGCTCGACGCCGCGCAGAAGCCCGGAGTGGTCGAGACCGCCGTCGCCGACGGCCTTGGCCGAGGCCATGAGCTGGGCCACCAGGGCGCCGACGGGGATCACGACACCGGCCTCGCGGGCGGCGGCGGTGACGATGCCCATGTCCTTGTCGTGCAGCTCGACGCGGAAACCGGGATCAAAGGAACGGTCGAGCATGGGGCCCTTCTTCTGCTCGAGCACGGCCGATCCGGCCAGGCCGCCCCCCAGCACCCGCAGGGCCGCCTCGGTGTCCACGCCGTAGGACTCAAGGAAGACGACGGCCTCCGACAGCGCCTGGATATTGGCCGCGACGATGAGCTGGTTGGCCGCCTTCACGGTCTGTCCGGACCCGCTCGGCCCCACGTGCACCACGGTCTTGCCGACGGTGTCGAACAGGCTCCGTGCCTCGGCGAAGTCGGCGTCCCTCCCACCGACCATGATGGACAGTGCCGCGTTCTTGGCGCCCGCCTCGCCACCGGAGACGGGCGCGTCGAGCATCCGCAGGCCCCGCTCGGTGGCCTGTCGGGCGAGGTCCTGGGTCACGTCCGGGCGGATGCTGGAGAAGTCGATCACCAGGGTGTCGCGCCCGGCGTGGTCGAACACGCCGCCTTCGCCCGCGAGGACCTGCTCGACGTCGGGGGAGTCGGGCACCATCACGCAGACCACGTCGGCGCCGGAGACCGCCTCGGCGATGGACGACGCTGCGCGGCCGCCCGCGTCGAGGAGGGGTCCGGTCTTGCCGGGGCTGCGGTTGTAGCCGACGACGTCGTGGCCCGCGCGGGCGAGGTGCACCGACATCGGGCTGCCCATGATGCCGAGGCCGAGGAACGCGATGGTGCTCATTGCTGTTGTCCTTCCGAAAGGTGTCGGGGTCGGGTCGAAGTCCGCGCCGCTCAGGCGCCCCGCCGGTGCGGCGCCAGCCAGGCGAAGCTGTCCGTGGTGTCTCCGGCCGGTTTGTACTCGAGGCCGACCCAGCCGGAGTAGCCGTTCGCCTCAAGGGCGGTGAGCTGCCGGTCGAGCGGCAAGTCCCCGGTCCCGGGCGCACCGCGGCCGGG
Organism: Saccharomonospora saliphila YIM 90502; assembly: GCF_000383795.1. Taxonomy (GTDB): domain Bacteria; phylum Actinomycetota; class Actinomycetes; order Mycobacteriales; family Pseudonocardiaceae; genus Saccharomonospora; species Saccharomonospora saliphila. The sequence goes on from NZ_KB912728.1 coordinate 27,825, forward strand.
AGCGTCGGCGATCTGCACGTGCGCCACCCGGTCGGTGTGCCCGGCGATGACCGCGTCGACATCGTCGCCGTTGACCGCGAGGTGGTACAGGTCCGCCAGGAGCCCGATGTTGCCCGCTCCGGTCTCACGGTGGACCCGGTCGACGACCGTGAGCGCGTCGGCCGCCGTGCGCAGCGGGTACCGCTCCGCGCCGCTGACGGGCTCGATCAGCACCGTGCCGCCGATGCGCGCAACGCTGTCGGCCGCCAGTGCCAGGTTCTCGACCGCGAGCGCGTCCTGTGCGGCGGGATCGGCGTCGACCCTGTTGCCGTAGAGGGCGTTGAAGCCGGTGGTGCCGAGCTGGTCGCCGATGCCGACGACGACGTCGATGTTGTCGCGGAACTCCGCCGAGCGCGCGGGCCAGGACACCAGTCCCCGGTCGCCGCCGGGCATGTCGCCCGCGGCGAAGTTCAACCCCACCAGCCGGACACCGGCGTCGCGCACGGCGGCGACGAAGCGGTCGACCTCCGCGTCGGTGGGGACGGCCTCGGCGAACGGCCACCAGAACTCGACAGCGGTGAAGCCGGCCTTCCGGGCCGCCGCGGGGCGTTCGAGCAAGGGGAGTTCGGTGAACAGGATCGAGCAGTTCACCTCGTAGGGCAGGGAGTGGGTCACGGTGCTACCTCGTTTCTCTCACGTGCGTTTCTCTCCCGTGCGTCGCTGCCGGGCGTCCGGGCCGGTCTCCGTCGAGGGCGGGGTGTCCGGGGTGGGGTCGGCGCGGGGCGGGCCGTGGTCCCGGGCTTCGCCGTCCGGGAGGTCGTCGTCGAGGGTGTCGCCGAACTGGTCGATGCTGGATTCGGCGGCCTCGAAGACCGAAGGCCCTTTCCGGTTTCCGGATGTCAGCTCGTTGAACAGCAGGTTGAGCACGACCGCGACCACGGCGGTGGCGCTGATGCCGGAGTGCATGACCACACCCAGCCAGTCGGGGAAGGCCTCCCAGAATCCGGGCGCGGCGATCGGGATGATGCCGACCGCCATCGACACCGACACGATGACCATGTTCAGGTTGTCCTGGTAGTGCACCCGGGCGAGAGTGCGGATACCGCTGGCCGCCACGGACCCGAACAGTACGATGCCCGCGCCGCCGAGTACCGGGTACGGGATCGCCGCGACCACCGCCCCCACGACGGGCAGCAGGCCGAGCAGCATCAGGACCCCGCCTCCGACGGCGACCGCGAACCGGCTGGTGATCCCGGTCAACGCGACCAGTCCCACGTTCTGCGCGAAGGCACTGCACGGGAAGGTCCCGAAAAGCGGGGCGACCGCCGTGGCACCCATGTCGGCCCGTAGGCCCCCCGCCACGCGTTTCGTGTCGACCTCGGTGCCCACGATCTCGCCGATGGCGAGGATGTCCGCGGTGGTCTCGATCATGATGACGACGATCACGATCGTCATGGACACGATCGCGCCCACCTCGAAGGTGGGGGAACCGAAGTGCAATATTGGTGGCAGGGCGATGATGTCGGCCGTCGCGACTCCGGAGAAGTCGGCCTCGCCGGTCAGCGTGGCGATGACCGTGCCGATGACGAGTCCGATCAGGATGGACAGCCGCGAGATCGCCCCCTGGAACAGGCGGCTGATGACCAGGATGATCAGCAGCGTCAGGCCCGCGTAGCCGATGTTGGTCATCGACCCGAAGTCGTCGGCGCCGTCCCCGCCCTGTGCCCAGGTGAAGGCCACCGGCATCAGCGACAGGCCGATCACCGTGATGATGGTGCCGGTCACCACGGCCGGGAAGAGCCGCACGAGCTGAGCGAAGAACGACGAGGCGACCAGCCCGATGAGGCCCGCGACGAGGATCGCGCCGAAGACCGGCCGCACCCCCGACTCGGAGGCGATGGCCACCATCGTGGACACACTGGCGAAGGAGATGCCCTGCACGATCGGCAGGCGGCTGCCGAGCGGGCCGAGCCCGAGGGTTTGCAGCAGGGTCGCGATCCCGCTCAGGAACAGGCCCGCGGTGACCAGCAGAGCCGTGTCGGCGGCCGACAGGCCCGCCGCGCCGCCGACGATCAGCGGGGGCGCGATGACCCCGCCGTACATCGTCAGGATGTGCTGGGTGCCGTAGGCCAGCAGGCGCCCGAACGGATAGGTCTCGTCCTCGGGCCGCCCCCGGTACTTCGAGGAGCGTGTGAACAGCTTCATCGCCGCCCTCCCCGCGTCAGACCCAGCCGGGCACGGCATGCCACGCCGAACCGGCGTCGGGGGCGTCGTCGCGCACGACGTCGGCCTCGATCAGCCCGTACGGGCGGTCGGCGGCGTAGAACACCTCGTTCGGGTTGTCGACCCCGAACGGGGAGAGGTCGACGAGGAAGTGATGCTTGTTCGGCGCGGAGAACTTGATCTCGGCGATGTCCGGGTGCGCGTCCAGCACCGACCGGCCCATGCCGTGCAGGGTCTGCTGGAGGGCGTAGCTGTGGATCTCGGCGAACCGCGCGAGCAGCAGGTCGCGGACGGAGCTGAACGTCTCGTCCCATGCGAGGTCGGTGCGGGAGTACCGCCAGCGGGCGATCAGCGAGGTCGCCAGGATGCGGTCGTCGGTCTCGGCGAGGGTGGTGTAGGAGTCGGTGAGAAAGCCGTGGAACTCCGAGCCCGTCGACTTCAGCACGGTGAGATCGGTCAGGCCCGAGACGACGTGTGCCGTACGGTCCGTGCCGCGCCCGTCGACGTTGACCACGGTCGTGCGGGTGCCGAGTCCGGAGCGCACGAAGGAATGGGCGTGCCCGTCGCCGTCGACCTGGATGCGCTGCCACGGTGCCTCTTCGATCTCGACGCGGGCGCCCTCGGCGGCAGGTGTCCGGGACAGGAAGTGGTCGGCCAACAGCAGCGCGAAGTCCTCGATCGCGCCAACGCCCCGCTCCTTGGCCAGCGCGAACACCGTGTTCTTCTGCGTGTCGGTGGGAAGCACGTCGCGCTGGTCGCCTTCGATGTGCGCGTTCGCGAAATCGCCGCGCAGGGCGGTGGAGACGGTGAGGTCGCGGATCTCGTGGCGCGGGGTGTCGCGGTAGACGCGGACGAGGTGGGTCTGCGCTTTGCCGTACTGGTTCGGGCCGAGGACGATGGCCATGGGATCAGCTCCCTCGATAGGTGGAGTAGGCGAACGGGCTCAGCAGCAGCGGGATGTGGTAGTGCTGGGCGGGATCGGTCAGCACGAACGTGACCGTGACCTCCGGAAAGAAGCCGTCCTGCCCGGTCGCGGCGAAGTAGCCCGCCGTGTCGAACACGACCCGGTAGGTTCCGGCGTCGACCTCATCCGGGCCGAACTCGGGCACGCGGCCGTCGCCGTTGGTGCTCTCCTCGGCGAGGACGGTGCCGCCGGGGCGCGTGCCGCTCTCGCCTGGGGCGTGGACCCGTTCGAGGCGCACCCGCACGCCCGCGGCGGGCCGCCCGAGCGCGGTGTCCAGGACGTGCGTGGTGATCGCGCTCATGCCGTCACCAGCTTCCGCGTCCGCAGCACCGCGATCTTGCGCAGTTCGTCGGCCACGACCTCGGCCTCGTGTGCGGGGTCATGGCCCAGGCGCTCGCGCAGCGACGCGAGGACCTCCTCGCTCGACAGCCCGGTCGCGCACAGGAGAAACACCCGTCCGAAGCGCTTCTCGTAGGCGTGGTTGCCCTCGAGCAGGGCCTGCCGGGTCGCGGCGTCGCGGTCCACGCCGGACTGCTCCTGACGTGACCACGCGGACCCGGTGTCCGTGCCGCTCGCCCGGTCACCGATCCGGGGGTGCGCGGCGAGGGCACGGTCGATCTCGGCCTCGGACAGGGCGCGGGCGGCCGTGTCGGCGGCCGTGGCGAGCGCGTCGACGTCCGAGTACGGACGGCCCGCGCGCACCGTGGCCGCCCAGGCCGGTGCGTCGCAGCACGCGAGCAGCGCGGCGGTGACCTCCTCCGCCGGTGCCGCGTTGAACTCCTCCAGAGTCACCGTTGACTCCTCTCGCATAGCGGAAGTCTTATTCCGATACACGAGAGAATGGACCTGTGGTGGCCCTCACGTCAACAGTTTGTTGAAGAACTACTCGCCGGTTAGGGACGGGATCGATTCAGATAGTTGTAGACGGTGAACCGGGTCACCCCGAGCGCTTCGGCGACGGTCTCGGCGGATTTGCGGTAGTGGAAGGCGCCTCGTTCCTCCAGCAGGCGCACGGCGCGTTGCTTGTCCGCGCGAGGCAGCTCGGCCAGCGGGCCGCCCAGCTCGGCGGCCAGGTCGTCGAGCAGGGTGCCGAGACCGGCGTGGCCGGCCGTGCCGTCGCCGCGTGGCAGGCGCACGGCGGCGACGGTCTCGCCCTCCCAGCGCAGTGGCACGTCGGCGGATTCCATCTCCTCGACCGCGACGACGCGGGCGTGGACCCGCTCCACCAGGGGCAGCACGGCGGTCACGAGCGGGTGCCT
>NZ_KB912728.1:32349-40883 GCF_000383795.1 Saccharomonospora saliphila YIM 90502
CCCGCGCCGTCCGCCGGGGTGGTGCCCTCCGTCGTGCCGGGTCCGGTCGGCTCAGGCACCGGCGCCCCCTTCGGCGGTGGGCGCCGACGCCGCGTGCCCGGCCGTCTCGACCTGGAGGGTCACTCTGGTCGCCCCGTGTGCCAGGGCCGCGGACACGATGCGCTGGAGCGCGGACAGAAGCGTCCGGTCATCGCCGGAGACGCCGGTGCCCAGCGGTCCGAAGTCGACGGAAAGGCCCGCTTCCTCGGCGGCGCGGAGAGCCGCGCGGGCGTGCCCCGGCGGCTCTCCCTCGCCGACGAACGGCTCGGTCGTGAATTCCGCGTTCAGCCTCATCCGCGCGAGGTTACCCCGCGCGAGCGCCCCTGTCGGGGCTCGCCGTGCCGCGCCGCGCCAGCTCCGCGAGCCTGCCGGGATCGAGGCCGGTGGCGTGGTGGACCTCGGTGGCGGTGACGGCTCCGCAGTCGAGGCCGCGCAGCACGAACCCGGCGAGTGCGGCTGCCGTGGCGGGCTCGTCGAGATGCGTGGAGTCACCACCGCCGACGTAGGCCCGCAGGCGTGCCGTGGCACCGTCGAGGCCCTCCCGGAAGAAGGCGTAGGTGGCCAGGTAGCGCGTCGGGAGCTGACCCGGGTGCAGGTCCCACCCCTGGTAGAACCCGCGCTCCAGCGAGCGGCGCACCAGGCGGGTGTGCGACCGCCAGGCGGCGTGGACGGTGCCGGTGTCGCCGGTCGGCAGCACGTTCGTGGAGCCGTCCGAGACGGCGACCCCGGTGCCCGCGGCGGCCACCTGCATCACCGCCTTGGCGTGGTCGGCGGCGGGGTGGTCCATGCTCTGCTGGTTCGCCGCGATCCCGCACGAGGCGGAGTAGTCGTAGGTGCCGTAGTGCAGTCCGGTGCACCGTCCGTCCGCGGCGTGCACCATGCGCGCCACGAGTGCGGTGCCGTCCGGCCCGAGGATCGACTGGGGGGTCTCCACCTGGATCTCGAACCGCAGGCACCGTGTGGGTAGTTCGTGCTCTGCCTCCAGGCGTGCGCACACCAGAACCATCGCCTCGACCTGGGCGAGGCTGGTCACCTTCGGCAGCGTGAGCACCAGACCGTCGGTCAGTCCTCCGGCCCGGTGCAGCGCCTCGACGAACAGTCCCAGCGTGCGCAGGCCGCGCCGGCGGGTCGGGGCCTCGAAGCTTTTGAACCGGATGCCGTGGAACGGCGGAGCCGAGCCTTCCCGGACCGAGGCGGCCAGTGTGGCCGCGGCGTCCCGGACCGCCGCGTCCTCCTCGTCGTCCGGGCGCGGGCCGTAGCCGTCCTCGAAGTCGATGCGCAGGTCCTCGATCGGCTCGCGCGCGAGCTTCTCCCGTACCCGCGGCGCCACGGCCTCGGCGACCTCGGCCGACACGCCCGTCGCCTCGGCCAGCGCGGCGGGCGTGTCCCCGTGCCGGGCGAGCGTGTCCCGGGCCTGGCGCCCCCAGGCGGTGACGGTCGTGGCGTCGTAACGGTCGCCCGGGACGTAGACCGTGTGTACCGGCTGCCGTGCCCGCCGGTCACCGGGGAAATCGCGCGCCAGGGCGCGGTCGGCCTCGGCCAGCCGCGTGTCGAGTTCGTCGGCGAGGCGGTCCAGGTCGGCGGTCATGCGCTCCTCCCGCTCGGATTCTCCGCCGCCGCTCGGACCGCGGCCGCGACCGAGGGAGCGACCTGGCTGTCGAACACGGACGGCACGATGTAGCTGGCGTTGAGTTCGTCGGGCGCCACGGAATCGGCGATGGCCCCGGCCGCGGCGAGCATCACCGCGTCGGTGATCTCGTGGGCGCCCGCGTCGAGCATGCCCCGGAAGAAGCCGGGAAACGCGAGCACGTTGTTGATCTGGTTCGGGAAATCCGACCGGCCCGTCGCCACCACGGCGGCGTGCTCCCGGGCGGCGAACGGGTCGACCTCGGGGTCGGGGTTGGCCAGGGCGAACACGACGGCGTCGTCGGTCATGGTGGCGATGTCCTGCCCGGTGAGCACGTCCGGCCCGGACACGCCGACGAACACGTCGGCACCGGCGAGCGACTCGGCGAGTGTGCCCGTGACCCCACGCGGGTTCGTGGTCTCGGCGATCCACCGCCGGTCCGGGTCGAGGCCCTCCCGGCCCGGGTGGAGGACCCCCCGGCGGTCACAGGCGACGATGTCGGCCACGCCTTCGGCCCGCAGCAGGCGGATGATCGCGTGCCCGGCGGCGCCGACACCCGACACGACCACGCGCGCGTCGCGGGCGTCCTTGCCCACGACCCGCAGCGCGTTCGTCAGCGCGGCGAGCACGACGACCGCGGTGCCGTGCTGGTCGTCGTGGAAGACCGGGATGTCGAGCTCGGCGCGCAGGCGCCGTTCGATCTCGAAGCAGCGCGGCGCGGCGATGTCCTCCAGGTTGATACCGCCGTACACGCTCGCCGACGCGCGCACGATCTCCACGATGGTGTCGGTGTCCCGGGTGTCGAGGCAGACCGGCCACGCGTCGACACCGGCGAAGCGCTTGAACAACGCGGCCTTGCCCTCCATCACCGGCAGCGCGGCGGCGGGCCCGATGTCGCCGAGGCCGAGTACCGCCGAGCCGTCGGTGACGACGGCGACCGTGTTGCGCTTGATGGTGAGCCGCCGGGCGTCGTCGGGATTGTCCACGATGGCGCGGCAGATCCGGGCGACGCCCGGTGTGTAGGCACGGGAGAGGTCGTCCCGGTGGGCGAGCGGGACCTTCGGGGTGACCTCGAGTTTGCCGCCGAGGTGCAGCAGGAAGGTGCGGTCACTGATTTTGCGCACCGACACGCCCTCGACGCGCCGCAGGGCCTCGGTGATCGCGTCGGCGTGCGCGGCGTCGGAGGCGTCGCAGGTCACGTCGACGATGAGCCGGTCGGCGTGGGACTCGGCGACGTCGAGCGCGGTGACCACACCGCCCGCGTCGCTCACGGCGCCCACGAGACCGCTGGTGGCACCGGCATGGGACGGCGTTTCCACGCGCACGGTGACCGCGTAGCCCGGGCTGGGGTTCGACATCGGACCTCACTTGGGGCGAATACGGGTGTCAGCGAAAGCGGGTTGCTTCCGTAATGCGGATCATAATGTCTGCATAACGGAATCTCAATGGTGCCGGTTCGTGGCCGCGCGGGGAGCACGCTTGCTTCCCGCCCGCGGCACCCGGACGGCGTAAGCCACCCGTGATCGCGGTCGCCCGACCACACCCGTACGTGCGTGTATCGGGCGGTTTCGGCGCTGTGCCACAGGAAATTCGGCTTGAGGAACCGGCGAGAGAGGAGAGTCGATGTCGACAAGGTCGAAGCCGCGCGACCCGGCCGGTGGGAGCACCCACTGCCGCGGTGCGTCGTGGGGCGTGGTCGCGGAACGGGACGACGAGGCACGAGCGACCGCGAGCGTTCGAGGGCTGCCATGCACCGGTCGTTGATCGTCGCGAAGATCGCTCCGGAGGCCGAGGACGAGGTCGCCCGGATCTGGGCCGAGTCCGACCGGACCGAGTTGCCCCGCATCGCGGGAGTGTCGCACCGCGCGCTCTACCGGCTCGGCGATGTCTACATCCATCTGCTGGAAACCGACCAGCCCGGTCCGGAGGCCGTCGAGGCCGCACGCGCGCACCCGGAGTTCGACCGGGTGAGCACGCGACTGAGCTCCTACATCTCGCCGTACCTTTCGACCTGGCGCTCGCCGCGGGACGCCCAGGCACGGCGGTTCTACACGTGGGAGCGCGGCGGCGGGAAGGAGGCCGGATGAGTGGCTCGCCCGGAGCCGGAGCGGACAGATCGGAAATGAGACCCGGATGCGCATCGGGAGGGTTGTGATGACCGAACAGCAGCAGCGGTCCGGAACGGACACGATGGTCGACCAGGTACGGCGCCTGCTGGTCGAGGGTGCGGGCGTGGACGCCGCCGACCTCGCGGGGGGAGGCGACCGGAGCCTGGTGGACCTGGGCGTGGATTCGCTGGCGGCCATGGAGTTGCAGGCGTTGGTGCAGAAGCACCACGGAGTGAGCCTGCCGGAAGGGTCCCTGCGGATGTCGGTACCGGAGATCGCGGCGCACATCGAGTCGCGTGTGGTGGGAGGAGAGTGAGATGGCGGGGCACACCGAGCAGAGCATCCTGATCGACGCGCCGATGTGGTTGGTCTGGGACATGACCAACGATGTGGACAACTGGGTCAACCTGTACACCGAGTACGCCGAGAGCGAGGTGCTTGAGCGGGAGGGCAACACCCTGCGCTTCCGCCTGACACTGCATCCGGACGAGCAGGGCCGCGTCTGGAGCTGGATCAGCGAGCGCACGATGGACCCGGAGCGCCGCGAGGTCCGCGCTCACCGCGTGGAGACCGGTCCGTTCGAGTACATGAACATCTTCTGGAGCTACCACGAGGAGCCGGGTGGCACGCGGATGACGTGGGTGCAGGACTTCGCGATGAAGCCCACGGCGCCGGTGGACGACGACGGCATGGTCGAGCGGATCAACCGCAATTCCCCCATCCAGATGCAGGCGATCAAGGACAAGATCGAGGCCGCGGCCCGGGCGGGTCGCACCGGTGCGGCCCCGTCTCACCGAGCGCGGTACGAGAGAGAGGGAGCGGTGCATGACTAGCACGGCATGCGGGCCGGTGGTCGAACGCGACGTCGCGCCGAACCGGCGACGGGGCGGTGAGATCCGGGTCGTGCTCGGTCCGGCGACGGTGGGCAGCACCTCGGGGTTCATGGGCACGGTCACGGTGGAGCCCGGCGAGTGCGTTGCCGAGCACTACCACCCGTACAGCGAGGAGTTCCTCTACGTGTTCTCGGGCGAGCTGGCCGTGGACGTGGACGGGGACGAGGTGCGGGTGGGCACCGAGGAAGGGTTGTTGATCCCGGTGAACACCCGGCACCGGTTGTGCAATCCGGGGGCCGAGCGGGTGCGGGCGGTGTTCCACCTCGGGCCGCTGGCGCCCCGGCCCGAGTTGGGGCACGTGGACACCGAGACCGCCGAGGAGGCGGCACGCCGGGTGGCGAGGCCGGCATGACCGGTGCGAGACCGCGCAGGGTCGTGGTGACGGGCGTGGGCGTGGTGGCGCCGGGTGGAGTGACACGGAAGGAGTTCTGGGCCGGGCTCACGGCGGGACGCACGGCCACCCGGCGAGCCACGCTCTACGACCCGGCCCCGTTCCGGTCGCAGGTCGCCGCGGAATGCGACTTCGACCCCGTCGAGGCGGGGTTGACGCCCCGGCAGATCCGCCGGTCCGACCGATACATCCAATTCGGACTCGTCGCGGCCGCCGAGGCGGTCTCCGACAGCGGGATCGAGTTCGACGAGGAGCTCGCCGAACGCACGGGTGTGGTGATGGGGTCGGCGGTGGGCGGCACCATGGCGCTGGAGTCGGAGTACGTGGTGCTCAGCGACCACGGCCGCGACTGGCACGTCGACGCCGACTACGCGGGCCCGTTCCTGTACCAGGCTCTGGTACCGAGCAGCCAGTCGGCCGACATCGCGGTGCGGTTCGGCGTGCACGGGCCGGTACAGGTCGTCTCGACCGGCTGCACCTCCGGTATCGATTCCATTGGCTACGCCTACCAGCTCCTCCAGGACGGCGAGGCCGACGTGGTGCTGGCGGGGGCGTCGGACTCGCCGTTGTCGCCGGTGACGGCCGCCTCGTTCGACGCGATCGGGGCCACGACGCCGGACAACGACGACCCCGCACGGGCGTCGCGGCCGTTCGACCGGGACCGCACCGGGTTCGTTCTCGGCGAGGGATGCGCGGTGCTGGTGCTGGAGGAGTTCGAGCACGCACGGCGCCGGGGCGCTCCGGTGTACTGCGAGGTCACCGGCTACGCCGCGCGCAGCAACGGGTACCACATGACCGGGCTGCGTGCCGACGGCGTGGAGATGTCGGCGGCGATCGACGCCGCGCTGGCGCAGTCCCGGATCGCCGGTGACGAGCTGTCCTACATCTGCGCGCACGGGTCGGGAACCAAGCAGAACGACCGGCACGAGACGGCGGCGTTCAAACGCTCTCTCGGGGAGGTCGCGTACTCGCTGCCGATCAGCTCGATCAAGTCGATGATCGGGCACTCGCTGGGCGCCATCGGTGCCATCGAGATGGCCGCGTGCGCGCTGGCCGTGGACACCGGCACGATCCCGCCGACGGCGAACTGGGAGCACCGCGACCCGGAGTGCGATCTGGACTACACGCCGAACACCGCGCGCGAGCTTCCCGTGCGGGCCGCGTTGTCGGTGGGCAGCGGGTTCGGCGGGTTCCAGTCGGCGATGGTCTTCACCAAGCCCGGGGTCGGCTCATGAGCGGCCGCGCGGTGATCACCGGCATCGGAGTGCTGGCCCCCACCGGGGCCAGCGCCGCCGGCCACTTCTCCGCTGTCGCCGCGGGCACCGGGGCGCTGGGACGGATCAGCTCGTTCGACCCGTCCGGATACCCGGCCACACTCGCCGGGGAGGTCACCGAGTTCGACCCCGAGCAGGTGCCGGGCCGGTTGCGGGTGCAGACCGACCGCTGGACCTGGATGGGCTTCGCCGCCGCCGAACAGGCCCTGGCGGACGCGGCGCTTGATCTGTCCGAACTGGACCCCTACTCGGCGTCGGTGGTGCTGGCCAGTTCCTCCGGCGGCAACGTGTTCGGACAGCGGGAGCTGCAACGGCTGTGGAGCCACCCGGAGCGCACCGTCGGGGCCTACCAGTCCATCGCCTGGTTCTACGCCGCCACCGTCGGACAGCTCTCCATCCGCCACCAGGCCAAGGGGCCGAGCAACGTGCTGGTCTCCGAAAGCGCGGGCGGACTCGACAGTCTCGCCCACGCCGCGCGCCTGGTGCGCCGGGGGGTGCCGGTGGTGCTGGCCGGTGGGCTGGAAGCGCCGCTGAGCCCGTACGCGCTGTCCTGCCAGTTGCGCAGCGGGCGGCTCAGCACCCGCGACGACCCCGACCGCGCGTACCTGCCCTTCGACACCGACGCCGCGGGTTACGTGCCCGGCGAAGGTGGCGCCGTGCTCGTGGTCGAAGACCTCGACCACGCCCGCGCCCGCGGCGCTCCGCTGATCTACGGCGAGGTGCGCGGATGGGCTGCCACTCACGACGGCACGCCGTCGGGGCCCGGGCGCGGTGGCTCCCCGGAGCAGTACGCCCGCTCGATGCGCCTGGCTCTCGATCGCGCGGGCAGGCCCCCCGAGGCCGTGGACGCGGTCGTGCCGGACGCGCTCGGCGTGCCCGAGTGCGACCGCGCCGAGGCCGCGGCGATCCGCTCCGTCTTCGGTTCCCGCGACGTTCCGGTCACCAGCCAGAAGTCCCTCACCGGTCGGCTGTACCAGGGCGGCGCGGCGCTGGACGCGGCGACCGCGCTCCTGGCCATGCGGGAACGCACTCTGCCCGCATGCGCGGGAGTGCGCGAGCCCGCCGAGGGCTGCGACCTGAACTTCGTCCCGGCCACGACGCGGGCCGAGCTCGACACGGTGCTGCTCGGTGCGCGCGGATTCGACGGCTACAACAGCGCGCTGGTGCTGTGTGGGCACGACGGCGCGACGACCGAGAACGGAGGTGGGCGATGAGCGGCGACGAGGCCGGTTCCCGTGCCCGGGTGGTGTTCCTGGTCAGGGTACCCCTCGACAAGACCGACGAGTTCCTGCGCGCCTACGAGCGCATCCGCTACGACGTCGCCGACGGGGTCCCCGGGCACATCGTCGACCAGGTCTGCCGGTCGCGGCACGACCCCGAACAGTGGCTGATCACCAGCGAATGGACCTCCCTCGAGCGGTTCGAGGAATGGGAACGCGATCCCGGGCACCGGGAGCTGGTCCGTCCGCTGAGTGCCTGCTTCTCCGAAGCGAGATCCCTCCGGTTCGACATCCACACCGAAACCTCGGGCGAAACCGTGGTCGCCGGCCGGTGACCGGCCTCCGGCCCCGGTGGCGCAGGGGAGCACATCACGAGAACGGGAGCATTCCCATGGGTACGTGGCACGCGTTGTTCTACCCGCTCAAACCGGGTAGCGAGGAGACCGTCAAAGACCTGTTCCGCGCGAGCGGGCGGCCTCGGTTCGACGTCACCGACGAGGACGGCCGCGTCGTGGGCAGGCTGCTCTCCACCATGGCCTTCGTCGGCACGGAGGTCGCCGTCCGCGTCATCGAGGTGGACGGACCGCTGCCGATGGTCGCCGCGCACATGAGCAGGCAGCCGGAGGTCAAGCAGTTCGAGCGCGAGCTGGAGCAGCACCTGGCCAAGCCGCGCGACATGGTCACCCCGGAAGGAGCGCGGGCGTTCTTCCGGGAGGCCGCGATGGAATGCGTGCTCTCCCGCACGCACGACCAGCCGCTCGACAGCACTGTCTGACACGGGGCCTCGGGGACGGCGCCGGACGAGGAGTGGAGCATGGGACTACGACGCATCGGGTTCCTCGGGCTCGGGGTGATGGGCACGGCCATGGCCGAGCGCCTGCTCGACGCGGGGTTCGAGGTGGCGGTGTACAACCGGACCCAGGACAAGGCCGCCGCGCTCGCCGCGCGCGGGGCCCGCCACGGCCCGACACCGGCCGAGGCC
>NZ_KB912728.1:40983-50001 GCF_000383795.1 Saccharomonospora saliphila YIM 90502
CCGAGGCCGCCCGCGACGCCGACGTGCTCCTCGTCAGCGTGGCCGGTGACCAGGCCGTGCGCACGGTGCTGTCGGGCCCCGACGGCGCGCTCGCGGCCGCGCCACCCTCCACGGTGGTGGCTGATCTGAGCACGGTGGCGCCCCCCGAGGCGCGGGAGCTGGCCGGTGTGGTGGCCGAGGCGGGGCACCGTCCGCTCGACGCCCGCGTGCTCGGCAACGTCGAGCACGCCCGGGAGGGCGGGCTCCGGTTCCTGATCGGCGGAGACGCGTCCGATCTCGCCGCGCTGCGGCCTGTGCTCGACGTGCTCGCCAAGGACGTGGTGCACCTCGGCGGGCACGGCACGGGGGCCGCGGCCAAGGTCGCGCTGAACCTGCTGATGGGGGTGCAGCTCCAGGCGTTGTCGGAGGCCGTGGTCCTCGGTCGGCGGGCCGGGCTGTGCGCCGAGCAGCTACTCGACATGATCGCGGCCAGTGGCTACGCCTCGCCGATGATGCGGTTCAAGAGCGGGGTCATGGCCCGCCGTGCGTTCGGCCGCGCCGACTTCCGGCTCGCCCTGATGCGCAAGGACCTGCGCCTCGCTCTGGCCGACGCCCAACGGCTGGAGGTCGCCCTGCCCGCCACGGAGGCGGCTTACGAGGTGCTCACCGCCGCCGACGACGAGGGCCTCGGCGACCTCGACTGCGCCGGGGTGCTGCTGGAGAACGAACGCCGCGCCGGGCTCGCGGTCTCCGACGAGGCGCGCGAGCCCGGGCCCGGAGCGGATGCCGGGGCCGGTTCCCCCCAGCGATCCGGTGCACACCACGCCTGAGTCGCGCGCCGGGAAGCCACGGGGGTCACGGCCTCGCGACGCGGGGGAAGAATTCGCGTGCGGGGCCGGGCGCCGGTCTGCCAGCCTCGGCCCGTGAGGACCGCCGTCGCCGCCATCGCGGACGTGCTGCGTGGTGATCTGGTCGCCGTGATCGAGCACGGGTCGCGCGTCACCTCGGGCCCACGGCCGACGAGTGATGTGGACCTGCTCGTCGTCGTGTCGAGACCGCTCGCGGAGGTCTCAAGGCGGGCGCTGGCCGCGCGCCTGCTCGACCTCTCGGGCGCGCCCGGATCGTCGTCTCCTCCGCTGGACGTCGCGGTCGTGGTGCGGTCGCGGTTGTGGCCGTGGCGCTTCCCGCCGTGGTGCGAGTTCCAGTTCGGGGAGTGGCTGCGTGACGAGCTGGTCCGGGGACGGATGCGGCCGCCCGCACCGGACCCGGACCTCACCATCGGTCTCGTCGTGGCCCGGGACCGTGGCCGCTCACTGGTCGGACCGGCACCGGACGAACTCCTTCCGCCCGTGCCCGCAGGCGACGTGCGCGAGGCGATCGCCGCGAGCGTGCCCACCGTGCTGGCGGAGTTCGCGGGCGACGAGCGCAACGTGGTGCTGACGCTGGCGCGCATGGTCGTCACCGTCGAGACGGGCGCGATCGTCGCGAAGGACGAGGCCGCCGACCGGGTCCGGTCCACGGTCGACGGGCCCACCGCGCGCGCCCTGCTCTGGGCCCGGGACGACTACCGCGGCGCGCACCCGCCGCCGGTGCCCGCCGCCGAACTGCACCGCGCCGCCGAGGCGCTCGCCGGGCGCCTGCCACGCTGACCGGCGGCGGTGACTCCCGCCGGTTCACCCGGCCGACGGAGGAAAGCCGGGTTTCGGCGCGCTGCCGGTGGAAACCCGGATCGGGAACCGAACGCCGAGGAGGAGGGTCCATGTCGACGGCATCAGAGCAACGGGACCTGGTCACGGTCATCGTGGACGACCACCGCGCGGTGGAACGCGTGTTCGGCGAGCTGGAACAGGGCGTGGGTGACGCACGGCGGAGGCGGGACCTGGCCGACCATGTGATCGCCGAACTCGTGCGGCACTCGGTGGCCGAGGAACAGTACCTGTACCCCGCCGCGCGGCGCCACCTCGACGACGGCGACGAGGTCGCCGACCACGAGATCGCCGAACACGCCGAGGCCGAGGAGCTGATGAAGCGGCTCGACGGTGTCGACGCGACGGACGCGCGGTTCGACGAGCTGCTCCGCGAGCTGATGGACGCGATCCGGCACCACGTCGAGGACGAGGAGAACGACCTTCTTCCCCGGCTGCGGGCGGCGTGCGAGCCGAGCGAACTGGCCGATCTGGGGGAGAAGGTGCTGCGGGCCAAGGAGGTCGCCCCCACCCGGCCCCACCCCGCGGCGCCGGACACACCACCGGCCAACCGCATCCTCGACCCCGGTGCGGGGCTGGTCGACCGGCTCCGCGACCGACTGAGCGGACGCCAGACCTGACACCACCGCCCGGGGGAGACGGGCGTGGGTGACGACAGGAGCGAGATCGGGGACCTGGTCGGGGAGTACCCGCCGTTCCAGCGCCGCGAGTGGGTGGCGAACCGGATCGGCTGGGCGGCGATGGGCCTGATCGTGCTCGCCGGGCTCGCCGGGGTGTGGGGCCAGGGCTGGGCCGCCGACGCCGAGGTCGTCGGCGGTGACGGTGTCCTCGTCGGCTACGACCGGTTCGTGCGCGACCGCGGCGAAGACCAGCCTGCGGGTGCGGTTCCCGCCGGACAGCGCGCGGCACGGCGTGGTCGGGCTCGCCGTGGCGCAAAACGTCCTCGCCACCAACGAGCTGCTGGCGCTCACCCCGGCCGCGGACGCGGTCACCGCGGTGGGCGGGTCTTTCGTCTACACCTTCCGCGTCCGGCACGACGGCCCCGTGACGGTGACCTTCCGCCTCCGTCCGGACTCGGGCCCCGGGCTACGGCGGGCCACGGTCGGCGTTCCCTCCGCGGAACCGGTCCGGTTCCGGCAGTTCGTCTATCCGTGACCGGCGGCGGGGAGGGCAGCGGTGGACGTGGTCCTGCGCGCGGTGGCGATCTACCTGATCGTCGTGGTGCTGTTCCGCATCACGGGCAAACGTACGGTCGCGCAGGTCACCACCGTCGACCTGGTGCTGCTACTGATCATCAGTGAGGCGACCCAGCAGGCTCTCATCGGCGACGACTACTCCGTGACCACCGCGGCCCTGGCGATCATCACCCTGATCCTGCTCGACCGCACGGCCGATTTCGCCAAGTTCCGGTCCAGAATGGTCGGCCGCCTCGTCGAGGGGGTGCCGGTGGTGCTGGTGGAGCACGGGCGCGCGCTGGAACACCGGCTGGCCAAGGAACACATCACCACCGACGACGTGCTCGCCGCCGCCCGGCACCAACAGGGCCTGTTGCGCATGGAGCAGATCGACTACGCCATCCTGGAAAGCTCCGGCGCGATCAGCATCATCCCGGTCTCCACCGCGACCGAACCGGAGCGGCCGGGTGAGGAGTCCGGTGGGACGGTCGGCGGGACCTGACCGCCGAGCGTGCGGTGTGGCCAGTGCCGCCGACCCGCCCCGTGGGTCGGCGGCACTGGCGATGGGCACGCGGTCAGGAGTGGCTGGCCGCGGGCTCCCGCTCGTGCTCGGAGTTCGGGCCGAGCTGCCGCTGGAGCTTCTCGCCCTCGACGTCGACGTTGGGCAGCGCCGCGTCGAGCGGCCGGGGAAGCCACCAGGCCGTCTTGCCGAGCAGCGCCAGTACGGCAGGCACGATCGTCATGCGCACCACGAAAGCGTCGAACAGCACCGCGATGGCGAGTCCGAACCCGATCATCTTGATCATCGACTCGTCCGAGCCGACGAAGCCCGCGAACACGCTGATCATGATCAGCGCGGCGGCGGTGACGACCCGGGCGCCGTGCGAGAAGCCGGTGACGATCGACTCGCGCGGGGTCTCGCCGTGGACGTAGGCCTCCCGCATGCGGGTGACAAGGAAGACCTCGTAGTCCATCGCCAGGCCGAACACCAGGCCGACCAAGAAGATCGGCATGAGGCTCATCACCGGGCCGGTCTGTTCCACGCCGACGAGATCGGCGAGCCAGCCCCACTGGAAGACCGCCACCACCGCGCCGAGCGCGGCGACCACGGACAGCAGGAAGCCGAGCGCGGCCTTGAGCGGAACGAGGATCGAGCGGAAGACCACCATCAACAGCACGAACGCGAGCCCGACCACCAGCGCAAGGTAGGGCAGCAGCGCGTCGTTGAGCTTGTCCGACACGTCGATGCCCATGGCGGTCTGCCCCGTCACCAGGACCTCGGCGCCGGTGGCATCGGTGATGCCCCCGGCGGTCTCCCGGATGGTGTGCACCAGGTCCTCGGTCGCGGTGCTGCTCGGTTCGGACGCGGGGATCACCGTGAGCATCGCGGTGTCGCCGGTCCGGTTCGGCGTGGGCGGGGTGAGGGCCGCGACCCCGTCGAGGCCCCGCAACATGCCGGCAGTGCGCTCGGTGGCCGCCGTCGGGTCGTCGCTGCCGGTCGCGTCGACGGCCACGATCAACGGTCCGTTCGTGCCGGGGCCGAATCCCTCCGCGATGAGGTCGTAGGCCCGGCGCTGGGTGGTGTCGGTGGGCTTGGAGCTGTCGTCGGGCAGGCCGAGCTGGAGCTCGGAGGCGGGAACGGCGATCAGCCCGAGACCGGCGACGGCGGCCAGCAGCACCAGGACCGGGCGGCGCAGGACGAACCCGGCCCACCGGGTGCCCGCCCCCTGCTTGTCGGGGGCCGTGGCCGCCGCGTCGCCGCGCCGCTTGCGCGGCAGGATGCGCGGGCCCGCCGCGCCGAGGAACGCGGGAATGAGCGTGAGGGCGACCAGCACCGCGAGTACCACCGCACCGGCCGCGGCCAGGCCCATCTTCGTCAGGATCGGGATGTTGACCACCGCCAGGCCGGCGAGGGCGATGACGACCGTCAGGCCGGCGAAGACCACCGCCGACCCGGCCGTGCCGGTGGCGCGCCCGACCGCGTCGCGGGGCGCGTGACCCTCGGCGAGTTCGGCGCGGTAGCGGGAGACGATGAACAGCGCGTAGTCGATGCCGACCGCGAGGCCGATCATCGTCGCCAGGATGGGCGTGGTGCTGTCCAGTTCGAGTACCCCGGTCAGCGCGGTGATTGCGGAGACGCTGATGCCGACCCCGATCAGGGCGGTGATCAGGGGAAGACCCGCGGCCACCAGCGACCCGAAGGTGATCAGCAGGACCACCGCGGCGACGAGGACACCGATGACCTCGGTGCTGCCGGTCTCGGGGATGGTCGTGAGCGCGTCGCCGCCCACCTCGACCGTGAGCCCGGCCTCGCGTCCCTGTTCGGCGGCGTCCTCGAGCGCCGCTCGGGAGGAGTCGGTCAGTTCGAAGGCGCTGGTCTCGTAGTTGACCTGGGCGTAGGCGATGGTGCCGTCGGGGCTGACCGAGCGGGCCTGGAACGGGTCCACCGCTTGTTGCACCTGCGAGCCCCGGTTCAGGTCGGCGACCATCTCACCGATCGCGGTCCGGTTCTCCGGAGCGGTGAGTTGCTCGCCCTCGGGCGCCTTGAACACGACGCGGGCGGTGGCGCCGTCCGGGTTGCTGCCGGGGAAACGGTCCTCCAGCAGTTCGAACGCCTGCTGCGCCTCGGTGCCGGGAATGGAGATGGTGGACGACGCGGTCGAGGAACTGGTCGCGGCGGCGCCGCCCACGGCGGCGAGCACCACCACCCAGACCAGGGCGACCAGCCCCTTCCGCCGGAACGCGAACCGGCCAAGCCGGTACAGCAACGTGGCCATGAACGAGAAACTCCTCCAGTGTCGAGGGCACGGGCGGGCCTTTCGGGCGCTACGGCGCTGGAGCCCCCAGTGGATGTCGGACGGGTGTGATCAGGCGATGCCGAGCGCGGGGAAGACCACGGCGCGCAGGTAGTCCTCCATGTACTCGGCGTCCACGTCCCGGTTCTCGATCAGTTTGCGCAGGCTGAGCCCGCCGAGGACCAGGTGTGGGAGGAACGGCGTCGCCGGGTTGTCGGGGGCGAGATCGCCACGCTCGCGTGCCCGCGTGAGCACCGTGTGGAGAATCTCCAGCCCCGGCCGGATGTGCAGTTCGTACAGCGCCTGCCACAGTTCCGGGTCCTTGGAGACGGCGTGGGCCAGGCCGTTGAGCAGCGCGGTGTCCTCGTCGGCGTGGTCGAGGATCTGAGCGACGAGCTGGCGCAGGTCGTCGGCCAGTGATCCGGTGTCCACGTCGGTGAGCGGCTCCGCCATCTGCCGCAGCGCGGTGGCCACGAGTTTCGGCTTGCTCTCCCACTGGCGGTAGAGGGTCGCCTTGCTCGCCCGTGTGCGTGCCGCGACCGCGTCCATGGTCAGGGCCTCGTAGCCCTGTTCGCGGACGAGCTCCACCACCGTGGCGAACACCGCGCGTTCACGTTCCGGCGTCAGCCGGGTGCGGCGGGACTGCGCGGTGGTCTGGCCGGACATCCTGACTCCAAGAAACGAAACCGTTTCGTACCTGTCCGAGTGTAGACCCGGGCGCGAGCGAAACGCAAACGTATCGAAACTCGCTCGTTTCGCCTGCTCGTGCCTCCGGTACGGGCTCCGAGATTCCGGCGCCTCCGGCCATTCCCACCAGGCGCTCCGGCCGCGGGGCCACGGTGTCTGCTCCATTGCGGGCATGACCGGCGCGAACGATTCCCGTCCCCGCATGCGGCGGATACTGTCGAGGTCATGGTCAGTGACGAGCGCCCCCGGACGCTCGGGGGCCGCACCGATCCCACCTCCACCCACCTGCGCATGCTCGCGGCGGCCCAACGCCGCCGTTTCGAGGGGCGCGCCATGCGTGTGGGTCGTTCCGACATCGTCCACGCCGTCCGGCTCCGGCGGTGGGTCGGTGACGAGGAGGTTCCCGCACCGGCCTGCCGTGTCGGCACCGACACCCCGGACGTGTCCGACGAGCTGCGCCCCGTCACCGACCGGCCGGTGACGTGCCGTCGCTGCCTGGCCTACGGCATCGCCCGCGAGGAGGGGCAGCCGTATCAGCCCCGCCTCGCGCAGATCGGCTTGTGGGCCGACGAGCACGAGCTCGAGTTGCCGCGGTGGCCGCCCGCGTCCTGACTCGATCGCCGCCTACGAGACGGCTCACCGGGCGAACAGACCCACCAGGGTTCCGGTCGCGAGGATGTGCCCGTCGGCGACGGCGTGGACGTCGTCGGCCGTGGCGCCCTCGTCGAGGCCCAGGGGGCGGTCGACGGCGTAGAGGCGGAAGAAGTAGCGGTGAGCCTCGTCGCCGACGGGTGGGTGCGGGCCGCCCCAGCCGAGGTCGCCGAAGCTGTTGCGGCCCCGTGCCGCGCCGGGTGGCACGTCGTCGCCGCTGCCGCCGACGCCCGTGGTGTCCGGGGAGATCTCGACGAGCACCCAGTGGGTGAACGTGCCGCCGGGCGCGTCGGGGTCTTCACAGACCAGTGCGAGTTCCTCGGTGCCGTCGGGCACGTGCGTCCACTCCAGGGGCGGCACCGCGTTGCCGCCCTGCCGCGAGTAGCGGTCGGGGATCAGGGTGCCGTCGTTGAACGCGGGGCTGCGCAGCTCCAGCTCCGCCGCGATCGCGCGGGGCGGTTCGTCGATCGACGGGTCACCCCGGCTCGTGCCCCGGTCGCCCTTCGGTCCCGCGGCGCGGTCCCGGCGTTCCTGCGCCATCGCGGTCCTCCCTCGTCCGGCTCCGGTCTCGGAGGTTCCCGCGCCCGGCGCGGGCAAACCCTCGCCGGGCCCCGCTCAGCGCACCACGATCGTGTGCTCTTCCCGGGCGACGAGTGTGCCGATCACCGGCGCGCCCGGGATCTCTCCGGCCACGAGCAGCCCGCCCGAGGTCTGCGCGTCGGCCAGCAGCAGCGCGGTGTGCTCGTCGACGCGGGAGAGGTCGGTGTGCGGGGCGACCCAGTCCAGATTGCGCCGCGTGCCGCCCGAGACGTAGCCGTCGCGGACGGCGGTGCGGGCGGCGTCGAGCACGGGCACGGCGGCGGAATCGAGGACGGCACTCACGCCGCCGGCCCGGCACAGCTTGTACAGGTGGCCCAGCAGGCCGAATCCCGTGACGTCGGTCGCGCAGTCGATCCCGGCGGCGAGCGCGGCGCGGGCGGACGAGTCGTTGAGCGTGGTCATCACGTCCACGGCCTCGCCGAAGTACTCCCCGGTGGCCTTGTGCCGGGTGTTGAGCACGCCGAGTCCCAGGGGCTTGGTCAGCGACAGGGGCAGTCCCGCCCGTCCGGTGTCGTTGCGCAGCAGCCGGTCCGCCCGCGCGACGCCGGTGACGGCCAGGCCGTACTTGGGCTCGGGGTCGTCCACGCTGTGCCCGCCCGCGAGGTGGCAGCCCGCCGCGCCGCATACCTCCGCGCCGCCGCGCAGGGCTTCGGCGGCCAGGTCGAACGGCAGCGTCTCGCGGGGCCAGCACAGCAGGTTCACCGCCACCACCGGGGTGCCGCCCATCGCGTAGACGTCGGAGAGCGCGTTGGCCGCCGCGATGCGTCCCCAGTCGTAGGGGTCGTCCACGACCGGGGTGAAGAAGTCGGTGGTGGCGATCACCGCCTGGTCGCCGTCGAGACGCACGGCGGCGGCGTCGTCCCCGTCGTCGAGCCCGACGAGCAGCTCACCCGCCGGGTGGGCGGGGGCGGCGCCGACGAGGCCGGAGACCACGCTCTCCAGCTCGCCGGGCGGGATCTTGCACGCGCAGCCGCCTCCGTGGGCGTACTGGGTCAGTCGCACGGCCATGGGTCCCATCGTGGTACAGGAAACCGGACTCGGCGAGTGGTCGTGCGTGCGTGGCGAGTTCTTGGCAGGATGTCGGTATGTCCCAGGGAGGCGCTTCCGGCCTGGTGACCGGCACGGTCTTCAAAACCGTTGAACGGCAGGCGCTGTCGTTGGCGGGTTCGATTCCCGTTCGCCTCCGCTACACCCACCGGTCCGGCCCCGGCCGTCGAGGGGGTCGGGGTGGCTGACGCGCGCAGGCGCATTCCCCGCACCGACGCGCTGCTGGGCGAACCCCGCCTGGCCAAGGCCGTCCACGAGCTGGGCCGTGAGCTGGTCAAGGCGGCGATCGTGGCCGCGCAGGACCGCGCCCGCGCCGGGCAGATCGCGCCCGACGACGTCGCCGACACCGCGCTCGCCGCGCTGCCGCCCACCGCCGCG
>NZ_KB912728.1:50101-59261 GCF_000383795.1 Saccharomonospora saliphila YIM 90502
GAGTCGGCTCCGGTGGAGTCGCCCCCGGGGCAGGCGGTCTCGGGGGATGCGGTCTCGGCGGATGCGGCGGTGCCCGCGTTCGTGGTCCGCGACGGGGAGTTGCGTGAGCCCGGCGCCGCTACTCGTCTGCCCGCCGCGGTGGAGCGGGCTGTGGGCACGGTCGAGCGAGAGCTGGCGCGGCGACCGTTCGCCGCACCCGAGGCCGACGACCTCGCCCGCCTCGGCCTGGGACCGAAGGAACTCGCGGCGGCCGAACGCGCGGGCAGGCTGGTGCGGTTGACCGAGGGCGTCGTCCTGTCCCCGGCCGCGCTGCCGGAGGCGGTGCGGGTGCTGAAAGACCTCGGCGAGCCGTTCACCGTCAGCCGCGCCCGCCGCGCCCTCGACACCACGCGCCGGGTGGCGGTGCCGCTACTGGAACGACTCGACGCCGACGGACACACCGTCCGCCGCGACGACGGCACACGAGTGCTGCGCGGTACACCCGAACAGGAATGACCCGCCTGCCCCATCTGCCCGCGAGTTGCCCTTTGCGGCGCGCGAGTTGCCCCTAGCTGCCTGCGAGTTGCCCCTGGCTGCCCGCGACCTGCCCCGGTTCGGCGGCGGTTGTCCGGGCGGCGGCGGGTGCGGTGTCCGGGCGGCGCGGCGAGCTCTCCGCCCGCGGCTGCGAATCCCTCGGGTACATGGGGGCAACTCGCGGACGGGAAGGGGCAACTCGCGGGCCGAAAGGGGCAACTCGCGGGCGGGGCAGAGCGGGTCAGACGTGGTCGCGGGGTACCGACGTGTGCCAGTTGCGGGAGAACACCCGTTCGCCGTTCTCGAAGGCGTCGAGCCGGGCGTGCACGATGAACTCCGTCGGGGTGCACGACAGCGACGTGTGCGTGACGGTGGAGACGTCCCACTCACCCCGTGAGAAGCGCATGGTCCAGTCCACCTGCCCACGTACGGACTCGAAGTCGTCGCCCACCCACTCGTAGTACTCGTCGGCGCGGCGGCCCATCTCCAGGTCGATGTCGTCGAGGTGGACCACACCCAGGTCCTTGACCACCTCCAGTGCGGAGCGGTACTCGACGAGATCCCGGGACACCGTCCACCGCCCGTCTCCCGGGCGCAGTCTCCGCACCGGCGTCGACGGAGTGCCCTCGGGCTCGTCGAACGGCTCCGGTGCCGCCTCACCATCGCGGACCGGGCGCATTGGCAGCACGACCTCGCTGCTCCCGGTGTGCACGGTCAACCGCACGGGCTCCGGCGGCGGCCACGCCAGCGGCCAGTACGACGTCGAGATCGACAACCGGATGCGGTGCCCGGCCGGGAACGCCTGCGCCACCCCGTTCAGGCCCACGCTGACCCGGTAGCGTCGCCCGGGCTCCAGCGGCTCCGGCCGGTCGTGCCCGTAGCGGTGGGTCAGGTTCAGCAACCCGTAGCTCACCCGCGTCGCCCGGCCCTCGGGGGACACGTCGGACAGCCGCACCGACACCATCGCGGTCGGGCGGTCGGCGGACAGTTCCAGGTGCACCACGGGCGAGCCCAGGATCTCGACGCGCTCGGTGAGCACGTCACTGTCGAACACGAGTGACCCGCCGTCCTCCTCGCGCTGGTCGTAGGGCAGGTCCGGCGGCGCGTTGTAGGAGCACCACTTTCCCGCGAACTGGCCCACCGACAGCGGCGACTCGATGGTCAGCGCTTCACCGGATGAGTCCGCGCGCGGTGACACCAGCGCGGTCGGATCGGCCACCGGGTTGCCCGCTGGACTCTCCACCAGGTCCTCGGTGGGGGACGGCACGGGTGACGGAGAGGCCAGGGTGTTGCGCAGGAGCGTGAAGGCCGTCGGCTCCACCCGTTCCGACGGCCACGCCGACTCACCGATCCAGCGGCCCGGCCGTTGTTCGTAGGCGGTGGCGGGCTTGGCGCTCTCCTGCATCCAGATCCGCAGCATCGGCTCGTCCATCACGCCGGTGTCGACGCCCTTGAGCCAGTGATCCCACCAGCGCACCAGTTCCTGGAGGAACCCGATCGCCGGTCCGGGTTTGCCCAGATGCGGGTACTTGTGCGACCACGGGCCGATCAACCCCTTGCGTGGCACGTCGAGGTGCCGCAGCATCCGGAACACCGCGTTCGAGTAGCCGTCGGCCCAGCCGCTCACCGCCAGCACCGGGCAGCCGACCGCGGAGTAGTCCTCGCACACCGACCCGTGCCGCCAGTAGTCGTCGCGCCGTTGGTGCCTGAGCCACTCGATCAGCCACGGCTCGCAGTGTTCCAGCCGGTGATGCCACATCTCGCGCCACCGCGTGCCCACCACGGCTGGGTCGGGCGGACAGGAGTTGTAGGCGAACATCACCGACGCCCACGACAGGTTGTCGGAGAGCAGGCAGCCGCCCATGTAGTGCACGTCGTCGGCGTAACGGTCGTCGGACGAGCTCAGCGTGACGATCGCGCCCAGGCTCGGCGGGCGGCGCGCGGCCAGTTGCAGCGCGTTGAACCCGCCCCAGGAGATGCCCATCATGCCCGTGTTGCCGTCACACCACGGCCGCTCGGCCAGCCACGCCAGCACCTCCTCGGCGTCGGAGAGCTCCTGTTCGAGGTACTCGTCCGACAGGAGTCCGTCGGAGTCGCCGCTGCCCCGCAGATCCACCCGGACTCCCGCGTAGCCGTGCCCGGCGAGGTAGGGGTGATGGATGGAGTCACGCTGGGCGGTGAGGTCGCGCAACCGGTAGGGGATGAACTCCAGGATCGCGGGCACCGGCTCCGTGTCCGACGAGAGGGGGCGCCAGATCCGGGCACTCAGCTCGGCGCCGTCGGACAGCGGAATCCGAACGGAGTCGTCGACCCGGGTGGTGTGGGGCAGTGTCGTGACCGTTCGCACGCATCTCTCCCGCTCGTCGTGTCAGGAAGCGGTGCGCGCGACATCGACCGGGTCGGCACCGTCGGCACCGTCGACGTCGTCGATGTCGAAGCGCAGCGCGCGCACGCACCGCTCGTACTTGTCGTTGAGTTCCGTTTCGTCCCGCGCCGCCACGTGGACGTCGGCCAGCTCGTAGCTGTAACTGTCCTGGTTGTACTGTTCGGACAGTCGGGTTCCCTCACTGGTGGTCAGTTCCACCACCACCCCGGGAATCTCCCGCTCGATCTCCGCGATCTCCTCGTCGGTGGGAACGCGGCGCACGATGCCGTCGGTGAACCGGCGCAGGAAGCACTTCGCCGCCACGCCGTACTCGCCCTGCCGGGACGGCATGCGCGGGTCCCTGCCGAGTGCCAGGCTCACCATGCAATGCAGATTGGACACGCCGTCGACGTGCTCGAACAGCCGGGCGTGTGACTGGGAGATCCGCGGGTTCACCTCGAGCACCCACACCCGGTCGGTGTCGGTGTCGACAAAGAACTCGATGTCGAACGTCGTCGAACACAGGTCCATCCGCGTGGCCACCCGCTCGGCGACGTCGGTGACCCGTTCGATCAGATGCGCGGGCAGCGTCGAGGGGTACTGGTAACGCAGGAAGCTGGAGGTGCCGGGGTAGTTCACCGAGTCGATCACCCCGTAGACGTGCGGCCGGTCGTGGTGGCGGTAGCCCTCGACGGTGACCTGCCTGCCCCCCACGGCTTCCTCGACCAGGCACGTCTCGGCGTCCACCTCGGTGACCTCGGGCGGCAGCGCCACCCGCTCCAGCACCGCGTCGAACGGCCCGCCCACATCCGCGATCCCGGCGCGGATGTGGGTGAGCGCCTCGGCCAGTTCTCCGAGGCCATCGACCTCGAAGGCGAGTTTCGACGAGGCCGACTTGACCGGCTTGATCCACACCGGGTAGTCGACCCCCGAGGGCAGCACCGGTTCGTCCCGTACCGGGTCGAGCAGGCCGAAGCGGGGATAGGCATCGACGACCTCGGCCTGTTCCAGCCTGCTCCAGTACTTGTGCTCGCACTTGACGATCGACTCGAGACTGGTGCTCGGCAGGCCGTACTCCTCGCACAACACGGGCACCAGCGAGGTGACGGGAAAGTCCCAGTAGCCGGTGATCGCGTGGATCGGGCCGTCGAAGGCCGCGAGGCGCTCCCGGGCGTGGTCGAGACAGCTCCGGAAGTCGGTCTGGCCGATGCGGACCTCGGAGACGTCGAGCAGCGCGTGAAAGCGCAGCTCCTCAGCGCCGGGGAGTCGTTCGAGCAAGGCGCGGTTCGTCTCATCGAGACCGAGTACGAACACATTCTGGGGCACGCGCCCACCTCCACGACATCTCATTCCCGGACGCCGTCCCTACCGCCCGGGTACTACAGGAAACCCGCGCTCAGGATGACCACCTGATGGGGGAACGAAACTCTTCGTGCCGTTCCGTGCCGGTGCGGTCGCGCACACCGTGCCACCGCACTCAGCGCACGTCTCGGGGGCGGAACTGGATGCTGATGCGCGGTCCCACGGGCCGCGTCGTCTTCGGTATCGCGTGCTCCCACGTCCGCTGGCAGGACCCGCCCATCACGATCAGATCGCCGTGGCCGAGGCTGTGCCGCACGGTGGCGCCACCGCGGCGGGGCCGCAGGAGCAGCGGCCGGGATGCGCCGACGGACAGGATCGCGACCATGGTGTCCTCCCGGCCGCCCCGGCCGATGCGGTCGCCGTGCCAGGCCACGCTGTCGCGTCCGTCCCGGTAGTAGCAGAGCCCGGCCGTGCGGAACGGCTCGCCCAGCTTGCCCTCGTAGTGGGCGGTCAACGCCGCGCGGGCGGTGTCGAGCACCGGGTGCGGAAGCGGGTCTTTCTCGCCGTAGAAGCACAGCAGGCGGGGCACGTCCACGGTGCGCTCGTACATCCTCCGGCGCTCGGCCTGCCACGGCACTCCGTCCGCCAGCCGTTCGAACAGCACGTCCGCCCCGGTAAGCCAGCCGGGGAGCACGTCGATCCACGCGCCGTCACCGAGCTCGGTGCGCCGAATCCCGGCGAGCGGACCCAGCCGCGGGTCCTCGGCGGTGTCGAACAGCGACCCCTGCAATGCGCGTTCCATACCGCGAGCCTACGCCGGGTCGAACGTGTGTTCTACCGCGAAGCCGGTGCGGTAGGTTTCTCCTATGGCATCGATGACACGTTTGTACTGCGGCGTGCCGGTGACGGACCGGGTCGCCGCGCTGGAGTGGTTCGAGGTGTTCTTCGGACGCCAAGCAGACGAGGTCGTCGACGGCGAGGTGCTCTGGCGGATCACCGACAGCGCGTGGGGCTTCGTCGAGGAGAGCGCCGAGCGGGCGGGCCGGGCCGTGCTGACGCTCGAGGTGGACGACTTCGACGAGATGCTGGCCCGTCTTGTCGCCCACGGGATCGAGCACGAGCCGGTGGCGAGTTCCGGGAACGGCGTGCGCCATGTCGCCGTGTTCGATCCGGACGGGAACAGCCTGTCGCTCGCCGAGGCCCCCACCCGCTGAGTCCGGGGCGAGCCGGCCGCCTCACTGCCCGGGGCACCGCCCGGAATGAACGGTTCGGGTGCGGCGTTGCCGCAGGAGTACGCCGACACCGAGCGCCAGGAGGAAAACCGATGGCGACGGTCGAACTGACCAGCACCAATTTCAAGGACGTCGTCAGCGCGGAGGGCACCGTGCTCGTGGACTTCTGGGCGTCGTGGTGCGGCCCCTGCCGCACGTTCGCTCCGGTCTTCGAGCAGGCCTCGGAGCGGCACACCGACATCACCTTCGGCAAGGTCGACACCGAGGCCGAGGTCGAGCTCGCGCAGACCTTCGGGATCTCCTCGATCCCCACGCTGATGGCCGTCCGCGACGGCGTCGTCCTCTACGCCGAGCCGGGGGCGCTTCCCGCCCCCGCGTTGGAGGAGCTCATCGAGAAGGTCAGCGCGGTCGACATGGACCAGGTCCGCCAGGAGATCGCCGAGGCGAGCTGAGATCTCGCCGCGTCGGCTGTCCGCGCCGACGACTGAGGGGCCGGTGCCGGGGTAGTCCCCTCGCGTGGACGCCGACGAGACGCCCGTGAGTTCCCACCGGTGGGAGCGCGCATACCCGGTCCGGGTCGAGGCCCGTCTCGACCCGGACCTCTCGCGCTGGCTCTGGCTGGTGAAATGGCTGCTGGCGGTGCCGCACTACCTGGTGCTGGCACTGCTGTGGATCGCGTTCGCCGTGCTCACGCTGGTGGCACTGGTCGCGATCGTGGTCACCACGCGGTATCCCCGCGCGCTGTTCGATTTCAACGTCGGGGTGCTGCGCTGGACCTGGCGGGTGCACTACTACGCCTACGCGGCGCTGGGCACCGACCGCTACCCGCCGTTCACCCTCGCCGACGTCCCGGACTACCCCGCCCGCCTGGAAATCGCCTATCCCGCACGCCTCTCGCGCGGGCTCGCGCTGGTCAAGTGGTGGCTGCTGGCGATCCCGCACTACATCGTCGTCGCGGTGTTCACCGGGAGCGGGCCCTGGTGGTTCGGCGGCACCGCCGACACCGACGGCGCGGACGGCGGCGGCGTGCCCTGGAGCGCGGGCGGGCTCATCGGCGTGCTGGTGCTCATCGCGGCCGTGGTGCTGCTGTTCACCGGCCGCTACCCGAAACCCGTCTACGACTTGGTGCTCGGCCTGGACCGCTGGGTCGTGCGGGTCGCCGCATACGCGACGCTGATGACCGACCGTTACCCGCCGTTCCGCTTGGACCTGGGCGGGCACGACCCCGCCGGGCCGATCCCGGGTGGCCGGGTCGAGCCCACACCGCCCGCTCCGCACGGCGGCTGGACGGGAGGGCGCGTGGCGGCCACGATCACGGGCTCGGTCCTGGCCCTGGCGGCGACCGGAGTGCTCAGCGGCGGTGGGGCACTGCTGTGGGCCCATACGGCCGAGCGCGACGCCGACGGCTACCTCACCGTGCACGACACGGTCAGCACCTCGACCTCCGCCGTGACCGCCGAGCACGTCCGGCTCGGCGGGCAGTGGCGCGACACGCTCGGCGACATCCGCATCCGCGCCCGCGCGCTCGCCGGTACGGGTCCGGTCTTTCTCGGTGTGGCTCCCGCCGCGGACGCCGAGCGCTATCTCGCGGGGGTCCGGCGTGCGGAGATCCGCGAACTCGGGCAGGACGGGGTCGTGGTGCGCCCGGGAGGGCCGTTGCCCGGTCCGCCCGGCGAGCGCGCGTTCTGGACCGCGCGGGAGAGTGGCACCGCCCCCACCGTGACCCTGCCCCCGGGCGGCGGATCGTGGACCGTCGTGCTCACCGAGGCCGACGCGCGCGCAGGCTTGGACGTGCGTGTCGAGGCGGGGGCGACCGTGCCCGCCCTGCCGTGGATCGCGGCGGGGGTGCTCGCCGGGGGCGCGGTCCTGCTGGCGGGTGGGGCGACCCTGATCGGGGTCGCCGTCCACCGTGCCGCGCGGCAACGGGAGTGAGTACCGGATCGAGGACGGGGCCCGGCCCCTTCCGTGCTCGGGGCGTGGTTTCCCCGGTGCGCGGCGCCTACAATCGCACCATGCACGAACCGGGACAGGTCACGGAGGTGCCCGACGTCGTCGGTCTGGGAGCCGACGACGCCTGCGAGATCGTGCGCCGCGCCGGACTGGTCCCCGTGCCGCCCGAGGGGGTCGCCGAGTTGCCGATGAGTGGCATCGTGACGGCCCAACGCCCCGTCGGCGCCGCTGGAGCGGTCACCGGCGGCGAGGTGGTGCTGTGGGTGCACCCGGGCCGGGAGGCCTCGGTGGGGGCGGGTGTGACCGGCCCGGTCGAGTCGGGTTCCCCGGACCCTGTCTGAGCACCGCGCGAGCCGGGAGGGGCCCCACGTCCTACACGGGTGACGGTACGATGCGAGCAAAAGTTACTCGCCGGTAACGGCCGGTTCCGCGCCGCGTCGGGTGGTGGCGGAAACGCCGCGACCGCGCCCCGCCACCCGTGAAGGAGCTACCGTGCCCACACTCGACCGTCGCGACGACGTCTTCCTCCTCGACCTCGGAGACGGGGAGAACCGGTTCCACCCCGACTGGCTCTCCTCGGTCGAGTCCGCCCTGGACGAGGTGGAAAGCGCCGACGGCCCGAGGGCGCTGGTCACCACCGCGACCGGCAAGTTCTACTCCAACGGACTCGACCTGGACTGGCTCGCCGCCCATGGCGACCGGTACCACGACTACGTGGTCGGCGTGCACCGCCTGTTCGCGCGGATGCTCTCGGCGCCGGTGATCACGGTGGCGGCGATGCGGGGCCACGCGTTCGCCGCCGGAGCCATGCTTTCCCTGGCCCACGACTTCCGCGTGATGCGTGCCGACCGGGGCTTCTGGTGCCTGCCCGAGGCCGACATCAACATCCCGTTCACCCCGGGGATGTCGGCGCTCATCCAGGCCAGGCTGACGCCGTCGACCGCGCACGAGGCGATGACCACCGCCCGGCGCTACGGCGGCCACGACGCGGCCTCGGCGGCCGTCGTCGACCACGCGGTGGACGATGAGGCCGTGGTCCCGACCGCGCTGCGGATCGCCCGGGAGCAGGCGGGCAAGGCCGGGCGCACGCTGGCCACGATCAAGTCCCGGATGTATGCCTCCGCGCTGCGGACGCTGCGCGACGAGGAGAACCCGCTCGGCTGAGTCAGCTACCTGCCCGGCCGGGTACGAGGCGCGCGGCCCACTCGCCGGCACGGTCGAGTTCGCCGTCGAGGAGCGGGCCGGCCGTCGCGGTGACGTAGAAGCTCTGCGGCGCGGTCGCCGGCACCTGCCCAGCCCGGCGCAGCCGTTTCATCACGCCCTTCGCCGCCGAGCCGGGAAGACGTGGACGGTTGATCTTCGTGTCGAACGCGGCCACGCGCACGCCGCGTGGCAGGCGCACCTCGTCGAGCCACTCCCGCACACCGCGTCCCCGAGAGACCGGCTCTCGTCCGTGCTCGCGCGCCTGCTCGGCCGCGTCGCGGCGGGTCGACTCCCGGCTGAGCCCGAAGGCGTGCGTGGGCGCGCCCACCACGAGAAGGTCAGTGGCGTCGTCGACCACACCGGGCGCGCTGCCCACCTCGCGCACCTCCACCTCGGCGTGCGGGGCGAGTGCGGCGCCGATTCCCCGGGCCACGGCCTCGGTGTTGCCGAAGGCCGACTCGAACACGACGAGCGCGCGCATCGGAATTCCTTCCCGTCCACTCGGTGCGGGTCAGCAGAGGCCGTGCGGCGCGGGCCTCGCGCTGCGGGACTCGCCCGGGCGTGTCCGGGGCGGGGGAGCGCACCGCTGGCGCGG
>NZ_KB912728.1:59361-70379 GCF_000383795.1 Saccharomonospora saliphila YIM 90502
TTCCTGAGCAGCAGGGCCAGCTCCGCCGTGGTGGCCCTGCGGCCGACGGCGGGCACGCCGGTGCCCACACCGTCACCACATGCTCGCCCACGGACAACGGCTGAGCCGAGGCCGGCCATCCGGGTGAGGAAAGGACCGAGACGTGCCGACCCGACAGCAGGTGCGCGCTCTGCTCGGCCAGGGCCTCGACCACCGTGAGGTGGGGCGTCGCCTCGGCATCGCGCCCGGACTGGTGTACCTGATCGCGACCGGACTTCCCGCCGACGGCGGCGACGCGCCCACTCCGGAGGAGCGGCAGGCGCGCGAGCTGATCCGCGCGAGCCAGGATCTGACCAACCCGCCGGTGGTGCACCCGGAGGCCCGTGCGGTCGTGCGCCGGTGGCTGGAAGGCCGGGTCCGTGCCGACGCCCAGATGCGGAACGGCTGAACGCGTGTTTTGATCGGGTACTGGAGCAGGTGTCGTCGGCCGCGCGGCCCGGCGCGGTCCACCGACGGATGCGGAGGAACGCCGATGGGTCTACGGGAGTGGATCGAGGGCTGGCCGGTGTACCGGCAGTTCACCGACGGCGACCGCACCGGCCGGGGTTCCGCCGCCAAGAGCCGGACGAGCGAGAACCTCCGGCCGCGCACCGGCACGGCGGACAAGGTCGTGAAGTCCATCTGCCCCTACTGCGCCGTGGGCTGCGGGCAGAACGTCTACGTCCGTGACGAACGCGTGGTGCAGATCGAGGGTGACCCCGACTCGCCGATCAGCCGGGGCAGGCTGTGCCCGAAGGGATCGGCGAGCCTGCAACTGACCACCGGTGACGCGCGCACCCATCAGGTGCTCTATCGCAGGCCGTACGCCACCGAGTGGGAGTCACTGGACCTGGACACGGCGATGGACATGATCGCCGACCGGGTGCTCAGCGCCCGTGACGAGGGCTGGCAGTCCGAGGTGGACGGCGTGCGCACCAACCGCACGCTGGGCTTCGCGAGTCTCGGCGGCGCGACCCTCGACAACGAGGAGAACTACCTGCTGAAGAAGCTCTACACCGCTCTGGGCGCGGTGCAGATCGAGAACCAGGCCCGTATTTGACACTCGTCGACGGTTCCCAGTTTGGGGACCTCCTTCGGTCGCGGCGGCGCCACGACGTTCCAGCAGGACCTGGCCAACTCCGACTGCATCGTCATCCAGGGCTCGAACATGGCCGAGTGCCACCCGGTCGGGTTCCAGTGGGTGATGGAGGCCAAGGCCCGGGGCGCCACGGTGATCCACGTCGACCCGCGGTTCACCCGCACCAGCGCGGTGTCCGACGTCCACGTGCCGCTGCGCGCTGGCAGTGACATCGCCTTCCTCGGCGGGATCGTCAACTACGTGCTCACCCACGAGCGGTACTTCCGGGACTACGTCCTGGCCTACACCAACGCCGCCTCGATCGTGAGCGAGAGCTTCGCCGACACCGAGGACCTCGACGGCCTGTTCTCCGGCTTCGACGCAGAGGGGCGCGTCTACGACGTCTCCACCTGGCAGTACCAGGGGGCGCGGGTGCAGGCCGCGTCCGGCCAGCGTGACCAGCATTGGGACGAACGCACGCGCGACGAGGGCGTCGAGCTCCAGGAGGAGGCGCGCGGCGAGGCGCACGGCGCGGGCGGGCCGGAGATCGGCGCCGAGCCGGAGACCGACCCGACCCTGACGCACCCGCGCTGTGTGTTCCAGATCCTCAAGCGGCACTTCGCCCGCTACACGCCCGAGACGGTCGAGGAGGTGTGCGGCGTGCCCCGGGAGAAGTTCCTGCGGGTGTGCGAGCTGCTCACCGCCAACTCCGGGCGCGAGCGCACCAGTGCGTTCGCCTACGCGGTCGGCTGGACCCAGCACACCGTGGGTGTGCAGTACATCCGCACGGCGGCGATCCTGCAACTGCTCCTGGGCAACATCGGCCGTCCCGGCGGCGGCATCCTCGCGTTGCGGGGGCACGCCTCGATCCAGGGCTCGACCGACATCCCGACGCTGTTCAACCTCCTGCCCGGCTACATCCCCATGCCGCACGCGCACGACAACGACAATCTGGACAACTTCGTGCGGGCCGAGGCGGCGCACAAGGGCTACTGGGGCAACATGCGCTCCTACGTGGTCAGCCTGCTCAAGGCGTGGTGGGGTGGTGCCGCGCGTCCGGACAACGACTTCTGCTTCGACTACCTGCCCCGGCTGACCGAGGGGCACAGCACCTACGAGACGGTCCTGAAGCAGATGGAGGGCGTCTGCCGCGGCTATCTCCTGCTGGGCGAGAACCCGGCGGTCGGCTCGGCCGACGCCAAGGCACAGCGCATGGGCATGGCCAACCTGGACTGGCTGGTCGTGCGGGACTTCTCGCTGATCGAGAGCGCCACGTTCTGGAAGGACGGACCCGAGATCGCCTCGGGTGAGCTGAACACCACCGACATCGGTACCGAGGTGTTCTTCCTGCCCGCGGCCTCGCACACCGAGAAGGACGGCAGCTTCACCAACACCCAGCGCCTGTTGCAGTGGCATTTCCAGGCCGTGGAACCGCGGGGTGACTCCCGCAGCGACCTGTGGTTCGCCTATCACCTCGGCCGCATCATCCGGGAGAAGCTGGCCGGGTCCGAGCGCGATCGCGACCGGCCCGTGCTCGATCTGACCTGGGACTATCCCACCAAGGGAGAGCTGGCCGAGCCGGAGGCCGAGGCGGTGCTCGCCGAGATCGGCGGCTACGACGCGGACGCCACCCCACTGTCGACCTACGAGCAGCTCCGCTCCGACGGCTCCACGGCGTGCGGCTGCTGGATCTACTGCGGCGTCTACGCCGACGGCGTCAACCAGGCCGCGCGCCGGAAACCGGCCTCCGAACAGGACTGGGTGGCCGCCGAGTGGGCCTGGGCGTGGCCGTTGAACCGCCGCATCCTCTACAACCGCGCCTCGGCCGACCCCGACGGCAACCCCTGGAGCCGGCGCAAGGCCTACGTGTGGTGGGACGCCGAGCAGGGCAGCTGGACCGGCTACGACAACGCCGACTTCAAGCGCACCCGGCCACCGGACCACGTCCCCGACCCGGACGCCCGCGGACCGGACGCGATCGGTGGCGGGGACGCGTTCATCATGCAGGCCGATGGCAAGGCGTGGCTGTTCGCGCCCGCGGGCCTGACCGACGGGCCGCTGCCCACGCACTACGAGCCGCAGGAGTCGCCGTTCGACAACCCGCTCTACACCCAGCAGCGCAACCCCGTGCGGCAGGTGCTGCGCCACGCCTACGCCCGCTATCAGCCCAGCGGTACGCAGCCGGGTTCGGCGGTGTTCCCGTATGTGACCACGACCTACCGGCTCACCGAGCACCACACGGCGGGCGGGATGTCGCGGTGGCAGCCCTACCTGTCGGAGCTGCAACCGGAGATGTTCTGCGAGGTCTCCCCGGAACTGGCCCGGGAGCGCGGGCTGGAGCACCTGGGCTGGGCCACCATCGTGAGCGCTCGCGCCGCGATCGAGGCACGGGTACTGGTGACCGACAGGATGAGCCCGCTGATCGTCCAGGGCCGGACGCTGCACCAGGTGGGCCTGCCCTACCACTGGGGCCCCAACGGGGTGAGCACCGGCGACGCGGCCAACGAGCTCGCCGGGATGGCGCTCGACCCGAACGTGCACATCCAGGAGGTGAAGGCCCTGGCCTGCGACATCAGACCCGGACGCCGCCCCCGAGGCCCCGCCCGGATCGAGCTGGTGCGCGACTACCAGCGTCGAGCGGGCATCACCGACGAGACCGGCACCGAGGTATGAGATGACCACGACCAGCGGGACCGAGCCCGGCGTCGACCCCGCCGCTGAGAGCGGCCACCGCGACCACCCGCCCCGCGTGGGCTTCTTCACCGACACCACCGTGTGCATCGGCTGCAAGGCCTGCGAGGTGGCCTGCAAGGAGTGGAACGCCGTCCCCGACGACGGGCTCGATCTGACCGGAATGTCCTACGACAACACCGTCGGGCTCGGCGCCAACACCTGGCGCCACGTGGCGTTCATCGAGCAGCGGAAGCCACTGGCCGCCCAGGAGGTGGACCTGCACCACGACACCGACGTGCTGGCCATGGCCGAGCACGGCTCGGCCACCGCGCCCACCGAGGCGGGCATGACACCCACGGCCCCGGCCGCGGACGGCCACGGGGAGTTCCGCTG
Source organism: Saccharomonospora saliphila YIM 90502 (assembly GCF_000383795.1). Taxonomy (GTDB): domain Bacteria; phylum Actinomycetota; class Actinomycetes; order Mycobacteriales; family Pseudonocardiaceae; genus Saccharomonospora; species Saccharomonospora saliphila. The sequence continues at coordinate 63,524 of NZ_KB912728.1, forward strand.
GCTGATGGCCTCGGACGTGTGCAAGCACTGCACCCACGCGGCGTGTCTGGACGTGTGCCCGACCGGCTCGCTGTTCCGTACCGAATTCGGCACGGTGGTGGTGCAGGAGGACATCTGCAACGGCTGCGGCTACTGCATTCCGGCCTGCCCCTACGGGGTGATCGACCAGCGCAAGGACGACGGCCGCGCGTGGAAGTGCACGCTGTGTTACGACCGGCTCGGTGACGGGCTCGAACCGGCGTGCGCCAAGGCGTGTCCGACCGACTCGATCCAGTTCGGACCATTGGACGAACTGCGTGAGCGGGCCCAGCGGCGGGTCGAGCAGCTGCACGAGGCAGGTGTGGGTGACGCGCGGCTCTACGGTGCGGACCCCGACGACGGGGTCGGTGGCGACGGCGCGTTCTTTCTGTTGCTGGACGAGCCGGAGGTGTACGGCCTTCCGCCCGACCCGGTGGTGACGACCCGGGACCTGCCGAGAATGTGGCGCCATGTCGCCTCCGCGGCGGCCACCCTGGCCGCGGGGGCGGCCGCCGCGTTCCTCGGCGCGCGACGACGGTGAGGCAGCCCACGCGGAGAACGGCGATCGCCCGGCGGACGGTGATCGCCCGGACGATGGTGACGAGGAGACGGCGACCATGACCACAGACCCCGACTCGCGTCCCGGCCGTGAGGCCGTCACCGGCGGGACCACCGCCGAGCGTGGTGTCGGCGCGCGCGGCGACGGCAGGCGGCGCAAGGGCAGGGGAGAGCAACCGGTGGTGCCCGACACCGAGTTCACCTCCTACTACGGCAAGCCGGTGCTCAACGGCCCCGTGTGGAAGACTCCCGACGTTCCGGCCTACCTCTTCCTCGGCGGCCTGGCGGGTGGCTCGTCGTTGCTCGCCGCCGGTTCCCAGATCACCGGGCGACCACGGCTGGCCACGGCGACGAAGGTGGGCGCGCTCGGCGCGATCAGCGGGTCCGTCGTCGCCCTGGTGCACGATCTGGGCAGGCCCGCCCGGTTCCTCAACATGCTGCGGGTGTTCAAGCCGACCTCGCCGATGAACATGGGTTCGTGGCTGCTGTCGGTCTACGGTCCGCTGGCGGGCGCCTCGGCGGCCTCGGCGGTCACCGGGTTGCTGCCCCGGGCGGGAGCGGCGGCCACGGCGGGTGCGGCGCTCACCGGTCCCGGAATCGCCGCCTATACCGCGGCACTGGTGAGTGACACCGCGGTGCCGGCGTGGCACGACGCGCACCGGGAGCTGCCGTACGTGTTCGTGGGGTCGGGGGCCGTCGCGGCGGGAGGGCTGGGGCTGCTCGCCGACCCGGACGGGGACGCCGCCCCGGCACGCGGGTTCGCCCTTTTCGGCACCGGGCTGGAGTTCGCCGCCTCGCGGCTCATGGAACGCCGCCTCGGCATGGTGGCCGAGCCCTACGAGTCGGGACGGTCCGGTGCGCTCTTCCGGGCCGGTGAGGTGCTCTCGGCGCTCGGCACCGCGGGTGCGTACGCGGGCAGGCGCAGCAGGGTGGCCGGGGTGCTGTCCGGAGCGGCCCTGCTGGCGGGCTCGGCGCTGACCAAGTGGGGCGTGTTCGAGGCGGGCCGGGTCTCGGCGGCTGATCCGAAGTACACGGTCGTCCCCCAACGCCAACGCCTCCGCGACCGAGCCGCCCACGAGACACCCTCCACATGACCGCCCACCCGCGAGTTGCCCTTCCCGCCCGCGAGTTGCCCCTCCCTGCCCGCGAGTTGCCCTTTCCCGCCCGTGAGTTGCCCTCTCCGGCGAGGTGCCGTCGGTGACCCGCGAGCGCTTCATAGTGCGGCGGTGCACGGGTGCATGGCACCCAGTCAGGTCCGGGAACAGCCCACCGGGTGCGCGTACCGCCCCCTGTGTCGGCCGCGGTGCTCCCGGCGCGGGACAATGGCACGGTGGTGGCACACAGCGCGGGGCTCCTCGTGTACCGACGGACAGCCGACGGTCCGCAGGTCCTGCTCGGCCACATGGGCGGCCCCTTCTGGGCGCGCCGCGAGGCCGGAGCGTGGACGGTTCCCAAGGGCGAGTACGGAGCCGACGAACGGCCGGAGGACGCCGCGCGACGAGAGTTCACCGAGGAGCTGGGTGTGGCTCCCCCAGAAGGCGAGCTGTTGTCACTTGGCCAGGTTCGTCAGTCCGGCGGTAAGACCGTGGTGGCCTGGGCGGTGCGCGGGGAAGTCGATCTCGACGCCGTGGTGCCGGGCACCTTCGAGCTGGAGTGGCCGCGCGGCTCGGGCACGGTCCGGACCTTCCCGGAGCTCGACCGGGTCGCGTGGTTCGACCTCGCTGCCGCCCGCGACAAGCTCGTCACCGCCCAGCGAACGTTCCTCGACCGTTTGGCCGAGCAACTGCACTGACCGCCCGTTCGGCCGCGCGAGTTGCCCCTTCCAGCCGCGCGAGTTGCCCGTGGCCGCTTGCGAGCTGGCCACGTGCGCGGCGTACGACCGGCCAGCGTGGGCGGCATGGCGGAGTGTCCGGATCGTCGCAGCCAGCGCAGATGAGGCCGGAGATGCCGCGTGAGGCTCACACGTACGGGATCGCCACGCGCGGGAAGTACCCCGTGCGCGGCGAATCGTGTCCGGGTACGCGCCGTCACACACGACCGTACGCACGAGGCACCTGTATCAGGCGGTCACGAGAGCAGTACCGCTATCTCGCAATGCGGGTTGGCATACGCCTGTGCAGAGCCACCTCGCTGGTGTGGAAGGCCACCTCGCGCGCCCGGAGGGGCAACTCGCGTACCGGAAGGGGCGACTCGCGTACCGGAAGGGGCGACTCGCGTACCGGAAGGGGCGACTCGCGGGTTGGAGGGGGCAACTCGCGGATATGGGGGTCGGCTGTTTCGGGCCACCTGACAGGGGTACGTCTGCCACCATGACCGTGGTGCAGCAGGTCCCGTCCGGGGGAGTGGACTCGACCCCCACCGGTCCGGACCGGCCCGATGCCGTCCACGCCGTAGCGGTACCCGGCGACCCCGTGCGGGTGGAGCACGAGCCCTGTCACCGCATCGTGTTCGCCGACGGTGTGGTGGTGGACGTGCTCACCTCGTATCCGGTGCGCCCCGACGCCGACCTCGTCAGTCTCGTGCGGCCCATCGACGTCAGCTGCGCCGACTGCCGTGTCCGGGACGAGCTGACGCTGGTCGCGGTGCGTGAGCACCGTCTGCTGTGTCCTTCCTGCTATGCCTCCCTCGGTGCCGTCCGGGGGCCACCGCGGACACCGACGGTCACACCGCCGGGCGATGGTTCCGCGCATACCGGGGACGGAGACCAGCACGTGGCCGCGACGGCGGCATGAGATCCCACTGACTCGGCGTCGGCGACCGCTCCGGCGCCGACACGGGATCGGCGGGATGTGGGCGGAGGAGCTAGCGACGACGGGAAGGGCGGTGGCTGAGGTGCCGCGACCCCAGATGCGGTGGATGCGCTCGGCAGCGGTGGGACTGGCCTCGGGTGCGGTGGGCGTGGCCGCGATGACGGCGGCCGAGAAGGTCGAACAGCGCCTCACCGGACGACCGGACTCCTACGTCCCGGCCCGCACCCTTCAGCGGTTGACCGCCTCGCCGCAGGCGGCGGGCCGCTCCCGGGCGGTCAACCTCGGTATGCACGTCGGGCAGGCGGTGCTGCTGGGCGCGGTACGCGGGGTGATGGCCGGAGCCGGACTACGGGGTCCGTGGGCCTCGCTGCTGTTCTTCGCCGTGCGCCTGACCAACGACCAGACCCTGGAGAACGCCACGGGCGTGGGGGCACCGCCGTGGACCTGGCCGCGCGACGAACTCGCCGTCGACCTGGCGCACAAGGCCGTCTACGCGGCCGTCACCGGCGCGGTCGCCGACGCGCTCGCGGACCGCTGGGGGCCCGGACCCGGACAGGTCCACGCACGGCTGCGGCCCGTCCGCACACACGACGTGGGGCCGCTCTGACCTCCCACTCCGCGTGGACGGCGCCCACACCGATCCGGCGGACTCCCCTACACGGCCGCCGGGTCCACATCGGACACGCCGTGGGTCGTCACCGTGCGGGTGCCCCTCCCGGGTCCTTCGCCCACGCGGCCAGCCTCGGTTCGAGCGCGGCGTAGCAGTCCGGGTCGAGGCCCATGGCGGTGTGCGAGCTGGTCACTTCGATGCCCTCGGCCCACGGGTCCCGGCACAACCACCACGGGACGACTCCGTCGCGCCGCGAGTACACCGACACCCCGTCGACCCCGGCCGGGAGCCGTTCGGTGAGCAGTGCACGGTTGGTGCGGTAACAGTCGCCGTCGAAGCAGTCGTCGTCGAGGACGCCCGGCACGCCCAGTGCCGCCAGACGGGTGAGTGAGCGCGCCGCCCGCACGCTGGCCGGTTTCGCCCCCAGTGGATCGAGTACGGGGGAGGCGAGCATGACCAGACCCCGCACCAGATCCGGCCTGCGGGTCGCGGCGAGCCTCCCGAGCCACCCACCCCGGCTCTGGCCGAGAATCACGACCCGGTGGCCGGTGCGGTCGGCGATCTCACCCAGCCTGCGTTCGAGCTGTCCGGCCAGCGCGGTGGTGCACCCGAGGTTCAGCCCCGTGCGTGAGGTTTCCGGGCGGTATCCGCGCGCGGTCAGCCACGTCCGGATCGGCAGCAGGCTCCAGTCACCGACTCCGAACCCGGGCACGAGCAACACCGCCAGCCCACGACCCTGTTCCGGATCCCGGGCACGCCACACCGAGTGCCGCACCAGGCGCGGAAGCATCCGTGCCGTGGTGAGGACGAGCTGTTCCCTCGGTGCCCACACCCGGACTCATACCCCGGCCGTGGACGCTCAACCGCGTGGCGGGACCGGCGCCGTGCCGGATCCGGAACCGCCCGGGGCGCGGAGGCTGCCGACGGTGCGCAGGCCTGGGGATGTCGGCTGGGTTCAGTGCCGAACCTCGCGGCTTCGCTCGTCCGGTCGGATCGCGCCGATTGGCGGCGGTGGCGTGGGCCCTGTCCGTGTGCTGGGCACCCGGACGCGCGAGCCCACCGACACACCTCTGAACCCCTGCCTCGCCCGACCGCAAGGGGCGACTCACCGGGCCGGCAGGGGCAACTCGCGGGCTGCCACGGGGCAACTCGCCGGCTACAAGGGGCAACTCGCGGGACCGGAAGGGGCAACTCGCGGGGCTGGGAGGGGCGCCGCCGCGCGCCTCCCAGCCCCGTGGCGGCTCAGGAGGCCAGCCGGGCTCCGCTGTCGGGATCGAAGAGGTGGGCCGCATCCGGGTTGCGCAGGGCGACCCGGATGGTCTCGCCGAAGGCCGGGGTGGTGTGCGCCTCGGTACGCACGATGAACCGCTCGCCGCGCCCGCCCACGTCGGCCTGGCCGTAGACGTAGGCATCCGAGCCGAGCACCTCCACCAGCTCGACCTTCAGCTCCAGCGCGGGCTCGCCGTCCACGGCGGGTCGCAGCCCTTCGGGCCGGACTCCCACGGTGACCTCGCGCAGGGACGCCGCCGGGCCGGAGAGCACGTCCCGGGCGATCGGCACGGTGAGTCCGTCGAGCTTGGCGCCGTCGTCGGACAGCGGCACCGTCGTCAGATTCATGGCGGGGGAGCCGATGAACCCGGCGACGAAGACGTTGACCGGCGTGTCGTAGAGGGCGCGGGGCGTGTCGCACTGCTGGAGCAGGCCGTCCTTGAGCACCGCGACCCGGTGACCCATCGTCAGCGCCTCCACCTGGTCGTGGGTGACGTAGACGGTGGTGGTACCCAGCCGCTGCTGCAATGCCGTGATGTTCGCCCGGGTCTCCACGCGGAGCTTGGCGTCCAGGTTGGACAGCGGCTCGTCCATCAGGAACACCGCGGGTTCCCGCACGATGGCCCGGCCCATGGCGACCCGCTGCCGTTGTCCGCCCGAGAGGGCCTTGGGCTTGCGGTCGAGGTAATCGGTCAGGTCGAGCAGGCGGGCGGCCTCGGTGACCCGCTCGGCGATCTCGGCCTTGCCGACGCGCTGGATCTTCAGGGCGAAGCCCATGTTCTCCGCGACCGTCATGTGCGGGTACAGCGCGTAGGACTGGAAGACCATCGCGATGTCGCGGTTCTTCGGTGACACCTCGGTGACGTCCCGGCCGCCGATGGAGATCATGCCCTCGTCGACGTCCTCGAGCCCGGCCAGCATCCGCAGCGCGGTGGACTTGCCCGAGCCGGACGGGCCGACGAGGACGAGGAACTCGCCGTCGGTGATGTCGAGGGAGAGCGTGTCCACGGCCCGGACGGGGGGATTGCCCGGGAAGACGCGGGAGGCTTCGCGGAAGGAGACGTCGGCCATGACGGGGTGTCCTCTCGTCGCGGGCGAGCCGTTCCGTCGTGGCTCGCGGTGCGCACTGTCTATCGAACGGGTGATGGCGGCGGCTAGAGTTCGATAGTCCACTGGACTGACAAAAGAGCGCCGCGAACGCGGAGGGTGGCCATGGTGGAACCGCGACGACCCGCGCGGGGCGTGCAGCAGCACGGGCACAACCTCGCGCTCGTGGCCGGGCTGGTGGCCCGGCACGGGCCCGTGTCGCGGGCGGAGCTGGCCCGCCGGTGCGGCCTGACCAAGACGACCGTCACCCAGCTCACCGGCGAACTCGTCGAGGGCGGTCTCCTCCGTGAGCTGGGTACCAGCCGTGCGGTCGGCCCGGGGCGTCCGGCACACTTGCTGGTGCTCAACGCGTCCGGCCCGGCCGGGATCGGCCTCCAGGTCGAGGCCGACCACGTCGCCGGGTGCCTGGTCGATCTCACCGGCCGGGTGCGCGACCGGGCGATCCGTCCAGGGTCCAGCCCGTTCCGGCCTCGAACATCGTGTGGAAGACGTGCCAGGTGTCCCCGGTCCGCACCACGGTCGGGTCCTTGGCCGAAATCAGGTC
>NZ_KB912728.1:70479-100625 GCF_000383795.1 Saccharomonospora saliphila YIM 90502
CGCGCGGGACGGGTCGTCGCCGCCGGTGTCCGTCCCGGGTCGCGGCGCGTCTGTGTCGCGGGTCAGCTCCACGATCGTGCGCTCCGCCCCGTCGGGGGCCAGGCGCACGGTGACGAGCGCCTCGCGCGCGGCCGACGACGTGGCTCGTTCGGTGAATTCCAGCAGCCGGGACGGTTCCCTGCGCAGGAGGCGCCCTCCCGGGCCGTCGCCGACCACGAACTCACGTCCGCCCCGCGCACGCCGACAACCGGACACGGGGCCGAACCACCGCCGCAGGTGTGCCGGGTCCGAGATCGCCGTGAAGACGGCGTCCAGCTCGCCCGGGAAGCGGCGGCGCAGCACCACACGCGCACCGCCGGGTTCGTCTCCGCTGTCAGCCCGGCCGGGGTCACCGTCCGGGGCCGAGGCGTGGGAGAGGGCCCGGTAGGTCGCCGTGAGCTGGCCGACGATGTCGACCTCGGCGTGCTCCCGCGCGGCCGCCGGGACCATCGCACCCGAGCACATCCGGCTCAGCCCGGGGGCCAGCTCAGGTGCCTGCCCGCGAGGACGTGGCAGTGCACATGGAACACGGTCTGGTTGGCGTCCGCGCCGGTGTTGAACACCAGCCGGTAACCGGACGCGTCAACGCCCTCCAGCTTGGCGACCTCCCCGGTCACGGCGAGCAGGTGTCCCGCCAGGGCAGGGTCGGCCGCGGCCATCGAGGCGGCGTCGGGGTGGTGTTCCTTCGGGATGACCAGCACGTGCGTCGGAGACTGCGGATCGATGTCGCGGAACGCGAGCACGATGTCGGTCTCGTGTACCACGGTCGCGGGCACGGCGCCCTCGACGATCCGGCAGAACAGGCAGTCGGTGCTCACACGCTCACTGTAAGCGCCACGGGCCCGCGTGTCCGCGACATCCACTCCGGTGCGGCGTGTCCCGGGTCACAACCCGGGGGGCGAGAATCTCGACGGACCGGGCGTTCAGCCGCTCTTGTGGTACGCGTCGGCGACCTCGGACGGAATCCGGCCCCGGTCCGAGATCTCGTAGCCGTTCTCCTTCGCCCACGCCCGAATCGCCTTGTTCTGTTCGCGCTCCGCCGAGGACGATCGGGCCTGCTTGTGGCCGTTGCGCCTGCGCCCCGACAGCTTCTTCCGTCCACCGGCCTTGCGCGCGTGCTCGACGTAGTGCGCGAGCGCGTCCCGCAGTTCCTCGGCGTTGTCCGAGGACAGGTCGATTTCGTAGGTCACTCCGTCGAGTGCGAACTGGACCGTCTCGTCGGCTTCGGAGCCGTCGAGATCGTCGACCAGGGAGACCAGAATCTGCTGCGCCACCAGTTCCTCCTGCTATGCGCGTACTCGGCCGTGAATTGAAGTCTGTTGGGCAGAAGTGTACCCGACCGTCCGCGGTGGCGAACACGAGGCGTTTGCCCGGCCGGTACGGAAAACGGAAACCGCCGGTGCGCCCGAGACGACCTCGAAGAATGCGCGCCGCAGTTGTCGGTGAACGATGCGTATTCGTGCCTGGTGAGCGGCCCGGGCCGACCGTAGCGGTGGCGGATGACGTGTAGACCGTTGCTGTGCCAACAATCTGGTCCGGTCCGCACAGGCCGAAAGCGACGGTCGATCATGCTCGGAGACGAGGGCGTCACGCCGGGCGAAGCCCTGTTTCCCCTGGCCTCGGGCGGGTCCTTGCGCGGGGTTTTCACCCGATTCGAGAAGGATCGTCCCCGCCCTGTCCGCCGCGGACGGGCGGATTTCGGTGGCGCCGCGGCTCCGGGGTCGGGCAGGCTGGCATTCGCGGATTCGATCCGCGCCCACGGGAGAACAGGAGAGGGTGCGCGTGATTCACGACCGGCAAACACAGGAGACCGTCGGCGAACTCCGAGCGGACACGGCGGGTTGCGAGGGCGTCGTGCATTTCAACAACGCGGGAGCGTCGCTGCCGCCGAGGAGCGTGGTCGACCGAATGGTGCGCCACCTGCACCGGGAGTCGGAAATCGGCGGTTACGAGGCCGCCGACGAGGTTTCCGGCGAGCTCGACGCCGTGCGCGGCGATCTCGCCGCCCTGGTGGGTGCCGACCGGGAGGAGATCGCGATCACCGACAGTGCCACCCGGTCCTGGCTGTCGGTGTTCACCGCGGTGCCGTGGACCGAGGGTGATCGCATCCTCACCGCCGCGCCGGAGTACTCCAGCAACCTCATCGCGATGCTCGATCTGGCGCGGCGCCGCGGGGTGCGTGTCGAGCAGGTGCCGAGCACGCCTGGCGGGGAAATGGACGTGGAGGCGCTGCGGACCCTGCTCGACGACGACGTCCGGATGGTCGCGGTGACGCACGCGCCCACCAACGGTGGTCTCGTGCAGCCGGTCGAGCGCATCGGCGCGGTCGTGGCGGGCAGCCCCGCGTTGTACCTGGTCGACGCCTGCCAGACCGCCGGGCAGGTGCCGCTCGACCTGCACCGCATCGGCGCCGACGCGCTCTCGGGCACCGGTCGCAAGTACCTGCGCGCACCGCGCGGGACCGGTTTTCTCGCCGTCCTCCGCGCTGTACTCGACACGCTCGCTCCCGCGCATCTCGACCTCACCTCGGCCACGCTGGACGGCGACCGGGTGCGGCCGCGGGCCGACGCGCAGCGCTTCGAGCTGTTCGAACGCAGCGTCGCCGCCGTCCTCGGCCTGGGTGAGGCCGTGCGGTACTACCGTGGGGTCGGACTCGACTGGGTGCACGACTACGTCACCGCGCTCGCGGCGCATCTGCGCGCCGAGCTGGACCGCATCCCCGCCGTGACCGTGACCGATCAAGGCGTGCACCGCTCGGGGATCGTGACCTTCCGCGCGGAGACCGTGACCGCCTCGACGCTGGCGTCCCGGTTGCGGGAGCGTGGCATCAACGTGACCGTGTCACGGCCGCCGTCGACGCCGTGGGACACCCGGCATCCGGATCTCGACGACCTCGTCCGCGCCTCGGTCCACTACTACAACACCCCAGGCGAGGTGGCCCGGTTGTGCTCCGAGGTCACCGCGCTGTGCTGAGCACGGGAACCGGAGCCGGGCCCCTCCGCGCCGCGCGCGGCATGGTCCGGCTCCGGCGCCGGTGTCAGCAGGAGCGGAAGAAGCGGTCGAGAACCCGGGTGCCGAAGCGCAGCGCGTCGACCGGAACACGTTCGTCGACGCCGTGGAACAACGCCGAGAAGTCCAGGTCGGCGGGCAGCTTCAGCGGGGCGAAACCGAAGTTGCGGATGCCGAGCCGCTGGAACGCCTTCGCGTCGGTGCCGCCGGAGAGCATGTACGGCAGGGTGCGCGCGTCCGGGTCCTCACTCAGCACGGCGGCGCTCATGGCGTCCACCAGTGCTCCGTCGAAGGTCGTCTCCACGGGCGGTAGCTCCATCCACTCCCGCTCGATGTCCGGCCCCAGGAGTTCGTCCAGCTCGCGGTCGAAGGCCTCGACGCGGCCGGGCAGGATGCGGCAGTCGACGGCGGCTTCGGCGGTGGAGGGGATGACGTTGGTCTTGTAGCCCGCGGTGAGCATCGTCGGGTTCGCCGTATCCCGCAGCGTGGCTCCGATCATGCGGGAGATGTTGCCGAGCTTGGCCACGGCGCCGTCGAGGTCGTCCTCAGGGAAGTCCCACCCGGTGATCTCGGTGACCCCGGCGAGGAACTCGCGCACCGAATCGGTGAGCACCAGCGGGAACCGGTGGTTGCCGAGTGTGGCCACGGCTTCCGCGAGCTTGGTGACGGCGTTGTCGCGGTGCAGCATCGACCCGTGTCCGGCGGTGCCCCGCGCCCGTAGCGTCATCCACCGGATGCCCTTCTCGGCGGTCTCCACGAGGTAGGCCCGCACGTTGTCGCGCAGGGTGATCGAAAAGCCGCCGACCTCGCTGATCGCTTCGGTCGCGCCCTCGAACAGCTCGGGCCGGTGGTCCACCAGCCACTGTGCCCCGTACTTGCCGCCTGCCTCCTCGTCGGCGAGGAAGGCGAAGATCAGGTCGCGCGGCGGCACGACCCCGTCGCGCTTGTAGTGCCGGGCCAGCGCCAGGGACATGCCCAGCATGTCCTTCATGTCCACCGCGCCCCGGCCCCAGACGTAGCCGTCCTGGATCGCCCCGGAGAACGGGTGCACCGACCACTCGGCGGGGTCGGCGGGCACGACGTCGAGGTGCCCATGCACCAGCAACGCGCCTCGGCCGGGGTCCGCGCCGGGCAGGCGGGCGATCACGTTGTGCCGGTTCTCGCCGCCGGACTCGACGTAGGTGATCTCATAGCCGACCTCGGTGAGCTTGGCCGCGACGTATTCGGCGGCCTCGCGCTCGCCGGTCACGGTCGCCGGATCGCCGGTGTTGGTGGTGTCGATGCGGATCAGTTCGCTGGTCAGCGTCACCGCCTCGGCAGCGGCCGCATCGAGGAGGCTGGGTTCGGTCACTCGACATTCCTACCATCCACGGCCCCCGGCGACGCGGACACGACCCGCCGCGGAAGGTGGAGTCCCCGCCCGTCGACCCGGGACGGGCGGGGAACCGCGGTCATCGCGTCACTGGAACCGCCACCCGCTCGTGCTGCAACTGGCGTAGTCGCTCTCGCTGCGGTCCCACACGCAGGGGTAGCCGTAGAGTGTGCTGTCCTCGTAGTAGTTCTTGTTGCACTGGCCCCACTGGCCCTGGCCCAGGCTGTTGACGCACATTCCCTCGCGATAGAGGCTGCCGTTGCGGTAGTTGTCCCAGTCCACGGCCGCCGAGGCGCCGTCCGCGGCCGTGTCCCTGATCCACCACCGATCGCCGTAAGCCTGGTAGCAGACCTGGACAGCGTTCACCGAGCCGCATACGAGGTCGGCGCCTGCCGGGCTGCCCGCGACCGCGTAGTTCAGCTCGTAGTCCGCGGCGGCCGTGTCGACGGACTCGGGGGTGGGGGTCGGGGCCATCGACGCAGTGGCCGTGCCCGTCAGCAGGACGGTGAACAGGGCGGCCACGACCATCGTCAGAATCGACGATGCCGTTCTCCTTCGTCGCATGTGTTGTCCTCCGGGTGTGCGGAACCGTTTCGTCGTCGGTGCGAAGACCGGGCCCGACGCGCGTCGTCCCGATGGTCGGCGTTCTCGCCCGCCGAGTGCGTCCGTTCGTGCCTCCGCCGTTCGGGTCGTTCGGTTCGCGGGCCCCTCGACCGTCGACGAGTAGGGAATGTAGAGCTGGTGTCGTTGTCCAGGGGCGAGCCGGCGGCTGGACAATCAACACCGAATCAACTCGTGGGGGAGATGATGGGCAGACCCGAACGGCCGGTCGACCCGGAGGCCGGCCCGGTCCAGCGATTCGCGTGGGAGCTGCGGCGATTACGGGAGCGGGCCGGTTCGCCCAGTTACCGGCGATTGGCGCGCCGAGCGTGCTACTCGGCCACGGCGCTGTCGGAGGCGGCGGGCGGCGTGGAGCTGCCGTCGCTGGCCGTGGCCCTCGCCTACGTCGAGGCGTGCGGGGGTGATGTCGTGGAGTGGGAGGCGCACTGGCGGCGCGCCGTGGCGCGGCGCGACGGCGGAGGGTCCGCGGCGGCGGACAGTGCCGCCGTTCCGGCCCCTTGCGCCGCCCGCGTGTTTCAGCTCGGCGCCCCTGACCCGCACGCGACCTCGGCGTCACCGGTGTCCCGGCGACTGCCGCGGTCGGGCACCGCGTGCACGCGGAAGGCACTCTCGGTGAGCGTCCTGTCCGGGATGGCTGTGGTGGCGATCCTGGCTGTAGTCCGCCTCCGGCCGCGTGTCCTCGCGAGCGACGCAGGCCGGATCGCCACGATTCGTGACTACCGCGCGGCGCTTCGCTCCGCGCTCTCGGACCGGACCAGTCGCACGATCACCCATTTCGAGGTCGGTGTGCCCGATTCGAGGGCTTGCGAGTCCAAGGGAATCAGCGGATTGGTCTCGGGGTAGTACGCGGCTACGCACCCAGGAGGTGTGTCGTAAGCGACCAGGCGAAACCGCTTCGCGTTTCGTTCACTGACGGTGCCGTCGTGGTGCGGCCACTCGGAGATGAGGTCGACGTGGTCACCGTCGGCGAACCCGTGGGCTCGCAGATCCGACTCGCTGATGAACAACACCCGCCGTCCGGACCGGATGCCGCGATAGCGGTCGTCGAGACCATAGAACCTAGCGTTGATGATCATGGGAAAGCAACTCATGATCACGCTTTCCGCCGTGACGGCGCCGGTGGCCGCGCTGCGGCGCCGTCACCGAGCGCGGACGCGACGGCGTGCGACCCGGTGCGTGACCGTGCGGGACGGGGGGTTCCCCGTCCCGCACGATCCTCGAATGTGAGGTGCCGACCGTGCGGTCGGAGCCGGCACGAGCCCGTTCACCCCTGGTCGGCGTCGGCCTCCGCGCGCGTGCGCTCCGTCCTGCCGAGCAGGGAGTGCCGCCTGCTGTAGGCGAAGTACACGACCACGCCGAGTGCCATCCACACGAGGAAGCGCAGCCACGTCAGCACGGTCAGGTTCAGCATCAGCCAGAGGCAGGCGGCGATCGCCAGGATCGGCACCAGCGGAACGAGCGGCACGCGGAATCCGCGCGGCAGGTCCGGACGCTTCTTGCGTAGCACGAGCACACCGGCCGACACCAGGATGAACGCGAACAGCGTGCCGACGTTGACCATTTCCTCGAGCTTGCCCGCGTCGAAGAAGGTGGCGGCCACGGCGACGACGATGCCGACGACGATGTTCATGCGCACCGGCGTGCCGCGCGAGCCCGTCTTCGCGAGTGCGCGCGGCAGCAGACCGTCACGCGACATCGCGAACAGTACGCGCTGCTGCCCGAGCAACAGCACCATGACCACCGTGGTCAGACCGGCGAGGGCACCGACGGAGATGATGCTGGCCGCCCAGTCGACACCGTGCAGGGAGAACGCCGTCGCCAGTGTTTTGCGGCCCTCCGGCGCGGCGTCGGTGGCCAGTTCGGTGTAGGGAACCATGCCGGCGACCACGAGCGAGGTCGCCACGTAGAGCGCGGTGACGATCGCCAGCGAGCCCAGGATGCCGCGCGGCACGTTGCGCTGCGGGTCGCGGGTCTCCTCGGCGGTGGTGGCCACGACGTCGAAGCCGAGGAAGGCGAAGAACACCAGCGAGGCGCCGGCCAGCAGGCCGAACGCGCCGTAGACGCTGCCGGAGCCGCCGACGAGGGCGGAGAACAACGACTGCTCCACACCGGCGCCCGCCTCGGCGCCTTCGGCAGCGGGCGGGATGAACGGCGTGTAGTTGTCCGGGTTGATGTAGGCCAGACCCAGGACGATGACGAACAGGATGATCGTGACCTTGATCGCCGTGATGACGATGCTGAACCGCGACGACAGTTTGGTGCCGAGCGTCAGCAGCGTGGCCAGGACGGTGACCAGCAGCAGCGACCCCCAGTCGGCGCTGATTCCGCCGATCTCGACGGTGGTCGCGACGTCGGTGCCGAACAGCATGGCCAGCACGTCCTGCAGGTAGATCGACCAGCCCTTGGCCACCGCGGCGGCGGCCACCGAGAATTCGAGGACGAGATCCCAGCCGATGATCCACGCGAGGAACTCGCCGAACGTGGCGTAGGAGAAGGTGTAGGCGCTGCCCGCGACCGGTACGGTCGAGGCGAACTCGGCATAGCACAGCGCCGCGAGGCCACACGCGACCCCGGCGAAGACGAACGCCAGCGCGACCGAAGGGCCGGAGATGTCACCGGCCGTGCGTGCGGTGAGCGTGAAGATGCCGGCACCGATCATCACGGCGATGCCGAACACCATCAAGTCCCACGTGCCGAGGTTTCTCCGCAGCCGGGTCCCCGGTTCGTCGGTGTCCGCTATTGACTGTTCGACCGATTTGGTTCGCCAGATGCCGTTGCCCGGCACGGTTTCCTCCTTGAAACGCCTGGGTTGCAGACCGGCCGCACACCCTAGACCGTGGCGGTGGCCCGCGCCGGGGCAGGTTCGGGCTGGTCGAACCCCGCCGTGCCGCGCGGGGGCGGTGACCAAGGACCTGGTCGAGTCAGCGGATGCTGCCCAGGGTCAGCGTGAACAGTTCCGGGTCGCCGTGATTGACCTTGCCGCTGTGGTCTTCGTCCGGGTGGGCGCTGACGTCGTCGTAGGCGAACGCGTAGCCCTTGCCGTCGGGCAGGTGCTCGTGCACGACGCGGGCGTAGTGATTCGTGACCGGATGCCGGTAGAACGTCGCCGGGTCCTCACCGTGCGGCTGCTCGGGATTGATCAACAGTGTCGTCCGGTTGAACGCGGCAGCGAGCCGGGGAATGATCGCCTTGCGCTGCTCGCTGTCGGTGGCCGGGTTGTTCGCGAACGGTCCGCTGTTGCAGCTCCAGATGTCGCCCGTGGTCGGCTTGCCGAATCGCTCCGCGCCGAACACCAGTTCGCCGCCTTCGACCCGGCCTTCCAGGATGCCGATGTCGTCGCGCTGGGAGTCGATGATCAGCGGTTCGCCCGAGTACTTCGCCCACACCTCGTCGACGTAGGCGCTCAGATAGCCCGTGAAGTCGCCTGCGCGGTGGTTCGGGTTGAGGACCCGCACCACGCTGCCGTTCGCCTCCTGCACGCAGGTCGGCCAGGAGCCACCCTGGGCCCGCAGCGACGAGGCGATGCTGTCGATCGCCCCGCTGGGCAGGCCTGCAACGCTTTGGGTGCCGCCGCCGTGTTCGAGGTGCAGCCCGACCGGGGCGGCGACGAAGTCGACGTAGCTGATGTTGGCGTACAACTGGACCGAGTTCAGCGTGAACTCGGCGAACGTCCAGTTCTTGCCGAAGTTGGGATCGCTGTCGGACACGAAATTCGGATGTACCACCGCCGTACTGCCGTCGGCCGCCCGCACGGCGAAGAACTCCAGTTTCTCGTCGGTCACGAAGTACACCCGCGCTCCGTACATGCGCGGAACCATGATGTCGCGCGAGCCGCTCACCAGAATGGCGGGGTCCTCCCCGAGCGGCTGCGGTTCGGGATCGGTCGCCGCCGGGTAGTAGGAGCTGCCGTCGGGCCGGACGAACATCGCCCTGCCGTCCGCATCGGCCTGTCCGGTGATATAGGCATACGCGGTGCCGCCGGAGTTGTTGACCAGCCGGAACCGCAGGTTCTCCTGCGCGGCCGCCGCGAACGGCGCGTGCAGCGTCGCGGCCCACAGCGGTGAGCTGAGCGCCGCGGCGGACATTCCGAGGAACTGCCGACGTGAGACCATGAATGTTCCCTCCAGAAACCGCGTTGTCTCCTCGCGCAAGGGCGTGGCCGACACGCAGTGTTCCGGGTGCGGATCTCGTCGCGGTACCTCCGGAAGTAGTCCGCGATCCGATCCGGCGAACATTTCATCGCATTGTTTCGGTGAGCACGCCGGCGGATTCGTTGGGCGACACGTGATTCCGGCCGTGTCAGGTCACGCGGACCTGGAGCGTGTCCTCGCCGACCGTCACCAGGTCGCCGTCGGCGAGCTGACGGCCCCGACGATGCTCCGGGGCCCCGTTGACGGTGACACCCGGCGAGGCGAGCAGTCCTTTCGCCTGCGCACCGTCCTCGGCCAGCCCCGCCAGTTTCAGGAACTGGCCGAGAGCGATGGGTGCCCGGGTGATCCCGACGGTGCGAGTGGTCGACATGTGCCCCATCCTGCCGCACACGCGGGAGTCCGGGCGCTCGGGAGCAGCGGCGCGCGTGAACGGCCGTCACACCGGGCACTCGGCGACACCGGTGTCCTCTTCCGGAGGCTCACCGGCGTCGGCCGGCCGCCGACGCCACGGCCGGGGCCGCGGGGTCGACCGCGTCGTCGCCCCGGTCGAGCCAGCGGGTGGAGATGTGCACGCCGTCCACCAGCCTGCCACCGGAGGTCTCCACGGCGGCCAGGCAGAAGCGGACCCACATGTTGAGCTGCACCTCCTTCGCCAGCCGCAGGCGTGCGTAGAGCACATCCACCAGGCGGCTACAGGGGCGGGCCCAGAGCTCGATTTCGAAGACGAGCAGATCACCCTCGTCCCTGGCTCGGAAGACCACCTGCCCGGCCTCGAGATGGCCGTGCAAGGTGATCAGGCACAACGTCGTGTCGTCGCACCACGCGACCCGCACGGGACCGTTCCACGGCCCCGGCATCTCCACCAGCAGCTCGTCGCCGACGGCCGGAGCGCGGGAACGGGTGTTGTCGGCGTGGACGTCGACGACCTCGGTGGGCACGAAGTGCTTGAAATCGCGGGCGACGCGGCTCATGAGCCGCGTGGCGTCGAGCTCGGCGCCCGCGATCCGCACGTGGAAGCGGCGGTGGAACAGGCACCCGTACCCGTCGGAGTCCCGCTGCACCCGGTCGTCGAGCGCCTCGGGGGCGATCGGGGGCGGCCGGTCGCGGATCTCGTTGCCCTGGCACTCGCCGCGATGCAGGGGAGTGGTCTCCCACAGGTAGCGCCAGGTGACCACCACGGTGCCCAGCAGCCACCGCCCGACCACGGTGAGGACCCGGCGTGGTCGTGACATCGGTGCTCCTCCTCGGGCGGTGAGAACGACACAAACGGGGTACAGACTGTCCTGTACCCCGCGACGCGGTGGTCACACGGGTCGACGGACACGGAGGCGCACATGGTGGTCCGGCTCCTGCATCGGGCGGGCGCACGCAGCACGCACCTGCACCTGGCCTCGCTGGCCACGATCGGCTTGTGCGTGAGCCTGTGGGTGCGCGCCAAGACGGTGGACCAGGATCAGCGCGGCAACGCCGAACGGCGGGCGCTGTTCGTGGGCCTGTGGCCGCCGATGATGTGGTTGATCGGCGACGCACTGCGAGACGACGAGTGATCCGGGTTGGCTGACCGGGTCTTCGGACGGCTCGACGCCATCCGGGTCTGGCGGGACCTCGCCGAGGCGCGTGTCAACTACACGGTCGGCGAGGTGCGCCGACCGGCCTGGAACATCGACACCCACCGCGCTGCGCTGCCCGCGGAGCGACCGGGGGCTCCGGAGCCACGGGGCTGTTGGGAGCGTGCCCGCTCGCTCGTGCGTGACTACGAGTTCTCGCCTCCCGAACTCGTGCGCGCGCTCTACGAGCCGGCGGCGCCGTTGCTCGGGCGGACCATGCTGCTCGAACTCCGGTTCCACGGGCTGCACTTCTACTGCGGCGTCCGTGTCACCGAGGTGGTGGACGAGACCCGGGCCAACGGCGACCGCGTCTGGGGGTGGGCCTACGAGACCCTCAACGGTCACCTGGAGCGGGGAAAGGTCACTTACGAGGTCGTCAAGCACCGGGACACCGGCCGGGTCGAGTTCGTGGCCACGAGCTACTCCCAGGGCGCTCCCACCCTGGGGCGCGTCCTGTCGCTGGGGTGGCGGCTGTTCGGGCGCCGGAACCAGCTGCGCTTCTACCGCCGGTGCGGCGAGCGGCTCCGGACCTTCGTCGAGGCGGCTGCGGGCGGTGAGACGGTCCCGTCCGCGTCCCCGCCCCGGGTCGGCAACCTGGTGGTGGCTCCCTCCGACAGCACGATCCGTCGCCTCGACGCGCTGGCGCTGCACCGCGTCTCGCCCGGGTGAGGCGCGCTGCCGTCCGCCCGCGCGCAGGGAGGGGGCCGTGGGCAGCGGCGGTGGGGCGCTAGGACACGGGATCGGCGGCGGGGGTGTGGAGGATCTCGCGGGCGACGAGGACGCCGCCGACGAAGGCGACCGGGAGGACGACGAGCGCGGCGAAGGGAATCGCGCACAACAGTGCCGTCGGCAGGCCCAGGCCGAGCGCGAGCCCTCGGCGCCGGCGCACGTGAGCCCGCTGTTGGCCGAGGTCCATCCCGCGCAGGGAGAACGGCACCGCGACGAGTTCGAGTGCGAGGAACCACGCGGTCACCAACGCCATGAGCACGGGCACGACCGTCTGCCCCAGTACGGGTATGAAGCCCGCGACGAAGAGCGGGATGGTGAACATCAGCGACCGCAGGAGGAGCACGAGGCCGTCCCGTAGCCCTGCCCACACGCCTCGCCACCACGGTGACGCGTCCCCCGCCGGCGCGTCGCCGAGGTCGTCTTCCACCCTCTCCGCGATGCGTTCGTAGAACGGGCCGCCCACGGCCAGCGTCAGCGCCGTGAAGCTGACCAGGCCGACGACCAGCGCGGCACCGACCAGCGCCACACCGGCCGTGATGCGGGCCGCGGTGCGCCAGCTCTCCGCCCAGTCGTCGGCGAACGGAGTGATCAGCGTGGCGAGGTCGTCGATCCGCAGGGCCAGCGCGAGTATCCCGCCGACCAGCAGCACGGTGGTCAGCACTACGGGCAGCGCACCGAGCAACAACAACCGCGGCGACCGGAGCAGAATGCCCAGCCCGCGCCCGAACAGCCGAACACCTGTCACGAAGTCGCGCACGAGGTACTTCTATCAGTGGCCGTGCCCCCGCCGTCCGGTGGTCCACGGCCCGCGGGAGCGCGACGCCGCGGCCGCCCGCCGACGCCGTCATCACAAGCGCTTCGGCGCGCGGACGCGGGTGACCCGGGAGAGCGGGTATTCGGTGTCCGAGGCTTCGGTGGCGCGGGTGGCCGTCGAGCCGATCCCCGTGACAGCTCGACGGTGGCCACCGCGCCGGTCCCGGAGTTCGCACGATCGCCGAGGAGCGCATCATGACCGAGACACCGACTCAGGATCAGATCCGGGACGCCTGGGAGTCGCTCGCGCCCCGATTCGACGAGTTCATGACCCCGGGGAACCTGCGGCACGGCGAGGACGCTCTCCGCCCGGTGGACATCGGGCCGGGCACCCGGTTCCTGGATGTCGCCGCGGGCAGCGGGGCCCTGAGCATTTCGGCCGCACGCCGAGGTGCCGAGGTGGTCGCCACCGACATCGCGCCCACCATGATCGAGCGCCTCGTCGCCCGCGCCCGCGCGGAAGGCCTCACGCACATCGAGGGCCGGGTCATGGACGGTCATGCGCTGGCCTTCGACGACGACACGTTCGATGTGTCCGCGTCGCAGCACGGCGTGACGATGCTGCCCGACCTGGACGCCGGACTCGCCGAGATGGTGCGCGTCACCAAGCCCGGCGGCACGGTGCTCGTCGTCGCCTTCGGTTCACCACGGAGAATGGAGTTGATCGGGTTCCTTCTCGGTGCCCTCACGGCGGTCGTGCCCGGCTTCACCGGGCTCCCGATGGACCCGCCGCCGCTGCCGTTCCAGCTGGCCGATCCTGGCGTATTCCGCGACACGTTCGCCGCGGCCGGACTGAGCGACGTGGTCGTGGACACGCGTACCTGGGACATGCCCGTCGACTCCGCCGCGGACCTGTGGAACGAGGTCACCTCCAGCCATCCGATCGGCGCGCGATTGGTCGCGGATGTGACCGAGTCACAACGTGCCGAGGCGCTGCAGGCACTCGACAGGATGCTGCGGGAACGCTCCGGCGGTGAGCCCGGTGCGGTCCTGCACGCGGAGGTCAACGTCGGCACCGGAAGGAAGTGACGGACAGCGGGACACGCCGCAGGAGGTCGGCGCCGCGTGCCCGGGTCGGCCCGCGGTCGGACGGACCGACCGCCTCGGCGCGGCGGGTAGGTTCGGCCGCATGACGACTTCGCAGCGATCCGTCCGCATCGAACGGGTGTCCACCGGGCAGTACGTGGCGCACAACGATCGCGGAGCCACCCTGCCCCTCGGCGGGGACGATTTCAGTCCTGTCGAGTTGCTGCTCGCCGCCATCGGCGGGTGCACGGCCATCGACACCGACGTCGCCACCAGCAGGCGGACCGAGCCGACCGAGTTCACCGTCACGGTCGACGGGGACAAGGTCTCCGACTCCGAGACCGGCAACCGCATGGAAAACCTGACCGTGACCTTCGCCGTGCGCTTCCCTGACGACGAGAAGGGCGATGCCGCCCGGGCGATGCTGCCTCGCACGGTCGCCCTGTCCCACGACAAGCTCTGCACCGTCAGCCGCACGGTCGAGGCGGGAACGCCGGTACGGACCGTGATCGAGTGACCCTCGCGGGCGTGGATGCGTCACCGCAGGTGAGCGCTCCACGCCCGCGACGGGCCACCCCCGGTGCACGGGCGTGATGGCGTCCGCTAAGCTATGACCACAAGCAAGTCCGAGTGGCGGAATGGCAGACGCGCTAGCTTGAGGTGCTAGTGCCCGATTAAGGGCGTGGGGGTTCAAGTCCCCCCTCGGACACCAGTTCGTAGCAGATCTCACACACCAGCCAGTGACAACCCGCTCACGCTGGGTAAATCTTCAAGACACCGGGCATCCCTGTCCGTTACGGTGGTTGTGCCGCCGGTGTCCCCCTCTGCGCGGCAGGGGGGTGCTGTGTCATGACCGGGTCTGTGCGGGCGGTGTCGATCCCGCCGCGTCTCCCTGTCACCGGACCGGCCGGGGAACGGTCCGGGTTCTCGCCGTTGTCGGTGCCGGATCTGAGCTGCCTGGACGAGGGTGCGGGGCCGTGGGTGTTCGGCGCCGCCCTGGTCGATGGCAAAGGACGGGTCTCGGAAGGTCGCGTGGTGCGCGCACTGGGCTGGCAGTCCGGCGACCGGTTGACGATCACGGTCGTGGACCGGTCGGTGCTGCTGCACCGCCGTGCCGACGGCGCGTTCGTGATGTCGGCCACCCCGTACGTGACGGTGCCGGCTGCGGCGCGGGCGCGGTCCGGGGTGCGGGCCGGGCAGCGGGTGTTGGTGGCCGCCGACGTGGCCCACGACGTGCTGGTGGTGCACCCGCCGTCGGCGGTGGCGGCCATGCTCGCCGGCTACCACGCCGGCCTCGCCGGAGGTGAGACCCGGTGAGCACGCACGAAACGCCGCAGTCGGGGGAGTTGGAGGCGGCGCGGCTGTTGCTGGCCCGCCTGGGCGTGAACCCCGCCGACCTCCTGGCCGACACCGGCACGGCGGAACGGCCGGTGCCGACGGTGGCCGAGTGGATCCCGGTCGTGACCGGGCTGGTCTCGCCCAGCACCGCGCGGGCCTACCGGTCCTACTGGGCCCGGGCCGAGGCGGCCTGGGGCGAGCGCCGGTTGGACGAGGTCACCGCCAGCGACATCCGCGCCCAGGCCGAGAAGGCCAAGGCCACCGCCGTGGTGCGGCGCAACTCCCGCGGCGGGCGCAGCGCCGCGGAGAACTTCGTGGCCGCCATCCGCTGCCTGTACCGGCACGCCGAGGACGACGGGCTGATCGACGAACGCCGCAACCCGGCCCGCCGGGTGACCAAACCCCGCCGATTGCCGTCGACCCGCCGGGCCCTGCCCGACGAACGCCTCTCCGAGATCATCGAAGTGGTCGCCGCCACGGGCGATGACCCGGAGTTGGACACGCTGCTGGTGCGGCTGCACATCGAGACCGCCTGCCGCCGTGGCGGTGCGCTGGCTCTGCGGTTGCGTGACCTGGACACCGACCAGTGCCTCATCTTTCTGCGGGAGAAGGCTGAAACCGTGCGGTGGCAACCGGTCTCGCCCACCCTGATGCGCCACCTGGTCGACCACGCACACACGCGCGGCGCCACCGAGGCCGACACGGCGGTGTTGCGCTACGCCCGGGGCGGGCCGATCACCCGACGCCGCTACGACCACCTCTGGAACCGCGTCGCACGCCACTTGCCGTGGGCGCGGGCCCAGCAGATTTCCACCCACTGGCTGCGTCACACCACTCTGACCTGGGTCGAACGCCACTTCGGCTTCGCCACCGCCCACGCCTACGCCGGCCACACCGATTCCCACGACAACGCCACCAGCACCTATGTCAAAGCCGATCTCACCGACATCGCCACCGCCCTGGCCACCCTCACTGGCGAAGACCACCCCCTCGCCCAGAACCGACGGCAACACTGACCCCGTACATCAGATGCTGGAGCTCTGACGATCACGTGGACGCCGGTCCGCGCGCGAACCGGTGTCCACGGCGGGCTCCGTCGTCAGTGGCTTCGTCCGAGTGACGAGGAGCGATGGAATCCGAGGATTCTCCGCCCTGAGCCACGTTCGCCGACGCCACTCGGCCGGGAGCAACGCCCCTCACCCTTTGCAGGCACAGTGTGTAAACGAGGAGCTAATCCGTTCGAGTGACGCTGAGCAAGTACCTCCGACTTTGATTGCGGACCGTGATGAGCGCTCTAGCCTCATCCCTGTCACGCAAGAACAGCAGGGGGAGTGATTGTCGTGCGTGTTGCCAAGACAGTGAGCATGGCGATGATGCCGGCGCTGGCCGTGTTGCTCGGAACAAGTTCGGGTCCCGCCCACGCCCACACCAACGAGCCGAATGCCCCGCAAACGCGGTCGAGCGCCGCGATCCAGCAGGAGGTCCTCCGCGGTGGAGCCGACTCCGGGTGGGTCACCGCCGGCCGCGGCTTCAACCGCTGCCCCAGCGGATACCTGTGCCTGTTCACCGACCGCCGAGGAGGCGGGCACATGGCCTACTTCAAATGGGCCTCTCCCAACCTGGCCCACCAGCACATCAACAACCGCACCTCGTCCTACTGGAACCGGACACACTACAACTTCCGCGCGTACCTGGGCGCCAACTACACCGGCGAGTCGATGTTGCTTTCGCCCGGTGGGAACGGTCTCGACCTCAACTGGGGCAGCTATGAAGACATGATCAGCTCAGTACGGTCGGTGTAGTACCGACAGTGTCATCCAGGTTCCGTCACGGCCACGGCACCCGAGATGACATTGGTGACGAGTAGTTGGGGCTGGTGTTGCGGGAACAAGCGCAACACCAGCCCCAACCGACCGGTTCCAGGACCAGCCGAGGTGCGCGTCTCCACGGGAGTGCGGGCAGATGCAGCTCGGCGCCTCCTCCCGTACCGCAGTGGAGCCAGTTCGAGCAGCTCACGGATCGCGGGTGATCAGCCTCGCCTGGTTGTCGCTGCGGCGAGAGTGTCGGGCCGCCGCATGTTGCGGGCCGCCGTGTCGCGCGCGGTGCCGAACAGGCCGGTGACGCGGTCAGCGAGTCGCGTTCCGGTTCAGTAGGCGGGGGCCCAGCGAAAGAGGGACGTGACTGCGCACAGTTCAGCACGACGCCTGCCGATTAACCCTCGCGCGGCCGGCAGGTCGGGTGATCATGAACTGGGCTGGGCCTGGTCGCCTCCAGTACGGCGCTTGTTCCGTTGGGCCAGAAGGCGACCTACGCGTTCCGTTTCGGACTATATTGCTGCGCGTTTGCAGTGGTACCCGGTCGACGCGGAGCTCGGGGACAGCGGCCCGCGAGGTGCCGCGCATCCGCGCCGACCGGGGGTCGAGGTGTACGCGTGGGCGTACGGCGAATGGCGGGCCTACGGCGTGGGGAGGCCGTAGGCCCGCGAGACGGCACGTTCGATCTCGCGGATCTCGACGCCTCCTTCCTCGGCGATGGTGAAGCCGAGTTCGAGGACGAGGAACGCGATGCGGCTCAGCACATGGCGGGCATCGGCGTGCCCGGCGTCTTTGCGGCGATAGAGCGGCTCGGTCTCCCGGTCGACAGCGCGGCGTAGCCGCATGAGCACGGCGTCGATGTCATCGGGCTCGGGCACTGTCTGTGCCAGGGTGGTCGCGGTGTCGGGCATGGTTGTACCTCGCTATCGTGTCGGATTCACAGGTTGCGTAGTCCGGCAAGGACGCGCTCCAGGAGCGAAGTCGACAGCGGCTCGGGCTGTCGCAGGGCGTGACGGGCGCGCGCTGTCTCGTCGTCAGCGTCGGGGTCGACAGTGGGCCAGGCGATCGGCGCCCGGAACAGCGCGGCGGTGTCGGCCGAGTGCAGCGGTGGGAGGCGGCGAGTCTCCTCAGCGGCGCTGACGGGGGCGGGGCGGTCGAGTAGGGCGTGACGGGCCATCAGAGGGGCTCCTCGGGGTCGGTGGCGTGTCGTCGGGCAGGGGTGGGATCTCGGCGATCGGGAATCCGTCGCGGACGCGCACCTCGTGGTCGCACGACCAGCAGGTCGTCTGCGGCCAGCCGGTTACCCCGAAATCCGTGTCGATGGGGGTGACTGTGGCGCCGCACAGCGCGAGGAACGGCCGGTGCGGGCCCACGGTGACGGCCGTGCGGTCGTAGGCGTGCATGCGGCCGTCGGCCTGCTGCCAGCGCCACCACATCACCGACACCCCTCGCACGGTGTGGCGTTCGGGTCGGAGGCGAGGGGGATGGGGGTGCTCAGTCCGCAGACCGTGACCACGGTGGGTGCGTGGCTGATGCCGCCGGTCCAGTGCACGACGCGGTGCTGTGTGCCGTCGCGCGTGATCCACATGTCGTCGGGCACGGCCTGGTGGGTTTGAATCGGTGAGCGGACCGTGCGGTCCAACATCGTGGCCTCCCCGGGCGGTAGAGTGTGGCCCAAACCTCATTGGTGCCGACACCAGAGTGTTGGTGTCGGCACCAGGGCGCAATACTCCGAATGGTTGATGCAGATCCGCTCTATCGATCGGCTACCGTCTGGTGCATGAGTGGCACCAAACCGGAGGCGCCGGAAGCGCGGGCCTATGTCCTCGGCGCCGAACTCCGCGCTCTCCGCACCCATGCCCGGCTCACACAACGTGCGCTCGCCGACCGCATGGGATGCGCGCACACGGTGCTTACTCGGTGGGAACGCGGTGAACGCATCCCCGACCCGGCCGGCATCGAGGCATTCGCTCGCGCACTGGACCTATCCGCCGTTGAACGCGACCAGTTGATCCATCTTGCCCGCGAGGCAGCCGACCAGCCGGTCAACGAGGTGTCGACGGGTGCGCACGGAGAAGCGGGTGCGTTGGCGACGATGATCGAGTTCGAGCACGTTGCCACCGACATCACAGCGGTGTCGAACATGCTGGTGCCGGGGCTCATGCAGACCGCCGACTATGCGCGGTCAGTACTGGGCGATAAGGCAGACGTGGAGACCAAGGTCGCGACTCGCGTCGGCAGGCGCGAAGCCATCACGCGGGAGCGGAGTCCGGTTCGGTACACCGCATACATGCTGGAGACAGTACTGACCCAGCAACTCGACCGGGACGTGATGCTCGATCAGCTCCGCCTGATTCGCCGACTGGCCGATCTCCCGAACGTGTGCGTCCGTATCATCCCGTCGGCGTGCGGGATCACCCCTGCGCACCTGGGTTCGTTCGTGCTGTTGGAGTTCGCCAAGGCGGATCCGATCGTGCAGATGGAGCACCTCTCGTCAATCGTGTTCCTGCGTGATCGGGGCGACGTGGAGGCGTACACGATGGCGCGGGCGAGTCTGAATCGGGAAGCGATGAGCCCGGCCGACTCAGCCGAGCTCATCGCCGATGTCATCAAGAAAGGGACGACACTATGACGGTACAGCACAACGACCAGCAGTGGAGGAAGTCCAAGCATTCTGGAAACCACGACTGCGTCGAGTTCCGCCGCACGACGGACGGCGGGGTGGAGCTGCGCAACTCGAAGCGCCCAGAGGAGGCCACCACCTCCTGCACCGACAGCGAGTGGCGGGCGTTCATCAAGGGCGTGAAGGACGGCGAGTTCGACATCTGACGCGCACAGCGAAGGCCCCCGGCGCCGAGTCTTGGTGTCGGGGGCCTCTTGCTGTTCGTCACAGGGTGCCGTCGAGCGTAGGGTCTCATATCGTGTGGCATGTTGATTTTGTTTGACCCTGCGGGTTTGTTGGTTGTCTCAGTCCGTGTGGCCGTCTGGGTGTCTCAACTCGATGGCGTTTCTTGATTGACCGGCTGGTCTGTCGGGGTTGGTGCGGCGTGAGATTCCGGCGTGGTCGAGCATGTTGACCACGGTGATGGACGGGATGCCGGTGATCTTGGCAATGGTGGGGTGCTCTCGCCCTCGATGGTGTAGCGGTGGATGATCTCTGTTGCTTTGTCGTCATAGCGGGGCCGTGCGCCGCTGGGTCTGAGGGCCGCCCGCGTTTCTGAGCGCTTGGCTGATGTCGCCTCTGGTTTTCTTTGCGGCGCGGGCGATCTCACGTAGTGTCCACCCGTCTTCGACATACCACTGTCCGCCAGATAGTTCCGGACAATGGGTGCCGAGCTGTTCGGACCTAGCTGCGGATCCGACGGTTCAAGGTCCACGGGTAGCTCCCCGGGGCGTTTGACCGACAGCAGGGCAAGTCACAGCCGCCGGATCATCCGCGCCGGGTTGCCTGCAGCGAACACGTGGTCCGGTATGTCTCGGATGACCACGCTGCCTGCACCGATGACCGCATTCTCGCCGACGGTTACGCCTGGACAGACGATCACACCGCCCCCGAGCCACGCATTGTCACCGATCACGATAGGGGCGGTTCGCTCCCACCCAGCGCGACGTTGCTCATGGTCCTCCATCGGATGCAGCGCTGTGAGCAGCTGCGCCCGTGGGCCGATCCGGACGTCGTCACCGACCGCTATCACGGCATCGTCCATAAAGAGGGCATCGTTGTTGACGAAGCTGTTGGCGCCGATGCTGATCAGCGCACCGTAGCTGCACTGGAAACGTGGCAGGACGGACGCGCCGGGGCCAAACTTGGCGAGCAGCTCTTCCAGGATTCGGCGACGCGCGACGTCGTCGTCCGCTCCGGTCGCGTTGAATCTGTCGAGCATTCGCCAACAGCGCCGTCGTTCCTCAGCCAGGTCGGGTTCATCAAGGTACCAGTCGCCACGCAGCATTCGATCTTTCTGTTCGCCCACGTTGCGAATTATCACAGCCCCGCCAACTACCCCCGAACCCCGCCACCACTTCCCGGAAGGACAGACAGCCCGGTCGTCTCAGTTACTTGGCGGATCCGCCACTCGTCCGCCATCGCAACTGACAATTCGCCATCAGATTTGAGAACCTACATCGAGGATGGCGACCGGCTTGTCGCGGTTGTCCAGCCACAGCACGTGCCCGCCGTCGGGCTGCACGGTCACTCCGAACCGAGTCGGCTCAGGCCGTCCCTGCTCCTCCCACCAGGCGGCCAGGATGGTGTAGTTCGCCCAGAGGTCGCGCGGCCCGCCGTGAACGACCGTGGCCGTGCCGTCACCCTCCGGGCGGGCCCGAGCCCGGCACGCCGCAACGCGCCCCCGGTGTTGAGTACGGCATCGGCGGTGCGAAACGAAGTCGAGGGAGCCAGCCTCGTCCTCATCTGCTACCGCCAACTGCCACACTCTTCTTGGAACGAGCTGTAAGAGCCCCTAACACATTGATGATCTTGGTTTGAGATGATCTTGGTGTGGCTGCGCCGTGGGTGGTGTCGGACGAGTTGTGGTCGCGGATTGAGCCGTTGCTGCCGGTGCGCCGGCCGGTAGGACGGGGCCGAAGCCGTTGCCGGATCGGCAGGTGTTGCAGGGCATCTTGTTCGTGCTCTACACCGGGATCGGGTGGGAGGACCTGCCGCAGGAGCTGGGCTTCGGCTCGGGCATGACGTGTTGGCGGCGGTTGCGGGACTGGCAGGAGGCGGGGGTGTTCGACCGGTTGCACGAGGTGTTGCTGGCGGAGCTGAACGCGGCCGCGGCCATCGACTGGTCCCGGGCGTGTGTGGATGCTTCGCACGTGCGCGCGAAAAGGGGGGCCCGGACACGGGGCCGAGCCCGGTCGACCGGGCCAAGACCGGCTCCAAGCACCATGTGATCTGCGACGGCGGGGGCATCCCCCCTCGCCGTGCGGCTCACCGGCGGCAACCGCAACGACATCACCCAGCTTCTGCCGCTGGTCGGGGCCATCCCCACCGGTACGGGGACGGCGAGGCAGGCCCCGCCGCAAACCTGACGTGCTCGTGGCCGACCGGGGCTACGACCACGACACCTACCGCGATGCGCTGCGGCGGCGAGGGATCCGCCCGTTGATCAGCCGACGCGGCACCCGCGACAACGTCCAGGCAGCACGGTGGGTCGTCGAACAGACCCTCGCCCTGCTGCACCAGTTCCGCCGCCTGGCCACCCGGTGGGAACGCCGCACCGACATCCACCACGGCCTCCTCACCCTCGCCACCAGCATCATCTGCTGGCGCCGACTCCCCAACCGAATACGTTAGGAGCTCTAAGTGATGAGTTTTCCTCTCGTCACAACGCGCCAAAGCAGATCGCTGTCGCGTCAGTGGGAGCGCTGGTGCCGACCCGGGGGTCCCTCGTCGCTGCGGGTTGGGATGGTGCTGCAGTGTGTTCGGGAGTCGACAGAAACTTCTGATCGTTTTCGGTCGTGGTTCCATCCTGAGTTGACAGAGTCTCTGTGGCGTTTATTCTCCAGTCATGGAACGAGGAGCTGACGCGGGAGTCATGGTTCGTTCGTAAGCTGAGCACCGGGTCGGCTGCGTGTCCAGCAGTGGAGGGGCGCTGGTGAGGCGCAGGCCATCATAAATGCCGTGTGTACGTTGGGGGACAAATGATCGTCAGCACCGTGAGCTGGGTGGAATAGCCGTACCCGCTCGTTCGTATCGGGTGCTCAGCAGCGTGCGGGTTGACGAGTAGCGCAACTCGATCGGTACTCAACTCCGTGGGAGCGCGATACTAAGGTTTCTGGCTGGCCGGGAATCACCGCGGGTTCAAAACCCAGGGACAGTCTTCGTCGCTCTTCTCTTGGGTTAGATCCGTGTCTGGGGGATCGTTATGTCAGGCGCCGAGGATGGTGCTGTTTCTAGTCAGTCCGAGATCAGGTCGGACTCTCAACAGCAGGCATCGGACCTGTCCGTCAGGGGACGTTCGAGCGCTTCCGTTGGACCTTGTGTCTCTGGGGGCTTGCAGGGGAGTCCAGCGGCGGCTCCGGTCGACTGGTCTCCGTTCGGCACGGTGCTGCCCGTTCTGGCTGCCGAGTCCGGTGCGGGCGGGTCCGTCGTGGCCACGGCGCTCGCCGACGCGTTGCAGCTCGCGCACCGGAACGTGCTGATGGTCGACGCTGCGGACCCACCGCGGTCGGGATTGGCGCTGGCAACTCGTGCCGAGGGTGGCCAGCGTGTGCAGCCGCATCCTCGAGTCGGTATCCGCTACTCGTGGCGCGGCCGCGCGCTCATGGCCCAGCTCGCAACGACCCTCCCGACGATAGCCCCCGGGATGGTGCCGCCGCCGCGGTGGTGGCGGCCCCCGCTGGCCGGAGTTCACGTGACGGTCGTCGACCTGGGCCACGACGCGTGGCATGTGACAGCCGATCCGCGCGTTGGTGCGGGCGCGTGGCTGCGTCGAGGGACGCCGCATCCCCGACCCGTGCTTGTCGCACGGGCGACCCGGCCGTCCCTGCTGCACGCGGAGCAGGTCCTCGCCCGGTTAGAGCCGTTCCTGTCCTCGGCGGACATCTCGCCCGTGACCCAACTGTTCCTCTCGGGAGTGAAGCGCTGGCCCCCAGGGGTGGCGGGTGCCGCCGGCCGCCGCGTCACCGCCCTACTCGAGAACGCGGTCTTCGTGCCGCACGACGCGGAGCTCGCCGTGTCCGGCATCACCGCTGCGGTCACCCCGCAGCGTCTCCGCCAAGCCGTCACCCCGGCGTTGCGCCAGTGGGGCCTGATCGCGGGCCCGCAGCCGGGCGGCACGGGACGGAGGAAGCCACGATGAACACCTACCTCGTCCTCCTGCAGTGGGTGACCCAGATCCCGAATCCGGACCCGGTTCCCCCTCCAGGCAGCGACACGATCCTCAACACACTCGGCAACGCCAAATGGGGCGCACAGGTTGCCTTGGCGGTCGGGTTCTTCATCGGCCTGCTCGTGTGGGCCGGTGGGCGGTGGGTCGATCACCATCGCGCGGGGCGCATCGGACTGATCATGATGCTGTGCGCCATCGCCGGTGGGTTGCTCTACGGCATCGGCCCACAGCTGATCAACTACTTCGCCGGGAACTGACCATGGTCGAACCGGAGACGGAGCCGCGTCGGCGGACGCGGGCACAAGTGGCCCTTCTCGGAATCGCCACCCTGGTCGTCGGACTCGTCGGCACGCTGGTGATCGTGCTCCTCGCCGACCGCGCGACGCGGGACGAGCGCACGCACGACGAGACGGCACCCGGGACGGGTCCGCACGTGGAGGTGGCCACCTCTGAGGAACGCGCGTTGGCGCAGCGGCGGATGGTCGTGCTGCCGCCGCAGGCGGCGCAGCCCCAGCCTCTGGCCGCGACCGGCACGGCGGGTCCGGCGCTGTCGCTGCCGGAACCCACGCGCGTGGACGGCACCTGGATCCCGGGAGGGTTCCCGGGCACGCCGGAGGGGGCGCTGGCTCAACTGGCCGCGTTGAACGAGACAGCGCTCGCCGGGGGCGATCCCGCGGTGTATGGCCGCGCCTATCGGGCGCTGTCGCAGGACGGCGCCCCGCCCCCGGAGTCGACGGGCCTGCATTCGGTGCTGACCAGCTTCCGCTCAACCGCCGGGCTGCCAGCGGGTGGGCCGGTGAGCGGCCTCCGGGTGACCTACCAAATCACGCACGGGCAGGTGAAAGGGACCGCGTCGGACGGTCGCTACGTCGTGGTGTGCGTGCTGGGGCAGCTTGCCGTGGAGTACCAGGGCCGGAACTCGTCGGTGGGAGTCGGCGACTGTCAGGCGATGCGCCGGGTCGACGGGCGGTGGCGGATCGCGGCGGGCGTGCTGGCAGCGCCCGCGCCGAGCGCGTGGCCGGGCAGCGCTGACGCTGTGCGGGCGGGATACCGGGAGGTGCGCTGATGTGGCCGTTCGACGACATCGGGGGGATGCTCGGGGCGGACCTCTCGGAGGTGCTGGCGTCGGCGTTCGAGAAGGCCATGGACCTGATCTGGCGAGCCGCCGTGGCCGTATTGATGGCCGCGTTCAAGCTGGCCGACGAGTTCTCGGTGTTCTCGGTCGACACCGACAGCGGCCCGGTCGGCATTCTGTGGCCGCTCATGCTGTGGATCAGTGGTGTGCTGGCGGTGGGGCTGTTCCTCTGGCAACTGATCATGACCATGGTGCGCGGGGGCCGCGGATTCCTGCGGCTGGTGGGAGGGCCGATCCAGTACGGCATCGCGCTCGCCGTCACGGTCGGGATGGTCGGCAGTTTCCTCGCGGCGGTCGACGGGCTCACGGACGGCATCCTGTGGTACGGCCTGCGCAGCGAAAACTTCGGCGAGGCGCTGGAGTACACCACGTTCGCCGACGGCGCGGTCAGCGGTGTGAAAGCCGTGGTGCTGGGGATCTGCGCCGTGGTGGGGGTCATTCCCGTGGCGCTGGGCTACCTCCTCGAGATGCTGTTCCGGCAGGCAGCGATCTCCGTGCTGGTGGCGACCGTCCCGATCGTCGCGGCGGGCCTGTTGGCGAACGTGTCGGCGCACTGGTTCTGGCGGACGTGCCGCTGGCTGCTCGCCACGATCGCGATGAAACCGGTGCTCGCGTTGACTCTCGTGCTCGGCGTGGCCATCGCGGGTGGGTCGGACGGGTTGTCGGGCCTGCTGGCCGGGATCGGCGTGCTGATCATTTCGCTGATCTGCCCGTTCGTGCTGTTCAAGATGTTCGCGTTCGTCGACCCGAACACCGACGCGGGGGCGACGTTCCGGGATGCGATGGCCACTGGGGTCGGGATGAGCTCGTTCGGGTCGAGCAACCCGGCGATGGTCGCGGCGAGCGGCGCGGTCGGGGGCAGCGGGGGCGGCGGTGCACTTGAGCAGGCGAACACAGGCCGCTTCGACGCCGCAGCCGACGGCGCCTCGGCAGACGGTGCCCCGACAGACGACGCCTCGGCGGGTGACACCGGCGCCGACACGGACCGGGCGGCAAGCGTCGGGGCGACGCTTACTGGCGCGGTGGGTGGCGGAGCCGCGATGGCGGTGGACCGGGGTGGCGACGCGCCCGGTGAGCAGGAGAACCCGCCACCGGAGGACGGGGCCTCCGGCGAGGGACCGGACATCGACCGGGAGCGGGAGGAGCCGCCGTTGCCTCCGACGGAGGGCGGCTCGGCTGCGGCTGCGGGGGAGGCGGACACGTCCACGGTCACCGCGCCGGGCGGCGACAGCGGGGACGACCCCGGTGACGTCGATGGGGGTGTCGGCGTCGGCGACGCGAGCGAGGAGGACGACGGGAGGGGGATCGAATGACGTCGACTCGGATCTTCCGAGGGCTCAACCGACGCGAACAGGTCGGATGGGTCTGCGGATTGACTCCGGTGCAGGCGCTGAGCTGCGTGGCCCTCGCCACGCCGGTGGTGTGGGCCGCGTCGAACGGCCGGTTCGGTGACGCGGCGGTGCTGCTGCTCGTGTGCGGCCTGTTCGCCGTGCTGGTGGTGGTGCCGGTGCGGGGGCGGCCGGCGTGCCGCTGGCTGTGGCATTTCGTGCTGTACCAGGTGGGCCTGGTGCGCGGATGGTCGACGTGGCAGTCGAAGGCCTCCGCGGGGGTGCCGGTCGATCCGGACGAGCCCGACCTGCCCGGGGTGCTGCAACGGTTCGAGTTCCCCGACGGCCCGCTGTACCGGGACCGCGGTCGGGTGTGCCTGATCCACGACACGAGCGAGGGCCGGTGGGGAGCGACCGCGCGGCTGACCCACACCGGCGTGGGAATGCTGTCCGACGAGCAGTGTGACCAGCTGGCCTCCCGGTTGGGCACATTGCTGCTGTCGCTCGGGCACCGCGACGTCGTCGACCGGCTGAGCCTGGTGGTGCGCACCGTCCCGGACGACGGCACCGACTATCAGCTGTGGCGCGGTGAGCACACGGCCCGGGACGCGCCGCGGCTGTCCCGCGCGGTCACCGACGAGCTCGACGACGTGGTGGGTGTCGCCTCGGTGCGGCACGAAGCGTTCGTCACGGTCAGCGGGCCGGAGGACAAGCTCCGGAGACCCGCGGCGGCGGCCGGGGGCGGTGTCGCGGGCCGGGCCTTGGCGCTCTACCGCGTGCTCGACGGTGTGGAGGACCCGCTCAAGGCGTTGGGTGTGCAGACGGTGCACTGGCTGAACGGCGCGGGCATGGCCGAGGCTCTGCGCACCGGCTTCAACCCGGCGGCGCGGGCCTCGCTCACCGCCACCCACCGGCACGGCGCCGGAGGGTTGGAGAAGGCGGCGGCCGGACCCACCGAGGCACCCCCGCCGACGCCGCGGGCCTACACCCACGACGGGTTCACCACGGTGTCCTACACGGCTCTGATGCCCGAGTCGGGCACGGTGTTCGGCAGCCTCGGCCCGCTGCTGGCGGTGCGCACACCGGGGGAGCGGCGCACCGTGGCGATCCACTACGAGGTGTTGGACGCGCGCCGGGCTCATCGGCAGGTGCGGAGCAACCGGTTCCGCAGCACGGTCCTGCGGAGTTGGAAGGCCGGCGAGGGGTTCACCACGACCGCCGCCGACGACCGTGAGGCCGCGGGCGCGCGGACCCAGGAGCGGGCGGTGGCGGCGGGCCATTCCCTGGTGCGCTTCTCGGTGGCGGCGTCGGTGACCGTGCCGAACGGGTGGAACGTCGAGGACCACGCCGCACGGCTGGAGAACGACGCCAGCGGACGGTTCCGGCTGCTGCGGATGGATCTGGCGCAGGATTCGACGTTCGCCGTCGCCTGCCTGCCGATCGGACTGGGGCTGCCGCGCAACCGGAGGGGGCTGTCGTGAGCAGGAACAAGCCGCGGGGACGCGGAGCGGCCCAACTGTTGGGGACGTTCGGACCACCACCGCAACCGAAACCGCCCCACCCGCCGGGCCCGCGGGACACCGGGCGGGTCAACCGGCCGGTCGCGCCCCGCCGCGGCCACGCGCGGATGGGCCACGGGTGGGCTCCGGTCGAAGCTCCGCTGGTGGTGTATCAGGCCGCCACCTCGGAGATCGGGGGCCTGTTCCCGCTGCTCGCGGCGAGCGGTGTCCCCGCGGTCGGGGCACGCATCGGCTACGACACGTTGAGCGGCGGCGCCTTCTACACCCACCCGGTCGAGTGGGTACTGCGCGGGCTGGC
Source organism: Saccharomonospora saliphila YIM 90502 (assembly GCF_000383795.1). Taxonomy (GTDB): domain Bacteria; phylum Actinomycetota; class Actinomycetes; order Mycobacteriales; family Pseudonocardiaceae; genus Saccharomonospora; species Saccharomonospora saliphila. The sequence goes on from NZ_KB912728.1 coordinate 98,113, forward strand.
CACCAACCCGAACCTGGTGGTGTTCGGGGAACCGGGCCGCGGCAAGAGCTCCACAGTGGTCGCGTTCCTCCTGCGGATGATGCTGTTCGGGGTGAAAACGCTGATCAGCGGCGACGTGAAGGGCGAGTACAGCCCGCTGCTGCGCGCGTTGGGGGTGACGCCGGTCGTACTCGGGCGCGGCAGCCCGGCCCGACTCAACGCGCTCGACCTGGGCCCGCTCCGCAGCCGCTGGGAGGGCTGGCCGGTGGCGCGGCAACGTGTCGAGCTGGAAGGGGTGGTCGCCCGGTGGGTGAAGCTGCTGGCCGCGCTGGCCGAGGCGCAGGGGTACCGGCCCACGGTGACCGACGAGGCGGTGCTGGCGACGGTGCTGCGCAGGCTCGTCGGCATCGCGGACGGATACACCCGCCCGGTGCCGGTGACGATCCCGGACGTGCAGCGCCACCTGGCCGACCCAGACGAGGAGCTGTGGACCAGCACCCGGTTCGCTGACCGCCGCCAGTTCCTGGACACCCTCCGCCCGATCACGGACGCCCTGGGCAACCTGGTGTCGGGGACGTTGTCGGGCCTGTTCGACGAGCAGACCAACGTGACGCTCGACTGGGACGCGCCGGCCCAGTCGATGGACCTGTCCCGGCTGCGCACGCACGGCGAGCAGGCGGTCGCGGTCGCACTGACCTGCCTGGGCTCGTGGTCCTCGCTGGTCACGGACCTCCAAGAGGACGGGGACCTGCGCATCGTGGTCCGCGACGAGGTGTGGCGGCAGATGCGACTCGGGCTGCGCGCCGTGCAGGCGGTCGATGCGGACCTGCGGCTCAGCCGCGCCGAACGCAAGATCCAGGTGCTGGTGCTGCACAAACCGAGCGACGCGTTGTCGGTCGGCGCGGCGGGCAGCCAGGAAGCCGCGATCGCGAAGGACCTGCTGGCGTTGTGCAGCACCCGCATCCTGTTCGGCCAGTCGACCCGCGTAGCCGACGACCTCGCCGAGGACCTGGCGCTGTCGGAGCGCGAACAGGACGCCACCACCGGGTGGGCGATGGAGCGCCCGGGACGGGCCCTGTGGAAGGTGGAGAACACTCCCGGCTACAAGGTGCAGACCGTGCTCAGCCGCACGGAGAAGCGACTGTTCGACACGAACGCGCAGCTGCGGCCGCCGCGGGGACGGCCATGACCGTCAAGGCGATCGTGGCGTGCGTGGCGGGCGCGGTGGGCATCGTGGTCGTGTTCCCCGCGGTGGTGTTCGGCGTGGCGCTGGTGTCGACGCAGCAGGCGGCCGTGGCGCAGGTGAGTGTCGCCGCGTGCGGGTTCCAGTACCCGTTCGCGACCGGCCCCGGGGTGGACCGGCCGATCACCGGTGGCGGCGAGTGGAGCCCGGACCAGCTCGCCAACGCGCGGACGATCGTCGAGGTGGGCCGGGACCGGAGCCTGCCGCGCCGCGCGGCCGTGATCGCGGTGTCGACCGCCCTGGTCGAGTCGGACTTGCGCAACGTCGCCTACGGCGACCGGGACTCGCTGGGGTTGTTCCAGCAGCGGCCGAGCCAGGGCTGGGGAACCCGCGACGAGGTCCTGAACCCCTCGTATGCGGCGGGAGCGTTCTACGACCGGCTCGTCACCGTGCCCGGGTGGCGAACGCTGCCGCCCGGACGTGCGGCGCAGGCGGTGCAGCGGTCAGCGTTCCCGGACCGGTACGCACCGCAGGAAGCGCCCGCAGCGCAGCTGGTCGCCCGGTTCTGGCGCGGAACCCCCACCGGAGCGGACACGCAGGCGGCGGCCCCGAACCCGGACGGGGTGTGTCCGGACAGCACGTCGGACCTACCGTCGGACCAGTGGGAGCTGCCGGAGGATTTCGCGTTGCCGGGCGGTGCGGGTGCGTCGGCGGCGGTGTCGTACGCGGTGAACCAACTCGGCAAACCCTACGAGTGGGGCGCCACCGGGCCGGACGCGTTCGACTGTTCCGGCCTCACCCAGGCCGCCTGGGCCCACGCCGGAGTGCCGATCTCCCGCACCACCACCGGCCAGGTCCACGACGGCGTCGCCGTCGGGTCACTGCGCCAGGTGCGCCCCGGGGATCTGCTGTTCATCCCCGGTTCGCTCGGCACGGCCGACAACCCGCGACACGTGGGCCTCTACGCGGGCGACGGGATGGTGGTCAACGCCTACGACGAGCAGCACGGCGTCGTGCTGCAACCGCTCGACACGTGGGCGGGCGAGATCGTCGCGATCCGCCGCATCACCACCGACGGCTCCAGCCCTACCCCGGCGCCGGGGGAGCGGACATGAGAGGCCCGGTGTCGCCGACGGGAGATCGGGACCTCGCCCTCCTCGGGGTCGCCGCGGCGGGCCTCGCAACCGTGCTCGGGCTCGCCGGTGTGCTCATGCTCGGCGCCGCGGTCACCACAGCGCTGGCTGGCGGGCCGTGGAACGTCCCCGGGCTGGACGTGTGGATTCCCGCCGGACTTCGCATCGTCGCCCGCCCGGGCCAGCCGGGCGCTGCCCTCGGCGCCCCGTGGGCGGCG
>NZ_KB912728.1:100725-120225 GCF_000383795.1 Saccharomonospora saliphila YIM 90502
CGTTGTCGCGGGTGCCGCGTCGGCTGATCAACGGGCGGATCCCTCGCCGCCGCCAGCGCATCGCGATACCTGTCGTAGTCGTAGCCTCGGTCAGCCACGAGGACGTCGGGTGTGCGGCGGGGGTCTGCCTCGCCGTCCCCGCACCGGCGGGATGGCCCCGACCAGCGGCAGAAGTTGAGTGACGTCGCCCGCGGTTACCGCCGGTGAGCCGCACCGCGAGGGGGATGCCCCCGCCGTCGCAGATCACATGGTGCTTCGAGCCGGTCTTGGCCCGGTCGACCGGGCTCGGCCCCCGTGTCCGGCCCCCCTTTTCGCGCGCACGTGCGAAGCATCCACACACGCCCGGGACCAGTCGATGGCCGCGGCCGCGTTCAGCTCCGCCAGCAACACCTCGTGCAACCGGTCGAACACCCCCGCCTCCTGCCAGTCCCGCAACCGCCGCCAACACGTCATGCCCCGAGCCGAAGCCCAGCTCCTGCGGCAGGTCCTCCCACCCCGATCCCGGTGTAGAGCACGAACAAGATGCCCTGCAACACCTGCCGATCCGGCAACGGCTTCGGCCCCGTCCTACCGGCCGGGCGCACCGGCAGCAACGGCTCAATCCGCGACCACAACTCGTCCGACACCACCCACGGCGCAGCCACACCAAGATCATCTCAAACCAAGATCATCAATGTGTTAGGGGCTCTAAGCCACCCGCACTGGGCCGGTGACCGCGCGTCCCGGAGTAGCCTTGTTCGCGACCTGACATCAGGGACTCTCTACTACGGGCTCGACCTGGTTACCGCCCCGATGCCGGTTCTTTGTCAGATGGTGTCATCGTCTGCGAGTCGGCGCGGGCGGCGTGCTCCGTAGGCGAGGCCGTCGGTGACGGTGCGTTCGGCTTCAGCCGTGGTCCAGCCGTGGTGACCGAGGTGTGTGGCTGCGGCGTTGTGTAGTGCGGCGCGGGCGTCGTGCTCGGCGAGTTCCCCTCCGGCCACGAGGCGCCCCAGGGTGACGGCGGCGTGGAGCAAGGTGCGGTGACGCGTCCCCGTCCTGGCGTGGGCGACGGTCGCGGACTCTGCCTGCACGATCCGGGTGATGTAGGCGCCGGTATGTCGTGCGTGGCTCGTGATGGTGGTCGGTGTCATGCGGGGTGGTGGGGCGAGCCGGGTGGCGAGCCACGGAGGCAGTGCGGCGATCGGGGCGCGGTGCATCGGCCGGTAGTACCCTTCCGCCCGGACGGATCCCGCAGCGACGATGTAGCCGCCGGCGCCTCGGGAGTCGATGCGCCACCCGAGGCGCGCCACCGTGCTGCGCAGCGCGAGGTTCTCGGGGGTGCGGAAGTACAGGTGCAGGCCGCCGGTGGGGGTGCGGACGGTATACGTGTCGCCCGGATACGGCTCGCCGACGTCGTGGGCCAGGCGGGCCAGCACGTCGCGGCCGTGGCGGGCCCCGGCCCACTCGTCGGGTGGGTGGTCGCCGTGGGCGTCGTCGAGATCGAGGACGTGTAACCCGCTGGGGCCGCAGGCGATGCCCACGTTGTACGGCAGCGTGTCCCACAGGCGTCGAATGTCGTCGGGGTTGGTGGTCGCGTACGTTTCCCACCCGGCGATGGCGGGTCTCTTGGATCGCGGCCAGAGGGGGAATACGCGGTGCCCGTTAGCGGCGGTCGCCAGGGCCGCTCGCATCAGTCGAGGAAGGCGCGGCGGCGGGCCCGCACGTTCGGTGCGGGGTGTCATAGTGATCTCCTCCGACGTGGGATGGTGGGCCCGTGGTCCGTACCCGGTGCGGGGATGTCCCCGGATAGGGGAATGGTGGCGTGGCCGTACCGGTAAAGGAGGTGGCGTCGCACGATCAGCCCGAGGGTCGGAGGCGGAGGTGTTCGCGGTCGGCGCCCGTGGTGCGGGATCTGGCCGTCCACGGTGAGACACCAGGTGTCGTCGCCGCCGGGGGTGGTTTCCAGCCGGGAAACGACACAGGCGAGTCGGCCGTTGGCGCATCGGAACGTAGCGGTGACTTCGAGGCCGGCGAAGAGGTGCGCGGGACAGGACGGCGGGTCGTCGGGGTGGCGGGTGCAGAGTTCCCGGTGGTGCAGCTCGATCGGGGTGGCCGAGGTGGCCCGGGCGGTTTCGACGAGGACGCCGCGGGCTCCACGAGCCGGGTTCTCCTTCGGCGCCCCACCGTGGGATGTTGCAGTCGACGTCGTCGAACAGGACGTAGCAGCAGCGGCGGTGAGTCAGCACTGTCGTTCGGCCCTCGGGCGAGGTCGGCGTGGGTGTGTCGGGTGGCATGAAACATCTCCAGGTGGGCTGCGTTGTCGGACGGCACGGGGGCTCGTGCGGCTGGGGTGGGTGCGTGCTGCGGCGTTCGGAGCAGCGATGGGGGGACCGGGGTGGTGCGCTACTCCGGCGCGTCGGACTCGTTCTCCGGTTTGGGGTCGGTGGTGTGGGGTGCGGGTGCGTCACTCTCGGCGGGTGTCTCCTCCTCCTGGTCTTCGGCGGCCCGGTCGGCGGCGGCTCGGGCGGCCTGCCCCCGTTCGGCGATCTGGTTGGCGAGTTCGGTGTTGTTCGGGTCGACCGCGCGGGCCACGTCCCACAGGCGGCGTAACGCCTGCGGGTCGCCGTCCGCGGCGCGGATCTCGGTGTCCCAGTCGATCCGCTCTGCCTTGGCTCGGTCGGTGTGCCGCCCGGTCGGCGGGTGCACCTGCCGGTGATGGTGGTCGGTGGCCGTGGAGTCCGCGCGCGCCATCTCCTCGGGGGTGTAGATGCCGGCGAGTCGGCGGGGGAAGGCACGGCGCAGCGCGAGTGCCTCGGCGCACTTGGCGACCATGTGGGTTGCTTTCTCCCGCCAGATGCGTTTCAGTGCCCCGTCGGATCGGTATTCGGCGAACTCGAGGAAGTGGGCGGTGCCGTAGATGGGCACGGCCCAGTCCTTGCGGACGATGCCGACGCGCGCGGCCACGGGCGGGTGGCGGTCGAGCCACACGTCGCACCAGCGGCCGTCGGGTCCGCACCACTCCGGGCCGATCTGGCCGCCGTACTGTCCGTGTTCTTCGGCGATCGTGCGGAGCCCGTCGATCGCGGCTTGGATCGTGTAGCGCTTGTGGCCGAGTTCGGGATCCCACCGGCCGACCAGGTAGATCTGGCGGGAGAACGGGTCGAGCCCGGTGCGTTGGGCGTAGTGCAGGAACACCATGAGGTCGCCGACCGGCGCGTCGGCGAGTCCCAGCTGTTCGAGGGCGGCGCGTTGGCGGGCGGTCCATTCGGTCTGGGTGGGGTCGAGTGCGAGCGCGCCGGAGCGCACGGTGAGTTCGGTGCTCATCAGCGGGTCTTCTTCCTCGATGTGGGGATGTGCAGGCGGCGGTAGGTGTGCGGTCGGGTGAACCTCCGCGCGGTCGCCGGGAACGCGGCTCGGAAGGCTTTCTCGTCGAAGCGGCGGGCGGTGACGGTTCGGTGGGTCAGCACGGGCCGCCCATCGACGAGCAGGGTTTCGGCGTCCCCGGTGAAGGCTTTCAACGCGCGGTCGATGTCGCCGAGGCGTTGGTCGAGGTGTTTGGCGTCGGTTTTGAGGCGGGCGCGTTCGTCGAGCAGTGCGCGCACGTGCGCCGGGTAGGCCGCTTCGGCGGCGGTGCCGGGCACGGCGGTGGGCCAGCGGAGGGCGAGTTCCTCGTCGGTGACCGTGGCCAGGTCGACCGGCGGCGGCACTGTGGTGGTGACGTGGTCGGCCCAGAACCAGTCCGCCCGCGCGGTGATCTTGTCGATGAGGTCTGGGTCGCGGTCGACCGGGCCCCGCAGTTGTGGTGTGGGGTCCTGGTACCAGACGAACCAGGCGTGGGAGCGGCCGGTGACGGCGAGTTGCTGCTGGGCTTGGAGGTAGGCGTGGCGGGCGATGCCGTGGCGCCACTCGGCCGCGGCTGCGGCGAATTGGCCCACGGTTTTGATTTCGAGGACGCCGCCGTCGGCGGTGAGCCGGTCCGGGGTGGTGCGCAGATGGTCACGTGTGCGGGAGACGAGGAGGCCGCATCGGCGCACGGCGATGCCGGTGGTGGTGGTGAACCAGCGGGCGAGGTGTGGTTCGAGCCAGGTGCCGCGGCGGGTGGCGTCGGTGTCGCCGGTGTGGTCGGTGTGCCCGGTTTTGTCGAGCCACAGCCCGTACAGGCTCTGGTACGGGCTCTCGTTGAGCAGGGCGGGGGTGTCGGAGCCGCCGATGCCGAGGCGGCGGGCGGCGAGCCAGTCGGCGCGGTTGCTGTCGGCGGGCAGCAGCAGCCGCGCGGCGGGGGTCGCCCAGTTCGCTGCGTGGCGGGCGGGTCGTGCGGAGCGGGGCGGCGTCGCGGGTGGTGCGGCCGCTGAAGAGGGTGGGGCCATGTGGTGTTGTCCGATCGTTCTCAGGTCGTCGCAAGGGGATGCCTGTCAGGGGGTGGGGCCCTCGGCTGGTCGGGTCGAGGTCCCCACCCGCGGGGTGTCAGGTCGCCAGTGACATCGCCGACAGGGCGAGGTCGTCGAGCGCGTCGGCGCGGTCGACGTCGGCGACGGTCTGGCTGAAGCTGGTGATGGCGTGGGCGATGCCGCCGGCGGTGAGCTGGCCGCCGGCGATGAAGTGGGACAGGACGCCGGCCCGTTCGGTGTCGGTGAAGCCGAGCCGCTTGGCGAGGACGGTGACGGTTTTCTCGGGCTCGGTGACGGGCGCGCCGGCCTGCTGTTCGAGCTGGTTGATCTGGGCGGTCAGGAAATGGGGGGACAACCAGTCGCGCACCGCGTCGCGGGTTTGTGCGGTGAGCACGGCCAGGTGCTTGTTCTGCGTGTCCTGCGACCAGGACACGGGGCCGTTGTCCAGTTTTGCGCCCAGGTGCACCTTGCGGATCGCCAACGCGGGCAGGGTCAGCCCGTTGCGGCAGATCTGCACGTAAAGCTCGGGTTTGAGGGTCACCGACCCGTCGCCGGTTTCGGAGTTGGAGAACCGGAACCCCGCGAACACGACCGGTTCGTCCCCGGCCCGGTAGCCGAGCCCGTCGTCGTGTGCCACGCGGCGCCACCCGTCGAGCCCGGCCGCGACGCGGCGGCGTTCCGCTTCCAGTTCCGGGGTGGCGAACGGGTCGCGGTAACCGGCCAGGAGGTGGGGGGCGAGTTCGGCCACGGTGGGGGAGTACACCTTGCAGTGCATCGACGAGTCCGACAGGTCGCAGGAGCGGACTTCGACCTCGGCCCCGGCTTGCCGCATGCCGTCGAGCACGGCGGTGATCACGTCGAGGTGGTCGATGATGCCGTAGCTGTCGGACAGCAGCGCCCGCATCACACCCGGCTCAGTGTTGTCACCGCGGAACATGCGCAGCAGGAACGACCGGTCGTCGGCCGGGTGGACGACGCTGGTGTGGCCGTGGGTGTCGCGTCGGGTTTTGCCGTGCAGCCACCCGTTGACGTTGGCGTCGTACAGGTCGGGGCGTTCGGCCCGGATCCGGCGCAGGTACTTCAGGGGGATGCCGAGTTTCGCGGCGATCGTGGCGTCGGCGCCGGTGGTGGGCACGTACAGGCCGTTGACCGTGGTGACGCCGTCGGTGTCGACGACCGGGTCGATGTGGGAGAGGGCGATGGCGCCGTCGCGGGAGCGGAGGGCCGTCGCGGGCGCCACGACGTCCACTTTCGCTGCCTGCTGTTGCTGCAGCATGGCCACCATGTCGTGGAGGGTGGCGTTGCGGGCACCGTCGAGGACGGACATGTGTCTACTCCGTTTCGGGATGGCTCGGGCCCCGCCGCGTCGGCGGCGGGGCCCGAGGTCAGGTGGGAAAATGGGGGTTCCGCCGGGCGCGGTGAGTGAGCTGCGCCCGGCGGTGGGTGGTTCACGCGGTGGACGGCTCGTCGGCCTCCGCGTCGTCACCGCTCTCGTCGCCGCTCTCGGTGTCGGTCTCGGCGTCGGTGTCGGATTCCGGGGAGGTCACGAGCTGCTCGACCTCGTGGAGGGGCAGTCCCCACTCGGCGAGTGCGGCGAAGTAGCGCTGTTGCTCGTGGGTTGGGTTGCGCCAGGTGTGCACGCTGGTGGAGGCTTCGAGGGCGGCGAGGACCACGGCGAGGCTGAGCATGGTCGCCTGCTTCGCGCTGGCCCGCTTCAGTTTCTCCTCGAGCGGGTGCGGACCCGCCCCGGGTGCGGGAAGGCCCAGCAGGTCGCATGCCAACGTGTGCCTGTTTTCCATGGCTTTGCGCAGCTCGTCCTGTCCATTGATGAGGGTCTGCGCGAGGAACTGCGCGGCCTGCGGCGGCGGCGTCTTCCGGGTGAGGAGCGTCGCCAGGTTGGCGCGGCGTACTTCCTCGGCCGCGCGCCAGGCCTTGTTGTTCCGGATGACCCGACGACGTTCCGCCTTCTGCTCGTCGGTGAGCGGGCCGTTCGACGAGGAGGGGGTGGTGGCGTGCCATCGGTCCACGTGGCCGTGGCGGGCCCACTCGCGGCACACGTAGACGGCTCGCGCGGTGCCGTGGAACGGGTCGGCGGTGATGTAGGCGGCGTGTCCGGGGCAGGACGCGTGCGCCTCCGGGTCATGCGCCAGCGGTGTCGTGTCCGTTTCGCTGGTGCACAGTCGTGACAGAGGGCGCGTGTCCGCGGGCAGTTGCGCGTCGACGACGGTGACCCCTGCGTGGGCGAGTTCGTCGGCCAGCTGGTGTTGCTGTTCCCGCAGTCGGTATTCCTGTCGCCATTCGGCCAGCCGGTGGTCGAGCTGGTCCGGGTTCCGTTCGAGCGTGTCGATCAGGTCGGTGTAGGCGTCCTCGTGGTCCTCGAAGGACGCCAGCTCGGCGGCTTGCAGCATGCTCAGTTGGTGGTGCGTCTCGAGTGCTTGCGATGCTGCGGGGCTGCGTCGGACGCGGAGCCCGGCCTGGACGGTGTCGACGTCAGTGCTGAGGTGCTGGGCGATCTGGTCCGCGGTCAGTCCGAACAAGGTGAGCCGTTCGAGGTTGCGAGCCTGGTCGGCCTCGCTGTACCCGGCGCGCAGGTTGTTCTCGACGATTTGGTCGATCAGGCGGGAGGCGTCGTCGTCGGTGTCCGCGTGGACGATGACGGGGATGGTGGGGTGGGTGTCGACGGCGCGGACGGCGGCCAGGACGCGGCTGAAGCCGAACCGCACGCGCAGGTTCCCGTCCTCGTCGCGGTCCGCGGCCACTGGTGTTCGGACGCCGTGGTGCCGGACGCTGGCGACCAGGTCCGGCCGGTCGACTTCGATGTCGGTGAGGGTGCGGGAGTTGTCCTCGAGGATCAGGGTGCGGGGGTCGACGTGCACCAGCGTGGGGGTGTGCTCGTTCGGGGAAGGCATCGCGGGTCATTCCTCCGTCGGGATGGGGGTGTCGGCGGGATGCGGCGTGGTGTCGTGGTCCGCGTCCGGCCAGTGCGGCTTGTCGCGCGCCGGGTCGGGGTGTTGGACGTTGTCGACGACCGCGTCGTAGAGCGGGGTGCCCACCCGGGGTTCGGGTGGTGGCGGGTGTGCCGGGGTGAACCACGGGTTGGGTTCGTCTGCGTCTGTCACGGTCACCTCCTCGGTGCGTGTCGGGATTGGGCACGGCGGGCCCGTTCGGGGAGTGAGAGCTCCTGGCGCGCCGTGTCCGCGGGTTGGTGGGCGCACTCGGCCGGGCGTCGGGGTGGGACCTGCGGTCAAGCCGTGACGGCTTGACCGTGGGTCGTGCGCCGACGCAGAGTGCGTCGCCCACCGACACGCCGGACGCGGTGTGGACTCCTGTCGCCGGGCGATGGGTGAGCTGGGGGTCTGTGGTTGCTGGTGTGGGGGAGTGGAAGTGGGCCGTGGTGGAGGGTTGTCCGGTGAGGCGTGCCGGGGGTGTGGTGGTCACTCGCGGTAGGCAGCCTGCTGATTACCAGGCGTAGAAACGATGTACCCCGATTGGGTGTATACCCCTGTTGAGAAGGTGATTCAAGTGACGTTGTGTGTTTAAGTGACGGTGTCGACGGAGACAGTCCGGTGTGGACCGGGGGAGATGGCGACACCGGGCAGCCGACGTCGGCAGGCGCTGGCGGGGGAAGGATCCAGTGCCGACACGAAGGGGGAGTCCGTGCGTCGGCGAAACCTGCACCTGCCGCAGCCGAAGCGCTGCGCAGTCGCCGGTTACACGGGCGTCGGCCCGCTCTTCCCTCGCCAGCCGCCCACGACCATGTCACTGTCCGTGACGAGGGATCGGCTCGACATTGGGGGACACGTTGACCACACCCGACCGCGGCACCGTCGTCCGTGATCCACAACGGCTCTCAGCGGAAGACACCGTTCAACGCGAGAAAGTCACACACGTCATCACCCGGCCCGAGGTGCCTACCCGTATCCTCTCCGGCCTCACGGTGACCATCCAGGCCCAACGCAGCACCATTCCGCATGCCCACCAGGACAGTGAAACGATCGCGCATCTGGTCGACGGCGACACCACCACCGTCTGGCCGGGCGGGGCGGCCCCACTCTCCGACGCCGACGGCGGCATGGTGTACCTGCCCGCCGGCACACCGCACAGCGCTATCAGCGACCACGGCGGCCTGCTCACCGAGGTCCGTACCGACCCCTGGGGCAACGCCGACGTGCAACTCCATCGACAGTCCACACCAGACATCGGCCCGTCCGGCGAAGCGCTGCTCGATGACGGGCCGGCGAGCGGGTACCGGGTCGTGCCTGGAACACGCCACACCACCTCCGGCGGTGACAAGCAGGGACCGGCCTACCGGGCGTTGATCTCCTCGGTGGTCGCCCCGGTTCACACGCTGTCCGCGGGACGCCTCGACCTGCCACCGGGTGGCCGCGTCGACCACGTGTGGGTCCACCGCCGCACCGAACGCATCCTGTACTGCGCCGCGGGAACGCTGGGCCTGTTCTGCGGTGACCAACTCCGACCCCGCGTCCTCGACGAAGGCGCCTTCTTCTGGTCCTGTCCACAAGTCCCGTACTTGATCGTCAACCTCTCGACGACCGAACCGGCCCGCGCGTTCGAATACCGCACGGACCCGCACTTCGACCGCGACCTGTTTCTCGTCACAGGACTGACCAGCCAGGACACCGAACGCAGAATTCAACGTCTGCGCGACATCACCCGGGCAAAGACCGCCCCACTATCGCCGCCGCTGCGCCGCCGCAACACGGTCGAGGGGAGCTGACAATGCCCACGCCGCTGTCGTTCAACCCGCTGGAACCACCCGACCGGGACGACCCGTTCGCCTTCTTCACCCGCAGCCGGACACACCAACCGTTGGTGTTCATCGACGCCATGCAGGCATGGCTGGTCACCCGCTACGACGACTGCGTCCGGGTTTTGTCCGACCCGGATACGTACTCGTCGCGGGGCACGTTGCCGCCGCCGGACACGGTCAACCCGCCCGAAGTACTCGACATCCTCGCGCAGGCACCCGAACCGGGCGTCACCATGCTCACGGTCGATCCACCGCAACACCACCACTACCGGGCGATCGGCCAACGCCTGTTCGGCCGACGACGGCTCCAACAGGCCCTCGCCACCAGCCGCGACCAAGCGCACGTGCTGCTCGACGAGATCACCACCACGCGCCGCGTCGAACTCAACCACCAGTTCACCCGCCCCTACGTCCGCCGCGTGCTGGCGCGACTCCTCGACATCTCCGACAACGACGCGGCCCAGCTCTGCCGCTGGAACGACGACTTCCTACTGCTGATGAGCCCGTACGCCACGACCACGCAGCGCCTCGACGCGGCCCACGGCACGGTCGCCTACCACCACTACGTCCACGACCTCGTCACCAGCAGGGCGCGGCACCCGGGAGACGATATGGTGTCGACGCTCGTCGCGGACGGATTCGACACCGTCCCCCTCGCCGACGCGCGCATGCTTGTCCGCGCCGTGTTCGCGGGAGGGTTCCACACAACCGTCAACGCGATCAACTCGGCCGTGCTGGCGATGCTCGACGCGGGGAACGGCTACTGGCGACACACCGGCGGAGACGCCTCCGAAGCAGGTGTCATGTTCGAGGAAGCACTCCGCCGCGACGCACCACACCGCGGGCTCGTGCGCCTCGTGACACGGCAGACCGAACTGGCAGGTGTGGAGCTGCACCCTGGGGAGCGTGTCCTGCCGATGCTCGGCTCCGCCAACCGGGACGCCACCCAGTTCCACACCCCCGACGCCTTCTGTCCGCACCGCCGCGACGTGCGGGACCACCTCGGCTTCGGGCACGGCGTGCACAAATGCATCGGCGCGCCCCTTGCGCGCCTGCAAGGCCGCGAGGCGCTCCACGCACTCGCGCGCCGACTCCCACACGCCACGGTGGCTCCTGGCTGGGAACGCGAATACGAACCCGAGTACTTCTTCTGGGGACCGCGGACGCTGCCACTCGTGTGGTGACCACAACGACGCCGACACCACTCGTCCGCAGCGTGCCAGAAAAGCGGTGACGACCCGATGGCGTACCCGGCCCCTGACCACCATGGCCAGCCCGTAGTCCATGGGCTGCCAGTGCCCACCCTCGTGGCCGACTCGACCGACCCTCCGTGCCTGTTCTGGGTGGCTCGGATCGACGCCTGCGGCGTCATCTCGATCAAGTCGGCTCTCGTGGTAACTGGGTGGTCGACGGGAACACCACTGAGCTACACCTCAGACCCCGACGTCATACGAGTGGAGCCGAACAGGACTGGCGGGCATGTCGTTCTGAATCGCGGTAGAATAGGAATTCCTAGCGCACTGAGGCGTCGGTGTTCTATCCATGCTGGTGACAGTCTGTTGGTCACCGTGAACGAGGAGAAAAGACGTCTGCTGATCTACCACGGTGCACTCATTCAAGAACTGCTAAAAAGGTATCACCTCGCGTTGTTTGCGCCGAGCTAGCGCGTCCACTGACGAGTTGCCATCAACGTCGTGAGTGTGGGTGCATGATCCCGAGCGGTACAACCACCGGCTTCGCCTGGTGACGAATCAGTCGTCGCAGTCCGCCTCGAACAGCTCGTACGCCTTGTGTTCGGCTTCCTCCGGGTCGGCGGCGACGACGGATTCGGCGACCCGCTGATAGCCACCCTCGTCGCCGGAGTCGGTGTCGAGGCAGTCGATCTCGCCTGCGGCGACGGCGGCGATGAGGGTTTCGCTGTCGCCATCGTTGGTGCGCAGCCCGAACACGGTCCAGGGGTGTGGGCGGGTTCGCAGGCGCTGCACTGCCTGGTCGGGATCATCGTCAGGGTGCAGGCCGATGCTGGGCAGCCAGACGTTGAGCACGTCGACGACGTCGGCGCCGGGCCACGCCCCATCGGGTTCTTCGACGGCTTTCAGTCGACGGAACAGGTTGGTGATCGCGGTGCCTTCGGTGCTGTCGGGGTTGATCCAGGTCTGGGCGTCCTCGTCGTTCGCCGTCGCCTGACGGGCGTGGTCGCCGTGGACGTCTAAACGGTCCTTTTCGCTGGTCATCGGAGGGTTCCTTGTCGCTCGGAATCGGGAATGTCCGCTCCCAGCGGGCCGGGTTGGTTCTTCCGTGCCCGCGGTGCGGGGTATGGGGAGTCGGGTCGTTTCGGCCAGGTCAGAGTTGAGGTCGCCGTGCTCGTCGGTGAGGTTGTCAGCGACGTAGCCGGGGTTGATGCGGATGACGGTGGCCTCGCCGTCGTCGACGTTGCGCCGGATCGTGCTGCTGCCGGTCTGGATCACTGTGTCGACGGTCGCGTCGTCGGGCGTGTCCTGCGGCCCGGTGGTGGTCCTCCCTGCCATCCGGCGGGTACGGGTGTGCCCAGCAACGGCGTTTGAAAGCTTCCGCTGAGGTCGAGGTGCTGGTGTCCAGCCGCGTGCGGAGGTCGGCGGCGCGGCGTTGTGCGTAGCCCTCGCTCGGCAGTTCGCCTGCGGCGGTGTTTCCGGCCAGGGTCATCCGCAGAAGAGACGCCGTCGCGGGGTTGGACCTGCTGGTCGGCTGGGGACGTCAGCTGGTCGGTGAAGCGCCTGGGCACCGCCTTCACAGTGGGACCTGCCCGGCCGAGGTGTGCTTACTTTCGACGAGCACCGACTTGCTGGGGGCGCAGCGACCAGGCGTAACGCCGGTTGGGCTTGCGTTCCACCGACATCTCGCACGCTGCGCAGGTGCGGATGATGTCGCCGCGGAGGACCCCCCTTGTGGCGCATCAGACATCCTCGTCGAGTGCGATAGCGCCGCTCTGCGCGGTTTGCTGGGCCCAGCGCCGGATCCACCGCGCCGCTTGCGGTGACGCCTGCGTGGCGCACTGTTCCTGCTGGTGCAGCCATTCCTGGTGGTGGCCGCGACGGAGTAGCCGGGCGTCCGGGTCGAGCTCGTAGTATGTGACGGCGGCGGCTTCATGGCCGTCGACGACGATCACTTCGTGCGGGCGGCCGTCGCCGTCGTAGCCGACGACCATTTCCGTTGATGTGCTCATCATCTCGGTCCTTTCACTTCGGATTTCCGGGTGCGGGCCGGGACGTTCGTCGTGTCCTCGATCTTCGCCGGTCGGGGGGTACCGGCGGGCGTGCAGCCGTCGGGTGATCTGGTCGGAGGTGACGGTGGCCAGTTCGCTGACCGGGAAGTCGCCGAAGGGTGCCGAGTGCCTGGCGTACTGGTTGCTGGGGTGTACACGCGCAGCTGGCCGCCGGTGAACAGATTCAGCCACTTGTAGCCATATCGGTGTCTTCGCCGAGGTCGCCGTCCAACGGTTCCTCGTCGGCGTCGAGATCGGTGCAGTAGAAGCTGACGCCGTCATGGCGTTCGGTGTGTGACGGGCGGCAGGCTGACTTCGTCACCGAGGCCGGGCTGGTCGGCGTACTCGGCGCTGGCGGCGGCCGGATCGATCGCGGACCACTCCCGGCTGAGGAGTTCGGTCGCGAGCTGTTCGGCGGCCTAGTCGAGGCAGGCGGGCCGTGCGCAGTCGTGGTGGTGGCCCAGCCACGGGCGGGCCAGGGGCAGGTAGCCGAGCTCGGCCAGCAGCTCCGAAGCCGAGCGCTTCGGTGCAGTCCAGGTGTGCGCCGCTGCGCCCGCACTGCGACTCGGAGACGGCGAGCGCCTCCAGAACGGCCGCCAGGCCGCTGCTGAGCAGTTCGCGGCGCAGGTGAGGATCCCTGCCGTTGTGCATGGTCTCCCTTACTCGGGATTTCAGTGGTGGAACACCGGGCTTGGCCGGTACCGGGCGCGCGAAAGCGAGGCCGTGCGGGCCGGCGAGCTCGGAGGCGGGAAGGGAACAGGTCAGGGCCGGTTCGCTGCGAGGGTGGAGCGGCGGTGCCGGAGGTCGACGCGGATGATCGGTCGGCCCTGATCCCAGGCATGGCGCATGGTCGAAACTGTTCCACCGGAGCGGCGGGCGGGGTCGTGCGCGGCGACCAGGGCGTCACCGTCGGCGACCAGGCGCGCGTTCCGCTGGTGCAGGAGCGCGACGCTGTAGCGCTGGCCGAGCGTGATTAGCCGGTCGGCCCGGTGCCGGGCGGCGGCCAGCCGGTCCCGCCACTGCTGCGGCCACCGGGCGTCCTGGTCGGGGAAAGGCAGGTAGAGCCAGGTCGCCAGCCCGGCGCTGTGGGCCGCCTCGGCCCACAGCAGGTCCACGCCCGCCGCGCCGCCGCTGAGAGCGATCTCGGTGCCGTGCTCGTCGCGCAACCGTGCGGCGATCCGGGCGAGATCGTCGGACAGCCACTGCTGGCTGCCGGGCGGCAGGTATTGCGGCCGGTGACCGGTGCAGGCGACGTTCCTCCAAATGGTGGCGTGATCCATCGCGGTCCTTCCCTTCGGCGGCGCCCGGAGTTCTCCGGGCGGCCCCGCCGTGGCCGGTGGGGCGCACTCGTCCCGGCCCCGGCGTCGGGGAAGGGGGTCAAGCCGCACGCTTCTCGCGGCTTGACCCCCGGCCGGCGCCGGGGCAGAGTGCGCACGCCCCACCGGCCCTCGCGGGATTACGCCCGCGGCCGCGGTGGCCACTGGCGGACCTGGATGATGTCGCCGCGACGTTCGACGACGGTGCCTAACGGCCAGCTGGCGGCGGTGGCGAGCAGGTCGTCGGCCTGGTCGTCGATGCCGGCTGGGTCTTCGCCGTCCTGGAGGAATCCGGCGTCGCGGGAGCTGGCCGCCATCCGGGCGGAGGTAGTCGTCGCGGGCCATGACCATCTCGACGACGACGGCTGTGGTAGTGGCCTTGTGGCTGCGGAGGCCGGCGAAGGCACGGCCGCAGCCGCCGTCGGGGTTGCCACGATCGCGATCGCAGACCGAGGCGAGGATGACCAGCTCGCCGTCACCAACGGAGACGAAGTCGTTGCTGCGCTGGCCTAGGGTGCGGCGGGTGGCCATGAGGACTGGAAGCAGCGGCAACTGCTGGTGGTTTCGTGTGATCCACGGTGATCTCCGGTGCGCGTCGCGGCGCGCATGCCGCGGACGTCAAGCAGGAATAAGCTCGGCGTCCTGGAGTCGGGTCAGGACGCCGAGCCGATGGCAGGAACGGGTCGGGTCAGGCGGTCACGAACTCGCTGGATTCGCCCTGCCGGAACAGCTGCGTGATCAGCTCCGCAGCTGCGGGGCTCGCGTCGGCGGCGTGCTCGGCCGCGAGCGCGCGCCAGTCGCTGAGCACCCAGCCTCGGCCTGGATCGACGTCCGTGAGTTCGGCGAGGATCGGCACGCCGTCGACGAAGACGTGCACCTCGGTTGCGCTGTCTGGGTCGCGGTTCGTGACGACTTCCACCCGCGGTTCGTCCGGTCCGGGCGGGGTGGTCGTGTGGTGCTCGACGACACGGCGGTCGGGCAGGGTGACCCGAAACAGCTCGATCGGCCCGGAGCTGTTGGGGCGGGACCAGTCCGGCCGCTGATCGGCGACGTCGGTGATCTCCGCGCCAGCCAGGGCCTGGCCAACGGTCTCGGCGATGACTTCGGCTGCCTGCTTCCAGGTGGCCCCGTTGGCGTAGTGGAACTCGGCGAGCGGGTCCAGGGCCTGGTGGTCGTGCCATAGCAGCGTGCCGTCGGCGGCGTGGATGGCTTCCAGCCACATCTCGTTCTGGAAGTCGAATAGGTGCCGGGCGAGATCGATCGAGGCGGCCTCGGGCAGCGCGGCCGTGACGATGCGGGCCACGTTGATCAGCTGCGTCTGATGGTACTCAGCCCGTGCGGCGTTGAGCCTCGCTTCGGCCCGGTCGCGGTGCTGGGCCAGCGGCTCCTCAGAATTCAGGGGCAGGCAGACGTTCACGTGCATCACGGTTCCTTCTCACACGAATCTCGGGCGAGGTAGTCGGTTTCCGCCCGCGAACACCGCAAGCGCTGTTCACAGCAGCGCTCGATGGTGAACGCACGAAGCCGGGCCCGGCTCGATCGGGCCCGGCAGGTGGCAGCGGGCGATCAGGTCACATCCGGGTCGCCGCAGGGCCCCTGCAGCGCCGGAAAAAGCAGCATTCGAGATCGACTTGGCGCCGGTTGGTGTGTATCTCGGCTGATGCCGCTCGACACGGGGCGGGCCGGAGCCACAAGCCAGCCACAGCGCGAAGTTCGGAGCGAGGAACGAGCGGAGAAGTTCGCGCGGGGCTTGTGGCGGAGGCACGTCCCGCGTAGGCATCAACTCAGCCGAGATGCACACCAACCGGCGGGGCCAACCGTGCACACCTACCGGGCGGGGAGGCCGACTTCCCGGGATGCGTTGGAGCGTGCTCGTAACTGTAGTTGCCGGGTTGTTCCTGATCGCTGGTATGGCTTTGTCTTTAGCAGGGACCGATGGATGTCAGAACCCGCTTCACAGAATTAGCTCTCGCCTCTGCTGCTCGTCGCTCAGATCAGCCCGGTAATGCCACGTGACCTCAATGCGATCCGTATATGACCCGAACGTCCGCAGGATTATGTATGGCTCGGCGTGGTCCGACGGGAACTCGTCCAAACCCACATTTCCCCTGATGTGCACATCACCGGCACTGACACGCACCCCATACGCCGAGTCGGTGCCCGCATTGGTCAGCATCCACCGGTCCTTGCCGAGATCCTCTAGTGACCAGCGGACTCGGCTACGATCGGCATCAGCCACCTCATCGGCTCGCCGCGCCCGCTCGATAGCCGCCGTCTCCGCCGCTGCCTCAGCCGATTGGGCGGCCGACATTTCAGACCGCTCTGCAGAGCCAGCCGACCGCTCCGCTGCCTGCGCCGACCGGTCAGCCGCCATCTTCTGACCACGCGAATACCACAACGCTCCAGCAGAAATCAGCGCCGCCACACACGACACCACAAACGCCGCAATCTCCATAGCGGCACATTCAAGCAGCCACGCCACCACACCCGGTATCCCCACACCATCCGACACACAGGCCACAACCCCCGCGCAACCCACTACGCCAGCTCCAGGAACATTCGGGTCCACCAGGGCTCTCCCGCGCCGGAAGCGCCAAACACGCCCCGCTCACGCATTGGGCAGTTTAAGAGCCCCTAAGAGCCCCTAACACATTGATGATCTTGGTTTGAGATGATCTTGGTGTGGCTGCGCCGTGGGTGGTGTCGGACGAGTTGTGGTCGCGGATTGAGCCGTTGCTGCCGGTGCGCCCGGCCGGTAGGACGGGGCCGAAGCCGTTGCCGGATCGGCAGGTGTTGCAGGGCATCTTGTTCGTGCTCTACACCGGGATCGGGTGGGAGGACCTGCCGCAGGAGCTGGGCTTCGGGCTCGGGGCATGACGTGTTGGCGGCGGCTGCGGGACTGGCAGGAGGCGGGGTGTTCGACCGGTTGCACGAGGTGTTGCTGGCGGAGCTGAACGCGGCCGCGGCCATCGACTGGTCCCGGGCGTGTGTGGATGCTTCGCACGTGCGCGCGAAAAGGGGGGCCCGGACACGGGGCCGAGCCCGGTCGACCGGGCCAAGACCGGCTCCAAGCACCATGTGATCTGCGACGGCGGGGGCATCCCCCTCGCCGTGCGGCTCACCGGCGGCAACCGCAACGACATCACCCAGCTTCTGCCGCTGGTCGGGGCCATCCCACCGGTACGGGGACGGCGAGGCAGGCCCCGCCGCAAACCTGACGTGCTCGTGGCCGACCGGGGCTACGACCACGACACCTACCGCGATGCGCTGCGGCGGCGAGGGATCCGCCCGTTGATCAGCCGACGCGGCACCCGCGACAACGTCCAGGCAGCACGGTGGGTCGTCGAACAGACCCTCGCCCTGCTGCACCAGTTCCGCCGCCTGGCCACCCGGTGGGAACGCCGCACCGACATCCACCACGGCCTCCTCACCCTCGCCACCAGCATCATCTGCTGGCGCCGACTCCCCAACCGAATACGTTAGGAGCTCTAAGTCAATTATTTCCGGACCGACTCCAATTACGGCGTAGCCACACCAAGACCATCCCAGCCCACAATCAAGAGCATGTTAGGGACCTGAGCAGGTTGACGATCAAGGCATGCGCAACGATGCTCCACGCTGGCCAGTGGTCACGGTCTACTCGTTTTGGTTGAACCGGCTTTTGCGTGGCGCGGCGCTGGCCATCGTGCGATGGTCGCCGTCGAGGCAGTCGGCATGTAGCCAGTCCCGTGCGAGTCGGTCCGCGAAACCGGGACGCCACTGGTGTAGCCAGTGCTGCGCATCGCGTACGCTCGCTGCGGCACCCATATTCGCGGCGCGCCAACTGTAGGTAAGGGCGGCTATCTCCATCGCCAGCCCGGGATGTCGATGCCAGCAGGGCGGGATGCGCTTCGCCCTACCTCCCTCGTTGCCGACGAAGGTCTCGTTGTACCAGGCGACGAAATTTTCCACGGTGACGCGCGGATCCTCAGTCGGCTCGTCGTCAGCGGTCTTCGGTGGAGCGAACCACACCCATGGTGCGGGTTCGTCAACTTCATGACGCTCGTTCTCCGACGTAGTAGTTGAGCTGGTGCGCGAGAGTCGATCGACCGTAGTTTCGAGATTGCGCAGGCGCTGCACCACGGTCCCGACGAGTGCTGTGACCTGGGCGATCTGCGCGTCCCGATCGTCAACTCCGTGCTGGTCTTGTTCGGTGCTGTGGCCCGCGCTCTCAGGTGGCTCCATGGGCGTGATCCTTCCCGTCGTGGGCCTGCGGGGTCTTGGCCGAAGCGCGCCCGGTTGGGGTCACCGGCACGTCCCCGCGGCGGACAGCGGTGACATGGTTCTTGATCCGCGGCCAGTTGCGGCGCTTCGCCACGTCGACCGTGCGCGCCAGGATCGGGGCAAGATGCCGGTGTATGACCAGCACCCGGCCTCTGCGGATGCCGCGCACGTCGCCCGGCCGGAAGGTGGGGACCGTCTCGGACCCGACCGCGGTGCGTCCCCGCCCCAGTAGCCCATCTGATTGGTGCTGGTGCCGCCGCCGGTCATGGTGCCCGGTCAGCATCGACACCCACTCCAATGTGCGCTGGTCCTTGATCCCGCCCCACACGCTCAACGTCGTGGTGTTGTCCAACAGTTGGCGGGTGCGCTGCGGGGTGAACGCGTCCTCCAGCGCCGCCAGCGACTGTG
This sequence comes from Saccharomonospora saliphila YIM 90502, assembly GCF_000383795.1. Taxonomy (GTDB): domain Bacteria; phylum Actinomycetota; class Actinomycetes; order Mycobacteriales; family Pseudonocardiaceae; genus Saccharomonospora; species Saccharomonospora saliphila. Next base: position 119,092 of record NZ_KB912728.1, read on the forward strand.
CACCCCAGTGGATCAGCACTCCCCGACCGGCCGAATCCGAGATGATCTCCGGTAGTTGTGGGACCGGGGTCGCGTTGGTGACCTCGTCCAGGATCGCCGTGGCCGGCGGGTCCAGCCGGCGAGCAGTGGTGTGTGGGGCCATCTGTTGCGCTGTGCTCAGCCAATGCTCGACCAGCGCCGTCAGGATCGGCGCGGCCGACACCGCCCGCTGCTGCCCCGCGATCAGATACAGCGAACCGCGGTCGCCGATGAAAGTTTGCACGTCGACCCCTTCCCCCGGACGTGGGGTGCATAGCCTTCGCAGCCGCTCGTCCAGGAACGGTTCGATGACCCGCCGCACCGACATCCACACCGCGTCCGAGGTCTCCGCGACCATGCCGATTTCGGAGCGGAGGTTGCGGGCATGTTCCCCGAGGCCTGCCTGGTGCAGCAGCTGCACCGGTTCCTGGTCGGCGGGCTTCGACATCGCCCAGCGCACCAGGTCCCCGACGTCGCGGTGGTGCGTCGCTGCCGCGAGGAAGTAGGCCTGCAACACCACCTTGGCCCGCTCCCGGAACACCTTGTCGTTGCCCGTGACCTGCGCCAACCCGACCGACGCGGCGTCCACCATGGTGTGCGCCCGGCGGAACGCGGTCTCGACGTCGTCGCACCCCTCCAACGGGGACCAGAACAGGCGCGCGGGCCACGACACCGAACCGGTCGCGTCATACACCAACACCGGGCCCGCCCCGGCGCGCTCGGTGCGCAGCAGCGCCGACAGCTCCAGCAGGTCCGGCTTCGTCGTCGAACACAGCAACGCGCCCGGCGCGGCGATCGCCTTGTGCACCAGGTCGCGCCGGGTCTTGCCGGACTGGGTGGGCGCTACCGTGCCCGTGGGGTTCTCCAGCGGGGTGCACATCGGCACGCGGTGCGGGCTCTCGTGCAGCGGCGCGGCGACCTCCTCCAGTTCGGCGTGCCGCACCTGCGCCCGGGTCAGGCTTGGCCGTGTCCACGCGGCGGTCGCCCGCGCCGCAGGCAGCGACAGCTCCCGGCGGATCTCCTCGGGGCGGGCATGGCCCGGCTGGGTGGGGCCGAACCGCCGCCACAGCCACACCCCCGCGCAGGACACGGCCGCGCCCACCGTGATGACCAGAG
>NZ_KB912728.1:120325-179678 GCF_000383795.1 Saccharomonospora saliphila YIM 90502
CCCCCACCAAGGGACCCCGTCTCGGCGGATCGCCCGCGCACGAGCGGCTGATGTTGGCCAACCTGGCGACGTCGTTGTTCGAGCACGGCAAGATCACGACGACCGAGGCCAAGGCGAAGCGCGTGCGCCCGCTCGCCGAGAAGCTGATCACCAATGGCGTTGGTCGCGGTGCATGCCTGGACTGCCACGGAGCCAACGTGCGGGCTGTCTCGCCGGATGGTGTCAGCGGCTGGAAGGCCGTTACGGTGACGTCTTCACCGCACCGGACGTGAGTGGTGCTGATCTTGTCCAGGTCGCTGAACGCCTACTTCAGTACGCCGGCTGAGAGCCCCTAACACATTGATGATCTTGGTTTGAGATGGTCTTGGTGTGGGTGCGCCGTGGGTGGTGTCGGATGAGTTGTGGTCGCGGGTCGAGCCGGTGTTGCCGGTGCGTCCGGCGGGCAGGACGGGCCGAAGCCGTTGCCGGATCGGCAGGTGTTGCAGGGCATCTTGTTCGTGCTCTACACCGGGATCGGGTGGGAGGACCTGCCGCAGGAGCTGGGCTTCGGCTCGGGCATGACGTGTTGGCGGCGGTTGCGGGACTGGCAGGAGGCGGGGTGTTCGACCGGTTGCACGAGGTGTTGCTGGCGGAGCTGAACGCGGCCGCGGCCATCGACTGGTCCCGGGCGTGTGTGGATGCTTCGCACGTGCGCGCGAAAAGGGGGCCGGACACGGGGCCGGAGCCCGGTCGACCGGGCCAAGACCGGCTCCAAGCACCATGTGATCTGCGACGGCGGGGCATCCCCCTCGCCGTGCGGCTCACCGGCGGCAACCGCAACGACATCACCCAGCTTCTGCCGCTGGTCGGGGCCATCCCACCGGTACGGGGACGGCGAGGCAGGCCCGCCGCAAACCTGACGTGCTCGTGGCCGACCGGGCTACGACCACGACACCTACCGCGATGCGCTGCGGCGGCGAGGGATCCGCCCGTTGATCAGCCGCCGCGGCACCCGCGACAACGTCCAGGCAGCACGGTGGGTCGTCGAACAGACCCTCGCCCTGCTGCACCAGTTCCGCCGCCTGGCCACCCGGTGGGAACGCCGCACCGACATCCACCACGGCCTCCTCACCCTCGCCACCAGCATCATCTGCTGGCGCCGACTCCCCAACCGAATACGTTAGGAGCTCTAACGCCAGACACAGTGGTGCGGATAGCACAGGCCGCACCGTCGGACCGCAATCTTCTGCTGCGTCTCCTACACACCGCAGCACCCGCTGCGGCAACACAACACATCGTTGACGTCTTCGTCGCCCTCGGTCCCCCATACAACAATGTCGACCACTCGGGAGCGGAGTTCAACGTCGACTACGACGGCCTTCATGAAGCTCTCCTCACCAGACTGCAAAATGAGGACATCTGCACCTTCAAGAAGAAACGAGGCAAGAACCTTTACTCAGTAAACACAACCTGACATATGGGCGCTTCCCACCCGGCAACGATCAGCACCCGATCAACGAGAGGGCGCGACGTCGAACGCGAAGGCCACCGGGCGACCAAACTCGACGGCGCGGCCCATGTTGATCAACATGTCACCCGCTTAGTTTCTACGTGATTCTCAGTCGATTCTCGCTGAACCGCGCTCCGTCTTGATAAAGGCCCATTGTGGCTCCGCTGGTGGCCAGAAAGCCGGCGAGCTCTATGACTCGTAGGCCCCGGCTTCGGGCAGCACAGCGGAACGCTTGGATTAACTTAGTCTCGAAGGCATCGACTGCCTGCTCGGTCGGTGGTTCGGGCTTCCTGGTCATCGTCTGTTCTCTGCTGGGCTGGTCAGTCGGTTCTGTAGGTGAGGACGAGCCTGCTGTGGGTCTTGTCGATCACTGGTCCGGGCAGTTCGCTGTCTGGGGTGTCGGCGGGGTAGGTGATGAGGGTGGGTTTGTGTTCGTCGCGGTGCATCGACCAGGCGCGGGTCTCGTCACAGAAATGGCGGGCGAGTTCGGCACCGGCGGGGCCGTGCCCGGTGGCGCCCAGTTCCCACCGGGTGGTTTCGCCGCCGTCGCGGCGGCGGGAGGTGAGGTAGGCCAGCGATCTGCCTTCCACCAGCGCGGGTGCGCGGCCGGGTGAGATTGGGTCGCAGAGCGCGGGTTTGGTGCCGGCGGGGACGTTGAGGCGGCACACGCGCGGATCGGTGGCGGTCAGTCGCAGCCATACCCCGTCGTGGGGTTCGTCGCCCGCGATGGTGACGTCGGACCATGCGGTGCTGCGGGGCCGATTGAGTACTCCGTGCAAGACATCGAGGTCGAAGGGCTGGTCGCGGTCCCAATGCAGCCGAATGGTCTCGTCGTCGGTGATCGGCGCGGACAGTTCGCCTTCGTCGTCGCTGACAAGGTAAACGAAGCCGCATAGTTCGATCGAGTCGGCAACCAGGCGCCCGTCTCGGTAGGTGAACGCGACCGAGCGAGCCTGACCACGCCACCGCAGTGGCAGCACCACGCGGGCGTCGGGAGCGAGCTGCCGCCACCAGGCCCGAGGGATGTTCCACGGGGACATGGTGGCGATGAGCCGGTCGTAGGGGGCGTGCTCGGGGACACCGAGCGCGCCGTCGCCGGTGACCACGTGCATATCGGTGTGGCCCGCGGCGGCCAGGTTGCGGCTGGCTTGGGCGGTGACGTCAGGGTCGATATCGATAGTGACGACATTGGTGTCCTCGCCGGTCAGGTGGGCGAGCAGACAGGCGTTGTAGCCGGTCCCGGCGCCGATCTCGAGGATCTTGTTGCCGGGTTCCACGACGAGCTGATCAAGCATCATTGCCACGACGTGCGGCGCAGAGGCACAGGACAGCGAGGTGCCGTCGGAGAAGCGGTGGGTGATCACTGCCTGCCACGGGTTGTACGCGGCGTCCAGATCGGTCTCGGGCACGAACTCGTGCCGTGGCACCTCACGCAGCACCCGTGCCCCGTGCCACGTCGGGACGCTTTGCATAGCCCTTGGCCTGGACCTTGGCGAGCATGGTCTCGCGCCGGGCCTCGGGTGAGCTGGCGGCGGTATCGGTGGTGTTCATCGGTTCCTTTCAATCGTTGAGCAGCAGGCAGGTGTCCCACTGTGTGATCGGTGGTGTGTTCGTGCGGGCGACGCGCTGGGCCAGCATGACACCCGTGGCGCCAGTGAGCGGTCCACACTCGCTCGGGGGCTGGCGTGCCAGGTGGGCGTTGAGGCCGCCGCGCAGGCGGGGGAGCGTGGCGGCGAGCTGGTCATTGTGGCGGCTGGCGCGCCAGGCAGTGTGCACAACTCCGGCCCAGCCACGGCACAGCGACACGTCACTGAGCTGGGCGAGCTGCTGCTCGTCGGTCAGGCACCAGGCCAGGATGTTCTCGGCGAGTCGCTGCCGGGGGCGGTCGCCGAGTGCGAGGCCGGCGACTTGTTGCGCGCGAGCGATGCCGGGAGTGCCGTAGCACCAGCTTGGCCGCGCCGGGCCAGGCTGGTGCACGGCGCCGCGTGCGTGGTCGGCATGGCCGATGACTTCGGGCCACCACGCCTTCGGTGGCACGCCACAGCGCCAGCGGTCCAGCCACTGGCAGATGCGGTCGATAGCCGCGGCCTGCCCGGACACGACGAGGCCGCGGCGCAACGCCAGCGACAGCAGTGTCAACGGCCCCGCGATGCCGTGCGCCATGCCCAGGTTGCCATGCCCATCCCGCCAGGCGGGGCCAGAACCGGTGGGGCCGTGGGCCGCCCACCAGCCAGGTTGCCCGTCGGGGTGGGGCTGGGTCAGGCACACCAGGTAGCGCAGCGCTTCACATAATGCGTCGTCGGTGGTACTACGGTGCAGCAGGTAGACACCCAGCCCGGTTAGGCCGCCGATGAGGTCGAACTCGCGTTTGTCGGCCAGCTCGCCGCGGGCCATGCGCTGGTGGGCGGTCTCCAGCCGGGACCGGGTGATCTTCTCGACGTGCTCATCGAGCACAGCCAGTGCCCGGCGCTGGCCGGTGGCGGCGAGAGTGAACGCGATCGCAGGCGCGCCCTCGAACAAACTCGCTTCCTCGGGGTGAGCCATCAACGGCTCGGCCACCAGGTCAGGAGCGCGGCTGTGTCCACCGGTTAGCTGGCTGCGGTGACGTCGGTTCCGGGGTCGGACTGCTTTCTTCGATGAGGTACGTATCGACGTCCGCTAGCGCAGTGACGGTGAGCTGAGTTGTCGGGTCTTTCCGCCCCTTGCGGTGCACAGTCAGCACGTCTTTCGGTCAGTCCGGTCGATCGAGCGGTGTGTGAGGTCGCGCAGGTCCGCGGCGCGCACCCCGGTTTACACCACAGTGCTCGACCAACTCGCGAACCGCCGATTCAACACCTCCACTGTCACCGTGTGGGAGATCGACGGGTTCCAGGGGTAGACCTGGGTGCGGGTCTTGCGCTCGTCGGCGGGCAGCTTGTCATGTCCTGGGCGCGATGTCTTGGCCAGGGGCGGTAATCACTCCCGCCTCGACAGATCCGAGGGGTACGGGGACTGAGCTTCGGCTGACGTCGGTGCAGGCTCAGCTGAGGTTCACGGCCGACGTCCTGACTTGTTGGTGGATGTGTTGATCGGGTCGAAGCGCTGGTCATGTGGAGCGGGGCCTGCTCGACACAGGCGCAGGCGCAGGCCACGTGAACAGGATCACCGGTAGAGTTACACAGGATTCATGCGAAAGTTGCGGTGCCGCTCGCGCACCGCCGACTGCTGACTGCGATGAGGTGCGAGGCGCGTTGACTGAGACCACGACGGTGCATGACGTACTCCAAGCGATCCGCGAGAGCTCCACCGTCAACCGGGACCGGGGGACTCGTTTCGAGGAACTCATGGTCCAGTACCTGAGCACCGACCCGCAGTGGAGCGAGCAGTTCAGCCGCGTGTGGATGTGGGCTGACTGGCCGGGCGCGGAACACGACAAGCGGGACACCGGCATCGACCTGGTAGCCCAGGACCGGCGGACTGGTGAATTTTGCGCGATCCAATGCAAGTTTTATGATCCAGATCACACAGTGCGTAAGGAGGACATCGACTCCTTCTTCACGGCCTCCGGTAAAGGCGACTTCGCCCGCCGGATGATCATCTCGACGACGGACAAGTGGAGCGTCCATGCTGAGTCAGCGCTAACCGACCAGCAGATTCCGGTTACGCGCGTCGGTCTGGCCGAGATTGCCTTCAGCCCGGTTCAGTGGCATGTGCCTGCGCCCGGAGCTCGATCCGAGATCGGGATGACCTTGCGAGCTCGCAAGCAGCCCCTTCCGCATCAGCGTGCAGCGATCGATGAGGTGTTCGCTGGCTTCGCCAAGCATGATCGTGGCAAGCTCATCATGGCCTGCGGTACCGGCAAGACGTTCACCAGCCTGAAGATCGCGGAACGGCTGCACCGTGAACGCGCTGAGGCAGGCGACGGTGAGCAGACCACCGCATTGTTTCTTGTGCCTTCTATCGCTTTGCTCTCGCAGGCTCTGCGTGAGTGGTCTTATGAGGCTGAAGTTGAGATCCGGTCATTTGCCGTGTGCTCGGACGCTCAGGTCAGCAAGCAGAAGGCACAGGGCGACGACAAGGACATGGCCACTCACGAACTGGCACTTCCTGCCACGACCGACCCGGACCGGTTGGTCACGCAGATCGCCAGGGTCGAAGCCATGCCGGGGCTGACGGTGGTGTTCTCGACCTACCAGTCGATCGCGACCGTTGCTGCGGCCCAGAAGAAGGGCTTGCCCCGCTTCGACCTTGTTCTGTGCGACGAGGCCCACCGAACCACCGGCGTCACCCTGTCCGGCCACGACGAGTCCACGTTCGTCCGCGTGCACGACAACAACTTCATCAGTGCGGACCGGCGCCTATACATGACCGCGACCCCCCGTGTGTACAGCGACGACACCAAGCAGGAAGCCAAGGGTGCGGCCGCGGCGGTCGCCTCGATGGACGACGAGACCACGTACGGCCCCGAGTTCCACCGGCTCGGCTTCGGCAAGGCCGTGCAGAAGGGCCTGCTCACCGATTACAAGGTCCTCATTCTCACCGTGGACGAGGGTGTAGTCGCCAAAACCCTCCAACAAGGTTTCACCGGCGGGGATTCCGAACTCAACCTCGACGACGCCGCGAAAATCATCGGCTGCTGGAACGCGCTGGCCAAGCGCACCGGCACCTTTGCAGATGGCTCCGGTTTCAGCGAGGATGAAACCACGATGAAGCGAGCTGTCGCCTTCGCTCGGTCGATCGCCGATTCCAAGACAATCACGGAACGCTTCAACGAGGTCGTCGACGCCTACGACGACGCCGACGACGAGGTGCTGCACTGCGAGGTCGACCACGTCGACGGCACCTTCAACGCCCTTCAACGCAACCGGCTCCTCGACTGGCTCAAGCAGGACCCCGGCCCGGCCAACGCCCGCATCCTGTCCAACGCACGCTGCCTGTCCGAAGGCGTGGACGTGCCAAGCTTGGACGCGGTGCTGTTCCTGCACCCGCGCAACTCCGTGGTGGACGTGGTCCAGTCGGTCGGCCGCGTGATGCGCGTCGCACCAGGCAAGAACTACGGCTACATCATCCTGCCCGTCGCGATCCCCGCCGGGACGCCTCCGGAAAAGGCGCTCGCCGACAATCGGCGTTTTAAGACCGTGTGGCAGGTCCTGCAGGCGCTACGCGCCCACGATGACCGCTTTAACGCGACCGTCAACCAGATCGAGCTGAACAAGAAGAAGCCCGAAACGATCGGCATCGGGCACGTCGGCGCGGGCGACGAGTCGGTCGGTGACAAGGACGGTTCCAGCACTGACGACAGCGCCAAGGCCGCCAAGGAGCGGGAAGCCCAAAGTGCCCAGCATGTCCAGCAAGCTCTGTTCTCCATCAGCGATTGGCGAGACACCATCTACGCCCGCATCGTCGACAAGGTCGGCGAGCGCCACTACTGGGAGGACTGGGCCAAAGATATCGCCCAGATCGCCGACCGCCACGTTACCCGCATCAAGGCCGCGCTCGCTCTACCCGACAAGCGGCCCGCGTTCGAGGAATTCGTGGGCGAGCTGCGGGCGACCCTCAACCCCGGCGTGACCGATGACGATGCCGTCGACATGCTCGCGCAGCACATCATCACCAAGCCGGTCTTCGAAGCGCTATTCAAAGACTATGCCTTCACCGAGCACAACCCGGTCTCCAAGGCGATGCAACGCATGCTCGATGTCCTCGACGACCAGGGCCTTGACGCCGAAACCAAGACCCTGGAAGACTTCTACCACTCGGTCCGCGTCCGCGCCGAAGGCATCGACAACCACGAGGGCCGCCAACGCGTCATCGTCGAGCTGTACGACAAGTTCTTCAAGACAGCCCTGCCCAAGACCGCCGACGCACTCGGTATTGTCTACACACCGATCGAGGTTGTCGACTTCATTCTCCGCGCCACCGAACAGGCCCTAGTCAAACACCTCGGCAAGTCCTTGTCCGATGAAGGCGTGCAAATTATCGACCCCTTCGTCGGCACTGGAACGTTCCCTGTGCGGCTGCTCCAGTCCGGTCTCATCAAGCCGGATGACCTGCTGCGCAAGTACACCCACGAACTGCACGCCAACGAGATCGTGCTGCTCGCTTACTACATCGCCGCAGTCAACATCGAGGCCGCCTTCAGCGACCTCACGGGCGGCGGGTACCGGCCGTTTGAGGGCATCGTCCTGACCGACACGTTCCAACTCGCGGAGGGCGTCGAATCGCAGATCACGGGCATGGACGTCTTGGAAGGCAACAGCGAACGCGCGAAGAGACAGAAGACCCAGCCGATCACCGTTGTCATAGGCAACCCGCCCTACTCGGTAGGCCAGGGAAACCAAAACGACAACAACCAGAACCTGAAGTATGAAACCCTGGATACGCGCATCCAGCAAACCTACGCCGCCAAGTCAACGGCGACGAACAAAAACTCACTCTACGACTCCTATATCCGCGCGATCCGCTGGGCATCCGACCGCATCACCGACGAAGGCATTGTCGCCTTCGTCTCCAACGGCGGCTACATCGACGGCAACACCGCTGACGGACTGCGCAAGTCCTTGGTCGAGGAATTCGACGCGATCTACTGTTACAATCTGCGCGGCAACCAACTCACCGGAGGAGCACAGTCTAAAAAGGAAGGTGGGAAAATTTTCGGTTCAGGCAGCCGAACCACCATTGCGATCCTGCTCCTAGTCAAGAGCGAGCAAAGCGCTCGTACTGGTAACAACTGCGAGCTTTACTATCGCGACATCGGTCACTACCTCAGCCGTGAGAATAAACTGCGCATCCTCAATGAACAAGACCTGAACACTGTGGAGTGGGATCAGCTCAAACCGAACGTGGACGGAGACTGGGTTAACCAGCGTGATGAACAATTCACGGAATTTCAGGCGATAGGGGAGAAGGTCAAGAGTGCGGCGGCAAAGCCTGTCTTCGCGCTGCATTCCAGCGGGTTGAAAACTGGCCGCGATCTCTGGGTTTATAACTACTCCAAAAGTGAGCTTGCCAAGAACGTTCAATCGATGGTTGACTTCTATAACGAGCAGGTGACTGATTATGCGGACCATGTAAAGGTAGTTGGATCTTCCGCTGCTGGGGTTGGTGGGCACATTGGCCACGACGAGAATAAGACCAGCTGGAACGAGAGTGACCTCAAACGGATCGTTAAGGGGGTCACGTACAAATTCGATGCTAGCCTGGTTCGGGTGTCGACCTACCGACCTTTTGCTAAGCAGTGGGTTTACTTCGATCCGCAACTCATGCAGAGGTCGTATCAGTTGCGGCAGATATTCCCGACGTCAGATCATGCGAACTTCGGATTTTACATCACCGGCACTGGGTCTGACGAGTCGTTTTCACTTCTAATGATGGATACTGTGCCTGACTTGCACGCTGTCGGCACCAAAAGTGTTGGCCCGTACTTCTGCCGATACACCTATCGCGAACCCGTCGAGGGAGTTTTGGCATTCGGTGACAGCAATGATGGCTACGAGCGCGTCGACAACATCACCGACGCCGCCCTCGTCGATTATCGGAAGGCGTACGCTGATCCGACCATCACGAAGAACGACATCTTCTACTACACCTACGGTCTGCTGCACTCCTCGGAGTACCGTGAGCGCTTCGCTGCCAACTTGAAGAAGTCGCTGCCGCGTATCCCGAAGGCCCGGGATTTCCACGGCTATGCCGAGGCTGGCCGTGCGCTCGCCAACCTGCACCTCGGCTATGAGCAGGTCGAGCCGTACGGCGGCATTGTCGAGATGGTGGCCGGTGACGAGTCGGCGACCTCGCCGAGTGAGCTATACCGCGTCACCAAGATGAAGATCCCCAAGGTGAAGGGTCAACCGGATCGTTCGACGATCGTCTACAATAACCGGGTCACGCTCACCAACATTCCGGAAGAGGCGTACCGCTATCAACTCGGTACTCGCTCCGCGATCGAGTGGATCATCGACCGCTACCAGGTCAAGGTCGACAAACCATCGGAGATCATCAGCGACCCCAACGACTGGTCCGACGACCCGCGCTACATCGTCGACCTGCTCAAGCGGATCGTCACCGTCAGTCTGGAGACTCTGAAGATCATAGACAACCTTCCCGCGCTCGATATCCTGGAATAGCCAGTGCAGGTGACAGCCGCCCGAACTAGGAGCTGTTTAGGAACGGGCCCTGGTGTCTGGGTATAGCGAGGTCTCCGGTAGATGGATCAACGACCAAGAAGATCAGCATCTATCCGGAGACGTCGGTGGGAAGGGTATCGGTGGGCGCGCGTAAAGACTTGACGGACCGGCAGTGGGAGGCGTTGCAGCGCGTGTTGCCGCCTCGTCCTCGGTGGGACGTCGCCCGAAGTGGACGTGGCGTCAGTTGCTGGACGGGATCCGGTGGCGCGTGTGGGTCGGTGCTCCCTGGCGGGACGTGCCGGAACGTTACGGGCACTGGCAGTCGATCTATCAGTTGTTCCGTCGCTGGCAACGTGAGGGCGTGTGGCCGTGGATTCTCACGATGCTGTGGGCATGGGCCGACCGGGCAGGGCTGATCGACTGGCAGGTATCGGTGGAATACACGATCAACCGGACCCACCAGCACGCGTCCGGGGCCCGCCGACGAACCGATGAGCAGGTCGAACCGCCCGGCGACGAGCCGGCCGACCACGCGCTCGGTCGGTCCCAGGGCGGGTTCACCACGAAGATCCACCTGGCCTGCGAACAAGGACGCAAACCGTTGTCACTGGTGATCACCGCCGGTCAACGCGGTGACAGCCCTCAGATGACCGGCGTGCTGGACGCGATCCGGGTGCCCCGGCCCGGACCTGGACGAGCGCGCACACGCCCGCAGCGCGTGCTGGCCGACAAGGCCTACTCCTCCCGCTCGAACCGGGCTTACCTGCGCACACGCGGGATCGCGGCCACGATCCCGACCCCCAAAGATCAAGCCGCCCATCGCCGCGCCCGCGGCTCCAGCGGCGGCCGCCCACCCGCCTTCGACCCCCACCACTACCGGCAACGTCACGCCGTCGAATGCGGCATCAACCAGCTCAAACACCACCGCGCCATCGCCAGTCGCTACGACACACTCGCCGTCCGCTACGAAGCCACCCTCCACGTCGCCACCATCGACATCTGGCTACGCAACCTCACCAAGACCAATTCCTAAACAGCTCCTAACCGCGCAGGATCGACTTGTGGGCCCCCGGCGCACCCACTACGGCCGGGGGCGTTCCTTCTGCCGTTTCGGCCGGGACTCAACAGGAATGACACCCCGGCGTGCCTTGAGCAGGTTCTCGTCCTTCGCCTTCTCTCGCACCGCCAGGCGGCTCAGAATCCGTTGCTGCGTCTCCGGTGTCCAGAAGACACCAAGCCGACGCCTGGTCCGCGTGATCGCCGTGTAGAAGATGCTGTGGGAGACCCGTTCCTCGTTGGCGTCCGTGATGACCACCTTGACGGAGTCGTATTCCAAGCCCTGTGCCTTGTGGATCGACACGGCGTAGGCGATCTGGAAGGGCACCAGCGTGTTGACGTCGTCGTCATCGTCGTCCGAGTTCGGGCGCTCGAAGACGTCGAACTGGACTACCGAGTCCTTGACCAACCGCAGGTCGGTACGGGCCAGATCGTCCTCGTCGGTGATCTCGTGTTCGAGGTCGACGTCGAACGTGATGCGACCGGGCACGCGGTCGATGCCGGTGATCCTGCCTTTCATGTTGTTGTAGATGACCGGCCGAAAGCGCTCGGTCTCGTTGAACAGCACCGGGTCGCCGACCTTGTAGGTCGCCTCGCCCCAGGTCACGGCGGGGCTCGGGTTGCTCGCCTGCAGGAACCGGTTGACGTTGTTGATGCCGTAGAGCCCGTCGTAGTTCAGGCACAGCACGATCTCGTCGTCGCTCTCGCGCAGGAAGAGCGCATCGCCCAGCGATTTCGAGTAGCCGTGCTTGGAGAGCGACTCCTCGATCCGGTCGTCCAGGTTCCGCACCCGGTCCCATAAGACGAGTAGCGCTCCGTCTTCTGTCCGCCAGGGCTTGGTCAGCTCGAAGACCGACTCCTTGGGGACGTAGGAGCGCGCGAGGCTGAACCAGTTGCCGAACTGGATCGACTCGATCTGGTAGACGTCACCGACGAGCACCAGCAGTTCGAACTCGGTGCTGTTGAGTACCTTCAACAGACTCGTGTTGTCCACGAAGCTGCACTCGTCGATCACGACGACGCCGTAGCTTGAGCCGAACGACGCGCTACTGTTGATGTGGCCGGTGATCGTGCTGAAGTCTGAATTCGGCGCATGTACCCGCCGCCTGAGGTTGTCGACGGCCGGGTTGGTGTGCGCGAGGAACAGCTTCCGCTCGCCCGAAAAGTACCCAGCGATGTGATCCACCATGGTGGACTTCCCGGTCCCGGCCGACCCGTAGACGAGTGCGACCTTCGAGCGCCTGAACAGCTTTTTCAGTGCCGTGGCCTTCAGGTCGTCGTCGATCTCGCCCGGGTTCGCGTCCAGCCACTCCTGGACACCGTCGGCGTGCCCTTCGATGCCCTCACCCGCGATCGCCCGCAGCTTCTCGATGATCGCGACGGTGTCGTCCTCGTACCCGACGATGAAGACGTGCCCGTGGGCGTGGGCAAGCTTCCGCGGCGCGTGCCGGTCGATCGGCGGGAGCAGCCGGTTGTGCTTCGTGATCAGCGCGTCAATGTCGCCGAGGTCTTCGCACTCAGCAACCGGTGTGTAGATCGCGCCGTGCTGCTCGACGTTGTTCCTTACGCGGCGCGCCAGCAGCTCGTGCTCGCGGCCGGTTGCATCAAGGCTCTCTGCGAGATCCACGAACCGCGGGACGTGACCGCTGGGGGCAGTGCAGAACGGCATCGTGTCGAAGGGACTGCTCCGCGACGTGAGCCGGAGCCCCGACAGCCACCTGTTCGGCGTGGGGTCGTACTGGGCCTTGATCCACTGATTGCGCATCTGGAGCATCAGGTACCGCAGCACACGAGACCCCGGCCGGTTCGAGCGGATGAGCGCCCGGGCCTGGTCGAGCGCAGGGAAGATCAGCGCGGTCCGCCGCGAGTCGCCGAGAGCCCAACTGCGGATCCGGTTGTAGCTCGCGTCGGTCATATCGACGAGGTCGAGCAGGCTGGATCGAGTCTTCGTCAGGTACTGCATCAGGTTGCGGTACTCGGCGTGGCTCGACTGAACCCGCGTCGACAGTCCGAAGAACCGCGCGTAGTTGGTGAACTCGCAGGGCCGTATCGAGACCTCCCACGAACGGATGACCAAGATCGGCATGGTCTGCCCCAGCACCGTGATCGATTCGCTCGACAGGTCCAGGTAGGCCGCGTACCTGTCGGTCATGTCGATGTCGGTGAACGCGATCGTGCGGTCGAACTTGCTCGTCCAGTCGTGGGCCACCGAGAAGGTGACCTCGTAGTAGATCCGCCCGCCGGAGAAGAAGGGCCGCGAACTATGGACATAGTAGCGCCCGCGACGGCGCTCGATCCGCTTCGCGCTGGCCGCCTCGATGCGCTCCGCGATCTTCTCGTGGTACTCCCGGAGCGACGGATCGAGGTCTACGGGGAACAGCTCAAGGTTGCTAAGAATCCTGATACCGAACTGCTTCAACACGAGGTCGCGGGTCCGAAGCAGGTACTCGTAGTATTTCAGCATCAGCCGCTCGGACGGGTCGCCGTCCAGCGTGTAGTGCGAGGCACTGGCCTGGAGCAGGTTGTGGAACCTGCTCAGCAAGCGGAACTTCGCCTTCGCCTTGACCTCGGCCAGCGCAGGGCCCACCTGGTCGTAGTGGAACTCGGCCGAGGGATCGTCGAGGTGCGCCCAGACGATGAGCCCCTCGATCATGTTCCTAAGCTGAGCGAGGAGGTTCTGCGACAGAAAACCGCGATCGTCACGGAGACTGGCGATGTTCTGGCAGATCACCCCGTCGACGCTCTGCACCTGCTGCTGCACTGATGCCATGGCAGTCAGTCCCCGCCGCCGACCAGGCGCAGGACCGGGCGCTGGTCGGCATCGCCGAGCAGGTCACGGACTTGCACCGTGCTAAGCTTCAGCACCTCAGCGAGAGAAGGAATCCCCACGCCGTGGTCGCTCGCCAGCTCCGCAGCCTTCTTCAGGAGTGACGGGTTCTCCCCCGGGTACGCGCTCGTCGGGTCGGCCCGAGGGTCGTCGGTCATAGCCAAGCGCTGGTAGGCCCGCCGCGCCGACGACTCGGTGGTGCGCCCGCGCTCGACCATCCGGCGGACGAGCGACTTCGGCGAGACGCCCCATGTCCGCCCGAGCCGGTCCAGAGCCGCCAGGTCCAGCCGCTGCGGCAGCACCGCGTCCATGGCAGCTGCCGGCGTCAGGAATGCGGCTGCGAACTCGTCGGCCTCCTTCTCAACCGCAGCGCTGTGGCCGCTGGGGTCGCGATGCAGCAGCAGGTGGCCGATCTCGTGCGCTATCGAAAACCTGTGCCTAAAAACGTTCTCGCTGCGACGGGGTGTGGTGATGATGAGCGGCCTGTCGACGATGACAGCCGAAAACGCGTCGACAGCGTCGATCTCGCGCAACGGCCGTACGGCGACGACGATGCCGCAGGACTCGGCGGTGGCGACCAAGTGCTTCACCGGACCGTCCGGCAACCCCCAGTGCGCGCGGAGCGCCGCGGCAGCCTCGGACGGCGTTGCGCCGGCGGTGAGGACGGGAAGATCCACGTCGGGAAGCTTGACGTACCGCTCGAGCGCGAAGGTCAGCTCCCACACCAACGCCGCAGTGGCCAGTGCCTTCTGGCGGTCGCTGACGCGGGCTGACCTCAGGCTGCGGAAGTGTGCGTTCAGGGTGTCGATGCGCGCGAGCGGGCGGCCAACGCCGAAGAACCCCGGGCGGACTTTCAAGGAAGTCGCCAGCCGGTTGAGCACCTCGGGCCGTGGCGAGTTCACGCCGGCCTCGTACTGGCCGATCGCTGCCGCAGAGACACCGACCTCTGCAGCCAGGTCGGCCTTGCTCACCCCCAGGCGGACCCGGGCTTGGGTCAGCCGTGCCGGCTCGAACCGACCGTTCCCGCCAGCCGGGACCTCGAACAGGCCTTGACCCTCCTCACCCATCGGCTGGCCTCCGGTCCTGCTTCTGGAGCTCCACGACCGGCGCGACCGGCACACCGCTGTCGAACGACTCGACGTCGGATGCAGCGTCCTCGGCGGCAAGCTCAGGTTCCCAGATGCACTCCTGCCCACGCAGCCGGACCTTGCCGTCGCCGTCGAGTACGGCGACCGCCCACTCGATCGACTGCAGCTGCCGCGGTGTCGACTCGACCATGACTAGCACCAACGGCATCGTGTCGCCGACCGTCCTGAGCACGGGATCAAGCTCGTTCTCCTCCGAGGCGTCATAGACGGGCTGAGGCTCGCCGGACAGGCTGGGCTCCCACAGCGTCGGGTCGAGGGGAGCGGTCATGAAGCCGTTTTTCCGGGTCGGGCTCGACGCGAACTCGCTCACCGCCTTCGGATTGTTCGCCACGCGCCAGACGTACACCAAGCTGCCGTTGACGACTGGGACCTCGTGTCCCCCGGGGCCCAGCTTGATGGACTGGAAACCCCGTTCCTTCAGTGTTTGACTGGTGTCGTCCAGCAGGTCCCGCCACTGGCTGCCGAACCCCATCGCGTACCTGGACTCGGAGACCAGGTGTGCCTCAGACGCGAGACCGTGCCGCGCCCGTACGAGCTCAACGAGCAAGTTGCGCAGGCCGGGCGCGTGAGAGCCGAGAGCATCGGCGGGCGAGTCCGGGACCATTGGTGACCCTCCTGAAGCAGGTGTCCATGGCCGCGGCTCGACCAGGACGCGACTTCATTATTGCACACGATCCACGCATCAATGCTTTAGGTGCATGGGCGCGCGAACACGGCGGGAGTGTGATCGTCACCGTCGGGCCGTTCGCTTGCACCGTCGGAGAGGTCGAAACCGTTGCCAGCGCGTCCAGAGGAGCGCTGGCACAGTTTGACCAAGGTCCTCGCGCTGGAGGGCGGCCCACGCGGTATCCGTGCCAGCGTCGTCGCCCCGGCGCGGTCGAGAGCGACATGCTCGACAACTTTCGGGCCGACAACGGGAGTACCTGGGCTCCTTCGGCGACGCCCACCCCTGGGCCGCGGCCCGCAGTTCTGGGAGATCGCCGAGGTGATCGGTCTCCTGGCCTCGCTTCGGGCCTCATCGCCGGCCCGGTCGTCTCCGCCGACGGCGGCTATACCGGCTCGACATTCTGGTCAACGTCGCCGGCATCGTGGACTGGCCCGGTATGGAGGACACCACGCAGGACTCCCGAATGGTTCATTATCGGAACTTCGGGGCGCGGCGCGGTGCCTCCAGAGCTGGCGCAGCGGGCGCAGGCTCGCGGCAGGGGTCGGCGTTGCCGCAGCGCTGGCACAGGTCCATCGCGGCGTCCACCGGCTCGACGCCGTAAGACACGCAGACGAAGCCGCGCCAGTGATAACAGAGGAAGGAGCCGCTGTCGACGAGGCCGAGGACGAATTTGGGATTCGCGCGCTGCAGCGCGCTCTCTCTTTCAACTCGCACCCACGGCCGCATCGGCCCTCGGGGGCGACCTGGTGCGTGGGCGGCCACACCACGCACCGGGGAAGCCGAGCACTGCTTTGCTCGGCCGGATCAGTGCACCCGTTGGGACACGGCCAGTTGTCCAGGCGTAGCTGCTATGGGTCACAGTCGGTGCAGGAATCGGCGGCTGAGTGCGGGTGCTGCGGGCACCGCTTGCGGAGCGGGAATTCCTGGCGTGAGCGGGGTGGAAGATAGCCGGGATGGGCGTGTTGATAGCCGCCGTTGTAGCAACGGATCAGCACGGGCCAGTCTTTGCTGACCCAGGTTCGTACCGCTCTCGCCATGGCTACCCCGCACGTGGCGACCGAGGCAGACCGGAACGGAAGTTTGCTTGACCTCGTGACAACGGCTACGACGTGTTCTGCAGTGGTGTCGATCTGCCGGACGACACCGTGCGAAGCTGGTGTTCGATCGGAGTTCCCGTGCGTGGTAGAGAACACTGACACGCGGACCGGAAGACTTACGACACAGAAGTATCTATGTACTCTCTACCCATGATTTCTTACCTTCTTGGAGATCTGCTGTTCCTAGAACCCGAAGTCCCCCCTCGGACACCAGTTCGTAGTAGATTCCCCACATCAGTCAGTGACCACCCTCTCACGCTGGGTGGATCTGAGGTAGGTCCGGACAATGGGTGGCCGAGCTGTTCGGACCTAGCTGCAAATCCGACGGCTCAAGGACCACGGGTAGCTCCCCGGGCGTTTGACCGACAGCAGGGCAAGTCACAGCCGCCGGATCGTCCGCGCCGGGTTGCCTGCAGCGAACACGTGGTCCGGTAAGCGGCTGTCGCGGGAGAGTGGCGCGTCGTGCCCGATCAACAGCTTCGTGCCGGGCACGGCGGTGCTGTTGGCCGATGGGACGCGAAAACCGATCGAGGAGATTCAGCTCGGCGACTGGGTGTTGGCTACCGACCCGGACACCGGGGAGTCGGCGTCGCGTGAGGTGGTGGGCACGATCATCGGTGAGGGCGAGAAGACCCTCGTCGAGATCGACACCGCCGACGACGCCAGTGGCGATGGGACCGGTTCGGTGGTGGCCACCGCCGAACACCCGTTCTGGACCGGCCCGGTCGATGGCTGGGTCAACGCCGACGACCTGACACCCGGCACCTGGCTACGCACCGGATCCGGGACCTGGGTCCAGGTCACGGCCGTCGAGGCCCGCAGCGCACAACAACGGGTCCACAACCTCACCATCAACGCCGACCACACCTACCACGTCGGCGAAGTAGGTATACTCACCCACAATTCCGCCTGTGAGCTCGGTAGGGGGTTCCCCGATCGGAAGTCGCCTAGGGCAAATGGTGAGCCCGCGCCGGATGTGAATCACCCGCATACTCAGCTCGGCCACAAGAAGGGGCGAAATGGGACGTACCCACAGGCGAGGGAGTTCGATGAGAACGGCAAGCCGGTACGGGACATCGACTTTACTGATCACGGGAGGCCGAAGGGCCATAGTAACCCGCATCAACACCCATACAACCCAAATCCCACTGGGGGGACCTTGCAATGAGGTGGCGCTGAACCGCTTGAGTATCCATAATGAAGTGTGATGTATATGTCAAGAGTTGGAGAGGATCAAAATTTGGTTTGTGTCGAGAGGTGTTGGCGGGTACACCAAGCACCGGATCGAATTGATTGACCTCGTCGGTATTCTACCGCGAGAACCGCGAGTGTGGCGAATACTGGAGTTTGAGTCGATCGGCAACTCAGATTTCCCTGCAGTGGAGGAAATTGAGTTGTCGAATGGAATCGGTTATCGACTTCAAGAGAGTGAGCTGTTCGGATTGGCTGAACATGTAGATCAAACCGTGAACGCTGTCGCAGTGGCGGCGAGGTGTGACTTCGACTTCGCACGCATGCACGCACACCAGGAGCAAACTCTTGCGAATAGCATATTCAGATATCTTAAAATGGTCGCTAATCGGGGTAAAGAGGGAGAAACTCATCTAGATCTCGAAAAGTGTGAGCTTGCTCGCCTTATAATCGATATTCATGACAGTACCTCCGTAACATTAGGGGTTAGCGCGGAAATGCAGGGATGGGCGGATACTCTGTGTGCCTTTGCGGAACTCTGAGAGGCTGTTCCTGAGCTTAGGTGAGGAGTTTGCTGGTGGTGGATATGGCCCAGCGGACGATGGCTTCGTGGTGTTCGGGGAGTCGTTCGCAGTCGCGTACGCTGCGGCAGTGTTGGTTGATCCAGGCCAGGCTGGGTTCCACGACCCATCGCCGGTGTAGTACCACGACCCCGACTTGTCCTGCGAGTTTGGCGACGATGTCCAGGGTGATCCCGAACAACGAGCGGGCCCGGTCGATGAGGGTGCCGGTGTAGCCGGAGTCGGCCCACAGGTGCGGCACGCTGGGGCAGTGGTGTTTCAGGCGAGCGAGGAGGTCCCGGGCGGCGGTCCGGTCTTGGGTGTCGGCGCCGGTGACCAGTACGCAGATCAGCAGGCCGACGGTGTCGACGGCGATATGATGTTTGCGGCCGTTGATCTTCTTGCTGGCGTCGAACCCCCGGGTGCCCGCGCCGACGGTCTCGGCGGCTCTGCCCGAGGCCGAGTCGATGATCCCCGCGCTCGGCGGGGCGTGACGCCCTTCGGCCAGCCGCGCGCGGTCGCGCAAAGCGTCGAGCACGGATGAGCTGTCGTTGCGGTTGGTGCCGGATGAGTTGTTCCCCACGACCTCCAGCAGATCCTCAACGCCCTCCGGTCGCGAGCAGGAGCGCATAATTTGAGCCAACTCGGGTGACAACGCGATCGGTTACCGGCATCGTGATTATGTCCGTTCTTCCCGTCGACAACCGAGGGCAGGAACGGTGCGACCGTAGGTCGGAGAGGACGGGGACGGGCTGAAGCAGCAGGCTCCTACAAAGTCAATCTCCCGATCGACCGTGCCACAAGTTCTCCCGAGCCGGCCGACGGATCACTTCCAGGACACAAGGGGCCAGCCTGTATCAGGGTCAGACCGGGGCGGGAGAACAACCACAGTAGACATCCCTGCCTGTACCTTGTCACCCGCAGCCTCGACCCCACCGGGGCAGGCCCCGCCCGATGAACGATGCCCCTGGAAACCCGTGCTGAACGCCTTTGCCATCACCTTCGGTGACCGCTGTCCGGGCGCCGAAACTTACTGATCAACAACGCCGGTCGTCACCCTGCTGTCGTAGTGACGCCTGGCAGTGACCTGAACTAAGCATCGTAGCCGTCCGAGGTTTTGAGGAAACTTATAAGGATTTGGCAGTTTTGGCCGCATGGCCATGTACCTGAAAGGTGCTAGCGTGCTTTTAAGGAACATATTGGATGAGTGACGGTCGCGCACCGGTTGATGAGGAAGTTCCGCAGCTCTATTTGTTCCCGGCATCGCGAGCCCAATATCAACTGTACTTCGTGCAACACCTGCTCGGTGACGCACCGACTTACCACATCAGTCTCCGCTGCGAACTGCACGGCAGAATCGATGAGCAGGCGATGCGGTGCGCGCTGACGTTGATCGTGCGTAGGCACGAGGCACTACGCACGCACTTCGTACTCTCCGAAGGAGAATCGCTCCAGGCAGTCGACCCGGACGGCACACTGGAGTACCTGGCACGGGATGACTCGGAAGCAGCTTGGCTGGACGAGGAGGCCCGTAAGCCCTTTGACCTGGAGACAGGACCACTGTTCGGGTCAGACTGGCAGCGGCACGAACCAGGCCGGGCCACTCAAGCAATGTCGCCGTGAGTTCGTCGACGCGATCCTGTATGTGGTCGATAGCGGGATCAAGTGGCGAGCCTTACCGGCGGACTTTCCACCGTGGTCCACTGTGTATAAGCACTTCGCCGCCTGGGAACGGCAGGGAGCGACTCAAGACGTGCTCGACGCTTTGCGCGACCGCGCGCGGCCGAGATCGCCACACCGGAGTTGGCTAGCACCGGACGACGCCCGGAACCCGGATATGACGAGCCCGCCACGGACCTGCGCACACTGCCGCTGTAAGCCGGACGGGCTCGCCTGCGCCGCCTCGCATGGCGTCACAGCACGAAAAAGACCCGTGAAAATCGCACCGGCGCAATGCGCTCGCGGTTCCTCGCCAACTAGGAGCTGTTTAGGAAGGCGGGGCCGCTGTTGGTGTGGAGAGAGGTCTCCGGTAGAGGGATCAACGACCAAGAAGATCAACTACCGGAGACCTCGATGGGCAGCGTATCGGTCGGTGGACGGAAGGACTTGACGGACCGGCAGTGGCGGGCGTTGCAGCGTGTGTTGCCGCTGCAGGCAGGTACGGGGCGTCCACCCAAGTGGACACGCCGTCAGTTGCTCAACGGGATCCGCTGGCGTGTGCGGGTCGGGGCCCCGTGGCGGGACGTGCCGGAACGCTATGGGCACTGGCAGTCGATCTATCAGCTGTTTCGCCGCTGGCAACGCGACGGCGTGTGGCCCTGGATCCTCACCATCCTGCAGGCGTGGGCCGACCAGGCGGGGCTGATCACCTGGCGGGTGTCGGTGGACTCCACGATCAACCGAGCCCACCAGCATGCCGCCGGCGCCCGACACCGGCCGCAGGAACAGACCGAACCACCCGGCGACGAACCGGACGACCATGCGCTGGGCCGGTCCCGGGGCGGACTGTCCACGAAAATCCACCTGACCTGCGAAGGCGGCCGGAAACCACTGTCGCTGCTGCTCACCGCCGGTCAACGCGGCGACAGCCCACAGATGGTTCACGCGCTGGACGCGATCCGGGTACCGCGCCTCGGCCGTGGTCGCCCCCGCGAGCGTCCGGATCACGTGCTCGCCGACAAGGCCTACTCCTCCCGCGCGAACCGGCGCTACCTGCGGCAACGCGGTATCCCGGCCACGATCCCGGTCCCGAGAGACCAAGCCGCCCACCGCCGCGCCCGCGGATCAGCCGGTGGCCGCCCACCCGTGTTCGACCCCACGACCTACCGGCAGCGCCACGCCGTGGAATGCGGCATCAACCAGCTCAAACACCACCGCGCCGTCGCCAGCCGCTACGACAAGCTCGCCGTCCGATACGAAGCCACACTCCACATCGCCGCCATCGACACCTGGCTACGAACCCTCACCAAGACCACTTTCTAAACAGCTCCTAGGTGCGCTCACCCGGCGCGGTCTCGGTTGCCCCATTCGATGCTGAGCCGCACCGCGTGCTGCCAGTTCGCGTACTCGGACTCGCGTCGCGACGCCGCCATCTGCGGCAGCCACTGGGCGGCCCGGTGCCAGTTGCGCCGCAACCCCTGCAGGTCGGGCCACAGGCCGACGGTGAGGCCGGCCGCGTATGCCACGCCTACCGACACGGTTTCGGCGAGCACGGGCCGCATCACCGGCACGCCCAGTACGTCGGCGATGAGCTGCATGAGGAGGTGATCGGCGGTCATGCCGCCGTCCACCTTGAGCGCCTTGGCGGTCAGCTCGGCGTCGGCGTTCATCGCGTCGACGACCTCGCGGGTCTGCCACGCCGTTGCCTCCAGCACGGCCCTCGCGAGGTGCCCTTTGCCCACATAGGAGGTCAGCCCGACCACGATGCCCCGCGCCTCGCTGCGCCAGTGCGGGGCGAACAGGCCCGCGAACGCGGGCACGATGTAGCACCCGCCGTTGTCGTCGACGGTGCGGGCGAGGGTCTCGATCTCCGGCGCCGTCCGGATCAGCCCGAGCGCGTCCCGGAACCACTGCACCAGCGACCCGGTGACCGCGATGGACCCCTCGAGCGCGTAGTGCGCGGGTTCGGAGCCGAACTGGAAGGCCACGGTGGTGAGCAGCCCGTGCGCCGAGGTCACCGGTTCGGTCCCGGTGTTCATGAGCAGGAAGCCGCCGGTGCCGTAGGTGCACTTCGCTTCGCCGCGATCGAAGCAGGTCTGGCCGAACAGCGCCGCCTGCTGGTCGCCGAGCGCGGCGGCGATCCGCACTCCCGGCACGACCCTGCGGGTGGTGCCGTGGATCGCGGCCGAGGGCCGGATCTCGGGTAGCATGGCCCGCGGTATTTCGAAGAACGTCAGCAACTCGTCGTCCCAGTCCAGTGTGGACAGGTCCATGAGGAGAGTCCTGCTGGCGTTGGTGACGTCGGTGATGTGGGTGCCGCCGTCGGTGCCGCCGGTGAGGTTCCAGATCAGCCAGCTCTCCATCGTGCCGAACAGGACGTCGCCGCGTTCGGCCCGCTCGCGCAGCCCCGGCATGTGATCCAGCAGCCAGCGGATGCGCGGGGCCGAGAAGTAGGTCGCCAGCGGCAGGCCGCTCTTGCTCCGCACCTGGTCGGCATCGGGGCGCCGTCCCAGTTCCCGTACGAGGTCGTCGGTCCTGGTGTCCTGCCACACCAGCGCGTGACCGACGGGAGCGCCGGTGTGGCGGTCCCACACCACCGTGGTCTCCCGCTGGTTCGCGATGCCGAGCCCGGCGACCTGCTCGGCGGTGACGCCGGCCTCGCGCAGTGCCTGCGGCACGATGCGATCCACGTTGCGCCAGATCTCGGTGGGATCGTGCTCCACCCAGCCCGGCTTCGGGTAGTACTGGCGGTGCTCACGCTGCACCACGGCCACCAGCCTGGCCCGCTGGTCGAACACCAGGCACCGGGTGGACGTGGTGCCCTGGTCGATCGCCATCACGTACTGGGCGGGCATCGGCACTCCTAGCGGTCGGTCTCGAGGTCGCGGCTCACGGCGAGCGCCGCCTCCCGCACGGTGCGAACCAGACCATCCCTGGGACGTCCCCGGGTGTCGCAGATCCGGTCGACGGCCCCCGCGATGCTGATCGCGCCGACCACGAGCCCGCCGAACGACCGGACCGGCGCGGCGAGCCCGGCCTCACCCGGCACGAACTCCTCCACCTCGGCGGCCCAACCCGCCTGCCGGACCCCGGCCAGTTCGGGCGCCAGCGCGTGCGCGGTGGTGAGCGTCCGCCGGGTGTAGGCCTCGGGCGTGCCGGCCAGCACGACGGAGGCGAGGTCCGCGTCGAAGGCGAGCAGCACCTTGCCCAGCGCCGTGGCGTGCATCGGCTGGTGCGCACCCACGTCGAGCGACTGCTGGGTGTCGTCGGGGCGGAACACATGGTGCACCACCAGCACGGTGGCATTCTCGTCGGGAACGCCGAGGCGGACAGCCTCACCACTGAAGGCGGCCAGCGCGTCGGCCCAGTTGCTGGACCGCGAGCGCAGCTCGTTCGCGTCGAGGTAACCGGGGCCGAGGCCGCGCATGGCTTCCCCAAGCTGGTACTTGCCGGTGCCGGGGTCCTGCTCCACGAAACCTACGCCCTGCAGCGTGCGCAGGAGCCCGTGGGTCGTGGCCTTCGCCAGCCCGAGACCGGTCGCGATGTCGGCGAGCGCGATCCGGGCGGAGCCGCGCGCCAGCAACCGCAGGATCGCGGCGGCGCGCTCGATCGACTGGATGGGCCCGGGCATGGGGGGAACCTTAGATGGTCGGCACCGTCCCTGGAACTCGGGTATTCGACATGGTCGAACGGTCCGAACCGTGCTTACCTGCGCACCTCGCCGCGCGGAGCGCCACTCTGGCGGCATGCCGTTCGACCATGCCGAATGGTCGGCGTTGTCGGCACCGGATGCCGTTCCTATCGTCACCGCCGTTCCGCGACGGCGCGGGACGACGGTTTTTCCGGAGGTAGCAATGGAGCGTCTCAAGGCACGCGGGCTCGCCGGTGAACTCGCGGCCGAGTTCGCCGGAACCATGATCCTGATCCTGTTCGGGGTCGGAGTCGTGGCGCAAGTGGCCGCGGCGGGCATCGGTGACCACGACAGTATCGCCTGGTCCTGGGGGCTGGGCGTGGTGCTCGGCGTGCTCGTGTCCGCGAGGATCAGCGGCGGCCACATCAACCCCGCCGTCACCGTGGCGCTGGCCGTGTTCCGCGAGTTCCCCTGGCGCAAGGTCGCGCCCTACGCGCTCGCGCAGACCGCGGGCGCGTTCGTGGGCGCGCTGCTGGTGCGGTGGAATTACTCGGAGGTCCTCGCCGCGGCCGACCCCGGGCACACGATCAAGACGCAGGGCGTGTTCTCCACGTTGCCGGGCAACGGCGAGCTGCCGGTGGGCGACCTCGGCGCCCTGCGCGACCAGATCATCGGCACCGCGATCCTGCTGTTCGTCGTGTGCGCCATCACCCATGCGCGCAACGTGACCCCGCCGCCGTGGATGGCACCGCTGCTCGTGGGCGGTTGCGTCGTCGGCATCGGCATGGCCTGGGGCACCAACGCCGGGTACGCGATCAACCCCGCCCGCGACTTCGGCCCCCGCCTCGCCTCGTTCCTCACCGGCTACGACACCGCGTGGCTGGACCAGTACGGCCAACTGTACTTCTGGGTGCCCATCGTCGGCCCGCTCATCGGTGGCGTGCTCGGCGCCGGGCTCTACCGGCTGCTCGTCGGCCGGTTCCTCCCCCCTGCCGAACCCGAGCCAGGCTACGTTCCCGACGCCGTCGCGGCCAGGGTCTGACGAGGAAGGGTGACGACAATGAGCAGCTACATCGGCGCGATCGACCAGGGCACGACCAGCACCCGGTTCATGGTGTTCGACCACGACGGCAACGAGGTCGCGCGCCACCAGCTCGAGCACGAGCAGATCATGCCGCGGCCCGGCTGGGTCGAGCACAACCCGACCGAGGTCTGGGAACGCACCCGCGCGGTGATCGAGAGCGCGCTCACGAAGACGGGCCTGCGGGCCGCCGACCTGGCCGCGGTGGGCCTCACCAACCAGCGGGAGACCACCGTCGTGTGGAACCGGCACACCGGCCGCCCGTACGGCAACGCCATCGTCTGGCAGGACACCCGGACCGACCGGATCGCCGCCGCGCTGGACGCGGACGGCCGTGGTGACATCATCCGCCGCAAGGCAGGTCTGCCTCCGGCGACGTACTTCGCCGCGGGCAAGCTCCAGTGGATCCTCGACAACGTCGACGGTGTCCGCGCCGCGGCCGAGGCGGGTGACGCGGTGTTCGGCACGATGGACACCTGGCTGCTGTGGCACCTGACCGGGGGCGTCGACGGCGGGGTGCACGTCACCGACGTCACCAACGCCAGCCGCACCATGCTGATGGACCTCGAGACCCTGGACTGGGACGACGAACTGCTGTCCTTCTTCGACATTCCGAGGCTGATGCTGCCGCGGATCCGGCCGTCGGGAAATCCCGCGCTCTACGGTGTCACCAGGGCCGATGGTCCGTTTCAGGGCGAGGTGAAGCTGGCGGGTGTGCTGGGCGACCAGCAGGCCGCCACCGTCGGCCAGCTGTGCTTCCGTCCCGGCGAAGCCAAGAACACCTACGGCACCGGGAACTTCCTGCTGCTCAACACCGGGCACGAGCTCGTCCGTTCCGAGCACGGACTGCTCACCACGCTCGCGTACCAGTTCGGTGACGCGAAACCCGTGTACGCGCTGGAAGGGTCCATCGCGGTCACCGGCTCGGCCGTGCAGTGGCTGCGCGACCAGCTGGGCATCATCAGCGGCGCCGCGCAGAGCGAGTCGCTGGCAGCACAGGTGTCCGACAACGGCGGGGTCTACTTCGTCCCGGCGTTCTCCGGGCTGTTCGCCCCGTACTGGCGATCCGACGCGCGGGGAGCCCTGCTCGGCCTGTCCCGGTACAGCACCAACGCCCACGTCGCGCGGGCGACCCTGGAGGCGATCTGCTACCAGACACGGGACGTGGTCGAGGCCATGACCGCCGACTCGGGTGTGGAGCTCGGGGTGCTGCGCGTCGACGGCGGGGTCACCGGCAACAAGCTGTGCATGCAGCTGCAGGCCGACATCCTCGGCGTTCCGGTGTCGCGTCCGGTGGTCGCCGAAACCACCGCGCTGGGCGCCGCCTACGCCGCCGGTCTGTCGGTCGGGTTCTGGAACTCCACCGACGAGCTGGAACGGAACTGGCAGGAGGACCAGCGGTGGGAACCGGGCTGGACCGACGAGCAGCGTGCCACCGGGTACGCGGGGTGGCAGAAGGCGGTGTCACGGACCGTCGGCTGGATCGACGCCAACTGATCGAAAGCGAAGGAACATGATCGTGCGCGAACAACTCAGCGAGCAGCGGGCCCGCACGCGGGCCCTGCTCACCACCGGCCGCTTCGACGTCCTGGTCGTCGGTGGCGGCATCGTCGGCCTTTCCACCGCGTGGGAGGCGGCCAGGGCCGGGCTGCGCGTCGCGGTGGTCGACAAGGGCGACTTCGCCTCGGCCACGTCGAGCGCGTCGTCCAAGCTCGTGCACGGCGGGCTGCGCTACCTGGCGATGGGCAATATCAAGCTGGTCCGCGAAAATCACCGGGAGCGGCGGGCGCTCGGCACGACCGTCGCACCGCACCACGTGCGGCCGCTGCCCTTCCTGGTGGCGTTGCGTCGCGGCGGCCCGCACGGGCCCGCGACCATCGGGGCGGGCATGCTCGCCTACACCGCCCTGTCCGGGTTCGCCGACGGTGTCGGCAAACTGCTGTCGCCGCGACGCGCACGCGAGTACGTTCCCGCGCTGCGGGCCGAGAGTCTCTCGGCGTGCGGGCTGTATCACGACCACCAGATGAACGACGCGAGGCTCGCGGTCACCACGGCGCGGGCCGCCGCCGAGTCCGGTGCCGTGCTGCTCAACCACGCCGAGGTGCTCGGCCTGCGCACCGTCCACGGTGCGGTGTCCGGTGTGGACGTCAGGGACGGCACCGATGGCACGGAGTTCGGAATCGAGGCCTCGGTGGTCGTCAACGCCGCGGGCCCGTGGGTCGACCACCTGCGGCGGATGGAGGACCCTGCCGCGCGGCCCAGCATGCGCCTGTCCAAGGGTACGCACCTCGTGCTGCGCAGGCACGGCCGGTGGGACGCGGCTGTGACCACCCCGCTCGACGGCGGCCGGGTGTCGTTCGCGATCCCGTGGGAGGACCAGCTGCTGGTGGGCACTACCGACGAGGAGTACATGGGTGACCCGGCGGCGCTGCGGCCCTCGGATGCCGACGTCGACCAGATCCTCGGCGAGGCGGGGCTGTCGATCGGGCAGGAACACCTGCGCCGCAGCGACGTGGTCTAC
The DNA here is from genome assembly GCF_000383795.1 of Saccharomonospora saliphila YIM 90502. GTDB lineage: Bacteria > Actinomycetota > Actinomycetes > Mycobacteriales > Pseudonocardiaceae > Saccharomonospora > Saccharomonospora saliphila. Next base: position 147,355 of record NZ_KB912728.1, read on the forward strand.
TCGTTCTCCGGGCTGCGGGTGCTGCCCGGCGGCGACGGCGGCACCCAGCACGCCAAGCGGGAGACCGTCGTCAGCGTCGGCCGTGGCGGCATGGTCAGCATCGCGGGTGGGAAGTGGACGACGTTCCGCGACATCGGGCGCAGGATCCTGGCGCACCTGTCCCCGAGACTCCCGCAGGCACGGCCCGACACCGGCATCACCCCGCTGCCCGGCGCGGCCAGGCCGGACGCCGTCGAACACGTGCTCGGCAACGCGGCGCCGGAGTTGCCCCACGACGTCGCCGCGCACCTGGCCCGCCACTACGGCTCCGTGAGCCACGAGGTGCTGGCCCTCGGTCTCGACGAGCCGGCGCTGCTGGACCGGGTGCATCCGGACGGCCCCGACATCTGGGCGCAGGTCGTGTATGCCATGGAGCGAGAGTGGGCTTACCAGATCGACGACGTGCTGCGCCGCCGCACGACGCTCACCGTGCGGGGGCTGGACACGGCCGACATCCGTGCGCGGGTGGCGACGCTGCTCGAACACGGCGGCCCGGTGGCCGGTCGTGTCGACGGGCTCTTCCCGGCCAGTCACCCCTAGTGAGTGAGCCAGCGGGGGGCGCGGCGCTGTGCTTTCGCTCGTCGGTTCACCGGAGTCCGAACGTGACCCCGGCTGACGATCCTGCCTCTGGAGGCCGTGATCGCGGCCATCACCACCGACGACGACCCGCGGACCGACGGCGCGGACCGCGGGTCTCCGGCCACGGCCGCCGTCACACTTCCGGTGTGTCGGGCGGACCTCGCCGAGCTGACCGATGGCGAACGCCGGTTGATGGCCGAATGGCTCGACAGAATCGCGCAGACGCGCACCTGACGACGCGCCGGCGAGCCCAGCCAGAGCCGGGAGGGGACTGACTCCGGTCACGCGGCCTCGGGAATGATCCGCCTGCCGAACGCGGCCTCGGTGACCGGTGCCCATTCCCGCCAGACCCGCAGTCGGTCGGCGTAGATCTCCTCGATCTCGGGGAGTGTATGCCCGAGGACGATCCGCGGGGGAGGGTTCTCGGCGTCGACGATCGTGAGGATCGCCTCCGCGGTGGCTTCCGGGTCGCCGAGGACCCACTCCTTGGCGGTCGCTTCCCGAACGCCGACGTAATCGGGGTGGTGCTCGGTGGTCCGCAGGCTCTTGCTCCCGGCGAACTCCGTGGCATAGGGGCCCGGCTCGACCGCGGTCACGTGAATCCCGAACGAAGCGACCTCCTGGACGAGCGAGTCGGACAGGCCCTCCACCGCCCACTTGGAGGCGTGATAGGCGCCGATGCCGGGATAAGCGCGTACGCCGCCCTCGCTCGTGACCTGCAGAATGTGGCCGGAACGCTGGGCCCGCAGAACGGGCAGGACCGCCTGGGTCACCCAGACGGCGCCGAAGAAGTTGGTCTCCATCTGCTCGCGCAGCTCGGTCTCGGTGAGTTCCTCGACCATGCCGAAGAGTCCGTAACCGGCGTTGTTGACGACGACGTCGAGGCGGCCGAACCGGTCGACGGCATGCTCGACGGCGCGAGACACCGCGGCCCGGTCGGTGACGTCGAGGGCCAGTGGCAGGACCGCGTCCCCGAATCGCTCCGTCAGCGACTCGAGTGCGGTGAGGTCGCGGGCCGTCGCCGCGACCCGGTCGCCACGCTCCAGCGCGGCTTCCGTCCAGAGACGGCCGAAGCCCCGTGAGGCGCCGGTGATGAACCAGGTCTTGTGATCAGGAGGGGACATCCGCGTTGTTCCTTTCGTGGTGTTGCCTTCGTGGCTCCAGCATCGTGGCGGCTCAGGCATTCCACAAACGAATCTTTCGCATGTATGACATGCGTGGTACGCATGTCTAGGGTGGAGCTCATGGCCGAGTTCACCGTTCCCGCCTTGCGTGTCGTCCATGCTGTCGTCGGCACCGGGTCTTTCACCGCCGCGGCCGACCTCCTCGGATACACCCAGTCGGCGATCTCTCGGCAGGTGGCGGCCGCGGAGTCGGCCGCGGGGATGCCCTTGTTCGTGCGTAAGGCCCGGGGAGTGGAGGCCACCCGTGCCGGCGAGGCGGTCGCACGGCGGGCGGCCGCTGTGCTGGCCGAGCTCGATGCGGCAGACCGCGAGCTCGCCATGCTTTCCGACACACTCGCCGAGCAGGTGATCCTCGGTGCCTTCCCGACCGCCACCTGGTCGCTCGTGCCCAGGACGGTGGCGGCGCTCAGAAGCGAGCATCCCGCACTGGTCGTCGAGCTGCACGAGGCGTCCACACCGGCGCTCGTGCGCCAGGTGAGCGCCGGAGGAGTCGATGTCGCCGTGATCGCCGTCGGCCAGGGTCTGCCTGCCTACGACCTGCGTGGCCTACGGACCGTGCGTCTGACGACCGGCGGCAGCGGCGTCGTCGCCATACCGCGAGGCCACCGCTTGGCCGGCCGGTCGCAGGTCACGGTCGACGACCTGGCCGGCGAGTCCTGGATCGCCGGTGCGGGTTTGCGGGGCGACCCCCAGTTCGGCGCCTGGCCCACGTTGCCACAGCCCCGGATCGCCTATCGCATCCACAACTGGAACGCCAGGCTCGGCTTCGTCGCTGCCGGGCTCGGCATCACGACCGTTCCCGAGATCGCCGTTCCCGGGCTCCCTGCCGAGGTCGACACCGTCGGGGTTCACGACCCGTCGTGGTCCGGGCGGACCACGACGGCTGTGACCAAGTTTGAGCCGACGGCGGGGCAGCGTGCCGTGGTGGCGGCTCTGCGCGATGCGGTCACCGGTGCTGGGTGAAGCGTGTCGGTCGTGGTATCAGTTCACGCGGAGCGTGTGGGCCGGGTTCATCCGGTGCAACGGAGCAGACGGTTACGGCGAGGGCGACCCGGCTGTTCGGCGGGCTGCTGTCGACGATCGTGTCGGCGTCCGAGGACGACCGTGAAGCCTGGTCGCCGAGTCGGAGCAGGTCCTCGTCGGCTACCTGGAGAAGGCTCTGCCCGCGTGACGGCCCGCGTTCGGGTGTTGACGTCGTGGCGTGCCGCCGCGGAGCCGCGATGATTTTCCCTCGTTCTGGCACTCTGTACCACTATGGGAAAGCTGACCTATGGCATGAACGTCTCGGTGGACGGCTACATCGCCGACGCGAACGGCGACCTCGGGTGGAGCGTGCCGGACGACGAATTGCATCAGTACTGGAACGACCGGACCAGGGACGTCGCGCTGTCGCTGTACGGGCGGAAGCTGTACGAGCTGATGGCGGCCCACTGGCCGACCGCAGGCCAGGCACCCGGCGTGCCCCCGGTGGAGGCCGAGTATGCCCGGCTGTGGCTCGCGACGCCGAAGGTGGTTTTCTCGCGGACCCTGGAGTCGGTCGACTGGAACTCCCGGTTGGAGCGGGGTGATGTGGTCGAGGTGGCGAGGAGGCTCAAGGCCGAGACCGACGGCCTGATGGAGGTGGGTGGCGCCACGCTCGCCGCGACCCTGGTCAGGGCCGGTCTCGTGGACGAGTTCCACGTACTGGTGACGCCGGTCGCGATCGGCGGCGGCATACCGTTTTTCCCGTCACTGGACAAGTGGCTGAAGCTGGAGCTGGTGGAGAACCGCACCTTCGAGTCGGGCGCGGTCCTCCTGCGCTACGAGCCCGTACGCGGCTAGGTTCACCTCCTTGAGTAGCGGCTTGAAGTGATTTCAATAGGCCGTCGGCTCACCGAGTAGCGAGAGAGAGGGCGAGGAGAGCCAGGCGTCGAGCTGTGCGGTTGCTTGTTCTCGTGTGCTCGGCGGGTCGTAGATCGTCGGATGCGTGCTGATGGCGTAGAACTCGTGCAGGCAGGGCCAGGGGATCGCCCACGCCGATCGGCCTTCCGCGAGTGTCCTTACGTGTTGCGCGGCCGGTCGATGGAACTCTGTGTCACGTCGATGTGCGTAGACGAGGATGTTGGTGTCGAGGGCGATCATGCGGGGTGCGGGTAGATCGCGTCCCGGATGTCGTCCCAGCGTGCCCCGCGGAAGGCCGGTTGCAGGCCCCGACCGTCGACGCTGGCGTCGGGAAGCTCGAACGGCGCTTCGCTGGTGCGCTGCTGGACGACGGTGCGGAGGCCGGTCTCGGGCAATATCCGACCTGCCGTTCCGGATGCTGCCTGGCTGAACCGGCTCTTGGCTCGTCGCGGTGTCGAGTGTCAACCTCGGCCTGGTCCGGTAAAAGGGTAAGCCGTGCTTTCTCCCCTGCGGCGTTCGCGGCCTCGACTCCTAACTCGCCAGGATGGAGACCACAGTCGCGCTCGGCGTCCTGGCCGGTCGCACAACGGAGTTCACTCCGGCGACGGAAGAGCTGAACTACTACGACGCGCCTGGGATCTCTTGCCTTCGCGGACTTTCCGTGTCCTACCGCCGTGCCGAGCGCTGAAGAGACCGAGCCTCCACCACCGGACATCGGGCGTTCGACGACCACGCGGTGTACGACTACCGCCGCAAAGGACCGTCACGGAACGACTGACCGAGCTCATGCTCGCGCGATGGACACGGGATCGGGCGACCGGCTGCTCGACGCGCGATGGTGAGTTGAACACCACAGCCCGTTCTGCGGTTGTCGTCGGGCTGAGCGTGGGGCCCGTCACCGTCTCGGTCGCGGGCCCCACGACTTCCCCGTTCAGCCCTCCGCGTGGTCGGGAGTGTCCGAGCCGCCGTACGGGTTCTGCATCAGCGCCAGCACCGCACCCGCGGGATCCTTGACGAGCGCGAATCCGCCGGGGCCGAACCCGTTCGGCGCCTGCAGTACTTCACCGCCCTGGGCTGTGACCCGGTCCATGCTCGCGGAGAGATCGCCGACAGCGATGTAGGTGATCCATTGCGGCGGGAGGTCCGCGTTCTCGGCTTTCGCATGGCACACACCGGCCACCGGTGTGCCGTCCGGGGTCAGCATCATGTAGTCGTCGTACTCGCCCATACTCAGCGATTCGGGCTTCCAGCCGACGACGTTGGCGTAGAAGTCCCGTACAGCCGGTGCGTCCCGCACCGTGAGGTCGAAGCCGACGATGGTGCCGATGGTGCCGTCCGTCATGGTGTCGCGCCTTTCGGGTCGTACCGCGTCCCGGACGCGGTGGTGGGTGTTGCGAGTGTGTTCGGGCCACCAGGACGACCACTGTCGGTCGAGCCGGTCGGACTCTTCGGTGCCGAGCCCGTCGGTGTCCCGGCCGTGCCACTAGTGCAGCACGGACCGGTCCCGCAGGGCGGCCCGCGCTAGGCGTCCTTGATCGAAGCGGTGATCGTGACCTCGCTCCGGGGCGGAACGTCGTTCGTCGTTGTACCTCCTCGTCGCCGGATCGCCCCGGTGTCGACGGTGCGGGGTGACCATTCACCACCTTCCGATACCGCCGACGGCCCGCGCTACCTCGACGAGGTGTGCGGCCGCGTACTGGTGAAACCGTTCGTCGACACTCACGTCGTAGTTCATCACCGCGCGATCGACGACGGTCCGTCAATCCTCAGGCAGGGGGGCAGGCGAGTGAATCAAGCGATTGTCGACCGAAGTGTTGCTGGTCCGAGTCTGTGGATGACGACACCGCCGTCATCGCGCCGCCTCCTCAGGGTGCGGGCTGGCGTCCCGGGGTGTCGCGTGGAATCCGGGCAGGCACCTCGTGGTCGAGCGCGATGAGGGCGGCGCCGACCACACCTGCCCGGGATCCGAGCGCGGCGGTGAGCAGCGGTGGCACCGGCACGGTGTTCGCGCGGGTACGCAGCCGGTCCTCCACGGGATCGAGTAAGGCGCGGCCTGCCATGGCCAGCCCGCCGCCGAGCACGATGCCGCCGGGCGCCAACAGCGCGGTCGCGGCGAGCAAGCCGTCGCCGAGTGCCTCGGCCGCTTCGTCCCACACCGCGTCCGCCGCGGGGTCCTTGCCACGCAGCGCGACGACGTCCTCGGCGCCGCGGACCGGGCGTCCCGAGAGCTCGGTGTAGGCGCGTGCGACCGCCGCGGCTGAGGCCACCGCTTCCAGGCACCCGCGGACACCGCAACCGCACAGCGGTCCGGCGGGCCGGACAACCACATGACCGAGCTCGCCCGCTTGGCCGGACGTGCCGACGACGCGCCTGCCGTGCACGTAGCTCACGGCGCCGATCCCGGTGCCGACGAAAACCACGACCGGATCGACCAGGTCTCGCGCCGCGCCGCGCTGCCGCTCCGCCTCGGCTGCGACCGTGACGTCGTGACCAAGACGGACCGGCAGGCCCAAACGCCGCGACACCGGCTCGACAATGGGCTCGTCGCGGAGGTCGAGGTTCGCAGCGAAAACGCTGGTGCCGGCCACGGTATCCACGATCCCCGGCAGCGCCAGTCCGGCGGCGGACACGGCGGCACGTCGGTCCGGTTCCAACGTGGCGAGCAGCGTAGTCCCAACCTCGGCGATCGCGTCAACCAGCGCAGCCCCGCGGGGAGTCGGTGCCCGTGTGCTGGCCCAGGGCCGCAGGTCGGGTCCCACCACCTCGGCCTTGGTCGTCGTACCGCCGATGTCGAAGGCGAGAACGGCGCCGCCCGGAGTTCTTTCGTCCACAGTGTCAGCCTGTCACTGGACGTTCAGCAGCGGATGTCCTCGCCGTCAGCACGGTAAGCACCTCGTGCATGACGCTGTTCACCGGTTCCTGGGGCTGGATCCAGCACACCATCCGCTCCCGCCACTGGTTTTCACCACTGTGTTGCTTACCCCGGTCGGGTCGCGTTAGTGGGGTTGCGCCGTCCGTTCGGGTGGGCCATTTCGGTGGCCGACATCGCTGCGGGCGGCGGCGTTGGTGATGGTGCCGCGTTCCTTCCGGGTGATCACGCCGTCGGCCACCAGCTCGGAGGTCACGTCCTTGACGTGGCGCATGAACGCTCCCTTGTTCGGCCACTCGCCCTCGTCGTCGATGAGGTCGTTGATGGTGCAGCCGTTGTCGAGGGCGTGGTTGGCGACGTCGCTGTCGACGTCACCGAGCACGACAGTCTCCCGAGAATCCGGTTCGGGGCACGGCCCCTCCGGCTGCGTCAGATCCTTGATCCAGACATCGCGGAACTCTACGCTTTCGCCTGCTGTCTGACCCCTTGAGTGGTTCTGCAGGCCGACGTAGCCTTCGAGCCCTCGGCTGCCGTCACCGGTGTAGGTGGCGACCTCGGTGCCGTTGAGGATGACCCGATATTCGTGGCCGATGGCCTCGATCTCCATCGTGTTCCACTCACCGATGGGGTTGGTGGCCAGCGGCTCGGCCGGAGCGAAGGTGTAGATGGCACCGGTCCGTGTCAGGGGATCGTCGGTGGCCTCATAGATCTGCACCTCGTAGCCCTGGTTCACGCCGACCCACGGGTCATCACCGGGATCGGGGAAGCGCATGAACACGCCTGCGTTGTCGGCAGGGTCATGGACCCGGAAGTCGACTCGCATGGTGAAATCGGTGAACTCGCGCTGGTCGTACCAGAGCAGGCCCATGCCTCCATGCGGCTGGAGCAGCCCGCAGTCGGCGACGACGAAGCCACCGGGACCCGCCTGGGTCCATCCGTTCAGCGTCTCGCCGTCGAACAGTGGTACGTAGCCTGCGGGCGGCGTGTGCCGATCCGGGCATGGGTCGGCCTCCCGTGCGGCGGCCGGTGCGCTCACCAGCAGCGACATCAGCAGTGCCAGGAACAACAGCAACGAGGTGGATCTCTTGCCCAACATGGTCCCTCCGGGTGGGGTTGCTGGCCGCACACAAGATCGCGCATGGGAGACTTAGTAATGAAACTATCTTCACTATCTCGCTGGAGTTGTATATCGCCTGCGAGGTGTAGCGTCAAGGGGTCGCGATGCAAGCTGGTGGTAATCCGCAGACGCTGCGGCTGATGAACTGCGCCGCGGTACTGACCGTCCTCCAAGAGGTGGGGGCGGCCCGCGTGACGGAACTGATGCGAGCGACCGGCCTGTCCCGTCCGACGGTCACCGCGGCCGTCTCCACGCTGATCGACGACGGCCTGGTCGAAGAGGCCGAGACGCTTGAGGCCGACGTGCCTCGGATGGGTCGGCCCGCGCGCGTGTTGAGGTTCCGCGCCGACGCCCGGTATGTGCTCGGCGTCGATGTCGGCCCGCACCGGGTCTACTGCGAGGTCGCCGACCTCAACGGAACCATCGTCGCCCGTCAGCGCCGCGACGTGACCGCCGAGGGCGACGCGCATGCCAACCTGCTCGACGGTGTCGAGGCGACCATGAGCGAGGTCCTCGCCAAGGCGGGGGTCCCGCTGTCCGCGCTCGCCTCGGTGGGCGTCGGTATGCCGGGCATCGTTGACCCGCGCCGCGGTGCCGTGGTGCAGGCGCCCTCCATGCCCGGCCGGGACTTTCTCGAACTCGGCCGCTTGCTCCAGCGCAACGTCAGCTGCCCTGTGCACGTCGAGAACGACGTCAACCTCGCCGCCATGGCCGAACGATGGCGCGGCGCGGGCAGCCAGACCGACAACCTGCTCCTCGTGCAGTGGGGGTCTCGGGTCGGTGCCGCGGTGCTGTTGCGGGACCAGCTGCTCCGCGGTGCCCACGACGCCGCCGGTGAAATCGGGTTCGTCGATCTCGAGGACGAGCCGCAGGGGGTGCAGGCCGGTGGACACGGCCCGCTCGAGTCTTCTGTCGGGACCGCGTGGATCGTGCGCCGTGCCCGCAGCCTCGGCGATGACCGGAGCACGGACGCCGCGGCTGTCCTCACCGCCGCGGCCGACGGCGACGCGCGAGCGCTCCAGGTGGTCGACGAGGTCTGCGCCCGTCTCGCGCGCGGCCTCGCCCCCTTCCTCCTGGCAGTCGACCCCGAACTCGTGATCATCGGTGGGGGCATCGTCCTGGCCGGCGACGCCGTCCTCACCGCTCTCCGGCACCACCTGACCAAACGCGTGATCGTCGTACCCCGAATAGCGCTCTCGCGCCTCGGCGACGACGCGGTCGCGCTCGGTGCTGTGCACATAGCCCTCACCGAGGCCCACCGACGCCTCCTGGACCCCTACACCGCGCCGAACACGAAGCCGGTCACTCGGCGCTGACTCTGTCCGTCCTCCGGGAAAGTTCCGGCACCGGCGACGTCGGGCGCGGTGGCCTCGGGCAGCTCCGGTACCAGCACGAACGGCCCGGTACCGCGGCGCCGTTCCTCGGCCGCGGCGTCGGCCGGCCACCACCGGCTTGGCTCGCGACCCTTGACGCTACACCGCGTAGGCGATATACAGCTCCAGCAACATAGTGAGGATAGTTTCATTACTAAGTCTTCCATGCACGATCTTGAGCGCGACCGGCGACCCCACCCGGAGGGACCATGTTGGGCAAGAGATCCACCTCGTTGAAGAGATCCACCTCGTTGCTGTTGTTCCTGGCACTGTTGGTGTCGCTTCTGGTGAGCTCGCCGGCCGCCGCGCAGGAGGCCGGCGATGCGCAGGACCCGGGCTCCACGTTCGCGGAGCTGTCCGCGGGTGACGAGTTCGAGAAGGTGCTGCTGACTCCGGATGTGCCGGAGCCGATGACGATGGACATCGCGCCTGACGGCAGGGTGTTCATGGCCAGCCGTGATGGCGTGATCCGGATATTTCATCCGGAGACCGAGCAGGTGACCGTCGCGGCCGAGTTGAGTGTGTTCGACGATCATCCGTTGCCGTCGAATCCTGACTTCGAAGGATCGAAGAACCAGGAGGGCGGGCTCCTGGGGCTGGCGCTGGATCCCGACTTCGAGTCGAACGGCTGGGTGTACGCCTACTACACCAGCAGAGACGAGAAGAACCATTTCTTGTCCCGCTTCGCGGTCCAGGACAACGAACTGGACGTGGCGTCCGAAGTCGTCCTGTTGAAGGTGCCGTACAACAAGACCCACTGCTGTCACGTGGCAGGGGACCTCGAGTTCGACTCCGCGGGGAACCTGTATCTGAGCACCGGCGACGAGTCGCCGCCGGATCTGAACGACCAGTACTCGCCGCTCGATAACCGGCCGACCCATTGGTACAACGACGACCGCAGGACGTCGGGCAACACGAACGACCTGCGCGGGAAGATCCTGCGGATCACACCGCAGCCGGACGGCTCCTACACGATCCCCGAGGGCAACCTGTTCCCGGCGGAGGAGTACAACCAGGACCTGACGCGGCCGGAGATCTACGCGATGGGCTTCCGGAACCCGTTCCGGATCTCGATCGACCCGGCGACCGATCGGCTGCACATCGGCAACTACGGTCCCGACCGGCTGGGGGAATGGACCGAGCGCGGACCGTGGGGCTTCGATCAGTACATGACGACGTCGGAGCCGGCGAACTTCGGCTACCCGTACTGCATCGGAAACAACTACCCGTACCGTCAGTGGGACTACGAGAGCGACCAGCCACGGGGCGACTTCTACGACTGCGAGAACGGCCCGGTCAACGACTCGCCGAACAACACCGGGCTCGAACAGCTTCCGCCGGTGAAGCCGGCGACCATCTATTACCCACGCAGCTGGGCCGGGTGGCCGGACACGTGGGTCGGATGGCCCGACCGGCCGATCAACCCCATTCCGGAGCCGTTCCTGAACATGGGCACCGGCGCCGGGGGACCGATGTCCGGGCCGGTGTATCGCTACGACGAAAACCTCGAGTCCGACACCAAGTTCCCCGAACACTACGACGGACGCTGGTTCCTGCTGGACTACCACCGCGGCCACGTCAAGACAGCCGCGCTCGACGACAACGAGAACGTCACCGCGATCGACGACTTCATGCCCGGCGAGACCTGGTCCCGCCTCATGGACGGCACGTTCGGCCCGGACGGCTCGCTTTACGTCCTCGAAGGCGGCGGCTTCGGACCCAGTGCCAACGCGGGCCTCTACCGTATCGACTACGTCAGCAACGACTCTCCTCCTCTCGACGAGTGCGTGGTCGACGACTTCAGTGGGAGCGAGCTCGATCGTGAGATGTGGTCGACGATCGTGCGCGAGAATCCCGATGGTTACCGGCAGGCCGACGGCGCGCTGGAAATCGACATGCTGCAAGGTGACATGATCAGCAACCACCTGAGCGGCAACGTCAACACCGACGCGCAGAACTTGATCCTCACGCCGGTTCCGGACGAGCGATGGACCGCCGAGGTCACCGTCGCGATGCCGGAGAACCCTGTCCGGCACGATCAGGCCGGATTCATCATCCATGCCGACGACGAGAACTTCACCAAGGCAGCGTTCTTCCCTCCGGTCGGTGACCAGGCCGATGGACGGTTCGAGTACCTCTACCATGAGAATGGTGAGATCCGCTATCAGAGTGGAGTCGACAACCCGGCTGTTCCGGATGCGCCATCGACGCTCAGCCTCCGGCTGACCAGTGATGGCGAGAACGTGACCGCCGAGTATTCCCGGGACGGGCAGACGTGGGTCAACGTGGGGAGACCGGCCCCGATCTCGCGATACGACAACCCCAGGTTCGGGTTCTTCGCCGCGCATGGTCCCAATGAGATCGAGAGCCCGTTGACCGCGAGGTTCACCGACTTCTCCTTGTGTACCGCGTCCGACGCGGAACCGCCCGCGTGTGCGGAGCCGACGGTCGACGCGGGCTACCGTCCGCTGTGGGACGGGTCGACGCTGAACGGGTGGAACCAGGCCGGACCGGGCGGGTTCACCGTCGTCCCGGACGCGGACCGCGAGGGTACGTGTGCTCTCGAAACGGTCGGCGATCCGGAAGGGCTGGGGATGCTGTGGTATGAGGAGCAGTTCGAGTCCTACCGGTTGCATCTCGACTTCAAGGCCGTGGCCGAGAACGACAACTCGGGGGTGTTCTTCGGATTCCCCGATCCCGGTGACGACCCCTGGATCGGCGTGCGCCAGGGCTACGAGATCCAGATCGACGACACCGGTGGCCGACCCGACGCTCCGGACAGCTCCAAGACCGGGTCGATCTACACCTTCCAGGCGCCGACGTCGTTCCCGACCGTCCCCGGTCAGTGGAACGAGATGGAGATCGAGGTCGATGACCCGATGGTCCGGGTGTGGATCAACGACGTGCTGGTCAACGAGTACGAGAACCCGGAAGGCTCGGGACGCGACCTGTCCTCCGGCTACATCGGGATCCAGAACAACCGCGTGTCGGACAACGTGTTCTTCCGCGACCTCTGGGTCAAGGAACTCACCGATGAGCTGACGGTGGATGCCTCGGTGGAGCCAGTGGAGCCCGACGGCACCAACGGTTGGTACGTGTCGCCGGTGACGCTGAGCCTGGAGTCGAACAATCCCGATGCGGAGTTGCAGTGGCGTCCGCGGACCGATGAGTCCGAGTGGCGCACGTGGACCGAACCCGTGGTGTTCGACGCGGACGGTGTCCACAACATCGATTATCGGGCGGTGGTTCCCGGCGACGGTGGCGAGCCGGCGGAGAAGGAGATCCTCGTCGGAGAGAACGGGTTCGATTTCAGCGAGTCCGAGTTCAGTGTGCGGCAGGGTGACACGGTCAAGTTCCAGTACGTTCCCGGCTACGCACACGATGTGGTGATCACCGACGAGAGCGGCACGGTGCTGGCGTCTCGTCCGCTGGGATCGGATTGGGAGGACGACCCGTTCTTCTACGAGGCAGCCGAGGTGGGCACGTACTACGTCTACTGCACACCGCACTCGAGTCGGCCGGATCCTGATGATCCGACGACGTGGACCGGTATGGTCTCGACGTTCGAGGTGCAGCCGTCGGGTGGTCCTGGTGAGCAGACCGGGATCGAGGAGATCGAGTTCTTGGTCGATCAGACGGCTCCCGCCACGGAGGCGTCCCTGCAGGGCGAGCAAGCCGGTGATGTCTTCACCGGGCCGGTGACGGTGCGCCTGGATGCGCAGGACGCCACCTCCGGCGTCGCGCGGACGCAGTACCGGATGGCCGGTGAGCCGGAGCCGACGGTCTACACCGAGCCGTTCGTCGTGCCCGGCCCCGGTGACTACACGGTGGAGTTCCGGTCGGTGGACGTGGCAGGCACGGTCGAGGACTGGCGGTCGGTGGAGTTCACCATCGGCGAGCCGGGGCCGTGTCCCGAGCCGGATTCTCGGGAGACTGTCGTGCTCGGTGACGTCGACAGCGGCGTCGCCAACCACGCCCTCGACAACGGCTGCACCATCAACGACCTCATCGACGACGAGGGCGAGTGGCCAAACAAGGGAGCGTTCATGCGCCACGTCAAGGACGTGACCTCCGAGCTGGTGGCCGACGGCGTGATCACCCGCAAGGAACGCGGCACCATCACCAACGCCGCCGCCCGCAGCGATGTCGGCCGCCGAGGTGGCCCACCCGCGGGAGGCGCACGACCCTACTGAACGAACGAACCCGTCGTCATCGGCCGGCCCGCACCTGGCCGGCCGATGACGACCACCAGACCCGACCGAGCCGCCCCCACGCCCGAAATCGCACCCCAGATGCCATCGGAGAGCGCGTTCTTGAGATGGGGAAGGCGGCCACGAATCGGTTTCGATGCTTGACCGGGATTGACCGGTTCATTACGTTGACGTTGTTGTCTACATTGGCCTAGTCAAATTCGAATACGGTGGTCTGGTCGCTCCGCGGGGGCGTCGACCGCTGTGGGGACCTTGCGCCACTGCCTGCGCCGAGCGATCCGGCGCGGTGTCACTGAATTGCGTCCGGGACGGAGGAGCTGGTCAGATGCGGAGACTGAGGACCATGAAGGTGGCCGCAGTGGGAACGGCCCTCGCGCTGACCGCGGCCTGCGGTGGCGGTGGGGCGACCCAGGAGGGCTCGGGCAACGGCGACGGGCAGTTCGTCATCGGGGTCAGCAACACGCTGGCCGGAAACGGGTGGCGGGAGCAGATGGTGTGCTCCATCAAGGCGGAGGCGCTCGCCAGCGGTCAGGTCTCCGAGGTGGTGGTGATCTCGGAGAACGCCGGGCCGACCGAACAGGTGCAGCACCTGCAAAACCTGATCTCGCAGGGCGTTGACGCGATCGTCGTGAATCCGTCCGATCCCGAACAGCTGAACGGCATCATCGAGCAGGCCGACGCGCAAGGCATCGCCGTGGTCTCCGTGGATTCCGCGGTCTCCACCGACGCGGCGCACGTCGTCACCAACGACCAGGTCGAGTGGGGCCGTCTGGGCATGGAGTGGCTGGCCGAGGAGGTCGGCGGGCAGGGCGAGCTGCTCTACGTCCGCGGAATCGAAGGCGTGCAGGCCGACGTGGACCGGCACAAGGGAGTGATGGCGGCGCTGGAGGAGTACCCGGACATCACCCTGCGGACCGTCTGGAGTGGCTGGGACTACACCAAGGCCGGTGAGCAGGCAGTGCAGCAGTTCAGCGCCGGTGACTTCGCGGGCGTCTGGACCACGGGCGCCGACTACACGGTGGTCAACGCGATCCAGTCCGCGGGCAAGGAGGCGGTGCCCGTCACCGGCCAGGACACCAACGCCTTCCTGGGACAGCTCATCGAGGGCGCGCCTGGAGCGGTGGTGACCAACCCGGCCGTGATCGGTGCCGTGGGCACGGACATCGCGCTGAAGGTCCTCAACGGTGAGGACGTCACGCGCGAGACCACGCTGACCCCTGAGCTGTGGTCGATGGAGGAGGACACCCAGCGGATGACGGAGGCGTACGACCCCCAGCGTCCTCCGACGTCGAGTGCCGCGGTCGACATCGACTACCCGCTGCAGATGACCAAGGAACAGCTGTACGCCTGCACGGGCCCGGGCGAGTAAGACGGCGAGGCCACGGCCTCACCTGGTCCCCAGCGCGTGGAGCGGCGCCTGCCCGGCCCGCTCCACGCGCGTGCCCCGACAGAACGAAAGAGCACCATGCCGCTTGACGAGGCACTGCTGAAAGTGCGAGGCATCGCGAAGTCCTACGGCACGGTCGTCGCGCTGCGCTCGGCGGACCTGACGGTAAGGCCAGGGGAGTCGCACGCGCTCCTGGGGGCGAACGGCGCAGGCAAGTCGACGCTGGTGAAGATCATCACCGGGGTTCTCCACCGCGACGCGGGCAGCATCACCATGGCCGGGGAACCGGTCGAGTTGCGGTCGCCGGCGGATGGCTACGCCAAGGGCATCGCCACGGTCTTCCAGGACCCGGCGATGGTGCCCGACCTCACCATCGAGCAGAACCTGAAGCTGACCGGCACCGACACCGCCGCGGTCACGCGACGCCTGGTCGAGTTCGGCATCGGGGAGCTCAGCCTGGCTGAACGTACGCGCGACGTCCCCTTGCCGTTCCTGCGCATGCTCGACCTCGCGCGGGCTCTGACCCACCGACCGCGTCTGCTGGTCCTCGACGAGATCACCGCCGCGCTCCCGGCCGACCTCGCCACCACGGTCTTCGACGTGATGGCACGCCACATCTCCGGAGGCGGGTCCGTGCTGTTCATCTCGCACAGGCTGGAGGAGGTGGTGCGGCACTGTTCCATGTGCACGGTCTTCCGTGACGGCGGTGATGTCGCCAGCTTCCCGCCTCGCGCGGGCGGCGAGCAGCGGATCGTCCAGTCGATGCTGGGCGAGACCGTGGGGCAGATGGCTGAGGAGACGGTGGGAGCACGCCGAGGCCCGGTCGAACGCACCGACCGGCCACCCCGGCTGGTGGTGGAGAACCTCCGTGCCGGGCCCCTGCGCGACGTGAGCTTCTCGGTGCGGCCCGGCGAGGTTCTCGGGGTCACCGGCTTGGAGGGCCAAGGCCAGGACATGTTGTTCGAGGTGCTCGCCGGCGCGCAGCGTGCGCGGGAAGGCCGCGTCGTCGTGGATGGCGAGGAGATCTCTCCCCGCCATCCGGCCACCGCCATCCGGCACGGTCTCGCGCTGGTCCCGAGCGACCGCTCCGTCGCGTTGCTTCCCCAGCGGTCGATCCGGGAGAACATCGCGCTCTCCTCCCGTGCGCGTCCCTCCCGATGGGGGCCGATCAGCATGAAGAAGGAGAACCGTGCGGTGAGCCACGCGGTCGAGCGGCTGTCCATCGACACGCGTGCGGCCAGCCAGGCGCGCAGGCTGTCCGGCGGAAACCAGCAAAAGCTCACCATCGGCCGATGGCTCGCCGAGGGCTTCACCACGCTGCTGCTCTTCGACCCGACCAGGGGCATCGACATCGGCACGAAACGCCAGATCTACACCCTGGTGCGGGAGCTGGCCGACAACGGTGCCGCCGTTGTCCTGTACACGAGTGAGCTGCGCGAGATCGAGCTCGTGTGTGACCGCGCGGTCGTGCTCTACCACGGTGAGATCGTCGCGGAACTGCCGGCCGACGCCGGTGAGGAGGCCATCCTCAGCGCGGCCCACGGCTTCGTGGGCGAACCGGAGGAGGCACGATGAGCGGCAGCCTCACCACGGTCCCGGGCGCCACCAGCGGCCTCGTCCGCTTCCGACAGCAGTACGGCTGGGTGGTCGGGATGGGCCTCGTGCTCCTGGTCATGCTGTTCGTGCGCTACCTGCAGGTTCCGAACTTCGGCGGTTTCGAGCTGCGGTCGCTCACCGCGGGGACGCTCACGCTCGCGCTGCTGGCCATGGCCCAGGGCGTGGTGGTCATCTCCGGGGGAATCAACCTCGCGGTGGGTGCGCTCATGGTGCTCGCCAACTGCGTGTCGGCGTATTTCATGGACGGGCAGTCGCTCGTGGTCTGCCTGCTGATCGCGGCGGGCACCGTCGTGGCCACCGCGCTGGTGTCCGCCGCGATGGGCTGGGTCGTGGCCGTCTCCGGCATGCCCGACATCGTCGTGACACTGGCGCTGCACTTCGTCTTCGTCGGTATCGCGCTTCTCGTCCTCGGTGGCCCCGGGGGCGGCACCTCGCCGGAGTTCGCGCAGCTGATCACAGGCGGGTTCACGAATCCGTGGCCCGCGCTGCTGACGCTGGCCGGAATCTACTGTCTGATCTGGCTGCCCTTCAGCCGCAGTCGCGCAGGGATCGCCGTGTACGCGGTCGGCAGCGACCGGCAGTCCGCGTTCCTCGCCGGAGTCGCCGTACGGCGGACCCGGATCCGGGCCTATCTGCTCTCCGGCGTCTTCACCGGGTTCGCGGGCGTGGCGACCACAGCTCTGCTCGGGAGCGGGAATCCGGAGGAGTCGATCGCGCTGGGCGCATTGCTCGGTTCGGTGGCGGCCGTGGTGCTGGGTGGCGTCGCGCTGTCCGGCGGGGTCGGGCGATTGCTCGGGCCGGTCCTCGCCGCCTTCGTGCTCACGCTGATCCCGGCGATCCTGCTCAGTATGGGGGTCAACTCGAATGTGGCCGTCCTGCTCGAGGGCGCGATCATCATCGTGGTGGTGATGCTCGGCGGACTGCTGGAGATCAGGAGGAGGAGCGAGTGAGCGTCACCGCGGACATGGCACATCGGCAGGACCAGGGACGACGCCTGCGCCGGATCCTGACCGACCAGCCCGTCATCGTGCTGAGCGTCGTATTCGTGGTGTTCTACGTGGCGACCGCCGTGGTGGACCCGAGCCTGTTCAGCGCCGGAGGTATCCGCTCCATCCTGCTGCTCGCCTGTCCTCTGGCTCTGTTCGCCGCTGGGCAGACCCTCGCCTTCCTCACCGGCGGCATCGATCTGTCGGTGACGATGATCGCGAACCTGGCCGCCTACGTCGCCGCGACGCAGAGCGGAGCGGGACCGGTGGTCGCGCTGGGTTTCGCCGTGCTCGCGGCCGTCGCGGTGGGAGCGGTGAACGGCATCGGCGTCGGTGTGTTCCGCGTTCACCCGCTGATCATGACCATCGGAATGTCGAGCGTCCTGCTCGGCGTCGTCTCGGTCGGCCTGGCCAGTGGTGGCTTCCTCTCCGGGTCGGCGCGGGTTCTTCCACTGCTCAGGGAGATCGGCGGGGGAAGCCTTATCGGGCCGGTCCCGCTCAACGCACTGGTGTGGGTCACGGTGGCAGCGCTGCTGGTCTACGGGCTGCACCGGTCGGGACTGGGACGCACCATCTACGCCGTGGGCGACAATCCCGAGGCCTGCCGGCTGTCGGGCGTCCGCGTCTGGCAGGTGCACATCGCCACCTACGTCGTCGTCGCCGTCCTGGCCGCGGTCGCCGGACTGTTGATCTCGGGGACGAGCGGTTCGGTGGGCCCGAGCCAGAGCAACGTGTTCCTGCTGCCGAGCATCGCTGCCGCCGTCATCGGAGGAACGTCGATCCTCGGTGGCTACGGCGGGTACGCCGGAACGATCGTCGGAGCGCTGATCCTGACCGTCCTGAACCGTCTGCTCCTCGCGCTCGAGGTGGGACCGGACGTGCAGCAGATCGTCTACGGGCTCATCGTGCTCGCGCTGGCCTGGGTCTACGTGGCGGTGTCCGGCCAGCGCTCGGGCTGAAAGGTCGGGAGTCCGAAAAGGAGCGGGAGCACCCACGTGGGCGCTCCCGCGGTGACCGCCGCCGTCAGGCGGTGCCGACGACCTCCTCCACGACCTCGCCGGTGTCCTGGCGCCGGAAGAGCAGCTTCGTCCGTCCGTCCGGCAGCGTCTCGCTCTTGATCACCGGGTGGCCGTTGTGGGTCTCGGCGACCCGGGAGATCCGCGGTGTCGACCCGCCACGCCAGTCGTCGAGCTGCACCGGCTCCCACTTCCCACTGCCGGAGGAGGCGAAGCACGCGTCCATAACGCAGTTGACGACGTACCCGTCGTAGAACGTCTCCCGTGGCTCGGTACCGTTGTCGATCGAGTCGAACATGTCGGTGAACATGTCGACGTATCCGAGCTCACCGACCTCGTCGCCGACAGGGAAGAGCCAGCCGCTCGTCGTTTCGGCCTTCTCAGCGACGTATCCTTCGCCCTTGCCCGTGGTGAACATCTCGAAGCCGGTCCGCTGGAAGTGGTTGAGCCAAATCGTTCCCTCGGTTCCTGCGACCTCGTCGCGCAGGTCCAAGCCCCCGCGGAACGCCCAGGACACCTCGAACTGCCCGACGGCGCCGGACTCGAAGCGGATCAGGGCCACCGCGTGGTCCTCCGCGGTGATCGGGTGGACCAGGGTGTCCTTCCAGCAGAACACCTCGACCGGCCGGTTTCCCTTGCCGATGAACGACCGGCAGATCTCGATGCAGTGGCAGCCCAGATCCACGATGGCACCGCCACCGGCCTTCTTCTCGTCCCAGAACCAGGCGCTGTGGGGGCCGGGATGGGTCTCTCGTGAACGCACCCACAGGATGTCGCCGAGCGCGCCGTCCCGCACCGACTTCACCGCCCCCAACGTCTTGGGCGTGTAAGCGAGGTCCTCAAGGTAGCCGGCGAAGACGCCGTGCTCTTCGACGATGTCGAGGAGTTTCTTCGCCTCCGCGCCGGTGCGGCCGAGTGGCTTGGTGCACAGCACGTGCTTGCCGTTCTCCGCGGCGAGGCGGACGGCCTCCTCGTGCATGTCGTTGGGCAGCCCGATCACCACGGTGTCGATGTCAGGGTCTGAGCACGCCGCCTCCAGTGATGTGGTCGACCGCGGGACCCCCCAGCGTTCGCGGAACGCCGCGCCGCGCTCCTCCGAGCGCGAGTACACCAGGTCTACCGTGTCGCGGTTGCGCCCGCGATGCAGAGTGGCGGTGTAGAAGTCCCCGATCAGGCCGGTACCCAACATGGCGATGCGGTGCTCTGTCACGACAAACCTCTCTTCGTGGCGTCGGTCACGTGGAAAGTCTAGACAGGGCGCCTGGATTGGACCAGACCATTGAGCCCGGCTTTGGGTCGCCGACGGCGTGGCCGCTCAGCACGAAGGCACCGGTCCGGCTCGACTCTGGCACCCTCGGCACGGCTCGGTGTGCGATCATCCACGGGTGGCGAACGTGTTCGGGCGGGGCTCCCTGGGTGCGCCGTACTGGCGTCTGTGGATTTCGTCGGGCCTGTCGAATCTCGCCGACGGGATCGTCAAGGTCGCGATGCCGCTGGTGGCGGTGCACTACACCCGATCACCCATGCTGATCGCGGGACTCGCGGTCGCGCTGGCGCTGCCGTGGCTGCTGTTCGCGCTGCCCGTCGGCGCGTTGGCTGACCGGATCGATCGCCGACGGATGATGGTGGGTGCCAACAGTATCCGGGTCGCGCTGCCTGCGGCGCTCATGCTGGCTGTCGTGCTCGACCTGGGCTCGATCTGGATGCTCTACGCGGTGGCGTTCGGCCTCGGCATCGCGGAGACGGTGTACGACACCTCGGCGCAGTCCATCCTGCCCCAGCTCGTGGACCGCGCTCAGCTGTCGCGAGCCAACAGTCGCCTGTTCGCGGCCGAGTTGACGGCGAACCAGTTCGCCGGTCCGCCCCTGGCCGGTTTTCTGGTGGCGGCCGGTGTGGCCGTCGCCTTCGCGGCGCCGGCGGCGCTGTGGGCGGTCGCCCTGGGGGCACTGCTGCTCGTGCACGGGTCGTTCCGGGTGGAGGCGAGTCGGCACACGAGTCTGCGGGCCGACATCGCCGAAGGGGTGCGCTTTCTGTGGCGGCACCGGCTGCTGCGGGCGCTCGCCGTGATGACCGGGGTGTTCAACCTCGCGTCCAACGCCACGTTCAGCGTCTTCGTCCTGTTCGCGGTCGGCTCGGCGTCCGCCATGGGGCTGTCCGAACCGGCCTTCGGTGTCCTGTTCGCCACCACCGCCGTCGGCAGTCTGCTCGGTTCGCTGGTCGCCGAACGAATCGAACTGGCGCTGGGAAGAGCCCGCACACTTCTGCTGTCCGTGCTCAGCGGCGTGCTGCTGGTCGGCGTCCCGGCCGTGACCACGAACCCGTTCCTGATCGGTGCCGGGCTTTTCGCCGGGGGCGTCGGGATCATGCTGTGGAACGTCGTCGTGGTCGCCCTGCGTCAGCGGATCACGCCCGACCGGCTGCTCGGGCGTGTCAACAGCGGCTATCGGCTCCTCGCCTGGGGCACCATACCGCTCGGTGCCGTGGTCGGCGGTGTCCTCGCCGAACTCCTCGGGCTCCGCTGGGTGTTCGCCACGATGGCGCTGCTGATGCTCGCCCTGCTCGGTGGCATGACGATCCTGACCGACGACGCCATCGATGCGGCCGAGCACGACGCCGGTCACCGGTGAGACCCCACCGCGAAACGAGCGGGCGCTCGGCTCTCTCTCGACAAGTGAGTTCTTCGCGGGACCGCATGGATGAGACATGGCAGGTCCCGCTCACGGCCCGGTCGCATGATCAGGGTGTTGTGTTCGGTGGGATTGGTTGGCGGGAGCAGGGTGAGGGCCCGGAAGGGCGCCGGTCACGAGGGTTTTCGCGGCTGCGCGAGTGGCGGTCACAGCCGGGGTGTCGTTGTTGATGGCGTAGCTGACGATGGCTCCCTCGTGCAGGCTCAGCAGCTGGATGGCGAGCGTCTCGGCATCGTTCTCACCCACGGTGGCGGCCTCGATGAGCAGGTCGCGAAACAGGGCGCGTAACCACGCTTTCGCGGCGACGACGATTCGGTGGCCGGGATGGTCGGGGTTGGGCAGCTCGGCGAAGGCGTTGATGAAGGCGCAGCCTCGTGTGCTCGGTTTCAGCGAGTCGGCGAGCTCGTCGAAGGGCACCAGCACGCGGGTCACGGGGTCGGGGGGCGCGTCGTGGAGGCGGGTGGTGACCATGTCGCGCCAGCGCCGGTCCCGGGCGTCCAGGTAGGCAGCGACGAGGTTGTCCTTCGACGCGAACCGGTCGTAGAGGGTCCGCTTGGTCACCCCGGATTCGGCGGCGATGGTGTCGACGCCGACGGCGTGGATGCCGTGCCGGTAGAACAGCTCTGAGGCGACGTCGAGGATCCGCTGGGCGCCTGGCGTCAGTGGTCGCCCCGGGCCGGTGTCGGTGTTCATCTCACCTCAGTTGACTTCACAGATCTGTGTACCTACTGTCGAGCAGGTAACTTCACAGATCAGTGTAGGAGAGAGTCACGATGGCCTGGTCACTGGACAACGAGTTCGAAGCACCGGGCGGGACGATCCGGTGGACGACCCTGGGAAACGGGGAGCCGCTCGTGCTCGTGCACGGCACGCCATACTCGTCCTTCCTCTGGCGCGATCTCGCGCCGGCCCTCGCCCGGACGCGGCAGGTCTACGCGTTCGACCTGCTCGGCTTCGGCCAGTCCGAGCAACGCGAGGGCCAAGACCTCAGCCTGGCCGCGCACGCCCGGAACTTCGCCCAGCTGCTCGACCACTGGGAGCTGTCCCACCCCAGCGTCGTCGCTCATGACATCGGCGGCGCGGTCACGCTGCGCAGCATGCTGCTGGAAGGGGCGAGCTTCCGAGACCTCACTCTGTTCGACGCCGTGAGCGGCGGCGAGTGGGAACGCGGCCTCTTCCAGCTCATCCTGGAACACGCCGAGGTATTCCATCAACTTCCGGGCTACGCCCACCAGGAACTCGTCGCCAGTCATCTGCGCCACGCCACGAACTTCGGCTACCGACCAGCGGTGCTCGACACGTTCCTCGCCCCCTGGCGCGGCGAGAGCGGACAGGCCGCCTTCTACCGTCAGTACAGCCAGCTCAAGCAGGAGCATACGGCGGAGTACGAGCACCTGATCAGCGATATCACCATCCCGACGCGCCTGATCTGGGGAACCGAGGACCGCATCCTCCCACCCCATTACGCGCGATGGCTGCACGACCGGATCCCGCACGCAGAGCTGCACTGGATCGAAGGCGCCGGCCACGTCCTGCAGGAAGACGCACCGGCACAACTTCTGGCCCACCTCATGTCCACCTTCGAGTAGCCCGCCTGTCCTGCGGGAGGATCCTTCGTCGACACGGGGGCGGGAGGACCAGCCGCGTGGTCGGTGTCGGGTGGTATCCCTCGTCGCCGCAGCGCATCGCCTGGCCTGCGGCACGATGATGAGTACAGCTACGACCGCGCGGGTGACGGCACCGGCGTCACCGGACCGCTGGCCCGGACCACCTGCGTCGAGTTCCTCCCAACGGACGCCTTGGCGAGTCGAATCGTGGCACTCGGTGGCGAGGTCGTGCTGCTGGAGCGTGCACCTGCCCCACGACAGCAGGGATACATGACCGACTTCTTCGTGCCGGGCTACGAGGCGATCGAGGCCATGGGACTGTTTCGTCGATCGAGGCGATCGCTCATCCCGTACGGACGCCCGCAGCCTACGCCAGCAGCGTAACGGCCACGGGTGGGCGCAGCGGTTGTGGCAATACGGCTACGATTACTACTCGCCTTACCGAAGATGTCAGCTTTTCACCCGATCCGCTCTGGGCGCAGAACAGCGCGACCATTGGCAACGGCACCGTTAGTGCAACGAGTAGCGGTTGGCGTAACAGGGACGCGTTTGCTCTACAGTTGGGTTATTGGCTCTACCGGAAATAGTGCTGAGTCGAGCCGTGTGCTATTTGACCGGCTGAGCCGTGGTATGTTCTGCACGGGCCGTAGAGCGGTCGGCGCGGAGTATCGAATCAACGGCCCTGGGGGCACTGAGATTGCGCATCTCGTGTGATGACGTGACGTTCCGGTACGGGCGTCGTACGGCGCTGTCCGGAGTGACGTGGGAGGTCCCTCGCGGTGTCACGGGATTGCTGGGACCGAACGGCGCAGGCAAGACGACCTTGTTGAATCTGCTTGTCGGGCTGACGAAGCCGTCCTCTGGCGAGATCGTCTTCAGCGGGGGTGGACGCGAGTCCGCTGTCGGGTTCGTGCCGCAGCAGTATTCGACGGCGGGGGAAATGCGTGTCCTGGACACCGTAGCGTACGCGGCGTGGATCAACGGCGTCGCGCGAAAGGAGTGCATCGCGGCCGCGGAACGTGCTTTGGCTGAGGTCGAGCTGGGGAATCGGGCCGGTGATCGTGTGCGTTCGTTGTCCGGGGGCCAGCGGCAGCGCCTGGGTATCGCCGCCGCGTTGGCGCACCGGCCGCAGCTGGTGGTGTTGGACGAGCCGACCTCGGGGCTCGATCCGGGGCAGCGGCTGCGTGCTCGGGAGGTCATCAGCGCGATCGGGGCCCGCTACACCGTCGTGTTGTCCACTCATCTGATCGAGGACATCGCCCATGTCTGCGAACGTGTGGCGGTGTTGGCGCAGGGCCGAATGGCCTTCGACGGAACGGTCGACGAACTGACCGCCCTGGTGGAGGACACCGAGGGTGCCGGGAGCCTGGGGTCGGCTTTCGAGCGGGCCTACGAGTCGCTGATCAACACGCTCGGTGGTGCGCGTGACTGAGTGGCTGCGCAGGCTGAGCTGGCCGTTGCCGTGGTGGTACCTGCCGACTCCCACGGTGGGTGTCCTCGTCCTCGTTCTCGCGGGCACGTGGGAGTCATTGAGCTGGCCGTATCAGGAGTGGCAGTACACCAACGCGCAGTTCCACCAACAGACTGCGTGGGTCGCGCCCCTGTGCGCCGCGGTCGCGGCCGTGGTCGCGGGCAGGCTCACGGCCCCGGGCCGGGTTTTCGCGCTTCCCGTCGGATCTCGGGTGGGTGCTCCGGCGGTGCGGCGTCATCTGGGGCAACTCGGTGTGGCGCTGGTGGGTGGCTACCTGCTCGGGTTGGTGCCGCTGGTCGTCGTCACCGTCGTCGACGCCCGGTTCGGTGGTCCGAATGTACTGGTGATGGCCAGCGGGCTGCTCGGTCTCATGGCCGCCATCGCGGTCGGATACCTCATCGGAGTCCTGGCCAGAACCGCGCTGGTGGCTCCGGTGGCGTTCCTGTTGTTCTTCGGGCTCGCGGCGCTCGGCAGTGGTGGCGACACCTATGCCGCTGTGATCCCGGTGCTCCACATCGATCCGGCACTCGGCCAGGTCGAGAACACCGCGATGGTGGTGTTCCGCTGTGACTTCTTCCTCCTGGTCACTGCGGCGGCGAGTGGGATCGCGGCCCAGCTGCTCGCCAACCGGGCCGCACGCGCGCGTTCCGGTGTCGCGGTCGCGGCGGCGTTCGCGGTCGTTCCCGTGACACTGGGGTCCCTCGGGGTCAGCACGACGCCGGACCTGTTCGCGACTCCGCCCGCTGCGCCCCGGGAGTGCATTGAGCACAATCGTATTGAGTACTGCGTCCACCAAGGCCACGGCAGCGAACTCGACGCCCTTGTCGCTGCGCTCGGCCCCGTGTTCACCGCGCGGGGGCCCCAAGAACAGATTCGGCGTGTCCACGATCGCGCGCTGCTGTTCGGCTCGCGCCACATGCCGAACACACACGCCGCCATCCTCGCTCCGGGTGATTCCCTGAACGATGCCGCGTCGCGCGGGAACGAGGCGCGTGCTCTCGCCGCGGAGCTCGCCGGGATGTCCGCATGCGTCGAGCGGTACCCGCGCAGAGGATATGCCACGTCCGGTGGAGATCATCCGTATGACAGAGCGTCCGACCTGGCCTCGTGGCTGGCTCACGGCGGTCGTGCCGTCGACGACAAGAACGTCTTCGGCAAGGTCGCCACCGGCGTGATGCGCGAGTGGATGGCCGAACATCCCGAGGAGATCCGCACCTGCTCGCTCGACACGGTCGAACTGCCCTCATGATCATGATCCTGCTGCGCTACCGGCGGACGCATTGTCTGCTCGCCGGTGTCGTCGTGTGTTCCGCGCTCGGTCTAATGCTGTCCGGCCGGGTGCTCGACATCGGCCTCAACCCCAACGACCCTGCGGTGTCGCTTCCGGTGGTCGAAGCATGCGGCATCGTCTGTGCCATCCTCGCCGCGATCTCGCTGCGGCCCCGTCTTTGGGAATGGGATCACACCGCCGGTGGACCGCGAACCGCCGTTCCGGCTGCCACCGCCGCCGCCGGGGGGATCGCCACCGCTCCGCTCGTGGTGGTGATCTCGACCGCGTCTTTCGACCTGCCCCCCTCCGCGGAGGCGTATGACGTCACGACCGTGCCCGAGTTGTTCGCCTTCTCCGCGTTGAATGCGGCGTTCGTCGCCGCGCTGGTGTTCGCCACCACTCCGTTCGTTGGCCCGGCTCTTGCCGGTGCCGGAGGAGTGTTTCTCTGGATCGGCACTGCCGTGGTGAGCAACCTCGTTCCCGCCAGTCGCCACTACACGCCGATCACCGGCCTGCGCTTCCCGCTGCCGGGCACCTGGCCGTACTCTCCCCTTGCCGCCGTGCTCGTGGTGGCGACTCTCGCGGTCACCGTGCACGCCCGCACACGCGGGTCGACTGCGTTCGCACAACGGCTCGCACGCTAGCGTTCATACCGCGTCCGACGGCGGGCGCCGGTTCACCTCTCCCTTGGGTCGGAAGCGGTTCGGTGTTCGGCGAGTTGCCGTTGTCTTGCCCTCTCGACGCCCGCGAGGACGTCCGGGGTGACGGTGCGCAGGAAGGGCGGGATGGCGATCAGGACGGCGGTGGCGAAGACGAGGAACGCGGCACGCATGCCAACGACTTCCGCGAGGAGTCCGATCGCGCCCGTGCCGATGGGCATGCCGAGAGCGACGGCGCTGCCGACCGCGACCAGCAGCCCGCCCACGAACGGGCCGCAGAACTCGTTGCACACCGTTTCCGCGCCCGTGATCCGGGAGTTCGCCCGCTCCCGCCAGCGCGGACCGATCGCGGCCGGGTCAGCGCCATCGCGGAGGTGAGGGCGATGACCTCGGCCACACCCAGGACGGCGCCTCCGGCCAGCAGCAACGGCGGCGTCACCGCATTTGGGGCCCAGACTACGAGGAGCGCGGCGATGACGCGTTCGGCGTCGGCGTCGCTGAGGTGGCGCTCGCCGAACAGCGCGCGGTGGTACACCAGTGACCCCAGCGGGTCGAGGATCTGCTCGCGGTCGGTGTCGTCGCGCAGGTGTCCGCGAGCGATAGCTCGATCGAGCATGGAGCCGACCGCGGCCCGCGGCGGGTCCATCACGATGCGCAGGTCCGCAGATTCGTTTAAATGGGAATCCGGTGCGTCAACAACCACGTCCGGAACGGAGACAGGGACATGCCGATTGAACTCAACCACACCATCGTCGCCGCACGCGACAAGCACGCGTCCGCGCAGTGGCTGGCGTCGATCCTGGGGCTGCGGGTCGGCCCGCCGTACGGCCCGTTCGTCCCGGTCACGACCAGCAACGGGGTCGACCTGGACTTCCTCGACGTCGACGGTGACGAGATCGTGCCGCAGCATTACGCCTTCCTGGTCTCCGAGGACGAGTTCGACGCCATTCTCGGGCGGATTCGGCAGGCCGGTATCTCTCACTGGGCCGGTCCCGGTCATCAGGGGCCGGGGGAGATCAACCACAACGACGGCGGTCGCGGCACGTATTTCGACGACCCCAACGGGCACCACATGGAGATCCTCACCCGCCCATACGGCAGCGGGCAGTAACCGACCCGCGCCGAGGCGACACGGGCGGGTGCGAGCTGACCAGGCCTACGCGGTCTGGCGCCCCGCCCGCCGGATGACCGGCGCGCCACACCGGCGCAATAGGGAGTAGTGGAGCCGGAGGCCGGCGGATCGGCTCCGGGCCAGCACCGCTCAGCCCGCGCGTCCTCCGCGTGTCCGCCCGCGGCGGTCGCTGCTCGCCACCGACGGCGGGCGGCAACACCGCCGTATTCACCGTGAGCGTGTGGAGGAGCCGGAACGTGCCGTCGTTGCGGGCCTCATCGTGCACGCGCTAGTATCAGGGCAGTTGTACAGGACAGTCGTCCAGTTCAAGGGGAAGGGGAGCGCCGTGTCCTCTCCGGCGGCAGCACGCGGCCAAGAAGTGCGGCGGCGCCTGCTGGCGGCCGCGGTCGAACTCATTCCCGAACGCGGTTGGTCCGCGGTGAGCACCCGGAACCTGGCCGAGCGCGCCGGGGTGAACCCGAGCGTGGTGCACTACCACTTCCCCTCCCTGTCGGCCTTGCTCAACGAGGCCACGGTCGGGGTCCTGCGGGGTGTGCTGCACGAGGTGGACAAGGTTTTGGACACCGCACGCACTCCGGCGGAGGCGGTCGAGGCGATCCTCTCCTCGGTGCAGCAGTACACCGGCGACGATCCGACCTCGCTGCTGGCCATCGAGGCGTACTTGGCGGCCACGCGGGGAGAGCCGCTGCGTGAGGAGGTCGGCGGCATGGTCGCCGAGTTCCGTCACCGGTTCGGCCGCTGGCTGGGTGAGCGCGGTGTGTCCGACCCCGAGCAGACCGCAGGGGTCCTGCTGGCCGCGGTCGACGGCCTGCTCCTGCATCGCGGGATGGGCACCGGAGTGGACAGCGGTGCGACCGCCGCGGTTCTCCGTCGGCTGGTCAGCTGACCATGACAAAGGAGGACGCTGTGAAGGTGGTCATCTGCGGGGCCGGAATCACCGGTCTGACCTTGGCGAGTCGAATCGCGGCACTCGGTGGCGAGGTCGTGCTGCTGGAGCGTGCACCTGCCCCACGACAGCAGGGATACATGATCGACTTCTTCGGGCCGGGCTACGAGGCGATCGAGGCCATGGGACTGCTTCCGTCGATCGAGGCGATCGCCCATCCCGTGGCGGAAGCGAGCTTCGTCGACGGGCGCGGGCGCCGCCGTGCGAGCCTGCGGCCCGCGCGGTTCGCCGACGGAGCGCTGTTGCATCTGATGCGGCCGGACCTGGAGCGCGTGCTGCGCGAGCACCTGCCACCCGTGGTCGACCTGCGCTACGGCACCAGCCCGGTGGCCGTGGCCGATCACGGCGACGGCGTGCGGGTCACTCTGGACGACGGCACCGGCCTTGACGCCGATCTGCTCGCGGGCACCGACGGCGTGCATTCGACGGTGCGCCGACTGGTGTTCGGCCACGAGGAGCGGTTCCTGCGCTATCTCGGGTTCCACACCGCCGCGTTCTCGTTCGATTCACCACGGATCCATGCCGCCGTGCAGGGTGGAGCCTGCCTCACCGACACCATCGGCAGGCAGATGGGCTTCTACGCGCTCGGCGAGGATCGCGTCGTGGCCTTCGGCGTGCACCGCACGCCGGACCCGGCACTACCGGAAGACCCGAGGACGGCGGTGCTCGACGCCTACCGCGGTCTGGGGTGGGTCGTGCCGGAGGCGCTCGACCGGTGTCCGCCCTCCCCGGAGATCTACTACGACCAGGTCGCCCAGATCGTGATGCCCCGCTGGCGTCAGGGGCGGGTCGTGCTGGCCGGTGATGCCTGCTACGCCGTCTCTCTGGTGGCAGGCCAAGGCGCGTCACTCGGAATCGCCGGCGCCTACCTACTGGCCGATCAGCTCGCACGGACGCGGTCGGTCGAGCACGCACTGGCACGGTACGAGACGCTGTGGCGTCCGGTGGCCGAGGAGAAGCAGCGCGTGGGTCGGTCCGGCGCCGGCCGGTTCGTGCCCGCGACGGAGCTGGGGCTACGGGTGCGGCGGAGCGTGCTGCGGATGTCGCGTCTGCCGCTGTTCGACCGTTACGTGACCGCGACCCTGACGGGCAAGTCGACGTCGCTCAGCGCGACGCTGCACCAGGGCGACGGCTCTCGGCAGCTGATCGGCACCGAACTGGCACGGTGAGGAGCCAGGATCGGTCGGCTTATCCCCTGGCGCCTGTGGCCTGCTGGTCCTGGACTCACACCGGCCATCCCCGCGGGGGACGGCTCACCGTCGGGCGGCGAGGAAGCGCTCGCGGGCACCGGCGAGATCGACCATCGGCTCCGGGTAGTCGAGGCGGGAACGCACCGTCTCCGACAGCGTCCACGGACGGTGTACCTCGGGGCCGGTGATCTCGCCCAGTTCGGGCAGGTGGCGCCGCACGTAGGCGCCGTCGGGGTCGTAGCGCTCGGCCTGCCGCAGCGGGTTGAGCACCCGGTTCGGACGGCTGTCGGTGCCGGTGCCCGCGACCCACTGCCAGTTCAACTGGTTGTTCGCGATGTCACCGTCGAGCAGATGGCGCAGGTAATGCCGGGCACCCGCGCGCCAGTCGAGATAGAGGGTCTTGGTCAGGAAACTCGCGGTGATCAACCGGGCGCGATTGTGCATCCACCCCTGCCGCAACAGCTGCCGCATGCCCGCGTCGACGATCGGGAACCCCGTGCGCCCCTCCTGCCACGCGCGCAGTTCCGCGGGAGCGTCGCGCCACCGGTCGCCGCGCGGCCGGTAGTCCTGGCGGGCGCACGCCGGGCGGGCGGCCAGCACCTGGTGGTGAAAGTCCCGCCAGGCGAGCTGCCGGGTGAACTCCCGCGCCCCCGGGGTACGGGAGCCGACCCGGTGCAGCACCTCGACCGCCGAGAGAGTGCCCAGGTGCAGATGTGGCGACAGGTGCGAGGTGCGGTCCCCGGCCAGATCGTCGTGGCCCTCGGCGTAGTCGTCGACCGGGCCCGCGGCCCATGCCGCGAGGGCCGTGCGGGCGGCGCGTTCCCCGCCGTCGAGGGTCCCGGCGGTGGCCTCGGCCGAGCTGAACGCCTCCGGTCCCGGCAGAGCGCCGGGGGAGAGGCCACCGGGCAGGCGAACCGTGTCAGGAGGTGCGAGCACCGAACGGAGGGGCGTCTCCAGCCACCGCCGCAGGTACGGGGTGAACACGGCGAAGTGGTCCTGGCCTCCCGACGGGCTCAGGCGCGCCGGGGCGACGGCGGTGATCGTCTCGGTGTGCGCGTGCACCCGGGCACCGGCCTCGTCGAGTTCGGCGCGCAACCGCGCGAGCCTGCGCTGTGCGTGGCCGCTGACGTCGTCGGAGAGGTGCACATCGCGGATCGCGTGCTCGTCGACGAGGGTGCGCACCCACCGCACCGGGTCACCCGTGCGGACGACCAACCGTCCACCCAGGGCGCGCAGTCCGGCGTCGAGATCGGCCAGGCACCGGGCGAGGAAGGCCGCCCGGTTGCCTCCGGGGTAGCCACTGGCCACGATCCGACTGTCCACGACGAACAGCGGGATCACGCGGTCGGCATCGTCCGCGGCGGCACGCAGCGCGGGATTGTCGTGCACCCGCAGATCCCGTGTGAACAGCACGAGGGAGACACGCATCGCGCGGAGTACCCGCGTGACCGGCCCGCCATGCCCGCGGCGCCACCGGGAGAAGCACTTCGGGGAGACGGCCGCGCTCAGGTCGGCCGCCGGAGCTGATCCGGCCCGCGCACGGCATCGCCACGGGTGTGCGAGGTGCTCGGCCAGGGAGCGATGGAACGCCCGCGTCGTTGGTGAGCGCCCTCGCGGAGCGGGCGGGCGCGGCCTCGTTCACGCGCCCTGCGTGGTGTCCACGGGGCGGGTCGCCCGCACGATGGCGATCCGGCCGAACCGGTGGTCGAGGTGCTCGACCTCGCGCACGGCGTCGAATCCGGCCTCGGTCAACAGCGTGACGAGGCTGTCGCCGTGGGCGCGGTCCACGGCCGGGTTGTGCTTGCCCCGGGACCGCACGAGCCGGGCAAGGTGCCGGAGCGTATGGGCCACGCCGTGTCCGTGGTCGTTGCCGTGACCGTGGTCGTGACGCTGACCGTGGCCGTTGTGAAGACCGTCGCCGTTGTCGTGGCCGTGTGCTGGGCGGCCGGCCTCGTCGCCGCCGGGCGCCGGGTCGCCACCGAAGTCGGCCACGGTGAGCGTTCCACCCGGGCGCAGCGCGCGCAGCGCGTCGCGAGCGAAGGTGCTTCGGCTCTCGTCGTCGATGTGGTGCAGTGCCAACGACGAGATCACGTGGTCGAGTGCGGAATCGTCGGCCGGAATCCGGTCGGCGTATCCCTGGACAAGGGTGAGGCCGACGCCACGGCGGCGTGCCTTGCGCGCGGCGCGACGCAAGGCGTCGCGGTCCGGGTCGAGTCCGGTGACCCGGGCCTCCCGGGTGGCCGCGAGCACGGCGAGCGACAGGTTGCCCGTGCCGCAGCCGACGTCGACCACCGCGTGGCCGGGCCCGATGTCGGCGAGCGCGGCCGTCCGCTCGTACACGGCCTGGACTCCGGTAACGCGGGCGAAAGCGTCGTACAGGGGGAGCAGCCAGGTCTTGCCCATACCGGGCAGAAACGGGCGGTCCTTCTCGTCGGGGGTGCGCTGGTCGAGGAAACGGATTTCGGTGGTGGTCATGGGTACTCCCTGTGGCCGGTGGGCCGCCTCGGACCTTCCGGGGCCGACCCGGCTTCCGTCACGTTCCAGTCTTGGACATTTCACGGGCCATGAGCAGGATGTACCTTGGGCAATGTGGCACATTCGTCGGTCGATGCGGACGTCGGACCCGGTCGCGGGTCCGCTCCGAGGCTGCGCACGGTGCGCCCGGACGGGACGCCGGTCTACCGCTACCGGGACCGTCCCGGTGTGCCCCCGGTGTCGGTGACGCGCTTCGACGCCGAGGTGTCGCCGCATGGCCTGCCTCCGCAGCACCGGCACGCCCATGACTTCCTCGTCCTGGTCTATGTCGAACAGGACGCCGGTGCGGTCACGATCGGCGACCGGGACCGGTCGTTGCGCCCCGGCGATGTGTATGCGGTGCCGCCCGGGGAGGTCGTCGGTGTCGCGGCGGTCTCGGAGCTGGCTCGGGGGAGGGCGTGGTCGGTCGCGTTCACCCCGGACGCTGTGCCCGCCTTGGCCTCGGTCTCCCCGCTGGCCTGGGCGCACCATCCGTTGCTCGGCTTGTTCGCGCCCGGCGCGGGACACGGCCGGGTCGCCGAGCCCGACCGCGCGAGCTGGTCGGCGTGGCTGGCGGAGCTGGCCGCCG
>NZ_KB912728.1:179778-224948 GCF_000383795.1 Saccharomonospora saliphila YIM 90502
CCGCGAGGCCGTCACCGCGCTGCTCACCCGCATCCTGGTGGCGGCCGCGCGTCTGGCGCCGTCGGCGCCGGGCGCGCCCGACCCGCTTGTGGAACGGGTTTTCGCGCGGATCGAGGCCACCTTCCACGAGCGGGTCACCGCGGCGGACGTCGCACGCGCGCTCGGCTACACCCCGGGACACCTCACCACGGTCGTCCGGGAGCGCACGGGCCGTCCCCTGCTGGAGTGGATCACTGAGCGGCGCATGACCGAGGTTCGCCGACTGTTGCGGGAGACCGACCTGCCCCTCGACGTGGTGGCCGCCCGCACCGGCCTGCGCGATGCCACCTACCTCGTCCGGCGGTTCCGCCAGCGGTACGACACCACTCCGCAGCGGTGGCGTCGCGACCAGCGGATGTGGCCATGACGCCGTGGCGGGCCCCGACCGCTGAGCGCACTTACCGCTACCGATGCGGTCCGGGAGGTCGGCCGAACGCGATCCCTCCGTGAATGTCCCTGGCCTGCACCGCGCTTTCCACGTCACCGTCGATCTGGTTCACCACGGCATGCGTACCGACGCCCGGGTTGGCGCTGATCCGGTGCCACAGCTGCCTCAGCTCAACGCCGAACTCCGGATTCGCCCGCTCGGCGTCCGCGAGCGCCCGCGTCAGCGATGCCACGCCTTCCGCGTCGGCCGGATCGGCGACAGCCGCCTGCCACGCCCGCTCTGCTGCGGAGTCCTCGGCGAACCGGTGCCGGACCAACCGCACCAGTGCCTCCCACGCGCCCTTGCCGCCCGCCACGACGGCATGTGCCGTTCTGGTCGCCAACGCGGTCGCGACCGCCTCCAACACCGGGTCCATGTCGTTTCCCTCCCTGCCCACCGAGGTCACGCCCCGCCCTCCGGACCGGACGGCAGCCGGTCGGCAAGATCCGGCCGTCCGTATTCGACGAAGAGCTTCCTGAGAGTCGTCGCCAGCCGGTCCCGGCACGCCTCTTCGGTGCCGTCCAGCAACTCGTCCAGGAGCCGCCCGGGCGATTCAGGACGTTCGTCGGTCGCCGGTGCGAGCAGGTCCCGGAGTGTGGTGAGCTGCCGTGCGACCTGCACCGCGTCGTCGGGCCGACCGGGGTTTTCCACGATCCACCGCGCCGTCCCGCGCAGTGGGTCGCGGATCAGCGCGCACTCCTGCTCGACGTGGTAGGACGGCTGCTGGCGCTGCCAGGCACGGACCGTGGCCATGCCGACGGCCCGTTCCCGTTCGGCCACGGCGTCCACCAGCGCCGGGTCGGCATCGGCGTGCTCGCACACCGCCCGGGCCTGCACACCGGTCTCGTCCACGTCCTGCCAGGTCAGCAGCACCCGATTGAGCTCGCTGCGCAACCGCTCGGTGGTGGTCAGCGTGTATTCCCTGCTCACCACCTCGGCGCGGTGGGTGATTCCCGCCCGAGCGACATCCAACAGCGCGTGTGGCGCCTGCCCGGGCCCCGTCCAGCGCCCCTCCACCCGCATGGTCACGCTGAAGCGCAGGTACTCGTCCGCGCTGGGTACGGTCACTGTGACCCGAATCGCCTGCCGGAACGGCTCCCAGGCGGACATCGTGCGGTCTCCCGCCGGATTCCCTTCCTCGGGAGCGGCCCACAGTCGCCGGAACCACCTCATCAAGGATCCTCCCTCCCCCAGATCGGATCGACCTCGTCCAGCCGGGTCACCAGCTGGTCCACCATCGTCGTGTGGTCGGCATCGGGCGACTCCGGAACCGGAGTGGCCCACCTGACCCGGCTCGCGTAGTGGACGCGCGCGATCCGGACCGACTCGCTGTTCGTCGCACGGACGAGATGCTCGATCAGCTCGTCACTCTCGGTCCGGTCCGGACACCGTTGGGCAGCGTGCAACCACGCCTGCACCGCCGTGCGCAGGTACGGGGGCTGCATGGTGTCGAACGCGCGGCGCCAGAACGACACCGCCGCCTCGGGTTCAACCTTGGGTGCAGCGGTTCTCAGCAGGCCCGCGACACCCTCCGCCAGCACGCCGAGGCGTTCCGGTGTGTCACCCTCGAACCACTCCCGCACCGACCGCAGGAACGTGGTGAATCCAAGTTCTCGACCGAGTCCCACCAATGCTTCGCGGACCGTGTCCCGGACGGTGTCGTCGGCCGACCCGGCCAGGTACTTCAATCGGGTGAACGCGATCCGGGGAAACGAGCGGCCGATCTGCGCGCACACTTCGGCCGTCAACAGTTGCACGTCCGTGTCCGCACGCCGTGACCAGCGGTAGAGCGTGTCCCGGACCTCCCGCCCGATCGCCGGGTGCAGGGCGGCGCCAGCCAGCAGCCGCACCGCGACCGACCGCCGGTAGGCGTCACCGCCCCTCGATCCGGTCCCCGTCGTTCTCGACCACTCCCGGGCGAGGGCGGTCGCGAGGTGGGCTCCGCCCGCGGCGGCGAGTTCGAGGGAACGGTCGGCGAGGCGGTCCAGTTCGGGTGCCTTGAGGTCCTCGAACTTCCGCGGGATCTCCCCGATCCAGTGCCGCAGCTCGGCCCGTAGGTCCGGGTGCTCGTGCCAGACGTGGCGCAGGACCAGATCGCCGAACGTGCTGGACCGAAAGGTGGCCGCCTCGGGGTCGTGGTAAAAGCCCGCCGCTCGCTGGAATCGAATCTTCGGGCTGGCCCGGAGCAACGGTGCCGATGGCTCCCGCTCCAGGCCGTTGCGCGCGAGTAACAGGTCGGCGGTGGTCACGAGACGCGACACGTCCGCCCCTTCGAGCAGTGCGGTCGCCAACAGCAGCGCCAGCCCTTCGGCATCGTCGGCGTCCTGCCTGGTGCGAATCTCCTTGCGCAGCGCTTCGTCCGACTCCCCGGATAGGTCCCGAAGAGCGTTGAGGAGCGCCGTTCTCGGTTGCTCGTCCTGGTCCAGCCTGCGTTTAACCGCGTCGGCGATCTGTTCAACTCTCGGTGGCCATAGCGTCTCCAGTTCCTCGGTCACACCGGTCTCAGCCACGAGGTGGCGAACGTCGACACCGGTGAGATACAGGTCGAGGACGTCTACTGAGGACGGTTTGCCGAGCTCGTGAACGGCGTCTGCGGGGAGGATGTTGGCGATCTCGTCGCGCTGCCACCAGGCAACGACGAGAATTAGGTAGCTCTGGTAGTCGTCGAGTTTCCCAGTGAACGCGACGAGCTGCCTGCGCAGCTCGCGAAGGTCGTCGGCCGCCGCCGAGCGACCGTCGATCAGGACCACCGCAGGGCTCTCCCGATCCAGCAGCTCGGTGGCGTCCAGCCCAACCTCGGGCTCGAACAGATCCTCCCGCACGTCGAGCCCCGGGTGCTTCCGCCGCATCTCGTATCCCAAACGCAGGCCCGCGCTGAACTGACCGCCCTCGTCGTTCTGCCCGACGAGCACGACGACCCGCTGCTCGCGCAGGATGGCGAGCGCCGAGGCCCCGTCCCGGTCGTCGGCCGCGAGTAACCCGGGCGGCACGACGTAGCGTTCCGCGCGACGAGCGAGTGCCGCGGGGTCCTGCAGACCACGATGCTGCCGGGGCCGCGCGTTGGCGCGGCCGAGCACGTCGGCACCATCACCGAAGTAGATGGTGCTGGCCGTGTAGGTCGTCACGGTGGCATCGCGCCCCGCGGCCGTGCTGTTCTTCCCGGGGGCCGCGATCCGGTCGCTGTCGTTCTCGGCGCTCTCCGTTGGGAGAAGGGGCTGATCGCCCGGTGCGAAGCTATCCGGAGTCTGCTCAGCCGAGTCGAGCACGTTGAAGCCGTCGAGGTCGTGCGCGTCCATCGGAGTCACCACCCCGCCCGGTCCGGAACACCGCTGTTGCGGCGTCCGCTGGCCGGTCCGAAATTCGCGTCGCCCTGTGGAGAGACGTCACCGTTGATCTCCGTGGTCGTCTGCGTGACGTCGCCCCGCGCGGCGACGCTCCGGTCACCGGACGCGACGATGCTGCCGCCGCTGACGTTGCCCACCGTCTGGTGCCGTACGCCGTCATGCACGGTTTCGCTTTGCGTGACCCCGGAGGCGCCGCCGGTCACGGTGTTGGACACCGACGCCGGTCGCGCATCGGTGTCCTCGGTTTCAACCTCGTCCGAGGTGGTGGGGTCGGGCTCGGCGGGCGCCAACCCCGACCGGAGCAGGTCCCCGGACGGCGCGGGCACACGGAGGTGGCCGGTGCCGGAATACTCCTTCGCCTCCAGCCGGAGGGGCACGTCGACGAACTCGCTCGGCCGCCGCCTGGTTCTACCCGCCTGGATGATGTCCTCCATGACGGTGCCCGACACCACCGAGGCCACCAGAGTCACCTCCGGGTCGGAACGGTCCAACAACCGACGGACCGGCTCCGCGTCGAGCATCCGCCCGGCGTTGACCAGGACCCGGCCCGCAGGGGAGTCGGCCAGCAGCGCGTCGAAGGCGCGAACCGGGCCGTAGTGCAGACTCGTGCGCAGGCGCAGCTCGATTCCCGAGGCCCGCAACTCCCCGGTACGTCGGCGTAGCTCGGCTTGGAGTGCGTCGAAGAACCCGTCCACCACGGCGGCCACCAGACCCGGGCGGACACCGATGAGGTAGCCGTCCCCGCGGAAGGCACGGAAGTGGTGTCCCCGCCAGGCCTCGGCCAGCTGGGCCCGGGTCGCCGCCGCTTCGAGCACGGCGGGGAGTTCGCGCTGGATCGTCTCCTGTTGTGCGGTGGTGTGCCTGCTGAAGCGGCGGACGTCCACGGCGAGGATGCCCATATGCTTGCCGGGGTGCTGCTCGGCGGTCGGGGGAAGGTGTTCCACCTGGAGCCTCCACAAGATCGAGTGTTCGCGGACGACGCCGAGCGTGCCGGAGGCTCACGGCCGGTTCTGTCCAGAACTGGACACATCCGTCCCGGAGATTCCGGCGAGATCGACGATCTCCAGACGTCCGCGCCCCACCCGGATCAGGCCGCGTGCCTTCCATTCCGCGAGCACCGGCGTGACCGCCGAGCGCGCGAGTCCCAGCGCCTCCGCGAGCTCCTGCTGGGACAGCGAGATCCGGTGCGGAGCGGGGTGGTCGGGACCGGCCGCCGCGACGAGGGTTTCGAGCAGATCTGCCAGCCGGGTCGCCGTCGGATGGTGCGCCATTCGCCAGGCGTGCGCGGCGCTCTCCCGGAGTTTGCCCAGGATGTAGCCGTTCAGTTGGGTGTCGATCCCGAACCGCCGGACCAGTTCCCCGAAACGCCGCTCGGGAAGGCGCACCGTGATACCCGGCTCGATCGCCGCCACCGTCGCCGACCGGGGCCGGCCGTCGCGTTCGGAGAACTCCCCCACCACGTCACCCGGGCCGCGGACCGCGAGCATGATCTCGCGGCCGTCGGGTTCGGCGTAGCGGACCGCCAGCCGGCCCGACAAGCACAGCAGCGTCCACCCGCCCGGGTCGCCCTGTCGCAGCAGGCGTTGCCGGGCACGGTGGCGGGTGCGGACCCCCTCACCGACGAGGCCCGCCCACGCCGTGGTGGGAACGACGGCCCGGAAACCGCGTGACCGACCTGGCTGTCTGGCTTCCCGCACGTGCTCATCTGTACTCGCTGCCCCCGCCCCGCGGGACGAGAACCTCCAAGATCACCCCGACGGAGGCGGTCGTGCGACTCTCCGTGCGCGCACGCACGATCACCGCTGCCCTGTTGTCCGCCGCCCATGGTCTTGACACGCTGGACCGGCGGTGTGCGGAAAGGTCCGGGCCGCACGATGCGCCGGTCGGCGTGGAGGTGAGTGGTGGCGCGGCACAGGGTGGTGCTGGTACGCGAGTGGGACCAGCAGATGGGTAGCTCCGGCTGCTGCGGCCGGTTGCACGGTGACGTGGTGGGCGCGCTCGGCGGTGCCGATCCCGGTCTCTACGCACACTGCCGAGCCGACATGGAACGGATGGGCGCCGTCTACCGGGCGCTGCGCGAGCGGTTCAGCGCCGACGACGTGGACCTCACCGTGGTCGATCCCCGCAACACGGCGTGGCTCCTGCCCGCGGTGTGGCGCGACGCGCGGCGTCGCGGACTGTCGCGGCGCGCGGCGTTAACGCAGGTCAACGCCGCGACACAGGCCTGTGCGGTGCTCTGTGACGGCTTGGCCTTGGGATGTGCGGCCGAGCCGAAAGTGGCTGTGGCGGCGGTGGAGGCCGACATCGCCGGACGCGACCGGTCCGGCTGAGCGACCGGAGTCGCCCACGTCGTGCCTTTCGTTGTTGTGGCCGCGAGGCCGCCGGTATCGGGTCCCGCCGCCACGGTGCGCGGTCGTATACCCGGCTCTGCCCGAGCACCGGCACGGAGTGGCACTCTGTTGCTTAGTGTTCGAAACTTTCGATTTCCGTTGAACTTCGTTAGAGTGGTGTATGCCACAGCAGGGCCCGTCAGCCGGACTCGAAGGGGCACTACATCGTGCAGAGATCTCGTGTCATCGCCGTCGCCGCGTCGCTCACCATGCTCACCGGTGCGGGCGGAATCGCGTCTGCCGCAGACCTGTCGCACAGCGCGTCGGCTAGCGCTGCGCTCGATTACTCCACCGCCGAGGCAGGAAACCCGATCGTCGACGGGTGGTACGCGGACCCGGATATCACCATCTACGACGACCGCTACTGGGTCTTTCCGACGACATCCCGGGCATACTCGGAACAAACGTTCATGGACGCCTTTTCTTCGACCGACCTTGTCCACTGGACGAAGCACTCCAGAGTCTTGGACATCGCCGACGTCTCCTGGGCGGAGGAGGCACTGTGGGCGCCGGCTCCTGTCGCCCGCAACGGCAAGTACTTTCTCTACTTCGCCGCCAACGACATTCAGAGCAACGACGAGCTCGGTGGAATCGGCGTTGCCGTCGCCGACGACCCCAGCGGCCCTTATGTGGACGCCCTCGGCCAGCCGTTGATTTCCCAGTTCCACAACGGGGCACAACCGATCGACCAGGACGTCTTCATCGATGACGACGGCCAGGCGTACATGTACTACGGCGGGTGGCGCAACTCCAATGTGGTCAAGCTGAACTCCGACATGATCAGCCTCGGCACGTTCGACGACGGGACGACGTACAAGGAGATCACTCCGGAGAACTACGTCGAGGGTTCGTTCATGTTTAAGCGCAACGGGAAGTACTACTTGATGTGGTCCGAGGGCGGCTGGACCGGACCGGACTATTCGGTGTCGTACGCGATCTCGGACTCGCCGACAGGACCCTTCGACAGGATCGGGAAGGTGCTGGAGCAAGATCCCGCGGTCGCACGGGGGTCTGGCCACAACTCCGTCATCAACGTCCCGGGCACCGACATCTGGTACATCTTCTACCACCGCAGGCCCCTCAGTGAGACGGATGGGAACTCCCGCGCACTCGCCTACGACCGGATGTACTTCAACGAGGACGGAACGATCCGGCCCGTCACGATGAAGGTCGAGGACAACTTCGACGACAACAACGCCGTCGGCTGGCGGACCTACGGCGCGGGGTGGACCGCGAGGGACGGTGCCTACTCCGTACGCTCGGCGCAGGCAAGCATGGCGTTGCAGGACACCGACTTCTCAGACCTGGTCTACGAGGCCGACGTGACCCTGGAATCGGGCAGCGGCGAGGCGGGCGTCGTCTTCCGCGTCACCGAGACCGGAGCCGACGGCTACCACGGCTATTTCGCCGCCCTCCGCCCCTCAGGCGTGGTGCTCGAAAAGGCGGTGGGCGAGCGGACGGAGAGGCTTGCATCGGCACGGATGGGCGTGGGGGTCAACCAGGCCCATCACGTGAAGGTCGAGGCCTCGGAGGCGCTCATCGAGGTCTACGTCGACGACATGACGACCCCGAAGATCAGCGTCACCGATGACAGCCACACCTCGGGTGCCAACGGCCTACGTTCCAGTATGACCGCTCCCGACGGCGAGGTCGCCGGGAGCAGTGTGGAAGGCCCCCGTGCTCATGGTGCGCGATTCGACAATCTCGCGATCCGTCCCTCCGTGGCGTCGTCGCCCGTGGCGGTGGGGTGAGGTTGTCCGGAACCTGGAAATGACCGCGTAGGCCGGCGTGAGCACGACCACGCCGGCCTACGCGGCACTTCCATCGCGAATTTCCATCGTGAGGCTTACCTCGACGTGAAATGCCGCGGCCACCTGCCGTCGGCGACGGACGATATGAGCGGCGGGATCGGTCGCGTCAAAGTTCGCGATTCGACCTCAGTCGGTCACCCGTAGGACGAACAGGCCGCGGTCCATACTGCTGACCCCGATGACGTCCCGCTTGAAGTACGGGTAGTTGCTCCAGGTCCCGCCCTCGAAGGACGCATTGTCATTGTCCGGGTACAGGTCGAAGTAGCCGACCTCCTTCAGCTCACCCTCGTCGACCTTGCCCGTGTGGTACACGCGCAGCCCCGACGTGTAGTTCGAGGCGAACGCGAGCTCGCGTTCGGTGTAGATGTTGTGGTCGATGGAGGTGGTGTCGTTGTCGAACGAGCCGGTGTGTCGCGGTGCGTCCAGATCGGTCATGTCCCAGACGCGGGTGCGGGTGTTGTTTCCGCGATCCAGCTCGTCCAACTCGTCGCCGTGCAGGAAATGCCGTTGGTCGGGGGTGAACCAGCCCTGGTGGCTGTAGCCGTCCTCGGAGTACGACATCCGAGCCAGCACCGTCGGGTTCACCTTGTCGGTCACGTCCACAACGGACACGTAGTTGCCGTCCGAGGCGGCGTTGGAGTTCACGCAGATCTCCCGGCCCGTGTGCTCGGTGTCCGGCCCGTGGTAGGTCACACACTGGGTGTCGTGGATGTAGCCGTGAGCGGCGAAGCAACCGGCGAAACTCGGCTCGGTGGGCCGGGACACGTCGACCATGTGCAGGCCGCGACAGCTCGACGTCCCGACCGCGTAGGCGTAGCCGGTGTCGGTGTTGATGGCGAGGTTGTGCGCGTTGCCGAATCCGGCGTAGTGCGCGTCGGCCTCGAACGTGCCGCGCTCGTCGCGCAGCCGGGTCAGATCGAATACCTGCATCCCGTGCGGTATCTGTTCCGAGACCACGAAGGCGTGATCGTCGAAGACCTTGATGTCGCGCCACGACGTGCGCTCGGACGTGGGAATGTGCCGGGGCAGCATCCCCACCACGGTGGCCTTGCCCGGGTCGCTGATGTCGACGAAGACAGTTCCCTCGGCACCGCCGACAAGCGCGTAGTCACGGTGGGTGGCCGGGTCCGTCCAGCCCCACATGTCGTTGGCGAAACTGAGTCCGAGGTCCTCCAACCACAGGTGGTCCACCATCTCGACGTTGTCGCAGGCGTAGGTGTCGGCCGCGGTTCCGTCGCTACAGTCGGCCTGGCCGTCCGGCGCGGATTCCGCTTCCGCCCGCCGTTGCTCCTCCGTCGGCGGTGAGACCGCGTCAAAGGACTGTTCGTGCGCCGCGGCGGTCGGGGCACCGAGGATGGATGCCGCCAGCACCACGGTCCCCACGGTCGCGAGTGTCGCTCTCATGTGACCTCCGGTCTTTTCCTCCCGAGGACTGTCAGCCCGCGGGAGGGAAAGACAACAACCGGCGACCGCCCTACGGCAAGCGACCGTTCGGGGGCCACCGTGTTGCTCCAGGTAGCACGCGACCCGGTGTCGGTGCGGTCGGCTGTCCGGGCACCGCGCACGAACCGGACGAGCTGCTGAGCGTGTCGGCCAACACGAGTCCGGGGTCGAGCGGCTCAGGCTCCCCGCGAGCGGTAGCTGCGCATCTTGTGGCGGGCGCCGCAGATTCGCATGCTGCACCAAATGCTGTTGCCCTGTGGCGAGCGATCGTAGAAAACCCACCGGCACTCCGGCGCGCGACACGGTTTGAGCCGGGTGAGCGTGCCACGGAGCCCGGCGGTGAACACAACGGACACCAGGTCGGCGACCAGTTCGTCGGCAGGCGCATCGGCCTGTGTGCGCACGTGGGCCGCGCCGTCGCGGGTCCATGCGGGCCTGGCGTCGGCGCGCTCGGCGAAGCTGTTCAGGGCTTCGGACGTGCGCTCCCGTTCGGTGCCGCCGAGGTGTGCGCGGATCGCTTCGCGGAGTTCGACCAATCGCGCGAGTGCGTGCTCGTCGAGTTCGATGTCAGTGCGTGCGAGCCCGGCGTCGCGCAGCCATGCGGATGCGGTGGCCGGTGTGGTGAAGGAGTCTTCGCCGTACAGCAAGCGCGCCGAGTTGCAAAACGTCTCCAGCCGCGCGAGGTCACCGGGCGCGGCTTCTCGGGAGTACACCACGTTACCTCCTGACGCTTGATGCTGGTAACGCGAAACGTTACCGTGTACACCCTGAAGCTGGTAACGCGGGGAGCTCGCATGGACGACTGGACACTCTCGGAGCGATTCGACAGCCCTGACGGAGCGGTCCGCTGGGGCAGGCAGGGATCAGGACCACCGGTGGTCCTGCTGCACGGAACACCCTTCTCCTCCGTGGTCTGGCGCGATATCGCAGCGGCGCTCTCCGCCCGCCACGAGGTCTACGTGTGGGACATGCTTGGCTACGGGCAGTCGGCGATGCACGAGGGCCACGACGTCTCCCTCGGCGCGCAGCAACGAATCTTCTCCGCGCTCCTGGAGCACTGGGGGCTGGATTCCCCCGCGGTCGTCGCGCACGACTTCGGGGGCACCGTCGCACTACGCACAGCCCTGCTGTCGGGAAACCGCTATGCGCGCCTTGCCCTGTTCGATGCTGTCGCGCTGGGGGACTGGGGAACGGGTTTCTTCCGGCTCGCACGCGACAACCGGCGGGTGTTCACCAGCGTGCCGGAGCATCTCCACGAGGCGATGGTGCGCGGCTACATCGCCACCGCGAGCCACCACGGCTTGCCCGGCACGCTGGCCGACGAGCTCGTCCGACCATGGCTCGGCTCCGAGGGGCAGGCGGCGTTCTACCGGCAGATTGCCCAGAACGACGAACGTTTCACCCGCGAGATCGAATCACGCTACGCCGAGTTGGATATGCCGGTCCTCATCGGTTGGGGCGCCCAGGACACCTGGCTGCCTCCCGAGTTCGGCGCCCGGCTCGCCGAACGCATTCCGAACGCCGAGTTCCGGCTGTTCGGATCGGCCGGGCACCTGGTCCAACTCGACGCGCCCGCCCAAGTGACGGCCGCGCTCGGTACCTTCCTCTGAGACGTGGCCGGTCCTGCGTTCAGCCCACCAGGGCCGCCCAGGTCACCGGTCCGCACACGCCGTCGACGTAGAGGCGGTTGACGCTCTGGAAGTCGCGCACGGCGGAGTCCGTCACCGCTCCGAAGTCGCCGTCGACCAGCAGTCCGGCGCTGTGCTTGTTGAGCGCTGTCTGCGCGGCCTTCACGTGGTCCCCGTCGGCTCCACGGGTGAGCGTGTAGACCAGTTCGGGCCAAGTGACCGGGCCGACCTGGCCGTCGGCGACCAGTCCCCGCGAGGATTGGAAGTCCTTGACCGCCGACACCGAGACGGGGCCGTAGTACCCGTCGGTGACGAGCGCGGTGCCCCGCTGCGTGATCAGCGACTGGATGACCTT
Source organism: Saccharomonospora saliphila YIM 90502 (assembly GCF_000383795.1). Classification (GTDB taxonomy): domain Bacteria; phylum Actinomycetota; class Actinomycetes; order Mycobacteriales; family Pseudonocardiaceae; genus Saccharomonospora; species Saccharomonospora saliphila. The sequence goes on from NZ_KB912728.1 coordinate 191,216, forward strand.
GACCGTCTCGCCCCGGGCTTCCGGGTCGATGGTGGACCACCCGCCACCGAGGTCGACGCCACGGGCGCCCATGAAGTCCACCGGGTCGAGCACCGAGCCCAGGCCACCCGCGTGGGTCTCGAAATGCAGGTGCGGGCCGGTGACATTGCCGGTGGCGCCCATGTCCGCGATCCACTGGCCAGCGCTCACGGTGGCGCTCGAACCCACCCGGAAGGTGTTGAGGTGGCCGTAATAGGTGTAGTAGCCGCTGCCGTGGGAGATGACGATGCCGTAACCGGTGCGTCCGGTCAGCACGTTGGTCCCCCGGGCGATCACCGTGCCCGCCGCGGCGGCATAGACGGCGGTACCGACGCTGTTGGTGATGTCCTGACCGGCGTGCGAGTACGAACCGCGTGGCGCGCCGAAGTGCCCGCCGTCGGGGAAGTAGCCCCGCGCGGGATTGCACCAGCTCGCGTCCTTGAGCGACGCGGCCGAGGCCGTGCCGGAGCCGCGTACGCCGCCCGCGACGCCCCAGGCCAGCGCGCCGACACCGAGGCCGGCCAGCACCGTTCGGCGCCGCAACCCCCGGCCGTTACCGGCGTGTCCTGTTCCGGCGCACTGGTCGCACATGCCGTCCTCCGTACGTGGTGGGTATGTCCCGAAGCCTCGCCGTAGCGGACGAAACGGTAGTAACCGGACACCCTTCGTGACCACCTACGATCGGAGGGTTCCGAGAGTGGGAAGCGGTGCGGGCAGGCCCGACGGCTGGCACACCTCAGGTCAGCAGGGCGTGGTCGTGTGGATGCCAGGCCAGCATCGCCTCGATGCGGACCATGCCCGCCTGTTCGAGTAGCAGCACGGGATCGTCGCCGGTGAAGTGGTAGAGGCCCGTATTCGGATCGTGGAACCGGTCTCGCGCCCGCTCGGCGTAGGTGCGCATCGCCTCGCGGAAGGCCGGATCCGGATCGCACACCCCCAGTTGGAGCAGGTTGGCGAAGAAAATCGCGTGGAACCGGGCGGGCTGGGTGAAGTACCGGTCGTTCTCGGCGTAGTGGGCGAGCGCGCGCCGCGCGGTCTCGGCGGCCTGGTCGAGATACGTCTCGTCGCCGGTCGCCCGGAACAGTAATGTTCCCGCCCCGATCATCACGCCCTGGTTGTAGGAGAACTGCGCCTTCCAGATCGAGCCGTCGAGCCGGATGTTGTCCCAGTAGAGACCGTTGGGCGCGAGCAGACAGCCACGCACCCACTCGTACATGCGCAGTGCCCAGTCGAGGTAGTACCGCTCGCCCGTGAGCAGGTAGAGGTGCAGTCCTACTTGGGCGCCCGGCGCGGTGGAAACGGTGTTGCGGTCGGTGCTCCACTCGGCTTGGGTCCAGAACACTCCACCGGGGCAGGGATGGTCGGGGTCGGTGTCCCAGCCGTGGACGACGAGGTCGAAGATCTCCGCCGCGCGGGCGACTGCATCCTGGTCCCCGCCCGGCGTGAGGTAGTGGCGCTGGAGGAAGGCGAGGGCGTTCCACTCGTTGTCGTCGTAGAACTTGTCCCCGCCGTGCCCCAGTGGCGGGCGTACGTACGAGTCGTACCCGGGCGGGTCCGTCTCGTCGTTCCAGTAGGCTTCCAGCGCCGCGTAGCGGTCGGCGACGTCGGTGGCGTACCGGTGGTGCTGTCCCCGGATTCCGGCCAGCACCTGCGTGGCGACGAGCGCCTGGGAGAACGGCCACACGTAGGACCACGGGTGCTCGCCGGTGGGCGGATACGTCTCGCGGTAGAGCCCGCTTCGCTCGTCGTGGAAACAGCGCTGAAGTGCCGCGTAGGCCTCGCGGGCGCGCCGGGCGTGCAGGCCCTGGTCCGCGCCTGCCGCGACGCCTTCCCGCGCGAACGCGAGCGGTGGCACGGCCACCAGGCCCGCGGTCGTGGCCGCCGTCCCCACGAGCAGGTGGCGGCGTGAGACGGATCGAGAGTGGTACCGCATGGTGGCCTCCTGCCCGTGGGGGAGCGGATCAGCGGTGCGGACTGACGCGCAGACCGCGCAGATACTCGTAGGAGACGTTCGCGGTGCGCACCGGATGTGGTTGCTCGTCACGTTCGATGACGAAGTGGTGTGCTCCCGGGTGCGCGAGATCGGCGAGGATGCCGGGGAAGTCGACGTCGCCGTCGCCGAGGTCGGTTTCGATCCCGGCGGTGGGGGTGCCGTCCTTCAGGTGCAGGAGCGGGAACCGGGACTCGTGGGCACGCAGGTAGGGCTCCGGCGCGACGCCCGCCGCGAGGATCCAGTACAGGTCCAGTTCGTACCAGACGAGGTCCGGGTCGGTGTGGTCGAGCCACACGTCGAACAACGTGCGCCCGGTATCTGGGTCGGTGTGGAACTCGTGGTCGTGCAGGTGCGCGTACCACCGCAGTCCCCACGACCGGGCGAGTTCGCCGAACCGGTTCATTTCCTCGGCCATGCGCCGATATCCCTCGACGGACTGGTTACCGTCCATGTAGGACACGCCGACGTACTTCTGGCCCAGCACCGCGGCACGCTCCAGCGTCTCGTGGGCGCGCTCGCCACGGAAGTCGCCGGGATGATGGTGGCTGCCGATCACACGCAGGCCGTTGTCGTCGGCGATCCGCCGGAACTGGGCGGGCGTGCGATCGCCGTAGTCGTAGGCCGGTTCGATCTCGGAGTAGCCCGCGTCGGCGAGCATGGCAAGGGTGCCTTCCGGATTCTCGGCCAGCAGGGAACGCACCGAGTACAGACCGAAACCGATCTTGCCGGGTGGTACGGGCCGTGCTCCCCGGGTGGTGGTCCCGGCGGCAGCGGCACCGGAGGCGGCCCACGAGGCCAGGCCTACCGCGGCGGCCCCTCCGGCGCCGTGGAGGACGCGACGCCGCGAGATCTTCTGATTATGTCCAGCCATCTTCTGCGTCCAATCATCAGAAGTTGTTCCGCGTCACGCTAATGGGTGGCCAGGGACGAATCAAGCCCATGACGCCCGTGCGCCCGCGTCCGGTGCGGGCGAAGGGAAGCCGGTTCTGCCGGTCTGCCTGGGCACGATCCCGACGAACTGCTCGATCAGACCGGTGGTCTGGTCCTGCGGCAAGGCGAGCCGGTGCGGCGATCGCGGCGATGAGGAGGTCCGGTACGGAGAAAGCCCGGTGGGGCCCGCGCATGCCAGACAGGTAGGTCGCCAAGGAAGCACCCCGAAGCTCCTGGTAGGGACAGAGTTGATTTAAGCAATCACTCGTCTACCCAGGAGCTTCTCCTCTGTCCGCACCAAGCCTCACCAGCGCCGAGGCTCTACGGAGCCAAGTGGTTGTCATGAGCTGGGGAGGTCGCCACGGTCGGGAGGTGCGCTGCCGGTGCGCCGGAACTCGCTGGGGGTAATGCCGCGGGTGCGTTTGAACGCTGCGCTGAACCCGAAGGCGTCGGAGTAGCCCACGGTGCGGGCGATCTCGGCGATGGTGGCCGCCTTGCGGTCGGCCAGCAGGTCCGCCGCGAGGGTCATGCGCCAGCTTGTGAGGTAGGTCAGGGGTGGTTCGCCGACCATGTCGGCGAACCGTTTCGCCATCGTGGCGCGCGATACCCCGCTCCGGTCGGCCAGCGAGGAGACGGTCCACGGCGCCGCAGGTTCGGCGTGCAGCAGCCGTAGGGCGTGGCCTACCACCGGATCGCGGTGCGCGGCGTACCAGGCGGGCGGCTCGCCGCCGGGCCGGTCGAACCACTCGCGTAGTGAGCACACCAGCATCCAGTCCAGCAGTCGGTCGAGCACGACCTGCTGGCCTGGCGCGTCGACGGCGACCTCGGCGGTCAGGAGGTCCCGCACGGCGCCGGCCGTACCGCTGGGTGCGACGCGCAGGACCTCGGGCAGCGCGTCCAGCAGTCGACGGCCGATCTCGCCCCGTACCGGGTAGGCGCCGACGACCAGTGTCGTCGCGTCGGCCGGGTCGTCTGCGCCGCGGTCGTTCCAGCCGAGCCGGTGTCGGGTCCCGCCCTGATCGGGCGTCGCGCAGTGCTCGCCGCACTCGATCGGGTCTGCCTCGGTTCCGATCTCGTCGACGAGGGAGAACGGCGCGGGGCCCCGCACGAGGACCGTGTCACCGGGTGCGAGGTGCTCGGGCGGGCAACTCTCCGGGACGATCCACCCGGAGCCCTCGAGCACGGTGCACAGGGTCAGCGGGGCGCCGTCCACGAAGAACAACGACCAGGGCGCGGACAGGGTCGAGCTGCCGAACAGTGACCCCTGAGCTCGTACACCCCGGAACAGATCAGCGAAGGCGTCCACTCCCGCGAGGCTAGACGAATACGCAGGTGATCGAGCTTCTCGCCTATGGATTCGTCCGAGATGGTGCCGTTGAATTGCCTGCCATGGGCCTGTAATCCTCTTCTGGAAGGGACACGATGAGCACCGCCACCAGCATGCTGACCGTCGAAGACCTCGAGTTTCTCGGACGCCCTCTGCACGGGTTCCTGACCGTGGCTGGGGGACCGCAGCCACCACAGCCCCGGCCGGTGTGGTTCGAGACCACCGCGGACGGGACGATCCAGTTCTTCACGCCGCGGGACTCGCCGAAGGTGCGGCGCCTGCAGCACGACCCCCGCGCCTCACTCGTCGTGGCCGCCCCGGCAGGCGAACGCGAACGCTGGGTGTCCATCACCGGGAGCACCACCGTGGAGACCGACGGAGCGCCCGACCTGGTCTCCCGCCTCGCCGCCCGCTACTGGAGTCTCGACGACCGGGCCGACGATCTCGCCGCGATCTTGGCCGAGCACCAGGTTCGCGTCGTCCTTCAGCCGGAGGCCGTGCGCCGCTTCGCGTTCTGACCTCGCACAAGTCCGACCAGCCCTCCGGCGCTCAGCGAAGGATCCTGTACGGCTGCGATTCAAGCCTCGGTTGAGGACGTGAGTAGCAGCCGTACAGCCGCCCCGCTGCCCCGCAGGGGCTGGCGCACGGCCGCCTGATCCTCCGCGTCAGCCCTCCAAGATCGTCGGCGGGTGGTCGATCGTGCTGTCAGTGCGCCTCAGGGGCCCGACGAGGGGTCGTCGACGTCGACATGCGTGGAGGTCGCCGGGGACCCACCCGTGCTGCCGAGTTTCGTGTTCTGACCGTGGGCGGTGCCGTTGCTAGCGACGGGTGAGCGCGCCAGGAAACAGTGATCCCGCCCCGGTCGACGGGCACCTGGCCGGGGCGCGCATCCCAGGCTGGTGTATGTGGGATTGGAGTAACGCTCGTTCGCCTCGAACAGCCTGCGCGGCGTGCGCCGCGACGCGGAGTACGTCACCGCCGCGCTGGCCGCGCACGTCCGTGGGGCGGGCGTCTGGTCGCCTGACAGTGTGGGACGCGACCCGGGGTGAACGGGGTGGGTTCACTCGCTTCGCGAAACGGTGTCACGGGCGAGGGCAGCCGTCGGAAGCGGGGTCGAGCCCCGTGCGGACGTGCCGCGCGGCTTGACGGGAGGCGCTGCCGGGGACTGGAGTGGGGACATGGGCTTGGTTCTCAGCCTGTTCCTGATTGCCTCTCTGGTGGTGGGGATCGCGGCCCTGTTCCGAAGCAGCCCGGTCCGACGCTGGTACGCCGGGCGGAACAATCCCCGGCGCGCGGCGGGTCTGTCCGTGGCGGCGTGGGTCGTCGTGTTGGTCGTCCTGAGTGCTCTGGCCCCCGCCCCGGTGGACGAGGCCGGTGACGGCGGAAGATCCGACGCCGGCCCGCCGCCGACCCCGCCCTCCACCTCCGCACCGCAGACGCCCGGCGAGCCTCCGAGCCCCCGTATCCCCACCCCGACGGCGCCCCGGACGTCGATGCCTACGCCGGTGGTACCGGCCGGGGTTCCGGGCGAGGCCCAGGAAGCCGAGGTCCGCCGGATCGTGGACGGGGACACGATGGAGTTGGCCGCACTCACGGGGGGTGTCGCTCTCGCCGGCACCGGGCAGGTGGATGTGCGCTTGTTGGAGATCGATGCTCCGGAGACCGGGCGTCCCGGGGAGCCGACGCAGTGCTACGGGGACGAGGCGACCACACGGCTGACTGAACTCGCGCCGCCCGCGAGCACGGTGTGGATCCAGCGGGACGAACAGCTGCGCGACCCGTACGGCCGTCATCTGCTCTATCTGTGGAACGACGAGGGGACCTTCGTCAACCTGGAGATGGTCGAGGACGGCTATGCCGATGCGGTGCTGTTCCCGCCGAACGACCGGTACTGGGCACAGATCAGCGCCGCCCGGGAGGATGCGGAGGCCTTTGGCGCCGGGTTGTGGGGCGAATGTGCCTCCGCCGGTGAACCGGAACAGACGCCGCCTCCGCAACTGCCTCCCGAGCCGGAGCCACAGCTCGAGTTCGAGCCACAGCCCGAGCAGCCCCCTGAGCTGGAGCCGGACCTGCCATACCAACCGGAGCCGCGGGACCAGCCGGAGCCGGAACCGAACGACGATTACGTCGTCCCGGCGCCTCCGCCGGACCTCGACTGCGGCGAGATCGCAGACCGCAACTTCCCGGTCCGTCCGGGCGATCCCCATCGGTTCGACGCGGACGGGGACGGTATCGGCTGCGAAGACTGAGGAGTCTGAGCCGACGACGGTTCGCTGAGCAGTGCTGTCTGTTGGCCACCACGCAGGCGCCGTTCGTGCAGGTCGCGGCGTTATCCGTCGGATACGACCGACGCTCAGTGGGCTGCGATCGAACCCTTTGTTGCCGACGCTAGGCCGCTCGCTGGCAACGAAACTAGAATTTTGGCCGGATACCCCTCGGGAAGGTATCGTTCGCAGAACGGGCGCGAAAAGAAGCATGTGAGTATATGAGTCGATCAAATGGAGAACATGTGTGTGTGCAATTTAAACTGACGAAAGACGAGGATGGTCATCCTCCTTTCGAGGCAGAAACCTTGTGGGTGAAGCTGGCGGGTGTGCCCGGGCATGAAATAGTGTCCAGCATTCCTTTTTTTCGTGCGAGGTGTTAGCCTTGGCGATCGCGTTGAGTTCGGGCTTTCGAAGGTTGAAGAGAACGAAGTGAACGCCTACTCTCGAACTGTAGGTAGAGGTGCGCATTCAACAGTCCGAATCATATCGCTCGACGATGAAAGTTTTAGTGCCGTCTGTGCGATATCGGAGAGCGAGAAGTGCGATTAAGAGATCTGGTCGGGTACTAGGCTTGTTGCTGTAGACGTGCCTCCAGGTGTGAGCTACGAGTCGTTCTTTGGACGCCTAGAGTATCTGTATTCATACGAATTCATTGAGATTGAGGAGAGCTGCATTCAGCACGGTTAATCTAGGCGCTGCCCCGACATTTCTCGGGTTGGTAGTATCTACCCGGTAGGAGATGATCCATCCGCTGCCAAATGATGTTTAGGAGGGAATCTGGATGGAAGTGTTTTGAACGACATCTTTAAAGTAGTGACCCCGACTTGTTTGACATATCGAGAAAGCACGGTCTCGTGTTGATGGTCGACGGTGTCGTTGAGCTGCTTTTCGCGAAAGCGTCGGAGTTCTTTGACTTTTGAGCGCTGGGTAAGTGTGGTCGCGGACGAGGGTTCTTGTCGGGTAGTTATGGTCGTACCGGGAAAGATGGAGCAATGACACGTGAAAGCGGTGAAGAGGGCGATACTGTCGCTAGTAGTGCGCGCGATACAGTGGCTCGCTATCGATCGGGGGTCATATCGTTCCCCCTGCTAGTAGATTCATTGTATGCTATCATTTCTCACTTCGATGAGTCCGAGTGGCTCCAAGAGGTGCGTGGGCAATGGCTCACATTGGAGCAGGTTTATGCCGTCGATTTAGATCGAGGTGAGTTGGGTGATATGTCAACGCAGTCACTAGAATTGATCGATGAGGCCGTAGGTGCTTTGGAAGACCTGCTATCCCAAGTCGAATGATGCGCTCAAGGGGTTGGTCATCGGTGTCCCGGCGTCCGTGTTGGAGCACTGGCCCGAGTAGTCGGCGAAGACGGCGGGACGGACGGCATGGGCGTGCTTGTGCGGTCAAGGGGCGGGCAGAAGGAAGGTATGCGGGCATGTCACCGACGCGCTTCAGTAGCGCGTCGGTGCGGGTTGCAGGTCACATCCGCGATTCCGGGCCCAGGTGTTCCGGGCACGGACGATCACTAATGAGGTCGGCTGTGCGGTGAAGACCACCGTTCGGTGGATGCGGCGGCGGGACAAGGTTCAGGCCGATCACTCTTCGTCCCGGGTTGCTCGTTCAGCCACGCCGGGCTTGCGGTGTGGTGCCGGAGGAGGCGAGTTCGTCGGCGAACCCCTGGCGCCACGACGGGTGGCGCGGCTGCCAGCCGAGCTCGCGTTTGGCCTTGGCGTTGGAGAAGGCCCGGCCCTCCGTCATCATGCCCACCATCATCTCGCCGGCGACCAGCCGGGCCAGCCACGCCGGCACCCGCCGGGGTGGTTTGGCGCCAGCGCACTGCGCGAGGTGGGGCAGCCATTCCCGGACCGGTGCGGGGTCGTCGTCAACGATGTTGAACACGCCGGTGGCCTGCTGTTCGACCGCGAGGACGGTGGCGTCGGCCGCGTCGTCGAGGTGCACCCACGAGAAGTGCCCTTCGCCGTCCCCGACCAGTGGGAACAGCCGTTTCCGCACGAGCCGGACCTGGTCGTCGGTGGCGCCCGGCCCGTAGAAGCTGCCGTAGCGCAGGACGCCGCCGGCGGCTCCGGTCACCGCGTCCTCCAGGTGGTTGACCGCCGTCGTGCCCTCCACCTCCTCCAGCGGGTCGTCCTCCGTCTTGACCCATCCGCCCTGGCGGATCCCGTTCATGCTGCCGTGGCTCTGCGCGAGAACGTGGGAGACGCCGGTCGCCTCGGCCGCGGCCAGCAGGTGGTCGGTGCCGTCGCTGCGCAGCCGGTTCGTCGCCGCGAAGAAGCGGTCCGGCCTGCGGAAGTTGGGTTTTCCGGCATGCGCCGCGGAGAGGGCCGTCATCTGGTTCACAATCGTGTCTGGCCGGGCCGCGGTCACCGCCGCCTCGACGGAGGCCGGGTCCAGTCCGTCCATCACGACGCCCTCAGCGCCCAGTTCCTCCAGCATTCCCAGCTTGTCGGCGCTCGTCGTCGTCGCCGTCACGTGGTGGCCACGGGCCACCAGCCGTGGAACGAGCCGACGCCCGAGAACACCACTCCCACCTGCCACGAACACGCGCATCGTGTCACCTCCCGTCCACTACTGCTTCCGCTACGACGACGAGACGAGCCGGCGGTCTGTGACACCGGTGGGTCGACTGTGCGGTGTCCGGTGACCCCAGCCCTCGCGACTCGGCGGCCTCGACGAGGATTCCCCGCAGCCGGCTCCGGAACCATCCGTCCACCAGCCACCGGTTTCAGATCATGTCGATGCCGAGGGGCGGACGGTGAACGGAAACTCCTCGATGCGCGGCCCGAGGACGTCCCGCAGCGCGGGGTGCCTGCAACCGGCTCAGCCGCTACCCCTGCGGACCCGGCGACGGGGATGTACTACGCGGCACCGCCATTGACGTGGAGGACCTGGCCGTTCACCCAGCGCGCGGGCCCCGCGAGGAAGGCGACGGCCTGGCCGATGTCCGCCGGGGTGCCGAGCCGCTCCATCGGGTTCATCGACGCGATCTGGTCGACGTGCTCTTGAGTCTTGCCCTCGAAGAACAGCGGTGTGGCGGTGGGTCCGGGCGCGACGGCGTTGACGGTGATGTCCCGGCCGCGAAGCTCGCGCGCGAGGATCAGGGTCAACGCCTCGACCGCCCCCTTCGAGGCCGCGTAGGCACCGTAGCTCGGGATCTGCAGCCGGGTGACCGACGTGGAGAAGTTGATGATCGCCCCGCCGTCGCGGACCCGCCGGGCAGACAACTGGTCGACCACGAAAGTGCCGCGCACGTTGGTGCGCTGGACGCGATCGAAGGTCTCCAGGTCCATGTCCGCGACCGGCGCGAGCGGCATGATGCCGGCGGTGTGCACGACGACGTCGACGCCGCCGAACTCGCGCTCCGCCGTATCGAAGACCTCGGCCATCGCCGACTCGTCCGCGACGTCACCACCCGCCGGGATGGCTCGACCACCCGCGGCAGTCACCGCACGCACGATCTCGTCCACGCGGTCCCTTCCTGCCGCGTAGTGCACGACCAGGGAGTAGCCCTCGGCGGCCAGACGCTCGACCGCGGCCCTACCGATGCCGCCGGATCCGCCGGTTACGAGCGCGACGCGGTCCGAGTGGTTCGTCACGGTTCACCCTCCCGCCAAGATATGGATACCTTGTTCATATGCATCGACGGTACCGAGAAATGAACAAGCTGTCTATAAGCGGGAGTCGGTGCCTGCCCGAGTCGCACACAGAGGCGCTGGTCGTGGCGCCGCCGTACATCGCCTCGCCGGGCGACGAACCGGGTGCCGGGCGCGGGCAGACCGCTGGCGTCGGCCGCCCGCGCCGGAGCGAGGGGGTGGTCTCCTCAGCGTGCTGCGGCTCCGTACAGGGCGTGGTCGACGAGGCGCTCGACGAGGCCGTCGTCGAAGGGCACGTTGAGGACGAGCAGGCGGTGGTAGCAGGCGCCCCAGAGCTGGTCGACGATGATGTCGAGATCGGCGTCCTCGCGCAGTTGGCCCGCTCGCACCGCGATCCGGAGTCGTTCCCGGGCCAGCTCCCGCCTCGGCAGCGCGTAGCTCTCGGACCAGGCCTCGGCGAGGGCGCGGTCCAGCTGAGCCGCGCCGACGAGCTCGGAAACGGGCCTCTCCGCGCCTTCTTCCTTCAGCCACCGGACGAACGCGCGCAGCTGTGTGATCAGATCTGCCCGCACGTCCCCGGTGTCCGGGAAGTCCAGCATGCGCCGGCTTCGGGCGAAGTACGCCTCGGCCGCGAGCGCGCCCGGTGACGGCCACCACTTGTAGAGGGTCGTCCTGCTGGCTCCCGCTTCCGCCGCCACGCGGTCGAACGTGACCGCCCGCATGCCATCGCGCAGCAGAATGGTCCCGGCGGCCTCCAGCACCTCGGCGCGGACCTCGGCGGCCGGTCGACGTCCCCGGCCTCTCGGGACGGTGTTCCTGACGCTGGCCACTACGTTCGTCACCACCCTTGGGCCGGTCGACTTGGGTACTCGCCGTTTGTGGACGACGTGTTCATATGGTACGTGGTGGTCGAGCATGGTCGGCCACACGGCTGTGAGCGCAGGGCGCACGCGCTCACGATCCGCCTTTCCGGTGGCATCGGCAGGGCGCGGAGCCGGGCGTGGGGTTTAGACCAGGCCGAGTTCCCTGGCGCGGATGCCAGCTTGGAAGCGCGATCCGGCGCCGAGCGCGGCCATCAGCTCGGCGACGCGCCGTCGGTAGGTCCGCACGCCCAGACCGAGCGTCCGTGCGGCGGCCTCGTCCTTGACACCCCGGCTGAGCAGGTCGAGCACGGCAGGGGCCAGTTGGCGGATCTCGGCGACCTGTGCGTCGTAGACGGCGAGGTCGGTGGCCGACCGCCAGGCCGTCTCGAACAGCGACCTCACTCCCTGGACGGTCTCGGGCTGGGTGATCACGCTGTAGCTTCGCCGGCCGGCGCTGAGGTCGCCCGCCAGGATCACCACTCTGCGGTCGAGGAGGATCGTCTCGTTGATCTCCTCGGTGGTGATCCGGATCTGTGCCCCGAGCCGGTCCCGGCGCCGTGCGAGCTCCTGTGTGGACACCGAGTCGAGTAGCAGCCCGGACCGGTAGATCTTGCGGATACGCATTTCGCCGAGGCGTCCCGCGGTCGCCGCGGCCAGCTCATCCGACTTGCGGACGGCGACCCAGCTCGCGAGGTCGTTGGCGGCACACGCGATGTCGGTAACGGTCGCGAACAAATGCCCCGTCCGCTGGAACAGCTCCTCCTCGCCGCGCACGACCGTGACCGCGCCGCTCGCCCGCACCAGGCCGTCGCTCATCCGCATACCAGCGATTCTGCCCGGACCTGCCCGAGGTCGGCGACCTCGGCAGGTTGTTGCCATTCCCGGACGGGCGGCGAGCGAGCCAGCACGCTGGGGTCATGACGACGAACACCATGGACACGAACAGCACACCGACCGCCGATGCCGCGGGTACCTGGCAGCTCGGCGACCGCACGGTCAACCGGGTCGGTTTCGGCGCGATGCGCCTGACCGGCATGCCCTGGGACGAGAAACCCAGGGACCGCGCCGACGCGATCGCCGTGCTGCGCCGCGCTATCGAGCTCGGCGTCAACCACATCGACACCGCGGCCTTCTATTTCCTGCCCACCCGGTCGGCCAATGAGTTGATCAGCACCGCGCTGCAGCCCTACCCCGACGACCTGGTCATCACCACGAAGGTCGGCCCCGGTCGTTCCCGGGACGGCGCGTTCGAGTACGCGCGTCCGGAGGCGCTGCGGAGTCAAGTGGAGGAGAACATCCGCCAGCTCGGGCTCGACCACCTCGACGTCGTCAATCTGCGCTGGGGAGCTGGGATGGAGAAGGCTCCGGGCTCTCTGGTCGAGCACTTCGGCGCGCTCGCCGAGTTGCGGGAGGCCGGCCTGGTCCGCCATCTCGGTGTCTCCCACATCGTGGCGGAGCAGCTGACCGAGGCGATGTCGATCGCGCCCGTGGTCTGTGTGCAGAACCGGTACGGTCTCACCGAGCGGCAGGACGACGACCTCGTGGAGCTGTGCGCCGAACACCGTATCGCGTTCGTGCCGTTCTTCGCCGTCGCGGCTTCGGTCCCCGGCGCGACACCGCACGGCGGCCACGACGAGGCGGGTCAGGCCGAGGTCATCACGGTGGCCGAGGCCCACGGCGTGACGCCTGCGCAAGTCCGGCTCGCCTGGACGCTCCACCAAGGCGATCACATTCTCGCCATCCCCGGCACCGGCAACCGCGCACATCTGGAGGACAACATCGCGGCGGGCGCCCTCCAGCTCAGCGACGACGAGCTGGCACTGCTCGACAGTGTCACCGACGCGGGCTGAGTCCTGCCGACCCAACGGCCGGTCAGGGCAGGTCAAGGTCGCGCGGCCCGGCGTCGATGACATCGACCGCGGTACCGGAATGCTCGGCCAGCCACGCGTCGAAGCCGTCCACCGCGTCTTCGGCGACGGCGACCGTGAAGGTGACGTCCGAGCCGTACTCCACGCCGCTCACCCGGTACGGCGAGTGGCGCAAGTGATGCTCCAGGCGCCCGGCCCGGTCGTGCGGGACCGCGACCAGCAACTCGCGGTGGCGCACCCGGCGAAGCTCGCCGACCGTATCCAGCGTCGCGGTCAGCGCCCCAGAGTAGGCACGGACCAGGCCACCGGCACCGAGCTTGATACCGCCGAACCAGCGGGAGACGACGGCGACGACGTCGGTCAGGCCGCGTCGGGTCAGTACCTCCAGCATCGGGACACCGGCCGTGCCCGAGGGCTCGCCGTCATCGTTGCTGCGGGCCGTGAGCCCGCCGGTCTCGGGGTCACCGATACGCAGAGCGGAACAGTGGTGGTGGGCGTTCGGCCCGGCTCGCCGGACCCGGGTGATCACCGCGGCGGCCTCGTCGACGTCGGTGACACGGGCGACGGTGCACAGGAATCGGGAGCGCTGGATCTCGATCTCGTGCTCCCCGTCGCGGGCGATCACCCGCATTGCCCCACCTCGACCGCGCACTCACCGGATGTTCCGCTCAGCTGTCCGCTCGATCCTAACCCTGGTGTGCGGTAGTACGGCCGGGTGCGCCGGAGCTCACCGTCAGCGTGGACGGGCGCGCGAGTCCTTGACAGGCAAGTGTCTACTTGCCTATAACTGCGCTCATGGACGCGGACCTGTTCAAGGCTGTTGGCGACGCGACGCGACGCACCATCCTGGACGAGCTGACCGACAAGGACGGTCAGACGCTGTTCGAGATCTGCGGCCGACTGGCCATGAAGCACGGGCTGTCCTCCTCGCGGCAGGCCATCTCGCAGCACCTCGCGGTGCTCGAACAGGTCGGCCTGGTGCGCACCCGACGGCAGGGTCGGTACAAGTTCCACTACCTCGACACGAGCCCCCTGCGCTCGATCGTCGAGCGGTGGCCCATCGACAGAGAGGAACCGGGACCATGATCCGCATCAACATCACCAGCGTGCTGGTCGACGACCAGGCCAAGGCGCTGGCCTTCTACACCGACATCCTGGGGTTCATCAAGAAGACCGACGAACCCGTGGGCGGGGCTCGCTGGCTCACCGTGGTCTCACCCGCCGACCCGGACGGGGTCGAGCTGCTGCTGGAGCCGGACGGCCACCCGGCGGTCGGCCCGTTCAAACGAGCCTTGGTCGCCGACGGTATCCCGTTCACCCAGTTCGCCGTCGACGACGTGTATGCCGAGGTCGAGCGGCTCAAGGGGCTGGGCGTCGAGTTCACCCAGGACGCGACCGACATGGGGCCGGTGGTCACCGCCGTGTTCGACGACACCTGCGGCAACCTGATCCAGATCGCCGCCACGAAATAGTGGGCGGGCACCGCCGACCGGAATCTCGGACCTGGTTATCGAACCTGTGCGCTGAGGGGCAGGAGCCCGCGGGCCTGCGGGGGTGCGATCGCGTGCGTGCTATCCGCGGCCCGCGGGCGAGTCAGCGCGTCAGATCGTCGAGAACGGCCGTGACGTCGTTGGGATGGTAGTAGGTGCGCACACCCTCGGTATAACGGCGCCACCGGTGTTTGTGCGCATAGCGATAGATGGTGCCCTTGGGAATGCGCCAGATGCTGGCGATGTCATCGGCCGTCAAGCCCGCTACCGCGTGTTCACGGTCCACGTTCGTCCGCCTTGGTTGTGTCATATCAGACTGCCGAGCTTCGACCAGCGGGTCACCGGCCATGAGTGGACGGAGGATTCAGAGCAGGTGATCTCGGAACGAGGAAGGTCACCGTGGGGCCGGATGAGAGCGAAGAGCTCACCATCACACTCGGGGGCGGGGCAGTGGCCGACACGGATGCGTCTGCCGTCGTCCGGGTAGGCGACGCGGGCTGCCGTCCGCTCGAGGTGCCGGATCTCGTCCGCCAGATCGCCCGCGGCGGGATGCCGGCACAGCCAGTCGACATGGCGAACCAGGAATCGCGCCAGGACCGCGATGTCCCGTGCCGGCGGCTCCACGCGTCGTTCCTCGGTCACGAGTCCCGCCCACGAGGCAAGAACCGTACGAATCGACGACCGTACTTCGACCGCGGCGGCATTCATCGAGGAATCCCTGTTCGCGGCCCTGCGCGGGCGCTTCCGTATGACCCGTACTTCTTTCGACCCTTCACCCCCGCCGCAGTCCGAATACAGCGCGGGCAATGCCCGAAGCCCTTCTACGAGATGGTCTCGGCACGGGAGGCAGAGAAACCCTGCGTCGGCTCTCCGTGATCCCTTCCCTTCGCTTCTGCACGAGGCGGTCCGGCATAACTCGCTTCCCATCACGCGGCCTCCGGGTTGAGGATCAGCTCAACTATTCGGAAATCGACGATCGTGTCGTGTGCTATTATCGACAAATCGCCTATCCCCTGTGTTGCGCAGGGAGTAGATCGCAGGTTCGCTACGCCTGTCAACACCGAAGGTGGGGGAGTACGCGTGCGGGCCGAGTAGCGACCGAATGGCGTAGAGACCGTCCGGTGGACGGGCTAACCGTGGATTACGACCGTTGGTCGTGGATGGTCGGTCCGTGGTTGGGTGAGCGTTGCGCTGGATGTTGCCGGCCCGTTACTTCCTGGGCGTTCGAGGTGGCTTGGTCGTCGGGTTCGGACCGTGGTCGAGCCGTTGTATCCCACGCGGCCGCTCGGATGAGCTCGTCGTGGCCTGCCGCGAACGTCCGCCGGGCGCGAGTCCCGCCCGGCGAAGGTCCTATGAGGGCTGTCGAATTGAGCTGGTTCTCCCGCGCAGCCCTGACCGGGCGGCGTGTGCCCCGGTAAGAGGGTCATGTGCCGCGGTGCGGGGCGTGGGCGCCCTGCCGACGTCCGGCCGCCACCCGTGAGAGCCGCTCGCTGGGCCGGAACTCGTCGCCGGAGGCCGGACTCTGGTGGTTCAGGTCGACGGGTCGCAGCCCACGACCCGTGCGTTGTACGGGGGCTTCCGCCGAAAAGCGCAGTGGACTGCACCAAGAGCAAGAAGAGGCGCGGCTCAATCGGTCCCGTGGGTCCCGGGCAGCCCTATGGGAAGACTCAAGAGCCGCTGAAGATGACCTTGACAGTCGGACTGCGAAGACGGTACCAATATACTCGTTGTCCTGATTGTACCCACGTGAAAGAGTCGACGCGGAAACGTGAGGTCACAGTGGCGCCGTGAATGAGTAGCCACAGTAGTTGAGTAAAGGTCGATCTGGTCTC
The DNA here is from genome assembly GCF_000383795.1 of Saccharomonospora saliphila YIM 90502. Classification (GTDB taxonomy): domain Bacteria; phylum Actinomycetota; class Actinomycetes; order Mycobacteriales; family Pseudonocardiaceae; genus Saccharomonospora; species Saccharomonospora saliphila. Next base: position 207,409 of record NZ_KB912728.1, read on the forward strand.
CGTAGCGTTCTGGAGATGGTGATGATTTCTGTGGTGGACCGCTGTGACTGACCGGAAGCGACCGCTGCTGTAGGTCCGCGTCACCGCCGCGGACCGAATCCGGCCGGGAGCGGTGTCGTATTTGTCGGCGGATTCGTTTTCGTGCGCCGTGGCAAGCGGTTCGGAGGCAACGTTCTGACCGTCTCGGTGCGTGGTCTGTGCGGTAACCGGGCGACCGGAATCGGTTCGCTGTTTTCCGAAGGGCGTGGACGGACCGGTGCGGTTCCGGTGCCGCGCTCTGTTGGTGTGTGTCAGAGTCGGGGGTCGTTCGGCGAGCGATCCGGCGGATTTTCGAGGACAGACGACAAGGAAGCGACGGGTATGAGCGGTCTGATTGTCCCGCCCGGTGAGGGGCGACAACTGAACACGGAGATGCAGGAGATCACGTTCAAGGCCACCGCGGCGGACGGTTCGGCGATCTCGGTTTTCGAGGTGATGGTCCCGCCGGGGTTCGATGTCGGGGCGCACACCCACCAGCACTCGCAGGAGTTCTTCTACGTCCTTGAGGGGACGCTGGAGCTGCTCGCGTTCGAGCCGGTCGAGCGCACCGGCGACCGGTGGCAGCACTGGGAGTCCGCCGAGGGGGAGCGGGTCGTCCGTGCGGGGCCGGGTAGCTGCATGTTCGTCCCTCCCGGGTGCCCGCACGCGTTCCGGAACGCCACCGACGAGCCCGCGCGCATGCTGTTCCAGAGCTACCCCTCGCCCGATCACGAGCACTACTTCGAGGAGATCTACGACATCTTCTCCGCGGGCCGGTCAATGAATCCGGAGGCCGTCCAGGAGCTGCGGGACCGTTACGACATCAATCAGATCACGCCGCTTCGCTTCGAGCCGCCCGCACACTCGCACGCCCAGGATCGGTAACGCTCGACTCGGAACCCGAGGTGCCATCATGGAGACGATTCCCCTGGTTCACGCGAGCTTGGGCGAACAGGAGCTGGCGGCCGTCGCCGAGGTGTTCTCCTCGGGGTGGCCTGCCGGCCAGGGACCGAGCGGGAAGGCGCTCGAAGCCGAACTGGCCGAACGGTACGGTGTGGGCGACGCGCTCGCGCTGAGCAATTGTGGCGCCGCGCTCCATCTGTCACTGCTCGCGCTCGGCGTCGCGCCCGGTGACGAGGTGATCGTCGCGGATTACACGTTCCCGGCTCCGGCCCATGCGGTGCGCTACGTCGGTGCGGAACCCGTCTTCGCCGACGTGCGCGCCGACACCGGCACTGTCGATCCCCGGGCTGTGGCGGACCTGATCGGTCCGCGAACGGTGGGCGTGATCGCGGTGGACACGGTTGGTCTGCCCGCCGACTACGCGGAATTGCAGTCCCTGGCCGACCGCCACGGGCTGTTCCTCGTCGAGGACGCCGCCTGCGCTGTCGGGGCGACCTACCGCGGGCGGGAGGCGGGCACGCTGGCACCGGTGGCGTGCCTGTCGTTCCACGGTCGCAAAGGCGCCACCAGTGGTGAGGGCGGGGCGTTGCTCGCCGCCGATCCGGCGCTCGGGGCAGGCGCGCGGCTGCGCTCGTCGTTCGGTATCGGGAGCATCTTCGAGCAGTCGCAGGAGGTCGGCCTGCCGATCCCGGTATTCGAGGAGATCGGGTACAACTACAAGTTGTCCGACATCGCCGCCGCGATCCTGCGGGTGCAGCTCGGCCGGATCGGCGAGCTGCTGGACCGCCGGAGCGCCGTCGCGGCACGCTACGGCGAACTGCTCGCGGACGAGGAACTCCTCACGGTGCCGACGGTGCCGCAGGACCGTACGCACGCGTGGCAGTCCTACATGGTGACACTCGATCCGGGCGTGGACCGCGCGGCGGTCGCCGCCGACCTCCGTTCCCAGGGGATCGGTTGCGGCCACGGGACCTGGGCGTGTCATCTGCAGCCCGTGTACGCCAAGGAGGGGTCGTGCCCGGTCTCGGCGGACCTCTTCCGGCGCAACCTCGCCATTCCGATGCATGCCGAACTGGACACGCAGCAGGTCGAACGGGTCGCGGAGGTCCTGCGCGATGCGGTTCGCACACACGCACGTCCGCACGGTGGCCGCCGGGCGGGGTAGGACGACGAATGACCGGCCCAGGCCGGATCGGGAAGCCAGAATCGATGTTCGGGAGGACGATGTGTCCGAAACCGCTGAGTTGACGCGTCTCTACTCGGCCCTTGAAGAATCGGCCGCGGTGCTGAACGTCCCCTTTTCGGGGGCCACGGTTCAGCCTGTCTTGACCGCGTACGGCGATGTGGTCCCGCACGCGATGATCGCCTTCAGGGTGACCAGCGCCGAGAGTGACGAGGGAGAGCTCGACTGCCGAATCCTGTTCCGGAAAGAGGTCGATCCGTACGCCGTGGCCTTGTCCGAAGGCTTCGTCCCGGCCTCCGGCCACCCCGTTGACGAGCTGCTCTCAAACATCCGCGAACGCTGTCCCATCGACAGCTACGGCATTGATTTCGGGCTCGTCGGCGGGTTCAAGAAGATCTGGGCGTTCTTCCCCGAGGACGACTTCCAGCCGCTGTCGACGCTGGTCGAGATGCCGTCGATGCCGCGCAGCCTCGCAGCCAACGTCGAGTTCTTCGCACGGTACGGCCTGGACGACAGAGTGGGCCTGGTCGGCATCGACTATCACGACCGAACGGTGAACGTCTACTTCGGCAAGCTGCCGGGCGAGTGCCTCGATCCGGACGCTGTCCGGTCGATGCACCGGGAGATCGGCGTCGCGGAACCGAGTGAGCAGATGCTGAAGCTCTGCGAGCAGTCGTTCGGCATCTACTTCACGCTGAACTGGGACTCGCCGACCATCGAGCGGATCTCCTTCAGCGCGATCACTCCGGACCCGCTGTCGCTGCCCGTGCGGTTCGGCCCGAGGATCGAGCGCTTCGTCGAGAACTTCCGGCACGGCGCCGACAACCCCAAGATGGTGCATGCCGCGGTGAAGTCGACCGGCGAGGAGTACTACAAGATCCAGGCGTACTACCGGTGGCGGCCCCGTACGGTCAACCTGACCTCGGACGACTCCGCCGAGGTGTCCGCGTAGGTGGGTTCCCGGCACGCCACGGTGCCGCGCACGGTGTCGCGGTGCGCCGGCCTCGGCACTCTCGCCGGGGCGTTCCGCTCGACGGCGGTCCCGCCGTGGAGCACGCGGCCGGCCCGGCGACGTATCCCGGCACACGGGGAATCCCGTGCCGGACGCACGCCCCCGGTGCTGACGCGCCCCATGTCCTGTATTCGAAGAGGAAGGTGACCCGCCGTGGTTAGTCGGGAAGCGCAGCTGGTGGAGCTCGTCGATACGGACGGTGCTGCCAGCGGGTCCTGCAGCGTCGCCGAGGCGCACACCGCGCCCGGCCGGCTCCATCGGGCATTCTCGGTGATTCTGCTGGACGATCTCGGCCGGATCATGCTCCAACAGCGGGCCGCGGAGAAGAGCCGGTTCGCGTTGCGGTGGGCCAACGCCTGCTGCAGTCACCCGGCGCCGGGGCAGAGTGTGTTCGACGCCGCCGATCAGCGGCTGCGTGAGGAGATCGGCGTGCGCGAGGTGGAGCTGCACCAGGCCGGTGTGTACCTCTACCGGGCGCAGGACCCGGAGACCGAGCGGGTCGAGCACGAGTACGACCACGTACTCGTCGGCCGCGTCACGGCCGACCCGGTCGTGCGTCCTGACCCGGCCGAAGTGGCCGATGTCCGCTGGGTGGACCCGGACCACGTCTGGGCGGACATGGCAGGCAATCCGGACCGGTATGCCCCCTGGCTCGAGGGCGTGCTCAAGGTGGCGACCGAGGCCACCGGCCGACCGTCGTGAGCCGCGGTGCCCGTTCCCGCGTTGGCTGGTGGCCGTCCGCGCGTCCCGCGCGCACGACAAGGGAGACAGTCACGATGAAGGACTCAGTCATTCACAGGTCGATTCGAAAGCACGGCCTTCATCTCGGCATGGTGCCAAGGTGGGCCGTGGCCAGGAACCCCTCGACGGAGCTCACACTCGATCACGACCTGGACGCCGTCCCCGAGATGGGACGGCATCTGACCGTGGCCGAGCTCGCCGAGCACGTCGACGACCTCGCGGGACGGCTGTGGACGGCCGGGGTCCGGGCCGGCGAACACGTCGCGATCCACAAGAGCGCCAACTTCGATGTCTGGATGCTCGCGACCGCGGCCGCGCAGACCGGAGCGGTTCCCGTGATGCTGTCGCCGGCGCTGGACGGCGCGACGGTCGGCGCGCTGCTGGAGCGGCTGGACAGACCACACCTGCTCAGCGACGCGACCAAGCTCGACGCGCTTGGTGAGGTCCCGGTCGGGGACCTCACCAAGCAGGTGATCACCGTGGCGGGCTCGGTGCCGGGGACCGTCTCGCTCGCCGAACTCGACGGTTCCGCGAGAGTCCGGCCGGTGCTCAACGGACCGGACGATCCCGCGATGATCACCCACACCTCCGGGACCACGGGGATTCCCAAACTGATCGTGCACACGCCCCGCAGCATGGGAACCCGGCTTCGGCCGCAGTGGTGGCTCCTCTCGTTGATCAGGAAGCAAGAGACCGTCGCCATCGACGTTCCCTTCGTGCACTCCCGGACGTTCGCGGCGATGTCCCTGGTGTTGCTCAAGGCGATGCCGACCCTGTTGCTGAACGACCCCGAGCCGGAACAGGCGGCCGAGTCCTTCGTCAGGCACCGGCCGGGACTGGTCGAAGCGCTGCCGAACGCGCTCATGGCATGGGAGAAGCTCGCCGACGACCCACGGAAGCCGTTCTCCTCGATCAGGTACTTCAGCAGTACCTTCGACGCGATCCATCCCCGCACGATCGGTCGTATCCTCGACTCGTCCGACCGGCGGATGCCGTTGTTCGTGCAAATCTACGGACAAAGCGAGGTGGGTCCGGCCGTCGGTCGGTTCTACCTGCGTCGGTTCCTCGACCGAGCGAACGGCCGCTGCGTCGGTTGGACCATGCCGGGCTGTGCGAAGGTCCGGGTGGTGAGCAGGGACGGCAACCCGCCGTCGAAGAACAATCCCGGACACATCGAGGTCGCGTGGCCGGGCCTGGCGAAGACCTACCACGGCGAGGCACAGCGGTACGCCACCAACCGCTACGGCGACTGGTGGCGTACCGGGGACATCGGTTACCGCACCAGGCTGGGCTGTCTGCACATGTTCGACCGGGAGATCGACATGATCGACGGAGTGCGCAGCACCTTGGAGGTCGAGGACCTGATTCTGGACCGGCTGGAGGAGCTGGGTGAGCTCGTGCTGGTCCGGGGTTCGGAGTCCGAGCCGATCCCGGTGTTGTGCACCAACGACGATCAGCCACTGGACCGGCAGCGCTGGCACGCGGCCGTGGGCGACCTGCCCCAACTGGCCGAGCCGGTGCAGTTGCCGGAGGCCGAACTGCCCAGGACCGCCACGTTGAAGGTGCAACGGGTCGAACTGTCCCGCACGCTCCGGGAGCGAATCGGACGTGCGCGAGACGTGTCGGCAGACGAGTGCGGTGAGCGAACAGCACGGAACGGAGCGAGCCAATGACACGGGAAGCCACACTCGCGCGGTTGCGCGAGTACATGGTGGGCCCCACGCGTTTCATGACCCTGCTGTCCTGCGTCGAGCTGGGCATCATCGACAGGCTTCGGGAGAAGCCGGGCATGACCGCGGCCGAGCTGGGAGACACGGTCGGCGTCAAACCCGATGCGGTCGAGCAGCTCTTGCACCTGCTCGTCAAGGAGGGCTTCGTCGCCCACGACGACAGCTCCGGGGGCTACACTCTCGACGCCCTGGCGGAGGTGCCGGAAGCAGACCTCCGGCGTGCCCACTCCTACATGAACCTGATCAAGGTCGTGGCGCTGAGGCAACTGTTCTACCTGCCCGAGAGCGCGCGGGAGGCAGTTCCGGTCGGTCTGCGGGAACTCTACGGGCACGAAGGCACCCTGTACGACGCCGTGGCCGAGCACAGAGACCTGCGTGCGGCATGGGCGCCGTTGATGAACACCGTCACGGCCAACACCGATCCCTGGTTCTTCGACAACATCGACATACCTCCCAAGGCGCGGGTGCTCGACCTCGCCGGAAACACCGGCATCGGTGCGATCCATACGCACAAGATGACGTCCTCGCCGGACATCCACGTCACCACCTTCGATCTGCCGGAAAAGCGTGAGGAGTGCCTGGAGAACTTCAGGCAACACGGCGTGGAGGAGGACTCCTCGTTCATCGGTGGTGATGTCTTCGAAGGCGTTCCCGAAGGGTTCGACATCGTCCTGATCAAGCACTTCCTGGACATGTTCGACCAGGACGACGTGTTCCGCATCCTCAACGGGGTGCACAAGTCGCTCGACGTCGGCGGGCAGGTCAACATCCTCGTGCCGGTCTACCCTGAGGACGTACGCAGTCCCGACAACTACAATGTGGACTTTTTCCCCGCCTTCTTTCTCGGCTGTACGATGGGCCAGGGTGGACCGCAGAAGCTGTCCACCTACCAGAGTTGGTTGCGGGAGTGCGGGTTCGAGGTGACCAAGACCGTCACGAGGGATCCGGCCGATGTGCCACCCGACGTGATCCCGCAACAGGGGATCCTGTGCGCGACGAAGGTCGAGTGACCGGCGCGACCGCCCCTTTTCGAGGATCACGGACCAGGGTCGACGCGGAGGGTGCGCGGGAGAGCGGTCGGTCACTGTTGCCGTCCTGCTCTCCCACGCGGTCGAACGAGCACCGGACCCGACCATTGGAGGAGATGTGCCCAAGGACGCCGACCCGAGAAGCAGCGTGTACTCGGCGATCGAGGAGGCGGCCGGCCTGATGGGAGCGCCCTGCTCACGGGAGCGGGTGTGGCCGATCCTGACCGCGTACGGGGACGGCATCAGCGAGGCCGGGATCGTGTTCAGTGTGCAGACGGGCGAACGTCATGCCGGCGAGCTCGACTACACCATCACGGTTCCCGCGGACGGCCCCGACCCGTACACCTCGGCTCTGTCGAACGGATTCCTCGAGGCCACGCAGCACCCGGTCGGCACCCTGCTCTCGGACATCCGGGCTCGATGTCACATCAGCGAGTACTTCATCGACTGCGGAGTCGTCGGCGGTTTCAACAAGGTCTACGCGCACTTCCCGCACGACCCGCTGAGCGTGGAGCGACTCGCCGAGGTCCCGTCCCTCCCGCGTTCGCTGGCCGACAACCTCGGCTTTTTCCTGCGTCACGCGTTACGCGACGTGGCGATGATCGCGATCGACTACCGGAAGAAGACCGTCAACCTGTACTTCGCACAGCTGTCCGCCGAGTGCCTTCGTTCGGCCAACATCCGGGCGATGCTCCGGGAGAGCGGGCTTTCGGAGCTCGACGGACCGATGTTGGACTTCGCCCTGGGTTCCTTCAGGATCTATGTGACCCTGGCGTGGGACTCCGCGGGGGTCGAGCGGATTTCGTTCGCTTCCCTGATGAGCAGCGGCTGGGTGAACGCGGCTCTGTCGGAGTTTCCGGTTCGGATCGAACCCGAGATCGAGCGGTTCGTGAAGAACGCGCCACAGGCCTACTCCGGTGATCGCGTGCGGATTCTGGCGATCAAGTCGTCCCCTGGCGACGAGTGCCTCAACTTCGGGTCGTACTACCAGATCTCGCCGGTCGTGCGGAATCTGCTGGCGGCGCGGGCGGGCGACGCGGAACAGTGACGGCTCCTCGGCGAGGGTGGCGCGAGGCCCCACGGCGAAGCACGTACCCGGTTGAACAAGTGAAACTACCGGTTCACCGGCTTTCCGGAGTTGTGATGTCGCGAGGCCCTGACGGAGTTGTGGCAAGATCAGCTAGGCCGGTATATTGCGCTGCCGAGCAGCGGCACATGGCGCGTCGTCGGCCACTGGGGATCGCCACGATGTTAAGGAGAAGGAGTTCATGAACCTGGCTCTGTGGATCGTCACCGGACTGCTGGCGGTGGTCATGGTGGTCGGCGGGACGACGAAGCTGTTCATCCCGAGGGAGAAGTTGGCCGCGACCACCCACGGGGGTTGGACCAACGACTTCAGTGACGGGTTCGTCAAGACCCTGGGAGCCGTCGAATTCCTCGCGGCGATCGGCATCGTGGTGCCGGCCGTGGTGAACATCGCGACGTTCATGGTTCCGGTGACCGCTGTCTGCTGGGTGTTGCTGATGATCGGTGCGATGATCACGCACCTTCGTCGTCAGGAGAAGCTTCCCGTCGCCGCGAACCTGATCTACCTGGCGATGGCTGCTTTCGTGGCATGGGGCCGCTTCGGGCCCGAGTCCTTCACCGGCTGATCCAGCCAGCCCCATAGCGAAGAAGGCCCTCGCCTCCCTCCCGGCCGAAAAGAGGGAGCGGGGGCCTACGCCAGGATCTCCGCCGTTTCGACCCGCGTAACCGTGTCCGTTCCCGGCAGTAGGGACGAAGGCGCCGGGAATTCGGGCGGAGACGAGAATACCCGGGCCCGGTCACCGTCGGCGGGCGCTCCCGGACCACAACGTCGCGGGCTGCGTCGTCCGCGTTGGTGGCCGGGCCCAGTTGTTGTCCTCGCCGGACGTTCGGCGCCGGTCGGCGCGGCGTACCCGCGGCGCGAGGGCAGGAAGCCCGAGCGATGCCGGATGTCGGCGGCGGTCGATCGCGTCGCCGGGGTCGGAGTCGCACTCGGATTTCGTGAGCGACGCCGGTCGTCGTGTGGCACGGAGCGGGCGTACCGGACGACACGACACAGTGCCACCTCCCGGCCCCGGTCCGGGAGGTAACAACGCTGTCGTCGACGCTGTGCGGCGCAGCTGAGCGAATCACCGTGAAGATGCGTACGAATCAGGGGTAATCCCCCGGAAGGTAGATTCGGGTATGCCAGTTCTATGTCGGCCGTCGGTGAGAGTTCCGGAACATGTCATCACGATGGAGGAAACACTCGATTTCGCCCAGAGAGTGCATTCCGGAAAACCGCAGTTATCACTTGCTTGTCGGTTGATCCAGAACACCGGTGTTCGAAAAAGGCATATCGTACAGCCTATCGAGCAGACGCTTCGTCATCCCGGTTTCGAGGAACGCAACCGGATCTACGAAGCCGAGTCGAAGAAGCGTGTTCCCGAGGTGGTCGAGGAAGCACTGTCGAATGCCGATCTGGCGGCCCGTGATATCGACGCTATCGTATACGTGTCGTGCACCGGGTTCTTGATGCCGTCCCTGACCGCATGGATGATCAATACCATGGGTTTTCGTTCCGACACGCGGCAGATCCCTATCGCGCAGCTGGGTTGCGCCGCGGGTGGTGCGGCGATCAACCGGGCCCATGACTTCTGCGCCGCCCATCCCGAGAGCAACGTGCTGATCGTTGCCTGCGAGTTCTGCTCGTTGTGTTACCAGCCTGAGGACGACGATGTGAGTTCATTGCTGTCCGACGGGTTGTTCGGGGACGCTGTGGCGGCGGCGGTGGTGCGAGGGTCCGGGGGTGTGGGAGTGTCGCTGGAGCGGAACTCCTCGTATCTCATCCCCGGGACCGAGGACTGGATCTCCTACGCCGTGCGTGACACCGGCTTTCATTTCCGGCTGGATCGGCGGGTTCCCGGCACGATGGAACCCCTCGCGCCGGTTCTGGATGAGTTCGCGGCAGGGCACGGCTGGGACGTCCGTGACCTCGATTTCTACATCATTCATGCCGGTGGCCCTCGGATCTTGGACGACCTCGCGAAGTTCCTCGACGTCGATCGCAAGATGTTCCGCCACAGTTGGGCGACTCTGGTCGAGTACGGCAACATCGCGAGCGCGGTCGTGCTCGATGCGCTGCGGCGGCTGTTCGAGGAGGACGCCCCGTCCCCGGCAGCGTCCGGAATGGTCGCCGGTTTCGGCCCCGGAATCACCGCCGAGATGGCGGTGGGTAGCTGGGTCGTCGACTGACCGGTCGGCGTCCCGTCTCCTCCGTACGCGATGACCACGCGACGGTACGAGCCGTCTCGTTGCTTTCGTGGCCGGGGGAGAACACACTGAAAAGGCGTGGGCGACTCCGCCGAAACGTCGTCGGCGCCTTCTCGAGCGATGCGTGAATCGGCCGGTTCTGTGGCCGATCACCGCGATCGGCGCATTCCCGGAAAAGACCCGGACCACGATCGCCGATCGATTCTCCGACGAAGAAAGGACCACATCTCATGGCTGCCTCCGAACCCTCCTCCCGCTTCGTGCTCCAGCGGAGGTCGTTGCTCGCCGGAGCCGCCGCGGCGGCGACGCTTCTCCCTCTGGGCAACGTCGGTGTCGCGACCGCCGCGCCGTCCGTGCGCTCGTCGTCGGGATCGACCAGTGAGTTCGACCTCGACACCGGAAACTTCATCCAGTACCTCTCCAAGAACGCCGACACCTCCGCCGTCTCCGAGTTCATCGCGCCCATGGACGTGACGATCCTCATCCGGTACACCTGCATGGCGCACAACGCGTGGTTCGACGCGTTGGCGCCCTACCACCCGACGGCGGTCGGCGTGTACTCCGACCTCGGGCGTCGCCCCGCCAGTGAGTCGGAGACCAACAGGAACAAGAACATCGCCGCTCTGTACTCCTGGCGCCACGTGATGGAAAGCGTGGTGCCCGCGGGTATGCCGACGTTCCGGAACCTGATGAACTCCTTCGGACTCGACCCCGACGACGATTCGGAGGACCCGACCACTCCGGTCGGCATCGGAAACCTGGCCGGTAAGGCCGTCGTCGAAGCCCGGTTGCGGGACGGGATGAACCAGCTCGGCGACAAGGGAGTCCGATACCACGGCAAGCCCTACAGGGACTACACCGGCTACCAGCCGGTGAACACCGCGTACGAACTGAACGATCCGTCCCACTGGCAGCCGCAGCTTCTGGAGCACGGCCGTCGCCTCGGAGACGGCGACGGTGACATGGGCATGTTCATGACCCAGGTCTTCACCACGCCGCAAATGCGCCTGGTGACGCCGTACACGTACAAGGATCCGAGCGGGTTCAGCATCCCGGTGCCCAAGCACACCGACCACACCAACGAGGGCCTGTACAAGAAGGTGGTGGACAGGGTGCTGGCGGCCTCGGCCGCGCTCACCGAAGAACAGAAGCTGAAGGCGGAGTTCTTCGACAACAAGTTCCTCGGTGTCGGTAAGTCGGTTCTCGCCGCGGCCGAGACTCATGATCTCGACCTGGACGGCTGGGTCCAGCTGCTCATGGTGACCGGGGTGGCGCTGTTGGACTCGCTTATCGCGTGCTGGCACTACAAGCACGAGTACAACGTCGTGCGCCCGTTCAGCGCGATCCGGCACGTCTACGGAACCAACACGGTGACCGCGTGGGGCGGGGCCGGTGTGGGCACCGTCAACGACATGCCTGCCAACGAGTGGGCCAGTTACCTCAACGTCGGCAACCATCCCGAGTACCCTTCCGCCTCCACGACGGTCATCTCCGCTGAGGCGCAGGCGGCGCGTCGCTTCCTCGGCTCCGACGTTCTGGACTGGACCTACACCTATTCCGCCGGCTCGTCGCTGGTGGAGCCGGGAATCACCCCGGCCAACGACTATCAGCTTCACTGGGACACCTGGACCGACTTCGTTCAGGACAGCAGTAGCAGCCGGGTGTGGGGCGGGGTGCACTTCGCGGAGTCGGCCGAGAACTCCATCGGATTCGGTACGCAGTTCGGCGACCGGGCTCACGAGTTCGTGCAGCGACACCTCGACGGCAACGTCAGCAAGTAACGCGCCTCGTGCGGCCACCGGCAGGACGACACGCCCGGTCTCCACACCGGGTCTCTGCCGGGTTCCACGGTGCCCGTTCCGCGAAGGACGGGCACCGTGGAACCGGACCGCTCGCCTGCCGGTGCACCGCGAGGCGCTGAATCGTTCGGAAAAGACCGGGAACGGATTCGGCGCGCGGACCGGACCGGGGAGTGCCGGGGCAGCGACGGGTTCTCGGGTGGACGCCGCCCGGGCGCCTGTGCTGCCCCGGCGCTCCTCAGCGGCCCGGCCGGAGGCCGCGCGCCCCCGGAAGTCGGCACGGTGTGACGCGGTTCGCTCCGGATGCGACGCCGGGGCGGCGTGCTGCCGCTATCGTGACCCGCATGGTCGGCACTGAGCGTTCCGCGACCGCGGATGACAGCTTGTGGCGTCAGTGTCGACGGCTGAGGAAGGCACCCGATGAAGATTGGCTTCACCCTGCCACAGATAGGCCCCCTCGGACGGGAAGCCGGGGAGGTGATGCGCTTCGCTGAGGAGGCCGAACGCCTCGGCGCGGACAGCCTCTGGGTGGCCGACCGCCTCCTGGCGCCGGTCGAGCCCACCGTGGGATATGCCGGCGGGGACACGATCCCGGACGTGTTCCACGATGTGCTCGACCCGTTCGCGGTGATGTCCGCGGCCGCCGCGGTGACCGAGCGGGTGGAGATCGGCACCAACGTGCTGGTCGCCTCCTGGTACGCGCCCGCGGTGCTCGCCCGGTCGATGACCACGATCGACCGCCTCAGCGGGGGTCGGTTGATCGTGGGCCTCGGGACGGGTTGGTCCCCCGAGGAGTACCGGGCCGCCGGAGTCCCGATGCACGAGCGTGGTGCCCGCCTCGACGAGTGCCTGGACATACTCCAGGCGTGGTGGTCGGACAACCCCGTCGTCTATTCCGGGAAGCACTGGACCGTTCCGGCGAGCCGGGTCGACCTCAAACCCGCCCGCGAGCCGCGTCCACCCGTGTATCTCGGCGGCTTCGCACCCGCGGCGACACGGCGGGTGGCGCAGCGGGCGGACGGGTGGCTGCCCGTGCACGTCCCGGAGTGGGGGCGGTTCGACCCGGCGGCCGTCACCGGGCCCCTGACCCGGATCCGGGAACTCGCACGGGACGCCGGACGCGATCCGTCGGAGCTGGGCGTGGTCCTGCGCGTGTATCCCGGTAGCGCCGCGTCCCTGGACGGAGTACTCGACACCGTGGCCTTGGCGAGGTCTGACGGCGCGATCGAACACGCCTTCGTGGAGCTGATGAACGTGGCGCACACGGTCGACCACGCCCTGGAGGTCGTCGACCGGGTCCTGCGGGCCGCCCGCCGCTGAGGTCGCGACGCCGCCGAGTTGCTGTGCGCGACGGGGCACAAGGTCGCCGTCGCGCCGAGGCGGGGCCGAGATGATTCTCCGCACACGACGGCGGCCTACCCGAACCGAGAAAGTCCGGCATCTTTACCATGTTCGGCCTTGCCCACCCGAGCTGACAAGGAGTCGGACATGGAGGAGTTCCTGGACGAGGTCAGCAGTGTGGTGTGGGGACCGTTTCTCCTCATCCCATTGCTGCTGGGTACGGGCCTGTACCTGACGATCCGGCTGGGCGGGGTCCAGTTCCTCAAGCTCGTCCCGGCCCTGCGGCTCGCGCTGTTCAAGCGCCGGGACGAGGGCGCGGATGGTGACATCTCCCACTACCAGGCACTCACCACCGCGCTCGCCGCCACGGTCGGTGTCGGCAACATCGCGGGCGTCGCGACCGCGATCTACTGGGGTGGTCCCGGCGCGCTGTTCTGGATGTGGATCACCGCGCTCGTGGGCATGGCGTCGAAGTATTCGGAAGCCTTCATGGCGGTGCGGTTCCGCACCAAGGACGCTCGCGGTGAGATGTCCGGTGGGCCGCAGTACTACCTGGCGAAAGCCATCCCGAACCGGTTCGGGCTCGTGCTCAGTATCGCGTTCGCGGTCTTCGCGGTGCTGGCCAGCTTCGGGATCGGCAACATGACGCAGTCCAACACGGTGGCCGCCTCACTGGAGAACTCCTTCGGCGTCTCACCCTGGGTGGTGGGCGTCCTCGTCACCCTGGCCGCCGGGACGGTGCTCATCGGCGGGATCAAGTGGATCGGCAGGGTGACCGCCGCGTTCGTGCCCTTCATGATCGTCGTTTACGTGCTGGGCGCGTTGACCGTGCTGCTGCTCAACATCTCCGAGGTACTGCCCGCGTTGGGAATGATCGTCACCGATGCCTTCACGGGTACGGCGGCCACGGGTGGCTTCCTCGGTTCGGCGTTCATCATCGTCCTCCAGTACGGCGTCGCCCGGGGGATCTTCTCCAACGAGTCCGGCCTGGGCTCGGCGGCGATCGCCGCCGCCGCGGCGCAGACCCGGCACCCGGTCCGGCAGGCCATGGTGTCGATGACCCAGACCTTCATCGACACGATCCTCGTGGTGTCGTTGACCGGCTTGGTGATCGTCACGACCGGCGCCTGGCAGTCGGGCATCGAGGGCGCGGCGATGACAGCGGAGGGCTTCACCCGGGGACTGCCCGGTGAGTGGGGTCACTACCTCGTGACGACGGGTGTGGTGTTCTTCGCCTTCTCGACGATGCTGGGCTGGGCCTACTACGGCGAGCGGTGCGTGGAGCGGCTCGTCGGCGTCCGGGGTGTCCTGCCCTACCGGCTGGTGTTCACCGTGGTGATCCTGGTGGGCGCGACCACGGAACTGAGCCTCGTGTGGACCTTCTCCGACGTGATGAACGGTCTGATGGCGCTGCCCAACCTGATCGGGCTGGTCGTGTGCGCGGGGCTGATCGCCCGGGAAACCAGGCAGTACCTCGCGGCGGACCCCGACCTGCTGCGGCAACCTGCCGAGTCGACCCTGCACGGCACGGACAGCCTGGTCGGTCCCGGCCGCGATCCCGTGGACTGACGGCGCACCGCCGGGTCGGTGAGGGGGCATTGGCCCGCTCCGACGCCGACCCCGGTGTCGGCCTTCACCCGCATCGTCGTCACTCCTGCCAGGTCACCGGGAATTCGTGGATGCCGTAGACGTTCGCGTCGTCCTTGAACGGCAGTGTGTCCGGCGGCACGGCCGGTCGCAGGGACGGGACCCGGCGGAACAGCGTGTCGAACACGATTTCCAGCTCCATCCGCGCCAGGTTCTGGCCCAGGCACTGATGCGGTCCGAAGCCGAAGGCGAGGTGGTTCCGCGCGCCGCGTGCGAGATCCAGTTCGTCCGGCCGGTCGAACACGTCGGGGTCGCGGTTGGCCGTGTTGCTCAACGCCACCACGCCTTCCCCGGCGCGGACCAGCACACCGCCGATCTCGACGTCGTCGACCGCGACACGGCCACCCGCGGCGAACTCGGCGATGGTGAAGTACCGCAACAGCTCCTCGACCGCCGCCGGTGTCCGCGACGGGTCGTCGACGAGCGCGCGGACCTCGTCGGGACGCTCGAGCAGGGCCATCGTGCCGAGGGAGATCATGTTCGCCGTGGTCTCGTGTCCGGCGATGAGCAGCAGGAAGGCCAGCCCGACCAGCTCGCCCCGGCTCTGTGACCGGGCGAGCTGACGGCTGAGCAGGTCGTCGGCCGGAGCCCGTTCCTTGGCCGCGATCAGGTCGCCGAGGTAGTCGCGCAGCTCGGTGATGGCGTGCAGGCGCTCCTCCGGCGAGGATTTCCGGCTCAGCAGCCGCGCCGAGTGTGCCTGGAAGAAGGCGTGGTCGGCATACGGGACGCCGAGCAACTCGCAGATCACCAGCGACGGCACCGGCAGCGACAACGCCGCGACGAGGTCCGCGGGCGGTGGCCCGGCGAGCATCGCGTCGATGTGCTGGTCGACGATTTCCTGGACGCGCGGGCGCAGCGCGGCCATGCGCCGGACCGTGAACTCGCCGACGACCGCGCGCCGAGCGGGCCCGTGCTCGGGTGGATCCATCGCGAGCAACGAAGGTTGCAGGTCCGGCGGTGCCATTCGGGGGCCGTCGACCAACAGCGGGAAGTTCGGATCGAACCGGTTGGAGCTGAAGCGCGCGTCGGTCAGCATCGTGCGGATGTCCTCGTGCCGGGTCAGCGCCCAGACGGTGCCGCCGTGGGGCAGGCGCACCCGCGCGACCGGCGCTTCCCGGCGCAGTCGGCGGTGTTCCCCGGGGGGCGCGTGCGGACAGCCGCGGGTGAGGGTCAGGGCGGGAAGCTCAGCCGTCACAGTCCACTCCGATCAGGGCGGCGATGTGGAAGGGATGCCTCCGGTTCGTGCTACCCACGGTAGCCATGCGGACGCGTTCCGTCGCCCCGCGAACGGGTGAGATCCGGCTCGGGGGGCGGCGTGGGACGTGCTGATGGCCGAACTGACGCGCGGCGTCGAGACGGCGCAGACCGAGGGGAGGTCCCGGTGCCCTGGGAGGCCGGATGGCGTCACGAGCGGCGGCGAGGTTTCCGGCGTGTGCGCTTGCGAGGGGCACCGGAGGCCTGGTTGCGGGTGCGGCGCGTCGCACCGCGGGCGGCGCCCTTCCGGTCCTCGTCCGCGCGAGGCGTGCGTTTCGCCGGTGCGGCGGCGGGCGGGCGCCCGCGGGTGCTGTTGACGGTGCGCCCACGCACGATCCCGATGAACTGCTCCATCAGATCGGTGGTCTCGTCCTCCCGCCACGCCAGCGCCACGCGCGAGGACGGGGCGTCGGTCACCGGCCGGTAGGTGAGGTTCCTGCGGTGGTGCAGCCGGGCCAGCGAGAGCGGGACGACGAGCAGTCCGGCTCCGGCCGCGACCAGCTCGATCGCCGCCGCGGTCGTGGCCGGGCGCTCGATCGCGGGCAGACCCGGCGGCCGGTCCCAGTCGAGCGTGTCGTCGAGCGGGTGCAGCAGAACCTCGTCGGCCAGGTCGGTGACGGACACCTCGTCTACCGCGGTCACCACGTGGTCCTTCGGGGTCACGACCACGGTCGTCTCGGTGTAGAGCGGGATCGCGTGCAAGCCCGTGCGGTCGGTCGGCAACCGGAGGAGAACCGCGTCGGTGTCGCGGGCGCGCACCCTGTCGCCGGCTTCGGCGGCGGACACGCGGAGGAGGGTCAGGGAAACCTCGGGCACCCGCTCGCCCCACGTCCGCACCCACTTGTCGGGCGTCACCCCCGGGACGTAGGCGAGCGTGAAGGAGGGAGGGTCCTCCGAATCCGAAGCCGGCACGGGCCCAGATTACCGGCCGTGGCCTCGCCTCGCGCGCACGGTCGATACGCTGAAGCGCATGAGCTCGCCCAAGACCACCCAGACGATGAAACCCGCGACCGCGGCGAAGAAGCTGAGTGTGTACCTCGAAGCCACGCCCGCGGAGTTTCAGGAGGGTGTCGTCTCGCGTGCCGAGTTGAACGCGCTCCAGGCCGACCCGCCCGAGTGGCTGCGCAGGCTGCGCCGCGACGGCCCCCACCCCAAGCAGGTCGTCGCGGCGAGGCTGGGCGTGTCCCTCAGTGGTCTCGCGCGCGGCGGTGTCACCGATCCCCTCACCACGGACGAGATCAACGCGTTGAAGGCGGACATGCCCGAGTGGCTCCAGCGGGAACGCGCGACCCAGGCCGAGGTCCGCAGGGAAGCGGCGCGGCTCAAGGAGAGAAGCGCCGAACGCCGCCGGTGACGGCCCGGGGCGGGGCAGCCGATCGACCGCGTGCGCCCCCGCCCCGCGTTCCTTGTCTCCGGCGCGCGTGCCGCGCTACCGGGCGGGCTGGAACGCCGCCGCCGCCTCAACATCGGCGACTACGTCAGCAACTTCGCCGACATGACGCTGAACACCTTCGCCTACGACCGGCCCACCGAGTGGCTGAACTCGTGGACGCTGTTCTTCTGGGCGTGGTGGATCGCGTGGGCGCCGTTCGTCGGGCTCTTCCTCGC
>NZ_KB912728.1:225048-232146 GCF_000383795.1 Saccharomonospora saliphila YIM 90502
CGCCCCGCGTTCCTTGTCTCCGGCGCGCGTGCCGCGCTACCGGGCGGGCTGGAACGCCGCCGCCGCGGCCTCGGCGATGGCCTGATCCTGCTCGCCGGTGCCGCCGCTGACGCCGACGGCCCCGACGACACGGCCGTCGTGTTCGAGCGGAATGCCTCCCGCGAAGATCATGACCCGGCCGCGGTTGGAGGCGTGGATGCCGAAGAACTGCGCGCCGGGCCGCGCGTTGTCCGCGAGGTCCCGGGTCGTGGTGTCGAAGGCGCGGGCGGTGAAGGCCTTGTCGATCGAGATGTCGACGCTGCCGATCCACGCGCCGTCCATCCGGGCGTGGGCGACCAGGTTCCCGCCGGCGTCGACCACCGCGATATTCGCGGGTTGCCCCACCTCACGGGACTTGCGTTCCCCTCCCGCGATGATCTCCCGTGCCTCCGCCAGTGATACCGAGGGTTGATCATGCACTGTGGGCACCTCCGCATCCGCCCGTGTGTTCGGTCACCGTACCGGGCTCTACCCTGGACCGTGGCGCGGAAACGGGCCAGGGCCACCACGACGGGCGAGGTGCACCGAAGCGGGTGACGGCCGTGCGCCCCGTGCCGTCCGGCGGGCCGTTTGCCCTCGGCGGGCACGGGTACCTCACCGGAATGCGTATCGGAGACCGTGCCGTCGGCACCGGCGAGCCGGGCGGTCGTGGCGTGGCGCTTCCGCCGCACTGACGCGATGAGCGCGGCACAGGTACTGGCGCAGGTGGCCGATCCGGCCAATCTGATGGCGGCGCGGATGCAGATGGGGCTGTCCCTGGGCTGGCACATCGTCATCGCGTGCTTCGGCGTCGGGATGCCCGCGATCACCGTGTTCGCCGAGTGGCGCGCGCTGCGCACCGGGGAGGAAGCCTACCGGGTGCTGGCGCACCGGTGGGCCAAGGCGATGGGTGTGCTGTTCGCCGTCGGGGCGGTGTCCGGCACGATCCTCAGTTTCGAGATGGGCTTGTTGTGGCCGGGGTTGATGGGCACCTACGGCGAGGTGATCGGCCTGCCGTTCACGCTGGAAGGGTTCGCCTTCTTCATCGAAGCGATCTTTCTGGGAATCTACCTCTATGCCTGGGACCGGCTGCCGCCGCGAGCGCACCTGCTGACCGGGCTGCCCGTCTGCGTGGCCGGCGTGGCGTCGGCGTTCTTCGTGGTCTGTGCCAACGCGTGGATGAATCAGCCGAGGGGGTTCGACCTCGAAGGCGGCAGGGTGGTCGGTGTCGACCCGTGGGCTGCCATGTTCAACCCGGCGACTCCGCCGCAGACGGTCCACATGATTCTCGCGGCCTTCATGGTGGCGGGTTTCGGCATGGCGAGTGTCTACGCGGTCGCCCTGTTGCGGGGCAAGCGCGACCGGTATCACAGGCTCGGGTTCGCCGTGCCGTTCACGGTCGCGGCCGTGTTGACGCCCGTCCAGATCGGAGTGGGGGACTGGGCGGCGAAGTTCCTCGCCACGAACCAGCCCGCGAAGCTCGCCGCGATCGAGGGGCTCTACGAGACGGGTCAGGGCGTGCCGCTCAGCCTGGGCGGCTTCTACGACGACGGTGAGCTGCGCTATGCCCTCGAGATCCCGCGCGCGCTGTCGCTGCTGGCGCATTGGGACCCCGACGCGACGGTGCTCGGGCTGGCCGAGGTTCCCGCGGCCGATCGTCCGCCGGTGAACGTCGTGCACTGGTCGTTCCAGATCATGGTCGCGATGGGCTTCGCGCTGCTGGCGCTCGGTGCGTGGTGCCTGGTGGTGTGGTGGCGACGTCGGCGTCTGCCGGAATCCCGCTGGTTCTACCGTGGCGCGGCGCTGTCGGGTGTGGCCGCGGTGGTGGCGCTGGAAGCCGGGTGGATCACCACCGAGGTCGGGCGGCAGCCGTGGATCGTGTGGGGGCGTATGCGGGTCGAGGACGCGGTCACACCCGTGCCCGGGCTGACCACCGGGCTGGCCGCGGTCTCGGTTGTCTACGTGCTGCTCACCGTCGGCACCGTGTTCGTGTTGCGCCGGCTGGCCAGGGTCCCGTTGCCGTTGGCACCGCAGGAGAGAGGGTCATGACCGCGGCGGAATGGTTGATCAGCGTGATGTGGCTCGCGTTGACCTGCTATGTCCTGCTCGGCGGGGCGGACTTCGGTGCGGGACTGTGGGATCTGATAGCGGGTGGCGCCGAACGAGGTGCTCCGCAGCGGGATTTGATCGAGGAGTCCATCGGGCCGGTGTGGGAAGCCAACCACGTGTGGCTGATCTTCGTGATCGTGCTGTGCTGGACCGGTTTCCCGCTCGCGTTCGCGTCGGTCGCCTCCACGATGTACATCCCTCTCACCCTGGCGGCGGTCGGGATCATCGCTCGGGGAGCGGCGTTCGCGTTCCGTAAGGCCAGTACGGAGCTGGAACACCGGAGGCTGTTCGGCGCGGCGTTCGCGGGCTCGTCGGTGTTGACTCCGTTCTTTCTCGGTACGGTCGCGGGCGGTATCGCCTCCGGCCGGGTGCCCGCGGGGATCGCGGGCGGCGACATCGTGACGAGCTGGTGGAACCCGACCTCGGCGCTGGCCGGTGGCCTGGCCGTGGTGGTGTCCGCCTACCTCGCCGCGGTGTATCTCTGCGCCGACGCGCGGCGTGCGGGATCGGCGAGGCTCGTGCGGCAGTTCCGTGCCCGCGCGTTGGTCAGCGGCCTCGTGGCCGGAGCCATGGCGCTGGGCGGGATCGCGGTGCTGCGACTCGACGCTCCGGCGCTGTTCGGAGGGCTGACCTCCACGGCGTCGCCGGTCGTGGCGCTCTCGGCCGTGGCGGGGGTCGCCTCTCTCGTGGTGCTGGCGCGCGGCCGGTATGTCCTGGCCCGGATCTGCGCCGCCTCGGCGGTCACCATGCTGCTGTGGGCTTGGGCGGTGGCCCAGTACCCGGTGGTCCTGCTTCCCGACACGACCATCGAGAACGCGTCCGCCACTCCGGAGGTCGTCCGGGTGTCGCTGATCGTCACCGCGGTGGGAGCGTTCGTGCTGATCCCGTCGCTGGTCTGGATGTTCCGCCTCTTCCAGAGCACCGAACCCGGTTCCAGCGCCCGATCGTGACCCGCTTCGGCGGGAGTGTCGCCGAACAGCCGCGCGTCGAGTGGTGTGCGGCGGTCGTCCGGACACGCTTTTCCCGATCCGTCGCTGTGGGTATGCGCCGAACTCGCCTGTAACCCGTGCGAGGAAAGGGGCACGCGTGAGTGAGGGGATCGCGACGCCGACGGCGGCGCGGCGGCCGGGCGTGGTGGTGGTCGACCGAGTGCGGGAACGGGGACGTGCCCTGCTCGACCGGGCGCGTACGGGGCCGGACACCTGGCATTTGCTCCTGAAGTGCACTCTGGCGGCGTCGCTGTCGTGGTGGATCGCGGCGGAGGTCCTGTCGGCCTCGGCGGCGTCGTTCGCGCCGTTCTCGGCCGTGTTGTTGGTGTACGCCACCGTGGCGCGATCGGTATACCACTCGATCAGATACGTCGGTGCCATGGTCGCCGGGATCGTGCTGGCCGGCGGGCTGACCTCGGTGCTGGTCAGGGTGTCACGGCGTTCGCCGTGATCGTGTTCATCGGCCTGCTGGTAGGGCAGTGGCGCGGACTCGGGACCCACGGATGGCAGGTTCCGGTCGCGGTCATGTTCGCCCACCAGTACTTCGTCGTCGCGCCCGACTGGGATTCCGGGTGGGGGCAGCTCGCGGTGTTGTGCGGCTTGATCGTCCTCGGCGCCGCCGTCGGGGTGCTGGTCAACACGGTGATTCCGCCTCCACTGTCGTCGCGGTCGGCCGAGAACAACGTCGGTCTGCTCAGCCGCACGGCCTCCGAGCTTCTGGGCACGATGGCGACGACGCTGCGTGCGGGGTTGCCGACGGAAGACCGGGCGCGGGAGTTCGAGAAGCGGGCACGCGAGCTGGGAACCCTCGCCGCGCGGACCCGCGACAGCGTCGACGTCGCGGTGGAGAAGCGATCGCTCAACCCGAGGCGGCTGCTGGGGCGCTCGGTCTCCTTCGAGGGGCACTACTGCACCGTCGACGGACTGACTCGGTTGATCGACGATGTGCGGTCGGTGGCGCGGACGCTCGACACGGCGAGTGAGCACTTCGAACGGACGAACACAGCGCAGCGGCGCTGGCTGGAGTCGTACGGAGGGTTGCTCGACCTGGTCGCCGACGCCACCCGCTCCCTCGGGGAGCTGGGTTCGGTGACCGATGTCCGGGACAACGACCAACTGGCCGACACGATGGCTCGCGCCTGGCGGCGCCGTGACGCACTCGACGGCACGTATGTGCACGGCGAGGTCGGTGAACCCGGGCCGTGGCCCACGGTCCGCGCGTTGTCCACCGACGCCTACCGTCTGGTGGACGACCTCGCGGCCTGCCGAACACGACTCGTCGAGCTCGCCGACCAACGCGACCGGTGATCCCGCCGACGCTCGTCTCGGCGCACCGGTGCCGTGGGAGGGACCGTTCACCCCGCTTCCCGGTCGCGGCGGTACCAGGTGTCTCCGACCACCATGTCGTCGATGCCGTGTTCCTCGCAGAAGGACACGAGGTCGGACATTCGGTTCACGAAGCCGGTTCCCTTGAAGTTCAGCGAGGTGTTGCACAGCATCCCGGTGCCGGTCTCCCCGGCGACGGCGGTCAGGAGGGTGTGCAGCCGCGCGTTGCTCGCGGCGCTCACCGTCTGCACGCGTGCCGTTCCGTCGACGTGGGTCACGGCAGCGAAGCCGGGGGCACGCACCCGCCGGAAGTAGAGCATGTGGGGGTCCGGGAAGTCGTCATCGAAGACGGACGCGAGGTCTTCCACGCGGCAGCACGGCGCGATCGGACGGTAGGATTCCCGGCGCTTGATCGTGTTCAGGCGGTCCCGGGTGCGCGGGTCCCGCGGCTCGGCCAGCAGTGACCGGTGCCCCAGCGCACGGGGACCGATCTCCCACCGGCCCTGCACCCAGGCCACGACGCGGCCGGTGGACAGCGCCCGGGACACCGCGCGGTAGTCCAGGGGCGCCGCGGTCCAGCGACCGGCGTCCGGCTCGGTGTCGTGGTCGAACTCCCGGCCGCTGTCCACGGTCCAGGTCAGACGTGGGTCGCCCTCGATCGCCCACAGGGCGTCGGCGGCCGTGCCGATGGCCGAGCCCGAGTCGTTGGCGCACGGCGGCAGGAACACCTCGGAGAAGTAGCCCTCGCCACGCCAGCGCGCGTTCCACTCGCAGTTCAGCCCGCATCCGCCCGAGATCCGGAGTGGGATCGACGGGGGGGGGGGGGGGGGAGCGTTTCCTTGGCGGCGTGCAGGAACCGGTCGAAGATCGTGTCACTGAGCAACGCGGCCGCGTGCTTGGTGACCTCCGCCTCGACTCCCGCGTTGTACACCGGCGAATCGCGGAACGCGGCTTTCGGCGCCGGATACACGGTGTCCAACGCGAGGATGTCCTCCACCGTCGCGACGAGGTCGTCTCCGGCGGCCGAGGCGTCGCTGTAGGCGGCGAGTGCCATGAGTTTCCCGCTGTCCGCCAGATCCGGCACGGCGTTCGTGTCGGGAAAGGTCGGATCGGCCAGTGCGAACAACAGCGCGTACCGAGCCCCGGGCTGGGTCAGCACCGGGACCGTGCGAACGACCTCGAAGGCGTCGTCGACCAGGTAGAACGCTCCCGTGACTCCCTCCCATACCAGCACCGCCTGCTGGGCCTGCCGTGGTCGCGGGGGTGCCATGCCGAGTGCCATCATCACGTGCGACCGGACATGGGAGGAGGTCACGACCGTGATCTCCGCGCCGAACAGGCGCGTCGTCGACAGCGCGGGAGCGTCGACTCCGTGGTACCCGGCGCCGATGGAGTTCCGGCCCACCTTCCACCCGCCCAGGGCGACGACGTCGGGAACCCGGTCGAGCAGCTCCGCCGCGCCGAGGATCGTCGAGGGAATGAGCGGGGAGTGCCGAGGAAAGGAGTCCTTTTCCTGCTCGAGGGACCAGCGCAGGGTGCGGTCCCGCACCACGGCGACCGCTCCGTCATGGCCGGGTTTGACGGCGACGATCAACATACGCTGCGCCCCTGTGCCGTCATTCCTTCCTGAGCCTGTCCTGCGTGGCGCCTGCCACCTTCTCCATGGTGTCGGGGAGTTCGGTGGTGCCGTAGAAGCGCGCGTCGGGGTGGGTCGGTGGGGGCATGGGCGCGCTGGTGGTGGGGCCCTCGTGGTAGCTGAACTCGCCGTTGCCGTCCGGGGCGGGTCCGGACGCCCACGGGCCCTCGGAGGCGCGCTGCCCGTCGCTGAAGTTCTGGTACTGGTACGAGACCTCCCCGTACTCCTTGTTCTGGGGGAAGTTGCTCGGGACCGGGAGCTGTTCCACGCCCTGTTCGCGCAGCTCGGCGGCCGCGGCGAGCCATTGGTTCTGGTGCATCGTGTCGCGCGCGAGCAAAAAGGACAGCAGCTCCCGGACTCCGTTGTCGTCGGTCATGTGGTAGAGCCGCGCGACCTGCGTGCGTCCCTGCATCTCGGCGTTGGCGTTCGAGGTGAAGTCCGCCAGCAGGTTCCCGCTCGCGGTCACGTAGTTGCCCTGCCACGGGTTGCCCATGCTGTCGACGGGGCGCGCTCCCGCGCCCGCCACGATCGCGTGCTGGACGTCGGTCCCTCCGACGACCGCCGCGACGGTCGGGTCGGCCTGGACCGCGTCGTCGGTGATCCCCAGGGGCGACTTCTCCAGCAACTGGGCGATCATCGTCGCCAGCATCTCGACGTGCCCGAATTCCTCGGACCCGATCCCGAAAACCAGGTCGCGGTACTTCCCGGGAACATGCATGTTCCAGCCCTGGAACATGTACTGCATCGCGACGGTGATCTCTCCGTACTGGCCGCCGAGGACTTCCTGAAGTTTCCGTGCGTACACGGCGTCCGGTCGTTCCGGGCTGGCCTTGAACTGCAGCTCCTGCCGATGTAGGAACATCTGGGCGGTCCTCTCGACGTGCCTTCCGGGCGTGGCGGCGTGATGAAGTAGGAAGCGTTCCCGGGTCGGACCACGTCCAAACCGCTGGACCTCGGCGGTGCCGCGCTCGCGTGCGAGGCCCGCGTCGCGGCGCCGCGGTGGTGGCGCGGGCGACGCGA
>NZ_KB912728.1:232246-234767 GCF_000383795.1 Saccharomonospora saliphila YIM 90502
GACCCGGCCGACCTGCGCGCCGGGCTGGCGCGCGGCGCGGCCGTGACCGTGGGATTCCTGCCCTCGATTCCACTGGCCTTCGCCGACCCGGTCGCCGGGCAGCTGTCCTGGCTGCTGGTGGTGCCGTTGAGTGTGCTCGCCCGGCCTGTGCGGGGGCGCCGGCGCTGAGGAGCCCCCGCACCGGTCCCCCGGGCGGGCGGCCGTACGTGCGGCTCAGTGGGCGCCGGTGAGGGTTCCCGCCAGCGCGCGGTGCCGTTGGTGGCTGTCGGCTCACGCCGCTTGGGGGAGCACACTCTACGCGTCGGTGGCCCGTCGTGATCAGCCGGTGTCTGCAGTGTCACCCGACCCGGCGGGAGGGCGAGAGGGGCACCGACGCGTGGCTCATCGCCGGAGAAGGCCGGTGTAGATCTCCTCGAAACGCGCCAGCGTCGCCTCGTGGTCGTGGGCGGCCGCCACCGTCCTGCTCGCCGCGCCCATGCGGTCGCGCAGCGATGCCGAGGACAGAAGCCGCGTCAGCGCCGCCGCGAGCCCGGCGACGTCGCCGGGGCGGAACAGAAAGCCGTTGCGCTCCGGTGAGACGAGATGCGGCAGTGCCACCGCGTCGGCGGCCACCACCGGCAGGCCGGAGGCCACCGCCTCCAGCGTGGCGATGCTCTGGAGTTCGGCCACGCCGGGAATGGCGAACACGTCCGCGGCCTGATACGTGATGGGGAGCTGCTCGTCGGGCGCGAAGCCCAGGAACCGCACGCGGTCGGCCACGCCGACCTCGGCCGCGAGCCGCTCCAGTGCCGGACGCCGGGTGCCCGTGCCCACCAGGACGAGCTGGGCGTCGAGGGTCTCGTGGACGCGGGGCAGGGCCCGGATCAGTTCCTCGAGGCGCTTCTCGGCGTCGAGTCTGCCCACGAAGGCGACGGTGGGCAGGTCGGGCAGCCCGAGCTCCTTGCGCATCGGCGTGCGTGGCCCGTCCGGCGGGCGGAACCGGCCGGTGTCGACCCCGCAGGAGACCGCCTCGACCGTGCGGGCGAAGCCCTGGCCGGTGATCAGCTCCGCCGCCGCGCGCGTGGGCGCCGTGACGTGGTCGGCGTGGTCGTAGACGCGACGTGGTCGGCGTGGTCGTAGACGCGCAGGCAGTCGCGCCAGGCCAGCCGCGCCACCGGCGCGTGCAGGCGCGCGGGCAGGTAGGGCAGGAGGTTGTCCGGCATGAAGTGGTGTGTCGCCACGACAGGGACACCGAGCCGGGTCGCGGCCCGCACGGCGGCCCGGCCGAGGGTGAAGTGGTCCTGCGTGTGCAGCACGTCCGGCGCGACGGCCGGGACCAGGCGCCGCAGGATCCGGGGCACCCCGGGCGGGGGAACGAAACGCACGCTCGGGTGAATCACCAGCGGGATCGACCGCAAGCGGTGCAGCAGGACGCCCTCCTCGCGGACGTCCCGGCGCGGACCGGTGTCCGAGGCGCAGACCACGTGGACGTCGTGTCCCCGGCGGGCGAGCCCGGTGGCGAGCCGGTGGGCGAAGAACGAACTGCCGCTGACGTCGGGCGGGTAGGTGTCGGTGGCGATCAGGACCCGCATGTCAGCCCTCCTCGACGGACGACGGGCTCGCCGCGGCGTAGGAGCGGGCCAGCGCGACCACACCGGCCACCACCACGGTGGCCGAGACCCCCATCCAGGCGGCCTTGGCCGCGGTGCCGGGCATGGGCTCGCCCAGCACGAGGACCCCGACGGAGGCGGCCACCACAGGGTCGGTGATCAGCAGCACGGCGAAGGCCAGCGCGAACCGGCGCATCCGGTAGGCGTGCTGCTGGGCGAGCGCCCCGCAGGCCAGCAACATCAGCACGACCACCGTCGGCCAGCCGAGCACCGCCGAGGGGTCGGCGAGCGCACGATGCCCGATCACGCCGACCAGCGCCGACCCCACCCCGAACGCGGACCCGGCGGCGAAGGCGAGCAGGGCTGCCTTGGCGCTGCTCGAGTCGGTGGTGGAGGCCATCAGCGCCGCGACGCCGGTGACCAGCAGGGTGCCGGAGCCGAGCGCCAGCGCTCCGGCCAGGCTCAGCGTCGGGTCCTTCGGGTCGTGCGGCAGCGCGGTGAGCAGCCCCGCCAACCCGAGCACGATCGCGGTCGAGCCGAGCAGTTCCGCGGGGCGCACCCCACGGCGGTCGAGCAGCGCCTTGGTTACGACCGCGAAGAGCAGGCCGGTCGTGCCCACCGGCTGGATGATGCTCACCGGGCCGTGGCTGAGCGCCAGCACGTGCAGAGCCACGCCGACGCCCGCGCAAACACCGCCGAGCAGCCAGCGAGGGTGCCGGGCGAGGGAGAGCACGAAGCGCATCTGGCCCGCCGCGGCGCGGGTGCCCGCCACGACCCGTTCCTGCAGCGCCGACCCGACCGCGATGAACAGCGCACCGAGCGTGGCCAGGGCGACCGCGAAGGCGAGCACCATGATCAGCCGCCTCTCCCGCGCCGTTCCACCGTCCTGTCCCGGCCCGGCCCGGCATGCCGGCGCCCCGCGCCGCGCCACC
>NZ_KB912728.1:234867-241258 GCF_000383795.1 Saccharomonospora saliphila YIM 90502
CGACGCGACGCGGGCGGGCGGTTCAGCTCGCCGCTGCGTTCGTCCGGCCCTCGGTGACGCCGAGGTCGGCGCCGCGCGGTTCGCGCACCGCGGTCACGGCGGCGAACGAGATCGCCGAGAGCAGCATGATGTAGAGCCCGATGGAACCGGACCAGCCGGTGTTCTGCATCAGCAGTTCGGCGATGGTCGGCGCGAACGCGCCACCGAGGATGGCCCCGAGCGCGTAGCCGATGGACACTCCGGAGTAGCGCACCGACACCGGGAACATCTCCGCGTACAGCGCCGACATCGGCCCGTAGGACAGGCCGAGGCCGAGCGTGAGGACGAGGATGGCCGCGCCGAAGAGCACGATCTCACCGGTGTCGACCAGCAGGAAGAGCGGGATCATCCACGCGAACACGAAGGCGTAGCCGATCTGGAAGGTGCGCACGCGGCCGATGCGGTCCGACAGGGCGCCGCCGTAGAGGGTGGAGGCGAGCCAGCCGAACGACGCGACGACCGTGGCCAGCAGCACCGACGAGCGGGACAGGCCCAGTGTGGTGGAGCCGTAGGAGACGAAGTAGGCGATGACGAGGTAGCCCGCCGCGTTGTTCGCGATGAAGATCAGCGCGGTGAGCACGACCTGCTTGGCGTTGCCCCGGAACAGGTCCCGCAGCGGGGCCGAGGAGGCCTTCTTGCGGGCGAGCATCTCGGCGAAGATCGGGCTCTCCTCGACCGCGCGGCGGATGGCGTAGCCGAGCACCACGAGCAGCGCGGAGAGCAGGAACGGCACCCGCCAGCCCCAGGCCTCGAACTCCTCGGGCGTGGTGACGGTGGTCATCACCCACAGCACGCCGGTGGCGAGGATGAGCCCGATGGGCACGCCGATCTGCGGGTACGCGCCGAACAGGCCGCGGCGGCCGCGCGGGGCGTGCTCGACCGACATCAGCGCGGCGCCGCCCCACTCGCCGCCCGCGGAGAAGCCCTGCACGATCCGCAGCAGCATCAGCGCGACCGGGGCCGCCACGCCGATCTCGCCGTAGGTCGGCAGCAGGCCGATCAACGACGTCGCCGCGCCCATCGTGACGAGGGTGAACACGAGCATCTTCTTGCGGCCGAGCCGGTCGCCGAACCGCCCGGCGACCACGGCGCCGAGCGGGCGGAACAGGAAGCTGATGCCGATGGTGGCCAGGGAGATGATGGTGGCGAGCCCGGGTGCGTCGGCGCTGACCGGGGCGAAGAACAGCGGCGCCAGCACGAGGCCTGCGGCCTGGGCGTAGATGAAGAAGTCATACCACTCGATGGAGGTGCCTGCGAGCGTGCTCGCCAGCACCTTGCGTTCCTCCGTCGACAGCGTGCGCCGGTCGCGGGTGCCCGCATGGGACATGTGAACTCCGTTGTTCGGTGTCGGTGGGCGTGTGGCCGTCCGCGGCCACGGTCGCGGGCATCCTAGCCACACGATCGGGGGATTGAGGAGTCGTCGACACCGTGTGCGGGTGCTCGGTGACCCGGTGTCGACCGCCCGCCCCTTCCTTCTGACACCCGGTGTCATTATCGTGTCCGGTGTCACTCGCCGCCACGGCCGCCACGCGCGGTGACCGGCACCGGGCCGCCGCCGGTCGCGCTTGGGTGTTCTTCGACGAGGAGGTCACCGATGGCGTCCACGAAAGACTGGTTCGAGACGGTCGCGGAGGCGCGGGTGCGGGCGCGCAAGCGCGTGCCGCGTTCGGTGTACCTGGCACTGCTGGCCGGGTCCGAGGCCGGGCACACGCTGCGGGACAACGTCGACGCCTTCGGCGAGCTGGGCCTGCGGCCCCGGATCGCGGACGTCCCGGCCGAACGGGACCAGTCCACCACGGTGCTCGGCCAGCAGCTCTCGCTTCCGGTGATCCTCTCCCCGACCGGGGCGCAGGCCGTGCACCCGGACGGCGAGGTCGCCGTCGCCCGCGCGGCCGCGGCGTCGGGCACCGCGCTCGGCCTGAGCTCGTTCGCGAGCAAGCCCGTGGAGGAGGTGGTCGCGGCCAATCCGGCGACGTTCTTCCAGGTCTACTGGCAGGGCGGCCGGGATACGATCCTGGCCCGGCTCGACCGCGCCAAGCGCGCGGGCGCCACGGCGCTGATCGTCACCCTGGACTGGTCCTTCGCCACCCAGCGCGACTGGGGCAGCCCGCCGCTGCCGGAGAAGCTCGACGCGCGGACCCTGGCCCGGTTCGCGCCGCAGGCACTGGCCCGGCCGGGATGGCTGGCCCGCTACCTGCGGAGGGCGAGCCTGCCGGACCTGACCACACCCAACCTGGCCGCGCCGGGGGAGAAGGGCCCGACCTTCTTCGGCGCGTACGGCGAGTGGATGCACACCCCGCCACCGACCTGGGACGACCTCGCGTGGCTGCGGCGGCAGTGGGACGGCGGGTTCCTGCTCAAGGGCGTGACCCACCCCGACGACGCGCGCCGCGCTGTGGACATCGGCGCGAGCGCGGTCTCGGTGTCGAACCACGGCGGCAACAACCTGGACTCCACCCCCGCGACGATCCGCCTGCTCCCCTCGATCGCGCACGCCGTGGGCGGGCAGCTCGAAATCCTGCTCGACGGCGGCGTGCGGCGGGGCAGTGACGTGGTCAAGGCTCTGGCCCTGGGGGCGCGGGCGGTGCTGATCGGGCGCCCCTACCTGTGGGGCCTGGCCGCGGGCGGCGAGCGTGGGGTGCACAACGTGCTGGAGATCTTCCGCTCCGGGATCGACTCCTCGCTGCGGGCGCTGGCACGCGCGTCGCAGGCCGAGCTGGTACCGGAGGATGTCGTCGTCCCGGAGGGCTTCACGCGCGGGCTGTGACCCGGGCACGCGGTGGGGGTGCCCGCCGTGTCCGGGGCCGGGTGCGGCGCGGGATACTGTCGTCCGTCGGCCGAGGGGTGGCCGACGGACGACATGACGGTTCCATCCCTTCCGGGAGAGGCGAGTGACTGCGCAGACCGAGACGCTGGAATTCCAGGCAGAGGCGCGCCAGCTTCTGCACCTGATGGTGAACTCCATCTACTCGAACAAGGACATCTTCCTGCGGGAGCTCATCTCGAACGCCTCCGACGCGCTGGACAAGCTGCGCCTGGAGTCGTTCCGGGACAAGAGCCTCGACGTCGACACCGACGACCTGCACATCGCGCTCGAGGTCGACCGCGAGCGACGGACGCTGACGGTGCGTGACAACGGCATCGGCATGTCCCGCGACGACGTGGTCAATCTGATCGGCACCATCGCGAAGTCGGGAACCGCCGAGATGATCCGCCAGCTGCGGGAGGCCGAGGAGTCCGCCGCGGGGGAGCTGATCGGGCAGTTCGGTGTCGGCTTCTACGCCAGCTTCATGGTGGCCGACAAGGTCACCCTGCTCACCCGCAGGGCGGGCGAGAGCGAGGCCACGCACTGGGAGTCCGACGGCAGCGGCACCTACACCGTCGACACGGTGCCCGGCGGGGCGCAGGGCACGGCCGTGACCCTCCACCTCAAGCCGGTGGACACCGAGGACCAGCTGCACGACTACACCGCCGAGCACACGCTGCGCGAGATCGTGCGCCGCTACTCCGACTTCGTGACCTGGCCCATCCGGATGGAGGTCGAGAAGACGGTCGACGGCGAGACCACGCGCGAGTGGGAGACCCTGAACTCGCGCAAGGCGCTGTGGACCAAGTCGCGCGACGAGGCCACCGACGAGGAGTACTCCGAGTTCTACAAGCACATCAGCCACGACTGGCTCGACCCGCTGCGGTCGATCCCGGTCAAGGCCGAGGGCACCTTCGAATACCAGGCGCTGTTGTTCCTGCCCGCACGGGCGCCGATGGATTTGAACATGCGCGACGCCAAGCGCGGCGTGCAGCTCTACGTCAAGCGCGTGTTCATCATGGACAACTGCGACGCGCTGATGCCGGACTACCTGCGGTTCGTCAAGGGTGTGGTGGACGCCCAGGATCTCTCGCTCAACGTCTCCCGCGAGATCCTCCAGCAGGACCGGCAGATCCAGCTGATGCGCAAGCGCCTGGTCAAGCGGGTGCTGTCCTCGGTCAAGGCGCTGAAGGACGAGGACCCGGGGCGCTACGAGACCTTCTGGGGCGAGTTCGGCGCGGTGGTCAAGGAGGGCCTGGTCGAGGACCCCGACAACCGCGAGGCGATCCTGGAGATCGCCTCGTTCGCTTCCACCCACGACGCCGAGCAGCCGACCACGCTGGCCTCCTACGTCGAGCGGATGCCGGAGGGCCAGGAGCACATCTACTACCTGACCGGCCCGTCCCGCGCGGTGATCGAGAACTCCCCGCACATGGAGGCGTTCCGGGCCAAGGGGCGTGAGGTGCTGATCCTGACCGACCCGATCGACGAGTTCTGGGTCAACCAGGTGGGCGAGTTCTCCGGCAAGACGTTCCAGTCGGTGGCCAAGGGCCAGGTCGATCTCGACTCCGAGGCCGATTCCGAGAACGAGACCTCGTCCACCGACACCTCCGAGGACGGGTTCGGCCCGCTGTGCTCGTGGATGGCCGACGCGCTCAGCGATCACGTCAAGGAGGTGCGCCTGTCCAGCAGGCTCACCACCTCGCCCGCCTGCCTGGTCGGCGAGACCTTCGACATCACGCCCGCGCTGGCGAAGCTGTACCAGCAGGCGGGCCAGGAGGTGCCCACGGCCAAGCGCACGCTCGAACTCAACCCGTCGCACCCGCTGGTGACCAGCCTGCGCACCGCGCACGAACAGGGCGCCGACACGGACAAGCTCGCCGGGACGGCGGAGCTGCTGCACGGCATGGCGGTGCTGGCCGAGGGCAGTGAACTGGCCGACCCACAGCGGTTCACCAGCCTGCTGGCCGACACCCTGGCCGACCGCCTGTAACCGCGAGTTGCCCGTTCCCGTCCGCGAGTTGCCCGGTCCGGTCCGCGAGTTGCCCGTTCCACCCGGCCGCGGAGCCGGGCGAGGCCGCGGAGGGAACCTCGCGGACGGGCGTCGGGGCCCGTTCGGGTGATGCCGCCACGGCCTCCTCCACCGCGCGACGCGCGGGAACAGGGGGCCGTGGCGGCGATCGCCGGCGTGCCGGTGTCCCCCGGCAGCGTCGCGTCCCGGTGGGCGGGACGCTGCCGAGGCTCCTACGCTGGCGCCGAGGAGCCGATCCGGCTCCGACCGCCGCCCACGCATCGACGGGACCCGCGATGATCCACTTCTTCGTGCTCGTGCCCCGCGCCGAGGGGGTCTCCGAACAACGGTTCCATGACCACTGGCGGCACCCGCACGCCACGCTGGAGCGACTCGTTCCGACCGCGCGCGGATACGTGCTCGGGCACCAGACTCACACGGACCTGCTCGGGGCAGACCAGGCGGAGTTCGGTGGCGTCACCGAGGTGGCCTTCGACACGGTCTCGGACGCGGCCGGGTTCGGCGGAGAGGCGTTCTACCGCAGGCACGTCGAGCCCGACGAACCGGCCTTCGCCGACGTGTCCCGTCTCGAGTGGATCGACACCGTGGAGGAGGTGCTGGTACCGCGCGCGAGCGAGGACACCGACGTGCCGCACGCCGACGCGCTGTGGCTGCACCTGGACCGTCCGGTGACGGCGAAGTTGATGCAGTTCGTCCGGCGTGGCGGCGACGCGGGCTGGGCGGGCTCCGACGACGCCGAGCTCGGCCGCCGCATCGGCGCGCTGCGGCACGCGCGCAACCGCCCACACCCCGAGGTGCACGGCGACGACCCGCCGTTTCTCGGCGTGCGGCAGCTGTGGTGGCCCACCATCACGGCGTTCGAGGACGGCGCGCGCGGCGATCCGGAGGCGTTCCGGCGGCTGCTGGCCCGAGCGGGTGACTCGGTCACCCTGCTCGTGCACGCCGAGCGCTACCTGCGTTGGTGACCGGCCCGCCGGGGACGCGCGGTCAGGACGTCGGAGAGTCCGGATGGGAGCGGAGAACGGTTCGGCCCGCCACGGCGAGCGGCCCGGGCACGCCGTGGAGCGGGTGGCGACCTTCAGCGACGGCGTCTTCGCCATCGCCATCACCCTGCTCGTGCTGCCGTTGCTCGACGCGGACGTGCGGGACGGCACGGTGGGGCGCGACCTGCTCGATCTGACGCCGAACTTCTTCGCCTTCGCGCTGAGTTTCGCCGTGATCGGCAGGCTGTGGCGCGTGCACCACCGCGCCTTCGCCCGCGTGGTGCGCGTGGACGGCGCACTGGTGGCGCTGAGCCTGGTGTTCCTGTTCTGGGTGGCGCTGCTGCCGTTTCCCACCGCGGTGCTGGGCGAGCACGGTGACACCACGGCCGGTGTGGTGCTCTACGCCACCTGCACCGTCGCCACCGCGTTCAGCTCGCTGCTGCTGTGGTGGTACGCCGCGTTCGGCCGGTCCCGGCTGCGCCGGGGCGCGCGGCCGCTGGTCCGGTCCGACGCCGACCCGGCCGACCTGCG
>NZ_KB912728.1:241358-249343 GCF_000383795.1 Saccharomonospora saliphila YIM 90502
GGCGCCGCGCACGAGGTCGGCGAGCGCAGCAGGCCCGCCCGGGTGCGCGCGCCGGCTCCCGCCGGGGTGGTGTGCTGCTCGGTCGAGGGGGACGAGAGGGACACGGACGCTCCGTACACGACGTCTCGGTGATGCCGCCCTGCCGGCGGCGGGACGGCTCCAGATTAGGCAGGACCGGCCCGCACCCGACCTGGACTTCTCACATCGTGGACGGGCCCGGCCGGATTCGCGCCGGTCAGTTCCGAGCATTCGGCGTGGACTCGGCCGTCGCCGGGCGTGGCATGAAGGCCGCGGGAATCAGCGCGATCAACGAGAGACCCAGTGTGCAGGCCAGGGTGAACCCGTGGGCCTGCTCGACCGACGATCCCGAGGCGATCCGGCTGTGCAGCAGGGTGAGCAACAGAGCCGTGCCGAACGAACCACCGATCCGCTGCACGATGCTGATCAGCGTGGTGCCCTGCGGGATGAGCTCGGCGGGGAGCTGGCTGTATGCCGCGGCGGTGATCGGCACCGTCGCCAGGCCCAGCCCCAGTCCTCGAATGAACAGTGCCGTTCCGAGCAGGACATGGTCGGCGGTGGGGGCGACGACGAACGGCACCGTCCCGATCGAGGCGATCGCCATGCCGGTCACCAGCAGCGGCCGGGGGCCCAGCCGGTCGGTCAGCTTGCCCGCGGTGGGCAGGGCGGCCATGGTGCCGATCGCGAGCGGCGCGAGCAGCAGGCCGGTCTCCATGCCGGAGGCGCCGTGCACCTGCTGGTAGAACACCGGAAGCAGCACCATCGGCCCGAAGATGGAGGCGCCCGCCAGCAGCATCAACGCCGAGGCGAGGCCGAACGAGCGGAAGCGGAACAGTTTCAGGTCGACGAGGGGAACCGTACGGCGGCGCGTGTGCAGCACGTACCAGCACAACAGCACGAGCCCCGCTCCGACCGGGAGTCCGGCCGCGAGCACCCCCGCCGAGGCGGTGAGCCGCGTCGAGCCGTAGAGCAGCAACGCCAGGCCCGGGCAGAGCAGCGCCAGACCCCCCAGGTCGAGCGGTTGCCGGTCGGTGGCCGGGACCACCTCGGGAAGCTTGCGCCACGACAGGACGAGAGCGAGCACACACAGGGGAACGCTGATCCAGAAGACCCATCGCCATCCCGGTCCGTCGATCAACATGCCGCCGAGGATCGGCCCGAGGAGCGGGGCGAGCTGGCCGGGCACGGCGACCAGCGCCATCACCCGGCCGAGCCGGTTCGGCCCGGCGGCGGTCGCCAGGATGGTCTGGAGCAGTGGAAGGATCAGTCCGCCCCCGAACCCTTGGAGCACGCGGAAGACGATGAGGCTGGTCGCCGACCATGCCGCTCCGCACAGCAGCGAGGAGACCGTGAACAGGACCAGGCTGATGCGCCACAGCCTGCGGCCCCCGATCCGGTCGACGAGGAAGGCCATCGTGGGAACGACGACCGCCAGCGCCAGGAGGTAGCCGCTGGCGGCCCACTGCACCTCGGCCACACTCGCCCGGAGGTCCGTTCCGATGGTGTCGAGCGACACGCCCACGATCGTCGTGTTCAGCAGCGACGCGATGCCCCCGACCATCAGGACGGCGGCAAGGCGGATCAGGGCCGGGTCGACGCGGTCGTTCACCGAGCTCGTAGTTGGCACGCCAACAGTATGCCGTGTATTCTGTTGGCATGCCAACACAGGCCGGAGCCGACGATGTCGATCTCGAGGCGGGCGTGCGCGTAGAACAGGGTCCGCTGAGCTCGCTGCTGTTGCAGGTCGTTCGCGCTCACGCCGCGGTCGCGAGCGCGATGCTCGCGGAGATCGGGCTGGTCGCGCCGCAAGAGGTCATCCTGCTCTATCTCGAAGACCACGGTCCCGTGCCGCAGCAGCGGTTGGTGCGCTACCTCAATCGCGACCGGTCGACGGTGACCACGACCCTTCAAGCGCTGGAGCGCATGGAGCTCGTCGTGCGCAGCCCCTCGGCCGTCGACCGGCGCTCGATGATGGTGGAGCTCACCGCCAAAGGCTCCGGCCTGTGTCCCCGGGTGCGTCGGGTGTGGACCGAGCTCGAGGCGCGGACGTTCGGCTGCCTGTCCGAATCCGAACGCGACAGTCTGGCCGGAACTCTCATGACGATCCGCGATGCGGCCCGCATGCGGAGCTGAGCCGGAAGGCGCGGTGCGAGGCCGGGCCGGGCACGCCGACGGGGGAGCGCCCGGCTCCGCCCGGCCGCGTTCCGTTGAATGCGAACCGCGTTCCATTCCGGGGCGGCCGAGTGTTGTGGATTTGTTCCGGGCCTCCCCGGACGTGCTCCGTGTGGCCTAAGAATATTCGTCCTCGTGACGGTTCGGGAGCGATGTCCGACTCGAAGCCCGGTTTCCTTATGGTTACGCCCGGTAAACTTCGGTGAACACTCTCCGCTGAACTGTGTCCACCCCGGTTATCGGTGTGTCGGCACCGTGCCGGATAAGATCATCATCGATTGATGATCTCGCGTCCGGCTGATAGTCTTCCGGCTGGACGATCGTTGCTCGATCGGGTCGTGGTCGCGGGTATCGGTCCGTGTCTCGCGTCGGGAAGCGTGACGCCCGGTCCACCTGTGCGTTGCAAATTGGGGGATGGTGAGAGTGGTCGTTTTCGAATCGACGAGAGACAAGGATTCTATGAGTTCTAGAGCGTCGGCTCCGCGGGTGTGGACTCGCGATCGAGCCGCTCACGACCGGAACTACGTCAGATTCTACACACTCGGATCGCTCGAAATCTGGAAGGGTGGGCGCGAGTGTGCTCTGCGCACCCCGAAGGTGCTCCAGGTCCTCGGAATGCTGCTCGTGCGGGCGAACCGCACCGTGCCGACCGAGTCGATGCTGGAGGAGCTGTGGGGTGAGAATCCACCGCGCAGCGCGCTCACGACAATTCAGACATACATTTATCAGTTGCGTCGCCTGATCGAGCGGGAGGGGCTCGCCGACGCGGAAAGCATGCTCGCGACACAGGCGCCCGGATATGTCTTGCGGGTAGACCCCGAACAGCTCGATCTCGAACAGTTCTGGATTCTGCGTAGGCAGGGCCTGGAATGTTTCCGGACCGGCGACCACGAGGATGCCTCACATTTGCTCCGTGGGGCATTGAACCTGTGGACCGAACGGCCGCTGGCCAACGTTCGTCTCGGTTCCGTTCTCGAGGTGTACGTGACCGATCTCCAGGAGCAGTACCGCAATACGCTTCAGTTCGCGATCGAGTCGGAAATGGCGTTGGGACTGCACCGCGATCTCATCGGAGAGTTGCGGTCGCTGACGAGCAAGTATCCGTTGGACGAATGGTTCTACCAGCAGTTGATGCGTGCGCTCGAACGGAGTGGCCGCAGGAGCGACGCGCTTCGGGTGTACCGGATCCTGCAGAGCACCTTGAGCGAGGAGCTGGGCATCGACCCGTCCGCGGAGAGTCACAAACTGTACTGCGAGCTGCTGCGCTGAGGTGGGAGGACCGCCCGATGTGGATGTGTGCCCGGAGCGCGTACCGGCTCCGGGCCTGCCCGGCCGACGACGAAACCGGGCGGCCGCGGACGCGGCGCCCGGCTGGAAGGGCTCACGCGGGGAACGCGGACGGAGATCCGGTCGGGCGGGATTTCCTCCGGCCGCGCTCCCGGCGGCGGGTCAGTGCGCCGCGCGGACGAACTCGATGATGGTGTTCGCCATGTAGGCGATCATTTCGGTGTCGAGGCTGGGATAGACCCCGATCCAGAAGGTGTTCTCGGTGACGATGTCGGTGTTGGTCAGCGGTTCGGCGATCCGGTAGGTCACGTCGGAGTACGCCGGGTGCCGCGTGAGGTTGCCACCGAAGAAGCGCCGTGTGCTGATGCGCCGGGACTCCAGGTGGTCGACCAGGGCCTTGCGGGTGTAGCGGGCATCGGGTTCCACGGTCAGCACGAAGCCGAACCAGCTCGGGTCGCTGCCCGGGGTGGGTTCCGGCATGCGGAGTCCGGGCAGTCCGTCGAGCGCCTCGCGCAGGTGCTGCCAGTTGCGGCGGCGGATGCGGCCGAACTCTTCGACGCGTTCGAGCTGGCTGAGACCGAGCGCGGCCTGGAGATCGGTCGACTTGAGGTTGTATCCCACGTGCGAGAAGACGTACTTGTGGTCGTACCCGTGTGGCAAGCTGCCGAGCTGCATGTCGAAGCGCTTCATGCACTTGTTGTCCTGCCCCGGTTCACACCAGCAGTCCCGCCCCCAGTCGCGCACGGACTCGACCAGGCGGGCCAGCACGAGGTTGTCGGTGACCACGCACCCGCCCTCGCCCATGGTGATGTGGTGGGCGGGGTAGAAGCTGGTGGTCGCGAGATCGCCGAAGGTGCCCGTCAGCTTGCCCCGGTAGGTGGAGCCGACGGCGTCGCAGTTGTCCTCGATGAGGAACAGGTCGTGGTCCTGCGCCAGTTGGGCGATCTCTTCCACGGCGAAGGGGTTGCCGAGCGAATGCGCGATCATGATCGCGCGCGTGCGCGGCCCGATCGCCGCCGCGATGCGCTCCGGAGTGGTGTTGTAGGTGCCGAGTTCCACGTCCACGAACACCGGCACCAGTCCGTTGTTCAGGATCGGGTTCACCGTGGTGGGGAAGCCGGCGGCCACGGTGATCACTTCGTCTCCCGGCCGGAGCCGGTACTCCTCAAGCTGCGGCGAGGTGAGCGCGGTGAGGGCGACCAGGTTGGCCGACGACCCGGAGTTGGTCAGATGGGCCTTGCGGAGCTTGAAGAACCGGGCGAACCGGCGTTCGAACTGCAACGACGAGGCCCCGGCCGCGATCCGCATCTCGAGCGCGGCTTCGACGAGTGCGACACGATCGTCCTCGTTGAGGGTCGCCCCGGATGCGAGCAGCGGGGTGGCGCCGGGCGTGAACTCGGCGTCGTCCGTCCGGTCCTGGTGGTACTTCCGGACCAGGTCCAGGATGTCGTGCTTCTTGTCACCCATTCGGTGCCCCATTCGGTCGCGCGGTTGTGTCCTTGTGGGTGTCGTCGTCCTGTGCGGTGGCGTGTCGCCGGAGCCGGTCCACAGCCTCGGCCTGCACGCGGATCGTGTCGTCGTGCGCGGGGCCGTGGCGGACCGCGTGCGCGAACGCCGCGATGGCGTTCGCGCACTGGTCGTCGGCCGGGAGCACGAGTTCCTCCTGGTGGTCCTGGCGGTCGATCCGGACGACGGGCCGGTGGCCCGCGGGCGTGGTGAACACGTGTTCGAGGGTGAGCCTGCCGGTGTCGCCCAGGATCGAGTAGCGGGACGTGTAGCGGTGGTCGAGCCCGAACGAGAGCTGGCCGAGAACGCCGTCGCCGTAGGAGATCAGTGCCGTTCCTCCGGTATCCACGCCGAGTGCGCTCTCGTGGCGCAGCGCCGCGCCCGTGACCCGGAAGCCGGGTCCGAGCACGAGCTGCGCGGCGCGCAACGGATAGCCCCCGACGTCGACGAGGGCGCCACCGCCGAGCTCGGGGTCGTACCGGATGTCGCCGGGCGGACGGCGGGGTATGGCGAAGGCCGCGCTGAACAGCCGCGGCCGGCCGACCGCGCCGTCGGCGAGCAGGCGCCGGACGTGCTCGTGCTGGCAGTGGTGCACGAACATGAAGTTCTCGCGCAGGACACGGCCGGTGGCGCGGGCCAGCGCGGTCAGCTCGAGAGTGTCGGCCAGCGAGGTCGTCAGCGGTTTCTCCGCGAGAACGTGCTTCCCGGCCATCAGCGCACGCCGGACCCACGGGGCGTGCAGCCCCGGCGGGAGCGGGAGGTAGACCGCGTCGACGTCGTCCCGTTCGAGGAGGCGCTCGTAGCCCTCGACCGCCGTCGCCCCGTGGCGCTCCGCGACCGTGCGGGCCTTGGCCAGACCGCGGCTGGCGACGGCCACCAGGTCGATGCCGGGGGTGGCGGACACGGCGGGCAGGATGCGGCGGGGCGCGATGTCGGCGCAGCCGAGCAGGCCCAGGCGGATCGGGTTCTCGCCGGTCATCGCAGCTCGGCCAGTCGGTGGAACGTCCGGTCGCAGAACACCAGAGGCTCACCCTCACCGAGTTCGACGCGCCGTACCCTGCCGACGAGCATGGTGTGGTCACCGGCGTCGTGGCGGGAGTAGGTGGCGCAGTCCAGCACGGCGAGCGCGCCCTCGACCACCACGCCTCCGGTGTGGGTGTGCCGGAACCCGCCGCCGCCGAACTTGTCGTCGGCCTTGCTCGCGAAGCGCCGGGCGAGTTCGGTGTGGCCCGGCGTGAGGAAACTGACCGTGAACGGGCGGGCCCCGTCGAAGTAGCGGTGCGACCGTGCCGTGTGCGCCACGCACACGCAGATCAGTGGCGGGTCGAGCGAGACCGAGCAGAACGAGGTCGCGGTGAAGCCGTGCGGCGTGCCGGAGGAGTCCACGGTCGTGACGATCGTGACTCCGCTGGGGAAGTGCGCGAGTGCGCTGGTGAACCGCGCGTCGCCGGGTGCGTGGCCGGTATCGGTTCCGGGTACGGTCGTCGTGGGGTCGCTCATCGCGGAAGGCCTCCATCGTGAGACCGGGTGATGCAGGTCAGAAGTGATCGTGCGCCGACGTTGACGTGGTTGCTGTAGCGCACGAAGTGGGTGAGCTGGTCCACGGTCATCCAGGCGTAGTCGTCGGGAACCTCGGTCGGGAAGTCGTCGCCTGCCAGGATCAGCGCGTAGCGGTTCTCGGCGTGGTAGAAGCGTCCGCCTTCCTCCGAATGCAGCACGTCGACGAGGATGTTCTCCGGTGCGGCTTCCAGGACGTAGTCGAGGTAGCGCGGCCGGTCCTCGGCCGGGAAGTCCGCGTAGTTGTCCGGGCAGCAGTTGACGGTCGGCGACATCTCGACGACGTCGCCGGTCCCGGGCTCGGTGCGCGCGTGGACCAGCAGGTGCAGCGAACCGGCGAGCCATTTGCCGACGAACGCGATCACGCCCCGTCCGACCGGGGCGAACATGGGCTGGGACCACTCGCGGACCTCGCGGCTGCTCGCGCGCACCCGGACGCCGATCACCCGGAAGAACAGGTCGAGTTCGTGGGAGATGTCCCGGCGCGACCGGACCCAGTACTTCACGTCGGACAACGGCACGAGTCGCCGGTCGAGCCGGTAGCGGGACTTCGCCTCGGTGAACCAGCTGAGCAGTTCCTCGGTGGTGTGCAGCGCGCGCTGCTCGGACGAGCCGGGGAACAGGAACGGCATCCCGGACAACACCGTGCGCGAGTCCATGTTGATCACGTTCTCGACGTGCACCAGGTCGCGGAGCTGGTCGGCGGTGAGCCAGCAGAAGTCCTCCCGCAGCGGGACGTCGTCCTCGACCAGGACGATCATGTTGCGGTTGCGCTTGTTCAGAAACCACGAGCCCTGTTCCGACTGGAGGGCGTCGAACACGACCCGGCCCGGTCGCGGACTCAGGAAGTACTCGAGGTAGGGAACGGCGTGGCCACCGTGCACCTGGGTGTAGTTGCTGCGCGTCGCCTGGACGGTCGGGGAGAGCTGGAGCTGGTTGATGTTGCCCGGCTCCATCTTCGCCTGCATCAGGAAATGCGGGACGCCGTCGATGTTCTTGACGACGATCCCGAGAATCCCGATCTCGGGCTGGCGGATGATGGGTTGCGTCCACGACACGACCTCGCGGTGGTCGGTGTCGACCTCGATCCCCTCGACCGAGAAGAACCGGCCACTGCGGTGGACGAGGTTCCCGGTGTCGTCGGCGAAGTACCAGCCGTCGAGCTGGTCGAGGTCGACGGTCGAGATGTCGTAGGTGTTCGCGTTCGCGCGTTGTGCGAACCAGTCGTGGAACTCGGCCAGCTCCCGGAACACGGCGTGCCTCCTTGCCCACGAGGACAGCGGTACCGCCGGGAAGCCCGGGCCGTACTCGCTCGGTTCTTGCCCGACGTCCTCACGGTCGGCGACGCCGCTCGAGCGTCCGTCCGCGGTCCGCTCAAGCCCGACTGAACCTGCGCACCGGTCCCCGAAGCGGCGCGGGCGGGCGCGCCGAATCGCCCGCCCGCG
>NZ_KB912728.1:249443-259723 GCF_000383795.1 Saccharomonospora saliphila YIM 90502
CGGGCGCGCCGAATCGCCCGCCCGCGCCGCGCGCCGGGTCACGCCGGGTAGGGACGCTTCGCCCGCGCCTCCGTCAGCGCACGGGCCCACCAGACCAGCTGATCGAGCAGCAGGTGTACCGCTTCGTTCGCCGCCTTCGGGTCCTTGAGCTCGCCGTCGGGCCCGAACTGGTCGTGGGCACCGTGGAAACTGACGGTTTCGCGGATGGGCACCGCGTGCAGCTCGGCGAAGACCGCGCGCAGATGCTCGACCGCCCGCAGGCCGCCGGCGATCCCGCCGTAGGAGACGAACGCGACGGGCTTGGCCTGCCACTCGTCGTGGTGCCAGTCGATAGCGTTCTTCAACGGCGCCGGATAGCTGTGGTTGTACTCCGGCGTGATGACGACGAACGCGTCCGCCTCCGAGAGCGTGGTGCTCATCTCGGCGACCGCGGGGGCTCCCTCGACACCGAGCGTGTCGGGCAGCTTGACGTCCGCGAGGTCGATGATGTCGAGCGCCACGTCGGCGCGGGAGGACGCCTGGTTGGCGAACCACCGTGCGACCGTGGGCGCGAACCGTCCGTTTCTCGTGCTTCCGATGATCAGGGCCACTCGGCTCGCCTGGTCGGGCACAGCCTTCTCCTCTCCTCCGTCCACCGGCCTCGCGGAGCCGTCGCGAGTACGCGCCGTCTCTCCCGCCGATGCCTTCCTGGGTAAACTACACGGTGTAGAGTACACACTGTGTCACAGAGCGCAACGAGCGCGTGGCCGTGGAGGGAGTGGCGTGGTGACCACGAGCGACAGGGGTGCGGGCAGGGGTGTCCGGCGGTCGCCGGAGAAGCGGAAGGCGATCGCCGACGCGGCCCGCGCCGTGTTCGTCCGGGAGGGGTTCGCGCGGGCGAGCGTGGACACGATCGCCGCCGAGGCGGGCGTGTCGAAACGCACGATCTACAACCACTACGGCGACAAGAAGCAGCTGTTCCTCGCGATCGTCGAACAGAGCACGGACGCCACGGCGACGAGCCTGCTCGACGTGGCTCGGCGGCGTCTCGCGGAGTTCGACGACGTCGAGGAGGCGCTGATCGCCTTCGGCCGTGAGTGGGTCCGCCCGGACCCCAGGTTCACCGACCACGTGGCCCTGGTGCGGCTGATCATCGCCGAAGCGGCCCATCATCCGGAGATCGTGCGGGCCTGGCACGACGCGGGACCGAGGCAGGTGCGCAACGGCCTGGCCAGGCAACTCAAGGAGATCGCCGAGCGGGGCATGCTGGAGATCGACGATCCCGAGGTCGCGGCCCGGCATTTCGGCGCACTGGTGCACTCGCCGGTGCGTGAACGCTCGCTGTACGGAGCCCTCGAACTCGACGAGGCGGACGTGGACGCCGTGGTGCGCGACGGGGTCCGTGCCTTCCTGCGGATCTACCGGGGCCCCGGAGGGCGTCCGTAGCGGCCGCGCCCGCGCGGCGGGTCCCTCACGGGGCGGCCCGCGCGGTGCTGGATTCCTCCTCTAGCGCTCCTCCAGTTCGTGTCCGGGTCGCGCTCCAGACCGCTCTGCGAGTGTCGTCTCCCGGAAACGGATGCCCGCTGCCGCCGTCAACCATCGGTGGGTGTGCGAGGCCGTCGTCGAACGGAGGGACGTCCTGGTGGGTCGTCGGGTGGTGATCACGGGAATCGGTGTTCTGGCTCCCGGTGGCATCGGGTCCAAGAACTTCTGGAAGCTGCTGAGCGAGGGTGGGACCGCGACGAGGCGGATATCCTTTTTCGACCCCACACCGTTCCGTTCGCAGGTGGCCGCGGAGATCGACTTCGATCCCGAGTCGCACGGGCTCGGCCCGCAGGAGATCCGGCGCATGGACCGGGCGGCGCAACTGGCCGTCGTCGGCGCGCGGGAGGCGGTCGAGGACAGCGGTCTGGAGCTGAGCGAGCGGGACCCGCGGCGTACCGGGGTGACGATC
This sequence comes from Saccharomonospora saliphila YIM 90502, assembly GCF_000383795.1. Classification (GTDB taxonomy): domain Bacteria; phylum Actinomycetota; class Actinomycetes; order Mycobacteriales; family Pseudonocardiaceae; genus Saccharomonospora; species Saccharomonospora saliphila. The sequence continues at coordinate 251,377 of NZ_KB912728.1, forward strand.
GGCAGCGCGGTCGGGGCCACCATGGGACTGGAGCAGGAGTACCGGGTGGTCAGCGACGACGGCAGGCACTGGCTGGTCGACCACGAGTACGCGGTGCGGCACCTGTACGGCTACCTGGTTCCGAGTTCGTTCGCCACCGAGGTCGCCTGGTCGGTGGGCGCCGAGGGGCCCGCGACCGTCGTCTCCACCGGCTGCACGTCCGGATTGGACTCGGTGGGCTACGCGGTCGATCTCATCAGGGAGGGCTCGGCCGATGTGATGATCGCCGGCGCGACCGATGCGCCGATCTCGCCGATCACGATGGCCTGCTTCGACGCGATCAAGGCCACGACTCCACGCAACGACCAGCCCGAGACCGCCTCGCGGCCGTTCGACCGCAGTCGCAACGGCTTCGTGCTGGGTGAAGGCGCGGCCGTGTTCGTCCTCGAGGACCTCGCCCACGCCCAGCGCCGGGGCGCCGCCGTGTACGCGGAGGTGGCCGGGTTCGCGTCGCGGTGCAACGCCTACCACATGACCGGGCTGCGCACGGACGGCAGGGAAATGGCCGAGGCCATCCGGACGGCGCTGGACGAGGCACGGGTCGATGCCACGGCCGTCGACTACATCAACGCGCACGGGTCGGGCACCAAACAGAACGACCGGCACGAGACCGCGGCCTTCAAGCGCAGCCTCGGCGAGCACGCCTACCGGGTCCCGGTCAGCTCGATCAAGTCGATGATCGGCCACTCGCTCGGTGCCATCGGGTCGATCGAGATCGCCGCCTCGGTGCTGGCGCTGCACCACGACCTGGTGCCTCCGACCGCGAACCTGCACGAGGCCGACCCCGAGTGCGACCTCGACTACGTGCCGCTCGTGGCGCGGGAGCGGCGGGTCGACACGGTCCTGACCGTCGGCAGCGGCTTCGGCGGTTTCCAGAGCGCGATGGTCCTGACAGGGCCGAGGAGGGACTCGTGAGCACGGTCGTCACCGGAATCGGAGTCACGGCACCGAACGGGCTCGGCACCGAGGAGTACTGGCAGGCCACACTCGAGGGGCGCAGCGGCATCGACCGCATCACCCGGTTCGCACCCGACGGGTACCCGGCACGCCTCGCCGGTGAGGTGCCGGGGTTCGACGCCCGGGAGCACCTGCCGAGCAGACTGCTGCCGCAGACCGACCACATGACCCGCCTCGCCCTCGTCGCCGCCGACTGGGCACTGGCCGACGCGCGGGTGGTCCCGGCCGAGCGCGACGAGTTCGGCATGGGCGTGATCACCGCGAGCTCGTCCGGCGGCTTCGAGTTCGGGCACCGCGAGCTGGAGACCCTGTGGAGCAGGGGAAGCGAGTACGTCAGCGCCTATCAGTCCTTCGCCTGGTTCTACGCGGTCAACACCGGCCAGATCTCGATCCGCAACGGGATGCGGGGGCCCAGTGGGGTCGTGGTCAGCGACCAGGCGGGCGGCCTCGACGCCGTGGCGCAGGCGCGGCGCCAGATCCGCAAGGGAATCCGCCTCGTCGTCTCGGGCGGGGTGGACGGTTCGATCTGCCCGTGGGGATGGACCGCGCAGCTCGCGAGCGGACGCCTGAGCACCCGTGACGACGCCACCCGCGCCTATCTGCCGTTCGACGACGCGGCCGCGGGGCACGTCCCGGGCGAGGGCGGAGCGATCCTCGTGCTCGAGGATGTCGACAGTGCCTCCGCCCACCGTGCCGGGTCCGCCTACGGCGTGATCGCCGGTTACGGAGCGACGATGGACCCCCGGCCGGGCAGCGGTCGCGCGCCCGGCCTGCGCCACGCTATCGAACTGGCACTGGCCGACGCGGGCCTGCCCGCCGAACAGGTCGACGTGGTCTTCGCCGACGCGGCGGGGATACCCGAGCTCGACCGCGTCGAGGCGGACGCCCTCGCCGGGGTCTTCGGTCCCGGCGCCGTCGCGGTCACCGCGCCCAAGACGATGACGGGGCGGCTCTACTCCGGAGGAGCGGCGCTCGATCTGGCCACCGCGTTGCTGTCCCTGCGGGACCAGGTGATCCCTCCGACGGTCAACGTCTCCGTGTCCGGGGAGTACGCGATCGATCTCGTGCTCGACCGGCCCAGGACGGCGCCGGTGCGCACCGCGCTCGTGCTCGCCCGGGGACACGGTGGGTTCAACTCGGCGATGGTCGTCACGACGGCCGCGAAGCCGGAATGACTCGACGGAAGAGAGATGACGACATGGCTCAGACGGACGTGCGGCTCGAGGACCTGGTGCGCATCCTGCGGGAGTGCGCGGGTGAGGCGGAGAACGTGGACCTCGACGGCGACATTCTCGACACCGACTTCCAGGACCTCGGCTACGACTCGCTGGCGCTGCTGGAGGCGAGCAGCCGGATCTCGCGCGAGTACGGCGTGACGCTCTCCGACGACGCCGTGACCTCGGCGCAGACGGCACGCGAATTGTTGCGGGTCGTCAACGGTGACTGAAGCCGCGGCGTGCGGACCGCGGCGAACGAACGTCGACAGAAGCAGGAGGCGTCCACCATGACGGACACGTCGGCATCCGGCACCGTCGAGGAACCCGAGTGGGTCGTGTGCCCGGCGTGCCGGACGATGCTGTACCGCAAACGCCTCGAGCGCACCCTGCGGGTGTGTCCGGAGTGCGGTGATCACCACCGGCTGACCGCCGCACAGCGGATCGAGCAGCTCTTCGATCCCGGCACCGTCGAACCGGTCGAGCACCGGGTGCACAGCGTCGACGTCCTGGGGTTCACCGACACCGAACCGTACGCGCGGCGGCTCGACCGCGCCCGCACCCGCACCGGGCTCGACGAGGCCGTGGTGGTCGTCCGCGGCAGCGTGGGTGGCGCGCCGCTGGTCGCCGCGGTGATGGACTTCCGCTTTCTCGGGGGCAGTCTCGGGTCAGGGGCGGGCGAGCTGGTCACCCGCGCGGCCGAGACCGCGCTCGGGCTCGGCCACCCGCTGCTGCTCGTGTCCGCCTCCGGCGGCGCCCGCATGCAGGAGGGCGCGCTGTCCCTGATGCAGATGGCCAAGACGAGTCAGGCACTCGGCCAGCTCGACGAGGCGGGCATCCTGACCATCTCGCTGATCACCGACCCGACGTTCGGGGGTGTGGCGGCCTCGTTCGCGACGTTGTGTGACGTCATCATCGCCGAGCCGAGGGCGCGGCTCGGGTTCGCCGGGCGCAGGGTCATCGAGCAGACGATCAAGCAACAGCTTCCGCCGGGGTTTCAGACCGCGGAGTTCCTGCTCGAACACGGGCTCGTCGACGCGATCCGGCCCCGCTCGGAGCTGCGCGGCACCCTCCTGCGGATCTTGGAGTCGGCGCGGCCGGGAAGGCCGGGTGCCGGGGAACCCGGGCACCGGAACCCGGACGACGCCGCGGTCGTCACCGACCCCGCGGCGCTGTCCGAGGTGGACGCGTGGAACACCGTCCAGGAGGCGCGCGAGCTGGGACGCCCGACCACGATGCAGTACCTGGCGGGCGCCTTCGACCGGTTCGACGAGCTCCACGGCGACCGGATGGGCGGCGACTGTCCCGCGATCGTGGGCGGGCTGGCACGACTCGGGCGGTATCCGGTGGTGGTCGTCGGGCACCAGAAGGGTGCGACGATCGACGAACTCGCCGCGCGCAACTACGCGATGCCGTCGCCCGGCGGGTACCGCAAGGCCGCCCGGCTGTTCCGGCTCGCGGCGAAACTCGGCCTCCCGGTCGTCACGTTCGTCGACACACCCGGGGCCTTCCCGGGACTCGAGGCGGAGGAACAGGGGCAGGCCATCGCCATCGCGGAGAACATCCGGCTGATGGCCGGACTTCCGGTGCCGGTGGTCACGCTGATCACCGGTGAGGGAGGCAGCGGCGGCGCGCTGGCGCTGGCGGTGGCCGACGAGGTGCTGATCTGTTCCCGGGCGACCTATTCGGTCATCAGTCCCGAGGGGTGCTCGGCGATCCTCTGGAACGACCGCGCGCAGGCCCCGAAGGCGGCGGAGATGCTGCGTCTGGACGCGCGCGAGTTGTTGCGTCTCGGTGTCGTCGACGGGGTGGTGCCCGAGCCCGAGCGGGGCGCGCAGTCGGACCACCGGCTGGCCGCCGAACGGGTCCGGCACGCCCTCGAGGCCGCGATCGGGCGGCTCTCGACCACGGACGGTCCGACGCTGGTCAAGCGGCGGCGGAACCGGTTCCGCTCCTTCGGTGCCGGCACGGCACCGCAGATCGCGACGAACGGGGTGAGCATCAGCGATGACACAGGACACGACGACGAACCGAGTCGGTGACGACGCCGGCGACGGGCTCGGTGGGCTCGGCGGCACGCGCGACCGCACCGACGGTGACGTGCTCGAACAGGTCCGGAACAACGCCGTCCGGCTGTTGGCCGACATACCGTTCTCGCCCCAGGCGTTGCGGCTGCGTGCCGGGGACGTCTCGGTGGAGGTCGAGTGGGGCGAGCGCGGCGCCGTCGCGGTCGAGGCCGCTCCGGGAACCGGTGCCGCGGCGACATCCGCGCCGGGGGCACACGACGCGCCGGAGGAGGTCCGGCACCTCACCGCTCCCGCCGTGGGCGTGTTCTACCGCGCCCCCGAGCCGGGTGCCGCGCCGTTCGTCGACGTGGGCGACTCGGTGGCGGTCGGCCAGCAGGTCGCGATCATCGAAGCCATGAAGCTGATGTTGCCGGTGGAGGCGGGGGAGTCCGGACATGTCGTCGAGTGCCTCAAGGACGACGGAGACCCCGTCGAGTACGGCGAGCCGCTCTTCGTGCTCGCCCCGGCACTCGACTCGTGACCACGGAGGACCGATGTTCGACAAGGTTCTGATCGCCAACCGCGGGGAGATCGCGCTGCGGATCGCGCGGGCGTGCCGGGAGCTGGGCATCCCGACCGTCGCGGTGTACTCGACCGAAGACCGCGACTCGGCGGTCGTCTCCTTCGCCGACGAGGCGGTCCACATCGGTCCGGCGCCCGCGAAGCGCAGCTACCTTCACATCCCCTCGATCATCGAGGCGGCCCGGACCACCGGAGCCGACGCCGTCCATCCCGGATACGGGTTCCTGTCCGAGGACCCGGACTTCGCCGAGGTGTGCCGCGACAACGACCTCGTCCTCGTCGGCCCGCCGCCGGACGTGCTCACCCGCCTGGGCGCCAAGAGCGAGGCGCGCCGGCTGATGGCCGAGGCGGGCCTGCCCCTGCTGCCCGGCAGCACGGAACCGCTCGCCTCGGCCGACGAGGCGCAGCGGCTGGCGGACCGCATCGGGTATCCCGTGATCATCAAGGCGTCCGCCGGAGGCGGTGGCCGGGGGATGCGGGTGGTCACCGACCCCGGATCGCTCGCCGAGGCCTACCGCGAGACCCGGCGCGACGCGGAGGCGTTGTTCGGCAACCCGGAGGTCTACCTCGAGCGGTTTCTGTCCACCACCCGGCACGTGGAGGTGCAGATCCTGGCCGACGGGTTCGGCAACGCGATCCACCTCGGCGAGCGGGACTGCTCGGTGCAGCGGCGCCATCAGAAGCTGGTCGAGGAGAGTCCCGCGCCCCGGTTGCCGCCGGGGCTGGCCGACCGGATGGGCGAGGCCGCGGTGCGGGGCGCGCTCGCGGTCGGCTACGTCGGGGCGGCGACCTTCGAGTTCCTGGTCGAGCCGGGCGGCGAGTTCTACTTCATGGAGATCAACTGCCGGATTCAGGTGGAGCATCCGGTGACCGAAATGGTGACCGGAGTGGACCTGGTGGCCGAGCAGTTCCGGATCGCGGCGGGCCACCCGCTGACCGTGACCCAGAGCGAGGCCCGGCCCCGGGGCGCGGCGATCGAGTGCCGCCTCAACGTGGAGGACCCTGACAACGACTTCGCGCCGGCGGCCGGGGTGATCGAGGAGTTCCGGGTCGCCGGAGGGCCGTTCGTGCGGGTCGACACCCACGCCTTCACCGGCTACCGCGTGCCGGTCTCCTACGACTCGCTACTGGCCAAGCTGCTGGTGTGGGGCCCGGATCGGGAGTCGGCGCTGCGCAGGATGGAGCGGGCGCTCGGCGAGACCCGCATCCACGGACCAGGGATCAAGACGACCACGGGTTTTCTCGAGCGGGTCGTGCGTGACCGCACGTTCCGGACGGGGGAGTACAGCACGTCGCTGGTCGCCGAACTCACCCGGGAGAAGACACCACGGACAGACGACCGGACGAGCGACCCGGTCGGGGCGCACACGTGAACACGACGAAAGGACATGTCATGGCCGACAGCGCACGAGTGGCCCTCGTCAGCGGAGCCACGAGCGGGATCGGGCTGGCCGTCGCCACGACGCTCGCCGAGCAGGGCCACCAGGTCTTCCTCTGCGCACGGGACGCCGATGCCGTGGCTCGAACGGTGAAACAGCTGACCGAGGCAGGGCACGACGTGGACGGCACCGCCTGCGACGTCCGCTCCGCCGAGTCCGTGCGGTCGTTCGTGCTGGCGGCGAAGCAGCGGTACGGACCGATCGACATCCTGGTCAACAACGCCGGGCGCAGTGGCGGCGGGGTGACCGCCGAGATCACCGACGACCTGTGGTTCGACGTGGTCAACACCAACCTCAACAGCGTCTTCCTCATGACCCGTGACGTGCTCAGCGTCGGCGGGATGCGCGAGCGCTCGTGGGGACGCGTGGTCAACATCGCCTCGACCGCGGGCAAGCAGGGTGTCGTGCTCGGCGCGCCGTACTCGGCGTCGAAGCACGGTGTCGTGGGCTTCACCAAGGCGCTGGGCAACGAGCTGGGCAAGACCGGCATCACGGTCAACGCCGTGTGCCCCGGCTACGTCGAGACACCGATGGCGCAACGGGTGCGCCAGGGCTATGCGGGCGTGTGGGACATCTCCGAGGACGAGGTGCTGACCCGGTTCCAGGCGAAGATCCCGCTGGGCCGGTACTCCACGCCCGACGAGGTCGCGGCGATGGTGGGCTATCTCGTCTCGGAGCCGGCGGCCTCGGTCACCGCGCAGGCGATCAACGTCTGCGGCGGTCTGGGCAACTTCTGACGACACCGCGACCGATCCGGAAGGTGAGTGACCATATGAGCAGCTCCTCTGCGACCCGTGAGGTCGAGCACGACGTGCGGGTGGCGGCGCCTGCGCGAGCCGTGTACGACCTGATCGCCGACGTCGGGGCCTGGCCGCGGCTGTTCCCGCCGACGGTGCACATCGAACATCTCGAACGGGGACAGAATTCGGAGCGAATCCAGATCTGGGCGACCGCCAACGACAGCGCCAAGACGTGGACCTCCCGCAGGACGCTCGACCCCGACGGAATGCGGGTGGACTTCCGACAGGAGGTGTCGGCGGACCCGGTCGGCGCGATGGGCGGCGCCTGGGTGGTCGAGGCCACCGGCACGGCCGAGTGCCGGGTGCGCCTGTTGCACGACTACCGGGCGGTCGACGACGATCCGGAGAAGCTGGAGTGGATCGACCGCGCGGTCGACCGCAACAGCCGGGCCGAGCTGGCGGCCCTGCGGACCAACGCCGAGCTGGCCGCGAACGGCTCGGAGCTGCTGTTGACCTTCGACGACACGGTGGAGATCGACGGGTCGGCCGAGGACGTCTACGACTTCATCAACGAGGCAGGCCTGTGGTCGCAGCGCCTTCCGCACGTGTCGTCGGTGGAGTTGACCGAGGACACGCCGGGGCTCCAGGTGCTGGCGATGGACACCAAGACCAAGGACGGGTCGATCCACACCACGAAATCGGTGCGCGTGTGCCTGCCGCACCGCACCATCGTGTACAAGCAGACCAAGCTCCCCGCCCTGATGAACCTGCACACCGGGCAATGGTTCTTCGACGCGCGCGACGGGGGCGGCGTCGTGGCCACCTCCCGGCACACCGTGCTGATCAACGAGGACAACATCGCCGGGGTGCTCGGTGCGGACGCGAGTGTCGCCGACGCCCGGGCGTTCGTGCGCAACGCGCTGGGCACGAACAGCCTCACGACCCTCGGCTATGCCAAGGAGTACGCCGAAGCGCGGGCACGCTGAGCGTGTCCGCCGACAGCGCCGGGCACGCCGCGCCCGAGGCGGCCGGCACACGAGAGAGCGGGGGCACGATGACCGTTGCGGAAGGCGGTACCACGGGGCTGCTGGACTCCGCCGCCGAGGTCGCCTCGACGGCGGGCCGCTACGCGGCCGAGGCCGAACACCACCGCAGGCTCAGCGAGCAGGTGGTCAAGCACCTGGTCTCGGCCGGGTTCGCCCGGCACTTCGTGCCCCGCCGGTTCGGCGGCGCGGAGGGCACGGTCGAGGAGCTGGCACGGGCGGTCGCCGTCGTCGCCGAGCGCTGCCCGTCGGCGGGGTGGTGCGCCTCGTTGACCGCCGGGGCGGCGCGCATGGGCGCGTACCTGCCCGAGCGGGGACAGCGCGAGC
>NZ_KB912728.1:259823-266500 GCF_000383795.1 Saccharomonospora saliphila YIM 90502
CGACCGGCAGGAGCAGCGAGTAACCGGAGAACGTGCCCGCCGAGGCCAGCAGCATCAACAGGAACGGCCGGGAGGTCGCGGCCCCGATCGACGCCGCGGAACTGCTTGTGCTCCGTGCGGCCCGGGTGTGCGACGCGCCGGAGCGCACCACGCTGGAGGCGGTCCGCAACCCCCGTGACTGCGCGGTCGCGGCGGGCGAGTTCGTCGACGCGGTGGAGCGGCTGTTCCGCCGGTCGGGGACACGGGCCCAGTTGGCCACGGAGCCGCTCGAACGGTACTGGCGGGACGTGCATTGCATGGGCAGTCACGTCGCTCTGCGCCTCGACGTCGTGGGCAAGGCCTACGGAGAGCACGTCCTGTCCTCCGCGGTGCGGCGGTCCGGGCACAGCGGCGACGAAGAGAGAGGGTGATCGGAATGGCACAGGAGCGGATCGTGGCGCGGCCGTACGTCAGCGGCGAGGTCTACGCCGCAGTCCAGCACTTCTACGCCCGGCAGATGGCGCTGCTCGACGAGGGCAGCGGCGATGCCTGGGCGGACACGTTCAGCGAGGACGCGGTGTTCGCCGAGCCGAGGATGCCGGAGCCACTCATCGGAAGGGAGGCGATCCGCGCGTCGGTGCACCGCACGATCGCGGGGCACCGCGATGCGGGAAGGACGACCCGCCACTGGTTCGGCATGCTGGTCGTGGAGCCGGGCCCGGAGGGCGTGCTGCACACGCGGTCCTACGCGCTGACGATGGTCACTCCGAGCGGGGGATCGGTCGGCATCCTCGGGCACGCGGTGTGCCGCGACCAGCTCGTCGCCGCGGGCGACGGCCAGGATTACCTGGTGCGCCACAGGGACATCGCACCGGACGGGGTCTGAGGCACACGGCACGATTGCCGTGGGCACCCCGGCGAGCGCCTGACCATGCGTTTCCTGACGGAGTGCCACAGCTTTCGGACTCGGCGTCGAGCCGCCGGGCTTCTGCAAGCCTTAGTCGAACGAGGCTTGAGCGCGGACGGCGTGAGCGAAACCGCTGGGCATAGCGCAAGGTACTTCACGTACCCGGCGCGCACGCGCCAGAGGCGCGTGCCGATCAGCTCGCCGTCGCTGTCGGCGTCATGCAGTGGGCGGGAGCCTGCGGACGCAGGTGTCGTCGTCCCAGCTCCCGGGCGGTGTGCTCGGGCATCGTCGCACTCACGGCTGGCGGCTCCTCACGGGCGCGCAGGGCCGCACGCCCGCGAGATTGATGGGGTCCGCGGGCGCGCGGGCGCAGGTGATCAATGGCTGCGATAGTCAGAACTTGAGGTCAGTGATCGTGTTGAGGTCGATGCCGTAGTGGGCGTAGATCTTGATGGTGTTCTCGCCGGTGAGGTCGGTTTTGGTGTAGCCGAGCAGGGCGGCGACGCGCACGACCTCGTCTTTCGAGTCTGCTTCGATTTCCACGTAGGGCGGGATCTGCGGCCAGGTGTCGATCTCGACTCGCGCTCCATCGAGGATGAAGCTGGTGCGTTTGGTCTCCTGGTAGGACTTCGGGGTGAAGCCCAGCATCCCGAGCAGGGCGTTGGTGGCGGCGAAGTCATCGACGCCGACCTCAACTTCGTGGGTGCCGTCGATGGCGTCGCTGGTGATCTCCTTGACGGTCAGCGTGGTCTCGCCGTCGGTGTCGCGCAGCCTGATCCACTTCGACTCGTCGCCGGGGGTGATGTCGTAGACGTAGCGGCGCAGGAATTTCTCGCGGAGCTTCTGACCGCCCTTCTCGAGGATCAGTTTCTCGGTGGCCCTCGGGTCGATGTCGAGAATTCTGGCTTCATGCTCGATGGGCACCGCGGACACTCCTTCTCGGTTCGCACAGGGATCGTTACGGCAGGTTATCCGGCTCGCCGGGCGGCGCAGCACCCACGAGGATGCCGAACACTCGGCCCGCACGCGCGGAAGTGTGCTCGCGTTCGACCAGCTCACCCACGTCAAGGGGCCAGGCGAAACCGGCGCTCTACGGGTAGGCCAGACTGAACTCCTTCACCGCGGTCGGCTTCGTGTCGATCAAGGTCACGTCGCTGCGCAGGTCGATCCGGTCCAGGTCATAGCCGTCTCGGGACCGGTCGCTGAATTCCGGACCGCTCCGGGCGGACTTATCGAGCGTGGCCAGCCGCGTGACGACAAAGCGCTGCACCGCGACCCCGGCATCCAACGGCGAACTGAACAGGAACACCTGTGAAGCTGCGGCCGCCTCGGCGCCCAACTCCTCGCTCAGCTCGCGTGACAGGGCCGCCCCGTGTCCTCCACGCCGCCGCCGGGCGCCGTCCAACAGCTCTTGGCCTGGCTTCGTGCGGCTGCTCAGAACCCATCGGCCCTGGTCATCGCTCAAGATCGCCCTGGCCGCACGTCGCCTTACTGTCGCTGTCAACTGTGTTGTTGCGGCTGACCACCCGGGCGCACACGAGAATCCGCCCCCGCACGCCAGGCGTGTGCGGGGGCGGATTCGTCGGTTCCCGAGATGCCCGGTACGCCGGTCACCACACGAGACCGCCGTTGACCTCGAGGACGTGGCCGTTGACGTAGGACGCCTCGTCGCCCGCCAGGAAGACGGCCGCGTCGGCGACCTCGTCGGCCCGGCCCAGCCTGCCCGAGGCGAGCTTGGGGGCGTACTGGTCCCACACCGGGGAGTTCTTGAGCAGCTTGCCCATGCCCTCGTCGATCAGTCCCGGGCTCAGGCAGTTGGTGGTGATGCCGTCCGCGGCCAGCTCGACGGCCACGACCCGGGTGAGCATCTCGACGCCCGCCTTGGTGGCACAGTAGGCCGAGGCTCCGGGCGCGACGCGGGAGCCGAGCGCCGACGACATCGTGATGATCCGTCCCGCTCCGCTGGCGCGCAGGTGCGGCACCGCGGCGCGGACGCAGTGGAAGGTACCGGTGAAGTTGGTCGAGACCGTCTCCTGCCACTGTTCCGGATCGAGGTCGGCGACCCTGCCCGGACGGCTGACGCCGGCATTGGCGACCATGATGTCGAGGCCGCCGAAGTGCTCGACCGCCGCGTCGGTGAGCCGGGCCGCCGAGTCCGCCGAGCAGACGTCCACCGGACGGAACACGACCCGGTCGCCGCCCTTGTCGAGGACCGGTCGTGCCGAGGCCTCGTCCCGGGCCGCGACGACGACGTGTGCTCCCTCGTCGAGGTAGGCCTCGGCGATGCGCCGTCCCAGGCCCTTCGTGCCGCCGGTCACGACCGCGACCTTGCCCTTCAACCGCATCCGTTGCTCCTTTTCCGTTCGCGGGCCGGTCAGAACTTCGGCGCGATCTTCTCGGCGAGCAGGTGCATGGTGCGCCGCGCTACCTCGGCGGGAAGGTGCCCGGAGTGGATGCCGAGACTGATGCCGATATCCGGCCCGAACCACTCGGCGATCGTTTCGAGCTGCCGGGTGACCTCCTCCGGCGTTCCCGACAGGACCTTGTTCTGTGCTCGCTTGTCCTCGTAGGTCGCCCGCGCGGCCGTGTCGGCCAGTTTGTCGTAACCGGGGTAGTCGGCGCTGTTCACCCGGCTCCACGACTGGACAGCCTCCCCGATCGCGGCTCCGTTGCGCTCGTCGTCGAGGGCGGCGAGCCTGCGAGCCTCCGCGCCGTCCTCGGCGATGACGCAGGGATAGCTGAAGTGCACCTTCTCGGCGCCCGGCGTGTGGCCGCCCTCGGCCCAGGCCCGCCGGTAGGTGGCGAGCCGATCCTTGAGGTCCTCGGTGGCGAGGACTCCGGGCACGATCTGGAGGTTGTGTCCCGCGCGCCCGGCCTCGACGCAGGATTCGGGGCTGCGGGCGGAGGTCACATACACCGGCGGGTGGGGACGTTGCGCCGGTCGTGGTTGCAGCGTCACCGGACCGAACCGGTGGAACTCGCCCTCGAAGACCGTCCCCTCTTCGGTCCACAACCGCTTGCAGGCGGCGAGCCCTTCGCGGAACCGCGCGCGGCTCTCGTCGAGGGGGATGCCGAACGCCTCGAACTCGTCCGGCAGGAACGCCCGGCCGAAGGCGACGTCGAGGCGCCCGTGCGAGATGTTGTCGAGCATCGCGAGCTTGCCCGCGAGCTTGACCGGGTGCGTGAACGCGGGGATCACCGCGCTGGTGCCGAGCCGCACGCGACGGGTGCGGCCTGCCGCCGCGGCCAGGAAGGTCACCGGGTCGGGGCTGTAGCCACCGTAGTCGAAGAAGTAGTGCTCGACCGTTTTGACGTGGTCGAGCCCGAGCTCGTCGGCCAGGTCGGCGAGCCCGAGCGACTCGTCGTAGTACTGCTGGGCGGTCTTGACGCGGGGTCCGATGGTCGGAAAGAGCGCGATGCCGAAGTGCACTGGGGAACTCGCCTTCTCGTGTGGTGTGGTCGGCCGGAGGTGTCAGCGCAGGTGTGTGCCGCCGTCGACGAGGAGGACCTCGCCGGTGGTGTACCGCGCGTCCGCGACGTGCGCGACGGCCTCCGCGACGTCGTCGGTCGTGCCCGTGCGCCGCAACGGGGCGTTGGCCTCCATCCACGCGCGTGCCTCGGTGAAGTCCTTGGTCCATTCCGTGTCGACGAGCCCGGGAGCGACCGCGTTGACCCGTACCTCCGGGCCCACGACCCCGGCGAGAAGCCGGGTCATGTGGTTGATCGCCGCCTTGCTCACCGCGTAGGGGATCGAACTTCCGGCAGGCCTGCTGCCGGCGATCGAGGAGATGTTGACGACCGCGCCGTCGCCCGAGGCGCGCAGGTGCGGCAGCGCGGCGCGGGTGACCAGCCAGGTTCCGACGACGTTGACGTCCAGAATGTCCCGCCAGACCTGTGCGGTGACGCTGTCGAGGTCCGAGTGCGGGATGACCTTGGTCGTGCCTGCGTTGTTCACGAGGATGTCCAAGCGCCCGAACTCGGCGATCACGGTGTCGACGAGGGTCGTCACGTCCTGCTCGACGGAGACGTCACCGGGCACGTAGAGGGCGCCGGGAAGGCTCTCGGCGAGTGCCCGGCCCTGCTCGACCGAGCGGACCGAGTTGACGACCACGCGGACGCCGTTCGCCGCGAGCCGGGTCGCCACGGCCGCTCCGATCCCGGTCGAGGAGCCGGTGACGAGGGCCACGCGCTGAGTTGTCATGAGAACTCCCGAGTTCGTCGTTGTCCACCGCGCGGTGCGGGGGTGTCGTGCTGACGGCGGGGTGGTGCCTCAGCCGTCGTGTGTGACGTGTCGTTCGCGGACTCGCAGGTCGTCCCGGTCCCGGAGCAGCACGTCCTCGGCCGTGGTGCTGGCGTAGAGGGTCGCCGGGCCGCCGCCGTACGGCGTGGACAGGGCCACCGCGCGGTAGCGGGTGCGCACCGTGCCGTCGGCGCCGTCCTCGACGCGCAGCATTCCCAGCCAGTGCCGGCGGACGAGTCCGTCGCCGGTGACGGCGTCGACCCGCCTGCGCGCGGCCGCGGCGATGTCACGCCGTCCGGTCAACGGCTCGTACCTGCCCCGTTCGACGAACGTGCCGTCCTCGGTGAAGGTGTCGGCCCAGGAGTCGGCGTCCCCGTTGTCCAGCAGCCACATCTGCCGCGCGTAGAACTGCTGGACCTCGCAGTACAGGTCGTCACGCACGGTCGGCCCCCTTCCCGCTCGAGGACCCCGCCGGGCTCGACTCGCAGTGCGACTTCGCCTGCTCGAGGATCGACCGCGCGTTGCCGCCGAGTTCCCGCCGGATGAAACCGCGGGCGTCGCTCAGGGATACCCCGGGCCCGAGCGTGTCGGTGATCCCGGCCGCGTTGACGACCACGGTCTGTTCGGCGGTGACCCCGACGCCGCCCGCACGGGAGTCGAGCAGCCAGCGCACGTGGTGCGCGAGACCGATCGGGGGCAGGCGCAGATGCGTGAAGACGATCGCGTGGTGCGGCAGCCCCAGCCGCGCGGTCCTGGTGGTCAGTGTCCGGCCCGACTCGACGACCATGTCGGTCTCCAGAATGTGCGCGTCGGGGCCGTTCTCGGTGACCGAGGCGCGGGAGATGTGCGGCATCCGCTCCGGCCAGCGCCGCGCGTCGAAGAGGAAGTCGTAGACCTCCTCGCGTGCGCAGGCGATCTCGACGCTGTCGGTGAGGACCAGGAGCGTGTCCGGTTCGGCGGCCTCCCGCTCCGCGGCGACCCGGAGTGCCTCGAGTTCGGCGGTGCTGAAGTCGTGGAGCGTGTCCTCGATCCAGCGCAGGGTCTCGGCATCGCCCGCGCTGGTGTGCACGTCGTGGGACAGCCGCACGCGGGACCGGTCGGCGTCCAGCGCTTCGACCTGCCAGGAGCCGCCCATGTCGGTCACCGGCGGGCGGGGGGTTTCGTGGCGGTAGTCCATGCGCAGCCGCTCGGGATGGTAGCGCCGTAATGCCACCCAGGTGTGGACCTGCTCGTCGGAGAGGGTCCACATGCCGACCCGGTGCTGGTCACCGTCGTGGCCCAACGGCTCGAGGTGCAGCGTGGTCGGGAACACGCGGGGCCAGCTCGTGAGGTCGGTGAGGAGCCGATAGACCTCGCGCGCGGGCGCTCGGACGGTGGTCTCGTGCTCGGATTCCAGGGTTCGGGACTGGCTCATGCCGCTCCGTTCTCTCGGGCCGGCGTCGGCGGGGTCGGTGTCGCTGCACCCGCGGCGGACGCCGTCGCCGGGGAGGGACAGCTCGGCCGACGTCGGCTCGGCGGGTGGTCCGGGCCGACGAGGCCCGGACCGGCACC
>NZ_KB912728.1:266600-276640 GCF_000383795.1 Saccharomonospora saliphila YIM 90502
CGGCGCCACGGCGGCGAGGGGGGCCAGTGCGAGCAGCGACGCGACGCCGAACGCCCGGACCAGGCGGCCACGGCGCCGATTTTCACTCGAAGTGGTCATTGGGTTCCTCCGGGTTACCTGTGACAATTGAATGGGCTATTCCCACCTGTGGACGCGAAGGCAGTGTTGTCGGCGTCATTCAATGCTGGACCGTGGGCCGATGGCAGTTCCGCGTGAATCTCGCTCGACGTCACCTCGAGACTCGCTCGAACCTCGCTCGAATCTCACTGGAATCCCGCTCGAGGCTCGCTCGACGCGAGGTCGAGAGTGTTTCGTGCGCCGCTCGGATGAGCCGTCCCGAAACCGCGCATCGCCGTGGTGTGACAGGATCGTCCCCGCAGAGAAACACACAAGAACGAGGAGCGTGCATGGCCACAGCGATCGCATTCTCGGCATACGGCGGCCCCGATGTCCTGAAACTGACCGATGTCGAGGTGCCGGAACCCGGACCGGGGCAGGTCCGGGTTCGGGTGCGGGCGGCCGGCGTCAATCCGATCGACTGCAAACTGCGTGGTGGCGCCTTCGCTGATTCCGACGACACGTTCCCGCAGCGGCTCGGCAATGAGTTCGCGGGCACGATCGAGCGGGTCGGCCCGGACGTCACGCGGTTCTCCGCGGGGGACGACGTCCTCGGCTTCACGGTGATGGAGGCCTACGCCGAGGCCGTCGTGGTCGGCGTCGAGCAGATCACCGCCAAGCCCGCCGCACTGCCGTGGCCGGTGGCGGGCGCGTTGTCCGCCGTCGGGCAGACGGCGTACAACGCACTGACGGAACTCCGCGTGGCCGAGGGCGAGACACTGCTGGTCCACGCGGCGGCGGGCGGCGTGGGCACGGTGGCGACCCAGCTCGCCCGGCGGCTGGGGGCTTCGGTCGTCGGCACGGCGAGCGAGCGCAACCACGAGTACCTGACCTCGCTCGGCGCCGTTCCGGTCACCTACGGCGCCGGTCTTGTCGACCGGGTACGCGCGGCGGCGCCACAGGGTGTGGACGCCGCGCTCGACGCCATCGGCGGGGACGCCATCGACGCCTCCCTCGCGCTCGTCGCGGACCGGGACCGCATCGGCACGCTGGTCGACGCCGAGGCCGCCGCACGGGAAGGATTCCGCCGCCTGCGCGGGCAACGGTCGGCGGAGCTGCTCGCGGAACTGGCGGCGCTCGCGGCCGACGGTGCGCTCCAGCTTCCCGTCTCCAACACCTATCCGCTCGCCGAGGCGGCGCGGGCGCATCGTGAGGTGGAGACCGGCCACGTCCGGGGCAAGGTCGTCCTGACGCTCGACTGACCGAGCGCGGGGACGGGTCGAGCACAGCACCGGCCCGTCCCCGCGTGCCTGGGCCCGCCCCGGGACGAGCCCGCGTTCAGCGACTCTCGAACCGGCACCGAGCGGTGCCGAACAGACTTCTCCCGGTGCAGGTCGCTGGGAGGTGCGTGTGGAGTTCCGTGAACTGGAGATCCCGGGGGTCTTCCTCGTTTCACCCGAGATCGTCCACGACGAGCGGGGCAGCTTCTTCGAGGGCTTCCGCGCGGACCGCCTTGGCGAGGCCACCGGTCGCGAGTTCCCGGTCGCGCAGGTGAACTACTCCGTCTCCCGCCGCGACACGGTGCGGGGCATCCACGGCGTCACCATCCCGCCCGGCCAGGCCAAGTATGTCAGTTGTGTCCGGGGTGCGCTGCTCGACATCGTGGTCGACATCAGGGTCGGGTCGCCCACCTACGGCGCGCACACGGCGAACGTGCTCCGTGCCGGAAGCGGCACGGCGGTCTACGTCCCCGAGGGACTCGGGCACGGATTCCGCGCCCTGACCGACGACGCCACGATCTGCTATGTGCTGTCGAGCGCGTACGTGCCCGGCACCCAGTTCGAAATCCATCCTTTCGACCCGGAGCTCGCGCTGCCCTGGGACCTGACGGGCGAGGCACTTCTGTCCGAAAAGGACGAGCATGCTCCGACGCTGGCGCGGGCCGAGGCGGCCGGGATTCTGCCGCTGTGGGACGACACCCGGACGAACGGACGATGACGTGACGATCAACATCTTTCAGCCGAGTCTCGGCGAGCAGGAGCTGGCGGCGGTCGCGGAGGTGTTCGAGAGCAACTGGCTCGGGCACGGGCCGCGGACGGCGCGGTTCGAGGCGGAGTTCGCCGCGCATCTGGGCGTGGGCGCCGAGCACACGGTGTTCATCAACTCCTGCACCGCCGGGCTTTTCCTGGCGATGGAGCTGCTGGAGCTCTCCGAGGGAGACGAGGTCGTCCTGCCCTCGATCAGCTTCGTGGCCGCGGCCAACGCCGTCGCGGCCACCGGTGCCCGGCCGGTGTTCTGCGACGTGGACCCCCGGACTCTGAACCCGGACGCCGAGCACATCGAGGCCAAGCTGACCGAGCGGACCAAGGCCGTGGTCGTGCTGCACTACGGCGGGTACCCGGGCGACATCGAGCGCATCGCCGCCCTGTGCCGTGCCCGGGGGGTCCCGCTCGTCGAGGATGCCGCCTGCGCGGTCGCCTCCACGGCGGGGGGCACGACGTGTGGCACGTTCGGAGACATCGCGATGTGGAGCTTCGACGCGATGAAGATCCTCGTCACCGGTGACGGCGGCATGCTCTACCTCCGCGACGCGGATCTCGCGCGCCGCGCGCGCCGACTGGCCTACCACGGCCTCGAACAGTCCAGCGGCTTCTCCAACGCCAAAGTCTCGCACCGCTGGTGGGAACTCGACGTCCGGGATTTCGCCCGCCGCCAGATCGGCAACGACCTCACCGCCGCGATCGGCCTGGTGCAGCTGAGCAGGCTGAAGGACTTCGTCCGCGGCAGAGCCGAGGTCGTGGCCCGGTACGACCGCGCGCTCGCGGACGTGGCCGGGGTGCGCCTTCCCCCGCCACTACCGGACGGGCACACCTCGTCGTACTACTTCTACTGGGTCCAGCTCGATGCGGCGATCCGGGACGCCGTCGCGGCCGACCTGCTGGCGGCGGGGGTCTACACGACGTTCCGGTACCCGCCGCTGCACAAGGTGCGCGCCTACGCCTCCGACGAGGTGCTTCCGAACGCCGAGCGGGCGGCGGAGGAGACGCTGTGCCTTCCGCTGCATCAGAGCCTGAGTGAGACCGACGTCCGGACCGTGGTCGAGGCGGTGCGCGGCGCGGTGGCGTCCCGGCGGGCGTCCACATGATCGCCGCGGATCTGGTGCCGCTGTCCTCCGGCGTGTACGCCTATGTGCAGCCGGACGGCGGCTGGTGCCTGAACAACGCGGGCGTCGTCGTCGGTGCGCACGGGGTGGTCCTCGTGGACACGGCGGCCAGCGAACGACGCGCGCGTCGGCTGCGGGACACCGTCGCCGCCACCACGGACGCGCCCGTGCGCACCGTGGTCAACACGCATTTCCACGGGGACCACACCTTCGGCAACTGCGTGTTCGCCGACCGGGCCGAGATCGTCGCACACGAGCGGGCCCGGGTCGAGATGCAGCGGGCGGGACTCGGGATGCAGATGCTGTGGCCGGAGGTCGACTGGGGCGAGATCACGCTGGCGTTGCCGACCGTGACCTACACCGAGTCGATGCGGCTGCACACCGCGGAGACCGAGGTGGAGTTGTTCCATCCCGGACCCGCGCACACGACCAACGACACCGTCGTCTGGCTTCCCGCGCACTCGGTGCTGTTCGCGGGGGACGTGCTGATGAACGGGGCCACACCGTTCTGCCTGATGGGGTCGGTGACCGGGTCGCTGCGCACGATCGACCGCCTGCGGGCGCTGAAGCCGAGGACCGTGGTACCCGGGCACGGTCCGGTCGGCGGCCCGGAAATCCTCGACGCGAACGAGTCCTACCTGCTGTGGCTGCGGGAGCTGGCCGCCGAGGGGGTGCGTGCCGGGCGCACCCCGATGGAGACCGCCCGGGCGGCGGTGCCGCACCGGTTCGGCGACCTGCTGGACTCCGAGCGTCTCGTGGCGAACCTGCACCGCGCCTATGCCGAGGTCCTCGGCGCGTCGGAGGGCGCCGAGCTCGACGTCGAGGCGATCTTCGGCGAGATGGTGACGTTCCACGGTGGCTTGCCCCCGTGTCATGCCTGACGACCGTGCGCGCCGGGAACGGGCGCGCCCCGCGCGTCGAACCGTTGCGCGAGAGAGGTGGGCACAGTGAAAGGGATCATCCTGGCCGGAGGCCACGGGACGCGGCTGCGTCCGGTGACTCTCGGTGTGTCGAAGCAGTTGCTTCCCGTCTACGACAAGCCGTTGATCTACCACCCGCTGTCGGTGCTGATGCTGACGGGGATCCGGGAGATCCTCGTCATCTGCGCGCCGGACGATCTCGACGGGTTCCGTCGCCTGCTCGGTGACGGCCGCGAACTCGGACTGACGCTGGACTACGCCATCCAGGACCGGCCCCGTGGGCTCGCCGACGCCTTCCGGATCGGCGCCGACCACGTCGGCGGCGACTCGGTGGCGTTGATCCTCGGCGACAACATCTTCCACGGCCCGGGCTTTTCGGAGCTGCTGACCACGGCGGCCGAGGACGTGGACGGGTGCGTGCTGTTCGGCTACCCCGTCCACGACCCGGAGCGTTACGGCGTCGGTGAGGTCGACGAGCACGGCAGGCTGGTCTCGATCGAGGAGAAGCCCGCGAAGCCGAGGTCGGACCGCGCGATCACCGGTCTCTACTTCTACGACAACGACGTTCTCGACATCGCGAAGAACCTCGCGCCCTCGCCCCGGGGGGAGCTGGAGATCACCGACGTCAACCGGCACTATCTCGCGCGGGGCAAGGCGCGGCTGGTCGATCTCGGACGGGGCTTCGCGTGGCTGGACACCGGGACGCACGACTCGCTCAGCGCGGCGGGGCAGTACGTGCAGATCCTCGAGCACCGGCAGGGTGTGCGGATCGCGTGTGTGGAGGAGGTCGCGCTGCGGATGGGGTTCATCGGTCCCGAGCAGTGCCATCGGCTGGGGGAGCGGCTCGCGAAGTCGCCGTACGGGCAGTACGTCATGGACGTGGCGGCACGGGCGCCGGAACCGGACCCGCACACCCCCGCGAGTCGCCCCTAGCAGTCCGCGAGTTGCCCCTGGCAGTCCGCGAGTCGCCCCTGGCAGTCCGCGAGTTGCCCCTAGGAGTCCGCGAGTTGCCCCTGGCCGAGCTCCCGGAGGAAGGCCTCGATGCTCGTCGCGAGCGCGACGGGGGTCTCGTCGATCGCGTAGTGGCCGCAGTTGGCCAGTACCTCGATCTCGCAGCGGGGGTAGAACTCGGCGAAGGTCTGACGCATGGTCTCGGCGCCGAGTGCCGGGTCGTGCTCTCCCACGATCGCCTTGACCGGCACCCGGCTGCCGGCGACCTCGCGGTGGAAGTCGGTCCGCGCCCACGCGCGCAGGTAGTCGGCGACCGCCTGCTGGTCCGAGGATTCCAGCGAGTGCCGCACCATGGCGTCGAGCCAGACGCCGGTCAGCCGGTTCCCGGTCGTCAGGTCGATGATGGCGCGCCGCGCGCCCGGGTCGGTGGCGGCACCGGAGAACAGGTCCCACCCCGCGTCGTCGAACGGCACGCCGCTCGCGGGTACGGGAGAGACTCCCACCACAGCGCGGACCCGGTCGGGTGCGTCGGCCAGCACACGCTGCGCCACCGCGCCGCCCATGGAATGACCGAGCAGCGAGAACGTCTCCAGTGACAGGGCGTCGGCCAGGGCGAGCACGTCGCCCGCGGCCTCGGCCAGGGTGTGCTCGCCCGGTACGCCCCGGCGCGCGCCGTAGCCGCGCAGGTCGCAGAAGACGTACCGGAACGCGGTGGTGTCCAGGTGCGGGCGCAGGGGAGCCCAGGCCGACGCCGACCCGAACCAGCCGTGGACGGCGAGGACCGCGTGGTCTCCGGAACCGGTGGTCTCGTGGGCGATGGTCACACTGCCTCCTCGCGGGTCGGCGACGTTCACTCGATCGCGTCAAGGTCGCTGTTGCGGGTCTCCCGGCTGGTCGCGGCGGCGACGACGGTGATCGCCATCGTGACCACGAGGTAGCCGATCACACTGGCCACCCCGAACCGGTCGATCAGCCACACGGCGATGAACGGGGCCGGTGCGCCCGCGATGATCGACGAGCCCTGGAACACCAACGACGAGCCGGCGAACCGGTGACGGGTGGGGAACAGTTCGGTGATCCAGGCGGCCTCCGTGCCGGCGAGCACGCCGTGGAAGAACGCGCCCACGCACACGCCGAGCCACAGCAAGGGAAGGCTCTCGAAATGCACGAGCCAGAAGAACACCGGAGCCCAGGCCACCAGCACGACCGACGGTACGATCATCGCGGGCTTGCGGCCGACGCTGTCCGAGACGCGGCCGCCGCCGATCATCCCGAGGAACTGGAACAGCGAGGCGAAGGTGACCGCGAGGATGACGTCGCCGCGCGCGTAGCCGAACGACGTGGTGGCGTAGGCGATGATGAAGACGGTGTAGATGTAGAACGCGATGTTCTCCCCGAGCCGCACCCCGACCCCGTGCAGCACCTGGCGGGGATTGGACAGCGCGTCGAGGACGCTGGAGCGCTTCCGCGTGGTGGCCCGGGTCTCGGCGCGGGCCTGCGCCGCCTGGAAGACAGGCGACTCCTCGACGCTGCGGCGCAGCCAGAAGCCGATCGCGAGCAGGGGGATCGCCACGAGGAACGCCAGTCGCCAGCCCCACTGGTCGAACGCCTCACCCGGGAAGAACACGGTGATGAGGCTGACCACGGCGGTGGCCAGCACGGTGCCCATCGGGGCGCCCGCCTGCGGCCACGACGCCCAGAATCCCCGGCGGCGGGGTTCGCCGTACTCACTGACCATGAGCACCGCGGCACCGAACTCGCCGCCGAGCGCGAAGCCCTGGATCATGCGCAGCACGACCAGGAGCACGGTGGCGGTGATACCGATCTGGCCGTAGGTCGGCAGCAGCCCGATGGCGGCCGTGGACAGTCCCAGCAGCAGGAAGGTGGTCACCAGCATGGGCTTGCGGCCGAACCGGTCTCCGAGGTGGCCGAACACGATCCCGCCGAGCGGGCGTGCCACGAAGCCCAGCCCCTGCGTGGCCAGGGCGAGCAGGAGTTTCATGATCCCGGACTCGCCGGGGAAGAACAGCGGGCCGAGCACGGTCGCGGCGAGGATGCCGTAGATCGCGAAGTCGTACCACTCCAGCACCGCGCCCGCCATGCTGCCCGCGAGGACGCGGCGGAAGCCGGTTGGGGAGGGTGTGGGCTGCCCGGCCGGGGCGGTGTTCTGGTCGACGGGTGACGCCATTGTCAGTGCCTTTCGGTACGGCCGCGGGGGCTTTCGGTACGGTCGCGGGCCTGCCGGTGCGGCCGGGCCTTCCGCGTGCGGTCGGGACAACGGGTGCGGTCAGAGACCGAGCGTGAGGGTCGTGCCACGGGCGCGGGAGCAGCAGGCCATCATGCGGGTGCCGGCGCGGCGCTCCCCGCCGGTCAGGACCACGTCGCGGTGGTCGATCTCGCCCGCGAGCACGGGCACTTCGCACGTGCCGCACAACCCTTCCTCACAGTCACTGGGCACGTCGATGTTCGCCGCGCGCAGGCGTTGCAGCACGGTCTCGTCGGGCGCGACGCGGACGGTCAGACCCGAGTCGGCCAGTTCCACGTCGAAGGCGTGCTCGGATTCCGGGTCGAGTACCGCGCGGCTGCTGGTGAAGTGCTCGACGCGCAGCGCGTCCTCGGGCCAGTGCGCGGCGGCCTCGGCGAGCGCGTCGAGCAGCCGCTCCGGTCCGCAGGCGTGGATGCTGGTCCCCTCCTCGGGCTCGGCGAGCAGTGCGGCCACGTCGAGCCGGGTGCCGCCGGAGGTGGTGTGCACGTGCAGGTGCGCACCGTGGTGGGCACGCAGGCGGTCGAGGAAGGCCATCGTGGACTCGTCGCGCCCGCAGTAGTGGATCTCGTACGGGACGCCCCGGGCGCGGGCGTGGTCGGCCATCGCGATGATCGGGGTGATCCCGATGCCGCCCGCGACGAACAGCAGGCGGCGCGCGTCCGGGTCGAGCCGGAAGTGGTTCCGTGGCCCGCGCAGGCTCAGGTGGTGTCCCGCCTCGACGCTGTCGTGGACGAACACGGACCCGCCACGGCCGGCCGGTTCACGCAACACGGCGACGCGGTAGCGGTGCCGGTCGGCCGGGTCGCCACACAGGGAGTACTGCCGGGTCACTCCGCCGAGATCGAGGTCGATGTGCGCGCCGGGAGACCAGTCGGGCAGCGCCGCGCCGGTGGGGTCGGCGAGGGTGAGGCCCACGATTCCGTCGGCCTCGCGGGTGACCTCCTCCACGACGACGGTCCGCGTCGTGGCGCGCGTGGTGGGTTCGCCGATCGTGACCGGGTGGGTGGCCTCCCGCACGGAGGGATCGGTGCGTTCGGGATTGGCGGCCGGGTCCCAGCGCACCCACAGGTGTTCGGGACCCCGGAAGGAGGTGTTGGGCACGTAGGTGAACCGCTGGTCGGCGAGTTCGAGGTGGGGAAGCCTGCGGGTGAGCTCCTGCAGGAAGATCTGCAACTCCATGCGGGCGAGGTTCTTGCCCATGCACTGGTGGCTGCCGTAGCCGAAGGTCAGGTGGTCGGTGGCGTTGTCGCGGCGGATGTCGACCGAGTCCGGGGAGTCGAAGTGCCGCTCGTCGCGGTTGGCCGACGAGTTGACGATCAGCAGCTTGGCGCCGCGCGGAACCGGGACGCCGCCGACCGTGGTGTCGGTGGTGACCAGCCTGCGCCAGGCGGCGACCGAGCCGGAGTGACGCAGGCACTCCTCGACGGCGTTCGGGATCAGACTCGGGTCGGCGCACAGCTCGTCCCACACCGGGCGGTTCTCCAGCAGCAGCTTGATCGCGTTGGCCGCCGCGTTGGCGGTGGTCTCGTGGGCGGCGACGATGCCGGCCATCATCATCGAGTGCAGGTACGAGTCGGTGATCACGTCGGGCTTCTCGCGCTGGAGGCGGATGCTGTAGGGCATCCACCCCGGACCGGACGGATCGCGCTTGAGCTTGTCGACGACCTCCCCGGCGTAGCGCCAGAAGCGGCCGACGGACTCCGCGACGGCGACCTGCTCGCGCGGTGACGGTCGACCCCAGGTGTTGACCGTGTGCGCGATGGAGTAGCGCCGCAGCGTATCCACGTCCTCCTCGGGCACGCCCAGGAAGTGCAGGGCGACCGTGAGCGGGACCTCCCACAGCATCTGATCGACGAGATCGGCTTCGCCGTCATCGACGAAGCGGTCGACGTAGCGGCGGGTCAGTTCCCGCACCATCGGCTCGTGCACGGTCAGCCGCCGCGGGGTGAACGGGTCGAGCAGCGCCCGGCGGCGGGGCATGTGCGCGGGTTCGTCCTCGTTCACGAGCGTGCGGTTCATCGCGTAGTCGTAGGACTCCAGCACGGCCGTGGCCTCCGCGCACACCGGGGTGATCTTCTCCAGTGCGATGGACGGGGAGAAGGTCCGGTTGTCGCGGAACACGGCTTTCACGTCGTCGTAGCGGGTGACGACCCAGTAGCCGAGTTCCGGGCTGTAGAAGACCGGTTCGTCGTCCCGCGACCAGCGCAGCGCCTCCGGTGGGTCGGCCTGGTACGCCTCGCCGAACGGGTCGAACGCCGCCGCCTGGGGCGACACGCTCCCGTCCCCGAAGGGGCACGCCCCTGCGCTCATGGCCACTCTGCCTCCTGAGCTGGTATTTTACTGATAACGCACATGCTGTCGCGGTGAGCGAACGCAAGGGAGATTAGGCAGCGCGGCGCGGACCGTCAAGAGTCACGACGAACGCTCCGACTCCGGCGCCCCGGTCGGGGAGCGGGGTGATCAGCGGGTGAGCAGGCGGGCCAGGCGCCGGCCCGCGCGGAGGACGGCCTCAGCCGCCCGGTCGGTGTCGAGGCCGTCCAGCGCGACCACGCCCACGCTGTGCTCGACGGTGGCGGCGCCGGTCTCGGTGACGTCGGCGCGCATGCCCGTGGCGAGGCCGACGGCGCCGCGTTCCAGCTCGCCGCGCGTGAGGCTGTATCCGTCGCGCCGTGCCCGCCGGACC
>NZ_KB912728.1:276740-282148 GCF_000383795.1 Saccharomonospora saliphila YIM 90502
CGGCGGGTGCGGCCGGTCCGCGCCGCCGCAGCAGCGCGCGGGCCCGGGGCGACTGGATCAGGCACACGGCGATGACCACGAGCGCCTTGAACACCAGCGTGATCTCGGGTGCGATCCCCGCCGTGTAGACGGTGGTGGTCAGTGTCTGGATCAGCAGCGCGCCGACGAGGGTCCCGGCCAGCGAGTAGCGACCGCCGGACAGGGCCGTGCCTCCGATGACCACCGCGAGGATCGCGTCCAGCTCGATCCACAGACCGGCGTTGTTGGCGTCGGCCGCGCTGACGTTCGAGCTGATCATCAACCCGGCCACCCCCGCGCAGAGCGCGGCGAAGACATAGACCGTCCACACGATCGTGCGGGCACGCACACCGGCCAGCCTGCTCGCCGTGGGGTTGATCCCGACAGCTTCGATGAGCATGCCGAGCGCGGTCCTGCGGGTGACCAGTCCCACCAGCACGACCATGCCGACACTGATCAGGATCGCGACCGGCAGCACGAGCGAACCGGCACCGAGAACGGCGTAGGCGCCGTTGTTGACCGTGACGATCTGGCCGTCGGTGATCAGCATCGCGATCCCGCGCCCGGTCGTCATGAGGACCAGCGTCGCGATGATCGGCTGGATGCCGAGCACCGAGACGAGGAACCCGTTCCACACGCCGAGCAGCACGCAGGCACCGAGCGCGAGTGCCATGCCGGTCAGCGCGGTGGCGAGACCGCCCCCGGACGCCCCCGCGATGTGGGTACAGGCCAGCGCCCCCGCGATCGCGACGACGGCGCCGACGGAGAGGTCGATCCCCCGGGTGGCGATGACCAGCGTCATGCCGAGCGCGATGAGCAACGTGGGGGCGCCGTTCTTGAGAATGTCGATCAGGCTGCCGTACAGGTGCCCGTCCTGGAGGCGCAGGTCGAAGAAGGACGGGGTGACGATGCCGTTGACGACCAGAAGCGCGAGCAGCGCGGCCAGCGGCCAGAACAGGGTGCTGTGCGTGAGCCGGGCTCGCGCGCGGCCCGCGGTGGTGACGTTCATGAGGCGGCCTTTCCGTGCTCGTTCCGCTCCGGCCCGCCACCGGCGATCAGCGCCATGACCTCGTCGACTCCGGCGTCGCCGTCCAGTTCGGCGATCTTGTGCCGGTCGCGCAGCACGACGATGCGGTTGGACAGGCGCACGACCTCCTCCAGCTCGGCCGAGATGAACACGATCGCGAGTCCGTCCTCGGCCAGCTCGGCGACCACCTTCTGAATCTGCGCCTTGGCGCCGATGTCGATCCCCCGCGTGGGTTCGTCGAGGATCAGCAGCCGGGGCTCGGTGATCAGCCACCGGGCGAGCAGGACCTTCTGCTGGTTGCCGCCGGAGAGGGTGCGGATCAGCGCGTCCGGGTCGCCGGGGCGGATGTCCAATGTGGCGATGTAGGTCTCGACCAGCTCGTCGGCGACCCGGCGTGGGATCGGCCGGGTCCAGCCGCGCGCGGCCTGCATCGCCAGGACGAGGTTGTCCCGGACGCTGAGGTCGCCCACCAGTCCTTCGCCCTTGCGGTCCTCGGAACAGAAGGCGATCCCCCGTGCGATCGCGGCCCGGGGGCCGCGCAGCGACACGGGGCGCCCGTCGACTTCGACGGTCCCGGAGTCGGCCTTGTCGGCGCCGAACAACAGGCGCGCCAGCTCGGTGCGGCCCGACCCGAGCAGTCCGGCGAGACCGACGATCTCGCCCGGCCGGATCTCCAGGTCGAGCGGTGCGAGCGCGCCCCGGCGCCCGAGTCCCCGTGCCCGCACCAGCGGGGCGGAACCGGTCTCGGCCGTGTCGCCGGAGGCCGTCCGCTCGGCCTGCTCCAGTTCGCCCAGTTCCCGGCCGATCATCGCCGAGACCAGATCGAGGCGGCCCAGCTCGGCGGTGAGGTACTCGCCGACGAGCCCGCCGTTGCGCAGCACCGTCATCCGGTCGGAGATCTCGTAGACCTGGTCGAGGAAGTGCGAGACGAACAGCACCGCCACCCCGTCGTCGCGCAGGACCCGGATGATGCGGAACAGCTCCGCCACCTCGTCGGTGTCGAGGCTGGAGGTGGGCTCGTCGAGCACCAGCACCCGCGCGTCGACGGCCACCGCCCGCGCGATGGCGACGAGCTGCTGGATCGCGATGGGGTGGGTGCCCAGCGTCGACGCCGGGTCGATGGCGAGGCCGATCCGGTCCAGCAGCGCGCGGGCGCGGGCGCGCATCGCGCGGGCGTCGATGGCGCCGAGCCGCCGGGGCTCGCGGCCGAGCAGGATGTTCTCGGCGACCGACAGGTTCGGTACCAGGTTGACCTCCTGGTACACCGTGCTGATCCCGGCCTGCTGCGCCTCGCCGGGGCCGGAGAACGACACCGGTGTCCCGTCGAGCAGGACCCGGCCCGCGTCGAGTGCGTGGACGCCGGTCAGTGCCTTGATCAGCGTGGACTTCCCCGCGCCGTTCTCGCCCATGAGGGCGTGCACCTCGCCGGGGAGGAGCCGGAAGTCGACGTCCTGCAACGCCTTGACGCCGGGGAACTCGATCGAGATCCCGCGCATGTCGACGACCGGGGCGGCGCCGGCCGGGGTGGAGGGCGCCGCGCTCAGGGGCTCGGTCATGACTCGTGCCTTCGCCTCTCGGTGCGTGGGTGCGGTCTCCGCCGCTCACGCCCGAACAACGGCGGAGACCGCGGCTTGAGGCGCCCGGGACGCGGAGGTGCCGCGGGCCGGGCGCGGGCGGGTGGTGTCAGTACTTCCGGTCGGGCAGGACCTTTTCGGCCTCGGCCTGGGTGAAGGTGGTTTCCTCGACCACGACCCGCTTCGGGACGTCCTCGCCCGCGACGACCTTGCGCGCGAGGTCCATGAGCTGCTCGCCCAGCAGGGGATTGCACTCGACGATGAAGTTGATTCTTCCGGCGGCCAGGGCGCGCATGCCGTCCTTGACGGCGTCCACGGTGATGATCTCGATGTCCTCCCCGGGTGTCCGCCCGGAAGCCTCGATGGCCTCGATGGCGCCCAGCCCCATGTCGTCGTTGTGCGAGTAGACGACGTCGATGTCGTCGTGGGACTTGAGGAAGGCCTCCATGACCTGCTTGCCGCCGGAGCGGGTGAAGTCGCCGGACTGCGAGGCGATGATCTCGATGTTCGAACCCTCGATCGCCTCGGCGAAGCCCTGCTGGCGGTCGAGGGCGGGCGCTGCGCCGGTGGTCCCCTGGAGCTCGACGACGGAGACCGAGTCCGCGTCGGCGTGCCGCTCGGCGAGCCACCGGCCCGCTTTGCGGCCCTCCTCCACGAAGTCGGAGCCGAGGAACGTCTCGTACAGCGAGTCGTCGGCGGAATCGATGGCGCGGTCGGTGAGGATCACGGGGATGCCGGCTCGCTGCGCCTCGAGGAGCACGGTGTCCCAGCCGGTCTCCACCACCGGGCTGAAAGCGATCACGTCGACCCGTTGCTGGATGAACGAGCGGATGGCCTTGAGCTGGTTCTCCTGCTTCTGCTGGGCGTCGGAGAACTTCAGTTCGATGCCCGCGGCCGAGGCGGCCTCCTTGATGGACCGGGTGTTCGCCGTGCGCCACCCGCTCTCCGCGCCGACCTGGGAAAAGCCCATGGTGAGGGTCTCGTCGTCGCCCGACGCGCCGCCCGAACCGCACGCGGCCAGCGTGCCGCCCAGCGCCACGGCGGCGACCGCGGCCATCCACTTTCTGAACACTGATTTCCTCCAAACCAACGCGCGGGCCGGTCCACCGACCGCCCTGAACCCGCTGGTGAGCTGGGTCACCTGATCGACGAGTGTGAACGCTAACATCAGCAACGTCAAGGGCTCAAGGCGCAAAAGTTCACGCTGTTGACACGGTTGGGAAACGCTCATATGTTAGCGCTCACTTTCGAGTGTTCCGCGTTCCCGCATCGGTCCGCCCGGCGCTGGAGCGAGTTGTTGTCACGCCCGGTTGTCCTGCCCACCCGGCGCGCGGACTCCAGCCGTGCGCACGACCGAAAGAGACGACACCGATGTCGAGACACTCCGTTTCCACCGGACGACGATCCGGCCCGGTGCGTACGGCAACGGCACTGGTGGTGGTCCTGTGCGGCACTCTGCTCGTTCCGGCGGGCGGGGCCCTGGCCGCAACCGGCCGCCACGGTCCTCCGGGCGCGGGGCGGGTCGCCGAGGCCGCCGAGGCGCTCGTCGTGCACGGCGCCGACGACGTCCGCGGCAACCTCACCCTGCCGACGACCGGCCTGCACGGCAGTGCGGTGTCGTGGGAATCCACGCATCGCAGGGTGGTCACCCCCACCGGGGAGGTGCGCCGCCCCGAGCACGGCGCCGAGCCCGCCTCGGTGACGCTCACGGCGACCGTGCGGCTCGGCAACCGGCAGGCCAAACGCCGGTTCGCACTGACCGTGCCGCCGCTTCCCGAACCGGCGCCGTACGAGGGGTACCTGTTCAGCTACTTCACCGGGGAGGGCTACGCCGACGGCGAGCAGGTCTATCTGGGCGCCAGCCGGGGCGACGACCCACTGCACTGGGACGAGGTGAACGGTGGTGAGCCCGTGCTGCGTTCGACCAAGGGGGAGCAGGGCGTGCGCGATCCGTTCCTCATCCGCTCTCCCGAGGGGGACACGTTCTATCTCATCGCCACCGACCTGCGCATGTACGGCGACGGCGACTGGGACCAGGCCCAGCGACACGGCAGCAGGCACATCGAGGTGTGGTCCTCGACCGACCTCGTCACCTGGTCCGAGCAACGTCACGTACGGGTGGCGCCGGAGAACGCGGGCAACGTGTGGGCGCCCGAGGCCTACTACGACGAGTCGATCGGTGCCTACGTCGTCTACTGGGCGTCCACCTTGTACGCCGACGACGATCCCGGGCACACCGGCGACTCCTACAACCGGATGATGTATGCGACCACGCGGGACTTCCGCACGTTCAGCGAGCCGAAGGTGTGGATCGACCCCGGGCACTCGGTGATCGACTCCACGATCATCCGCCACGACGGCACGTACTACCGGTTCACCAAGGACGAGCGCGCCAATTCCCCCGACGCGCCCTGCGGGAAGTTCATCACCGCCGAGAAGTCCACCGAGCTGCGGGACACCGACTACGACCTGATCGCGGAGTGCGTCGGTAAGGGTGATGGCACCGGCGACGGCCTCAGCCGCGGCGAGGGGCCCACGGTGGTCAAGTCCAACTCCGAGGACCGCTGGTACCTGTTCATCGACGAGTTCGGCGGGCGCGGGTACGTGCCGTTCGAGTCGGGCGACCTCGACTCGGGGGAGTGGACGATGTCCGAGGATTACGAGTTGCCGGGACGTCCGCGCCACGGATCGGTGCTGCCGGTCACCGCCGGGGAACTGGCCCGGGTCCGGGCGGCCTCCGGGCCGTTCGAGGCCACGGGGCGGGGCCCGGCGGTTCCGCCTGGCCCCGC
>NZ_KB912728.1:282248-294006 GCF_000383795.1 Saccharomonospora saliphila YIM 90502
TTCCGCCTGGCCCCGCGGGTGCGGCGGTCGCGGCCACCGGCCCGGCCGGGAGCTGAACCCGGCACGGACACCTCGCCCGGTATCCGGGACCTGCCGACGCGCGGCCGGGGGAGCGGCCCCGGCACGGCACCGAGCACGACACGGCAGCACGACTGGCGCATCACGACCCCCCACACGACACCGTGGCACGACACGGCCTGACGACACCGTGGCATGACACGGCCTGACGACACCGACGAGGAGAATCCATGTCCCGAACACGGCCGAGACTCGGCCTGATGGCGGGCGTGGCCACGCTCGCGGGAACGCTGCTCGCCGTTCCCCCCGTGGCTTCCACCGCCGCTGACCGGACCGTCGTCCCGACGACGGACTACACCCTCGACATCGATGCCGGTGACCGGGGACCGGCGATCGCCGAGGACATGTACGGCATCTTCTACGAGGACATCAACCGCGCCGCCGACGGCGGCCTGTACGCCGAGCTGGTTCAGAACCGCTCGTTCGAGTACGACCGCGTTGACAACGCCTCGTACACGCCGATGACGGCCTGGACCCCGACGGCGGTGCGGGGCGGGTCCGGCACGGCCGAAGTCGTCGACGACGAGGGCAGGCTGCACGAGCGCAATCGCCACTACCTGCGGCTGGACCTGGACAGCCCGGACGGCGGCGCCTACGGCGTGGGCAACAGCGGTTACAACACCGGTATCGCCGTCGACCGGGGCGAGCGCTACGACTTCTCCGTGTGGGCCCGCACCGACGCCGGGAGCACCCCGCTCACGGTGGAGCTCGCCGACGCGGACGGATCGGTCGTGGCCCGGCCGCTCACCGTGGCGGTGCGCTCCGCGGAGTGGACCGAGTACACCGGCACGCTGGTGGCCACGCGGCGCAGCACGACGGCGGAACTGTTCGTGACGGCGGGCGGCACCGGAACGCTCGCGCTGGACATGGTGTCGCTGTTCCCCCGTGACACGTTCAAGAACCGGCCGAACGGCATGCGGGCCGACCTCGCGGAGAAGATCGCGGCCCTCGAACCCGGCTTCCTGCGCTTCCCCGGCGGGTGCCTGGTCAACACCGGCAGCCACGAGTCCTATGAGGCGCCGGACTGGGAGCGCGCGCGCTCCTACCAGTGGAAGGACACGATCGGCCCGGTCGAGCAGCGCGCCACCAACGCCAACTTCTGGGGCTACAACCAATCCTACGGACTCGGTTACTACGAGTACTTCCAGTTCGCCGAGGACCTGGGTGCGATGCCGGTGCCGGTCGTGCCGGCCCTGGTCACCGGCTGCGGGCAGAACCAGGCCACCGACGACCCTGAGCTGCTGCGGCGGCACATCCAGGACACGCTCGATTTGATCGAGTTCGCCAACGGGCCCGCGTCCTCGGAGTGGGGCGGCGTGCGGGCCGAGATGGGCCACCCGGAGCCGTTCGGCATGACTCACCTCGCGGTGGGCAACGAGGAGAACCTGCCCGACGCGTTCTTCGAGCGGTTCGTGGAGTTCCGCGCCGCGATCGAGGCCGAGTACCCGGAGATCACCGTGATCAGCAACTCGGGTCCGGACGACGCGGGCCCGGTGTTCGACCGGGCGTGGGAGCTCAACCGGCGCCACGACGTGGACATGGTGGACGAGCACTACTACAACAGCCCGCGATGGTTCCTCGAGAACAACGAGCGCTACGACTCCTACGACCGGTCCGGCCCGAAGGTCTTCCTCGGCGAGTACGCCTCGCAGGGCAACCGGTGGCGTAACGCCCTGGCCGAGTCGGCCTACCTGACCGGCCTCGAACGCAACGCCGACCTGGTGCGGATGGCCTCCTACGCACCGCTGCTGGCCAACGAGGACTACGTGCAGTGGGAACCGGACATGATCTGGTTCAACAACCACGAGTCCTGGGGCACGGCGAATTACGAGGCGCAGAAGCTGTTCATGACCAACGTGGGTGACCACGTGGTGCCGAGCGAAGCCTCGGGCACCCCGTCGGTGTCGGGACCGATCACCGGGGCGATCGGACTGTCCACCTGGAACACCAGCGCCGCCTACGACGACGTGACCGTGACCGATCCCGAGGGACGGGTCCTGTTCTCCGACGACTTCTCCGGCGATGCCGGACGCTGGAACGACGTGAGCGGGCGGGGCTCCTGGTCGGTGACCGACGGCGCCTACGTCCAGTCGGACGCCACCGCCGAGAACACCCTCGTCACGGCCGGGGACGCGAGCTGGACCGACTACGACCTCAACGTCACCGCCACCAAGCGTTCCGGGCAGGAGGGCTTCCTCGTCGCCTTCGGAGTCGAGGACACCGGCAATTACTACTGGTGGAACCTCGGTGGATGGGGCAACACCGTGTCGGCGGTCGAGGAGACCGACGACGGGGCCAAACAGACCTTGATCTCCGACGACACCACCATCGAGACCGGGCGGACCTACGATCTCCGCGTCGAGGTTCGCGGACGCACGGTCACGCTGTTCGTGGACGGCCGGGAGTGGGGCAGCTTCACCGACGACAAGGTCGCCGAACCGTTCCGGCAGGTGGTCACCCGGGACGAGGGGACCGGCGAGCTGATCGTGAAGGTGGTCAATGCCCAGGACGCGCGGGCGCGTACCCGTGTCGACCTCGGCGATGAGGTCCGCGTGCGGCCCTCGGCGCGCGTGACGACCCTCCAGGGCGCCCCGGAGGCGGAGAACACGGCGGACGAGCGGCCGATCCGGCCCGCCGAGTCACGCCTGCGACTGCCAGGTGGCGAGTTCACCCACACGTTCCCGCCGAATTCGGTGACCTTCCTGCGGATCGGCACCCGGTGAAGGCGTGGCCGGTGACCGGGCAGCGCACACCCGGTCACCGGCCCCGCGCTGCCTCTTCCCTTTCGAGACAAGGAGACCAGCATGTCGAAACTCGATCGCCGTTCGCTGCTCAGAACGGGTGGCGGCCTGCTCGCCGCGGGCTCGGTGGGCGCGGTGCTGCCTGCCTCCGTGGCATCGGCCGGCGAGGTGGACCGCCCGGCCGGGCGCGGCTCCGGCGGGCCGGTGCGGAACGCCGACGATGGCGCACTCACCACGCGGAACCCGTTGGTCGAGCGGCGGGCCGACCCGTGGATCACCCGACCGGTGGACGGGATGTACTACCTGACCGGGTCGGTACCGGAGTACGACCGCATCGTCGTGCGCGGCGCGCCGACGCTCGACGGCCTGGCCGAGACACGGGAGCGCACCATCTGGCGGCGGCCGTCGTCGGGCCGGATGGGCGGCTACATCTGGGCGCCGGAGCTGCACCGCATCGACGGCCGCTGGTACGTCTACTTCGCGGCGGGTGACGCGGACGATCCCTTCCGCATCCGGATGTACGTGCTGGAGTCGGCCGCGGCCGACCCGCGGGCCGACGCGTGGCGACTGCGGGGGCGGCTCACCACGGCCTGGGACACCTTCGCGCTGGACGCCACGACGTTCGAGCACCGGGGCAGGCGGTATCTGGTGTGGGCCCAGCACGAGCCGGGGATCGACACCAACAGCAATCTCTACATCGCCGAGATGGACTCACCGGTGGCGATCACGGGGGACCCGGTGCGGATCGCGGTGCCGACGCTGCCCTGGGAGGTGCGGGGATTCCGCGTCAACGAGGGTGCCGCCGTGCTCGTGCGCCACGGGCGGGTGTTCATGACCTTTTCCGCCAGCGCGACCGACCACCGCTACTGCATGGGCCTGCTCACCGCCGACGCGGACGCGGACCTGCTGGACCCGGCGTCGTGGACCAAGTCACCGGAGCCGGTGTTCGTCACCGACGAGCGCACCGGACGGTACGGTCCCGGGCACAACTCGTTCACTGTGGCCGAGGACGGTGAGACCGACGTGCTCGTCTACCACGCCCGGTCCTACCGCGACATCGACGGCGATCCGTTGTTCGATCCGAACCGGCACACCCGGGTGCAGCGGTTGTACTGGAACGAGGACGGCACCCCGGCTTTCGGTGTCCCGGTGGGCGAGGGCGGGCGGATCGTGCGGCTGTCGCCGTCCGATGCGCGCGGGGCCTTCGTGCGGCACAGCGACGGAGTGCTGCGGGTCACCGCCGGGGTCTCGCCGCTGGCCGCGAGCCAGTTCCGGGTCGTGCCCGGTTTCCTCGGCGCGGGTACCGTCGCGCTGGAATCGGTGAACCGTCCGGAGCGGTACGCGCGGGTGGACGGGGACGTCGTGCGGCTGGAACCGTTCGCTGACACCGACGCGTACGGCCGAGCGGCGAGTTTCGTGCGCACCCGGGGACTTCACGGTCACGACGGCATGTCGCTGCGGGCCACGGACGACCCGGACCGCTACCTCATGCACGTGGACGGCGGGCTGACCGTCTCCCGGCCCCGCGACGGGCACGACCGCGCACGCGCCACCTTCCTGCTCGACTGACCGGAAAGCGCACGGCCGCCTTCCCGGAACAAAGGAGTTCTTCGTGGTCACGACAAGGACGGCAACGACGACGACGCGACGAAGACTGACCGTGGGCCTGGTCTGCCTGAGTGTTCCGGTCCTCGGCCTCTCGGCGACGGGCGGGCCGGTCCTGGCCGCCGATCCGACGTCGACGGCGACGAGCCGGGGTCCCTGGGAGAACTACATCCTGGCTC
This sequence comes from Saccharomonospora saliphila YIM 90502, assembly GCF_000383795.1. Classification (GTDB taxonomy): domain Bacteria; phylum Actinomycetota; class Actinomycetes; order Mycobacteriales; family Pseudonocardiaceae; genus Saccharomonospora; species Saccharomonospora saliphila. The sequence continues at coordinate 286,852 of NZ_KB912728.1, forward strand.
CCGAATCGAGGCAGGTGCGGGCCGAGAGCGTGTACCGCACTCATGGTCCGGTGCGAAACGCCGCGGGCGCGTACGGACCGGACGCGCTCGTGCTGGAGTCCGGATCGCGGGTAACCCTCGACTTCGGAGTCAACGTCGGTGGAATCCTCAGTCTCGACTTCGGTGAGGTCAACGGAACCGCCCGGGTCGGGCTCGCGTTCTCCGAGACGTCGACCTACGTGGGTCGTGAGTCGGAAGCGTCCACCGGAGGACCGCGCGGGCGCGACGGCACGGTGTGGGTCGATGCCGAGGACGGCGGAACCTGGACCGCTCCGCCCCGACTGTTGCGCGGCGCCTTCCGGTACCTCACCCTCGTCCTCGACGACGACGCCACCGTGGCGGTGGACGACGTCGTGCTGCACTACACCGCCTCACCACGCATGGAGGACCCGCGCGACTACCCGAACTACTTCTATTCGTCCTCGGACCTACTCAACAGACTGTGGTACGCCGGTGCCTACACGACCCAGCTGACCACGATCGACCCGAGCGCGGGGCGTGCGTGGCCCGCGCCGGGCGAACTGTGGGACAACAGTGCCGTGACCGGAGTCGGGGAGTCGATCCTGGTCGACGGTGCCAAGCGCGATCGTACGGTGTGGCCGGGCGACCTCGGCATCTCGCAGGGAACCGCGTTCGTCTCCACCGGAGACACGGCTTCGGCCCGTAACTCGATCATGACCGCGTATGCCGCCCAGAAGGAGACGGGCGAGCTTCCGTACGCCGGGCCGCAGATCGGCTTCTACCGGTCGGACACCTACCACATGTGGACACTGATCGCGACCGCGGAACAGTGGGAGAACACAGCCGATCTCACGTGGCTGCGGGCCGTGTGGGCGGACTACCTCGCGGGGCTCGGCTACATCCGCGCCAAGGCGGACGACCGTGACCTGCTGTTCATCGACGAAACCAACGACACCACGCATGAGTCCCGCATCCCCGACGGCGAGGAGTCGATGGCGAACGTGCTGTACTGGCGCGTGCTGACCACCGGTGCCGAGCTCGCCGAGAGGATGCGGCGGCCGAGCCTGGCCGCGGAACTGCGCCACGAGGCCGAACGGGTGCGCACGGCGATCGGCCGGTACCTGTGGGACGGGGAAGCCGGCGCCCTCACGTGGTACCCGGACCGCGGAGACATCCACCCGCAGAGCGCGAACTCGTTGGCTGTCTGGTGGGGGCTGCTGGACGGCGACCGCGCGGATCGGGCGCTGGCTCGGCTGCGCTCGACCAACTGGGTGGAACGCGGCGCGCGGACACCCGAGCGGGACAACGACCTGCAGCTCTTGTTCGGCTCGTTCGAACTGCAAGCGCAGCTGTCCGGAGACCGGGAAGCCCAGATCGCGGCGGTCGATCTCATGAAGCGGCAGTGGGGTTGGATGCTGACCAGTCCCGAGGGCCCGCAGAGTACGTTCTGGGAGTCGCTGCGGGAATCCGGAAAGGTCGTCAGTTCGTACCAGTCGTACGCACACGGCTGGTCAACCGGCCCGACAAGGGCCTTGACGGAACAACTCGTGGGTATCCAGCCCGCCGACGGAGGGTCCTGCTGGGTCGTCGACCCGCACACCGCGGACGTAGGCAGCGCTGAAGGCCGTGTGGTCACGGCCGCGGGGCCGGTGGAGGCCTCGTGGCGCCGTGACGAGCGCGTGTTCCGACTGGAAACGTCCACGCCCGCGGGCTCGACCGGGGAGATCGGCGTGCCGGTCGGCGGACGGGAGGTCCTTGTCCGGATGGACGGCCGTCCGGTCTGGAACAGCCGCGCGGATCGGGGATTCGACCGGCCGGTACGCCACGATGACGGACGGCTCTACATCGAGTCGGTGAACGGTGGAGACCATGTCGTGACGGTCACCGTGCTGGAGTAGGACGCCCGGGAACGTCTCGCGGGGCCACGACTCGTCGTGGCCCCGCGACGGGCGGCGAAAGGCGATCCGAGGCCGTTCCGGCAGGGGCGGCGATTCACGACAGGTGTCGTTCGAGTCCGGCGCCGCGAATTTCCGGAAACGGCCACAGTGCTACCGCATCCGTCCCATTGACACCGGTTCACGGGTCGCTAGCATGATTCGGGAAGGCGCTTTCGGAATTCATGGTCGGGCGACGGGAAGGCTTTCGTGATGCCGGATTTCACCAGACGTAGGGCCCTCGTTTCGCCGGTGCGCTCGGAGCCACCCCGTTGCTGGGAGTGCAAGGCGCGGCCTCGGCGACCTCTCTTCCCGTGGCCAGCAGTGGTGCCTGGTGCTGGTTCGGCGGCCCGAGGGCGCTTTATCATGAGGAGCGTCACCGGCGCACCTACATCGGTTACCTCACCGCGAAAGGTGAGGTCGTGATCGCGCAGTACGACCACGACAACGGGCGATTGACCAGGTCGGTCGTGATGGAGCATTTCCAGGTCGACGATCACAACAATCCCGCTATCTGCGTTCGTCCGGATGGTCGTGTCGTCGTCTTCTGGACCGGGCACGCCACCAATATCCCGCTCTTCTATCGCCGCTCCGTCCTGCCGGAGGACATCGACGGAGGATGGGAGCCCATCCGGGTCATCACGACCAACTCCGAGGGACCGTACGGATGGACGTATACGAATCTGGCACAGCTCAGTGCCGAGCCCGGTAAGCTCTACCTCTTCTGGCGGGGTGGAGATTTCAATCCGAACTTCACCACCACGACCGGGGGCGACCAGTGGACGGGCGCCCAGCCGTTGGTCCTCGTGCCGGGTCAGCGACCGTATCTCAAAATGCACTCCGACGGCCGGGACACCATCCATTTCGCGTTCACCCAGGCGCACCCGCGAGACGTGCACACCAGTATCTTCTACATGCGCTATCGGGACGGGAACCTGTACCGCGCCGACGGCGGCCTGATCGGCCCGCTCGGTCGCCCCGTGAGCCCCGAGGAGGCCGACAAGGTCTATGACGCGGACGTGGACGGCAATCCCAAGTCTTGGGTCTGGGAGATCACGGCCGACGAACACGGCAGGCCCGTCATCGTTTACGCGACCTTCCCCAGCGACGATGACCACCATTATCGCTACGCGCGATGGACCGGACGCCGGTGGGAGGATCACTGGATCACCGACGCGGGCGGCACCATTAGTGGCGACCCCGCCGAGCCCAACTACTCCGGTGGAGTATCGCTCGACCACGAGAACCCGTCCGTGGTGTTGCTCTCCCGGCAACGACCCGGGCAGCGGCACGAGGTGGAGCGCTGGACGACACGCAACGGCGGACGTACCTGGTCCGCGGAGGCGATCACCAGCGGTTCCAGTGAGCTCAACGTCCGCCCCTTCAAGCCGGTGGGGCTGCGTGGCAACGGCGCTATGAGTGTGCTGTGGATGGCCGGCGAGTACCCGAGCTACACCGATTTCCGGACTCGGATCATGGCGCTCGGCGAGGACGGGACGCCGTTCGCACTGTGACGGCGGCACCACCTTCGCGACCTTCCGGAAAAGAAAGCCGATCTAACGGGAGAATGTGTTCCCCGTGATCGAGTGGCGGGGACGATGCGCCTCCGTGGGGCGATCGGTGCGTGCGCGGATGGGTGACGCACGAGGTCGCCGACCATCACAAGAATCGTCGTTTCGATGGGAGAGCAGGGTGAACCGTCCCCAGAGGTATTTCATGAACAGGCGACACTTCGTGCGGGCTTCCGCGTTGGGCGTCGCGGCCGCGGCGATGGCCGGTCCCACGCAGGCGACCGCCGCGCCGTCGTCGGCCGGGAAGAAGAGCGGTGCGGTGCCCGATTCGGTGATGCGCGAGGTCTACGACACGGTGAAGACACCGTACAAGTACGGGATCGTGCTACTGCCCGAACAGGACGTCTGGAACGACACCCCGAGCGTGTTCCGTTGGCAGAACACGTGGTACATGCTGTACAGCGTCTTCGACGCCCGTGCCGACCGCGGGTACCAGACGCGCATCGCGTCCAGCCCGGACCTGCTGCGCTGGACACCGCTCGGGACCACGCTGCCCTTCCGTTCCGGCGCCTGGGACGCCTCCCAGGCAGCGGGTTCCGTCTCGTTGCAGAACACCAAGTGGGGTGGACCTCAGACACTGCGGCGGCACGCGGGCAGATACTGGCTTTCCTACATCGGTGGTGACGACTCCGGTTACGAGGCCGGCGACCTCGGAATCGGTACGGCGTACACGGACGACCCGTCCTTTCCCGGTCGGTGGGAACGCTTCGACGCCCCCGCGTTGAGTCCCGGCGACCCCGAGGCCCGGTGGTGGGAGACGCGCAAGCTGTATCGCAGCAACATCATTCACGACCCGTCGAAACGGCTGGGCGCTCCCTACGTCATGTACTACAACGCCACCGGTGACGCGACGGAGCGCATCGGCATGGCGATCTCCCGTGACATGGTCCACTGGTCGCGTTATCGGTTCGACCCCGTGATCGACAATGGTTCCGGGATCTCCGGCGACCCCCAGGTGGTCCGGATGGGCGATCTCTGGGTCATGTTTTACTTCGGTGCCTTCTGGAAGCCCGGTGCCTTCGACACCTTCGCATGCTCCTACGACCTCGTCAATTGGACGAAGTGGACCGGTCCGCATCTGGTGTCCTCGTCCGAACCCTACGACTCGGTGTACGCGCACAAACCGTGGGTGATCAATCACAACGGTGTCGTCTATCATTTCTACAACGCGGTCACGCCGCGCGGTCGCAGGATCGCCCTGGCGACGTCGGTCGATCTGGGCACCTCGCCGTTGAATCCGCCGCCTCACTGGGTTCCGGGGCGGCGGGGGAACGCCGTGGCCGTGAGCGGACCTCCCTTCACCACGTACGTGTCGTTGCCCGAAGGGATCGTCAAGGACGTGACCGACTTCACGATCGCCTCGTGGGTGAACCTGTCGAAGCAGGAGAGTTGGACGCGCATCTTCGACTTCGGTTCCGGGGGCGATTCCTACATGTTCCTGACTCCGGTCGCCGGCAGTTCCGGGCTGCGGTTCACCATCAAGTCCGCTGGAGGCGGTACGCACCAAGTCGCCTCCGCCGATCGGTTGCCCACGGGGTGGCAGCACGTGGCGATCACGTTACGCGGGACGACCGGCACCCTGTATGTGAACGGCGAGGAAGTGGGGACCAACGCGAGCATGGCTCTCACGCCGTCGAGTCTGGGTACGACGGCGAACAATTGGATCGGGCGGTCGCAGTACGATGACGATCCCCACCTCGATGCCGCGGTCGATGACTTCCACATCTATGGCCGTGGTTTGACCGCGGAGGAGGTGCGGGCCCTCGCGGGCGGTCAGCGTGGCGCCGGCGACGTGGCGGCGTACCGGTTCGACGAGACAGAGGGCGCCGCCGCCGCCGATTCCTCCGGTCTCGGACGACACGCCACGGTCGTCACCGATTGGTGACGTTGTTCTCGACGAGCGTCGTGTCGCGGTCGTCGTGTCGCCGCCCGGCGTTCGGCACCACGACGACCTGAGGCGCACCGGGCCTCGGCCGGGCGGTCGCGTTACGCGGTGCGGGCCCGGCCGACGGTGCTCTGCCGGATGACCAGGTCGGGTGGGACGACGGCGGTGGTCTCCGCCGCGTCGGCCGCAGCACCGGTGGAGGCGGCCGGGGACGCACCGTCGGCGATCCGCGTGAGTAACAGGTCGATGCTGCGCCTGCCGACGGCGTCGAAGTCCTGCCGGATGGTGGTCAGCGGCGGCGTGAAGTAGGCCGATTCGGGGATGTCGTCGAAACCGCCCACGAGCACGTCGCCGGGGACGTCGACCTCGCGTTCGTGGAAGGCGCGCAGCACACCGAGGGCCATCTGGTCGTTGGCGACGAACACCGCGCGCACGTCGGGCCGTTCGGCGAGCAGTTGCCCGTTGGCGTAGCCGGAGGCGGGACTCCAGTCCCCGCGCAGCAGTCCGGGTTCCGCGGCGCCGGCAGCGCGCAGCTCCTCCCGCCAGCCCTCGACGCGGCTCTGCGCCTCCAGCCAGTCGGCGGGCCCGGCCACGTGCCACACCGTCGGCGCCCCACGGTTGAGCAAGTGCCGGACCATCATGCGCGCGCCCTCGGCCTGGTCGACGCACACCACCGGCCTGCCGCCGCCGTCGCCGCCCTCCACGACCACCAGCGGGAGGTCGGACGGGGCGGTGGCGAGCGCTTCGACGGTGGCCCGCTGCGGTGCGATGATCACCACGCCCTCGACCGACTGGCGGGTGAGGCGTTCGAGCGCGTCGGTGACGTCCTCGCCGTCCTGCGCCTTCACGCTGGCGACGCTGACGAAGTACCCGGCGCGGCGGGCCGCCTGCTCGATGCCGTAGAGGGTGCTGGCGGGGCCGTAGAGCGTGGTGTCGAGGCTGAGCACGCCGATCACCTTGGAACGCTTCGTCACCAGGGTGCGCGCGGCGGAGTTGGGCCGGTAGTCGAGTTCCTCGATCGCGGCCTGTACCCGCGTCCGGGTTCCCGGGGACACCGACGGGTGGTGGTTGAGTACCCGGGACACCGTCTGGTGCGACACCCCCGCCAGCCGGGCGACGTCGGCCATCACGGCGGGACGTCCCGTCGTGGACCCCTTCCGGACCATTCCTACCTCCGCGACTCGCGTGCCGAGTACGACCGTACCGCCGCAGCGCGCGGGCGACCGGATCGGCCGCCCGGTTCAGGGTATACCCACCCGACTCGGTGAACGGTCACATCGCATCGGCCGCGAAACGTCCGGATTCACCCTCGTTGCTTGCGAAACCGCTTGACCCAGGCGTTGTGAACGCTAACATTGAGCGCGCACGCACCCCGCCGAGCACGGTGAAGGAGAGCCTTTCCGATGACCGACCTGCCCCTGCCGGGCCAGACCCAGCTCCGCGCGCTCGGTCTCGACGTGACACAGCCCCGGCCGCCGACTTCGCGATCGGCCTTTCCGGACGGTGGCTGCTGGCGTGTCGAGATCCCGTCGGTGGAGGGGCCCGGGGCGCTGGAAGCCGTGCTGGACGAGGCGGCGCGGCGGGAGGTTCCGGTGCACCGCGTGAGCCAGGGCAGCGGTGTGATGATGCTCGACGACGCCGAGGTCACCGACATGCTGGCGCTGGGCGCGGAGCGGGGCGCGGAGGTGTGCCTGTTCCTCGGTCCGCGCGGCACGTGGGACGTCGGCGCGGCCACGCGCACCCCGTCCGGTGGGGCGGGGCCGCG
>NZ_KB912728.1:294106-298248 GCF_000383795.1 Saccharomonospora saliphila YIM 90502
GGACCGCGGCGCTGGCGTGCGGGCTCGCCCGGCGCGGCGGCCGGGTCGTGGTGACCGGTATACCCGGTGCCGGCGACGCCCTCGCCACCCGCGACCTGGTCACCCGCAACCTGGACGTGTCCACGGTGTTCGGCGCGCCACCCCGGGCGTGGGTGTACGCGGTGCGCGCCTTCGCCACGGGCACGCTGGACCCGTCGCGGGTGGTCACCCACGAGTTCGTGCTGGAGGACGCCGAGAAGGCGCTTGGCACCGTCGCCGACCGCGCCTCGGGCGCGGTGAAGGTGTTGCTGCATCCCTGACGTGGGCGCCGGATGCGGCGGGAGAGGAGCGAAACCGTGCTGCCGTCGGGTGAGCAGATCGAACTCCGGCACGGCGAGTACCGCGCCGTCGTCACGCAGGTGGGTGCGTCGTTGCGGGTGCTGGAGTACGCCGGGAGACCGCTGGTGCGTGCCTTCGCCGAGGACGAGGTGCGTCCCGTCTACAGCGGCGCGGTGCTCGCGCCGTGGCCCAACCGGATCGCCGACGGCCGCTACACCGTCGGTGGGCACGAGTACCAGTTGCCGCTCACCGAACCGGAACGGGCCACGGCGCTGCACGGCCTCGTCGCCTGGCAGCCGTGGAGGCCGGTGGCGCGCTCGGTGTCGCGGGTGGATCTGGAATGTCTGCTGTGGCCGACGCCCGGTTACCCGTTCCCGCTGCTGCTCACCACGACCTACCGGCTCACCGGAGCGGGGCTGGAGGTGCGGCTGGCGGCACGCAACGCGGGCACCGCCGAGGCGCCGTACGGGTGCTCGATCCACCCCTACCTGGTGGGCGGCGCGGGCCGGGTCGACGACTGGTCCCTCGAGCTGCCCGCACAGTCCTATCTCGAGGTCGATCCGGACCGGCTGCTCCCGGTGGCCGACCGCACGGTGCACGGCTCCGCGTTCGACTTCCGCGGTGGCAGGCGGATCGGCGACACTGAGATCGACCACGCGTTCGGCACGGTCACGGCCGGGCGCGACGGCCGCGCGGAGGCCGTCGTCCGCGACGCGGACGGCACCGGTGTGCACCTGACGTGGGACTCGGCGTGTCCGTGGGTGCAGGTCCACACCGCCGACCGCCCCGAGGCCGCGCTGCACCGCTCGGGCCTGGCGGTGGAACCGATGACCTGCCCGCCGGACGCGTTCCGCACCGGTCGTGACCTGGTGTGGCTGGCTCCCGGGCAGGCGCACGAGGTGTCCTGGCGGTTGTCGGCGGTGTGGTGATTCCGGAAGCGCCGTGCCGTGGTCGGTGACGTTCGCGCCTGCCGGTGTGCACTGGCGCGGGTGTCGATGTCCGCCGGTGTCCGTGTCCGTCCGAGGGAACCATCCCGCGGGCCCCCGCGTCGAACGGTGGAAATCCACCGGGCGGACGGCGTGCGCGGCGCCTCGCGGGGCCGGGGCCGCAGCGCGCGCCGGGTCTGCCACGGTGGTTGCTACCTTGCCCGGGAACCGGGTGGGCAAGGGCTGGGACAGGCGGACTCTCGGTAGGTGACTGGGGCATGACGGGATTCGGGTCGGTACCCGACGAGCTGCGTGAGACGGCACGGCAGATCAGCGACACCGTCGGTGGCGCCGCCGATCTGCTGTGGCAGGGACCGAGTGGCGACTACGGCCACCCGGCCGTGCAGGCGGGGTGGGCGACGTTCGTCGAGCGGGTGCGCGGCGCGGTCGAACAGCTGCGGGCCGAGGCGGAGGAACACGGTGCGGGGCTGACCGAGGCCGCGCGCCGGTACCTGGAGTCCGAGGACGAGAGCCGTGGCATCGTGGAGCGGTTCGAACACGGGCTCGGTGCCGACGGCGGACCCGTGGCGGGCGGGATCACCGGTGGTATCAGGAACGTGCTCGGCGGCGCGTCCACCGGCGTGGGAGGTGCCCGCTGATGGTCCTGCAACTGGGACAGACCACCAACCCGAGGGACCTCATTCCCGGGGACCCCGAGACCATCACCGCCGACCTGCGCGGCATGGTCGACACCATGGGCGGTGTCGGCGACATCGGTTCCCTGCTCGGTGGGATCGACCCGGCGCAGTGGGTCGGCGAGGCCAGCAACGCCTTCCGCGACGCCTTCGGCGCCGAACCGCCCAAGTGGGGCCGGATCGTGGACACGATCTCCCAGGGCGGCCAGACCCTGTCGGACTATGCCGACCTGCTGAACTGGGGACAGGGCGAGGCCCAGCGCGCGATCGAGCTGCACACCCAGGCGCTCGCGGCCAGCCGGGCCGCGCTGGCGCAGTTCCGGGCCGTGCGAGCGGGTGGCGGCGACCCGGGCGAGTTCTCCGACCCGGGCGAGGCCGGTATGCGCGAGGCGCAGTCCATCCTGGACAACGCCCGGCAGCGGATCGAGGGGTTCGGTGCCGAGATCGCCGGGAAGCTGGGCTTCGAACCGGACGGCGAGGGCGGATACTCCCGCGGCGGTGAACTGGAGGGTAGCTGGGAGGGCACCCGCGAGGGCGAGTGGGGATCGCGGGGCACCCTCGCCGAGAACCCGGTCGCCACGCTGCTGGACACCCTCGGCATCGAGCTGCCCTCGTTGGAGGGCGAGGCCTCCGCCGACGTCAGCGTCGCCGAGGGCGAGGTGGACGGTTCGTTCGACGAGGGCTGGGTCTCCGGCGAGGGCCGGGCCGGTGGTGCGGTACTCGGCGCGGGAGCCCAGGCCCAGGGCGAGGTGGACGCGATGGGCGCGCGGGGCGAGGCCTCCGCCGAGGCGTACCTGGCCAGGGGTGAGGCCGAGGGCGGCCTCGACTTCCTCGACGGCAACCTGGGACTGGACGGGGCGGTCGAGGGCATGGTCGGTGCTGAGGCGTCGGCCGACGGTCAGCTCGGCTGGACCGGTGGCGAGGGCAGCGTCGAGGCCTTCGCCGGTGGGAGAATCGCCGGAGAGGGCACGCTCGACCTGCCCGGCGTCGACGTCGGTGTGAACGGCGAGGGCTGGGCCGGGGCGGGAGCGGAGGCCGACGTGCAGTTCGGCATGGGCGACGACGGCAAGTTCCACATCGGAGCCGGTGCCGGGGCGGCCTGGGGGCTGGGCGGCAAGGTCGGTTACGACGTCGCGATCGACCCGGGCGAGATCGCCTCGGGTGCGTCCGGGCTCGCCTCCGATGTGGGCAACGCGACCAGGGGCATGCTCGGCTTCTAGCGGCGCCGCCCGCTGCACGGCCATCGGCCGTTTCGAGTACGACAGAAAAGGGGCCACACGACGATGGCGACGACACTGCCCGTGCCGATCGAGTTCTCCCTGCCGGAGGGCTGGAGATCGGTACCGCCCGACGAGGTGGGCGCGGAACGGATGGCGTTCGTGGCCGTCCACCGCGACACCGACGACGGTTTCGCCGCGAACGTGACAGTGCACGGCGAGCTGCGGGACCAGAGCGACACGCGGCTGGCCGACGTGGCGGCCGAGGCCGTCGAGCGGTTGCGTCAGGAAGCGATCGCCCTGCGTGTCGGCAGGCAGAACCACGTCGGCACCGCCGACGCGCCGGGCTTCACACAGGTGCTGCAAGCCCGCCTGCGGGCCGGTGGCGTCGTGCGGGACCTGGTGCAGTTCCAGACGTTCCTGGGGCTGCGGGACCAGGCCGGGAGCGGACGGTTCGCGGTGTTGCACATCGTGCTCACCGCGACCCCGTCCCAGTTCGCGGCCCTCGTCGACGACTTCGAGTCGTTCCTGTCGACCATCCGGGCAGATCGGACAGGCGCCACCGGGGCGCGGAAAGGTGTGTGATGAGCGAGCAGGCCGAACAGTTGCGGCGCAGGATCGAAGCGATCGAGGACGCCGCGGGGCGCAACCGGACCAACGCCGAGAACTACCGGCGCATGACCGAGGAACTCGGTGAAATCACGGGAACGGCGAGTGCGCCGGACGGCGTGGTGACCGTGGTCGCCGCGGCCGACGGGTCGGTCAGCGAGGTGACCTTCGGCGAGCGGATGCGGCGGATGTCGCCGTCGGAGCTGTCGCCGGTGGTGGTTCACACCATTGCCCGGGCCCGCGCTGAGGCCGCCCGCGCGCAGGCCGAGGTGGTGCGGCGCCACCTGGGCGACACGGGAATGCTCGACGAGGCCCTGCGGGCCGACGAGCGCGTCTTCGGTGACCGTCCCGCCGTGGACCCGGAAGCGGCCCCGGCG
>NZ_KB912728.1:298348-306005 GCF_000383795.1 Saccharomonospora saliphila YIM 90502
AGGCGGGCGAACCGGTCGAGGTGCGGCTGCGGGTGTCGGCCCGCACCGGGGACGCGGCCTCGGCCGCGTGGGTCGGGCGCGAGGTCGAGGCGCTCTACACCAACGGTCCTGCCGGTGGTGGCGGCGCTCGTTCCGACGCCCACGAGGTCGTCGCCGTGCGGTCGGCCACCGTGCCGCGGTCGGCCGTGCGCACCGACGTCCACGTACTGGAGGTGTGATGCCGACCGTGCTCGTCGACGACCTCGCCGACGTCCGCGCCGGGGACAAGGGCGAGACACTCATGCTGGCGGTCTTCCCGCGTGATCACGCCTGTTTCGCCGTTCTCGACCGCGCGCTGACCGCCGCGCGGGTGGCGCGGCACTACGGCGTCGGCGACGACCACCAGGTCACCCGCACCGTGGTGCCCGGACTGCCCGCGCTGGTGTTCGCGGTACCGGGACTGCTCACCGGGGGTGTGACGGCGTCGGCCACCTTGGACGGCCACGGCAAGACGCTGAGCTACCACTTGCTCACCTTGCCGTTGCCCGGCTGACGAGGACGCCGGACCGCGCGGGGCGGTCTCGTGTACGGGTCGGCAGCGGGGCTCCGCGCGGGCGTGCCGTGGACGCGCGGAGCCCCGTCGCGGAAGCGGGTGGGGCCTCGCCCGGGCGTGTGCGAGCGGGGCGCGCGGACCCCGCTCCGACCAGGAACGATCGGAATTTCTCGCCGCGCGAGAGACGCCCGTTCGGAGCACTTGACGCAGCCCGGAGAGCGGTCGCACACTGTTGTATATATCACAACGTGATGCGCATAGCGCAACAAACCCCTGATCTTTGTCCCCCGCATCGGGCGCGAATCGAGGTGCCCCCATGGCTGATGTCATCCACCACAGCTTCGACAACACCGTCAACACCGTTCCCCCACAGACCACGCCGACGGCGGAGGCGGCGGGCACCCCCGTCCCGAACCCGGCGGTGATGCTCTACACGAGGCTGCGCAAGTCGCCGTACTTCTGGAAGTCGCGTGAGCAGGGCGTGGCCTGCTACAGCGTCTACAACCACACCTATCACCCCCGGCACTACGGCGACCCGATCGGCGAGTACTGGGCGCTGCTGCAAGGGGTGACCGTCTGGGACGTCGGCGTCGAGCGCCAGCTCGAGATTTCCGGCCCGGACGCGTTCGACTTCACGAACATGCTCGTGCCGCGCGATCTGAGCAAGTGCGACGTCGGGCAATGCAAGTACGTGTTCGTCACCGCACCGGACGGCGGGATCATCAACGACCCGGTGCTGCTGCGGCTCGAGGAGAACCGGTTCTGGCTCTCCCTCGCCGACAGCGACGTCGGGCTGTGGGCGATGGGCCTTGCCCACTCGGGCGGCTGGGACGTGACCATCCGGGAAGCCGACGTCGCCCCGTTGCAGATCCAGGGACCCCTGGCCAAGCAGGTGATGACCGACCTGTTCGGCGCCGACATCCTCGACGTGCCGTACTACCGCCTGCGGGAGTTCGAGCTCGACGGCATGCGGGTCGTGGTCAGCCGCACCGGCTACTCCGGCGAAGTGGGCTACGAGATCTACCTCGTCGACGCCTCGCGGGACGCGCACCGGCTCTGGGACGCGGTCTGGGAGGCGGGAACCCCGCACGGGCTGCGGCCCATCGGGCCGTGCCACATCCGCCGGATCGAGGCCGGGATGCTCGCCTACGGCTGCGACATCACGCTGGACACCAACCCGCTCGAGGTCGGCTACGACTACCGGTGGATGGTCGATCTCGACCAGGAGGCCGACTTCGTGGGCAAGGAGGCGCTGCGCGCGGCCAAGGCCGAGGGCATCAGCAGGCTCATGGTCGGCGTCGAGATCGGCGGCAGGCCGCTCGGCAGCTACAACGACGGGTCGATGATCGAGCCCTTCGGTGTCCACGCGGGAGGGACCGAGCCCGTCGGGCGGGTCACCAGCGCCTGCTACTCGCCGCGACTGGACCGCAACATCGGCCTGGCGATGGTCCCGATCGAGCTCAGCGCGGCGGGGACCGAGCTCGGCATCGCCACCCCGGACGGCCTGCGCGGGGGTGTGGTGGTGGAGAAGCCCTTCATCGACCCCCGCAAGGAGACGCCGAAGCTCTGACAGGGCAGGCGGCAACGGAAAGGGGATCGCGATGCGGCGGCGACGGAACCAGCCCGGCGTGCGCGACGCCGGCGCGCTGAGTGGCCTCGGCACGGCGCTGGACCGGGTGCGCTACGAGGTGTTGCCCTTGCCCAGCGTGCTGGAACAGACGGCGACGTTGCCCGAGCGCTCGGTCGTCACCGTCACGGCATCGCCGACCAAGGACCTCGACGCGACCGTCGAGGTGTGCGAGAAGCTCGCCGCGCAGCGGTTGTGCGCCGTGCCGCACCTGGCGGCGCGGCAGGTCCGCGACACGGCGCACCTGCGGGACCTGCTCGACCGTCTCGACGGAGCCGAGATCGACGAGGTCTTCGTCGTGGGCGGCGACGCCGAGGCGCCCGGTGGTTTCCGGGACGGGCTCGCGCTGCTGCGGGCGATGGAGGAGCTGGGACGGCTGCCCGCCCGGGTCGGGGTGCCCTCCTACCCGGAGGGACACCCCACGATCCCCGGCGACCGGCTCTGGCAGGCGTTGCGGGACAAGCAGGCCTACGCCGACTACACGGTCACGCAGCTGTGCTTCGACGCGGCGGCCGTGTGCGCCTTCGTCGACCGGGCGCGGGCCCACGGCATCACCCTGCCGGTGGTGGCCGGGGTGCCCGGCATGGTCGACCGGGCGAAACTGCTCACCGTCGGCGCGCGCATCGGCGTGGGGGACTCCCTGCGGTTCCTGCGGCACAACCGGTCGCTGGTGCGCGGACTGATCGGCCGGCGCGGACACCAGCCCGAGACACTGCTCGCCGACCTCGCCTCCCGGCGGGCCGACGGCGCGTGCGCGGTCTCGGGCCTGCACTTCTACACCTTCAACAGAGTCGGTGCGACCGCGCGGTGGGTCACCACGGCCCGCGAGCGCGGCACGTGAGAAAGGCGGAAGGGGCCATGCCGTCGAACCTGGAGATCTCCCGCAACGCCGTCCGCAAACCGCTGACCGAGGTGGCCGCGGACATGGGCATCGGCCCGGACCTGGTGGAACCCTACGGGTCCACGGCGGCCAAGATCTCGCTCGACGCGGTGCCGGAGCTGGCGCCGCGCCCGCCCGCCCGGTACGTGGTGGTCTCCTCGATCACGCCCACCCCGCTGGGGGAGGGCAAGACGACCACCACGGTCGGGCTGGGGCAGGGGTTCGGCCACGTCGGCAAACGCGCGGTCGTGGCCATCCGGCAGTCGTCGATGGGGCCCACGTTCGGGATCAAGGGCGGCGCGGCCGGGGGCGGCTACTCGCAGGTCGTGCCGATGGAGGCGATGAACCTGCACCTCACCGGCGACCTGCACGCGGTGGGCTCGGCGCACAACCTGCTCGCCGCGATGATCGACAACCACCTGCACAAGGGCAACGCCACCGACCTCGACCCGTTCGCGATCACCTGGCGCCGGGTGCTCGACGTCAACGACCGGGACCTGCGCCACATCGTGACCGGACTCGGTGGGCGGCCGGACGGCATCCCCAGGGAGACCGGATTCGACATCACCGCCGCCAGCGAGGTGATGGCGATCCTGGCGCTGTCCACGTCGCTGCGCGACCTGCGCGCCCGGCTCGGGCGGATCGTGGTCGGCTACGACCGCGCGGGCGCCCCGGTGACCGCGGAGCGGATCAAGGCCGCGGGCGCGATGTGCGTGCAACTGCGGGAGGCGCTGAAACCGAATCTCATGCAGACCGTGGAACAGACGCCGGTGCTGGTCCACTGCGGACCCTTCGGCAACATCGCGCACGGCAACTCCTCCGTGCTGGCCGACCTGATCGGCATCCGGGGTGGGGACTACCTCGTCACCGAGGCCGGGTTCGGCGCCGACATGGGCGCCGAGCGCTTCTTCAACATCAAGTGCCGGGCGTCGGGACTCGTGCCGGACGCCGCCGTCGTGGTGGTCACCGTGCGCGCGCTCAAGGCACACTCCGGCCGGTACTCGGTGGTGGCGGGCAAGCCGTTGCCCGACGAGATGCTGGCCGAGAACCCGGACGACGTGTACGCGGGCGCGGCGAACCTGCGCAAGCACCTCGCCAACATCGCCGCCCACGGCGTGCCCGCGGTGGTCGCGGTCAACGCCTTCGACACCGACTTCGACAGTGAGCAGCGGGCCATCCTCGACATCGCCGCCGAGGAGGGGGTGCGCGCCGCGGTCAGCACCCACGTCGCCGAGGGTGGCAAGGGCGCGGCCGAGCTCGCCGACGTGGTGGCCGCCGCGTGCGACGAGCCGTCCACGTTCACCCACCTCTACCCCGACGACCTGCCGCTGGCCGACAAGATCGACACGATCGCCCGGCGGATGTACGGCGCCGACGGCATCGAGCTGAGCCCGACCGCGCGCAGGCAGCTCGACACCTATACCCGGTGCGGCTTCGGCTCCCTGCCGGTGTGCGTGGCCAAGACCCACCTGTCGCTGTCGGCCGATCCGTCCCGCAAGGGCGCGCCGAGCGGCTGGCGGCTACCGGTGCGCGAGGTCCGCGCCTCGGCCGGAGCCGGTTTCGTCTACCCGATCTGCGGGGACATGCGCACCATGCCCGGACTGTCGTCGCACCCGGCGGCCGAGAACATCGACATCGACGAGGCCGGCCAGGTGGTGGGGCTGGCGTGAAGGAGGGATCGAGATGACCGACCTACCGGCGCGCGCCGACGTCGTCGTCATCGGAGCGGGCATCGTCGGCAACTCGGTGAGCTACCACCTCGCCGAGGCCGGGTGGCGCGACATCGTGCTGCTCGACAAGGGACCCCTGCCCGACCCCGGTGGCTCCACCGGACACGCCTCCAACTTCATCTTCCCGGTCGACCACTCCAAGGAGATCACGGCGCTCACGCTGGACTCCATGCACCAGTACGAGAAGCTCGGCACGCTGACCACCTGCGGCGGGGTCGAGATCGCCCGCACCCCCGAGCGGGTCGAGGAGCTGCGGCGCAGGATGGCCTCGGCCACCGCGTGGGGTGTGGAGTCGGAGCTGGTGGACGCGCGCCGCGTGGCCCAGCTCGTCCCGTTCGTCGACCCGGACCTGGTGCTCGCCGGGTTCCACACGCCGTCGGTGGCCGTGGTGGACCCGTTGCAGACCGGGGCGCTGATGCGCCAGCAGGCCAGCGCGCAGGGCGCGCTGACCGTGGCGCCGAACACCGAGATCACCGGCATCCGCACCGAGGGAGGCCGGGTGCGGGGCGTGGTCACCGACGCCGGGGAGATCGCCACCGACACGGTGGTCGTCGCCTGCGGCGTGTGGAGTCCCCGCATCGGAGCCATGGCGGGGGCGCACATCCCGCTCGTCCCCGCGGTCCACCAGATGATCGACGTGGGACCGATCCCCGAGCTGGCCGAGACCCACACCGAGATCGCCTACCCGATCGTGCGGGACATGGACGCCATGATGTACGAGCGGCAGAGCGGCGCGGATTTGGAGATCGGCTCGTACGCGCACCGCGCGATCCTGCACGAGCCCGACGAGATCCCGTCGCTGGCCGCCGCCGCGCTCTCGCCGACCCAGCTTCCGTTCACGCACGAGGACTTCGATCCACAGCTCGAGGACGCGCTCGCGCTGTTCGGGTCCGTGTTGGACAATCCCGACGCCGGGGTGCGGCATGCCATCAACGGACTGCTGTCGTTGACACCCGACGGCGCACCGGTGCTCGGCGAGACGCCCGAGGTCGCCGGGCTCTGGTCCGCAGCGGCGGTGTGGATCAAGGAAGGCCCCGGGGTGGGGCGGATGCTGGCGGAGTGGATGACGCACGGCACCACCGAGATCGACCTGCACGGCGCCGACATCGCCCGCTTCTACCCGCACCAGCGCACCCCCGCGTCGGTGCGGGCCCGTGCCAGGGAGGGCTTCAACAAGACCTACGGCATCGTCCACCCCCGTGAGCAGTGGGAGTCGGGGCGGGTACGCCTGTCGCCGTTCCACACGCGCGAGCGGGCGCTGGGCGCCGAGTTCTTCGAGGTCGGTGGCTGGGAGCGGCCGCACTGGTACGAGTCGAACCGGCCGTTGCTCGAGGAGTTCGGTGACGCGGTCCAGCACCGCGCCCACAAGTGGGACGCGCGCTGGTGGTCGCCGATCACCGACGCCGAGCACCTGGCGATGCGCGAGCGGTGCGCGATGATCGACCTGTCCGCGTTCGCGCAGTTCGACATCCGCGGACCCGGCGCCTGCGACTACCTCCAGCGGGTCGTGCTCGCCCAGGTCGACCGCCCCGTCGGCAGGTTGATCTACACCCCGGTGCTCACCCCGGACGGCGGGTTCCGCAGCGACCTGACCGTGGCCCGCCTGGGGGAGCGGCACTACCGGGTGATCACCGGCGGCGCCGACGGCGCGCGGGACCGGTTCTGGTTCGAGCGCCTGCTTCCCGAGGACGGCTCGGCCACGCTCACCGACGTCACCTCGGCGGTGTGCACGCTCGGATTGTGGGGGCCACGCGCTCGGGACGTGCTCGCCTCGGTGGCCGACGAGGACGTCTCCGACGCCGCGTTCCCGTTCGGCACGGCGCGGGCGATCACGATCGACACCGTGCCGGTGCTGGCGCTGCGCGTGTCCTACGTCGGCGAACTGGGCTGGGAGTTGCACGCGTCGTTCGAGCAGGGTCAGCGGCTGTGGGACGTGCTCGCCGAGGCGGGCCGCCCGCACGGGATCGTGCCCGCGGGCATCGGCGTCTACGGGACCACGGGGCGGATGGAGAAGGGCTACCGGCTCATGGGCGCCGAGCTCGACGCCGAGCACGATCCCGTGGAGGCCGGGCTGGCGCTGCCGAAGGTGAAGGCGGCCGATTTCGTGGGCAAGCAGGCGTACCTGCGGGCGCGGGAGGGACAGCCTGCCGCGCTGCTGTGCACGCTGACGATGGGCGGGCCGGACGAGCACACCGACGAGACCGGGGTGGTGCGCTACCCGCAGGGCGGCGAGCCGATCGTCACCGGCACCGGGGAGCGGATCGTCGACCGCAAGGGCCGCCCGTCCCACGTCACCAGCGCCGGGGCCGGGCCGTCGCTGGGCACCCATTTGTTGATGGCGTATCTGCCCCCGGCCCACGCGGTCGACGGCACCCGCCTGGCCGTGCGGTACATGGAGCGGCACTACCCGGTCACCGTGGCACGGGTCGGCCGCCAGCCGTTGTTCGACCCCGACGACACCCGGATGAAGTCGTGAGCAGGGCAGGTGTGCGATGGATGTGCTCGTCTGTGTGAAACGGGTCCCGGCGCTGGGCGCCAAGGTGCCGCTGGAGCCCGACGGAAGCGGCATCGACACCCGCCACCTCGGGTTCACCGTGGGCCCGCACGAGGAGTGCGCCGTGGAGGAGGCCGTGCGGCTGGCCTCGGCGCACGGCGGCACCGCGACGGTGCTGGCGGTGGGCCCACCGGAGGCCGCCGAGCAGGTGCGGTACGCCCTCGCGATGGGCGCCCACCGTGGGGTGCTGGTCGACACCGGGACGGAGGAGACCGACCCTCAGGCCACCGCCGACGCGATCGTGCGCGCCGTGCGTGAGCTCGGCGCGGCCGACGACGGCGCCCGGGGCGGCATGCCGTTCGACCTGGCCCTGTTCGGCCAGGCCTCCGCCGAC
>NZ_KB912728.1:306105-318814 GCF_000383795.1 Saccharomonospora saliphila YIM 90502
CGGGCTCGACCCCGGCGCCGATCACGGGTGGACCCGCGCTCCGGGCGGGCCGCCGCGGTTCGACCCCGACGAACTCGGCAGTGCCGCGATGCGCGACGCCGGGCTGGTCCTTCCGACCCGCGTGTACCCGCTGTTCGAGGCCGCGCTGCGCCACCGGCTCGGCCGGACACCGGGGGAGGCGACCGCCGAGTCGGCGCGGATGTACGCGGCGTTCAGCGAGGTGGCGGCCACTCGTCCCGTGGCCTGGCGACCGTGGGCCCGCAGTGCCGAGGACATCGCGACCGTGAGCCCGGCCAACCGCATGGTGTGCGAGCCGTACCCACTGGCGATGAACGCGATGCCGCATGTGGACCAGGCCGCCGCCGTGCTGGTCACCTCCCTGGACACCGCGCGTGCGTACGGCGTGCCCGACGACGCGGTCGTGCACGTCTGGGGTGGCGCGGGCGCGCGGGACGCGCCCGACGTGCTGGCTCGGAGTGACCTCGCGCGTTCGCCCGCCCTGGAGTCGGCGCTGCGGCGCTGCCTGGAACGCGGGGGACTCGGCGCCGCGGGGATCGACGTGCTCGACGTCTACAGTTGCTTTCCCGTGGTGCCGAAGCTCGTTCTCGACGCGCTCGGTCTCGGCGCCGACCATCCCGCCACCGTCACGGGCGGGCACTCGTCCTTCGGCGGGCCGTTGAGCAGCTACAGCCTGCACGGCGCGGTGTCGGTGGTCCGGCGGCTGCGCGCGGGCGCGGGCGTCGGCCTGCTGCACGCCAACGGCGGCTACCTGACCACGCAGCACGCGGTGCTGCTCGGCAGGCACGCGCATCCCGGCGGGTATGTGGGCGACCCGGACCCCGCGCCGACGGCGGAGACCGGCCCGGTACCCGCCCGGGCCGCCTTCGACGACGGCGTGGTCACGGTGGAGACCGCCACGGTGGAGTACGGGCGTGACGGCGCACCCGCGCAGGGATTCCTCGTCGCGCGGACCGGCGACGGTGCCCGGGTGGCGGCGCAGACCGAGCCCGGGGACGAGGCGAGCGCCCGCGCGGTGTCGGTCGCCTCGGGCGGAGAGGTGGTGGGCAGGCGGCTGAAGGCGACGGTCGAGGGGGGTTTCGCCCGCCTGGCCGAGACGGGGTGACCCACTCCCGGTGTGCGGTCGCCGCCTCCTCCGCGCCCGTTGTTCCCGTGTTCGGCGTAGCGGTGGCGTCGGGGTGGCGACCCGGCGTGCCCACGCGGGCTCGCGCGGTGGGCGGTGTGCGCGCCGGGAGGGGGACACGGCACACTGTGTGCGTACCCGATGGTAGGGATCGAGACGAGGGAGCGTGGGGCGGATGTCGGGGAGCAATGCCGACCGGCTCGCGGAGTCGGTGAACAAGGTGTCGGTGGGCCGGGTCTACGACTACCTGCTCGGCGGTGTGCACAACTACGCGGTGGACCAGGCCTTCGCCGAGGAGCAGTTGCGGCTGCTGCCCGACATCCGGGACTTCGCGCGCTCGAACAGAGCGTTCCTGGCGCGGGCGGTGCGGTACGCGGTCGAACAGGGGGTGCGCCAGTTCGTCGACATCGGGTCCGGCCTTCCGACCCAGGGCAACGTGCACGAGGTCGCCGACGAGGTCGCCCCGGGCGAGTGCCGCGTCGTCTACATCGACAATGAGCCGATCGCGCGGGCCCACGCCGAGATCCTGCTCGAGCGCACCGCCGACCCCGAGCGGCACAGGGCGATCGACGCCGACTTCTTCGACGGCGCCCTGCTGTGGCGGCGGGTGCTGGACACCGGGCTGATCGACGAGCGCGAACCGGTCGCGTTGCTGCTGGTGGCGCTGTTGCACTTCATGCCGCCGGAGACCGACCCGGGGCGGGTGCTGGCCTACTACCGGGACAAGCTGCCGCCCGGCAGCCTGCTGGCGCTGTCGCACATTCACGTCGATCCCTCCGACACCGAGACGCTGGCCGTGTCGGAGAAGCTGACGAAGTCGTACACGGAGCGGACGAACAGTCCGGCGATGCCGCGCGCGCGGGAGGAGATCGCCTCGTTCTTCGACGGCCTCGAACTCGTGGAGCCGGGACTGGTGTGGCTGCCGGAGTGGCGCCCCAGCGGGGACGATCCTTACCGGGGCGACCCGGTTCGCTCGCACGGCCTCGCGGGCGTGGCCCGCAAACCCTGAGCGGCTCCGGTCGGAGTCCTACGAGGGCAGGCGCACGTCGCGGGGTGCGATGTCCGGTCGCAGTCCGCGCCACGAGGGGTGCCGCAGGCGCCCGTCGGCGGTCCACTGCCGGTGCTCGACCTCCCCGACCAGCGTGGGCTCGACCCAGTGCGCGGTACGGGCACGGTCGCGGGGGACGGGCGTGTCGAACGGGCTCGACGGCCGGTGCAGCGGTTCCAGTCGCTGCCGCAGGTCGTGGAGTGCCTCGTCGGTGAAGCCGGTGCCGACGTGCCCGACGTAGGTCAGCGATCCCGAGGGGTCGTGAGCGCCCAGCAGCAGCGCGCCCACCGTGTGCCCGCGCCGGCCCTCGCCGGGCACCCAGCCACCGACGACGACCTCCTGGGTCAGCCGTAACGCGGTCTTGATCCAGTTGCGGGAACGCGCGCCGGGCCGGTAGGTCGAGTCGAGTCGTTTCGCGACCACTCCCTCCAGTCCGTACTCGCCCGCCACCCGCAGCAGGTCCGAACCGGACACTCCGATGTAGTGGTCCGGCGTGCGCACGGTGGGGGGTGCCGACAATCCGAGCGCGGTCAGCCGTGCGCGGCGGTGCTGGTACGGGTGTGGGCACAGGTCCTCGTCGTCGGCCACGAGCAGGTCGAACACGTAGTAGCTGACCGGGACCTCGCGCAGCAGCCGCGCGGTCGGCCGGTGGACGTGCATGCGCGACTGGAGGCGGCCGAAGTCCGGACGGCCACGCTCGTCCAGTGCGACCAGTTCTCCGTCGAGCAGCACGGCGCGGGTGGTGAGACCGGCGAGAGTCTCCAGCTCCGGGTAGGACGCGGTGATATCGCGCTGATTGCGGGAGTGCGCGCGCACGTGCCCGCCTCCCACACCCACGATGGCACGGACCCCGTCCCACTTCCACTCGAAGGCCCACGCCGGTCCCCGCGGCGGCTCGCCCGGAACGGCGAGCATGGCGGCCATCGGCGCCGGTGGTCGCGTGGCACCGTGCTCGGCGGAGGGCACGGCGCTACAGCACGGACTGGTAGATCCGGGCGTAACGGTCGGCCATCATCTCCACGTCGAAGCGGAGTTCGGCCTCGACGCGGCAGTCGTGCGGCGAGAGCCTGCCCACCTCGTGGATCGCCTGTGCCATGTCGGCGACTCCGTCGCAGACGTAGCCGGTCCTGCCGTGCGTGATGACCTCCGGGATGGACCCGCGCCGGAAACCGAGCACCGGCGTGCCGCACGCCATCGCCTCGACCATCACGATGCCGAACGGTTCCTCCCAGCACACCGGGAACAGCAGGCACCGCGCCGCCGCGAGCAGGTCGACCTTGCGTTCGCGGTCGGCTTCGCCGAGCCACTCGACGTCCGGGCCGAGCAACGGAGCGATCTCGCGGTCGAAATACGCTTTCTCGTCCGGTTCGCGGCACTTCGCCGCGATCTTCAGCGGGATTCCGGCCTGCCGTGCCGCCGCGATCGCCTGTGGAATTCCCTTCTCCGGGCAGGAGCGGCCGAGAAAGAGCGCGAAGTCCTCCTTGCCGGCACGGAACGGAAACCGTTCGACACGCACCGCGTTGTGCACGGTGCCGACCCAGTTCAAATCGGGGGCGAGCCTGCGTTGCGCGTCGGCCACGGCGACGAGTCCGACGCTGTCGCCGAGCCCGCGGTAGTAGCGTCCCATCTCGCCGTTGACGGGCCCGTGCGCGGTGACGACGGTCGGTAGCGGGCGGCCGCGGGCGAGTAACGGGCCCGCGAGACTGTGGTCGTGTACGAGATCGGGGTCGAGCTTGTCGATGATCTCGGTGAGCGCGGAGGCGTGGGTGACTTCGGGCAGGACCTGCCCGAGTCGCGCTTCGTTCGACTGGTCGCACGTCGGCACGAAGTCGGCCGGCGTACCGTTGCGCCCGACCCCGACGAGCGTGATCTCCAGTCCGCGCAGGGAGAGCTGTTCGATGAGGTCGCTGCACATCGCTTCGATGCCGCCGTAGGCGGTGGGGGGAAGTTCGAACCACGGTGGTGCCACCATGGCGATCTCGAGTTGACTCATGTTCGGCCAATTCCCCCGGCCTTCACGGGCGAAACGGCGGGAATATAGATGTGGCCCTTCCTAATGAATCGTGTTTCGTGCGCGCGGTCCTAATGCGTCAGTTCGATCCCGTCCGGCAGGCCGCTGACACGCACCCGCGTTCCGCGCGCTTCGATGGAAATCCGCTCCCCGGCCAGCGGAACGTCGTCGATGCGTAACTCTCCGAATGATTCCGGTAACGCAGGGGAAATGCTTAGCTTTCCGTACGGAATGCTCGGCCGGACCCGGAGCAGGGTCCGCAGCAGGTGTACCGGTGCCGCCGACGACCATGCCTGGGGCGAGCAGGAGGTCGGGTACGGCACCGGTGTGCCGTACTCGTCGCGGTCGAAGCCGCACATCAGCTCGGGTGGCCGCCCGTCGAAGGCCTGAGCGGCGTCGAACACCGCGGTGGCCACGCGCTGGGCGTGCTCGACGAAGCCGTACCGCATCAGTCCGGCCGCGACGAGAGCGTTGTCGTGCGGCCATACGGAGCCGTTGTGGTAGCTCATCGGGTTGTAGGCGCCCATGTCGGCGGCGAGTGTGCGCACACCCCAGCCGCTGAACATCTCTGGCGACAGCAGCGTGTCGGCCACCGAGGCCGCGCGGCGTTCGTCGACGATGCCGGTCCACAGGCAGTGGCCGATGTTGGAGGTCACCGAGTCGATCGGGCGTTTGTCCGCGTCCAGCCCGAGGGCGTAGCGGCCGAGGCCGGGTAGCCAGAACCACTCGTCGAAGCGCCGCTTCAGCGTCTCCGCGCGCTCGTTCCAGTGGCGCGCGGTGTCGGGGTCGCCGAAGCTGTCGGCAAGGCAGGCGCGGGCGCGGAACGCCGCGTAGACATAGCCCTGCACCTCGCACAGCGCCACCGGGGAGCGGGCGATCTCGCCGTCGGCGAAGTTCACGCCGTCCCACGAGTCCTTCCAGCCCTGGTTGGCCAGGCCGTTGTCGGTGGCACGGTGGTACTCCACGAATCCGTCGCCGTCGCGGTCGCCGTAGGAGTCGATCCACTCCAGCGCGCGGTCCACATTGGGCAGTAGGGCCTTGACCCGGTGCTGCCCGATGCCCCAGCGGCTCAGCTCACCCAGCAACAGCACGAACAGGGGGGTGGCGTCGACCGTGCCGAAGTAGACATGGCTGCCGCCGAGCGCGAGCGAGGCGTCGGCGCCGAAGCGGACCTCGTGCAGGATGCGCCCTGGTTCCTCCTCACTGTCGCGGTCGACGCTGCTGCCCTGGTGGCGGGCCAGGGTCTGCGCCGTGCCCAGTGCCAGCGTCGGGTCGATCGACAGCGACATCAACGACGCCAGCAGCGAGTCCCGGCCGAACAGGGCCATGAACCAGGGCGCGCCCGCGGCGATGGCCACGTCGTCGGGGTGCTCGGGGTCGAACATGCGCAGCGCCCCGAGGTCCTCCCTGCTGCGTTGCAGGGTGGCCGCGACCGCGGGGTTGTCGCAGTGCCGCAGGACGGGGCTCTCCTCACGCCAGCGGCGGGTGAGCACCGCGGGCCGGGACAACTCGACCGGGCGTTCGCGGGGGAACAGTGGGGCGATCGGGGTGCCGTCGAGCACGGGCAGGGCGGTCACCGAGGCGTACCATTCCTCGCCAGGGGGCACGGTGAGCCGGAAGGTGACGCGGTCGCGGCTGTACTCGGCGCTGTCACCCAGAAGGGTCTCGCCGGTGATGCGCACCCCCCGGCTCCGGGCGCCGATGTAGCGGGTGAGGTACAGACCGGTGCCGGTGACTTCGACGGCGTGGTGGCCGGTGTCGTGGATGCGGCCCTGTTTGACCTCGAACACGTCGGCGAAGTCGGCCGCCACGCGCACGCTGAGTGTGCGGGTCACCCGTCGGCGCCCGTAGTTGCGCAGGATGAAGTCCTCTCGCATCCCGCCGCCGATGTAGCGCTCCCTGCGCACGAGCAGGCTGCTCTCGCCCTCACCCTCGCCCGAGTGGGCGCGTCCGATGAAGCGGGCGTAGAAGGGTTCCGGTGTCTGCACCGTGACGGGTTCGACCGGGTGACCGTCGATGCGCAGGTTCCACCCGGACAGGATGCGGGTGTCCTGGTAGAACGCGCCCTGCGCGGGGGAGCCGCCCAGTTCGCCGTCGTTGTCGCAGACGCAGAACGACGTCCCGTGGACGAGGGTCACCGCCATGCCCGACCTCCTGGTGTCCTCGCTCGCGCATCCGGCGGGCTGGCCCGCCAATGGCCGGTCACGCGACGGTGGCCCCTGTCCCGGGTCGGTCGGCCGGCCCGCTCAGGGACGGTCGCGTGGCCCGCGCTGCCACTCGTATACGCCCGCGCCGAGGGCGTAGGAGAGGTGGCCGCCGAGCGCGCCGCCCGCCGCGACCGCGGTCAGGCCCAGCAACGCCCACGTGACTCCCGCGGCGTGTGCGCCACGGGCCCGGTTGCGGTGTGACGTAACGTAGCACGTTTGCGCCACCGCGTTGGTGGCCAGATGCAGCGCCGCCACGCGCCGTTGTGTCCGGTCCAGCCGGGAGAACTCGGCCAGTCCGGTCACGATCGCGACCGGAGTGACGGTGGCGCCGACGGCCACGAGGCGGCGGGCGGCCTCCCGGTCGCCGAGTACGTCGAAGAGCGTGACGCAGCTCCATGCGCCGATGGGGACGGTGACCACGAGCGGGTGCACGGGGTGCCCGATCCAGGATCCCCGCAGCAGCGCGTCGATCCGCCTGCCGTCGAGCGCTCGCCGCAGGCGGCGGGCCAGTGTTTCGGTCGCCCGGTCGAGACCGGGCACCGATTCGGAACTGCGCAACAGTCGGTCCAGCATCCCGGCTGTGGTACCCGCTGTCGGCGATCCGAATCCACGTCGGCGGGATGTTCCCCGACCGAGTGACGACGGTCGTCGCCTGCCCGGGCCGCCAGGGGCAACTCGCGGGCCGCCAGGGGCAACTCGCGGGCCGCCAGGGGCAACTCGCGGACCGCGGGGGGCAACTCGCGGGGTGGCGTCAGTGCGAGGCGGGGTCGGGCGGGGGGTGTGGAGTGGCCGGGGGTTCGGCGACGGTGTCGAGCACGTCGGCGGCCAGGGCGCGGGCCGCCGGTTCGAGTTCGGCGTTGAGCAGCCGGAACGTCTGTTGTGCCCGTTCGGCGGGCCAGTCGCCGGGAAGGTGTTCGCGTGGCAGCCGGGGGTCGCGGCGGACGATCTGCAGCCAGTCGGCCTGCAACAGCAGGTGCCGGGCCAGCACGTCGGTCGTGTGGGCGCGTGGCCCGTCGGCCGACCAGTCGGCGAGGAACCGGCGGTACTGGGCCGCGAGCGAATCCAGGTCCCAGGCGTCGTGCACGAGTTCGCCCACGTCGGTGGGCGGCAGGGCCCGTGCCTGGAACACCTTGACGTGATCGGCGGCGTCGAGACCCTGCAGCAGCGGCTCGACCTCGATCGTCGACGGGGCGATCCACAGCCCGCCCTGCAGGCTGCCGAAGCCCGCCCACAGCAGCCGGGAGCGCAGCAGGTGGCGCTGCCGCTGCCAGGACTCGGGCATGGAGAACCCGAGCAGGGTCCACGTGCCGTCCCAGTGGGTGTTCACCGCCCCGATGCGCCACACGCGGGTCTCGCCGTCGTGCAGGATCGCCTTCGACCGGTCGGTGAGGCCCAGGTAGACCTGCCTGCCCCGCCGGTCGCGTTCCAGCAGGCCGCGCCGCGCCATCCGGCTGAGCGTGGAGCGGGTCGCGTGCTCGGAGACGCCCAGTCTGCCCAGCACGTCGAGGACGCTACTGGTGGCCACCCGGACGCCCCGGCCGAACACGTGCACGCCGAAGAAGGTCAGCAGCAGCGCCTGCGGGCGTGGCGGCGAGCCGGGTTCGGCCGTGTCGGCGGCCGAGGGTGCCTCGGCCACGTCGACGGCGTCGGAGACGTGGCTGGTCGCGGCGGTGCCCGCGAGGTCGTCGAGACCGGCCTGGTGTCGTGCCCGGGCCGGGGCGGAGGAGGCGGTGTTGTCACGCACCCCGTCATCATAAGCAGCCCGATATTGGTCACCTGATTGACACTCGTCATTCATGTGCTTAGTTTTCGCGGGGTGTGGCAGCGCGGGCCGCACGGCAGGGCAGTCTCACGGAAAAGGCAGACGGTGGCGATGGCGGAGCAGGCGGGACGGTCGGCGCACACGAGGACCCAGCTCAGGCGAGCCGTGCTGTCCAGCTATCTGGGCAGCGTGATCGAATACTACGACTTCCTTCTTTATGCGACCGCCTCGGCGGTGGTGTTCAGCCAGGTGTTCTTCTCCGGCCTCGACCCGGTGGTGGGCACGGTCGCCAGTCTCGGCACGTTCACCACCGGCTATCTGGCCCGGCCGCTCGGTGGGGTGATCTTCGGTCACTTCGGTGACCGGCTCGGCCGCAAGCGGATGCTGGTCATCACGATGACGATCATGGGCGTGGCGAGCACGCTGATCGGATTGTTGCCCAGTAACGACCAGATCGGTGCGTGGGCGCCGGTCCTGCTCGTGCTGCTGCGCGTGGCCCAGGGCGTCGCGGTCGGTGGCGAGTGGGGTGGTGCGGTGCTCATGTCGGCCGAGCACGCTACGACACGCCGGGGACTGTGGGCCAGCTTCACCAACGCGGGCGCGCCGAGCGGCATGGTGCTGTCCACGGTGATGCTGACGCTGGCCAACGCGGTCACGACCGAGGAGCAGTTCCTGTCCTGGGGATGGCGCATCCCGTTCCTGCTCAGCGTCCTGCTGCTCGTGGTGGGCCTGTTCGTGCGGCTCAAGGTGGCCGAGACGCCGGTGTTCGCCGCCGCGCGGGAGGCGCGCCCGGCGCGGCCGCCGCTGCTGGAGGTGCTGCGCAGGCATCCGAGGAACCTGGTGCTCGCGATCGGGGTCGGGTTCTCGGCGTTCGTCGCCCAGGGCACGCTGACCACCTACCTCATCGCCTACGCCGTGGGGGCGGGGTTCGAGCGCCAGACCGTGCTCAACGCGCTGACGGTGTCGTCGGTGGGCGCGGTGTTCGGCATCATCGGGTTCTCGGCGTTGTCCGACCGGGTGGGGCGCCGTCCGGTGGTGCTCTCGGGTGCCGCCGCGATGGCGGTGCTGGGCTTCGCGCTGTTCCCGATGGTCGACACCGGTTCGGCCGTGCTGCTCACCGTGGCGGTCGTGCTGGGCCAGTCGGTGGTGCACCCGGCGATGTTCGGTCCCCTCGCGGCGCTGTACACGGAGATGTTCTCCACCCGTGCCCGCTACACCGGCGCGTCCCTGGGGTATCAGATGGCAGGGCTGGGCGCGGGGATCGCGCCCACCGTGTTCGCCGCCGTCAGCGGGAGCGGAACGGTGCTGATCTCGGTGCTCATCGCGGCCGTCTGCCTCGTGACGGTGGGTTGCGTCCTCGGCACGGCGGAGAGCTACAAGTCCGACCTGTCGCAGGACCCCGCGGGCACGAGGCCGTCGCCGCGCACCGACTCGGTGTCGTCCTGATCCGCGGCCTCCGCCGCGCCCCGTCCGTCTCCGCCACCGAGCGGGTGGTGCCGGACCGGACCATGCCTGCGCTCGCGCCCCGTGACCGGCAATGTATAACGTCCTATACCCCACGGGTTGAGGTAGCGGTATGTCCAGCACGGGTCCGGGTACCCGTGGGACCGTGCTCCCCCGAGATCACCGGCAGGTACCGAGCCGACGAGGAGGACGGTTCTCATGGCAGCGCAGGATCTGTGGATCGCGACGCTGAGCGACGGGCTCATCCGGGCCGACCAGATCGCCGGGATCGAGAGCCACCGCACGCCCGAGCTGACCGGGAAGCCGTCCCGGTGGCTGCTCGACGTCACGCTCGCGGTCCCGGCCGGCAGCGGCAACGGCGAGCGGTGGGAGATCGCGCAACTGCACCGCACCCTGGCCCAGACCGACGCGCATCAGAACGGGGCCCCGGAGAAGCTGGCTCGCCTGCTCGCCGAGCTGCGCGGGCGGGGCGCGGCGGGCGTGGTGCGGGCGGTCGTGCGCGCCGACATGCTGACCTTCGAGTTCACGTCGTTCTCCGGCACTGGACGCTCGGCCGTTTCCCCGGGAGCCGACGACGACGCGCTCGATGCCGACGAGTGACCGGCCGGGGAGGGCGCGGACTCACGAGCGGGTGCGCCGACCGTCCTGCTCGCTCACGGGGCGGCGTGCCCAGTAGCCGGCCAGCGCGGAGCCCGAGATGTTGTGCCACACCGAGAACAGCGCGGCGGGCAGCGCGGCCAGCGGGGTCAGGTGCGTGGTGGCCAGGCTCGCGGACAGTCCGGAGTTCTGCATCCCGACCTCCACGCTGACGGCGCGGCGCGCCGACTCGTCCAGTCCGGCCAGGCGCGCGGCGCCGTAGCCGAGGGCCAGTCCCAGCGCGTTGTGGGCGATCACCGCCGCGACCAGCACCAGCCCGCCGGTGAGCACGACGTCGGCGTTCACGCCGACCACCGCGGCCACGACGACCATGATGCCGGTCACCGACACCAGCGGCAGGTACGGCAGTACCCGCTCGACGACCCCGCCCGCCAGGGCCCGCACCACGATCCCCGCCACGACCGGGACGAGCACGATCCGCACGATCGACTCGAACAACGAGGCGAACCCGACCGGCAGGTCCGACCCGGCCAGCCAGAGCACGAGCAGCGGTGTCGCCAGCGGGGCCAGCAGCGTGGACACCGAGGTCAGCGTCACCGACAGCGCCACGTCCCCGCGCGAGAGATAGACGATCACGTTGGACGCCGTGCCGCCGGGGGAGGAGCCGACGAGCACCATGCCGGTCAGCAGCGCGCCGGAGAGCCCGAACGCCGTGCCCACCGCGACCGCGGCCAGCGGCATGACCAGGAACTGGGCCACGAGCCCCGCCAGCACCATCCAGGGCCTGGCGAGGACGGGGACGAAATCCGCGCCCCGCAGCGTCAGCCCCATGCCGAACATGATGATCCCGAGCAGAAGCGGAACGGACCCGGCCAGCGCCGCGCTCTGCTCGTCGAACACCAGGCCCGCCAGGCCCCCCGCCACGACCAGCACCGCGAACCAGCGGCCCGCGAAGCCCGCCACCGCGAGCAGCGCTCCACCTCGCGCGCGCATCACACCCCCGCACCCTCGACCGTCGCCGGACCGGCACACCTTACGACCCACCTCGGGCTCGCGAGCGCCCGGTGGTGGGTCCGCGCGGGCTTCGCGAGGCGTGGCCGTGGGTATGGGACAGGAGGAGGTGCGGCTGTGATGATCGAAGTGAGCCGGGTGATGCCCGTGCCCCCGGAGCGGGTCTGGGCCGTTCTCGCCGACGGCTGGTCCTACGCGGGCTGGGTGGTGGGCAACGCCCACATCCGCGACGTGGACGCCGACTGGCCCGCCGAGGGAAGCGTACTGCACCACAAGGCCGGGATGTGGCCGGTGCAGGTGCCCGACGTGTCCACCGTGGCCGCCGCGTCTCCGGGCAGCATGCTCGAACTCGACGCGCGGTTGTGGGTGCTGGGGCGGGGCCGGGTGCGGGTGAGCCTCGAACGACTCGGGGAGTCCGCCACCCGCGTGACCATCGCCGAGCGCGCGGTCAGCGGCCCGGCCCGGTTGGTGCCGCTGCGGGTGCAGAAGCTGGTGCTGGGCGCGCGCAATGCCGAGACCCTCGCGCGGTTGCAGGACATGGCCGTGAACAGGCCCGAGCGGCGCACGGTCGGCCCCGGTCACGACGACGGTGGCGCGGACCGGTGGAACACGGCGGAGGACCGCTGAGCGCGTCCGGTCGAGCGACCCGGTGTAGTGTCCGGGACAGTGGGTACGTCAGTGGCCGTGGACACGCGCGGTGCGAACGCGCCCGTTCGGGGCCCCGACGACACCGTGGACGCCGTGGTCGTCGGCGCGGGCCACAACGGGCTGGTGGCGGCGAACCTGCTGGCCGACGCGGGCTGGGACGTGCTGGTTCTGGAGGCCACCACCGAGCCGGGCGGCGCGGTGCGCACCGCGGAGCTGACCGAACCGGGATTCCACCACGACGTGTTCTCCGCGTTCTACCCCCTGTCGGCGGCCTCACCGATCATCGGCGGACTGGACCTCGAGCAGCACGGACTGCGCTGGCGCCACGCGCCCGCGGTGGTGGCGCACGTTCTGCCCGACGACCGCGTGGCCGTGCTCTCGCGCGACCTCGACGCGACGATGGAATCGGTCTCGGCCTTCCATCCGGACGACGGACGCGCCTGGCGGGCGCAGTTCGCCGACTGGACGCGCCTGCGCGACGACCTGATCGAGGCGCTGTTCACCCCGTTCCCCCCGGTGCGGCCCGGGGCGCGACTGGCCCGCACCGTCGGCGTGGCGGACGGGGTGCGCCTGGCGCGGATGTTCGTGATGCCGGTGGACGCGCTCGGCACCGAGACCTACTCCGGAGCGGGCGCGCGGTTGCTCCTGGCGGGCAACGCCCTGCACAGCGACCTCGGCCCGGAACAGCCGGGCAGCTCGGTGTTCGGCTGGCTGCTGGCCATGC
Source organism: Saccharomonospora saliphila YIM 90502 (assembly GCF_000383795.1). GTDB lineage: Bacteria > Actinomycetota > Actinomycetes > Mycobacteriales > Pseudonocardiaceae > Saccharomonospora > Saccharomonospora saliphila. Next base: position 318,719 of record NZ_KB912728.1, read on the forward strand.
TCGGCCAGGAACTCGGCTTCCCCGTGCCGGAGGGCGGCGCGGGCTCGCTGGCCCGCGCGCTGGTGGACCGGCTGACGAGCCGGGGCGGGCGCGTGG
>NZ_KB912728.1:318914-322043 GCF_000383795.1 Saccharomonospora saliphila YIM 90502
GCCGGTGCGCGGGCGGGGCGGGCCGACGCGCCGGGGCCGGTGGTGGCCCGGGCCGAAGCGCACCCCCTAGGCTCGTCGCCGTGGCGAGGTACTTCGACGTGCATCCGCGCAACCCGCAGCCCCGGTCGATCCGGCAGGTCGTTGAGCTGCTGCGGTCCGGCGCGCTGATCGTGTACCCGACGGACTCGTGTTTCGCGCTGGGCTGCACGCTCGGCAACAGGCGGGGCATGGACCGCATCCGCGCCCTGCGGGAGCTGGACTCCCGGCACCACTTCACACTGGTGTGCCGGGATTTCGCCCAGCTCGGCCAGTTCGTGCGGATGGGCAACACGGTGTTTCGCGCCATCCGGGCGTCGGTTCCCGGCCGGTACACCTTCATCCTGCCCGCCACGCGGGAGGTCCCGCGCCAGCTCGCGCATCCGAAGAAGAAGACCGTGGGTGTGCGCATCCCGGATCACGCGGTGGCCCGGGCCCTGGTGACGGAGCTGGGCGAGCCGCTGGTGTCGAGCACGCTGCTGCTGCCGGGCGACGACGAGCCGATGACCGTCGGGTGGGAGATCAAGGAACGGCTCGACCGCCTGGTGGACGCGGTGGTGGACTCGGAGGACTGCGGGGTCGAGCCCACCACCGTGGTCGACTTCTCCGACGACGAGCCGGAGATCGTCCGCGCGGGCGCGGGCGATCCCGAGCGGTTCGCCTGACCGGCTCCGGGCCGCCGGACACGGGCGCGGTCCCCGGCGAGGCGGTGACCGCCGACAACGGGGTGCACCCCAGCCTCCCCCAATTCGGCGGAAAGCCGGGGGAAGTCGGCGCGGTCAGGGGCGTTCGCGGCCGGTGCGCGCGCGGAACCGCACCTGGTGTGCGGGCACGAACGTCGTCACCGTGGTCCGCCAGGCCAGGTCCGCGGTGAGCAACTGGTAGGTGACCACGGCCAGCGCGGCGCCGTCCACCGAGGGCATCCACCCGCGCAGCAGTCCCTTGGCCTCGTAGCGGTACTGGATGCCCTCGGGATCATCCGCGGAGGTCTCGAAGGCGTTCTTGCGCAGCGCGGCGCGCGGGTCCACCCAGACCCATTGCGGCGGGTCCACCGGGCGGAACGCGCGCGGCATCTCCTCGGTCGGCGCCCACACCGGGCGCGTCGGGGTCGCGCTCGGGTCCCGCCGCCACCAGGGCAACGGCGATCGAGACCGCGCGCGTGGGGTTGACTGCTCCATCGGCACTCCCTCATTCCTCCCTCTGGTCGAACACTAGTTCGACCGAGTGGGGGAGTGTCAAGGCGGCACCCGTCCGGTGTCGCCCGGGACACGGGCGCGTGCCGGGGGACTGTCAGGTGATCAGTCCGGGCAGACCCGCCGCCACGGCCAGCGAGCGGCGCCTGCGTAACCACACCTGCCGGGTGCCGTCCGAGTACAGGCGCACCCTGGACAGTTCCCACCCGGAGAACTCGGCCTGGATGGACAGCTGCACCGTCGCCGAGATCCGCGACATCCCCGGGGGCAGCTGCACCCGGCGGTACTCCCAGTCGCCGTCGACCACCGCTTCCGCGTTCGTCATGGAGTGATCACCTGGATCCCTTCTCCGGACGCCGAGCCGACCATGACCCGCGAGGTCCGTGGATCGACGGTAACCGAATTCGGCTGCCGGACGGTGGGGTAGCGGTGCCTTTCCCTCGGTTCACCGCCGCGCACGTCGAAGCCGACGACCTCGTTGCGCGCGGTGAGGGTGACCCAGGCGGTGTCGGTGCGCGGGTCGAACGCCAGGCCGTGCACCCCGCCGGGGACGGGGTATCGCTGCCGCAGCAGGAACGGGTCCGGTGAGAAGGCCAGCAGCCCGCCGCCCCGGGTGTCGGCCACCAGCACGCGGCCGAAGGAGTCCACGACCGCGTTGGTGGCTCCGTGCCCCGCGCGCAGCCCCCCGCCGAGGTCGCCGTCCTCGGTCTCGACCAGGAACAGGGCGGTGCGCAGCCGGTCGAGCACCATCGGTCGCCCGTCGGCGACCAGCACGTCGTCGGCGCTGTAGAGCCCACCCTCGATCGTCCGGGTGACCCGGTCGCCGTCGAGCACGGCGACGCCCTTGGCCTCCCGCAGCGCGACCAGCACGCGACCGGTGTCGTCGACGGCCACACCGGCGGGCCCGCCCGGCACCGGCACGGTGTCGAGGTCGCCGCCGGGCAGGGAGATCCGGGCCAGCACGTCGGCACCGGGGACGGGCACCAGCACGGCGCCGTCGGTCACGGCCGGCTCCCCGGCCCGGCCCCGCGCACGGGTGCCGACGGCAGCAGCACGAGCTGCCCCGAGCTGAGCAGGTCGTCGCGCAGGGAAAGCCCGGCCAGATCCTCCGCCAGCTCGGACTCGCTCTTGTCCGCCACGTACAGCAGGCGTTCGTGCCGCGCCACTCCCTCGCCGAAGAACGGCACCAGAGCGTCGGTCCAAGTGTGCCCTCCCTCGTGGAACCAACACGCGTGATCATGCCAGCCGTATCCGACGGGCCCGGCGAGCGTGCTTGACCGGCGCATATGTCCAGCCTAGGCGCGCACGCGGCGGGCGGCAGCGCCGCGCCACGACCGGGGTCACCCACGCGGGCCCGGCCACGCGGACGAGCACCGGCCCGGGCGGCCACGGTCCCGGTCGACGCGGTCGAACGTCCCTACCCCACGCGTGGACCCACCCTCATCGTGGGTTCATGACCGCCGATTCCCACGCTCCCACGGAGGGCATCTGGGGGCCGGGCCTGGCGTGGCTGCGCGCGGGCGCGGGACCGCCGTTGCTGTCACTGCCCGGCCTGAGCGCGCGGCACGGCCCGCCGACCGGCTTCGACCGCCGGTTCGCGCTGCGGACGATGCGTCCGTACACCGGGCGGCGCGACGTCTGGTGGGTTCAGCGCCGCACGGGCCTGCCGGAGCGGACCACGATGGCCGGCATCGCCGACGACTACGCCGGACTCGTACGCGAGCGCGCCGACGGGCCCGTCGACGTGCTGGGCTTTTCCACCGGCGGCACCGTCGCGCTCCAGCTCGCCGCCGACCACCCGGACGTGGTGCGCACACTCGTGGTGGTTTCGGCGGCGTACCGGCTGGGGCCGCTGGGACGGACCGCGCAACGCGCGGCCGCCGAGGCGCTGCGCGCCCAC
>NZ_KB912728.1:322143-326229 GCF_000383795.1 Saccharomonospora saliphila YIM 90502
CGTCGTGGGTACCCGCCGACCATGTCCGCCGTCGATTCCGCGCTGTCGACCTACCTCAACGACCATTACGCGGCCGCCGTGGCCGCCACCGAGTTGACACGCCGGATGGCGGCCGCTCGGCGGGACGCCGCCGACGCCGCCGAGTTCGCCGCGCTGGCCGACGGCGCGGCCGAGCACCTGCGCGCACTGCGGGCGGTGCTGTCCGAGCTGGACATTCCCGTGCGCCGGTACAAGGCGACCGCCGCGTGGGCCGGGGAAAAGCTGGGCAGGCTCAAGCTCAACGGCCGCCTGCTGTCCGGATCGCCGTCGAGCCCGGTGGTGGAACTTGACGGGCTGGCCATGCTGCTCACCGCGCGGGCGGCGGTGTGGCGGGCTCTTCTGGCCGTGGCACGGCACGACGGGCGTCTCGACGAGCGCGAGCTGATCGAGGCGGTGGGGCGGGCCGAGAATCAGGCCGAGTCGGTACGGGTGCTGCACACCCGCTACGCCGAGGCCGGGTTCGCGCCCGCGCACGCCCGGCGGCGCTGACCCGCACCCCGGAGGGGTGCACCGGGCGACGCGGGCCTCCCTTTTTCGGATTTCCCCTTGCGAGGTGCCTACCGCGCGTGGGCATGATCGTCGGCGTCAACCGCGAGCGGGAGGTCAGATGAGCATCGCCGGGACCAGGGTGGCCCGCGTCGAGGACCGCACGTTGATCACCAGCGGAGGGACCTACGTCGAGGACCTGCGTGCCGAGCGGCTCACGGGGGCCGCCTACGCCAGGTTCGTCCGCAGCCCGGTCGCGCACGCCCGCATCGCCGCGATCGACGTCTCCGCCGCCCGCGCGGCCGACGGGACGGTCGCGGTCTACACCGCCGACGATCTGGACCTCGCGCCGGGGTCGGCCGGGCCGGTGACCCAGCCGTGGCTGGCCGGCGACGTCGTGCGCTATGTCGGAGAACCGGTCGCGCTCGTGCTGACCGAACACCCGTACCAGCTCGCCGACGTCGCCGAACTGGTCGACGTGGACTACGACCCGCTCGATGCCGTGCCCGACCTCGACACGGCACTCTCCGACACGACGGTGCTGCATCCGGAGCTGGGCACCAATCTCGTCGCCACCCACGGCGGCGAGTTCGCCGACGACACCTTCGCCGGCTGCGAGGTGGTCGTGACCCGCACGATCGCGAACCAGCGCCTGGCCCCGGCCCCGCTCGAAGCGCGCGGCGCGGCGTGCGCGTGGGGTGCGGACGGCAGGCTCACGGTGTGGCTGTCCACTCAGAACGCCCAGCTCGCGCGGTCGGCGATCGCGGCCGGACTGGGGCTCGACGCCGAGCGGGTCCGGGTGATCACACCCGATGTCGGAGGCGGGTTCGGCGCCAAGATCGGCGCGGACCCGGAGGCGGTGGTGCTGGGCTGGGCCGCCCGCGCGGCGGGGCGCGCGGTGCGCTGGTCCGAGGAGCGCGGCGAGAACATGGTCGCGATGACCCACGGCCGGGCGCAGCGCAACACCATCACGATCGGCGGCCGTCGCGATGGCACCGTCGAGGCCGTGCGCGTGGAGGTGCTCCAGGACGCCGGAGCCTATCCCCGCGCGCTGTTCCTCCCGGTGCTGACCGAGCTGATGGCCTCGGGGGTGTACCGCTTTCCCCGGGTGGAGACGGTCAGCCGGGCCGTGGTCACCAGCACCACGCCGGTCGCGGCCTACCGCGGGGCCGGGCGCCCGGAGGCCACGGCCGTGCTCGAACGCGGGATCGACCTCTTCGCCGCCGAGCTCGGCATGGACCCCGCGAAGGTCCGCAGGCGCAACCTCGTCCGGCCCGACGAGTTCCCTTACACCACCGCCACGGGCGCCACCTACGACACCGGCGAGTACGCCGAGGCACTCGACCGTGTCCTCGCGGCGGGCGGCTACGACGCACTGCGTGAGGAACAGCGGCGCAGGCGCGCCGCCGGGGACCCGGTGGCACTGGGCATCGGGCTCGCCTGCTACGTGGAGATCACCGGGGGAGATCGCGGCGGGGAGAGCGGCCGCGTCGATGTCCACCCGGACGGGTCGGTCACCGCCTACACCGGCAGTTCCCCGCACGGACAGGGGCTGCACACCACGCTCGCGATGATGCTGTCCGACCGGCTGGGCGTGCCGATGGAGCGGATCACCGTCCGCCACGGTGACACCGACGAGGTGCCCCGGGGAGTGGGCACCATGGGCTCGCGGTCGCTGCAACTCGGCGGTTCGGCGGTGCGGCAGGCCGCCGACGAGGTCATCGAGCGGGCGCGGCGGCTGGCCGCCGAGGAACTGGAGGCCGCGCCGGAGGACCTGGTGCTCGACGCGTCGGCCGGTCTGTGGCAGGTGCGCGGCGCCCCGGCGGCGGCGAGCCTGACTTGGGCGCAGGTGGCCGCGCGGGCCGATCCCGGTCAGCTCACGGCCGACGTGTGGTACGGCGACGGAGCCCCGACCTATCCCTTCGGGGCCCACCTCGCCGTCGTGGAGGTCGACACCGAGACCGGCAAGGTCACGCTGCGCGGGATCGTCGCCGTCGACGACGCGGGCCCCGTGGTCAACCCCGTGACCTTCGAGGGCCAGCGGCACGGCGGGCTCGGGCAGGGCGTGGCGCAGGCGCTGCTCGAGGTGATGGACTACGACGCCGACGGCAACCCCACCACGGCCACGCTGGCGGACTACGCCTTCGTGACCGCGGCCGAGCTGCCGGACTTCGAGCTGGTCGAGATGGCCACGGCCACCGACCGCAACCCGTTGGGCGTCAAGGGGATCGGCGAGGCCGCCACCATCGGGTCGACCCCGGCGGTGCACAACGCCGTCGTCGACGCGGTGGCCCACCTCGGGGTGCGTCATCTCGACATGCCCACGACCCCGTTGCGGGTGTGGCAGGCACTGACACGAGCAGGAGAGGCGGACTGAGACGACGTGCGCGTCACGATCGACATCAACGGGCGGACGGTTTCCGAGGAGGTCGAGGACCGGACCCTGCTCGTGCACTTCGTACGGGACACGGCGGGACTGACCGCCACCAACGTCGGCTGCGACACCACCTCGTGCGGGGCGTGCACGGTGCTGCTGGACGGCGAGTCGGTGAAGTCGTGCACCGTGCTGGCGGCGCAGGCCGACGGGCACGCGGTGACCACGCTAGAAGGGCTGGACGGGGCGGACGGCGAGCAGCACCCGGTGCCGCGCGCGTTCGCCGCGCGGCACGGTCTGCAGTGCGGCTTCTGCACCCCGGGCATGATCATGGCGTCGGTTTCGCTGCTGGCCGACACCCCGCGGCCGACCCGGGAGCAGGTTCGGGCCGGGCTGGAGGGCAACCTGTGCCGCTGCACCGGATACCACAACATCGTCGACGCCGTGGTGGAGGCGTCGGGACAGGAGGTGGACCGGTGATCCCCGCGCCGCTGCGCTACCGGCGCGCGTCCTCTGTGGACGACGCGCTCGGAGTTCTCGCGGAGTACGGCGACGAGGCGAAGCCGCTCGCGGGCGGGCACTCGCTGCTGCCGCTGATGAAACTGCGCCTGGCCGCGCCCGAGGTGGTTGTGGACATCGCGGCGCTGGACGAGCTGCGCTACGTGCGCCGCGACGGCGACGAGATCGCGATCGGCGCGCTGAGCCGGTACCGCGAGCTGGAGACCGACCCGGTGCTGGCCGAGCACGCGCCGCTGCTGGCGCACGTCGCGGGGGTGATCGGGGACCGGCAGGTGCGCCACCGCGGCACCATCGGCGGGTCGGTGGTGCACGGCGACGCGGCCGCCGACCTGCCCGCCGCGCTGATGGCCTGCGACGCCGTGTTCGTCGTCCGCGGCACCGGCGGGCACCGCACGGTGGAGGCGGGGGACTTCTTCCTCGGCCCGTTCACCACCGCGCTCGAACCCGACGAGGTGCTCACCGAGATCCGGGTGCCCGCGCGGCCCGGCCCGAACTGGGCCTTCGAGAAGTTCACCCGCCGTGCGATCGACTGGGCGATCGTGGGGGTGGCCGTCCAGGGCGGGTCGGTCGGTCTGATCAACATGGCGGGCACGCCGCTGCGGGCGGAGGCCACCGAGCGCGCGCTGACCGCCGGCGCCACCGCGGCCGAGGCGGCCCGGCTGGCCGAC
>NZ_KB912728.1:326329-330247 GCF_000383795.1 Saccharomonospora saliphila YIM 90502
CGAGGCGCCGCCGCCGAACGGCCCGTCGGCCCGGCGCGCGGCGGCCTTGGTGGCCAGTACCACGGCCTCACGCGGCACGACGTGGCCCAGCAGCGAGCCCAGGGTGCGTTCCACCTCGCCGTCGGCGTAGATGTCGGCGGTGTCGACCAGCGTGCCGCCCGCGTCGACGAAGGTCACGAGCTGGTCCGCGGCGTCCTCGGTCTCGATCCCGGAGGCCCACGACAGCGTGCCCAGGCCCGTCCGGGAGACCCGCAGACCGGAGACGCCGAGCTGACGGCTTTCCATAACGCCCGAGCCTAACGATCGCCGCGCGGGCGCCGCGACGACGTCGTGTCCCCGGCCGATCAACCGCCCGATAGTGTCAGCACCCGTGCGATTGGGACTCAACCTCGGCTACTGGGGCGCCGGAAACGACGCCTCGAACCTCGCCCTGGCCACGCGGGCGGACGAACTCGGGTACTCGGTGGTGTGGGTCGCGGAGGCCTACGGATCGGACGCGCCGACCGTGCTGGCCTTCGTCGCCGCGCGGACCTCGTCGGTGGACATCGGCAGTGCGGTGCTCCAGATCCCGGCGCGCACCCCGGCGGCCACGGCCATGACGGCGGCCACCCTGGACACCCTGTCCGGGGGCCGGTTCCGGCTCGGGCTGGGTGTGTCCGGTCCGCAGGTGTCGGAGGGCTGGCACGGGGTGCGTTTCGCCGCGCCCCTGGCCCGCACCCGGGAATACGTCGACATCGTGCGCGCGGCGCTGCGCCGGGAGAAGGTGCGCTACGACGGCACGCATTACCGGTTGCCGCTGCCCGACGGCCCCGGCAAGGCGCTGGCACTGACGGTGCACCCGGTGCGCGAGCACATCCCGACCTATCTGGCCGCGATCGGGCCGCGTAACCTCGAACTGACCGGCGAGCTCGCGGACGGCTGGCTGCCGGTGTTCTTCTCGCCGGAGTACGCCGACACCCAGCTCGACCACCTGCGTGCGGGCGCGGCCAAGGCGGGCCGGACGCTGGCCGATCTCGACATCGCGCCGACGGTGCCGTTCGTGCCGGGCGAGGACTGGCGGGTGTGCGCCGACTCGGTGCGCGCCTACGCGGCGCTGTACCTGGGAGGCATGGGCAGCCGCGACCGCAACTTCTACAACCGGCTGGCCTGCCGGATGGGCTTCGCCGACGCCGCCGCCGAGGTGCAAGAGAAGTACCTGGCCAAGGATTACGCGGGTGCGATGGCGGCCGTGCCGCTCGAGTTCCTCGACGCGACCTCGCTGCTGGGGCCGGTGGAGCGCATCGCCGAGCGGATGGCGGCGTTCGCCGAGGCGGGAGTGACCACGTTGACGGTGGCGCCGTTCGTCGATCCCGCTGCCGGGGACCGGACGCTGGAGGCGGCGCTGCGGGCCCGTGAGCTGGCCGGAGTCGCCTGATGGGGTGGTTCGAGGCCTTGGTGCTGGGCCTGGTGCAGGGCCTGACCGAGTTCCTGCCGATCTCCTCGAGCGCCCACCTGCGGCTGACGGCGGCGTTCGCGGGCTGGCAGGACCCGGGGGCCGCGTTCACCGCCGTGACCCAGATCGGCACGGAGCTGGCCGTGCTGCTGTACTTCAGCCGCAAGATCGGCCGTATCCTGCGGAGCTGGTTCCTGTCGCTGATCCGCGCGGAGTACCGGCGCGACCCCGACGCCCGGATGGGCTGGCTGATCATCGTGGGGTCGATCCCGGTCGGGGTCCTGGGTCTGCTGTTCGAGGATCAGATCGAGAGCGTGTTCCGGGATCTGCGGCTGACCGCGTTCACGCTGATCGCCTTCGGGCTGCTGTTGCTGGCCGCCGACCGGATCGGTCGCAAGGAACGCACGCTCGACCAGCTCACCGTGCCGCACGGCCTGGGATACGGCATCGCCCAGGCGTTCGCGCTGATTCCGGGGGTGTCCCGTTCCGGCGGCACGATCACCGGCGGGCTCCTGCTCGGATACAAGCGCGCCGACGCGGCGGAGTACGCGTTCCTGCTCGCGGTCCCCGCCGTGCTGGCCTCCGGCTTCTACAAGCTGACCGACATCGGTGACGGCGACGCTCCGGGTGTGGGCCCGACGGTGCTGGCGACCGTGGTGTCGTTCGGCGTCGGCTACGCGGTGATCGCGTGGCTGATGGCCTACATCCGCAAGAACAGCTTCCTGCCGTTCGTGATCTACCGCGTCGTGCTGGGGCTGGCGGTGCTGCTGCTGGTGCTGTTCGATGTGCTCGACCCCAGCGCGGGTCCGGCCACGGTGGAGGCCGGGGGCTGACCCCGTAGGGTGGCCCGCGTGGCTACTGTCATCCTGCTGCGGCACGGCCGCTCGAGCGCGAACGGCTCGGGTGTGCTGGCGGGCCGCACGCCGAAGGTGGATCTGGACGAGACCGGGCGTGCGCAGGCGGAGGCCCTGGTGGACCGGCTGGCCGGGGTGCCGCTGGCCGAGGTGGTGACCTCGCCGCTGCTGCGGTGCCGGCGCACCGTCGGCCCGCTGGCCACCGCCCGGGGGCTCGACCGTCGGCCGGAGTCGCGACTGTCGGAGGTCGACTACGGCGACTGGACCGGACGGGACCTCACGGCGCTGGCCAAGGAGCCGCTGTGGCGGGTGGTGCAGTCCCATCCGTCGGCCGCGGTCTTTCCCGGCGGCGAGGGACTGGCGCAGATGCAGGCCCGGGCCGTGGCGGCGGTGCGCGAGCACGACGCGCGGATCACCGCCGAACACGGCGAGCACGCGGTGTGGCTGCTGTGCAGCCACGGTGACGTGATCAAGGCCCTGCTGGCCGACGCGCTCGGCCAGCACCTCGACTCGTTCCAGCGGATCGTCGTCGACCCCGCGTCGGTGTCGGTGACCCGCTACACCGAGACGCGCCCGTTCGTGCTGCGTCTCAACGACTCCGGGGGCGACCTGAGCGGGATCGTGCCGGAGAAGCCGAGGAAGCGGCGTGGCCGTAAGCTCGCCTCGGACGCCGCCGTCGGAGGCACCACCGGAGGGAAGGACCGAGCGTGACGGACCGGGAGAATCCACTGCTGGCGCCGAGTGAGCTGCCCTACGAGCTGCCGCCGTTCGACCGGATCGCCGACGACGACTTCCTGCCCGCCTTCGAGGCGGGCATGGCCGAGCAGGCCGCCGAGGTCGCCGCGATCGCGGCGTGCGCGGAGGAGCCCACGTTCGACAACACCATCGTGGCGCTGGAGCGCTCGGGGGAACTGCTCAGCCGGGTCTCGGCGGTGTTTTTCAACCTCACCGCCTCGCACACCAATCCCGCGCTGCGGCGGGTGCAGGCCGAGATCGCTCCGAGGCTCGCGGCGCACGCCGACGCGATCCACCTCGACCCGGCGCTGTTCGCGCGGATCGACACGCTGTACCGGCGGCGCGACAGCCTCGACCTCGACGACGAGTCGGCGTGGCTGCTGCGCCGTTACCACCGTGACTTCCGCCGCGCGGGCGCCGACCTGCAGGCCGCCGAGCAGGACCGGCTGCGCGTGTTGAACGAGCGGTTGTCGTCGGCCTCGACGCGGTTCCAGGACAACCTGCACGCCGACACCGGTGAGCTGGCGGTGCTCGTGGACGACCGCGCCGAGCTTGCGGGGCTGTCCGACGAGGCCGTGGCGGCCGCTGCCGAGGCCGCCGAGGCCCGCGGCGAGCACGGCCGGTACCTGCTGCCGCTGTCGCTGCCCACGGCCCAGCCAGTGCTGGCTTCACTGGAGAACCGGACGCTGCGGGAGCGGGTGTTTCACGCCTCCACCCGGCGCGGGCACACCGGCGGCGAGCACGACAACACCGCCGTGGTCGCCGAGATCGCGCGGCTGCGGGCCGAGCGTGCCGCGCTGCTGGGCTATCCCCACCACGCCGCCTACGTCCTCGAGGAGCAGACGGCGGGCACGGTCGAGGCCGCGCTGGAGCTGCTGCACCGGCTGGCCCCGGCCG
>NZ_KB912729.1:0-2404 GCF_000383795.1 Saccharomonospora saliphila YIM 90502
GACGCCATCGCGCGCGGGTCTGCGCGGCGTGGACCGGCCGTGGGGAGGGGAGCCGGCGCGGATCAGCCGCAGTCGGCGCCGTCGGTGGGGGTGAGGAACTCGTCGGCGGCCCAGCGCCCCTCGGCGATCCGGCGGAAGCCCTCCCGGACCTCCGTCGTGGCGTCGGTCTCGGCGTCCTCGGTGTACTTGCCGACGATGTCGTGCCCGGTGCCCGGACCCGCGCGGACGTTGAGGACGTCGGCGGTGACGGTCACGCGGCACCCGGCGGCGTCCCCGGAGCCGCCCGACTCCGCCTCGGACTCCCGTTGTTCGGACCCGGTGGTGTAGATGAGCGCGAGCCCGAAGGCGACGGCGACGACGATCAACGCTCGCTTCGGTATTCCGAGCACGCGGCACGCTCCTCACGCCACGGTGACAGCACCCGCGGGCAGCGTAGAGAGCGGCGGGACCATCGGAACAGGTCCGGCTGGGCGAACCTGGCCGCACGGCACGAGGACCCCGTCGTCACTGTGTGTGCCCGGCTCGGGCCACCCGGCCGCGTGCCGCGCGTACTCCCCGCATGTACAGGCAAGGCCCCCTTCACTGCACTGAACGCAGTAAAGGAGGCCTTGCCGACACGCCAACAGCGGCGGGTCCTCGCTCGGTCAGCCCTGCGCGATCTTGGCCGCGAGGTTGCGGTCCAGGGTCGCCAGGAACTCCTGCGTGGTCTGGTACGGGGTGTCCCCGCCGACCAGCAGCGACAGGTCCTTGGTCATCTTGCCGCTCTCGACGGTCTCGACGACGACCTGCTCCAGCTTGTTCGCGAAGCCGACCAGCTCGGAGTTGCTGTCCAGCTTGCCCCGGTGCTCCAGCCCCCGGGTCCACGCGAAGATGGAGGCGATGGGGTTGGTCGAGGTCGGCTTGCCCTCCTGGTGCTGGCGGTAGTGCCGGGTGACGGTGCCGTGCGCGGCCTCGGCCTCGACCGTCCGGCCGTCCGGGGTCCGCAGCACCGAGGTCATCAGGCCCAGCGAGCCGAAGCCCTGTGCCACGGTGTCGGACTGCACGTCGCCGTCGTAGTTCTTGCACGCCCAGACGTAGCCGCCCTCCCACTTCAGGGAGGCCGCCACCATGTCGTCGATCAGGCGGTGCTCGTAGGTCAGGCCCTTGGCCTCGAAGTCGGCCTTGAACTCGGACTCGTAGATCTCGGCGAAGACGTCCTTGAACATCCCGTCGTAGGACTTCAGGATCGTGTTCTTCGTCGACATGTACACCGGCATTTCACGGTCGAGGCCGTAGCGCAGCGAGGCGCGGGCGAAGTCCTCGATCGAGCGCCGGTAGTTGTACATGCCCATCGTGACGCCGCCGCCCTCGGGGAACTTGGCGACCTCCATCTCGATGGGCTCCGAGCCGTCCTCCGGCGTGTAGGTGATCGTCACGGTGCCCGGGCCGGGGACCTTGAAGTCGCTGGCCTTGTACTGGTCGCCGTGGGCGTGCCTGCCGATGATGATCGGCTTGGTCCAGCCCGGTACCAGGCGCGGGATGTTCGAGATGATGATGGGCTCGCGGAAGACGACGCCGCCGAGGATGTTGCGGATGGTGCCGTTCGGGCTCCGCCACATCTTCTTCAGGCCGAACTCCTCCACCCGGGCCTCGTCGGGCGTGATCGTCGCGCACTTGACGCCGACGCCGTGCTTGGCGATGGCGTTCGCCGCGTCGACGGTGACCTGGTCGTCCGTGCGGTCCCGCTCCTCGATGCCGAGGTCGTAGTACTCGAGGTCGATGTCGAGATACGGGTGGATGAGCTTGTCCTTGATGAACTGCCAGATGATGCGGGTCATCTCATCGCCGTCGAGTTCGACGACGGTGCCCTCGACCTTGATCTTGGCCATGAGCGGCGGGACTCCTCTCGCGGATCTTCGCGTTCGTCGGCACGTGGTAGCGGTACAAGCGTACTGCTAGAAGCCTCCGTACGTCTCCCACCCCGCAATGTACGTCGCACACCACGCCCCGGTGGCGTGCGGAGCGGGACGAATCCGATGCCTGCTCACCACGGCTCCGACGTGAGCGGCCGCGACCGGAACCGGCCGGTCACGCCGTGTCGGCGCGGCGCCCGCCCAGCTCGTCCGGGAACACCCACCGCCGGAACCCCCGGAACCGCACCAACATGGCCAGCGCGACCCCGACGAGGGAACCGCTGACGAAGTCGGCGACCTCCTGGACCACGAGGCCGACGTGCGGCACGCGGAGGTCGAGCCCGGCAGCCTGCCGGTCAGGTGGTGGCGAAGCGGCCCAGCGTGCGCTCCGCGCGAATCCCCGCGAAGTGACGGCGCCAGATGGCGTAGTAGCCCGCCTCCTCGGCCGTGCGCGGCACGACGCCGTCGTCGTCGACACGGCCGCCGTCCGGGGCGCCCCCGCGCGCACCGTC
>NZ_KB912729.1:2504-5129 GCF_000383795.1 Saccharomonospora saliphila YIM 90502
GCGCCACCGCGCCCGCCGCCCACAGCGCCGCGCGCCGGTCCGGTTCGAGGCCCGCGAACGCGCCCGCTGTCGCCAGGGCCTCCACCTGCGGTGTCGTCAACCGGACCCGGCGAGCCACATCGGTCATGTCCTGGAACGGGCCACCGCGCGCGCGTTCGGCGACGATCTCCTCGGCGAGGTCCGTGCCGAGGGTGCGCACCGTGCCGAGGCCGAGCCGCACGGCGTGCCCGGACTCGCCGGGCCCTCGTGGTTCGAGCGTGGTGTGCGGCAGGCTCGCGTTCACCTCCGGACCCCGCACCACGACGCCGTGCCTGCGGGCGTCGGCCACCAGCGACTGCGGCGAGTAGAACCCCATCGGCTGGGCCCTCAGCAGCCCCGCCAGGAATGCCTCCGGGTGGTAACGCTTGAAGAAGGCGCTGGCGAAGACCAGGTAGGCGAAGCTCAGCGCGTGGCTCTCGGGGAAGCCGTAGCTGGCGAAGGCCTTCATCTTCCGGAAGAGGTGCTCGGCCATCGGCTCGTCGACTCCGTTGCGCGCCGCGCCCTCGTAGAACCTCCTGCGCAGCCGCTCCATGCGCCGGTCGGAGCGCTTCGCGCCCATCGCGTGGCGCAACTCGTCGGCCTCGGCGGCGGTGAACCCCGCGACGTCGAGAGCGATCTGCATGAGCTGTTCCTGGAACAGCGGCACACCCAGCGTCTTGTCCAGCGCGTTCGCCAGCAGCGGGTGCTCGTGCTCCCAGCTTTCCCTTCCGGTGTACCGGCGGATGTAGGGGTGCACCGACCCGCCCTGGATCGGCCCGGGGCGGATCAGCGCGACCTCGATGGCCAGGTCGTAGAACGTCTTCGGTGCCAGCCTCGGCAGCGTCGCCAGTTGCGCACGGCTTTCCACCTGGAACACGCCGATGGCGTCGGCGCGGCGCAACATCGCGTACACCTCGTCGTCGTCGAGGTCCAGAGCGCTCAGGTCCACCCGCACGCCCTTGTGCTCGGCCACCAGATCGACCATGTAGTGCAGCGCGGAGAGCATCCCGAGTCCGAGCAGGTCGAACTTGACCAGCCCGACCGAGGCGCAGTCGTCCTTCTCCCACTGCAACACACTGCGCCCCGGCATCCGCGCCCACTCGATCGGCACGACCTCGCTCACCGGCCGGTCGCAGATCACCATGCCCCCGGAGTGGATGCCCAGGTGCCGGGGGAAGTCCTCCAGGGACGCCGCCAGCGCCAGCACCTCGTCCGGGGCGTCGTGCTGATCGGCGTCGTGCACCTGCCCCAACGGCCCCCACCGGTCGATCTGCTTGCTCCAGGCGTCCTGCTGGCCCGGCGCATGCCCGAGCGCTCGCGCGGCGTCGCGCACCGCCGACCGCGCCCGGTAGGTGATCACGTTGGCGACCTGCGCCGTGCGCAACCTGCCGTGCTTGTCGTAGACGTACTGGATGACCTTCTCGCGCTGGTCGGACTCGATGTCGAGGTCGATGTCCGGATAGCCGTCCCGGTCCGGGGCGAGGAACCGTTCGAACAGCAGCCTCCACCGCACCGGGTCCACCTTGGTGATGCCGAGCGCGTAGCAGACCGCGGAATTGGCGGCCGATCCCCGGCCCTGGCACAGGATGTCGTGGGTGCGGCAGAACCGCACGATGTCGTCCACGATGAGGAAATAGCCGGGGAACCCGAGGCGCTCGATGACGTCGAGTTCGTGGTCGAGCTGCCGGTACGCCGCCGGGTTGTCCGCGCGGTCACCGTAGTGTTCCCGCGCTCCCGCGTAGGTGCGTTCGCGCAGGTAACTCGCCTCGTCGTGCCCGTCCGGCACCGGGAACGGGGGCAGGTCCGGGGCCACAAGGTGCAACGCGAAGGCGCACTCGGTACCGAGCAGGGCGGCCCGTTGTACCGCCCCGGGATAGCGGGCGAACCGGCGTGCCATCTCGGCGCCCGAACGCAGGTGCGCGGTCGGGCCCGAGGGCAGCCATCCCTCCATCTCGTCCAGCCCTCGGCGGGCCCGGATCGCGGCGAGCGCCTGAGCGAGGTAGCCCCGGCTCGGGGTGGCGTAGTGCACGGCGTTGGTCGCCACGGTCGGCAGGCCGAGTTCGGCGGCGAGGCCGGCCAAGGCGTCGTTGTGCGTGCTGTCCAGCGGGAGGCCGTGGTCGGTCAGCTCCACGTACACGTTGCCCGCGCCGAACCTGTCCACGAGACCCCGCAGCCGCGCGGCGGCCTCGTCGGGCCCGTGCTCGACCAGGGCGCGCCGCACGGCGCCCTTGACCTGGTAGCCGTACATATGCGGATGGCTCGCCACGATCACCGTGGCTCCACCGAGTTCTGCGATCGTGTCGACGAGCGGCGGATCCAGGTGGTTGGCGGTCCCACAGCAAGTTGCCCGCGGAGTCTGTATCAGGTGCGTCCACTGCCCGATCCCGTACGACGGCTCCCGGTGGAACCGGTGCACATTCTCCTCAAGCTGTTGGTGCACCAGCGTGGGTTCGTCGGAGGCGAGGTCGTCCACCGTGGTCCATGCCTGGCCGGATTCCGGCACCCATTGGCGCTCGTCGGCGCAGATCCTGCAGTCGCGTTCGGGAGGCTGTTCGGTACGGCAACCCCATTCCCGGCCTGGACAAGCTCGGGGCGGCGAGCCCGCCC
>NZ_KB912729.1:5229-9466 GCF_000383795.1 Saccharomonospora saliphila YIM 90502
GGGCGTGCCCGGCCCCGACCAGGGCGAAGAGGCCGGACAGCAGTGCGGGCGTCAGCACGCCCTGGGGAAGACGCGCGGCGACCGCCGTGTCGGCCGACAGCACCACCACGACGCTGGCCACCAGCGCGTGAGTGCCCCCGACGGCCACGACCACGGGCACCGTCGTCGACGGGCGCAGATCCCCCACCTTGCGCGCGGCAGCGGAGGCCGCGCGTGCCACGAGCACTCCCGCACCGGCCGTGGGCAACAAGGGCAGCACGCCCAGCGTGCCGCCGGACAACTCCAGCGGCACCTGGTACGCGGCCAGCCACGCGGGTCCCGAGGCGGCGAGCACGCCCCACACGGTGAACTCCGCGCGCGGTGCCACCGCGATGACCACGGTCAGCACCGTCACCACGACGGCATAGCCGCACACCACGGGACCCACCGCGACGCCGAGCAGCACCCGCGCCCGATCCGCCCTCGACACGCCCTCACCCTCACCCTCGTGACCGGGTGTGCGCGCGACGAGCCGGTTCATGGCGGGCACCATCGCACCGGAACCACCCGAACGCGGTGCGCCACGCCGCCGCCGGTCCCGGCGCTGCGACATGGCTCACCCTGCCGGGCCCTGGCTCACCTGGCCGAGACATGGCCATCCCGCCGGGGCTTGGCTTACCCGGCCGGGGCAGGCCACACCCGGCACCGCACGACCAGCCGCGGGAGGCCCCGCACCACACGACCGGGGCGCGCACGACCCGGCACGGCGCGACTCCGGCTCAGCCGCCCGCCTGACCGCCCGGGTTGTTCTGCTGGCCGCCCGGGTTCTGCTGACCGGTCTCGGGGGACTGCTGCCCGAAGAACTGACCCTGCTGTGCGGCGTAGGTGGTCGGCTGTTGCGTGGACGGCGACCCGCCCTGCTGCGGCTGCTGCGGCTGCTGCACTGGCTGCGCGAACGCCGTCGGCTGCGGGATGCCGCCGGACTGGTCCGGCTGCTGACCCGGCTGACCCGGCTGGCCCGGGTGACCGGGCTGTCCCGGATGACCGAAACCACCTTGCTGCCCGAAGCCCCCAGCCTGTCCGTACACACCCGGCTGGCCGTACGGCGCGGGTCGAGGCGACGGCGCGGACACGATGCCCGCCTCGAACAAGTACGCCGCCACGGCCGCTCCCGCCTGAAGCAAACCGAAGATCAGCACCAGAATCGCCCCGGCACCCATGTCGGCGCTGGCCTGGAACACCGTGAACAGGTACGGCAGCACACCGCCGAGCGCGAAAACGGCGGGCCACGCGCCCGGCTTGGCCTCACCCGGCAACAGCGAGACACCGGCCGCGATGCCGGAGACCAGCAACAGCCCGAGTACCCAGCCTGCGCCCCCCTCGTAGAAGCTCACGCTGCTGCCGCCCGTGCTCGCCATCGGCGCGAACCCGAGGAAGAGGTTGAGCACGCCGAGCCCCGCCGTGGCCAGCAGCAGGATCTGCGGCAGGGACAGTTTCGGGCCACCGCCCGGGGACGGCCCGGGTCCCGGGTACGCCTGGTGCGGCTGCTGCGCCTGGTGCGGCGGCTGCGCCGGGTGCGGCTGCTGGGGCTGGTGCGGCTGCTGCGGGCCCTGGCCCGGGTAGCCACCCGGTCCGCCGCCGCTCGGGAAGGTCATCCGTGTTCTCCTGTCTGCGGGTCGTGGTCGAACACCGCGCTCGGTCGCGCCGAAACCCGCGCCGACCTGCACGCGCGTCCGCCTCTGGGACGCGCGGGCACGGCACCGGGTTTCGTGATCCGAACACTTTCTACAAGACAGGGGCCGGGCGCCCCACGGCACCCGGCCCCTGCTCACGCTCGTCCCGCGCCACCCACGGCGCGGCGTGTCGTCACGGTCAGCGCGCCTTGTACAGCTCCCGCGCGAGCTCGGCGGTCTCGGTGGGCGTCTTGCCGACCTTGACACCGGCGGCCTCGAGGGCCTCCTTCTTCGCCTGTGCCGTCCCGGCCGAACCGGACACGATCGCACCCGCGTGGCCCATCGTCTTGCCCTCGGGGGCGGTGAAGCCCGCGACGTAGCCGACCACGGGCTTGGTGACGTTGGCCTTGACGTACTCGGCGGCCCGCTCCTCGGCGTCCCCGCCGATCTCGCCGATCATCACGATGACCTCGGTCTCGGGGTCGGCCTGGAACGCCTCGAGCGCGTCGATGTGCGTGGTGCCGATGATCGGGTCACCGCCGATGCCGATGGCGGTGGAGAAGCCGATGTCGCGCAGCTCGTACATCATCTGGTAGGTCAGCGTGCCGGACTTCGACACGAGGCCGATCTTGCCGCGGCCGGTGATGTCCGCCGGGATGATCCCCGCGTTCGACTGCTCGGGCGAGATGATGCCGGGGCAGTTCGGGCCGATGATCCGCGTCTTGTTGCCCTTGGCGCACGCGTGCGCCCAGAACGCGGCCGAGTCGTGCACCGGAATGCCCTCGGTGATCACCACGGCGAGGCCGATTCCCGCGTCGACGGCCTCGATCACGGCGTCCTTGGCGAACTTCGGCGGCACGAAGATGACACTGACATCCGCGCCCGTCTCGGCCATCGCCTCCGAGACACTGCCGAAGACGGTCAGGTCCTGACCGCCGATGGTGACGGTCTGCCCGGCCTTGCGGGCGTTGACCCCGCCGACGATGTTCGTCCCGGCCGCGAGCATCTTGGTGGCGTGCTTGGTGCCCTCCGAGCCGGTGAGGCCCTGGACGACGACCTTGGACTCGCTGTTCAGAAAAATCGACATGTCTCTCACGCACCTGCCGCGGCCAACTCGGCGGCTTTGTCGGCCGCGCTGTCCATCGTGTCCACCAGTGTCACCAGCGGATGCCCCGCCTCGGCGAGGATACGGCGGCCCTCTTCGACGTTGTTGCCGTCGAGCCGCACGACGAGCGGTTTGCTCGCCTCGTCACCGAGGATCTTCAGCGCCTCGACGATGCCGTTGGCCACCGCGTCGCAGGCGGTGATCCCGCCGAAGACGTTGACGAACACGCTGTTCACGTCCGGGTCACCGAGGATGACGTCCAGCCCGGCGGCCATCACCTCGGCCGAGGCACCGCCCCCGATGTCGAGGAAGTTCGCGGGGCGCACGCCGCCGTGCCGCTCACCCGCGTAGGCCACCACGTCGAGCGTGGACATGACCAGCCCGGCACCGTTGCCGATGATGCCGACCTGCCCGTCCAGCTTCACGTAGTTGAGGTCCTTGGCCTTCGCCTTCGCCTCAAGCGGGTCCTCGGCCTGCTCGTCGACCAGGTCGGCGTGCGCGGGCTGGCGGAACGCCGCGTTGTCGTCGATGGTCACCTTGCCGTCGAGGGCGATCACCGCGTCCTGCGGGTCGCGCACCAGCGGGTTGACCTCGACCAGCGTCGCGTCCTCGGCGACGAAGGTGTCCCACAGCTTCACCACGACCTCGGCGGCGCGCTCGCGCACGGCCTCGGGGAAGTTGGCCTTGGCGACGATGTCCCGGGCGGTGTCCAGGTCCACCCCGGTCAGGGGGCTCACCGGGACCATCGCCAGCGCCTCGGGCCGCTCGACGGCGAGCTGCTCGATCTCGACCCCGCCCTCGGCGGAGGCCATGGCCAGGAAGGTGCGGTTGGCGCGGTCCAGCAGGAACGAGAAGTAGTACTCCTCGGAGATCTCCGACGCCTCGGTCACCAGGACCCGGCGCGTCACGTGCCCCTTGATGTCGAGGCCGAGGATCGCCCGTGCCTTCTCCACCGCCTCGGCCGGGTCGCCGGCGAGTTTGACCCCGCCCGCCTTGCCTCGGCCGCCTGTCTTCACCTGAGCCTTCACCACGACCTGGCCGCCGATCTCCTCGGCCGCCTGGCGGGCCTGCTCCGCCTCACCGACCACGGCACCGGGCAGTACCGGCACGCCGTGGGCGGCGAAGAGTTCCTTCGCCTGATACTCGTAGAGGTCCACTACTTCAGTCTCCTGACGACACACGCCACACTGGTTACGAAAAACCGTGCTGCCGGACGGTGCCGACCCTATCGAGCGGCCCGGTGACGGCGTCGGCCGCATCCGGTGAACTCGGTCACGACACCCGCGCTGAGCTGGGAACTGTGGCGCAGATCGCGTCCGGGGGCGACCGCATAGGACCCTGATCGAGTGACGCGGCGAGGCCCGGATCGGGCTCAGCCCCCGGTCCGGACGGGTACGGCGACGTCCGGACGCCGCGCGCGTCCGGACGCACCACGCGCGGCGAGCCCGGCGGCCCACAGGCAGGTCGCGACCCCGGCCAG
>NZ_KB912729.1:9566-11044 GCF_000383795.1 Saccharomonospora saliphila YIM 90502
CGTCCGGAGACGCCACCTCGCCCGGTACGACGGCGCCCGGCACGGCAGCCTCCGGCACGGCCGCGAACGACCCGGCGGCGAACGGGGACCGGACCTCCGGACACCCCGTGGGCTCCGCCGCGTCGTCCGAGGGCGGCACCCCGCGCTCCGGCGCCTCCGGCGAGCCCGACCGGGGCGCCGTTGTCCGCGCCTTCTACGACCTCGTGCGGTCCGAACCCGAACGCGCCCTGGGACTGCTCGCCGACACGCTGGCGGCCGGGGAACGCGGCAGCCTGCTGTCGGCCTGGCGCTCGCTGACCGATGTCCTCGTCGAGCGCGTCGAGCCCCGGGACGACGGCACGGTCCTCGTGGTCGTGCGGATGACTCCCGCGCACGGCACGCCGCTGCGGGTCACGCAACTGCTCGGTCTCGATGAGGGGCCGCAGTCCCGGATCAGCCGGGCGAGGCTCCTCTCCGTCCGCGCTGTAAGCTGACCGACCCTGTGAGCCAGTTACCGGGGCCACCGTCGGGGTGCTGAACGGCCCCCTTCGCAGTGCCCCCCGCGTGTGCGCAGAGTAAACGGCCTAGCCTGTCCGGGTCGGTCTCGGTAAGCCGGCACACGAACTCCGGTATGTGCGAGCCCGAAGGAGGTCGCGTGAGCGACGAGGGTCGCCTGGTCGCCGGCCGCTACCGTGTCATCAAGCGGATCGGGACCGGTGCCATGGGCGCCGTGTGGCAGGCGCACGACGACGTGCTGCATCGCACGGTGGCGATCAAACAGCTGATGCTCCAGGCGGGCCTCGACGCGCACGAGGCCGAGGACGCCCGGCAGCGCACCATGCGCGAGGGCCGGATCGCCGCGCGGCTGCACCACCCGAACGCGATCACGGTCTTCGACGTGGTGACCGACGAGAACGGCCAGCCGTGCCTGATCATGGAGTTTCTCGACTCCACCAGCCTGGCGCAGGTGCTGCAACAACAGGGCACGCTGCCGCCGCTGGAGGTGGCGCGGATCGGCGCGCAGGTCGCCTCCGCGATCCGCGAGGCACACGACGTCGGCATCGTGCACCGCGACATCAAGCCAGGCAACATCCTGCTCGCCGACAACGGCCTCGTGAAGATCACCGACTTCGGGATCTCCCGCGCCAAGGACGACGTCACCGTGACCAAGACGGGGATGATCGCGGGAACGCCCGCCTACCTCGCCCCCGAGGTGGCCATCGGCGGTGACCCCGGGCCGGAGTCCGACGTCTTCTCCCTCGGCTCGACGCTCTACGCCGCCGCCGAAGGGCAGCCGCCGTTCGGACTGAGCGAGAACACGCTGAGCCTGCTGCACGCGGTCGCGGCCGGGCAGATCAACCCGCCGAGGCGGTCCGGCCCGCTGACCAGCGTGCTCGCCGTGATGTTGCATCCGGATGTCGCGCACCGGCCGACGGCACACCAGTCCGAGGAACTGCTCTCCGCCGTCGCCCGGGGCGAGACACCGCTCGGCGGCCCCG
>NZ_KB912729.1:11144-13489 GCF_000383795.1 Saccharomonospora saliphila YIM 90502
GGCCGTGCCGGTGCTGGTGGTCGCCGTGGCCCGGCGACGTCCCCGGCGAGGCGGGGGCCGGGCGGCGACCGTGCGCTTCGCGGTGCTGATCGTGGCCGTGATCGCCTACCTCGTCGGACTCGTGGTCCTGTGGGCGGTGCTGCGGCCGAGCGCGAGCGCGTCGGGGTGGGCCCCGGTGCAGACGATCCCGCAGGCGCTCGGGCAGATCCTCGCGGGCGGCGTCGGCAAGCAGGGTCCGAGCTGGGTGGTGCTCGCTCTGACGCTGACCGCGCTCGCGCTGTTGGCACGCGGCCGGTTCAGCGGGTGGGTGCTCGGCGCCTATCTCGTGGCAGCGGGGCTGTTCGTCGTGGTCTCGGCGGTGCCGGACAGCGGTCTGCGGGATTTCCTCACCGGCGTCTGGTACAACGACACCCGCAGGCTCGCGGGAATGTTGCCCGCGCTCACCGCGGTGGTCTGCGCGGCCACCGCGACCTGGGTCTTCTACCGCCTCGCCCGCCACGCAGCCACACGGTTCCCGGCGGCGCGCGAGCGGCTCCGGGCCACCTCCTCCACCTCCGCCGCCTGCCTGGCCGCCGCGGTGCTCGCCGCCGTGGTCCTCGGGGCATTCGGGCAGTACAGCTCGGTCAACTACGCCGTCTGGAAGGGCCGGGCGCAGTACGAGACCACGGACGCGCCCGTGCTCTCCCCCGCCGAACGCGCCCTGCTCGACCGGCTGCCCGACACGGTCCCGGCCGAGGCGACGATCCTCGGCAACCCGTGGACCGGCACGGCACTGGCCTACGCCCTCGGCGAGCGGCGCACCCTCACCCCCCACGTCGGCGGCTCACCGCCCCCGAAAGCCGAATTCCTGATGAACAACCTGCACCGCGTCCACGACGATCCCCGCGTGTGCGCGGCGGTGCGGGAACTGAACAGCTACTACGTGCTCGCCTTCGCGGGCCCACAGGTGCACGGCCGCACGATCTCCTACGACGGCCTCAAGACCGCCGCCGTGAATCCTGGTCTGACCCGGGTGGACGCCGAGGGCCCCGCCGCGGTGCTCTACCAGGTCACCGGGTGCTGAGCACCCACCCGCACCCGCGCGTGCGGGCCGCGGCGCGTCGCTAGACTCCGCGCCATGCGAATCCTGAGCGTCGTCGGTGCGCGCCCGCAGTTCGTCAAACTCGCCCCGGTCGCGGAGGCGATGCGGGATCGGGCCGAGCACGTCATCGTGCACACGGGCCAGCACTACGACCACAACATGAGCGACGCGTTCTTCGCCGACCTCGGCATTCCGCACCCCGACGTCAACCTCGGCATCGGCTCGGGCGGGCACGGCGAGCAGACCGGCGCCATGCTCTCCGGGCTGGAAACCGTGTTCACCGACACCGCGCCGGACTGGGTCCTGGTCTACGGCGACACGAACTCCACACTGGCCGCCGCGCTCGCCGCGGTGAAGCTGCACGTGCCCGTGGCACATCTGGAAGCGGGGCTGCGCTCGTTCAACCGCCGGATGCCGGAGGAGCACAACCGGGTGCTCACCGACCACGCGGCCGACCTGCTGCTGGCTCCGACACAGGTCGCGATGGACCACCTCGCCCACGAGGGGCTCGCCGAGCGCGGGGTGCTGGTGGGCGACGTGATGACCGACGTCCTGTACCGGGTGCGGGACAGGGTGGCGAACACCCCGCTCGCGCTCGACGCGCCGGTGGAGCCGGGCGAGTACTACGTGGCCACGCTGCACCGCCCCGACAACACCGACGATCCCGAGCGGCTGCGCGCGATCCTCGACGGCATCGGCAAGGTCACCAGGCCGGTGGTGCTGCTGGCCCACCCCCGCCTGCGGGCCGTGGCCGAGCGGCACGGCATCGACCTCTCGGTCGGCGCCGTGACGGCGTGCGAGCCGCTGAGCTACCCGGACCTGGTCAACGCCGTGTCACACAGCGCGGGCGTGATCACCGATTCGGGCGGGTTGCAGAAGGAGGCGTTCCTGCTGCGGGTGCCGTGCACCACGATCCGCCCGGAGACCGAGTGGGTCGAGACCGTCGAGTACGGCTGGAACACGCTCGTGCACGACGACTTCGCCGCCTTGCCCGGCATCGTGGACCGGCCGCGTCCCGCCGAGACCGACGCCGCGCCCTACGGCACGGGCCGCGCGGCCCTCACCACAGTGGACACGCTGCTCGCCCGGGACGGCGCCTGACCCGCGGAGCAGGGCCGGTCAGCGGGCCGACGACGCCCGGCGCAGGTCCTCGGTGATCCACCGGGCGGCGGTCCGTCCGGTGGTCGCCAGGGAGGCGTGCTCGGCCACCCAGCCGACGAGGTGGTCGCGGTCCGGCGCGGGCCGGTCGAGCAGGGCGGTCATG
>NZ_KB912729.1:13589-16335 GCF_000383795.1 Saccharomonospora saliphila YIM 90502
GGCCGACCCAGCCGACGCGCCGCGCCGGAACGCCGGCCACCAGCGCGAACTCCGGCACGTCCTTGGTGACCACCGCCCCGGCGGCCACCGTGGCCCACGCGCCGATCCGCACCGGTGCGACGCACACGGCACGTGCCCCGATCGAGGCACCCTCGGCGATGGTCACGCCCACGGCGTCCCAGTCGGAGGCGCTCTTGAGACTGCCGTCGGGATTCACCGCGCGTGGATAGGTGTCGTTGGTCAGCACCACCGCGGGACCGATGAACACCCCGTCGGCCAGCTCGGCGGGCTCGTACACCAGGGCATGGTTCTGGATCTTGCAGTTGGCGCCGATCCGCACTCCGGTGCCGACGTAGGCGCCCCGGCCGACGACGCAGTTCGCGCCGAGCGCGGCGTCGGAGCGCACCTGTGCCTGGTGCCAGATCTTGCAGCCGTCCCCGAGTACCGCGGTCGGCGCCACGTCGGCGCCGTCGGCAACGAAGGCCATGTCTTGTCCTTCCGGCAGGGGTCGTGGTGGTCGCGAGGCGCGGTGCGCCCGTTCGGTCAGGCCCGTCCGATCACGCGGTAGGTCACGCCCGGCCAGCGGTCCGGGGCCGACACGCGGCGCCCGTCGACCACCGTCGCGACCCCCGGCAGATCGTCCGGGCCCAGCTCGGCGTAGGCCGCGTGGTCGGCCTGCACCACGGCCGCGTCGACCTTCTCGCCGAGGTGGTACGGCTCGAACCCGAGGTCGCGCAGCTCCTCGTCGGTGTAGAGCGGGTCGTGCACGAGTGGACTCGCTCCTCGCGTGCGCAGCGACTCCACCGCGCCGAACACCCCGGAGAACGCCGTTTCCTTGACCCCGCCCCGGTAGGCGGC
This sequence comes from Saccharomonospora saliphila YIM 90502, assembly GCF_000383795.1. Lineage (GTDB taxonomy): Bacteria > Actinomycetota > Actinomycetes > Mycobacteriales > Pseudonocardiaceae > Saccharomonospora > Saccharomonospora saliphila. The sequence continues at coordinate 14,448 of NZ_KB912729.1, forward strand.
CCCGAGCACGACGACGCGGGCGCCGGTGAGGTCGCCGTGCGCGCCTTCGAGCAGGCCCATCGTGTAGTCGGGCATCCCCGCGTTGGTCTCCCGTGCCGCGCGCACCACGCTGGCCTCGGGGTCGTTCCACAGGTACAGCCTCGGGTAGACGGGGATGCAGTGCCCGCCCACGGCGATGCCCGGCTGGTGGATGTGGCTGTACGGCTGCGAGTTCGACGCCTCGATCACCTGGTAGACGTCGATACCCGTCGTAGCCGCGTACCGCGCGAACTGGTTGGCCAGCCCGATGTTGACGTCGCGGTAGGTGGTCTCGGCCAGCTTGGCCAGCTCGGCGGCCTCCGCCGAGCCGAGGTCCCACACGCCGTTGCCGCGCGCCAGGTCGTCGCGCGGGTCGAAGTCCAGCACCGCCTCGTAGAACTCCACCGCGCGGTCCGCGCCCGCCTCCGACAGCCCGCCGACCAGCTTCGGGTACTTGCGCAGGTCGGCGAACACCCGGCCGGTGAGCACTCGTTCGGGGGAGAACACGAGGTGGAAGTCGGTGCCCTCGACCAGGCCGGAACGCTGTTCGAGCAGCGGCTTCCACCGCTGCCGGGTGGTGCCGACCGGCAGCGTCGTCTCGAACGACACCAGCGTGCCCGCCGTCAGGTGGCGGCCCAGCTCGTCGGTGGCGGCGTCCATCCACCCGAAGTCGGGGCGCGCCTCGTCGTCGACGAACAGGGGCACGACCACCACGACCGCGTCGGCGCCCGGTACCGCCTCGGCGTAGTCGGTGGTCGCCCGCAGCGCGCCCGACGGGACGAGCTCGGCGAGCCGCTCGGCGAGGTGCGCCTCACCGGGGAACGGCTCGACCGCGCGGTTGACCTGCGCGACGAGGTCGGCGTTGACGTCCACGCCGACGACCTCGTGCCCCTTCGAGGCGTACTGCACGGCGAGCGGGAGTCCGATCTTCCCCAGGGCAATGACAGCGATCTTCACCGAGACGGGTCCTTACGTTGTTCGTAGGCGCTGAGATTTCCGCGGCGGAGGTACCGAACGGAGCCTAACGCGCCCCGGCCCTCCGTCGGCGCTCGGCGCCCCGGCACCGCGAAACCCCCTCGCACGGCGTCCTCCGTGGCTCTGTCGCGCTCACCCCGCCCCGAGCTCGGTGCGGCCGGGACGCAGAGCCGGACCGCAGTGCCGGCGCGGGCCCTGTTCGGACACGGTCTCCACCGCCGCACGCCCGTAGGCACGCGCCTGGCGAAGCGCCCCGGGGCCGGGTACCGCGTCCTCGCGGACCCAGTCGGCGTTGGACCGTCCCTGCTCCGGGTCGATGTAGAGGGCGTCGTAGTCGCGCTCCATGCGCGGGTCGGACGGGATGCCGGTGCCGCTGCTCCACCCACCGTGCGAGTGGATGAACGTGGGACGAGCCTCCTCGAACACGTAGTCGCGCAACGCGGCCATGTCCCCGCGCCCGTGGAACTCGGCGATCCGGCTGTCCACCAGGCCCGCCTGGTCGATCACCCGGAGCCGTGTGGTCAGCAGTGTGCCGCCCACGTCCGGGAGCAGGACCGAACCGTCGCGCACCCCGAGCCGGTCGGCGTAGCCGTTCATCACGGCGCCGAACCGCTCGGCGATCCGGCACAGCGGCACGGTCGGCGCGGCGGCGAACCGCTCGGCCGAGTCCGCGAACGACGTGCCGCTCGCGGTGAGCGCGACCACCAGCGACACCAGCAGCGACGTCCGCCCCGCCGCACCCCAGCCGCGGAGCAGCTCGCCGACCGCGAGCACTCCGGCGAGCACCGCCAGCGGCCACACCGGCGTGGCGAACCGGTACTCGCCCATCCAGTCCGGTTCGAGCACGACGAAGGCCAGGACCGCGAGCACCAACGGCACCAGCAGCGCCACCAGC
>NZ_KB912729.1:16435-18727 GCF_000383795.1 Saccharomonospora saliphila YIM 90502
ACGGTCCGCCCGCGAAACGCGCTGCGGGGCGGCGCGCACACCACGGTTCGCCCGCGAAACGTGGTCGCCGGAGGCGGGCCGGGCCCGGCCGTCCTTCCGAGGGCGCCTCAGCGGGTGGTGTAGTTCGGGGACTCGACCGTCATGGTGATGTCGTGCGGGTGGCTCTCCTTCAACCCGGCCGACGTGATCCGCACCAGCTGCGCACGCCGTAGCTCGGCGATCGTGGACGCGCCCGCGTAACCCATGCCGGAGCGCAGCCCACCGGCGAGCTGGTGCATCACCCCCGCCAGCGGCCCCCGGTACGGCGTTCGCCCTTCGATGCCCTCGGGCACCAGCTTGTCCTCGGAGAGCACGTCGTCCTGGGCATAGCGGTCCTTCGAGTACGACCGCCCGCTCCCACGCGACCGCATCGCGCCCAGCGAGCCCATGCCCCGGTAGATCTTGTACTGCTTGCCGTTGACGAGCACCACGTCACCCGGCGCCTCGGCCGTCCCGGCGAGCAGGCTGCCCAGCATCACCGCCGAGGCACCCGACGCGATCGCCTTCACGATGTCGCCGGAGTACTGGATGCCCCCGTCGCCGATCACCGGGACGTCCGACGGCGCGCACGCCCGCGCGGCCTCGAAGATCGCCGAGATCTGGGGCACGCCCACCCCGGCGACGACGCGGGTGGTGCAGATGGAACCCGGGCCCACGCCGACCTTGACGCCGTCGGCGCCCGCGTCCACCAGCGCCTGGGCGCCGGCCCGCGTGGCGACGTTGCCTCCCACCACGTCGACGGCCCCGCCCAGGTCCTTCTTCAGCCTCGCGACGGTGTCCAGCACCGCCCGGGAGTGTCCATGGGCGGTGTCCACCATGAGCACGTCCACCCCGGCATCGGCCAGGGCCATCGCACGCTGGTGCCCGTCGGCGCCCACGCCGACGGCCGCGCCGACGATCAGCCTGCCGTCGGTGTCCTTCGTCGCGTCCGGATACTGCTCGGTCTTGACGAAGTCCTTCACGGTGATCAGGCCCCGCAGCTTGCCCGCACCGTCCACGATCGGCAGCTTCTCCACCTTGTGCCGCCGCAGCAGGCCCAGCGCGGCGTCCGCGGTCACCCCCACCTGGGCGGTGACCAGCGGTGCCTTGGTCATCACCTCGCTGACCTGCTTGCTGTAGTCGACCTCGAAGCGCATGTCGCGGTTGGTGATGATGCCCACCAACTCACCCGAGGTGTCCGTCACGGGGACACCCGAGATGCGGAACCGGGCGCACAACTCGTCCACCTCGGCGAGCGTGTCCTCCGGCGAGCAGGTCACCGGGTCGGTCACCATCCCGGCCTCCGAGCGCTTCACCACCTCGACGGCCTGCGCCTGGTCCTCGATCGGGAGGTTGCGCTGCAAGACACCCATGCCGCCCTGCCGGGCCATCCCGATCGCCATGCGCGCCTCGGTGACGGTGTCCATCGCGGCCGACAGCAGCGGCACGCGCAGGGTCACGTTCCGCGTCACGCGCGTGCTCGTGTCCACCGCGCTGGGGATCACGTCCGACTCGGCGGGCAGCAGCAGCACGTCGTCGAACGTCAACCCGAGCATCGCGAACTTGTCGTCCGGCACACCGCCCGCCGCCTCATCGGGGTGCGGGAGGCCTGCGGGAGTGATGTCGCTCGTCATGAGTGGCGGCTGACCTTCCTCGGCGGGGTGAACCAACGGACTATGCGGACCTGTTAGCGATGGTAGCTGGACGTACCCCGGGGCATGCCCGGTACCGTGGCGGACCGTGCCGCACGAAGTGTTGCCCCCAGACCCGTTCGCTGACGACCCGAACGACCCGGCCAGGGAGTTCGCCGCGCTCGACGACCCCGCGGGCGAGCCGATGGGCCCGGATGAGCGCTCGGAGCTGCTCGCCGACCTCTCGGACCTCACCGTGTACCAGGCGTTGCTGGAGCCACGGGGAGTCCGGGGCATCGTCGTCGACTGTGGTGAGTGTGACCAGCCGCACTATCACGACTGGCACCTGCTCCGCGCGAGCCTGGAACAGCTTCTCAACGACGGCCAGATGCGGCCGCACGAGCCGGCGTTCGACCCGGACCCCGCGCTGTACGTGACGTGGGACTACTGCCGCGGATTCGCCGACGGCATCACCGCCACCGAGAACGCGCACTGACTCGCCGCGGGGGCACACGCCGGCCCCCGCGAGCACCGGAACTCCAGTACGGACGTCACCGGGCCCCTGCTCAGCGTGCGAAAGCGGCCACGCGCGGCACGGGCCTGCCCTTCGCGCGGCCGCGCAGTGCGGCGACTCCGCGGCCCA
>NZ_KB912729.1:18827-20682 GCF_000383795.1 Saccharomonospora saliphila YIM 90502
CGTGTGGGCCACACCCACCCTGGAGACCGCCGTCGCGACGGTCGCCGCGCTGCTGGCGGGCACACCCGCCGTGCCGGTGAACCCGGCCAGCGGCGAACGCGAGCTCACGCACATCGTCACGGACAGCACCCCGGCCGCCGTCCTGACCGCGCCGGAGGCCGAGCTCCCGCCCACGCTGCGCGACCTCCCCCGGATCGACGTGGGTGTCGACCCCGGCGACACAACGGCTACCCCGGTGGGCACCGAGCCGGACGCCGAGGCCCCCGCGTTCGTCGTCTACACCTCGGGCACCACGGGCCCGCCCAAAGGTGTCGTGCTCTCGCGCCGCGCCGTGGCCGCGTCGCTCGACGCGCTCACCGACGCCTGGCAGTGGACCGGGGACGACGTGCTCACCCACGGGCTGCCGCTGTTCCACGTCCACGGCCTGATCCTCGGTGTTCTGGGCCCCGTGCGCGTCGGCGGCGCGCTGCACCACGTCGGCCGGTTCTCCACGGCGGCGATCACGGCCGAACTCGCGGGCGGGGCCACCATGCTCTTCGGCGTGCCCACCATGTACCACCGCATCGCCGACGAACTCGACCACGACCCGGCCCTGGTGGAGGCGCTGCGACGGGCACGTCTGCTGGTCTCCGGGTCGGCGGGACTGCCCTTGCGCGACCACGAGCGCATCGCCGCGCACACCGGCAGGCGGGTGATCGAGCGGTACGGGATGACCGAGACGCTGATGAACACGAGCGTGCGCGTCGACGGCCCGCACCGCCCCGGCACCGTCGGGGTGCCGTTGCGCGACGTTCGGCTCCGACTCGTCGACGACGACGGAACCGTGCTCGACACGAGCGACGGCGAGACCGTGGGGGAGGTCCAGGTCCGCGGCCCGAACCTGTTCAGCGGGTACCTCAACCGGCCGGACGCGACCGCGGAGGCGTGCACGGACGGGTGGTTCCGCACCGGGGACATGGCGACCCGCGACACCGACGGACATCTGCGCATCGTCGGCCGGAAGTCGACCGACCTCATCAAGAGCGGCGGATACCGCATCGGCGCGGGAGAGATCGAGAACGCGCTGCTCGACGCGCCCGGGGTGGCCGAGGTCGCGGTGACCGGCGAACCCGACGACGACCTCGGGGAACGCGTCGTGGCGTGGGTCGTTCCGGACGGTGAGCGTCCGTCGCCGGAGGCCCTCGCCGAGCACGTCACCCGCAGGCTGGCCGCGCACAAACGGCCCCGCGTGGTGCGCTACCTCGACGCGCTGCCGCGTAACGACATGGGCAAAGTGCTGAAAAGGGCTCTCGACGGGTGACAACGCGGCCCGGGACGGGTGACGAACGCCCTGCCCGGGTGCCGACGGCACCGTGGGAGTGAAGAAGCAGGCATGACTGACACGGCACGCACCGTGCTCGACGCGGTGGCCCCCGGATTCACCGATCTGGAGGTGGACGAACCGAGCGGCACCGACGCGGACGCGCCGGACGGCCCCCTCGGCTGGGCCGGGTACGGCAAGGCGCAGCAGGGCGCCCGGCGGCGCACGGGCGAAGCGGAGTCGGTCCTCTGCGGGACCGCATCGCTGGACGGCGTGGAGGTCGTGCTCGTGGCGTTCGAGTTCGCGTTCCTGGGCGGGTCCCTCGGTCACCGTGCGGGTCTGCGGCTGGAACGCGCGTTCGCCGAGGCGCGCCGCCGTCGCGCCCCCGTCGTCTCCCTGATCGCCACCGGAGGCAGCCGGGTCCAGGAGGGTATGCGCGCGCTGGCCCAGTTGCATCGCATCGCGGGCGCGGTCGCCGCACATCGCCGCGCCGGGCTGCCACAGATCGCGGTGCTGCGTGACCCCACCACCGGCGGCGGCTGGGCGACCCTCGGC
>NZ_KB912730.1 GCF_000383795.1 Saccharomonospora saliphila YIM 90502
GTGCTGGCCGCGCCCGCCGACTCGGACGCCGCGGTGCGGACCGTGCGTGAGGTGCGGGAGGCCGTGCACGCGGTGCCCGGCGCCGAGGCCCTGGTGGGCGGCACGACGGCGATCCAGCTCGACACCATCGAGACGTCGCGGCGGGACCTCACGGTGATCATCCCGATCGTGCTCGCCGTCGTGTTCGCCGTGCTCGCGCTCCTGCTGCGCGCGCTGCTGGCACCGCTGCTGCTGATCGCCACGGTGGTGTTGTCGTTCGCGGCGACCATGGGGGTCGGCGCGTTGGTGTTCAACCACGTCGTCGGCTTCCCCGGTGCCGACCCCGCCGTGCCGCTGTTCGCCTTCGTGTTCCTCGTCGCGCTGGGAATCGACTACAACATCTTCCTGATGACCCGCGTGCGGGAGGAGACCCGCACGCGGGGAACGCGCCTGGGCACGGTGTACGGGCTGAGGGTCACCGGTGGTGTGATCACCTCGGCAGGCGTGGTGCTGGCCGCGACCTTCTCGGCGCTGGCGGTGGTGCCGATCCTGTTCCTCGCCCAGATCGCGTTCCTGGTCGCGTTCGGGGTGCTGCTGGACACGCTGGTGGTGCGTTCGCTGCTCGTGCCCGCGCTCACCATCGACATCGGACGGCGTGTCTGGTGGCCCTCCCGCCTCGACGCCCCACGTTTCCGCACGTCGCATTCGGGAATGCCTACGTCCGCATGACCGGTGTCGACGACGGAGGTGACCGGGTATGGCCCAGTGCGAGGTGTGTGGCAACGACTACGCCATGACGTTCGAGATCCGCACCGTGGGTGGCGGGGTGCACACGTTCGACTCGTTCGAGTGCGCGATCCACCGGCTGGCGCCCATCTGCGAGCACTGCGGCTGCCGCGTGATGGGACACGGAATCGAGGTGGACGGCCGCTTCTACTGCTGCGCCCACTGCGCGCGCCAGATGAGCGCGCACGGTGCCGAGGCCCGCGACGCCGTCGGCGCCACCTGAGTGCTTCGCCGGGCCGGAAGCCGCCGTCCCCGTCGTCCGCGCGCCGCGCGCTTCGCCGTCCCCAGGGTTCGTGGTTCAATCGCGTGCGGAGCGAGAACGTAAGGGGTGGACGGTGGCCAGGCTCGGTGAACTGGAGCGCGCGGTGATGGAGGTGCTCTGGGCACGCGGCGAACCGGTGAGCGTGCGGGACGTGCACGCCGCACTCGGGGACCGGGGGCTCGCCTACACCACCGTGATGACGGTGCTGACCCGGCTGGCGAACAAGAACGTCGTCCGGCGCGGGCGCCAGGGCCGGGCGTGGCTCTACGAACCCGCCGCCGGGCGTGAGGCCTACGTCGCCGAACTGATGCTCGAGGCGCTCGAACTCAGCGGTGACCGGGGTTCGGCACTGGTGCATTTCGCGCGGTCGGTGAGCAGTGCCGAGGCCGACGCCTTGAGCGAGGCGCTGCGGCACGCGCATGAGCGAGCCGAGCGTGCGGGCAGGCCCAGGGCCGCACCCGGACCGGACGGTCGGGCGGAGCGGGGCGAACAGACGTGATCCTGGTGTGGCACCAGCTCGGGGCGGGGCTGTCGGCTCTGTCCGTGGTCGTCTGGTTGCTGCGAAGCCGGTGGACGCACGCCCATCCCCGTGCGGCGCTCGTGTTGTGGCAGATCAGCGGGCTGACACTCGTGGTCTCCACGGTCGGCGCGCTGCTCGGGTTCGGTCTCGCGCCGTTCGAGCGGGGACTGTTGCCCTCATTGGCGGGGCTGCCGAGACGATGGTCCGAGCTGGACGCCTGGCATCTGCCCGCCGTGGCGCTGGGGCTGGCACTCGCGGGCTGGCTGGTGGCCAACCAGCTCTGGTGCCTCTACCGCACCGCCCGCGCGCGGGCGCGGCACCGGCTGTTGCTGCAGCTCGTCGCCGAGCCGGGCGCGGACGCGCT
>NZ_KB912731.1:0-2621 GCF_000383795.1 Saccharomonospora saliphila YIM 90502
GCCCGCGAGGACCCCGCCGACGACGAGGTGGCCCGGGGTCGCGCGGTGGTGCGTGCCGCGCTGGACCGGAGCAGGCACGGCGATCCCGTTCCCTCGGACGAGGACGTGGTCGAACTCGCGTCGGCGCTGGCCACGCCACTGGTGCGGGACGCGTGCCTGGCCACGGCGGTACCGCCGGGCACGCCGGGAGCGGTCGCGGCCGAACGGTTGTGGCTGACGCTGACACGGCGTACGCCCGCGCCCGAGCGCGCGCGGCCCGCGACCCTGTTGGGTTACTCCGCGTACGTGCGCGGGGATGGCGCCTTCGCCGGGATGGCGCTGTCCGAGGCGCGGGAGGCCGACCCGGACCACCTGCTCGCCCAATTGTTGACCCAGGCGCTCGACCACGCGGTGCCGCCCGGCACGCTCGCACGGTTGGGCACGAGCGCCGAGGCCGACGCCCTGGGTCTTCCCCCCTCCGTGGAGCTGCCCGCATCGCCTCCCGGCGACGACCGACCCGGCGACGACCGACCCGGCGACGACCGACCCGGCGACGACCGGCCCGGTGGCAGGAAGCCGGGTCGTCGTCAGGGGCGAGAGGGCCGGGATCGTGGGCGCCACGGCCGTGGCGACGGCCCCGGAGGGGAGGGGCGCATCAGGCGGACACCGCCGCCTGACGGTCCCGGGTGAAGGCCCAGGCGTCGGCGACGAGCCCGGTCAGATCGGTGTGGCGCGGTGTCCAGCCGAGCTGTGCCCTGGCCCGGTCGCTGGCCGCGACGAGAACCGCCGGGTCCCCGTCGCGGCGCTGGGCCACCGCGGCCGGGACGGGATGGCCGGTGACCTCGCGACAGGCCTCGATCACCTGGCGCACGGAGAAACCGGTGCCGTTGCCGAGGTTGTAGATCCGGTGCTCACCGGCCTGCGCGTGGATGAGCGAGAGCAGGTGTGCCTCGGCGAGGTCGGCCACGTGGATGTAGTCGCGGACGGCGGTCCCGTCGGGGGTCGGGTAGTCGTCACCGTAGATCTGCACCGCCTCGCGGTGTCCGGTGGCGACCTGGAGGACCAGGGGGATGAGGTGGGTCTCGGTGGCGTGCCGCTCGCCGAAGCCGCGGTAGGCGCCCGCCACGTTGAAGTAGCGCAGGCTCACCGCGGCGAGTCCGTGTGCCCGCGCGTAGCTGGTGATCGCGTGGTCGATCGCGAGCTTCGTGGCGCCGTAGGTGTTGGTCGGGTCCGTGGCCGCCGTCTCGGGGATGGGGGTCTGCTCCGGCTCGCCGTAGGTGGCGGCGGTGGACGAGAACACGAGCCTCGGGGTGCCGTGCGTGCGCATCGCGTCGAGGAGGCGCAGGGAGGTGAGGACGTTACCGCGCCAGTAGGCGCCGGGGTCCTGCATCGACTCGCCGACCAGAGACTTGGCGGCGAAGTGCAGGACGCCGTCGAAACCCTCGGCCAGCAGTGTCCCGGCGACCTCGGCCGCATCACCCTGGACGAAGCGGGCGTCGGCGGGGACGGCGTCGGCGTGTCCGGTGGACAGGTCGTCGACGACGGTGACCTCGTGCCCCGCTTCGAGGAGCCGGGCCGCGCAGACGCTGCCGATGTAACCCGCTCCACCCGTGACGACCAGTTTCAAGGGAGTGTTCGACGGCGTGGTCTCACTGGGCATTCGCGCGGAACCCTTTCTCGGGTGAGGACGGCAGGTGCAGGGTGGTCACGATACGAGGGGCCGGTGTTCCCGGCCGCACCCGGTCGGCCGGGAACACCGGCGCCGGGCGCGGCCGTCTCGTCGCCTCGCCTGCCTGGGGAACGCGGGACCCGCTCGTCACCGGGCCTGCGCGAGAACGGCGTGCAGCGCGGACGCCGACACCGCGGCGGAGTGGGTGTCGTCGGAGACCTCGACGCTGGTGGAGCCACCGCCGATCGTGCCGACCCGCACGGTCTTGCCGGGCACGATGCCCACCGACCGCAGCTCGGTCATCAGGTCCTCGTCGAGCTGCACGTGCTCGGCGATCCGCCGGATCTCCACCTTGCCGCCCCCGGACCGGGCCACCTCGTCGAGCCGCACCAGGTCGGCTTCGGCCGGCGGGGCGGGCTCGCCCGCCCCGAGCTTGTCCAGGCCGGGAATGGGGTTGCCGTAGGGCGAGGTCCTGGGGTTGTTGAGCAGCGTCACGAGCTTGCGCTCGACCGCTTCGCTCATCACGTGCTCCCAGCGGCACGCCTCGTTGTGCACGTGTTCCCACTCCAGGCCGATGACGTCCACCAGGAGGCGCTCGGCCAGCCGGTGCTTGCGCATCACCGCGACCGCCAGCTCGCGGCCGTGGTCGGTGAGCTGGAGGTGCCGGTCGTCGGCGACCACCACCAGCCCGTCACGTTCCATCCGCGCCACCGTCTGGCTCACGGTGGGGCCGCTCTGCTGCAACCGCTCCGCGATCCGAGCGCGCAGTGGAACGACACCCTCCTCCTCGAGCTCGTAAATGGTGCGCAGGTACATCTCGGTAGTGTCGATGAGATCGTTCACGCCTGTCCCCTTCGCTCGCCTCACTCATGGTAGTCGCTGGTACCGACCCGCAGGACAGGCGCGGGGCGGGAGAACCCGCGCGCCCGGCGGTCCCGACCGCCCGCGCCTGGCGCGGCCGACGGCGCGGGCA
>NZ_KB912731.1:2721-4526 GCF_000383795.1 Saccharomonospora saliphila YIM 90502
ACCACGTGAGCAACGCGCTCGCCGCGGCGGCCGTCGCGCTCGAACTGGGCTCACCGCTGCCGGAGGTCGCGCGCCGCCTCGGCGGGGCGACCCGCCGTTCCGCGCGCCGCATGGAGGTCACCACCCGGGCCGACGGCGTGACCGTGCTCAACGACTCGTACAACGCCAACCCCGAGTCCGTGCGGGCGGCGCTGAAGACGCTCGCGTCCATGACCTCGGAGAGGCGGTCGTGGGCGGTCCTCGGTGTCATGGGCGAACTCGGGGCCGATAGCGTGTCCGCGCACGACGAGATCGGTCGGCTCGCCGTCCGGCTCAACATCAACCGACTGGTCGTGGTCGGCGAGCAGGCCGCCGCCATGCACCACGGCGCGAGTCACGAGGGTTCTTGGGGAGAGGAGTCGGTCCTGGTGCCGGACACCGAAGCCGCCGCCGCGCTGCTGCGCGAGCAGGTGCGCCCCGACGACGTCGTCCTCGTCAAGGCTTCGAAGGTTGCTGAGCTGTGGCGGGTGGCCGACGCGCTGTTGGGAGAAGGCGGTAGCGCGTGAGCCCGAACACTGGACTGTACGGGGAGCGAACAGGGACACATCACGGCCGGGCGAGCGGGAGGCGTGACGCGTGATCAGCATCATGATCGCGGCCTCCGTGGGGCTGGGTGTGTCCATTCTGCTCACTCCGTATCTGATTCGCCTGTTCTCGAAACAGGGATTCGGTCAGGAGATCAGGGAGGAGGGCCCTCAGGGGCACAGGTCGAAACGCGGCACCCCGACCATGGGCGGGGTCGCCATCATCGTGGCGTTGGTGGTGGCCTACTTCGCCGCACACCTCGTCGACTACTGGCGTGACTCCACCAACGACGGTCCCAGCGCCTCAGGGCTGCTGGTTCTGTTCCTCGCGGTGGGCCTGGGCATGGTCGGCTTCCTCGACGACTTCATCAAGATCCGCAAACAACGCAACCTGGGGCTGAACAAGACGGCCAAGCTGGTCGGCCAGCTCGTGGTCGCGGTGACGTTCGCGGTGCTGGTGCTGCAGTTCCCGGACCCGAACAACCTCACCCCCGCGTCACAGAACCTGTCCTACGCACGGGACATCGCGCTGATCATGTTCCCGCTGCCGATCTTCATCGTGTTCTGCTACCTGCTGATCTCGGCGTGGTCGAACGCGGTGAACTTCACCGACGGGCTCGACGGGCTCGCGGGCGGCGCCGGCGCGATGGTGCTGGCGACGTACGTGGTGATCTCGTTCTGGCAGGCGAGGCTGAGTTGCGTCGAGGCCTACCAGCCCGCCTGCTACAACGTCCGTGACCCGCTGGATCTGGCCGTGGTGGCCGCCGCCGCCACGGGCGCGTGCGTCGGGTTCCTCTGGTGGAACGCCGCACCGGCGAAAATCTTCATGGGTGACACCGGGTCGCTGGCGCTGGGTGGTCTCATCGCGGGATTGTCCATGACCACCCGCACCGAGCTGCTCGCCATCGTGATCGGTGGTCTGTTCGTCGTCGAGATGATCTCCGTGGTGGTGCAGATCGCGGTCTTCCGGACCACCCGCAAGCGGTTGTTCCGGATGGCGCCGTTCCATCATCACTTCGAGCTGGCCGGGTGGGCGGAGACCACCGTCATCATCCGGTTCTGGCTGCTCGCCGCGATCTGTTGCATGTTCGGCCTCGGGTTGTTCTACAGCGAGCAACTCGGGCTCGGGGGCGGGTGAGCCGGGTGACGGAGGACGCGGGCGCGCCCGCCGTCGGCGCCCCGGTGACCGGGCCGGTGCTCGTCGCGGGCGCCGGCGTCACCGGCCGGTCCGTGGCGTCGGCG
>NZ_KB912731.1:4626-7292 GCF_000383795.1 Saccharomonospora saliphila YIM 90502
TTCGCCGCCGCCGCGCCATCCGCACGACGGCGGCGAGCGCCTCCGTGTCGCCCGCACGCCGGGACTCCCGCACGCACCTCGTCGCCGCGGTCCGAGGGCCCGTGCTCGCCGGAGGTCGCGCCCGGCGCGCCTCCGGCACACGCGCGGGAAGGGGCAACTCCCCGCTCGGGAAGAGGCAACTCGCGGGCGGGAAGGGGCAACTCGCGGGCGGGAGGCTCAGTCGGCGCGGGCCCAGGCGCGGGACAGGGCCACCTTGCCCCGGGTCTGCAACAGGGCGCCGGAGTAGATGCGGCTCGCCAGCAGCACGACCGCGACCACGGTGCAGGCGAGCAGTCCGAAGGCGGTGACCGCCTCCCACACCTGGGCGTCACCGCTGAACAGCCGCACCGGCATCGCGACGGGCGCGGCGAACGGCACGAACGACAGCACCGTGAGCACGGTGGCGTTGTCGGCGAAGAAGATCGTCCCGAAGTACGGCAGCATGACGAACACCATGACCAGGCTCATGCTCGACCCGAGGTCCTCCTGCCTGCTCACCACCGCGCCGGCGACCGCCCACAGCGCGGCCAGCAGCACGAAGCCCAGGCAGAGGAACGGGGCGAACCAGCCGAGCGCGGGCGCCACCACGCTCAGCAACTCGGCGTGCCCACCCAGCCGCAGAGCGATCGGAGCGGCGACGGCCAGCAACACCACCTGGGCGATCGTCAGCAGCGCGTGTCCGGCGATCTTGCCGGCGAGCAGGGCCCGCACGGGCACCGTCGAGACCAGAATCTCCACCACACGCGTCTGCTTCTCGGTCACGGTGCTCTGCGCGATGGCCATGCCGCCCATGCCGAACACGAGATACAGCACGCCGAACACCATGATCACCAGCATCCGCTCGCCCTGGCTCACCTCGGGCGCGTCCAGCAGCTCCACCGGGGGCACGCTGCCCAGCGCCGCGACGATCTCGGTGGGTGGTTCCGACAACGCGAGCACCCGCACACCGGTCGCCGACTCCCCCTCGGTGTCGGCGACGACGGCCGCGTCCACCTCCTCGCCGCGCACCGCGCGTTCGGCCGCCGCGCGGTCGGCGACCTCGACCAGGTTCGCGTCCGTCGCGCGCAGCGCGGTGGCCTGCTCCGAGCCGACCACCGCCACATCCGGCCCGTCGTCGCCGAGCATCGACGGCACCACCGCCACCGCGAACAGCCCGATCACGAGTGTGGCCAGACCGACCCAGAAGCCCTTCATCCGCAGGAAAGTACGGATCTCCCGCTCGGCCACCAGCCGGGTCGCACGCCAGAACGACGAGTCGGCGCCGCCCTCGGGTGCCGCGCCCGGGCCACCCGGCTCCGTCGTGGGCGCGGTCGTGGTCTCGGCCCCCATCACACAACCTCCTTGAAGATCTCGTCGAGCGAGGGCACGACGGGTGTGAAGCTGCGGACCCGGCCCCGGTCGAGCGCGGTCCGCAACACGCGGTCACCGAGAGCGGCGCCGTCGGTGGCGGAGGCCGTGCCGTCGTCCGCCTCGAACACCGCACGAGCACCGTCGAGGTCGACGACGCGCACGCCTGGCACGTCCCGCACCCAACCCGCGTCGGTGTCCACCTCCAGCTCGAAGCGCACCGGTCCGTACCGGGACCGCACCTGCTCCCGCTCCCCCTCGGCGACGATGCGCCCGCCGGAGATGATCACGAGGTCGTCGCAGAGCTGCTCGACCACGGCGAGCTGGTGGCTGGAGAACAACACCGGGACGCCCTGGGCCGCCCGGTCCCGCAGCACCCCGAGCACGGTGTCCACCGCGATCGGGTCGAGTCCGGAGAACGGTTCGTCGAGGATGAGCAGCACCGGGTCGTGCACGAGCGCGGCCGCGATCTGCGCCCGCTGCTGATTGCCCAGGGACAGCTGCTCCAGCGGGTCGTCGGCCCGCTCGCCGAGTTCGAGCTGGTCGAGCAGGCGCTCGGTGTTCGCGCGGGCCGTGGGGCGGTCGAGCCCGTGCAGCTCGCCGAGCCAGGCGATCTGCTCGGCGACCTTCATCTTCGGGTACAACCCGCGTTCCTCGGGCATGTACCCGAACGTCTGCCGCAGCGCTCCGGTGACGGGCCTGCCGTCGAAGGTGACGGAGCCCTCCTGCGCGGCGAGCACGCCGAGGATGATGCGCATGGCGGTGGTCTTGCCCGCCCCGTTCGCCCCCAGGAAGCCGGTCATCCGGCCCGGCCGCACGGTGAAGGAGACCCGGTCGAGCACCCGGTGCCCGCCGAAACTCCGGCTGATCGAAGACACTGTCAACATGGCAGGGAGTCAATCAGGCCCCCGGCTTCGCGCGCGTCCGGCCCGAAGACGATCTCGCCGGGTCCTCCGCGCGGAGGATGCCTGGGGCCTCGGTGCGCTCACCGTCCGCCGGGGGCGACGATGCCGTTCTCGTAGGCGAAGACGACGGCGTGGGTGCGATCGCGCAGGCCGAGCTTGGTCAGGATGCGCGAGACGTGGGTCTTCACGGTGGTCTCGGCGAGCACCAGTTCCGCGGCGATCTCCGGGTTGCTCGCTCCCCTGGCCAGCCGGACCAGCACCTCGTGCTCGCGGGCGGTCAGCTCGGGCGGGCGCCACGCCGCCGCGGGCGCCAACGCCCTCGTCCTGCCGGTCGGGGCGCTGATGATGGCGCTGAACCTGCTGCTGCCCCTGGCG
>NZ_KB912731.1:7392-10348 GCF_000383795.1 Saccharomonospora saliphila YIM 90502
GCAACGGCGCGCCACGCCCGGCGCCGACGCGCCGCTGTGGCGGGCGGCCGGGGTCACCCTGTTCAGCGCGGCGCTGCTGGCCTCACTGGTCACACCGCTGGGCCGGTGGTCGGTGGGCGACCTCGAGGTCGGCGTCGTCTGGTTCAACGCGATGGAGATCCTGGCGTGGGCGTCGGTCTGGCTGGCCGGGTGGGGCGCCAACTCGGCCTTCGGCCTCGTCGGCGGCTACCGGTTCGTCGCGCAGGGTCTGGCCTACGAGCTACCGCACATGTTCGTGCTGACCACCGCGGCCATCGGCGCGGGTTCACTCCGGGTCGCCGACATCGTCGCCGCGCAGCGGGAGCTGTGGTTCGTCGTGTGGATGCCCGTCGCCTTCGTGGTCTTCCTCGGCTCGGTGTCGGCGATGGCGTTCCAGGCACCGTTCGACCAGCCGGTGCGCTCGGACATCGCGGGCGGAGCGACCGCCGAGTTGTCCGGAGTGGACGCCCTGGTACTGCGGGCGGGACGGTGGTTGCTGCTGGTGTCGGGGGCGGCCATGGCGGTGGCGCTGTTCCTCGGTGGCGGACTCGGGCCGGTGTTACCCGCGTGGCTGTGGTCGCTGCTCAAGACCGCCGCTGTACTCGCCGCGCTCGTCTGGGCGGGCAGGCGGATGCCGACGATCCGCATGGAGCGGTTCGAAGAGCTGTCCTGGATGGTGCTGATTCCGCTGTCGCTGGTGCAGGCGCTCGCCGTGTCGCTGGTCGTGCTGGCGGGGCCGCCGTAGCGGGCGGTGACGCGGCAGGCGCGTGACCGGTGAGGCGGCGGACGACGGCGGAAGGAGCGACGTGACGATGTGGACGGAGATCGCGTTCTGGCTGTGCGCGGCGGGCGCCGTGGTCAGCGGCATGCTGGTGTTCCGGGTGGACTCCATGGCAAGGGCGACCTTCGCGCTGCTGCTGTCGTTCCTCGCGGCCGGGGGCACGCTTCTGCTGGTGGGACTGACCTACCTCGGCGTGCTGGTCTTCCTCATGATGACCATGGAGATGGTGCTCATGGTCGTGTTCATGGTGATGTACATGATGAATCCGGCAGGGCTGATGCCGATGACCATGGTGCACAACCGGCGCGGGGCGCTCGCCATCGCGGTGGGGACCTTCGCCGCGCTGGCCACGGGCATCCTGCTCGTCGACTGGCCCTCGGCGCAGGCCCCGCCGCCCGCCGAGCCGACGCGCGCGCTCGGCGCGGCGCTGATGGGCCCGAAGATGCTCGTGATGATGGTGCTCGGCCTGGTGCTGTTCGCCACCATCGTCGCCACGGTCGTGCTCGCGACCCGGCGCGGACGGTACGAGCGCTACGGCGACCGGCTGGATCGCGCGCGAGCCGACGACCCGGTGCGGGGCGGTGTCGGCCGGTGATGCTCGAGCACTACCTGTTGCTGGCGTCCGCGCTGCTGGCCACCGGACTGTACGGCGCGCTGTCCCAGCAGTCGATCGTCATGGTTCTGATGGGCCTTGAGCTGATGATCAACGCCGTCCTCGTCGGCGCGGCGGGCTTCTGGTACTTCGTCTCCCCGTCACGGCCCGACGGACAGGTGCTCGTCGTCGTGGCGATCACCGCGATGGCGGTCGAGATGGCCGCCGGGTTCGCGGTGACCACGGCGTTGTTCCGCGCCCGTGACGTGGACATGACCGACATGGCCGCGGATCTGAGGGGCTGAGCGGCCGGTGGCCGCCGCACTCGTCGCCCTCGTCGCCGTCCCCGCCGTGGCGGGGGCGCTGCTGCTCATCGCGGGCCACACGGCGGACCGGAGGGCCACCAGGGCCGGCGTCGGGGCCGCGCTGGTGACCCTGACACTGGCGGTCCCGGTGGCGATCGCCCGCCCCACGTTCTCGGCGGAGTACCTGGCCGGGGTGTCGTTCGGCGCCCGCGTGGACGGACTCTCGGCCGTGCTCACGGTGACCGTGGCCGTGGTGTCGCTGGCGGTGCTGGTGTTCTCCGCCGCCGACCTCGCCCCAGACGCGTCACGTGCGCGTTTCGTCGGCCTCATGCTGGTCTTCTCGGCCGGAATGCTGCTGACGGTCACCGCCACGACACTGCTCACCCTGCTCATGGCGTGGGAGCTGATGGGGGCGACCTCGTACGCGCTCATCGGGTTCCGGTGGCACGAGACCCGGCCCGCCGCCTCGGGCGCCGTGGCGTTCCTGACCACTCGCGCGGGCGACCTCGGCCTGTACGTCGCGGCCGGGGCCGCGCTCGCGGGCGGCGCCAGCGGGCTCGGGCTCGACGCCCTCGCCACACTGCCCGACGGGTGGCGGGACGTCGTCGCCGGGGGCGTGGTGCTGGCCGCGCTGGGCAAGTCGGCACAGCTTCCGTTCAGCTTCTGGCTCTCCCGCGCCATGGACGGGCCCAGCCCGGTCTCGGCGCTGCTGCACTCGGCGGCCATGGTGGCCGCGGGCGCCTACCTTCTGCTGCGGTTGAACCCGCTGCTGTCGGCCACCGGGTGGGCGGCGACGCTGGTGGCCTGGACCGGAGCCGCCACGGCACTGACGCTGGGTGCGGTCGCCGCCGTCCAGCGCGACCTCAAGCAGGTGCTGGCGGCCTCGACCTGCGCCCAGCTCGGGTTCATGGTGCTCGCGGCCGGCGCGGGGGCGGTGGCCGCTGGTGGCGCGCATCTGGTGACCCACGCGCTGACCAAGAGCCTGTTGTTCCTCACCGCGGGCGCGTGGCTCACGGCGTTGGGCACCGATCGGCTGGCCGACCTGCGAGGGGTCGGCACGCGGTGGCCCGTGGTGGGCGCCACCTTCGCGGTCGGGGGTGCGACGCTGGCGGGACTGGCCCCGCTGTCGCTGTGGGCGAGCAAGGAACACGTCCTCGCCGGCGCCCTGCACACCTCCACGCCGCTGTACCTGACGGCCCTGGCGGCCACCGCGCTCGGCGCCGTCTACGCGAGCCGCGCCACGATCCTGGTCCTCGGATG
>NZ_KB912732.1 GCF_000383795.1 Saccharomonospora saliphila YIM 90502
TGCCTCGCGCGGGCGGGAGCACGCTCCCGCCGCACGACACACGTCGGGGCCGCCCCCGCCTCGCGGCAGGAACGGCCCCGACATGCCCTGCCCGCCGTCAGGCCGTGCGGCCGCGGCGGTTCTTCAGTTCCGTGAGCCGCTCGTTGAGCAGTTCCTCGAGCTCCGGAATGGAGCGCCGCTCCAGCAGCATGTCCCAATGCGTCCGGGGCGGCTTGGCCTCCTTGGGCTCGGACTGCCCACCGTCGATGATCTCCGACTCGCTGCCGTGCAGGCGGCATTCCCACACCGAGGGGATCTCGGCGTCGTCGGAGAACGGCACCTCGAACTCGTGGTTCTTCGGGCACGAGTACCGTACGGTGCGCCGGGGCGCGAGGTCGTGATTACGGTCGGTTTCGTAACTGACCGCTCCCAACCGGCTTCCACGAAGAACACGGTCGGCCATGATGGGTCCTTTCGGTCGGCTCCGCGCGGGAGCCAGGGTGCTGCACACCCCGTGCAACGAGCCGAGCGGTCGGTTGAATTCCCAACCACCCCCACGTCACGCGGGATGAACCAGCTCACCCGGTTGTAGAACAGCTTGTCTCTCAGGGGAGACCCTCGACGCGATCATGTGACGCGACACGGCCTCCTGTCTCGGTGATCTCACCCACGCGGGCGAGGCTGTGCGGGAAGGCAACCACAGTCACGTCAACTGGAGTTGCCCCGGCCCGGACGCATCCGGTCCCACTTCGCCGAGGCGGAAGTGCCGACGACAAAGTACCTGGTAACGCACCGTAGTCGTCTCCCTCGGCGCGTGTGTCGGCCCCGAGTTCACCTCACCGGCTGACAGCGGCGCGTCACTCGGGCCCACCTCCTGCCCCGGCACCGTGTCCGCCACGACCACCGTCTCACCGGTCCGCAACACCACGCCATCGGCCACCCGCGCGTTGAACCGCCCCGCACGGCCGCACCAGCACAACACCTCCACCTGCACCGGCTCCACCTCGTCGGCCAGCTCCACCAGCCGCCGCGCACCCGGGAACAACTCACCCCGGAAATCGGTCGCGATCCCAAAGCAGTACCCGTCCACGCCCGCGTCGTCGGCCAACTCCGCCAACTGCTCCACCTGCGCGGGGGAGAGGAACTGCGCCTCGTCGACCACCACGTAGTCCACCCCACGTCCGCGCTCCCACGCCCGGCGCACCACCGCCCGCACGTCGGTATCCGAACCCAGCTCGACCGCCCGGCGCGCGATCCCGATCCGGCTGCTGATCCGCGGCAGCCCCGACCGGTCGTGACGCACCAACGACAGCCCCTGCCGTCCCTGCCGCGCCAGGTTGTGATCGATCTGCAACGCCAACGTCGACTTCCCACAGTCCATCGGACCGTGAAAGAACTTCACCCTGCCCACACCCGGCGCCTCCCACCGGCGCGCCGCGGCGGGCGCCGACGACAACGCGTCGGTCGGATCGCCGTCCTCGTCATCCAGCGCAGTCACGGGTCCGCACCCTATCCGCCCGCCCCGAGGCCCTCGCCCCAGTCTCCGCTACCCGGCCTCGGCACACGCCCGGCCGGCCCCGCCTCACAACACCGCGGGCTCCCGGTTACCCGCCGCCGCGATCGCCCGCCGCACCGGAACCAACGCCACCAGCACGAACCCCGCCACGAAGAACACCAGCAACGCCACGATCGCGAACCGGAACGACCCCGTCGCCTGACCCACCGCCGCGAACACCAACGGCCCCAACCACGACGTCCCCCGCTCACCGATCTCATACAGCGAGTAGTACTGCGCCTCCTTACCCGCAGGGATCATCTGGCTGTACAACGACCGCGACAACGCGTTCGTCCCCCCGAGCACCAGCCCGATCCCCGCGGCCACCCCGTAGAACTGGAACTGCGCCCCGGCCTCGACGAAATACGCCGCCGTCAGCACCCCCATCCACACGACGAGACTTCCCAGGATCGTCCGCTTCGCCCCGAAGCGACGCGCCACCAGCCCGTGCGCCATCCCCCCGAGGTAGGCCACGAACTGGATCACCAGGATCGTCGCGATCAGCACCTCGTCGTCGAAGCGCAACTCCTCCTTGCCGTACTGCGCCGACACCGCCACCACCGTCGAAATGCCGTCGGTGTACACTAGATACGCCCCCAGAAACGCCAGCGTCAGCGGGAACGCCCGCGCCGCCCGGACCGTCTGCCGCAGTTCGGCGAACCCGCCCCGCACCACCGACACCCCGTGCTCGGGTCCGTGCGGCGGCTGCCGTTCCCGCAACCGGCGCAACGGGATCACCGTGAACAGCGCCCACCACAGCCCCGAACTCAGAAAACAGATCCGCACCGCGGTCGACTCGGCGATGCCCAGCGCCTCGTGGCCCAGGAAGAACCCCAACTGCAGCGCCAGCGCCACACCACCACCGAGATAACCGAACGCCCACCCCTTCGACGACACCGAGTCCCGCTCGTCCGGCGTGGCGATGTCCGGCAGGAACGAGTAGTACGTCACCAGCGAGGCGCCATAACCGATATTGCCCAGCATGTACAGCGCCACCCCCAGCTCCCACCGCCCCTCGGCAACGAAGAACAGCAACGCCGAGGCCGCCGACCCCAAGAACGCGAAGAACCCCAGAATCCGCTTCTTGTACTGGCTGCGGTCGGCGATCGCTCCCGTCACCGGCAGCACCAGCACCTGGATCGCCGTGGCCGCCGCCAGCAGATACCCCCACAACGACCCCGCGGGAAACACCAGCCCGAACAAGCTGATATCGCAGTTGTGCAGATTGTTCGGCGCCCCGTCCGGACCCACACACGGCCGCGGCCCGTTGCGCGCCGTGTCGGTCCGGGCGTCCTCCGCGGCCACCGTGCTCATGTACAGCGCGCCGAACACGGTGATCACCGACGTGTAGAACGTCGAGTTCGCCCAGTCGTAGAAATACCAGCCACGCTGCTCACGCCGACGCTCACGGGCATCGGCGGTGGGGGAGGGACCGCTCGGCACGGTGGACATGACCGGCTCCTGCACGATGATCGAATGCTGTGGTCAGCGGAGACTACTCGCTTCCGCCCACACCGCGCGGCGACACCGGTGACGCGCCGGTGAACATCCCACGACGGCACCCGACCGGCACCCGCGCCGCGCCCCGTCGGCGTCAGCCGCTCTGCGGCCACCCCCCGCGCTCACGCAGCAACTCCCGCAGCAGATCCGGCCGGTCGGTCACGATGCCCTGCACCCCCAGATCCAGCAGCGACCGCATCTGCTCCGGATCGTCGATGGTCCAGGTGTGCACCTCCACACCCACCCGGCGCGCCGCCCGCACGAACGCCTTGTCCACCACGGTGAGCGGACCGTGCCGCAACGGAACCTGCGCCATGGCCCCCCGCGCGAGCAGGCCCAGCCGCGACAGCGGCAGCCAGCCCTCGGCGCGCAGCAACGCCGCCGAGCGCGGCCCCAACGACGTCGCCAGCCTCGG